>NZ_BMMU01000132.1 GCF_014646095.1 Streptomyces lacrimifluminis | reverse complement strand
GGTGGAGCGGGAGCGGGCCCTGTACGGGGCGTGGTACGAGTTCTTCCCGCGTTCCGAGGGGACACCGGAGCGGCCGCACGGGACGTTCCGGACGGCGGCGCGGCGGTTGCCGGCGATCGCCGCGATGGGTTTCGACGTTCTCTACCTCCCGCCGATCCATCCGATCGGGCACACGTTCCGCAAGGGGCCCAACAACACGCTGTCGGCGTCCGCGGAGGATGTGGGGGTGCCGTGGGCGATCGGTTCGGAGGCGGGCGGGCACGACGCGGTGCATCCGGATCTGGGGACGCTGGAGGACTTCGGTTTCTTCGTCGCCGAGGCGGCCCGGCACGGGCTGGAGGTGGCGCTGGACTTCGCGCTGCAGTGTTCGCCGGACCATCCGTGGGTGCGGAAGTATCCGCAGTGGTTCCGTCACCGCCCGGACGGGACGATCGCGTACGCGGAGAACCCGCCGAAGAAGTACCAGGACATCTACCCCATCGCGTTCGACGCGGACCTGCC
>NZ_BMMU01000131.1 GCF_014646095.1 Streptomyces lacrimifluminis | reverse complement strand
GGGAGTTGTATGCGGCGTATCCGGTGTTTGCTGAGGCGTTTGATGCGGTGGTTGCGGAGTTGGACGCGTGGCTTGAGCGTCCGTTGCGTGAGGTGGTGTGGGGGGAGGACGTGGAGCTGTTGAATCAGACCGCGTACGCCCAGACTGCGTTGTTCGCCGTCGAGGTGGCGTTGTTCCGGCTGATGGAGTCGTGGGGGGTGCGGCCGGACTTCTTGGCGGGGCACTCGGTGGGTGAGTTGGCGGCGGCGCATGTGGCGGGTGTGTTGTCGCTTGCGGATGCGGCGCGGTTGGTGGCGGCGCGGGGCCGGTTGATGCAGGCGTTGCCGGCCGGTGGTGCGATGGTGGCGCTGCAGGCGAGTGAGGCTGAGGCCACCCCGTATCTGACGGATCTGGTCAGCATTGCTGCGATCAATGGTCCTTCGTCGGTGGTGGTCTCCGGTGATGAGGCGGCTGTGCTCGCTATCAAGGCGTCCTTTGATGCGGAGGGGCGCAAGACCAGTCGTCTGCGGGTGAGCCATGCCTTCCATTCACCGTTGAT
>NZ_BMMU01000130.1 GCF_014646095.1 Streptomyces lacrimifluminis | reverse complement strand
GATCGCGTAGTCCCCGCAGCCGGGGCACCAGCGCACTTCCTGGTCGGACTTGAAGTCCTTCATGGACTGCCTGGCCTCGGCCTTGGGCACCAGAGTGAGTGCCTCGATCGAGCCGGTACCGGCGCCTTCCGTGGACGTCTCAGCCATCGATGGCCTCCTTGAGAGCCGTGGCGAGCTGTTCGGCCTTGAACGGCATACCGTTGACCTGGTTGTACGAGTGGGCGTCGACCAGGTACTTCGCCCGGATGAGCATGGCGAGCTGCCCGAGGTTCATCTCGGGGATCACGATCTTGTCGTAGCGCCGCAGCACCTCGCCGAGATTCCTCGGGAACGGATTGAGGTGACGCAGATGGGCCTGCGCGATCGGCTGTCCCGCCGCCCGCAGCCGGCGCACGGCCGCGGTGATCGGCCCGTAGGTGGAACCCCAGCCCAGCACAAGGGTGTTGGCCGCGCCGGACGGCTCGTCCACCGCCAGGTCCGGTACGTCGATGCCGTCGATCTTGGCCTGGCGGGTGCGGACCATGAGGTCGTGGTTGGCGG
>NZ_BMMU01000129.1 GCF_014646095.1 Streptomyces lacrimifluminis | reverse complement strand
GCCTCCAGCGCGAACAGCGCGGCGGCGAGAACGGGGAAGGCGAGCAGGACGAGGACCGCGGTCAGCAGCACGTTCCACACGAAGATCGGCATGCGGAACATGGTCATGCCGGGTGCGCGCATGCAGATGATGGTGGTGATGAAGTTGACCGCGCCGAGGATGGTGCCGAAGCCGGAGAAGGCCAGGCCCATGATCCACAGGTCGGCGCCGATACCCGGCGAGCGGACCGCGTCGGACAGCGGGGAGTAGGCGAACCAGCCGAAGTCGGCGGCGCCCGAGGGGGTGAGGAAACCGCCGACCGCGATCAGCGAGCCGAACAGGTACAGCCAGTAGGCGAACATGTTCAGCCGCGGGAACGCGACGTCGGGGGCGCCGATCTGCAGCGGCATGATCCAGTTGGTGAAACCGGCGAACAGCGGCGTCGCGAACATCAGCAGCATGATCGTGCCGTGCATCGTGAACGCCTGGTTGAACTGCTCGTTCGACATGATCTGCAGACCCGGCCGGGCCAGCTCGGCGCGCATGAACAGCGCCATCACGCCACCGATACAGAAGAACGCGA
>NZ_BMMU01000128.1 GCF_014646095.1 Streptomyces lacrimifluminis | reverse complement strand
CCCAGTGAACTCGCCTGTAAGGGTGGGGTGGTGGGTGGTTGGTCGTTGTTTGAGAACTGCACAGTGGACGCGAGCATCTGTGGCCAAGTTTTTAAGGGCGCACGGTGGATGCCTTGGCACCAGGAACCGATGAAGGACGTGGGAGGCCACGATAGTCC
Source organism: Streptomyces lacrimifluminis (assembly GCF_014646095.1). Lineage (GTDB taxonomy): Bacteria > Actinomycetota > Actinomycetes > Streptomycetales > Streptomycetaceae > Streptomyces > Streptomyces lacrimifluminis. The sequence continues at coordinate 420 of NZ_BMMU01000128.1, read as the reverse complement.
CCGGGGAGTCGTCAACCAGGCTTTGATCCGGGGGTTTCCGAATGGGGAAACCCGGCAGTCGTCATGGGCTGTCACCCACATCTGAACACATAGGGTGTGTGGAGGGAACGCGGGGAAGTGAAACATCTCAGTACCCGCAGGAAGAGAAAACAACCGTGATTCCGGGAGTAGTGGCGAGCGAAACCGGATGAGGCCAAACCGTATGCGTGTGAGACCCGGCAGGGGTTGCGTATACGGGGTTGTGGGATCTCTCTTTCATGGTCTGCCGGCCGTGAGACGAGTCAGAAACCGTTGATGTAGGCGAAGGACATGCGAAAGGTCCGGCGTAGAGGGTAAGACCCCCGTAGTCGAAACATTAACGGCTCGTTTGAGAGACACCCAAGTAGCACGGGGCCCGAGAAATCCCGTGTGAATCTGGCG
>NZ_BMMU01000127.1 GCF_014646095.1 Streptomyces lacrimifluminis | reverse complement strand
CTGGCCGAAGTTGGAGCGGGCGCAGGCGCTGGCCGACCGGGCGCTGGTGAAGGGCCGGGAGGCGCGGGCTGATCTGTCGTCGGCCAAGTCGCGTCTGTCGTCGGCTGATTCGTGGGTGACGCGGGCGGCGAAGGAGTCGGACAGGTACAAGGACGATCCGACGGGCAGTAAGGCTGCGGAGCCGCCGGACGAGGCGAAGGTCCGGGCGGCGACCCGGGATGCCCAGCATGCCAAGTCGGCGCGGGACAGTGCTCAGTCGGACGTCACGAGTGCGCAGTCGGCGTTGGACGCGGCGAAGAAGATGGCCGAGGACGCGCGCAGGATGCGTGAGGACGCGGCGGGGGAAGCGAAGCGGAGGATCGACGAGGCCTCGGACGCCGGTATTCAGAACCGGAGTTGGTGGGAGGAGGTCGGGGACTGGTTCGTCGACAACTGGGACTCCATCGTCGCCGTGTGCAAGATTGTCGTCGCGGTCGTCGGGGTTGTGGCGATGATCATCGGGGGGCCGATCCTCGGTGCGATCGTGCTGATCGCGGCCCTCGTCGTACTCGCGGACACGCTCTACAAATACTCCAAGGGGCGGGCGTCTCTGTGGGACGTGGGGCT
>NZ_BMMU01000126.1 GCF_014646095.1 Streptomyces lacrimifluminis | reverse complement strand
GTGGTTCAAACGCGCCGTCTTCTACGAGGTCCTCGTCCGCTCCTTCCAGGACAGCAACGGCGACGGAGTCGGCGACCTCAAAGGCCTCACCGCCAAACTCGACTACCTCCAGTGGCTCGGCATCGACTGCCTCTGGCTGCCCCCCTTCTTCAAATCACCGTTGCGTGACGGCGGCTACGACGTCTCCGACTACACCGCCGTCCTCCCCGAATTCGGCGACCTCGCCGACTTCGTCGAATTCGTCGACGCCGCCCACCAACGCGGCATGCGCGTCATCATCGACTTCGTCATGAACCACACCAGCGACCAGCACCCCTGGTTCCAGGAATCCAGAAACGACCCCGAAGGCCCCTACGGCGACTACTACGTCTGGGCCGAAAAAGACGACCAGTACCAGGACGCCCGCATCATCTTCGTCGACACCGAAGCCTCCAACTGGACCTTCGACCCCGTCCGCAAGGAGTACTACTGGCACCGCTTCTTCTCCCACCAACCCGACCTCAACTACGAAAACCCGGCCGTCCAGGAGGAAATCCTCTCCGCGCTGCGATTCTGGCTCGACCTCGGCATCGACGGCTTCCGCCTCGACGCCGTCCCCTACCTCTACCAGGCCGA
>NZ_BMMU01000125.1 GCF_014646095.1 Streptomyces lacrimifluminis | reverse complement strand
TCCGGATCAGGGACAGTGTCTGATGGGTAGTTTAACTGGGGCGGTTGCCTCCTAAAGAGTAACGGAGGCGCCCAAAGGTTCCCTCAGCCTGGTTGGCAATCAGGTGTTGAGTGTAAGTGCACAAGGGAGCTTGACTGTGAGACCGACGGGTCGAGCAGGGACGAAAGTCGGGACTAGTGATCCGGCGGTGGCTTGTGGAAGCGCCGTCGCTCAACGGATAAAAGGTACCCCGGGGATAACAGGCTGATCTTCCCCAAGAGTCCATATCGACGGGATGGTTTGGCACCTCGATGTCGGCTCGTCGCATCCTGGGGCTGGAGTCGGTCCCAAGGGTTGGGCTGTTCGCCCATTAAAGCGGTACGCGAGCTGGGTTTAGAACGTCGTGAGACAGTTCGGTCCCTATCCGCTGCGCGCGCAGGAACATTGAGAAGGGCTGTCCCTAGTACGAGAGGACCGGGACGGACGAACCTCTGGTGTGCCAGTTGTCCTGCCAAGGGCATGGCTGGTTGGCTACGTTCGGGAGGGATAACCGCTGAAAGCATCTAAGCGGGAAGCCTGCTTCGAGATGAGTGTTCCCACCCACTAGATGGGGTAAGGCTCCCAGTAGACGACTGGGTTGATAGGCCAGATCTGGAAGCCCGGTAACGGGT
>NZ_BMMU01000124.1 GCF_014646095.1 Streptomyces lacrimifluminis | reverse complement strand
GTTCGCCTATCCGGCGAGGGTGAGGTTGTGCAGGTGGGCGATGCCGAGCATGGCGTGATGGACGCCGTCACCTTTGAGGCGGCAGTCGCGCAGGACCTTCCAGCCCTTCATACGGGCGAAGGCGTGCTCGACGCGTGCGCGAACCTGCTTGTGCGAGCGGTTGTGTTCCTCTTTCCATGCCGGGAGTTCTTCGCCCTTGCGGCGGCGGTGTGGAATGACCAGTCCGGTGCCCAGGTAGCCGCCGTCGGCGATGGTCATCGTCTTGCCGACGGCGGCCTTGGCGCCGGACTCTTCCCAGCCGCGAGAATCGTGCCGGTTGCCCGGCACGGGTTGGCCGACAACGACGATCAGGCGAGTGTCGGCGTCGATGACCACCTGATGGGCTGTGGAATAGCGGTAGTTCTTCGACTGCTCGGCCACCGTGTGATCGCGGGTGGGCACCAGGGTGCCGTCGACGATGAGCACAGTGTTCTTGCGGAACCGCTTCCGCTGCCTGAGCGCCAGCAGCGGACCGAGATGGTCAATGATCCGGTCTGCAGCCGACTTGGAGACCCCGAACAGCGGGGCAAGCTGCCGCATCGTCAAGTTCGTGCGCCAATAAGCCGTGACCAGCAGGATTCGGTCCTCCAGGGCCAGACTCCAAGGGCGACCGCGCTGTT
>NZ_BMMU01000123.1 GCF_014646095.1 Streptomyces lacrimifluminis | reverse complement strand
GTGCCCGGACCTTCGCGTGGGACCGATTGACGGCCTGCTGACCAGCAGAGAGGCTGTCCCATCGGCCGCGGTAGGGGAGGCGGACGGTGCCGCCTGCGCCCTGGTACCCCTTGTCCGCCCAGCAGTTGATGCCGGCCTGGGCGAGGGCGTCGATGATGCCGTGCTCGCGTGCGGCCCGGACGTCATGGACGGCGCCGGCCAGGGCTGGTGAAGCCCATAGGAGACGGCCCTTCGGGTCGGCTATGACCTGCACGGTCATGCCGTGCTTCTTGTGTTTGCCCGAGTAGAAGGGGCGGTCGGCGGCGATCCGGTCGATCGGCAGAAGTGTTCCGTCCAGGATCAGGTACGCCTTCATCGACGCGGCCCGCATGGCTTCGGCGAGCGTGGGGGCGAGGGCGGCCAGGAGCTCGACGGCCTCGGTGACGTACCGGTAGACGGTTGTGGTGCCGACTCCGAAACCGGCCGCGAGCTGGGCATAGGGCTGGCCGTTGCGCAGGTGGGCGAGCGTGAGCAGGGCCTGCCGGCCCGCACTCAGGCGCCGCCATCGGGTGCCGAGAGTGCGCCGCCGTTCCCTCAGGCGGGCAGCGAGGAAGCGGAGGGCGGAGCTGGACACGTTGACGCCGGACGGGTAAACAAGCATGCGAAGCCTCTGGTGGAGACGGTTCTCTTGGTCGAAAACCCATCTACCAG
>NZ_BMMU01000122.1 GCF_014646095.1 Streptomyces lacrimifluminis | reverse complement strand
GTGGGGTTGGCTGATGGTGGTGCGGCTCCTGCGGTTGGTTTGGTGCAGGCGCTGGGTGATGTGGGTGTGGAGGCTCCGGTCTGGCTGGCGACGCGTGGCGCGGTGTCGGTGGGCGGCTCGGATGAGCTGACTGCGGCGGTGCAGGCGCAGGTGTGGGGTGTGGGTCTGACGGCGGGGCTGGAGCTGCCGGAGCGATGGGGTGGTTTGGTCGATCTGCCCGAGACGCTCGACGAGCGGGCGCAGGCCCGTCTGTGCGCCGTGCTGGCCGGGCTGAACAGTGAGGACCAGGTCGCCATTCGTGCCTCGGGTGTTCTGGCCCGGCGTCTGGTGCGTGCTTCCGCTTCCCGTGGTGGGGTGTGGGAGCCGCGTGGCACGGTCCTGGTGACTGGTGGTACGGGTGCGCTGGGTGCCCGGGTGAGCCGGTGGCTGGCGGAGCGGGGTGCAGAGCATGTCGTTCTGGCGAGCCGTCGCGGCCTGGAGGCCCCGGGGGCACCGGAGCTTGAAGTCGAGCTGACGGCCTTGGGTGCCCGGGTGACGGTTGTGGCATGTGATGTTTCCGACCGGGATGCCGTGGCTGCGCTGCTGGGGCAGATTGAGGATCTGACGGCGGTGGTGCACACGGCTGGTGTGCTCGACGACGGTGTGCTGGAAGGCTTGACCCCGGAGCGGATCGAGAACGTCGTGACGGCGAAGGCCGCCTCGGC
>NZ_BMMU01000120.1 GCF_014646095.1 Streptomyces lacrimifluminis | reverse complement strand
TCCGCCGGAGCCGTCCGGAAGTGCTCGTCGACCAGCGCGAACCCGTCCAGCATCTCCCGGAACCGCTCCGGCCCGATCGCGATCATCAGCGACAGCCCGATCGCCGAGTCGAACGAGTACCGCCCGCCGACCCAGTCCCAGAACTCGAACATGTTCGCCGTGTCGATCCCGAAGTCGGCGACCTTCCCGGAGTTCGTCGACAACGCCACGAAGTGCCTGGCGACCGCCTCCTCCGCACCGCCCAGACCCGCGAGGAGCCAGGAGCGGGCCGAGGTGGCGTTGCTGATCGTCTCGATCGTCGTGAACGTCTTGGAGGCGACGATGAACAGCGTCTCCGCCGGGTCCAGGTCCCGCACCGCCTCGTGCAGATCGGCACCGTCGACGTTCGACACGAACCGGAACGTCAACTCCCGTGCCGTGAACGCCCGCAGAGCCTCGTACGCCATCGCCGGACCGAGGTCCGAGCCACCGATGCCGATGTTGACGACGTTCCTGATCCGGCGGCCGGTGTGCCCGGTCCACTCACCCGAGCGCACCTTCTCGGCGAAACCGGCCATCCGGTCCAGGACCGCGTGCACGGCCGGGACGACGTTCTCCCCGTCGACCTCGACCACCGCCTCACGCGGCGCCCGCAGCACGGTGTGCAGCACCGCACGCTCCTCCGTGACGTTGATCCTCTCGCCCCGGAACATGGCGTCCCGCAGCCCGAACACATCGGTGGCGGTGGCGAGTTCCTGGAGG
>NZ_BMMU01000119.1 GCF_014646095.1 Streptomyces lacrimifluminis | reverse complement strand
CGTCCGTGGGGAGTGCGTCGCTGTCGTACAAGGGGCACCGGTATCCGGTCGAGGTGATCTCCCACTGTGTGTGGCTGTACTTCCGTTTCCCGCTGTCGTTCCGCGAGGTCGAGGAGCTGATGCTTGAGCGCGGCGTGACCGTCTCTTATGAGACGGTGCGGCGGTGGTGTGGCAAGTTCGGTCAGCAGTACGCCAACGCGCTGCGCCGCCGACAGCCTCGGCCTGGGGACAAGTGGCACCTGGACGAGGTCTTCGTCAAGATCAATGGGGAACAGAAGTACCTGTGGCGGGCCGTCGACCAGGACGGCAACGTGCTGGACATCCTGGTGCGGAACCGGCGGGACAAGGCCGCCGCCAGACGCTTCTTGCGCCGCCTGCTGGAGAAGACCCGCACGGTGCCGCGGGTGGTCGTCACCGACAAGCTCCGCTCATACGGCGCCGCCCGCCGCGAGGTCATGCCCTGCGTCGAGTACCGCCAGTCGAAGTATTTGAACAACCGGGCGGAGAACAGCCACCAGCCCACCAGGCAGCGTGAACGGGCGATGAAGGGCTTCCGCTCCGTGGGCGGAGCACAGCGGTTCCTCTCCGCGTTCAGCGGTATCTCACCCCACTTCCGACCCCGCCGCCACCTGATGCCCGCACACGACTACCGCGCCGAAATGACCGTCCGCTTCGCCATCTGGGAGCAGATCACCGGCGTCGCCAGCCTGCCCACCACGCCGTGAGCACACAGCCGGAACCG
>NZ_BMMU01000118.1 GCF_014646095.1 Streptomyces lacrimifluminis | reverse complement strand
CCAGTCCGAGAAAGGCCAGGTAGTTGCCCGGTTTTCGCTCGTAGCGGTGGTTGAGGCGGCGGTAGCCGGTCAGCCAGGACATGGTGCGCTCGATGACCCACCTGCGTCGGCCGAGCCGTTCGCTGGAGTCGATGCCCTTGCGGGCGATGCGGACGCCGATGCGTTTGCCCCATAGCCATCGCCGCAGGTGAGGCACGTCGTACGCCTTGTCGGCATGAAGGCGCACGGGTTTGGAGTCAGCTGCGTGGAATTCGTGTCCCATGTGGAAATGGGACAGCATCGGCTTCAGGGCCTGGCTGTCGTGAGTGTTGGCCGCGGAGACTCCTACGCGTAGGGGCAGTCCGTTCGCGTCGGACAGGACGTGCATTTTGGAACCGGGCTTGCCCCGGTCCACGGGGCTCGGACCTGTGTGTTCGCCCCCTTTTTAGCGCGCACGTGCGCGGAGTCGAGGACCGCACGGGACAAGTCGACCAAGTTCCGCTCGTCCAGGAGCTGCAGGACCTTTTGATGCAGCCGTCCCCAGACTCCCGCACGCGACCAGATGACGAAGCGGCGGTGCACGGTCGACTTCGACGCCCCGAAGCACGGCGGCAACGCCCGCCAGGCGCAGCCACTGACCAACACGTAGATGATCGCGGCAAACACCGCCTCATCATCGATGTTGGCGACTCCGCCACCTTGCGGCCTTGCCCGTGCCGGCGGCAGCAACGGCCTCGCGATCTCCCACAGGCCGTCCGGAACGATCCATCCCC
>NZ_BMMU01000117.1 GCF_014646095.1 Streptomyces lacrimifluminis | reverse complement strand
TGGAGCCGATGCTGGCCGAGTTCCAGCAGATCGCCGACACACTCACCTACAACCCCCCAACCATCCCTGTGGTCTCTGATGTCACCGGAGAGCTGGCGACGGATGAGCTGCTCGGCTCCGGCGCGTATTGGGTGCGGCATGTGCGCGAAGCCGTGCGATTCGCCGACGTGATACGGCACTTGGAAGCGCAGGGCGTCACAACTTTTGTCGAGCTTGGTCCCGACGCCGCACTTAGCGGCATGGGACAGGGCTGTGTCCAGGACGACGAGATCGCCTTCGCTCCCGCGCTGCGCCGCGACCGCTCCGAGGAGCGCGAACTCATCTCCGCGCTGGCCCTAGTTCATGCCCGGGGTGCCGCGACCGTCGACTGGCGGGCGTTCTTCGCTCCGCAGGCGCTGAGCCGTGTCGATCTTCCGACGTATGCCTTCCAACGCGAGCGGTACTGGCTGGGGAGTGCCGGACGGCGTCCGGCAGATGAGGTTGCGCAGGGGGTGGATGGCTGGCGGTACCGGGTGGTGTGGCGTCCGGTTGCGGAGTCCGCCTCCTCGGCCGCGCTGTCCGGTACGTGGTTGCTGGTGGTCCCGGACGGTCATGTAGAGGACACGGCGGTGGCCGCAACCCGTGCTGCCCTGACCGGTTGGGGCGCACAGGTTCTGGAGGCCAATGTCCCCGCAATGCAGGCGGAACGCGCCCTGTATGCCGAGGCGTTGAGTGGTGTGGTCGGTGGGGTGGCTGATGTTGCCGGTGTGTTGTCGTTGG
>NZ_BMMU01000116.1 GCF_014646095.1 Streptomyces lacrimifluminis | reverse complement strand
ATGCCGACGACCTGGCCGCCGAGCCGGCCGAGCGCGCAGATGATGTTGCGGGCCCAGCGTTCGTGGATCTCGAGGTAGTCGCCGTCGTCGACGATCTCCTCGATGACCTTGGTCATGTCGTAGGGCCGGTTGCCGTCGGCGGGGACGAGGTCGAGCAGGATGTCGCTCCGCCGGTCGGCGGGGTCCTCGGAGTCGACGCGCGGGGGGTTCTCGCGGTTGTTCTGCGGGAGCATCGCGAGGAGGTAGCGGACCTCGGCGATGCAGGTCTCCTCGTCGTCGTAGGCGAAGTGCGCGACGCCGCTGGTCTCGGCGTGCACGTCGGCGCCGCCGAGGCCGTTCTGGGTGATCTCCTCGCCGGTGACCGCCTTGACGACGTCCGGGCCGGTGATGAACATCTGTGAGGTCTCGCGGACCATGAAGACGAAGTCGGTGAGGGCGGGACTGTAGGCCGCGCCGCCGGCGCACGGGCCGAGCATCACGCTGATCTGCGGGATGACACCGGAGGCCCTGGTGTTGCGCTGGAAGATGCCGCCGTACCCGGCCAGGGCCGAGACACCCTCCTGGATACGGGCACCGGCACCGTCGTTGAGCGACACCAGCGGGGCCCCGGCCGCGATGGCCATGTCCATGATCTTGTGGATCTTCGTGGCGTGGGCCTCGCCCAGCGCGCCGCCGAAGATGCGGAAGTCATGCGCGTACACGAAGACCGTACGGCCCTCCACCGTGCCCCAGCCGGTGATGACACCGTCGGTGAACGGCCTCTTG
>NZ_BMMU01000115.1 GCF_014646095.1 Streptomyces lacrimifluminis | reverse complement strand
ACACCGACCTGCACTACCGCGAGGGTGGGATCAACGACGACTTCCCCTTCCTGCTCGGTCATGAGGCGGCCGGTGTGGTGGAGTCGGTGGGGGAGGGGGTCACGGATGTGGTCCCCGGTGATTTCGTGATCCTCAACTGGCGTGCTGTGTGCGGGAATTGCCGGGCCTGTCTGCGTGGGCGGCCGTGGTACTGCTTCAACACGCACAACGCCAGGCAGAAGATGACGCTCACCGACGGTACGGAACTCTCCCCGGCGCTCGGTATCGGTGCCTTCGCCGAGAAGACGCTCGTCGCGGCCGGGCAGTGCACCAAGGTCGACCCGGCGGCCTCGGCCGCTGTGGCGGGGCTGCTGGGGTGCGGGGTGATGGCCGGTATCGGCGCCGCCATCAACACCGGGAACGTGGGGCGAGGCGACTCCGTCGCGGTCATCGGCTGCGGTGGGGTCGGGGACGCGGCGGTTGTCGGGTCCAACCTGGCCGGTGCCGCGAAGATCATCGCCGTCGACATCGACGACAACAAGCTCGCGACCGCCCGTGAACTGGGCGCGACCCACACGGTCAACTCCAAGGAGACGGACCCGGTCGAGGCGATCCGTGAGCTGACCGGCGGCTTCGGCGCCGACGTGGTCATCGAGGCGGTCGGGCGCCCGGAGACGTACAAGCAGGCGTTCTATGCCCGTGATCTGGCCGGGACCGTGGTTCTGGTGGGGGTGCCGACGCCGGAGATGAAGCTGGAGCTGCCGCTGATCGACGTCTTCGGGCGCGGCGGCTCGCT
>NZ_BMMU01000114.1 GCF_014646095.1 Streptomyces lacrimifluminis | reverse complement strand
CTTATCGCAGTGACGTCTCCGATGCCCGCTGGACGTTGATCGAGCCCGTGTTCGTCGCATGGCGGGCCGCTCGCACCGGTCCAGGCACCGCGGCACGGGTGCATGATCTGCGAGAGATCGTGAACGCCATCCTCTACGTCAACCGCACGGGCATCCCGTGGGAGTACCTGCCGCACGACTTCCCGCCGTACAAGACCGTCTACGACTACTACGCGAAGTGGGAGGTGGACGGCACTACTCAGCGGGTTCATGATCTGCTGCGCGACAAGGCCCGTCGGGCTCAGGGCCGGCCTGCGGCCCCGTCGGCCGCGGTGATTGATGCGCAGAGCGTGAAAACATCCGCGAACGTGGCTGAGGCCAGTCAGGGCATCGACGCCGGCAAGAAAATCAAAGGGCGTAAGCGTCACGTGGCCACGGACACGCTCGGCCTGGTCCTGGCCGTCATCGTCACGGCCGCCTCGGTGCACGACTCCACCGGCGGGAAACGCCTACTCGACGAGCTCGCCGCCTCGCATCCCAGCGTGACGAAGGTCTGGGCCGACGGCGGATACCAGAACAGCGTCTTCCAGCACGGAGCCGCGAGGGGAATCGACGTCGAGGTCGTGAAACGGTCCACCGCCAAGGGGTTCCAACCCCAGGCGAAACGCTGGGTGATCGAGCGAACGTTCGGCTGGCTCATGCAGCACCGGCGCCTCGTCCGGGACTACGAAGCACTGCCCCAGCGATCCCGCGCGATGGTCCACTGGGCGATGGCTAACAAAATCAGCCGCGAGCTCACCGGAG
>NZ_BMMU01000113.1 GCF_014646095.1 Streptomyces lacrimifluminis | reverse complement strand
GGGTCGTAGGAGATGTTGCCGGTGCCGTCCTGTTTCTCGATGCCGCCGATGCGGTGTTCGAGTCCGGGGGTGCCGGGGACGGCCCAGGGGCGGGCGAGGGTCTTCGGGTCGCGTTTGTAGGGCCAGAAGACCTCGGTGCCGTCGTCGAGGGTGTGGTTGGGTCCCTGGGCGAACTGGACGCGCAGGTCGGGGAGTTCGTCGACCTCGGGGATGCGCCAGGGTTCGGAGCCGTTGGCGAGGTATCCGTCGGAGAGGAGGAAGACGGGGGTGCGGTAGGTGAGGGCGATACGGGCGGCTTCCAGTGCCGCGTCGAAGCAGTCGGCGGGGGTGCGCGGGGCCACGATCGGGACGGGTGCCTCGCCGTTGCGGCCGAACATGGCCTGGAGCAGGTCGGCCTGTTCGGTCTTGGTCGGCAGTCCGGTGGAGGGTCCGCCGCGCTGGATGTCGACGACGAGCAGTGGCAGTTCCATCGACACCGCGAGGCCGATGGCCTCGGACTTCAGTGCCACGCCCGGGCCCGAGGTGGTGGTGACGGCCAGGGATCCGCCGAAGGAGGCGCCCAGCGCGGCCCCGATGCCCGCGATCTCGTCCTCGGCCTGGAAGGTGCGGACGCCGAAGTTCTTGTGGCGGCTGAGCTCGTGCAGGATGTCGGAGGCCGGAGTGATCGGGTACGAGCCCAGGTACAGCGGCAGATCGGCCTGCTGACCGGCCGCGACGAGCCCGTACGACAGCGCCAGGTTCCCGGAGATGTTGCGATAGGTACCGGTGGGGAACGCGGTCGAGGC
>NZ_BMMU01000112.1:586-802 GCF_014646095.1 Streptomyces lacrimifluminis | reverse complement strand
ATCAACGGCACCGATCCGGACGTGATCTTCCTGGCGGAGGCGTTCACCCGCCCGGCGATGATGCACACCCTCGCCCAGGTCGGTTTCCAGCAGTCGTACACGTATTTCACCTGGCGTACGGGCAAGGCGGAGCTGACCGAGTACCTGACCGAGCTGTCGGGTGAGGCGGCGGCGTACATGCGGCCGAATTTCTTCGTCAACACTCCCGACATCCTG
>NZ_BMMU01000112.1:0-507 GCF_014646095.1 Streptomyces lacrimifluminis | reverse complement strand
ATACCTGGACTCGGAGAAATACCAACTCCGGCCCAGGGACTGGGAATCAGCCGAGCGGAACGGGCAGTCGATCGCCCCGCTGATAGCCGAGCTGAACGCGGTCCGGCGGCGCAGCCCGGCCCTGCGGCAACTGCGTGATCTCCACTTCCACCACGCGGACCAGGAGGCGGTGATCGTCTACTCGAAACGCCAGGGATCGAACACGGTTCTGGTGGTCGTGAACCTCGACCCCCACCACACCCACGAGGCGACGGTCTCGTTGGACATGCCGCAACTCGGCCTGGACTGGCACGAGTCCTTGCCGGTGCGCGACGAGCTCACCGGTGAGACCTACCAATGGGGCAGGACGAACTATGTGCGCCTGGAACCGGGTACGCGCCCCGCGCACATCCTGACCGTCCTGCGACCGTCCACCCCGCAGATCGGAGGGTCACCCACAACATGATCGTCAACGAGCCTGTCCCGGACACCTTCGAGGACACTCCCGCCAAGGACCGGGACCCCGAG
>NZ_BMMU01000111.1 GCF_014646095.1 Streptomyces lacrimifluminis | reverse complement strand
GTCGTCGACTACTTCGGCGACTACCAAAGCGGCGGCGACGAATGCCACATGGCATTCCACTTCCCCGTCATGCCCCGCATCTTCATGGCCGTCCGCCGCGAATCCCGCTACCCCGTCTCCGAAATCCTCGCCAAAACCCCCGCCATCCCCTCCCACTGCCAGTGGGGCATCTTCCTCCGCAACCACGACGAACTCACCCTCGAAATGGTCACCGACGAGGAACGCGACTACATGTGGGCCGAATACGCCAAAGACCCCCGCATGCGCGCCAACATCGGCATCCGCCGCCGCCTCGCCCCCCTCCTCGACAACGACCGCAACCAGATCGAACTCTTCACCGCACTCCTGCTGTCCCTGCCCGGCAGCCCGATCCTCTACTACGGCGACGAGATCGGCATGGGCGACAACATCTGGCTCGGCGACCGCGACGCCGTCCGCACCCCCATGCAGTGGACCCCCGACCGCAACGCCGGCTTCTCCTCCTGCGACCCCGGCCGCCTCGTCCTGCCCACGATCATGGACCCCGTCTACGGCTACCAGGTCACCAACGTCGAAGCCTCCATGTCGTCACCCTCCTCGCTCCTGCACTGGACCCGCCGCATGATCGAGATCCGCAAACAGAACCCCGCCTTCGGCCTCGGCTCCTACACCGAACTCCCCTCCTCCAACCCCGCCGTCATCGCCTTCCTGCGGGAACACAAGGACGACCTCGTCCTGTGCGTCCACAACTTCTCCCGCTTCGCCCAGCCCACCGAACTCGACCTACGGGCGTTCACCGACGCACACCCCGTCGAACTCATCGGCGGAGTCCGCTTCCCCGC
>NZ_BMMU01000110.1 GCF_014646095.1 Streptomyces lacrimifluminis | reverse complement strand
GTCGGCCATCTGGGTGTCGTAGGCGGGTCGTTCGATGGAGCGGAAGACGCCGATGGGGGTGTGGTGGAGGGTGTCGGGGTCGGCGAGCCGGGAGAGTGCGAAGGCGGTGGTCGGGGACGCGGTGTGGGTGTCGTGGACCAGGACCTGTGACTCGTTCTCGTCCGTCACGGTGACCACTTTCAGGTCGCCGGTCGCCTGGTCCCGTACGACGCCTTTGGCGTGGTCGGTTCCGAAGCGGATGGGCTGTCCGTGTTCCAGGCGGATGACGGCTTCCTCGGCCTGTTGTTTGTCCTTGAGGGCTTCGAAGGCGCCGTCGTTGAAGATGTTGCAGTTCTGGTAGATCTCGATGAGTGCGGTGCCGGGGTGGGCGGCGGCTTCGCGCAGGACGCTGGTGAGGTGTTTGCGGTCGGAGTCGACGGTGCGGGCGACGAAGGAGGCTTCGGCGCCGATGGCGAGGGAGACCGGGTTGAAGGGTGCGTCGAGCGAGCCCATCGGTGTGGATTTGGTGATCTTGCCGACCTCGCTGGTGGGGGAGTACTGGCCTTTGGTGAGTCCGTAGATGCGGTTGTTGAAGAGGAGGATCTTGAGGTTGACGTTGCGGCGCAGGGCGTGGATGAGGTGGTTGCCGCCGATGGAGAGGGCGTCGCCGTCGCCGGTGACGACCCAGACGGAGAGGTCGCGTCGTGAGGTTGCGAGGCCGGTGGCGATCGTGGGGGCGCGGCCGTGGATGGAGTGCATCCCGTAGGTGTTCATGTAGTAGGGGAAGCGGGAGGAGCAGCCGATGCCGGAGACGAAGACGATGTTCTCCTTCGCCAGGCCGAGTTCGGGCATGAAGCCCTGGACGGCGGCGAGG
>NZ_BMMU01000109.1 GCF_014646095.1 Streptomyces lacrimifluminis | reverse complement strand
CACCGTCCACTCCCCATGCCCAGCACAACTGCCAACTGACCATGTAGGACACCGTCTTAGACCGTGTCCTACGTGGTGAGGCGGACGAGGCGCTTGTAACAGCAGAGGGCCGCGGCCAGTCCGAGAAATGCCAGGTAGTTGCGGGGGTGACGCTCGTAGCGGGGACTCAGTCTGCGGTAGCCGGACAGCCACGACATCGTGCGCTCGATCACCCACCTCCGACGCCCTAATCGCTCGCTGGATTCGATGCCTTTGCGGGCGATGCGTACTCCGATTCGCTTCCATCGGAGCCATCTGCGCAGGTCGGCGCGATCGTAGGCTTTATCTGCGTGTAGGCGCTGGGGCTTGAAGTACCGGCCGCGGTGAGGGTCGTGTCTCGTTTGGTGACCCTCGATCATGAGCTCCAGCCCTTCGCTGTCGTGGGTGTTGCCGGCCGAGACACCGACGAGAAGCGGCAGTCCGTTCGCGTCCGACAGGACGTGCATCTTGGAACCCGGCTTGCCTCGGTCCACGGGGCTCGGACCTGTGTGTTCGCCCCCTTTTTAGCCCTGACGTGGGCGGTGTCGAGGACGACGCGGGTGACGTCGATGAGCCCGGCGTCGTCGAGCCGGTGCAGCACGGCTTCGTGGAGGCGGCCCCAGACGCCGGCTCTCGACCAGATCAGGAACCGGCGGTGGGCGGTCGACTTCGATATCCCGAAGCAGGGCGGCAGAGCGCGCCAGGAGCAGCCGCTGACCAGCACGTAGACGATCGCGGCGAACACCGTCTCATCAGGTGTGTCCTGTGTCCCGCCGCCCTGCGGACGCACCTTCGACGCCGGGATCAGCGGCTTCGCGATCTCCCACAGCCCGTCCGGAACAATCCAACTCCACGTACCCCGCCCCATGGACAGACCAACGTCCGCCTCACCACGTAGGACACGGTCTAACAGTCCCTAACAAAGCCGTTGGACGTGGCGGTGAGTGATCAGGCAGACGGCGAGTCCGAGGAACGCT
>NZ_BMMU01000108.1 GCF_014646095.1 Streptomyces lacrimifluminis | reverse complement strand
GTGGGAGCGTCGCTCGTCAAGTTTACTTGGCGGGTCGTGACTGCGTGCCTTTTGAAGAATGAGCCTGCGAGTTTGCGGTGTGTTGCGAGGTTAACCCGTGTGGGGAAGCCGTAGCGAAAGCGAGTCCGAATAGGGCGTTTTAGTAGCGCGCTCAAGACCCGAAGCGGAGTGATCTAGCCATGGGCAGGTTGAAGCGGAGGTAAGACTTCGTGGAGGACCGAACCCACCAGGGTTGAAAACCTGGGGGATGACCTGTGGTTAGGGGTGAAAGGCCAATCAAACTCCGTGATAGCTGGTTCTCCCCGAAATGCATTTAGGTGCAGCGTCGTGTGTTTCTTGCCGGAGGTAGAGCACTGGATAGGCGATGGGCCCTACCGGGTTACTGACCTTAGCCAAACTCCGAATGCCGGTAAGTGAGAGCACGGCAGTGAGACTGTGGGGGATAAGCTCCATGGTCGAGAGGGAAACAGCCCAGAGCATCGACTAAGGCCCCTAAGCGTACGCTAAGTGGGAAAGGATGTGGAGTCGCACAGACAACCAGGAGGTTGGCTTAGAAGCAGCCACCCTTGAAAGAGTGCGTAATAGCTCACTGGTCTAGTGATTCCGCGCCGACAATGTAGCGGGGCTCAAGCGTACCGCCGAAGTCGTGTCATTTCAGCATATACGCCCAACGGCGGCTGGGATGGGTAGGGGAGCGTCGTGTGCCGGGTGAAGCTGCAGCGGAAGCTAGTGGTGGACGGTTCACGAGTGAGAATGCAGGCATGAGTAGCGATACACACGTGGGAAACGTGTGCGCCGATTGACTAAGGGTTCCTGGGTCAAGCTGATCTGCCCAGGGTAAGTCGGGACCTAAGGCGAGGCCGACAGGCGTAGTCGATGGATAACCGGTTGATATTCCGGTACCCGCTGTGAAGCGTCAAACATTGAACCAGGCGATGCTAAGTCCGTGAAGCCGCCCCGGAGCCTTCGGGCAAGGGGGAGTGGTGGAGCCGACGGACCAGACCTGCAGTAGGTGAGTGATGGGGTGACGCAGGAAGGTAGTC
>NZ_BMMU01000107.1 GCF_014646095.1 Streptomyces lacrimifluminis | reverse complement strand
GCATGACGTCAATCGCCAAAGCCGTCCTCACCCTGGAGCGGCAACGCTGAAGAAGCTCACTGGAACCTTATCGAGGAGGCGGAAGACTTCATGCGCTCGATTGAGAATTACGACCCTGGCATCGAGGTTTCGCAGGCCCTGGAGCTGCTGGATTCGGTGCGCGACGAATATGCTGAGGCAGCATTCGAGGACTGGGCGCAAACTTATCATGATCCCAATACCCCAGGCTCGGAGATGAAAGAGGTCATCGAGTACTATAAAGTCAACGGGTCGACTGCACCATTCGATATGGATGAATACGACACGGTATTGCAACGCTTGGATGAGTTCGATGCGGCGCATCAGCCGGCCTTTTCGGCTCCGCGAAATGCGGGCACCGGGCCAACCTGGAACGCAGCAAAAGAAGTTGAAAGCATGATGCAAACTCTTCGCATGCCGTCTGAATGATGAGGCATCAATTATCACTACCCGAGGTGTCAACGAGGAGGTCCCGTGCCGCAAGCGAGTCCGCGAGATACGTACTCGCAGGTCTCTGGAGCACTGCGGGGCATGCTCGGCACGCACCTACGGAAGTCCATGGGAGCGGACGAGTAGCGCAGCGACAATGCCCGCCCCGCCGGTCCCGACTGCGCCGAGTACGGCTGCGAACGACTCCTCGACCTGCGAGTGGATTGTGACGGCCGTCGACAGCAGTCATCTGGACATGGACGAGGAGCTGACCAAGCTGCTGCGGGGCGAATAGCCGCGCCGATCGCGGCGCAAGGGCGATACCGCCCGCGAGTACGCCGAAGCCCTCTGGCGTCAATTCCAGTGTTCCCCCGGTGCAGTCGAGCCGCCACTTCTGCAGTGGCGGCTCGACTGCACCGGGCGGCCAATGGCCGCGTCGAGAGCGTCGACTCCGCAACCCCGGTGGCACGGGCAACAACACGGACCCCGCCATGCCCCAACACGCAAGCCGCAGTCCCAACCAACGGCAGCAGCTTGCCGAGCTGTGCCGCTAACGCTGCCTCAGTCCTCTCCGCCACACCCGGATCCTGCGACCCCAACCACCCCATCAAATCGAGGAGTTATTGAGCCGTTTCAGAGTGGCCACTGATCG
Source organism: Streptomyces lacrimifluminis (assembly GCF_014646095.1). GTDB lineage: Bacteria > Actinomycetota > Actinomycetes > Streptomycetales > Streptomycetaceae > Streptomyces > Streptomyces lacrimifluminis. The sequence continues at coordinate 33 of NZ_BMMU01000107.1, read as the reverse complement.
GGTGACGCCGATGGTGTGCGCAACGCACGAGGC
>NZ_BMMU01000106.1 GCF_014646095.1 Streptomyces lacrimifluminis | reverse complement strand
GAGGCGCTCGGCTGGGGTTTCCCAGTCGAGCGTTTTGCGTGGGCGGCCGTTGAGTTCGGCGGCGACGGCGTCCAGGTGCTCGCGGCTGTGGCGGGACAGGTCGGTGCCCTTGGGGAAGTACTGCCGCAACAGGCCGTTCGTGTTCTCGTTCGATCCGCGCTGCCAGGGGCTGGAGGGGTCGCAGAAGTAGACGGGCATGCCCGTGGCCATGGAGAACTGGTGGTGCAGGCCCATCTCTGAGCCCTGGTCCCAGGTCAGCGAGCGCCGCAGGTGGACAGGGAGGGCGCTGACGGTGTCGATCAGCGCGTCGCGGACGGTGATGGTGTCGCGGTTGCCGGGCAGGTGGACCAGCATCACGTAGCGGGTGGCCCGCTCGACCAGGGTGCCGATCGCAGAGCCGCTGTTCTTACCGATGATCAGGTCTCCCTCCCAGTGGCCGGGAACGGCCCGGTCCTCGGCCTCGGCCGGCCGGTCGCTGATCATCACCATCGGTGCCGGATAGCGCGGGATCCGCTGGTCGGGACGACGTTGAGGCTTGCGGAGGGTGCGGCCGGTGCGCAGGGCCTTGGTGAGTTCGCGGCGCAGCTCGCCCCGGCCCTGGACGTAGAGGGCCTGGTAGATCGTCTCGTGCGACACGTGCATCTCCGGCTGGTCGGGGAAGTGCAGGCGCAGGCTCCGGCTGATCTGCTCAGGACTCCACTTCAGCCCCAGCCATGACTGGATGGTGTCACGCAGCACAAGACACGCCGCGATCTTCCCGCCCTTGGGGCGCGGACGGCGGGCCCTGGCCCGGGCGTGTGCCGCGTGCGGCCGGTACTGGCCGTTCACCGGATGCCGGTTGCGGCGGATCTCCCGGCTGATGGTCGACGGGCTGCGGCCCAGCTCGGCCGCGATCGCGCGGACCGTCGCCTTCTCCCGCAAGCGGTCGGCGATGTGTATCCGCTCATCCTCACCGAGGTAACGCGAGTCGCCACGGACCTCGATCAGGCGGGTCCTGGGTGCTCTGACACCAAGGACCGCGACCGCCGGCGCATCCTTCGCCCGCGGTCGCGGCCTCTTCACACGGCCCTCCGGCCGTCCGTAACGCCAATCCCTGCCGGTCCGCTCGTGCACTCCCACGACCCGGCAGGCCTGAGCGTTCCCCATCCCTTGATCCACAAGGGAAAGGTAGAGCTCACGCTCCTTCAACAGCTTCCGGGGCCCCTGCGGCCTCCGGTGCTCCCGGA
>NZ_BMMU01000105.1 GCF_014646095.1 Streptomyces lacrimifluminis | reverse complement strand
TCAGCCGTAGGCTCAGGGGGATGGCGCTGTATGGAACGGGTTGGGGCTGCACGAGACCTCGTGCTCGGTTACGTCCAGGCTCTGAATGCGATTGACGAGGCCATGAGGGTGGCGATCCTCTCGCTTGAGCGACTGGCAGACGTCCTCGGCCTGGTTCGTTCGCGCCGGATCAGTCGGAGTGGTCACGTCGGCGCCTACTCCTACACGGTTCATGGGGCAGGCTGCCGCTTCGTCAGTGGCAACGGCACTGAGGTCGATGTGGACTTCTCAGCCGACGGGAGTGAAGTCTTCGACCTCTGGCGGCTGCTCCGGTTCGGGCTGAGCCTGCCGGAGACTGTTGACGTCACGGATGAGGACCTGCGGTCCGCAGTGCAGTCACTGCAACCGCCTCTGAAGGAAGTGCGGCCTGGGTGGTTCAGCGTAGCCAACTGATCGCTTCAGGACGGGGTTCGTAGGCGTCGGAGGCATATGAGGCTGCAGGCCAGTTCGAGCAGGCCCTGGTGGAGATCGGCGCGTCGTTCGTAGCGGGTGCGGAGCCGTTTGAACTGGTGCAGCCAGGCGAAGGCGCGCTCGACCACCCAGCGCACCTTGCCCAGTCCGGAGCCGTGGGCGACGCCGCGTCGGGCGATCATTGGCTTGATGCCGCGCTTCCACAGCAGGCGGCGGTACTTGTCGAAGTCGTAGCCCCTGTCGGCGTACAAACGTCGGGGCTTGCGACGGGGGCGTCCTCGCAGCCCCCGGATCGGCGGGACGGTGTCCAGCAGGGGCAGGAGCTGGGTGACGTCGTGTCGGTTGCCGCCGGTGAGCGTGACGGCGAGCGGGGTTCCGTGGCGGTCGACGATCAGGTGGTGCTTGGATCCAGGGCGGGCGCGGTCGACAGGCGAGGGGCCGACGTGATCCCCCCTTTGAGGGCCCGGACGTGCGACCCATCCACGGAGCAGTCGTCCAGGTCCAGCAGGTCGGCGCGGCGCAGCTCGGCCAGCAGGGCAGCGTGCAGGCGCGGCCACACGCCGGCCTCGGTCCAGTCCCGCAGCCGACGCCAGGCTGTTACCCCGGAGCAGCCCACGGCCTCCGCCGGGACGTCCCGCCAGGCGACACCGGTCCGCAACACGAACAGGACACCGGCGAGTGCTGTTCGGTCAGGAACGCGCAACCGCCCGGGATGACGGCGTCGTCGTTCGGGAGCGGGTGGCAGCAACGGAGCCACCCGCTCCCACAAGTCGTCCGGAACAAGATCAGCACGCACCTGGTCACCC
>NZ_BMMU01000104.1 GCF_014646095.1 Streptomyces lacrimifluminis | reverse complement strand
AGCGCGGGGGCGCTTTCGGGGTGCTCGGCGGGGTAGAGCTGGTCCATGCTTCCCTCGGGCAGGTAGCGGCGGGGGAAGGCGATCCACTCGTCGTGCAGTTCGAAGAGCACGGCGGTGACCAGCCGCAGGAGTGCATCGTCGTTGGGGAAGACCTGGACGACGTCGGTGCGGCGCTTGACCTCGCGGTTGATCCGTTCCAGCGGGTTGGTGGACTGGATCTTCTTCCAATGTCGCTCGGGGAAGGCGGCGAAGGCGGTCAGGTCGTCCTTCGCCTCCAGCAGCATGTCTTTGACCTTGGGGAACTGTTTTCCGAGCATGCCGGCGACGGTGTCGAGCTGGGTGCGGACCGCATCCGCGGTGGGCTGGGCGAAGATCGTGCGGATCGTGGCGGCGGCCATCTCGGCCGCTTCCTTGTTGATCACGCTGAACACGTTGCGCAGGAAGTGAACCCTGCAGCGCTGGTAGGCCGCCCCGAGCATGACCTTGCGGATGGCCTTGACCAGCCCCAAGTGGTGGTCGCCGATGACGAGCCGGACCCCGGTCAGACCGCGTTCGCGCAGGTGACGCAGGAACTCGGTCCAGAACACCTCGGTCTCGCTGTCGCCGACCATCACGCCCAGCACCTCCCGGCCGCCGTCCTCGGTGATCCCGGTGGCGATCACCACGGCGCGGGACACGATCTGGTGCTCGACCCGCGCCTTGCAGTAGGTCGCGTCCAGATAGACGTACGGGAAGCGGACGTGGTCCAGTGGCCGGGCACGGAACGCGGTCAGCTGGCCGTCCAGGTCCTGGCAGATCCGCGAGACCTCGCTCTTGGAGATCCCGGTGTCCGCGCCGAGGGCCTTGACCAGGTCGTCGACCGACCGCGTGGACACGCCGTGGACGTAAGCCTCCATGATGACCGCATACAGGGCCTGGTCGATGCGGCGGCGCCGCTCCAGCAGGGCGGGGAAGAAGCTGCCCGACCGTAGCTTGGGGATCGCGAGGTCCAGGTCCCCGGCCTGAGTGCTGAGCGTCTTGTCGCGGTGGCCGTTACGAAGCGCGGTGCGCGTGTCGGTGTGCTCGTTCCACTCCGCGCCGATCCGGACCGTGGCCTCGGCCTCGATCAGCTCCTGGAGCATCCGCTCGGCCACATTGCGGACGAGTTCGAGCCCGTCCGCCGAACGTAGTGACTCAAGCAGCCGGAGTAAGTCATGCTGAGACAGGGCCATCCTGCACCTCCCGCGTTGAACTGCCCGTTCACTACGGAGAGTTGCACGATGGCCCACCTTGCGGGCAGGGAGCGAAAACCCAACGG
>NZ_BMMU01000103.1 GCF_014646095.1 Streptomyces lacrimifluminis | reverse complement strand
GGCTCCACCACACCACGACGCACCATCAGACAGCCACCCACCCAACAACGTGACAGCGCCGTACAGGGAGGTCATCACGGGGCGTTGCCTTCCGCAGGCGGCTGGCGCAGGGGTGCGATTCCCGCGTGCACCAGGCGGAGGAACAACGCCTTCCGCTGCTGCCGCAACTGCGGGTCCGCGCTCGTCTTCTTCAGCCCGTCCGCGACCGCGAGGAGGAGAAGCACGATGTCCTCGGCGGTCGCGTCGGAGGTCGAGAACTGCACTTCTCCCGCTGCCGCGGCGGTCTGCAGCGCGGAGGCGAGCCGGGCGACCAAAGCCGCATGTGCCTCGCTGACGATGTCCCCGGCGACGTCGAGACTCGCATCGAGGACTTCCCCGCCGTGCACGCTCGACGAAATCTGCGCCATGAGTCCTCCGAAGTAGGCGGCCATCGCGGCGTCGACTCGGGACAGCACGTCGCCCTGCTGGGTGAGAGCTGTGTCCACCTCTCCGAGCGCCCGGGAGTGCGCCCGGCGAGACCCTGCGCGGAAGAGATCTTCCTTGCTGGGGAAGTGCAGGTACAGAGCAGCCCGGGACATCCCGGCGGCACGGGCCACGTCCTGCATGGTGGTCTTGCCGTAGCCGTACTGACAGAAGGCGGTCAGTGCGGCATCGAGGATGTGTTCCGTTCGGTCGTCTGCCATGCTGTAATCCTGACGCAATGGACTCGCAGCGTCAATGAGTCCAATCTGGCTGGTCAGCTCAGGCTTCCACACCTGGCGCCTGGCCTCTCAACTCATCAGGAGTGAAACCCCATGGGGCAGACAACAGCCGTCCCGACCGGTGGTGCGATCGCCGAGCAGATCCGCGAGGTCGAGCGGGCCAGGCTCCGAGCGCTCGTCGCAGGCGACATCAGTGCCGCTTCCGAGCTGCACGCACCCGACTTCCAGCTCGTCACCCCCGCCGGCCACGTGCTGTCCAAAGACGCGTACCTCCAGGCGATCGCAACCGGAGACATTGACTACGTGGAATGGGAACCCGGCCCCATCGAGGTCCGTATTCACGGGAACGCCGCCGTCATCCGCTACCAGGCCACGCTGGAGGTGATCTTCAAGCGCCGCCGGGTACCCCGCGCGAGCTACTGGCACACCGACACCTATGAAAACGCACACGGCCAGTGGCAAGCAGTCTGGTCCCAGGCGACCGGCATCGAGCAGATCACGCAGCGTCCCCTCCCGTAGCGGACCGCCGGACCTGAGAGCGCCGTAGCTCCCCGCGTCCGCGGACGCTTGCCGCACGTTCTGCTCACCTCGGCGATATCTCGGCCCAGGCGGGCCGCCGACGGCGCTGTCACGTTGTTGGGTGGGTGGCTGTCTGATGGTGCGTCGTGGTGTGGTGGAGCC
>NZ_BMMU01000102.1 GCF_014646095.1 Streptomyces lacrimifluminis | reverse complement strand
GACCTGCAACGATAGGACTTGCTGAGGGTCCTGTTGGCTGCAAGGGAAAGAGCACTTTCCAGGTGAGAGAGCCTATCTCGTCGTACCCACGTGTCCGTGTCCAGGGAGACGGTCGGCAGGTGGTCTCGCAGGCCGGTGCGGTCCTGCTGCTGGAGACGGTCCGCAAGACGGGCCTTGACCAGGCGATATCCGCAGCTCTGGCTCCGTGGCGGAAGCCGCGGGCCGTCCACGATCCCGGCAAGATCCTCCTGGACGTCGCCATGGCTGTCGCACTGGGCGGGGACTGCCTCGCGGCCGTCGCCATGCTGCGGTGTGAGCCGGCGGTCTTCGGCCCGGTCGCCTCCGACCCGACCGTCTCCCGCCTGATCGACACCCTCGCCGCATCCGGCGAGAAAGCCCTGCAGGCCGTCCGGTCCGCACGCTCCGAAGTCCGTCATCGTGCCTGGTCGTTGGCGGGCGAGAACGCCCCGGACGCCGACGGTCAGGTCACCGTCGACCTCGACGGCGTCCTCGTGATCGCCCACTCCGACAAGCAGGACGCGGCCGCGACCTGGAAGAAGACCTACGGCCATCACCCGCTGACGGCCTTCGTCGACCACGGACCGGGCGGAACCGGAGAGCCCGTCGCCACCCTCCTCAGACCGGGAAACGCGGGCTCCAACACCGCCGCCGACCACATCACCACCGCCCAACTCGCCCTGGCCCAACTACCCAAGCGCTACCGACGAGGACGGCAGACGCTGATCCGCACGGACTCCGCCGGCGGCACCCACGACTTCGTGTCCTGGCTCGCGAAGCGGGGCCGATGGCTGTCCTACTCGGTCGGCATGACGGTCACCGAAGCGATCCACGAACACGTACTGAAGGTCCCCGCCTCGGCTTGGACCCCGGCCGTCGAGACCGGCGGTGAGGCCCGGGACGGGGCCTGGGTCGCCGAGCTCACCGGCAAGCTCCTGGACGCCTGGCCCAAGGGCATGCGGCTCATCGTCCGAAAGGAACGGCCCCATCCCGGCGCCCAGTTGAGGATCACGGACGCGGACGGCATGCGGATCACGTGCTTCGCGACCAACACCACCGGCCGGCCGATCGCCGAGCTCGAACTCCGTCACCGGCTCCGGGCACGGGCCGAGGACCGGATCCGCAACGCCCGGGCCACCGGCCTGCGCAACCTGCCCCTGCACGACACCGCCCAGAATCGGGTCTGGATGGAGATCGTCCAGATCGCGCTCGACCTGCTGGCCTGGATGCCCATGCTCGCCCTGACCGGCCGGGCAAGGCTCTGGGAACCGCGTCGCTTGCGGTTCCGCCTGTTCTCCGCAGCCGGCCAGCTCGTCACCACCGGTCGGCGCAGGATTCTCCGCCTCGCCCGGCACTGGCCCTGGACCGACGAGATCACCGCCGCCCTTGAACGGCTCGCGCTCCTGCCCGACCCCGGCTGACCAGCAACCCACCGTCCCTGCGACAGCATCACCCGCCCGGGCAGTGGAACCCGGCGCCCACCCGACGCGACAGCCGGGCCACCGGCCTGCCCGGCATCAGCT
>NZ_BMMU01000101.1 GCF_014646095.1 Streptomyces lacrimifluminis | reverse complement strand
GCTCCCGTAGCCACGGCGCTGTCGCTCGCCCCTTGAGGATTACGGGACAACCCTTAGTGTGATGCGCCAGAAATCCTGAGGATTAGTTCTGCTCTGTTATCTGGCCGGTGGTTTTGACCTTGGTGAGGTAGTCGGCGAGGGAGTTGAGAATCTCGTCGGCTGTCTTGGTCCAGGTGAAAGGCCGCGGGTTCTCGTTCCAGGTGTCGATCCACGCAGTGATGTCGTCCTCCAGTGCCTTCACGGAGGTGTGGACGCCGCGGCGGATGAGCTTGTCGGTCAGCATGCCGAACCACCGCTCCACCTGGTTCATCCAGGAGGAGCCGGTGGGGGTGAAATGGACGTGGAAGCGGGGGTGTTTGCCGAGCCATGTCCTGATCTCGGCGGTGTTGTGGGTGGCGTAGTTGTCGCAGACGAGGTGCACGTCGAGCTCGGCGGGCACCGCCTTGTCGATCCGGATCAGGAACTTCTTGAACTCGATCGCCCGGTGGCGGCGGTGCAGCTGCGATATGACGGTGCCGTCGGCGATGTTGAAGGCGGCGAAGAGGCTGGTGATGCCGTGCCGCAGATAGTCGTGGGTACGCCGTTCGGGCATGCCCGGCATCATCGGCAGCACCGGCTGGGACCGGTCCAGCGCCTGGATCTGGGACTTCTCGTCCACGCAGAGCACGACCGCCTTCTCGGGCGGGTGGTGGTACAGGCCGACCACGTCGACGACCTTGGCGACGAACTGCGGATCGGTGGACAGCTTGAAGGAGTCCTGCAGGTGGGGCTTGAGGTCGAATCGCTTCCAGATTCGCCCGATGGTGGACTTCGACAGGCCGGTGCGCTGGGCCATCGAGGCCCGTGACCAGTGTGTGTCCTGGCCCGGGAGCGACTCCAGGGTGGCCACGATGACCTCCTCGACCCGGTCGAGGAGGATCGAAGGCGGCCGGCCCGAGCGCGGCTCGTCATGCAGGCCATCGAGGCGTTTTGCGATGAACCGTGCCCGCCAGCGGTCCACGGTCGACCGGTCGATACCGAGGTCGGCCGCGGCCTGCTGGTTCGTCCCGCCTTCCGCGCAGCGCAGCACGATCTTGGCCCGCAACGCGAGGAACTGGGCGGTCTTCGCCTGCCGCGCCCACTGCGTCAACTGCCTGCGCTCAGCATCGTCGAGGACCAGGTCGGCTTTCGGCCGGCCAATCCAGCCGGCGTCCTCAAGCCCCGCCATCCGCTCCGCGGCGAAAGCCCGACGCCACTTGCCCACCGTCTTGGCCTGGACACCGACGACCCGTGCCACACCCGCGTTGGACATACCGTCAGCACACGCCAGGATGATGCGGGCCTTCTCGGCCGAGCGCCGGTGCGGCAATTGCGTCCGGCGCACCAACTCGGCGCGCTCAGCCTCGGACAGTGTGATCTCCACAGCAGAAGGCCCGGGATGCGACATGAGAACAGAACAGGGTAGTAACTAATCCTCAGGATTTCTGGCGCATCACACTAGGTCTTCTGGTGTCGGGACACGTTCCCGACGATCCTCGCGAAGTCCCCTGATCTGTGGGCGTTCACCGCGCCGCGCTCCGCGGCGAACGGAAAGTGATCACGGCGGAAAAAATCTTGAATCTTCGCGAGCGCGGCAACCTTTCGGCCTTCCCGGACCACTCAGTGCTGTCCGGCCA
>NZ_BMMU01000100.1 GCF_014646095.1 Streptomyces lacrimifluminis | reverse complement strand
TCGAATGACGTCCATCGCCGCCGCCGTCCTCACCCTGGAGCGGCAACGCTGAAACAGCTCAGTTATTGAAATACGGGCCCCTGCGGTGCCGGAGTACTGCCTTTGGACTCCGGCGGAGGTAGTGCCCTTCTTCAGGAACCCGGTGTCGTCGATGATCAGTACCCCGTCGGGGCAGCCGAGTTGTTCGGCGATGTAGGTCTGCAGGTCATCGCGGATGTCGTCGGGGTTCCAGCGAGCGCGGGAGAGCAGGTGCTGCAGGCCGTCGGGGGTGGAGTGGCCGGCGTGTTCGGCGAGTTGCCAGCTGTTCTTGCGGGCCACTGGGGCGAGTAGTGCGCGCACGTAGTCCCGCATGCGGCGGCGTGGTTCGACGCGGCCGAAGTGGTGCCCGATGGTGGTGAAGAGGTGGTCCAGGTCGCGGTCCCAGGTCTCGGCTGCCTGTTCGGTGATCACAACCCGAGGCTTCCCAGAGCCCGGGACGACCTTGCCGTCGTGGGCACTCCTTCGAGGGGTGTGCGGGCAGAAGCCGTCCGTGACAGCGTCTTGCCCGCTACACTCCCACCGCTCGACGTTTCCCCAGGTCAAGCCACGAAGTACTGCTGGAGTATTAGTTCACGCACGACCCGACGAGGGCGCCGGAACGTTTCCACGCGAACTGAGCGCGCGGCTCAGCCGATCCACCGCTCAGCAACCGGCTCGCGGCCACGAAAAATCCCTACCCGCGCCGCCGCCCCGCCCCCCTATCGTGCCCCCATGGAACTGAAGGTCTCCTCCCTCGCCGAGCGGCCCGAGATGCTCGGGCCGGTGCTCGACATGCCCGACAGCTGGCCGGTGTTCGTCACTCAGGATCCGGTGGGCAACGCCCACTACGGGCGGATCCCCGCGGAACTGCCGGAGTACGTGCTGTTCGCGGAGGACGAGCACGGTGAGGTCCTCGCGCACGCCTACAGCGTGCCGTTCGCCCTGCGTGCCGAGGGCCGGGGCGAGCTGCCCGCCCGTGGCTGGGACCAGGTCCTGGTGTGGGCGTTCTCCGACCTGCGGCGCAGGGTGCGGCCCGACACGGTCAGCGCGATCTCGATCGTGGTCGCCCCGCACGCCCAGGGCCTCGGCCTGTCCGGGCGGATGCTCGCCGCGATGCGGGACAGCGCCCGCGCGAAGGGCTTCACCGAGGTCGTCGCCCCGGTCCGCCCGAACGCCAAACACCTCGAACCGCACACCCCCATCGACGAGTACGCGCACCGGGTACGGGACGACGGGCTGCCGTACGACCCGTGGCTGCGGGTGCACGTCCGGGCCGGGGCGAGCATCGAGCGGGTGGCGCCGGCGTCGATGACGGTGGCCGGATCGCTCGCGGAGTGGCGCCGCTGGACGGGGCTGCCCTTCGACACCCGGGGCGACATCGAGGTGCCCGGCGCGCTGGTACCGGTGCGCTGCGAGCCGGAGCGCGACTGCGCGGTGTACGTCGAGCCCAACGTGTGGCTGCGGCACCCGCTCCGACCGGCGCCGCCCGCCTGAGAGGGCGGGCCCGATGGCATCCCCCTGATACTCGGCATGCTCGACAGCTGTGTGGAGTGGCTGGTCGCGCAGGGGCGCACGGGGCAGTGGGGGACGACGCCCCTCTCGGAGCGCCCGAAGAGGCACTGTCACGTTGGCTGACTGGTGGGATGATCTTCTGGTTGATCAGGCTGGGAG
>NZ_BMMU01000099.1 GCF_014646095.1 Streptomyces lacrimifluminis | reverse complement strand
AGGCGGTCCGGGCAGATGCAACGGCTGAAAGAGAGCACAGACATGTCCCACGCCCACCCGCGTTCTCGGTGGCGTACCGCGCTGGCGGCCGTCTTGCCGGGCGGACGCGCCCGCGGTAGTCGCCGAGCGTCCCGTCCAGCCGTCACGGAGAAACGAAAGGTGATGCACCGTAGCCGTCGGTTGTTCGCGCGTCGGGGCGTCTGGGCGGCCATCGTCATGGCTGTCGTGGGCGGCTCCGTTGTCGTGATCAACACGGCCTCGGCGGGAACCGTGGATCCGAAGGCCTGGTACGTACTGGTCAACCGCAACAGCGGCAAGGTGCTGGACGGCCGCAGCTTCGCCAAGAACGACGGCGCGGCGGTGGCGCAGTGGAGCCGTCACGGCGGGGCCAACCAGCAGTGGCGGTTCATCGACGCGGGTGACGGGCACTACCGGGTGCAGAACCGGAACTCCGGCAAGGTGCTGGACATCCACAACTGGTCGAAGACCGCCGGCTCCGACATCGTGCAGTGGACCGACCGGAACACCACCAACCAGCAGTTCAAGGTGGCGGAGTCGTCGGACGGCTACGTGCGTCTGATCAGCCGCTTCAGCGGCATGGCCGTCGAGGTCGACAAGGCGTCCAAGGCCGACGGGGGCGACGTCGTCCAGTACCGCGACTGGGGCGGCGCCAATCAGCAGTGGCAACTCGTCCCGGCCGGGAGCGTCAGCAGCGCCGACACGTCCACCACGAAGGACGGCAGCGCTTCGTCGGGGTCGTCCGCCGCGGCCGGTGGCGGCAGCTCGACGACGAGCTTCATGGGTGGCAACAAGGTGCTCATCGGCGGCTTGATGTCCGACACCTCGGCGAACGCCGCGCCGTTCGACGTGCGGTACGCCTATGTGCACAGCCAGCCCGCGCCCTCGTCGGACTACTACACGGCGGCGAAATGCAAGGACGAGTGGAAGAGCTGGTGGGGCTGCTGGTCCGGCGGCACCACCGCGCCCGGCTATTACGTGACCTGGCACGACGACCACGTGGCCAAGGCGACGTACAAGGGCAGCCCGCGTCCGCAGAAGATGTTCTGGACCTGGTACTCACTGCGTGACCTCGGGGATCTCGCGGGCCATGGCGACGGTCCGGGCGAGGTCGAGGCCATCAACAGGGCCGACCTGCTCACCCGGTACATGAACGACTACCGTTTCTTCCTCCAGAAGATCGGCAACTCGCAGGACATGATCGACCTCGAGCCTGACTTCTGGGGCTACGTCCGGTCGCTCGGCGACCCGCACAAGGTTGCCGCGAAGGTCTCGGCCGCGAATCCGACGGACTGCGGATCGCAGGAGAACAGTGCTGCCGGACTCTCCCGCTGCCTGATCGAGATGGCGCACAAGTACGCGCCGAACACCAAGGTGGGATTCCACCTTTCCTGCTGGGACTGGCAGAACAACACACAGGGTTGCGTCAAGGACTACGCGAACCTCGGTGCGAAGAACGCCGACTTCCTGGTCGCCGATGTGTCGGACCGCGATGCGGGCTGGTACGCGAAGCCGGAGAACGGCGGCCACAACAACTTCTGGACCGACCAGAAGGCCACTGCCGCGCTGGGGTTCTACAAGACGATGGCCGAGTCCGTGGGCAAGCCGGTGGTCCTGTGGCAGATCCCCATCGGCAACATGGCGCAGAACAACACGCTCAACCATTACAAGGATGACAAGGTGGACTGGTTCTTCGCGCACATGGACCAGGTGGCGAACGCGCATATCGCCGGCCTGCTGTTCGGCGCGGGGCACGGGGAACAGACGTCGGTCGAGACCGACGGCGGA
>NZ_BMMU01000098.1 GCF_014646095.1 Streptomyces lacrimifluminis | reverse complement strand
ATCTCGAAGTCCACTGCAACTCCCTACAGACGGGGTGTTGCAACGACCTCTTGAACCCAAGGGTGCCGGGGGTTCCTGACGTTTTCGGGGTGTCCTGGGCCGGGGTCCGGCGGGACGACCGCCGGTGCTCAGCCGGACAGCCGGTTCACCGACTCCAGGACGGGGCCTACGCCGTCCTCCGCGCCGATCCGGGCCGCGAGGGCGCGCGCCCGTTCCCCGTACGAGGGGTCACTGGTCGCCCGTACCAGGGCCGGGGCCAGCGCGCCGGCCGTCAGCTTCCGCAGCGGAACCGTCCGTGGAGCGACGCCCAGGGAGACCAGTCGCGCCGCCCAGAAGCCCTCGTCGAACTGGATCGGTACGGGAACCGCGGGTACCCCGGCCCGCAGCCCGGCGGCGGTCGTGCCGGCGCCCGAATGGTGGACGACGGCCGCCATCCGGGGGAACAGCGCGGAGTGCGCCACCTCGCCGATCGTCAGCATGTCGTCGCCGTCCGCTTCGAGCCCGCCCCACCCCCGCTGGATCACCCCGCGCATCCCGGCCCGCCGCAGTGCCCCGACGACGACCGCGCTCAGCTGCCCGGGATCGGGCACCGTGGCGCTGCCCAGGCCCACGAAGACGGGCGGGGGCCCCGAGGCGAGGAACTCCTCCAGCCGGGGTGGCAGCCGGTGCTGGGTGTCGTACGGCCACCAGTAGCCGGAGACGTCGAGCCCGGGGCGCCAGTCGCGGGGCCGGGGCACCACCAGCGGGCTGAAGCCGTGATGCACCGGCCAGCCCTGGCGTTCCCGGGCTCGGCGCGCGGCACCCGAAGGGTGGCGGGGCAGGCCCAGCCGATCCCGTACGGCGGGCACGGCCGAGGCGAAGACCTGCTCGACGGCGATGCTCACCCCGTTCCCGGTGAGCCGGTTGCCCGCCGGGCCCCAGGAGCGGCCCCCGAGGACAGCCGGCCCGAACTCCCCTGTCGGAGCGAGCGGTTGGAGGTACACGCCCATGCTCGGCAGCCGCAGCCCTTCCGCGATGGTGTGTCCCAGGGGGCCCAGCGAACTGGACAGCAGCAGTACGTCGTTCACGCGGGCGGCGGCCAGCAGGTCGTCGGTCATCCGGCCGACGAGCCGTCGCGCCATCCCGACCACCCGTAACAGCTTCCCGGCCCCGGTCGCGCTGCGGTGGAGCCCGCGTCCGCGCGCCGACTCCAACTCCGCCCGGGGGTCCACGGGCAGGGCGTGGAACCTGACCCCGGCCCCCGCCACCAGCGGTTCGAAGCAGCCGTGCGTGACCAGGGTGACCTCGTGCCCGGCCCGGGCCAGCTCGTGGCCGAGCCCGGTGAAGGGGGCCACATCACCGCGTGAGCCTGCCGTCATGATCGCTACGCGCACGGGGCCAGTATGGCGCCGTACCGGCTCGTCGGGGGCGGCCTTTCCCGTGTTGTGCCGGGCGGGCTTGTCGGACACCGACGGGATCCGGCCCGCGGCGGGCTATCGCCGCAGCGGCGCCAGGAGGAGAAGGGTGAGCGGTACCGTCGTGGCCGCGAGCGCCAGGCATGCGGCGGTCAACCTGACTTTCAGGCGGCGGTACCTGGCCTCGTACTCGGCCCGCAACTCCGCGCTGCGGGCGGCGGTGCGCTGCCAGGAGGTCCGGGCGAGGGCGAGGTGCTCCGCCGCGAACTGCCGTTCCAAGTCGGCTCGCTGATGGCTTGTCAGCCAGTCGAGGCGTGCGGTGAGGCGGGCGGCTGCCTCGTGTCCCTCCTGGCGGGTGGCGGCGAGCAGCAGATGGCCCTGGATCTCGTTGACCAGGGTCACCACGTCCACCTGGCGGTCGTCGTCTCTCGTGGTCACTGTCGGGTCAACTCCTGCTGCTGAATGGAGTGGTGGAGGTCGAAGGCCGGGGATTCGCTGCGGATGCGGGGGAGCGAGACGAAGTTGTGGCGCGGGGGCGGACACGAGGTGGCCCACTCCAGCGAACGGCCGTAGCCCCACGGGTCGTCGACCTCGACCTTCTTGCCGTACTTCGCGGTCTTCCACACGTTGTAGAGGAACGGGAGGAGAGAGAGCCCGAGGACGAAGGAGGAGATGGTCGACACCGTGTTGAGCGCGGTGAGGCCTTCGACCGCGAGGTAGTCGGGGATGCGGCGCACCATGCCGTTCGAGCCCAGCCAGTGCTGGACGAGGAAGGTGCCGTGGAAGCCGATGAACAGCGTCCAGAAGGTGATCTTGCCGAGGCGTTCGTCGAGCATCTTGCCGGTCATCTTCGGCCACCAGAAGTGGAAGCCGGAGAACATCGCGAACACGACCGTCCCGAACACCACGTAGTGGAAGTGGGCGACGACGAAGTATGTGTCGGACACGTGGAAGTCGATCGGCGGCGACGCCAGGATGACACCGGTCAGACCACCGAAGGTGAAGGTGATCAGGAAGC
>NZ_BMMU01000097.1 GCF_014646095.1 Streptomyces lacrimifluminis | reverse complement strand
CGCCGCCACAGTCACTACGAACGCCCCAAATCACCTGTAAACCAGATCAGTTGCTCTCTTACCAGCAAGCCAGGTGCGCACATCCTTGGCGGTGAGCTTGGCGAGCTTCTTCCGCCCGAGGCCGGGGATCAAATAGAGCCGGGCAACGGCGGTGTAGCGGGTGTGGGTGTTCTCCCGGAGCTGATGGACGGCGACGCTCTGAAGCCAGTACGCCAGATACGCGGCCAGGCTGCCCTGCGCGGACGGCGCGGGGAGGCCGCGGTTACTGGCGGCGATCTTCTCGGTGAGTTTGGCCAGGGCTTCCTTCCGGGTGGTGCCGTAGACGTGGATGCGTTTGCGGGTGTTGCCGGGGGCGAGGACGTATCCGGCGGCTTCCCAGCGCTTGTCCTTACGTTTGGTAGACGGTTCCGTCGCCGTTGGCGCGGACGCGGCGGGAGGCGGGGGTGTCGCGGGGTGCGGACATCAGGCGGCTTCCTTTTCAAGGCGGGTGCGGATGAAGTCGGTGAGGGCGTGGGTGGGGATGCGGCGGGCGCGGCCGAGGGTGATCGAGGCGAGTTGGCCGCTGTGGAGGAGGTCGTAGACGGCGGTGCGGCCGAGCTGGAGGCGGGCCATCACCTGGGGCACCGTGAGCAGATCCAGGGCAGGGGCCGCTTCCGCGTGGAGGACTGCGAGCGGGGGTGAGGCCATCAGCGGCCCCCTTCTGCCGCGAACTGCCGTTGAAGTTCCTTGCGATGCCAGACGTCGGCCGCGAGGAGGGCAGCACCGGGGCTGTAGCCCGAGCCGAGGTAGTCCCAATGACCGACGACGAGCGTGGTCGTCGGGTCGGTCTCGGGCAGGTCGGCGTAACAAGGCGCTGAACCAGGCGAACAGTAAATCCTCTGCTTCGTCTAGCGGGTCAAGGACCTTTACGTCGGATGACCCGCTTGTCGGTGACGTGGCTAACGCAATTGAAGCCAAGTATCCTGGCCTCGTTGATGATGTGAACGTTTTGACCAAACGTCCTGATGGGTCCACGCTGACAGACTTTGATATCGAGCTGAAGAATGCCATCATCCAAGTCAAGGCGGGCCCAGGAAAAGGTGTGGGCGCACAGGTGACTCGTACTCAGCAAGGGAATATCAAACCGGTGATTGTTTATGGTCCCAAATTGCGTCCGAGTGTGGCTAAAGAAGTCAACGGTCGAGGTGGAATCGGCGTGACATCGCTGGATGATTTGCTGTCGGTTATTTCTCCATGAAATCATTGATCGTGTGCGTGGCGCGGAGTGTAACTATTGCGGAAGTCTGTGATCAGTTGCTCGGGAAAGGAATTGATGCAGAGTTTCAGGGTGAGCGCATCCTGGTCTCGTGGACAGGTGGTCTCGCATGGATCGAACCAGATTCGGCTGGTGAACTTGAGAGGGAGTATGAGTCTGACGAGATTTCTCTCATTGAGAAGCTAATCGGAAAATGGGTCGGCTTCATAATCGACTACCAGGCGCTAGAGGTGGCGAAAGTGATCGTGGCTGCAGTTTCTGAGCGGCGGGTATGTGTCGTTGATGATGACGACACATACCTGGGTCTCGGCAGTGGATATCTTGAGCGCTGAAGAATTCGAACCCTGATTCTTCTCTGCAGAAGACGACTGACCGGAACGCTCGGCGACCCACGTGGTGGTGCTCCGCTATCAGACCGGACTTGGACCTCGCTTTGCAGGTCTGCCTGAGTTTCATCGAAGAGCTCGTCTGTCTGAAGAGCGAGACGGCTTAATCCCTGTGATCTACTGGCTGCGTCACCGATCGCCGATTCTGCTTTCGGCGGGCGCGGTGTGACGCGTGGGGAATGGAGTCGCGGTGATCATTGTGGAATGCGGCCGTCGTGCCGCAGGTTCGGCCGGACGAGGTGTCCGCTGAGTATGTCGGTGTGTATGTAGCACAGTGCGAACGTCCTGCTTCCTCCGAGCCTGGACGTGCTGTGTGGGCGGTCGTGAAACTGAGTCAGGCGCTTGGCGGGATGACGATGAGAGCCTTGTTGGGGGCCGGGTTTTCGCTGGGCTCTCAGGCGTCGGGGGCCTTGTTCGAAGTTCCGTAAGGTGAGCCGATGGATCTTGATGCGACTGCCGGGTGCAGCAATGAGCTTGGTCGTCCATTGGTGGCTGGATTGCCACGCGACTTCGCCAATGCTGCGCTCGATGGGCTGGCCTGGGATAGTGCGGCCGAGGCTTTGCCTGTCGGGCGCTGCGCGTTGACTGCGCTGGGTTCGACGAGGGTCCTCCGAGATGGCGTTCAAGCTCACAGGAGATCTGCTGAGGTGTGTTGTAGCTGCTCAGCTGCACGATGACGGAGAACCGCTAGCAACGGCTCAGGCCGTGGTGCGCGCGCGGTGATGCCAGGCCCCTCTGCCTGTTGAGTGAGCTTCTTCGAGCTGGCCACCGATCAGGTGACGGTCCACGAAGCACAACGAGCGAGGC
>NZ_BMMU01000096.1 GCF_014646095.1 Streptomyces lacrimifluminis | reverse complement strand
CCATGGTCCTGGACGAGCTGACCCGCGGCCTTGACCTGGACGCCTTCATTCTCTTCTCCTCCGTCGTCGGCACCTTCGGCCGCGCCGGGCAGGGCAGCCTGGCGGCCGGCAATGCCCACTTGGACGCCATCGCCCAGCGGCGCAAGCAGCTCGGCCTCCCCTCCACCTCCTTGTCCTGGGGCCCCTGGAACGCCGGGGGTGTCGCCGGCGGCGAGATCAGCGACCAGTTGCGCCGACGCGGACTGCTTCCCATGGATCCGGAGCTGGCGCTCACTGCCTTGGCCGAGGCCGTGGGCAGTGGCGAGCCGGCCCTGACCGTGGTGGACGCGGACTGGGAGCGGTACGCCCCCACCCTCACCGCCACCCGGCCCAGCCCTCTGATCGGCGACCTGCCCGACGTACAGAATGCTCTGAGGAATTCGGCCGGTACGTCCGGTGAAGCCGACGACGCGAACGGAGGCTCGTCACCCCTGGCCCAGCGGCTCGCCGGGCTCAGCGAGGCCGAGTGCGAGCGTGAACTCCTGGAGCTCGTCAAGGCGCAGGCCGCTGCCGTGCTGGGCCACGCGTCCGCCGACTCGGTGCACGCGAGCCGCCCCTTCAAGGACATCGGCTTCGACTCGCTGACCGCGGTCGAACTGCGCAACCGGCTCAACACGGTCACTGGCCTGCGGTTGCCCGCGACCCTCGTCTTCAACCACCCTTCGCCCAAAGCCCTGGCACGCTATCTCCACGGTGAAGTGGTCGGCGCCGTTCCGGGCAGCGACATCGCCGTCCCGGCCGTGCGCCCGGCGCTGCCCGCCGACGACGACCCGATCGCGATCGTGTCGACGGCCTGCCGCTATCCGGGTGGCGTGAGCACCCCTGAAGAACTGTGGCAGCTGGTGTCCACGGGCGGCGACGCTGTCTCGCCCTTCCCTGCCGACCGCGACTGGGACCTGGAGGCCCTCTACGACGCCGACCCCGAGCAGACCGGTACGTCCTATGTACGCGAGGGTGGATTCCTGCACGGCGCGGCGGAGTTCGACCCGGAGTTCTTCGGAATCTCACCGCGTGAGGCCCAGGCGATGGACCCGCAGCAGCGGCTGCTGCTGGAGACCTCCTGGGAGGCATTCGAACGCGCGGGCATCGACCCCACCTCCGTACGCGGCGACCAGGCCGGTGTCTTCATCGGCGTGGCCTCGCAGGACAGCTACGGACCGCGCATGAGTGAGGCCCCCGAGGGCTTCGAGGGCTATCTGCTGACCGGCACCGCCGCGAGCGTGGTCTCGGGCCGCGTCGCCTACACCTTCGGCCTGGAGGGCCCGGCTGTCACGGTAGACACGGCGTGTTCGTCGTCGCTGGTCGCGTTGCACATGGCGGCTCAGTCGCTGCGCAGCGGCGAGTGCACCCTGGCCCTCGCAGGCGGCGTGACGATCATGGCCTCGCCGGGCACTTTCGTGGAGTTCAGCCGCCAGCGCGGGCTGGCGACGGACGGGCGCTGCAAGGCGTTCTCCAACACCGCCGACGGCACAGGCTGGGCGGAGGGCGTTGGCGTCCTGCTGCTTGAGCGGCTCTCCGACGCGCGGCGGAACGGCCACAAGGTATTGGCTCTGGTACGAGGCACGGCGACCAACCAGGACGGCGCCAGTAACGGCCTGACCGCCCCCAACGGACTCTCTCAGGAACGCGTCATCCGGCAGGCATTGGCGAACGCCGGTCTGTCGGCGGCCGAGGTGGATGCGGTGGAGGCTCACGGTACGGGCACGAAGCTCGGTGATCCGATCGAGGCGCAGGCGCTGCTCGCCACGTACGGGCAAGAGCGCGAGCCTGAACACCCGCTGTGGCTAGGCTCGTTGAAGTCCAACATCGGGCATGCGCAGGCTGCGGCCGGCGTCGGCGGCGTGATCAAGATGGTCATGGCGATGGAGCACGGCGTACTGCCGAAGACGCTCCACGTGGACGAGCCGTCCCGGCACGTCGACTGGGATGCGGGCGGGGTGTCGCTACTCATGGACGAGCGGACGTGGCCCGAGACCGGGCGCCCGCGTCGGGCCGGAGTCTCCTCGTTCGGCGTGAGCGGTACGAACGCGCACGTGATCATCGAGCAGGCGCCGACCGCCGATGCTGCTGAGCCGGCCGCGGAGTCCTCGTCCCCTGCGGCAGGTGTGGTGCCCTGGGCGCTCTCGGGCCGCGGCCAGAAGGCGCTGCGTGCCCAGGCTGCACGTCTGCTCGCCCATGTCGAGGCACATCCTGAGCTCAACCTCGCCGAGATCGCGTTCTCTCTCGCGACCACTCGTGCGGCGGTGGAGGACCGTGCGGTCGTCGTCGCAGACGACCGTGTTGCCTTCCTCGACTCGCTGCGCGCGCTCGCGAACGGCGAGGAGACCGCGGACCTGATACAGGGCAGCGCCGGAGACTCCGGTGGCGGGGTGGCGTTTTTGTTTGCGGGGCAGGGTGCGCAGCGGTTGGGGATGGGTCG
>NZ_BMMU01000095.1 GCF_014646095.1 Streptomyces lacrimifluminis | reverse complement strand
TGGAGCCGATGCTGGCCGAGTTCCAGCAGATCGCCGACACACTCACCTACAACCCCCCAACGATCGCGATGCCGCCGGTCGAGAAAGAGCGGGACGCTGCCTACTGGACACGGCACATTCGCGAAGCCGTTCGATTTGCCGAGCAGGTGGCCTGGCTGGAGACCGAGGGGGTCTCGGCGTTCGTCGAGATCGGGCCGGGCGCGGTACTGACCGCCATGGCCCGGGAGTCTGTGACGACGGCGGACCCGCTGCTGATTCCTGCGCTGCGCAAGGGATTCGCGGAGGAGCGCGCCTTGGTCACCGCTCTGGCAGAGCTCCACGCGAACGGGGTGAGTGTCGACTGGGAGATGTATTTCACCCCCTTCGGTGCACAGCGGATCGCACTGCCGACGTATGCCTTCCAACGGAAGGGCTACTGGATCAAGGAGACCGCCAGCATACGCACTGGCGCGAGCGACAAAACCGAGTCGATCGATTCAACCGAGGACACCGGCGCGAGCAACGAGACCGAGTCGGAGCTGGTGCGACGGCTTGCCGCGCTCAGCAAGGAAGAAGCAGTCCGCACCCTTGTCGATCTCATCCGTGCCAAGGCTGCGGCCGTGCTCGGTCACGACAGCGCCGAAGCCGTCACCGCCAGCCTTGCCTTCAAGGAACTCGGCTTCGACTCGCACATGTCCGTGGAGCTGTGCGTGGGCCTGGGCAGAACCACCGGTCTGCGGCTAGCCGCCACGCTGCTCTACGACTACCCGAGCCCTGAAGCCTTGGCTCGCTATCTGCTGGGCCAGCTCCTCGGCGAGCAGAACGCCGAGGCCACGCCTGTAGCGGCGATGGTCCGTACCGATGACGACCCGATTGCGATCGTGTCGATGGCCTGCCGCTACCCGGGCGGCGTCAGCTCGCCGGAAGAGCTGTGGCAGATGGTGCACACGGATGGTGACGCCATCTCGCCGTTCCCGACGAATCGCGGCTGGGACCTGGAGGCGCTCTACGACCCCGAGCTCGGCCAGGCAGGCCGTACGTACACCCGGCACGGCGGATTCCTGCACGGCGCGGCGGAGTTCGACCCGGAGTTCTTCGGCATCAACCCGCGTGAGGCCTTGGCGATGGACCCGCAGCAGCGGCTGTTGCTGGAGACTTCCTGGGAGGCATTTGAGCGGGCGGGTATCGACCCGCAGTCGCTGCGTGGCATCTCAGCCGGAGTGTTCGTCGGCGCGACCGCACAGGACTACGGCCCCCGGCTGCACGAGGCCGAAGAGGGCTATGAGGGTTACGTACTGACTGGCACGACCGGCAGTGTCGCCTCGGGCCGTATCGCTTACATGCTGGGCCTGGAGGGCCCCGCTGTCACGGTGGACACGGCGTGTTCGTCGTCGCTGGTGGCGCTGCATTTGGCGGCTCAGTCGCTGCGCAGCGGCGAGTGCACCCTGGCGCTCGTGGGCGGCGCCGCCATCATGGCCAACCCGGGCATGTTCGTGGAGTTCTCGCGGCAGCGCGGGCTGGCGACGGACGGGCGCTGCAAGGCGTTTGCCGATGCGGCGGACGGCACGGGCTGGGGTGAGGGCGTTGGGATGGTGCTGCTTGAGCGGCTGTCGGACGCTGAACGAAACGGCCGCACGGTCCTGGCTGTGGTCCGGGGTTCCGCCGTCAACCAGGATGGTGCGAGTAATGGTCTGACGGCTCCGAATGGTCCGTCGCAGCAGCGGGTGATCCGGCAGGCGCTGGCGAACGCGGGTTTGTCGGCGGCTGAGGTGGACGCGGTGGAGGCGCACGGTACGGGCACGAAGCTGGGTGACCCGATCGAGGCCCAGGCGCTGCTTGCCACGTATGGACAGGATCGTGAGGGCCAGGACCCGTTGTGGCTGGGCTCGTTGAAGTCCAACATCGGGCATGCGCAGGCTGCGGCCGGCGTGGGCGGCGTGATCAAGATGGTCATGGCGATGGAGCACGGGGTTCTTCCGAAGACGCTGCATGTGGATGAGCCGTCGCGCCACGTGGACTGGGAGTCGGGAGCCGTCTCGCTGTTGATGGAGGAGCGGGCGTGGCCGGAGACCGGGCGTCCGCGCCGGGCCGGAGTCTCCTCCTTCGGCGTGAGCGGTACGAACGCGCACGTGATCATCGAGCAGGCGCCGACGGGCGGAGCTCCGGTCGCGGAAGCCCCGTCCCCGACGGCGGGCGTGGTGCCCTGGGTGCTCTCGGGCAAGACGACGGACGCGCTGCGGGCGCAGGCCGAGCGACTGCTGGTGTTCGTAGAACAGGCAGAGAACGGACGTCCTGTGGATGTCGGCTTCTCACTGGCCATGGGCCGCGCCGGCCTCGAGCATCGGGCGGTGCTCCTGGCGGACGGCATGGACGGCTTCAAGGAGGCTCTGACCGCGCTGGCCTCGGGTGACGCGATGACCAAGCTGGTCATCGGGGCGGTGGACACTCCGGTGGGGAAGTCGGTGTTGGTGTTTCCGGGTCAGGGGACGCAGTGGGTGGGTATGGGTGC
>NZ_BMMU01000094.1 GCF_014646095.1 Streptomyces lacrimifluminis | reverse complement strand
CACCAACCTGGCGAATCGAAACCGGCGAATCAGACAGAACGACCTGAACATTGATCAGATGCTCTCTCAGACGACGGAGTCGACGAACTCCGCCCAGGCGTCGGCCCCGAGGAGCAGCACGGGCCCGTCCGAGACCTTGCTGTCCCGGACGGGCACGATGCCGGGGAATCCGTCGGCTACTTCGACGCAGTCGCCGCCCTCCCCATTGCTGTAGGTGCTCTTACGCCAGCGGGCGGCGCCGATGAAGTCGAACGCGACCTCGACACAGCTACCGCCTTCGCCGTTGCTGTAACTGCTCTTGCGCCAGCGGGCGTTGCTCAGGTCGTACTCGCGCATCGTCTGTGGTCCTCCGCCGCCGACTGGATCAGGGCGAGGGACGCCTCCGGCGACAGTGCGGCGCCCCTGAGCAGATCGTATGCGCGCTGTGCCCTCTTCACCACTGCCGGGTTGTCGAGCAGCTCGCCCGAAAACGAAGTCTCTGTATAGAGGGTTGGCGGTGCATCCTCGAACTCCATGAGCTGCACCATGCCTCCCATGGAAGCGAACGCTCCCGCCGAGCGCGGGACCACCAGCACCAGTACCTTCCGCTCCCTGGCCAGCGTGGCGATGTGCTCAAGTTGCTCGGCCATGGCCGCCGCCCCACCGACAGGCGTGCGCAGGGTACCCTCGTGCAGGATCGCCCAATACTCGGGCCTTGTAGCGTCGTTGAGGATGCGCGCCCGTTCCAGGCGGGCACCGACCTTTTCGGCGACGTACTCGTCCGTGACGAACGGGTTGGCCGCGAGCGTGACCGCCTGCGCGTACGCGGCCGTCTGCAGCAGGCCGGGGATCACCGTCGGCGCGAACTCACAGATCTTCGTCGCCGTCCGCTCAAGCTCCACCACCTCCGCGAAGTAATCCGCGTACCGCTTGTCGTCGATGAGTTTGCGCCACGTCCGCTCGAAAAAACCAGCGGTTTGTAGGACCTCGTCAATCCGTACCGCCACATCCAACTGTGGCTTCCGAATGGCCTGTTCGAACTGCCCGATGTAGCCCCCGGAGACGAAGACCATCGCCCCCAACTCCAC
Organism: Streptomyces lacrimifluminis; assembly: GCF_014646095.1. Classification (GTDB taxonomy): domain Bacteria; phylum Actinomycetota; class Actinomycetes; order Streptomycetales; family Streptomycetaceae; genus Streptomyces; species Streptomyces lacrimifluminis. Next base: position 1,436 of record NZ_BMMU01000094.1, on the reverse strand, counting down.
CTGGGTTAATCCGGCCTCCTCCCGTCGCCTCTTCAACTCCGTCCCGAAGAACTCCCAAGCCGCCTGTCGCTGTGAACCATTGGCCATAACCGAACCGAACCCCCTTCGACTGCACCGCCGTTGCTGCGCCCAGAGCCTTCCGAGTGTAGGCACAGCACGTCATCGTGGAAGTGCGAAGAGTGAAACTCGATAAGTCAGGGGAGCACGGTGACGGCACGACAGGCGGCACACTCGGCGGACTGCGTCGAAGAGGCGGAGGAAATTGTGAAGGAATTGCGGACGGCGTTGAAAAGCGCCGGGATTACTCTGCCGTCGCTCCGACTGGACGCGGCGAGTGTGGCCCGGGAAGCGCCCTGTCCGCTCATCGAATTGGGGCGCTGCAACGTCGAGACGGCGGCCCGGATCGCGGCGGCGCTGCGATGAACGACGTGAGGCCGGCGAGGTCCGGGAAGCCGGGGCGGCCGGACGTCGGCACGTACGTCATGGACACCCGCACCGAGAAGGTCGGCATCGTCATGGGGCACGAGGGGCCCTACGTCCAGCTCAGGTCGTACGGCGGCGGCCGGGAGTGGGACGCGGCCCCGGACGCCCTCCGGCCCGCCACCCCGGCGGAACGTCTCAGCGCGGCGACGGCGTACGCGAACGCCCGCAGCCGCGGTGAGGTTCCCTGATCGGCTTGGCTGGGCTGGGGTCAGCGCAGGGGCGTGACCTTGACGCGTTTGCCCGCTGGGCCCAGGTGGTCTACGAGGTGCTGGATGTCGTCGGGATCCGACGTGAACACGTTGGCGCCGAGGCGCGCGGCGATCAGTGCGACGGTGCCGTCCACGGGGTCTGAGGTGCGGGCTTTGCCCAACAGTTCGCCGACACTCACGGCGAGGGCGTGATCCAGCGGCGGTACGCGGCAACCGTGGAGAAGTCGTGCCAGTTGCGACTGGCGGGCGCCGTCGCGCCAGGCCTGGGAGACGACCGGCGCGGGCACCAGGGGCAGGCCGCCGGCGGTCAAGTACGACCGGTGGGTTCGCCAGAAGGCGACTTGATCCCGCTCGGCGGCGATCAGAGCACCGGCGTCGTACACGAAGGGTCGCAAAGTGCTCACGCAGCACCTCGCGCACGGTCCTCCGAGTGTGACGAGTACTCGTCCGAGTAGACGGGGCGGGTGGCGTCCTCCATGACGGCATCCACCCACGCCTGCTCCTCGGGTGTCGGTGGAGGGAGGTGGGCCATGGCCTCCTCTGCCGCAGCGAGACCCGCCTCGATCTTGGCCGCGTGTTCAGCCGCGCGCGACAGCCAGGCGGAGACGCTCAGTCCGTCCCGCTCGGCGGCCGATCTGGCGGCTTCGAGTGTCTCACTGGGGATGGTGATGGTGACGCGCTCTAGCCTCGCGCTTTCACGAGGTGGGCTGTCCAAGAGCTGATCAGAAACACGGAAAGTGCCCT
>NZ_BMMU01000093.1 GCF_014646095.1 Streptomyces lacrimifluminis | reverse complement strand
GCCCTGAGCACCGGTATCACCCTGCGTGCCCTGAGCACCGGTATCACCCTGGAACCCCTGGGTGCCCTGAGCACCGGTGTCACCCTGCGTGCCCTGCGGGCCGGTATCACCCTGGAACCCCTGGGTGCCCTGAGCACCGGTATCACCCTGCGTGCCCTGGGCACCGGTGTCACCCTGCGTGCCCTGGGCACCGGTGTCACCCTGCGTGCCCTGCGGGCCGGTGTCACCCTGCGTGCCCTGCGGGCCGGTGTCACCCTGGTCGCCCTGAGCTCCCGCATCACCCTGGGCGCCTTGGCTGCCCTGAGGGCCCTGCGGACCTTGGTGGTCATGGTGCTTGCCGCTTCCGCAAAAAGCCCCTCCTATTTCGTCCCAGTCATCATTGGGAATCGGCCACGGGTGGAGATCGGAATCGACGCTTAGTGCGCCATTCGGGCCTGGCAGCGCGAGAGGGCAATCGACACCGGGCTTCTCGCTCGCAGCGGCCAGAGCGGTCGTCGACGAGGCGAAGTTGACGACCAGGCCAAATGCTCCCGCAGCCGAAAACATGGCGGCGGCCTGGACCCATGATCTACGAAGTGACTGACGTTTCATCGCTGAACCCTCCTGCGGAGCTGGAAGCCAGTGCGCGGTCATGCATCGAATTCATTGGTGCGCAGTGCAGTGCTGTACCGCGCGCTGACACCGGAGAGTCACACGACGGCGTGGGGGGCGTACTCGTACTGCAGTTATGCCGAATACAGCCTGCGCCGTCCCGGAATATCGCCGTACTTCATTCCGTTGGCGTACTGGTTGTCCGGGCGGAATGACTGCCGGTCGGAATACGAGGCGTGGCAGAGGCCAGCGGCGTCACGGCGGAGGTGGCCACTACCTGTCCGGCAAGTCGCTGTGCGCCAGGCACACCTCGTGCGAGGGCAGCAGCGCCCTCTCCGCCATCTCGGCCGGGTATGGTGCTGCCGCGTCCCTGCCGGAGAGCAGCGGTGCGTCGGCCGGCCACTCGATGCCCAGGTTTGGATCGAGCGGTACACGCGCATTCCTTGAAGAAGCGGCGGGGGCGGGTGGGAGGGCCGGCGGCCTCCCGGAGAGCAGAGCAGGCACGGCGCTGGTGATCATGTGGTTGTCGAGACCCATGAGAGGACGTTCCGGTTGAAGACGAGATAGTTCATGGGTTGTGCCAGTTATGGGCGTTTCTCTGGTCGCTCGTTTCGCGAGGTTGGAGATCATCGCGAGGCGGATCATGCTCTCGGAGTGAGCGGGTTTGGTCTCGTAGTCCCGGGCGAGGCGACGGTGCATCATGATCCAACCGAAACTTCGCTCCACTACCCACCTTCGCGGAATCACGGAAACCCTTTGACCTGGGCGTTCCTGGGGACGACGTCGACATCGATACCGAGGGCGGCGCCGTGCTCGATGGCCTGGGTCTTGTAGCCGGTGTCGACCCATGCCTTGGTGATCGTGGGGTGGTCGGCGGCGATCCGGGTGAGGAGCTGTTTGCCGGCCTCGTTGTCGGAGACGCTGGCTGCGGTCACGATGACCAGCAGTAACAGGCCGAGAGTGTCGACGACGATGCTGCGTTTGCGGCCCACGATCTTCTTGCCGGCGTCGGTGCCCTGGGTGTCGGTGGGGACGCTGGTGGCGGTCTTCACGCTCTGTGCGTCGAGAACGCAGGCGGTGGGCTCGGCGGTGCGTCCTGCCTGCTCACGGACCATTCGGTGCAGGCGGACGCCGAGTTTCTCGATGGTGCCGTCGGCGGTCCATGCGCTGAAGTAGCTGAACACGGTGGTGTGTGGCGGGAAGTCGTGCGGCAGGTAGCGCCACGGGACTCCGGTCCGGTTGAGGAAGAGGATCGCGTTCATTACTTCTCGCAGGTCAGTGACCTTGCCGCCGAGGTTGAGCGAGGTCTTCTGTCGCTCGGCCCGCCAGGCCGTCAAGGTCTGCTCGATCAACTCCCAGCGGGCGTCGGACAGATCACTCAGGTACGGCTTGCGCTGCTGCGAAGTGGCCATGGGGATACTCATGCACGGGGCTCCCGGTCGGGCATATCGCTCGATCGGGCGAGGCAAAAGCCAAATTCAGGTGCTTATTCGAACCGGACAGGAGCTCTCGGCACTAACTAGGGTGAAACGCTAGATCAGGTGCGTCGCGACCGAAGAGACATACCGCCTGTTCAGCCTGTACACACTGAGCTTCTTCGAGCTGGCCACCGATCAGGTGACGGTCCACGAAGCACAACGAGCGAGGCCCCGAGCCGTTGATCGAGATGTCTGACGTCTCAACCACGCTGCTCGGGGCCTCGTTGGTCATCTAGCCTGCCGCACTCGACCTGCCCCATGCGCTCGTGGAGTGAGTCTCATGCTCATCGTCACCCGGGAGGGTGACCGGCGCTGCAAGCTCCGCCCGTCCCAGCGCGCGATGGTGGCACTGGTGTACCTGCGCGAACACACGACCCTGGCGAAGATCGCTGCCGGGTTCGGGATCAGCGAGTCCACCGCCCACGCCTACACCAGCGCGGTCGTCCACCTGCTCGCCGAACGTGCGCCGGATCTGCTGAAGGTCCCGCGCGAGGCCGATGCGGACTTCGTCCTGCTGGACGGCACGCTCGCCGAGTGCGACCGGGTC
>NZ_BMMU01000092.1 GCF_014646095.1 Streptomyces lacrimifluminis | reverse complement strand
CGCCGCGTCCAGCACATACACCCGCATGTTCGGCAACGGCCGACCGATCGGGACGACGTCCCGCCCCACCGCCTCCCGCACCGGGAAGACCGTCGAACCGACCGACGCCTCCGTCGGACCGTACTCGTTGACGAGTCGTCCCGGGCCGAGGATCTCCAGCGACCGGTCGGCGGTGGTACCGGGCAGCGCCTCGCCGGCGACCACCGTCACGGCGGCCAGGTCGTCCGCCTGCTCGGTGGTGAGTTGCGCGGCGAGCAGGTCGAGGTGTCCGGGCGTCAGCTTCACGAAGCTGTAGGGCGCACCGGCCAGCAGTGCACGGCCCAGCTCCGCGGGAGCAGTGTCCTGCGCCACCGCGAACACCCGCTGACCGGTGACCAGCGGTCCCCACAGGTTGGGGACGACCAGGTCGAAGGCGACCGAGGAGAAGAGCGGGGCACCGCCCGTACCCCGGGACGCCAGCTCCCGTGCCGCCCACGCCACATGATTCGCCAGACCCCGGTGCGCAACCTCCACCCCCTTGGGAACACCCGTCGAACCCGACGTGAACACCACGTACGCCAGCCCGTCCGGATCGTCCGTACGCACCGGCGCCGACACCGGCAGTGCACTGGCGTCCTCGTCGGCGAGCAGCACCGTGATGCCGCAGAACCGGTCCGCGTACGGCTCGGTCGTGATCGCCGTCGGGGCGCCCGAGGTCGCCACGATGGAGGCGACGCGCTCCGCGGGACAGGAGGGGTCGACGGGAACGTACGCGCCGCCCGCCTTCCACACCGCGAGCAGCGCCGCGATCAGGTCGGGACCCCGGTCCAGCTGGACCGCGACCCGGGTCTCCGCGCCGACACCGCGGGCCCGCAGCGCGTGGGCCAGCCGGTTGGCCCGGGCGTCCAGCTCCGCGTAGGTCACCGTGTCGGGTCCGAGGGTCACGGCCGGTGCGTCCGGGACGCGGGCGGCCTGCTCCTCGAACCGCTGGAGCACGGAGGCGGATCCCTGCTCGTACGCCGTGTCGTTCCATTCGGTCAGCTGCCGCTCGCGCTCCTCGGCCGGCAGGGGCGCGACGCGGGCATCGGCCGCGGGGTCCCGCACCATCGCGGACAGCACCGCCGTGTACAGGGCGGTCAGCCGGTCCGTGTTCGCCCGGGACAGGGCGTGGGTGTGCGTGGTCAGCAGCAGATACCCGGAGACCGCCGACACCGCCAGGTCGAACTCGGTCGCGCCCTCGGCGGAGCTGCCGCCGACGTCGACGCGTTCGGTGTCCACGTGGTCGAAGTCCTGGTAGCTGAAGCGGACGTCGAGCAGGCGCTCCGCCCCGGCGTCGCGCTGGATCGCGGGCATCGGGTAGCGGCGGTGTTCCCACATGCCCGCCTCATGGGCGAAGACCTCCCGGACGAGTTGCTCCCAGGTGCGGTCGCGGTCCGCGTCGAAGGTGAACGGCAGGGTGTTGAGATACATGCCGTAGACCCGGTCGGCGCCCGGTGCCTCGGGGCGGGCGCTGAAGACGAGGCCCGAGTGGAAGCGGTTCTCCTCGGTGAGCAGGCTGAGCACCTTCAGGTGGGCGGCGAGCAGCACGCTCTTGACCGAGGCCCGGGCCCGCGTCGCCAGGGCGCGCAGTCCCGGCTCGAACTCCCGCAACTCCACCGCGGCCCGGTACCGCTCGCGGTCGGCGGTGCGGTCACCCGCCCAGGCCGTCGGCAGGCGGAAGCGCGCGTACCCGCCGGTGACCGCGGCCCAGTACGCCCGGTCCCGCTCGGACTCCAGCGACTGCAACTCGGCGGCGACGAAGTCCGCGTACCGCACGGCGGGCGCGGGCACCGGGGACGGCCGGCCGCCCTCGCGCAGCCGCCGGTACTCGTCGAGCAGTTCCATCAGCAGGGCCCGGTGGCTCCAGCCCTCGGTGATGGCATGGCACACGGTCACCCCGAGCCGCCAGCCGTCGTCCTCGATGTGCGCGGTCATCCGCAGCAGCGGCGCCCGCTCCAGGTCGAACAGGTCGGCGCGCTCCCGGGCGAGGAACTCCGCGACGGCACGGAGCCGTCCGGCCTCGTCCAGGTCCCTGAGGTCCTGCACGGTCACCGGTATCACGGCCTCGGCATGCACCACCTGCAGCGGTCGAGCGTAGCCATCCAGGTGGAAGGAGGTCCGCAGCATCTCGTGGCGGGCCGTGACCACCTGGGCGGCGACGCGCAGTGCCTCGGCCGAGAACGGTTCCGACTCCGTGATCCGGAACGACGACACGTTGTGGTATGCGTGCTTCGTGCCGTCGGCCAGCATCTCCAGGACCATGCCAAGCTGCACCTGGGTCAGCGGATAGGCGTCCACAGCGTCGCCCGGCAGCCGCTCCCGGTCCTCGGCCGCGATCAGCGCGAACCGCTCGACGGGCCTGTCGACCTCGGTGCGGGCGGGCCGCCCGGTGAGGAACTCGCTGAGCTCGGCGACCGTACGGTGCTCGAAGACGTCGCGCACGCCGACGTCGTACCCGGCCGAGCGCAACGCGCCGACGAGGGCGACGGCGCGGATCGAGTGGCCGCCGATCTCGAAGAAGCCGTCCTCGACTCCGACCCGTTCCAGGCCCAGCACCTGGGCCCACACCTCGGCGATCCGCTCCTCGGTCACCGTGCGCGGGGCGACATGACCGTCGCCCGGCTCCTCGGCGGCGTCCGGGACGGGCAGGGCGCGGCGGTCGACCTTGCCGTTGGCGTTGAGCGGCAGCGCCTGCAGGACGACCAGGGCAGAGGGCACCATGTAGTCGGGCAGGCGGTCGGTCAGATGCGCTCGGACCGACTCCACTGACGCCTCGGCCGGCGCGTAGTACCCGGTCAGCTCGCCGTCGTGGGCCGTCACGAATGCCTCGTGGACGGCGGGGTGTTGGATCAGTACCGTCTGGATCTCACCGAGTTCG
>NZ_BMMU01000091.1 GCF_014646095.1 Streptomyces lacrimifluminis | reverse complement strand
GACCGCCCTCTACACCGGGGTCAGCGGGGACTTCATGAACACGATGATGCGCAAGGTCTTGGATCGGGCTCTTGCGATCGGACAGTAAGGAGCCGATGTGACGGCGAAGCTCGACTACCGCTGGCACCTGCGGGAGATCATGGCCACCCGCGGAATGTTCTCCACCACCGATCTGCAGGCGCCTTTGGCGGAGCGGGGCATTGAGCTGTCGACCAGCCAGGTCTACCGCCTGGTGGTCGAGCGGCCCGAACGGCTGAGCCTGAAGACGCTCATGGCTCTGCTCGACATCCTGGGCTGCTCGATGGACGAACTCGTCGAACCCGTTGCCGCACCCGGCGTCCGCCGCCGCTCGGCCGCGGCCGGCGGGCAGAGCCCTGCTCCCGCGAGCGAGCAGGGACTTGGAGCCTTGCGCCCCAAGCGGGCGAGGATCGTCCCCGAGTAGATGGACGATCCGTTCAACCTGGGCCTGCCCCGGTTCGCCGTCGAGCCCGAAGCCGTCATCACCGAGATCGTCCGCACGGCGGATCCCGCCTGCGCCGGCATCGACATACCGGCCGTGCTCGCCGACACCTTCCGCCTTCGGCCGCAACTGCGGGAGCTCGCCAACGTCCTGCAGAAGGACCCTGACCTGCTGAGCTCCGGACGCCCGGAAGGGCCCCGCAGCATCGAACGGCTCATCCGGGCCCTGCGTGAACGCGGCGCCGAACGCCTGACACCGCCCTTCTGTTCCGGTTGCGGGCAGCAGCGGCGCCTGGTCGCGCTGGACGGTGCCGTTCGGATCTGCAGCTCCTGCCAAACGCGCCGCACCGACCAGGCGAACCCGTGCGCCATCTGCGGTCGAACCGAGTACAACGGACGCGACCGCGACGGACAGCCGCGCTGCCGCAAGCACCCGCCCGGCGACGGGAAGGATCCCGTGGCCGAACTGAGCACGCGGATCGGCCGCCTGGATTTCGGGCTGCCACCCCAGGCCATCGCCGAGGCGGTGCGGTCGGTGGAGAAGAGCCGCAATGGTCAGTTCCGCCTGCTGTGGGCCCTGGAGGACGTCCCCGGCCTGCTTACCGGGGACGGGGCCCAAGGACCGCCCAGGACCATCGCGCTGATCAAGGCCCTGATCGACCACGGGGCGAACGGCGCGGTCGTCCCGCCCTGCCCCTTCTGCCGGCGCCAGGTGGAGCTCAACATCTCCCGGGACGGGCTGCGGTGCTGCAAACGCTGCTGGGCCGAGGCCCGTCCGGAGCCCTGCGCGCGATGCGGACACCTTCGGCCGGTCCATGCCCGAACTCATGACACCCGGGCTCTGTGCGCGAGTTGCCGCACCGCCGACCCCCTCAGCCTCCGCCGGTGCGAGGGGTGCGGCGAGATGGGCATCTGGATCGAGCGGACCGAGAACGGCGGTCTGTGCACGCACTGCTACCAGCTGCCGGAGGCGACCTGCGCGACGTGCGGCACCCTCCGGCCGTGCCGGTTCGCACACACCCCGGCGCCCAAGTGCCAGCCGTGCTACGCCCGTTCGAAGAACAAGCAGCCCTGCGCGCGCTGCGGAGCCGAGCGGTGGGTAAACAACCGGACCCCGGACGGCAAGCCGCTGTGCTCCTACTGCGGAGTGCCGCGCAAACCCTGTGCCGGCTGCGGGAAGATCCACCGCCCCAACGGCCGGACTCCGGACGGGAAGCCGTTGTGCCAGACCTGCTGGGCCAAGCACCCTGCGGCCCGCCGTCCCTGCACCGCATGCGGCTCCCTGGAGAGACGCTTCCACTTCGGCCTGTGCGCCGCATGCGCCGCGCGCCGCCACCTGACCGAGGCCCTCACGGGCACGGACGGCACAGTACGTCCCGAGCTCGCGCCGGTCATGGAGGCCATGCTGCGCCCGCCGCCGCTGGCCGTCCTGAGGTGGGTACGCAAGACCCCGGCCCGCCGGGCGATCTTCGAAGCCCTGGCGAACGGAACGGGTCCCGTCACCCACGAGGTCCTCGACCGCTTCGCCACGGTCCGCACCGCGGACAACATCCGCGCCGTGCTGGTCGCCGGCGGCGCCCTGCCCGCCCGGGACGAACAGCTCGCCAAACTGGAGAAGTGGCTCACCAAGGCCATCGCCCGCGTCGAGGACCCGGACGAACGATGGATCCTTCGCACCTACGTGAACTGGCAGCCCCTGCGCCGCTTCCGCCGGCTTTCCGCGGGCAAGCAGGTCACCCACGGGCAGGCCAACGGCGTCAGGATCGAAGTCCGCTACGTTGTACGGCTCCTGGAGTGGCTTGACCAGAACGGAAGCAGCCTCGCCCAGTGCACGCAGGACCACGTCGACACCTGGCTCAGCGACGGCCCCGCCCTGCGCTCCTCCGTGCGTGCCTTCCTGCACTGGACCAGTCGGCGCGGGAACACCCGGCCACTGACCGCTCCGATCAACAACGGCGACTTCACCGTCCACGTCATCGCCCAGGACCAGCGCTGGACCCTGGTCCGGCGCCTGGTGCAGGACGACCAGCTGAGCACCGCCGACCGCGCTGCCGGACTGCTCCTGCTGCTGTTCGCCCAGCCCGCCAGCCGCGTCACCCTGCTCACGACCGAGCACGTCACCGACGACGGGGACAAGGTCACCCTGCGGCTCGGCCAGAAGCCCGCCGAGCTGCCGGCCCCGCTGGACGACCTGATCCGCCAGCTCGTCCGACAGCGCCAGGGCCGAGCCGTCACCGTGCCGCTCGAAGAGCCCAAGTGGCTGTTCCACGGCGCCTACCCAGGCCAGCCGCTGGCCCCGAGCGCGCTGTGTGACCGGCTCAAGACGATCGGCATCCGCCCACGCGTCGCGCGCAACACCTCGCTGATGGAGATCGCGTCCGAGCTGCCGGCCTACGTCTTCAGCCGCCTGCTCGGCTTCCACCAGAACACCGCCGACAACTG
>NZ_BMMU01000090.1 GCF_014646095.1 Streptomyces lacrimifluminis | reverse complement strand
CACACGCCCCCGGCGCACTCCCTCACCTTGATCGGCTACACCACGTCAAGGGACGCCATCAGATGCGGCAACGTCGTCCTTGTACCCCCGCACCGGGCGTACAAGTAGCAAACGGACGGCTGGAGGGGCGCGTCATGAGTGAGCGGGAGACATGGACGACGGAAGAGTTCGGCTCATCTCACACCGGCTCGGTCGGTGTGCTCCTGGCCGACGGCAGCGTTCCGCCTGAGATCTTCATCCCCATGATGAGCTCAGGCGGCGGGCACAAGGTGTCGCAGTGGAGCATCTACGACGGCGGCCTGGGACACGGGCCGCGCGCGGCCGCACTGCGCGCGGTGTGCTCCTGCGGCTGGACCGGGCCGGAGCAGCAACTCGACTGGGATGAGATCGGAGACGGGCAATTGGCTGAGACGGCCCGGGCGACGGCGGACACGTGCACCCTGGATTGGGACGCACACACGGAGGACGTGGAGCGTTCCGCGATCCCTCTGCCGGAGACGGTGGGTGCCCTGCTGGAACAGTTGCGTGCAGAGCTCGAGAAGCTGGAGAGGACCTCACCGCTGGCTGCTCTGCGTGCCGCCCGTCGGCTGGAGGTGACGGCGGTTGAGGTCGGGTACTGGGCGGCCCACAACGGCCGACGGGACGCGACAGTCGAACAGGTCGCTGCCGCCCTGGGTACGAATGAAGCCGAAACACGCAAGACGCTGGCCCGTTTCGGCCGCTGGAGCCCATACCGCTGACTACCACCTGAGCGGCTTCAGATCACCTGGCAGCCGGTTCCCTCACTCCCTCCCCCGGGGGACTTGCCGCCCTTCAGCGCCTGGATCCTCGTACGCATGACCGGCGTTGTCTACGTGTACCTGCGGCCCGGCAGCGGCCTGGAGGCCTTCGCCAGGGACGCGGTCACCTGGCACTGGCCGAACCGTATTCCGGACCGCCTCCGGCAGGCAGACCTTCCCGCCACCTTCCTCCAGCAGCCCGACCCTGTTCGCTGACTCACTCCCGACAGTCAGCGAACAGGCTGCTCCCCATAGCGAGAGATGCACGTCACACCTGCCTCGATGTCACGCCTGCCGTCCCTTGCTGCACTCCCTTGATGACAGCGCGTGTTGGGCGCCACAAGCAGCATCAAGGGGGACAGGTTGCCTGAGACAGCGATCGGGTTGGCGGCACTGGGCGCGATATTGAGCGCACGGCTGCTCTATCAGTGGATCCGCAGCCGGACGCAGGTCCAGCTGGTCCGCCTCACGCAGCAGGGCATCAGCGGCCGTGTCCGTGCCCTGCCGCCGGGCAGCAAGGTCACCGACCGCAGGGCCGGCGAGGAACTGCGCATCGAGGTCGGCACGGTCGGCGGGGACGCCTGTGAGTGACCTTCCCCTCGTAGCGTTGAGGCTGTGACTGCAGGGGAAGTTGAGAGTCATGGCGGAGAAGCGACAGTCGTACGATGCCGAGTTCCGTGAGGGGGCTGTGCGGATCGTGCCTGAGACGGGGAAGACGATCGCGCAGGTAGCGGCCGATCTCGGGATCAAGGAGACCACCCTGGGCAGCTGGGTGGCGCGGGCCCGGAGGGCCGGCGGGGACGGGACGCTGGGCGAGCTGGAACGCGAGGAGCTCGTGCGGCTGCGCCGGGAGAGCTTGGAGAACCGCAAGCGGATCAAGGAAGTTGAGATGGAGCGTGAGGTCTTCAAGCGTGCCATGGCTCTCTGGGTGAAGTGACCGAGAACGAACCGGAGGCGCTGGTCGCCTTCATCGGTCGCCAGAGAGCCGAGCACAACGTGCCCCATCGGATGTCCTGTCGCCTGCTCGGGGTGAGCGAGGCGTGGTTCTGCAAATGGCGGCGACGTTTCGCGGAGCCGACGGAACGTGAGGTCAGGCGCGTGAGGCTGGAGGAAAGGATCAGGTATTTTTTCCGCGCGTCGGGCGAGACATACGGGTCGCCGAGGATCACGCTGGATTTGTGGGAGGAGGGCTGGCAGGTGTCGGTGAACAGCGTCGCCGAGATCATGGCCGAGCTCGGCCTACAGGGGCGCAAGCCCCCGCGTCGGCGGAAGTCACTGACCCGGCAGGGCAAGCGGAAAGCCGCCCCTGACCTGGTGCGTCGTCGGTTCGACGCCGTCGCTCCGGATCTGCTGTGGTACGGCGACATGACCGAGATCGAGACCGGCGAGGGCAAGATCTACTTGGCGACGGTCATCGACGCGTTCTCGCGGCGCTGTCTCGGCTACGCGATGGGCGAGCATCACGACGCGGCCCTGGTCGGGGCGTTGTTGAAGATGGCGGCCGTGACACGTGGCGGCAGCCTGGATGGGACGATCTTCCACAGCGACCGCGGCGCGGAGTGCACGTCCGAGGCGTACGACAAGTTCTGTGACCGCCTGGGCGTGGTGCAGTCCATGGGACGGGTGGGGTCCGCTCTGGACAATGCCGCTGCGGAGAGTTTCAACTCGCTGATCAAGGTCGAGTACATCCACCGCCGGCAATTCGCGACCCGGACCGAGGCCCGCCTGAAGATCGCCACATGGATCACTGGGTTCTGCAACCCGCGACGAAGGCACAGCGCGGCCGGCGGCCTACCGCCCGAGGAGTTCGAAAGAATCATCGCCGAAGCGCGCGAGCGACACGGCCAGAAAGATCAGACCGTATAACCAAAGTCCCTACGGAACCAGGGGATTGACACTTGGACGGTTTCGCGATCAGTGAGATCGGCGACGCCCTCGACATGACCCACGAAGCCGTACGGCAGAACCTGAGCTGCGGCCGCGCCCGGCTCAAGACGATCATGCTTACGCGGTGGTGCGTGATTGTGGGTGAGGCGTGCTGGTCCGTTGGAGGACCGCTGTTCAGGCTTGAGCGGTGCGGTCGGAGACGAGGCCGGTGATAGCGCGGTACGTGTCGGGCAGGCGGTCGCGTCGGTGGGTACAGCGCAGTAGTTGCTTCCAGCGTTTGTGGTCGGCGAGGGCGTGTTCGACGGTGGTGCGGTCGAAGGAGTGCCTGTGGCGGTCGCGTTCCCACTGTTCAGTGCTGCCGGGCAGTGCTCCCGGCCGCGGCTTTCTG
>NZ_BMMU01000089.1 GCF_014646095.1 Streptomyces lacrimifluminis | reverse complement strand
CCTGTCCGTTGCTTACGATCCCGCCGTCACCCGTCCGGGGGCCACTCTGAAAACCCTCAGTGACTTCAGTCGGGCGCTGGCTGTGCTGGGCTGGTAGTTCCCGTTGAGGTCGTTGGTGCCGATCTCCAGCGTGACGACGTTGGGTCGGTAGCGGGTCAGTGAGGCATCGGCGAGTGAGGCGATCTGGTCGATGCGGAATCCGGAGTGGCCTTCGTTGTCGCGGTCGGGCATCGAACCGCCCCGCAACGTGCCGACGAAGTCCAGTGGATGACCGTCCGCCGCGAGCCTGTCCCACAACGGACCCCGGTAGCCGTTGCCCGTACTGCTTCCCACGCCCCAGGTTATGGAGTCGCCCAACGGCATGACCCGCAAAGGCGTGGTGGAGGCGGCGGAGGCAGGGGTCGTACCTGTTGCCGTCACCCCGAGTGCGGCGGTGACGAGAGTGATGAGGGATAAAGTCCAGGAATTTCTCATGCAGACGTCCTCTCATGACGAGTGAGTGCCGAGCCGACGGGGCTGAATCGCCGTTCGAGTCGGTAACTCGGTAACTCGGTAACTCGGCTGTCGTGTCGTCCCGTTGGCGATGACTGATGACTGACGTACTGTCAGAACAGCGTGGTGGAAAACCTCTTGCGTCGTGAGCGCTGACAACTCCAAGCCATCCGGCGTCCAGTCTGCCCGGCCCTTCCTGTACCGAGCGGGTTCGGCCCCTGCCGGCTCCTCAAGCGCACTCGTACAAATATCACGCAGATCTCTGCCTGGACATCCCATGGATGCCAGATCTTGGGGATCGACGACGCGGGGGCGAGTTGCGCGGCACTCCGCCCCTTCGTCGCAGATCCGACGGGCTCCTCGTCGCTCTGTCCATCTCCCGCACTGCCCCCTCGACATCCCATGTCTGGCTGCTGGTCGGCTGCCGAGTAGCGTGCGTGGCCGTAGCTCGTCCACGTCGCGGGCTTGAAGCACATCGACTGCCGTGAGAGCCGCATGGAGTGCGGTGCGCTGTACCGGGAGTCGTGGTGCCACGAGCTTCGCGATGATGGAAAATGACCAGCACTCGACGATTTCAGCCCACGACTGAGCCAAGGCAGGGCACGTACGTTCGTCGCATGCCAACCAGCAAGCAACTCCTGACATCGGTTCAGGCGGCGCGCTTCGTCGCGCAGGGATTTCTGCGACTGGACGCAGTGGTGCCGCAGGAGATCAACGAACGGGCCATCGCGACCCTGACCGAGGGCCTGCCGGACGTGCCCTACGGCACTGCGCTGAGCCAGGCGTTCGCGCAGGACACCTTCGTCAACGAGCTTCTCGGCCTGCCGGTCATAGCAGGCGCTGTCGAGAGCCTGGTCGGCCCCGAGCCGACCGTCGACCACCATGCGATACACATACGAGAGCCGCGCGAGGGACAGGCGCAGCCCCTCCACGGAGACGCGATCATCGACGTACGGCCGGACGCGTTCGACATCCAACTCATGTACTACCCGCACGAGGTGACCGCCGAGATGGGCGGCACGCTCAGCGTGCCCGGCAGCCATCTCCGCCGGATCAACGAGACGGACGTCGGCCGCGTCCAGAACCTCAGGGGGCAGACGCGTCTGACCTGCCCGGCGGGCACGGTCGTCCTCCTGCACCACGGCATCTGGCACGGCGGTCGCCGCAACGACACCGCCCGCCGTCGCTACATGTACAAACTCCGCCTCAACCCGACCGTCCCGCAGGTGCGGCTCTGGGACACCACCGACCTGCACGACCCGGCGGTGACCGCGGAACTCAGCACGTACTTCCCCTGGTACGAGCAGGCCACCGCCCGACTGGAGATCTACAACCGGGTCCTGCTGTGGCGGGCCCTGACCGGCGACGAGTTGTTCGACATCGAGTACTGGGTAACGCGCGTCAGTAACCGGCCCGCCCTGAGGAGTCACGCATGAGACAGCAGGTTCTGGTCCTCTACCTCTCGACGTCGGCACTCGACTCCGACGTGCTGGGCTGGTCCCGGTACGACGGGACCGCCCGGTCCCGTCCGACGACCGGCGACAGCGACGAACCGCCCTACCTCACCGGGCTCGCCGCGCTGCAGGACGGGTGGCGGCTGTTCCAGGCGTCCCAGTTGCTGCCCCCGCAGTCCGGCCACGAGTACGACGTCTCCTTCCTCAAGCACGAGTTCTTCTTCGAGAAGCTGGAGGAGGTATCCAGCCCCTGACCCCGTACGGGGAGGAACGGTCCGGCGGCCAGAGATCAGGAGTGCGACGGCAAACTGGTGGATGAGGGCCGGCAGTAGCCGATCGACTCGCTGCGGCGCGCATGTGCGTACAGGAGAGCCGACCAGATCGTCGACGATTGCCCCGGTCGGTACCGGCCTGGGGAGACTCGGGATGCTGCCCTCTACCTACTCTTGTCGTACCGTTCGCCCGGCGGGCCAGTACGACAGAGCTGCGCGCCGATCCGACGTTGCCGTCGTCGCAGGTGACCAGGACCCGATCCAGACCGAACGCTCGGGCTTCGAGCAGAACCGCCCCGAGAGCCCACGTGGCCAAGCCGCGTCTCCGCGCGGAGGGCCGGATGCTATAGCCGATATGCCCACCGATATCGAGCAGAAGGGCGTTCAGATAGTGCCGCAGATCGATGGCTCCCAGATAGCTGTCGCCCTCGACGATCCACCAGTGGGTGGCGTGGACGCGCCCTTCTCCCACGGCAACGGACCTGTCCGACTGCTGCTGTAGTTGCTTGACCCACGCCGAAAAGACATCGGGGTTGTCGAGGTCGGCCTCAGGCGCGAGACGCAAACCAGTCCCGTCCTGATGGGCGCCTGGAGGTCACTCGTGACGCGCCGCGAGTTATGAGGACTGGAGTCGGCCTGTGGGGGTGATCAGTTCCGGCATGCGGGCGACGATAACATTTGCTCGCCCATTCTGATCAGGCCTTTCGTGCTCTGCGGCAAGAGCCCGCTGCCGTAGCCGCCGTCGTTGACGAGGCCGACCCGGAAGCAGGAGCAGGCGTCCTCGTCCATGTGGGTGTCGTAGACCCACGCGTTGGCCTCGTTGTAGCCGCTGAACCGCCGGACCGGTTGTCTGCGGAATCCACGAGGGTGATGTCGAAGAAGCGAGAGGGCGTCCCGCGAAGTGATCGCGGGCATCCCACGGGGCACACGTGGTCCGCTCGGCCAGCGTCCCGATCGCGGAACAAGAACAGTTGAGGCCAAGTAGGGCCAACTTCTCGCCAGGTTCCGTATTCTTGCTCCGCCCAGGAGCCGTATCAGGGATCGGGGCGCTTGGGTCCCCCCGCGACCTCGCGGGTGCCGGGCACCAGTGCGTCACATGGACAAGAGGGGAAGCGGTGGAGGTCACAAGTACACGGTTGCGACAGGGGACCATACCTCCGGTCGTCGCGGCGCGTTGGGCGCTGT
>NZ_BMMU01000088.1 GCF_014646095.1 Streptomyces lacrimifluminis | reverse complement strand
GGGGCTTCACCCATCTGTCAGGCCAACTGCCCAGCTGACGTGGGAGGTTGGAAAAGGCTCAGTGCCCCTTTTCGCGCGACCGGTTCCGCCAGGTCAACACCATGATCGACCGCCATGTGACGTACGTCACCAGTTAACTGAGCCGCTGGTGGGCCGTCCCGCGCATCGGGCACAATCGCCGCAGGTCGCGGGAGCTCGCTGAGGCGAAGCATTCCGCAGGAACTGAAGCCCGTAGGGCATAGAAACGAAGGTCGAAGTGACCGTATACGCTGGGTGCGTAATTCCGCAGGAACTGAAGCCCATAGGGCATAGAAACGGGTCTCATTACAGGCCTTGTAACTCTGTGATCCTGCGGTTCCGCCGGGGGCAAAGCCCGTAGGGCATAGAAACGTCGAGCAGTTTCCGATGACACCCACCCTCAGAGAGGCCGAATGGCGTTCCGCAGGAACTGAAGCCCGTAGGGCATAGAAATTCTTCACGGTCCAGCTTCTGCTTCCCGTAGACCGTGGATTCCCTCGGAGCTGAAGCCCGCCAGGGCATGTAATCGGTCTCATTATAGGGTGTGTAGTTCCTGCGAGATCTGAAGGTTCCGTCGGAGTCAAAGCCCGCAGGGTATAGAAACCAGCAGTTCTGGAACTCCGGGTTGCAGGGTTGGTCCGATTCTGCAGGAAGTAAAGCCTGTAGGGCATGAGAGCCAACTTGGTCGGAAATCCTTGGAAGGAAACGGTATGGCGGAGTTGCTGCATCGTGCCGCGTCCGAGGCCGCTCTGCTCGGTGCGTGGGTGAGGTGCAGGAGAACGATCTCGACGACGGAAAGGTCAATCCACGGGTCGCCGCGTACGCGGACGGTGTCCTCGGGCGGCTGGCCGCGCTCAGCCGGGCGTTGTGTGACGGTTCGTGGGAACGGTCACCTGTGTACGCGATGGAGATTGACAAGAGTTCGGGCGGGAAGCGGCTCCTCGCGCTGCCGGCCGTGGAAAATCGGATCATCGAAGGCCAGGAGCCCACTCCAGGGGGAAGGGTTCTGCCGGAAGTAAAGCCCGTAGGGCATAGAAACCCTTTGCGGGCTTCCATAATGTGCGAGACGTTCAAGACCTATTCCGCAAGACCTGAAGCCTGAGGGCATAGAAACTTACTTCCACTTCAGCGTGTTGCCGCTGTAGGCAAGCAGGGTTCCGCCGGAGCCAAAGCCCGTAGGGCATAGAAGCAGGAGGAACGGCGTCAGGACTCGGCGATGTTCTTCTTTCTCAAGAGCTAAAGCCCATAGGGCATGGAAACGGGTCCCACCCGGGGTGCATCTTGAACGGGTCGAGAGTTCCGCAGGAACTAACCTCGATCTTTCTTGACGGTCCGCCGACGGAGTCGGCGGACCGTTTCGCTTTCGGTGGCTGAGGATGGGCAGGCCGACAGCCCGAGTGTCGTGTCGGGTGGGCGCCGGGTTCCACTTTCCCGGTGTGGTGGTGCGGATCGTTGGGGTGGTCGGTGTGGGTCAGCGAGGGCTAGGCAAGGCATTGAGCAGGTCGATTGACCGGGTGATCTCGTCGGTCCAGGGCCATCGCGCAGTGAAGCGGAGACAGCGGCGGCGGCCGGTGCTCACGAGCTGGGCGGCGGCGGAGAACAGCCTCAGACGGAGCTTCTTGGGTTCCCAGCGGCGTGTGGCGCCGGTCAGGGCGAGCATCGGCATCCAAGCGAGGAGGTCGAGTGCGAGGGAGACGATCTCCAGCCAGATCCGGTTCTGTGCGGTGTCGTGCAGGGGCAGATTGCGCAGGCCGGTGTCGCGGGCGCCTCGGATGCGGTCCTCACAACGGGCCCGCCGTCGGTGACGCAGTTCGAGGTCGGCGAGCTGGCCGCCCTTGGTGTTGGTCGCGAAGCAGGTCAGCCGTAGCCCGTCAAGGTCGGTGAAGCGCAACTGGGCGCCGGGGTGCGGCCGTTCCTTGCGGACGACCAGCCGCATCCCCTTCGGCCACGTGCTCAGGTCGGGCATGTCGGTGATCTCCGCGACCCAGACGCCGGGCCGCTCGGTGCCGCCCGCGTCATAGGCCGGTGTCCACGCCGTCTTCGGAATCTTCAGGACAGCCTCGTGGAGGGCGTCGGTGATGGTCATTCCGACGGAATACGACAGCCACCGGCCGGGCCTGGAGAGCCAGTCGAGGAAGGCGTGGGTGCCGCCGGCGGAGTCAGTGCGGATCAACGTCTGCCGGCCCCGCCGTAGGTGTCGGGGCAGTTGAGCCAGGGCGAGCCGGGTGGCTTCGATGTGATCGGTGGCGGTGTTGGAGCCTGCGTTGCCGGGCCGCAGCAGGGCAGCCACCGGCTCTCCGGACCCGGCCTGGCCGTGGTCGACGAACGCCACCAGCGGGTGATGGCCGAAGGTCTTCTTCCAGGTCGCGGTGGCATCCTGCTTCTCAGAGTGCGCCAGGACCAGTACGCCGTCGATGTCCACGGTCACCTGGCCGTCGGCGGCCGGACTGTCCGCACCGGCCAACTCCCAGACCCGCGACCGTACTTCTGCCCGCGCCGACCGGATCGCGGTGAGTGTCTTCGGCCCGGCTGCGGCGAGAGGGTCGACGAGACGGGAGATCGGATCGGAGGCCACCGGGCCGAACACGTCGGGCTCGGCCCGCAGCATACCGACGTCGGCCAGGCAGTCGCCGCCAAGCGCGACGGCCAGGGCCACATCCAGCAGGATCTTGCCCGGATCGTGCACCGTTCGCGGCTTGCGCCACGGCGCCATTGCCGCCGATATCGCGGTGTCCAGGCCGGACGTGCGGACCGTCTCGACCAGCAGCACCGCGCCGGCCTGCGAGACCGTCCCGCGGCCACCGCCCTCGACGCGGACACGCGGGTACAACCCGATACTCTTACTCTCCTGGAAAGTGCCTCCGACGGGCGCGGGAACGAGGGCCTAGACAATCCTCATTCTCGCTGGGCAGGGGCATTTTCGGCTCTTCTGACCAGCCGTCGGACAACTGCTCAGGAGACTCCGCGAAGTTGGCTACGCGCATTCCATCACGCGATGGTGATGAGGCAAACGACCCTGACCGCACCCCGGGTCCCGTTCTTTAGCGCGCGGGCGACCTCATCACTGCGAGCATAGACGGACACGCGACGGCGACCGGGGAGTGCTCGGGGCAAGATCGTACGCCCGCTTCACCTGAGGGGTGCTCTTCTCCTCGCACCCAACCGGACCCCCGACAAGTCCCGATGCCGCTGGTCAGGAGTACTTCTCCCAGCTGTGATCAAGTCGCGGACCGCCCAGGACAACCGCTGCACGCCATCCGCCGGGCTGGGGCCACTCGCGCGGCTGCACCAGTGCCGCGGCGATCGTCTCCATGACCTCCTGGCGACCCTGCGGCGGCAGTTCCTGCAGTGAGCCTTTTCCAACCTCCCACGTCAGCTGGGCAGTTGGCCTGACAGATGGGTGAAGCC
>NZ_BMMU01000087.1 GCF_014646095.1 Streptomyces lacrimifluminis | reverse complement strand
AACTGCATCCCTTCGTCCCGGAACCGGCCTGACGGACCTGACAGACCTGACGGAACCGGCCTGACGGCGTCCTCGTCCGCACCGCACGCGGGCCGGCCGTCACACCCCGAACGGGTGTGACGGCCGGCCCGACGTTCACGGCACGGCTCAGGGCACCTCAGGGCTTCTTCGCCGCGGTCCGCTTCGCACCTTTGCTCTTGCTGGTGGTCGTACTCCTGCGCCTGGGTTTCGCGGGCGCGCGCTTCCGCGTCGTGGCGCCCTCCGTGTCCGCGACCGTCCGCGTTGACGATTTCCGGGACGTCGGCCACTTGAACTCGATCTCCAGCTCGATCTCCCCGTTACCGATCTCAACCTCCACCTCGCTGCGAAGGTCGTCGTCGGGGATCCGCATGCTCAACGTTCCGAGGCCGAGTTCCAGTTCAGCGTCCCCGCCTTCCCTCAGCAGGGCCGCGATCGCCGTGAGCTGGTCGGCCGCCTCAAGGCGTGACAGCACGCGCTTCTGCTCGAACTTGAGATCCTTCATGGGTGTCTCCGATCCCCTGCTTCATCGCTCTTCAGGGCTGGGAGCGGTGCACAGCGCCCAGATCACGAAGGCGTTGAGCGCGATGAGGACGATGGCCCAGAACGGCGCGTAGGGGATCCAGAGGAAGTTCGCGAGCATGGCCAGACCGGTCAGCACCACGCCGACGACCCTCGCCCAGGTGGCTCCCTGGAACAGGGCGGCACCGGCGAGCGTGATGAACACGCCCATGACCAGATGGACCCAGCCCCACGCGGTGAGATCG
The DNA here is from genome assembly GCF_014646095.1 of Streptomyces lacrimifluminis. GTDB lineage: Bacteria > Actinomycetota > Actinomycetes > Streptomycetales > Streptomycetaceae > Streptomyces > Streptomyces lacrimifluminis. The sequence continues at coordinate 3,213 of NZ_BMMU01000087.1, read as the reverse complement.
AACTCGTACACATAGTTGCGGGTGGTGACGAACACGTCGTCGTGGGCGATGGCGGCGATGCCCTGAAGAAGCATCATCAGGCCCCCGAAGATCATCAGGACGCCCGCGAAGACCAGCCAGCCGCTGCCGAGACCGGTCCTCTCCGTACTCCGCACCGCCGCGCCCGAACGGGCCCCACTCACATGACTGGTCATCGCCGCCTCCTTCGTGTCGTACGGCCCCGCACAACCACGCGTTCGCGTTCGGCCGGACGGGCTACTTCCAATCTCGTCCCGCAGGGTGCGCCACGCACCTCGAGATGTTGGCCGGGCGGCTCCCGATGAGTAGTTCGCAGGCCATCTACACAGGTCAGGGCGGTGTCGTCGCGCCTGCGGGGAACTGACCGATCAGGACAGCACCACAACCCGGGGCGCACGCAATGCGCGAGGTCCGGATGGGTCCTACGGTTGAGGGGAAGCGCCGAATTCCCGGGACCCGGTTCCCCGCGCTTCACATCCCCCTCTCATCCCCCTCGGGTTCGAAACCCACCAGGAGGGCATAAGAAATGTCCACTGCATCCGAAACCCCTGTCCTGGACACGCTCGCCGCCATGACGGTCGACTCGCTCGAGCGATGCGGGATGGCCCCGGACATGCTCATCCTCACGCGCATCGCGGCGCTCGCCGCCTCGGACGCCCCGCCCATCTCCTACGTGGCCCACATCGACCCCGCCCTCAAGGCCGGCCTGACCGCCGACCGGCTCCAGGACGTCCTGGTCGCCATCGCGCCCATCGTGGGGACCGCCCGCGTCATGACGGCAGCGGGCAACATCGCCACGGCACTCGGCATCGCCATCGCCGTCGCCGACGCCGAGATCGCGACAGAGGGCTGAGAGCAGACACCCACCCGGCATCGATGATCACCGCGGCCGACATCTGAGAAGGCCACGAAGCCCTTCTGTCCGAGGTGCCCTGTGCCGGGCGTCCCCATGGCCGCAGGACCAGGCAGGAGGGCCTTCGATGTCCCAGAAAGCAACCACGGCAATGCGCACCTCGCCCCAAACCACGCCTGAGGAACGCGCAGCTCTCGGCAAAGAGGCGCGACGCAGCTCGCCGCGGTCGGGCCATGCCGTGTACAAGCCCTCTCCCGACCGGCCTGACCCGCTGACGATCCTGGAAGCGCAGTCCGCGACACGGGTGCCCGAACTCGTCCCGATCCGCTACGGCCGGATGATGGAGGCCCCGTTCCGCTTCTACCGGGGCGCCGCCGCGATCATGGCGTCCGACCTGGCCGACAGTCCGACGTCGGGACTCACGGCCCAACTGTGCGGCGACGCACACATGCTGAACTTCCGTCTGCTCGCCTCGCCGGAGAGGCAGTTGATGTTCGACATCAACGACTTCGACGAGACACTGCCGGGCCCGTGGGAGTGGGACGTCAAGCGGCTGTCGGCGAGTTTCGTCATCGCGGGCCGGGCGAACGGCTTCGACGACGACGAGCGCGCCCGCATCGTGTGCGCCACGGTTCGTTCGTACCGCGAGGCGATGATCCGCTTCGCGGGCACGGGCAACCTCGACGTCTGGTACGCGAACATCGACGCGGACCTCCTCGAGTCCCTGATCACGGGCCGTCGCCAAGGAACGAAGCACGGCCGGAAGAACCTGGCCCATGCCATGGCGAAGGCCCGCACCCGCGACAGCCTGCAGGCTTTCGACAAGCTCACCGAGACGGTCGACGGCCGGCCCAGGATCGCGGCGGACCACCCGCTGCTCGTCCCGGCCGCCGACCTGCTGCCGGACCTCGAACGCAGTGCCCTGGAGCGCGAGTTCCGCCGTCTGCTCGAACGGTACGGCCGCACTCTCGCCTCCGATCGGCGCGCGCTCCTGGAGGACTACCGACTGGCGGACATCGCCCGCAAGGTGGTCGGCGTCGGCAGCGTCGGCACCCGGTGCTGGATCTTCCTTCTCCTCGGCCGGGACGGCCAGGACCCGCTCTTCCTCCAGGCCAAGGAGGCCGACGTCTCCGTGCTCGCCGAACACATCGGCGCGAGCAAGTACCGCAACCAGGGCGAGCGGGTGGTATCGGGCCAGCGGTTGATGCAGGCCACGAGCGACATCTTCCTCGGCTGGGAGCGGGTGGAGGGGATCGACGGCAAGCAGCGTGACTTCTACGTCCGCCAGTTGCGCGACTGGAAGGGCATCGCCATGCCGGAGAGGATGCGGCCCAAGGACATGGAGGTGTTCGGCGAACTCTGCGGGCTCACCCTGGCTCGTGCGCACGCCCGGTCCGGCGACCGCATCGCGATCGCCGCGTACCTGGGCAGCAGCGACTCGTTCGACCGGGCACTCGCCACATTCGCCGAGGCATACGCCGACCAGAACGAGCGCGACCACCAGGCCCTGGTCGACGCGGTACACACGGGCCGGCTCCAGGCGGAGCAACCGCCGACGACCTGACCCGGGAGAGGACACCCCGCACGTCCCCGAGGGCACATCCAGGGCGCATGAGCCTGGGACGCGGCGTTGACCGGTGAGAACTACGTAGAGGAGTTTCCGCAGGTCAACGCACATTTCGCCACAAAACTCCAGTTCAGCGCCCTCCCCCTCCCATTCGCTGCACGAGTGGCAGGACTTCAGCCATCGGTTGCATGAGGCGGGGCATCAGCCGTACTGCTTGGTGTGGCCCTGACCTGGGGTTTCAGTGGTAGCGGGCGGGGTCTTCGGGCCTCGCCCCTTTTCATCTTCCCGGAGGGGCGTCAGTCGGCCAGGGCACACGTCGCCGCCCCGAGCGAGCTGCGCATGTACATGGCCCGCCAGTAGCCGTCTCGCACTCGCGGGGGGCGAATCCGCTCTGCCCTGAGCGCGCCCCGAGGGCGGGAGACCCGCGAGGCAAAAGGTCACTCGGCGCTCTCCGGCCGCTGTGCCACCCGCTCGGCATCGGTTGTGGTGCGGCCGGTGGCGGCGAGGAGCGCGAGGAGTGCGAGGAGTGCGAGGAGTGCGAGCACGGCCAGCAGGACGATGACCAGCAACAGGATGGTCAGCACCGTCGGGTGGTTCCAGAGCGCGAAGACCAGGGCCACGATCAGCAGGGCGGCCAGGGCGATCCACCGGCGGTGGGTCTGGGTCCAGGTCCCCGCGCGGCCGGTGCGGACCTGGTGGGCGTACGCCCACTGTGCCGCGGAGTCGGCGGTGCGCTCGGAGGTGCCCCGGACGGCGCGCGGGAGTCGCCCGGGGC
>NZ_BMMU01000086.1 GCF_014646095.1 Streptomyces lacrimifluminis | reverse complement strand
CGTCGACGGGAACCGGTGCCCGACCTGCCGCTGGACGAACGCCGGGTCGGCGCCGTCCTCGATCTGGTGCGTGACGTGGCTGTGCCGCAGACAGTGCGGCACCAGGACCTTGTCCAGTCCCAGCGCGTCACGGTACTCGGCAAACCGGTCCTCGATCTCCCTGACCTGCAGACGTCCCCCGCGCTCGGTCAGCCACAGCGCAGGCGTGTCCCCGGCCACCTTGTAGCGGGGCCGTGCGTTGACGATGTAGTCCTCCACCGCCTCCGCCGCCCACGGCATCACGCTCAGCGTCGTACGGCGCCGCGGCGGCGAACCCTTGGTCCGCTTCCCGAAGCGCACGTGCAGCGAGCCGTAGCGACCCAACTCCGGGGCCTTCGGGTTGCGGTACCAGTCGGTGATGTCCAGACGCGACGTCTCGGTGCACCGCGTCCCCCAGCCGTACAACACCTTGAAGACCGTCGCGTCCCGGTAGGCCGCCAGCGCCCCCTTGCGGCCCAGCCGGACCGCGCGGTCGACCTGGGCGTCGGCGTAGTCGAGGAAGGTCTGGATCTCCTCCCGCGTCATCGGCCGACGGTCGGCACTGCCCTCGTAATCGACCAGGTGGGCCACGGTGTTCCACTCGTGGCAGATCTGGACCGGGTGCGTACCGAACCGCTCCTCACATTCCTGCGGCCACTGGTAGTGCGGCGAGGTGATGTACTCGCAGAACATCCGCAAGGCGCCCTGGTAGCCGCGGATGGTCGACTCCGCGCGCTTGAGCTCCGCGATCAGGTACGTCATCCACTCGTCGACGTCGGCGGCCGACCACTGCCACGGGTAGGCGTTGGTGTGCTCGGAGAACCGGCGCACCACGCTCTGCCGGTCCTTGATCGTGTCCGGCTGAAGCCGCCGACCACCGCGCTGCTGCCGGGCCCATCCCTCCAGCATCGCGTCGAAGACGGCGTCCTCGGGGTGCAGCAGCGTGACGCCTTGGAGCAGCACCAGCCCCGCGGACGCGTCACTCAGCCCTGCTCCGGACACTCAACCCCCACTCATCGACCGCGCGAATCATGCATCAAATGCACGGCCCGAAGCAAAACGCCAGCTCAGGAGGCTGTCATCGCTACCGTCAGCACCCTCGCCGAACCGCAGCTCAGTAGGTCGGGGCCGCCGAGATCATGTATCAGACGCAATTCCCCGGGGTTCAACCAGTTGCGCACCACCTGCCAGTGCTGCACGCGCCGCCTCGACGCCGCCCGCGACCAACCCATCTGCTGCGCCGCCAGAGCGTGCTGCTCCAAGCGGCTCTCGCCGCTGACCCTGGCCTACATCCACTCCGTACTCAAGTCCGCTCTGGAGCACGCCGTGCGCGAGGAGGAGATCCCGCGCAACGCCGTCCGCAACGTCCGCACCGGCGCACCACGGCCCCGCCGCTTCGAACCCCTCACCGCCGCGGAAGCGCGCGAGTTCCTGGCTGCCGCCCGCAGTCACCGGTTGCAGCCGCTGTTCGAACTTGCTCTGCACACCGGGCTCCGCAAGGGCGAACTCCTCGGCCTGCGCTGGGAAGACCTCGACTCCGCCGGAGGAACCGCCAGCATCCGACGCACCCTCCAACGCACCAACTCCAGCGGGCTGACCGCCCTCCCGACCAAGACCAAGAGCTCCGAACGACGCATCGCCCTGCCCACGCCGTGCCTGCACTCCCTCGAACAGCACCGCAACCGACAACTCCAGGAACGCGAAGCAGCGGGGAAACACTGGCAGGACAACGGCTACGTGTTCACCCGCCCCAACGGCGCCCCGATCGAAGGAGCCACCCTCACCCGGCACTTCAACACTGCGCTCCGCCACGCCAGACTCCGCCGCATCCGGTTCCACGACCTCCGCCACTCAGCGGCCATCCTCCTCCTGGAACAGGGGGTGGAACTCGTCGTGATCAAGGAGCTGTTGGGCCACGCCCACATCGGCGTCACCGCCACCGTGTATGCCCACGTCCGGCTCCGCCTCCAACGCGACGCCATCGACCTCCTTGGCCACGCCCTCCGCGAACCCGCCGAGATCACCAGCAAGCCCGGCGACAGCGACGAACCACCCCTCGCCGGAGCCGCCGTCCGCTGACGTTGCCGTCAACTACTGCCGTCACCTCACTCAGACGCCCCGCCAGATATCATCTGACGGGGCGTCACATTTGCTCACGCGCGCACGCCACCCGAAGTCAGCAAGTGGCGAGATCTACGCGGAATTCACGCATTAGTCCCACAATCGAATCCAAAAAGGCATGATCAAGAAATTCTTGGGACGTCTGAAAGTTCCGCCAAATAATCCTCGCCGGGGGCCCCTCGCCGAAACTCGAAGAAATACAGTCCGCGAGAGCGTCAAGATTCGATCCAAAGTAACCTCCCGGGCCATTGACCGCCTCACCCAATGCGCAGTAGAACCCCGATTTCGTTGAAATTTGCGCACCGTCCAAGTGGACAACATCCTCCACTCCATAGCGGGCAGCCTTACGGTTCGAAGCGAACCAAGAATTCTGAACAACGTGCAGCCATGCGCTCTGATAGTTCGCCGGCCACCGAAGCCATTCCCCCTTCTCCAAAGCGATCCCTGATGCCCAACGCGGCCAAATTCTCTCAGCCTCAAGATACTCGCAGCGATTACCAAAGAACCGGTACGCGACTCTCGAAATATTTCCGCCCGGCTCCTCTACGTCCGTATCGCCGAGCACAACCCGACCAATGAAGTACTCACCAATCTTCTCCCGTTGACGATTCATGACCGCCATCACTGCATCTTCGACCCTACGCCTACCCCTCTCAACCTCATGGGCCCTCAGGAAGGTCACTTCCGACGACTCTTCTTCCGGGTCGACAAAAAAACCCTCTACTCCTTCAGCGGCAACAAGCACCCCCCCGGACTCTTCATCCGATACCACGTACAGCGAAAAATCCACCTCGACCGCCACGGGAAGTTCGCAAGCCATACCTAATCCCCAAACCGGAACTGGTGCAGCGACAGTCAATCCAGTCGCTGCACAAGTTAACCAACTAGAGCTACTAATTCCACCCCGAGTCAGGGAAATGGGGTGCGCTGAAACGTTGAATCTTTGTGTAATGCGTGGACGTCCAGCCGTATACCTTGACGCCGTTCGGCAACTCCTTTTCCAGGATTCTGTCAGTTTCCGGCCTACCCGGCACGCGGTACTCCTTGGAACCTGCCCACCACGGGTGTTCACGTCCCCCGTAGGTGTCGTGCGAAGGGATCCGCCCTGCCTGCACGTCGTCGTAGGCTGAAGCGATCTTGTTATTCATCCCCCTGGGCAGGGGATCCGACAGCTTCCCATTGGGGCAGTTGCTGTTGTGAACGAGGACCGGCGTCTGACCAGCGAGTACATAGTACGTGTGGAGATCGTCGACGGTCAGATTGTAGGTGCGGGCGTGTTGGGTGTACGCCCGGTTACCTGTGACGATGACGGTGCTGCCGTCGTCGGTGAGGAGTGTCATGCCTGGGGTGAGTGCCCCCGCTTGCATCCACTTGCGCTCGGACGGTGACCAGAAGGGATGTTCGTGGGTCGCCGTCAGGTGTTCCACGCCGTCTTTAGTGGCGATATAGAGGTCGTTGAAGTACTTGTCGCCGTCGGTGACGATCAGGTGGGTGACCTTGCGCGGCCCGGTCTTTCCAGTTTCGGGGTCTGTGGCCACGACTTTGTCGCCGACCTCGACATCTTCGATGTCTTTCGTCTTTCCGTCAGCCATGAGGACGTCTGTACCGGCTAGGAAGCATTTGCAGCCGTATTTTCCTCCGCCGAGTCCCAGTGCAATGAGTTCAAGTGACTCTTGCATGGTCTCATTGACTATGGCCTCAAGCCGTGCGTCGCTTGCGCACTGCTCAGCATTGTGGAGGCAGTAGGCGGCGGCGAGTTTCTTGGCTCCAGATACATCGTGAGTCTTGAGAAGGTAGTTGTACGCGGCTTGACAGCCAGCTCTTCCGTAGCAGGCCATCGAAAGGTTATCGCCTTCACCTACGGGCGTATCCCAGTAATCGCCGTTCGCCCCGGTGGCATAGGTGTACCAGTACCTGGTCAGGTCATCTTCGTCATTGGTCTGCGGTCCGAGCCCGAGGAGCCCCCTCAACGCCCTTGGTATTTCCGCTGACTGAGCTTCTTCGAGCTGGCCACCGATCAGGTGACGGTCCACGAAGCACAACGAGCGAGG
>NZ_BMMU01000085.1 GCF_014646095.1 Streptomyces lacrimifluminis | reverse complement strand
GCCGACCAAGATCGTCGAGCACAAGACCCGCGACTCAACTCATTCTGAAACGATCAGTTAGTCGGCTGGAACGACATCGTCGGCTGCTTCTCCCAGGGTGACCTGTGGGCGTGCGGCAGCCTGCTGATGGACGCGATTCCGTGGACGAGTGTCTTCTCCAAGGGCAAGAAGATGTGGCGGGCCTTTGAGGCGACGCTGGGTGCGGTGAAGGCCTGGCGGGCGGCGAAGGCGGTCGCGGAGGCGGGACTGAAGGCGGCGAAGGCGGCGAAGGCCGCGCTGGTCAAGGCGAAGAAGGCGGCGGAGGCTGCCGCGGCCGAGGCGAAACGCAAGGCGAGAGCGGCGGCCAAGGCTGCGGCGGAGGCAGCGAAGAAGAAATCCCATACAGGGTCGAAGGGCGCACGGGGGAACGCTCCGCAGGTCCAGGCCCGCAAGACCTCGCAGCAGAAGGGCTCGTCGGGCGGCGGCAAGGCCGAGAACAAGTCCGGTGGATCACGCGGCGGTTCCGGACGAGACGACTCCGACTCGGGTGGTGGATCCGACGGCGGGTCCGGCGATGGCCCGAGCTGCACGATCAACAGCTTCACCCCGGAGACCCGGGTCCTGATGGCCGACGGCTCGACCAAGGCGATCAAGGACGTCAAGGTCGGCGACAAGGTCATGGCCACCGACCCGGAAACAGGCGAGACCAAAGCAGAAACGGTCACCGCCGAGATCAAGGGCGAGGGCCTCAAGCACCTGGTCGACGTCACGATCGACACCGACGGGGCGAAGGGCTCGCAGACCGCCGAGGTCACTGCGACCGACGGCCACCCCTTCTGGGTTCCGGAACTGGGCGAGTGGGTCGACGCGACCGACCTCCAGACCGGCCAGTGGCTCCAGACGGGGGCGGGCACCCTCGTCCAGATCACCGCCATCCAGCGCTGGACGGCTCAGGGCGCCACCGTCCACAACCTCACCGTCAGCAACCTGCACACGTACTATGCGGTGGCGGGGGCTACGCCGGTACTCATTCACAACTGTGGTCCTGGCGTTGCAACTGAAGATGATGCAATGCTCGCTCTCGGCCGTGCGGACGAGTTGCAGGCATCTCGCAATGACTACTTCATGGCAGATGTGAAGGGCACCACGGCCGTCATTGGTGTCTTTAACTCAAAAACGAAGGCATTCACCACTCGTATCGGCATCAACGGCGGTGGCGCTATGCCTTCCGGCTGGACACTTCGACCGGGAGAAGAGTTCGTGCAGGCCGCTGGGCATGCAGAACAAGGGATTCTTAGCAGTTTGGGCCCCAATGAGCATGCCGTGTTTGGTGCAGCGTCGAGAAACTTCTGTGTCGCCATCTGTTCACCCATGCTGAATGTTCGTGGGGTGACAGTGGGTGGTGCGGGGCTACGTGGTCACGCTGCACAGAACTCGCCATTCACGACCTTCTGGGCCACTGGAGACTGGAGAGACATGACGATTTCGCCGGAACTACAGGCAATTTCGAGCGCTTCGGACTCTGAACTGGTGCTGATCTGTGCCGCAGCGGCGGAGCGAGGTGCTGCCTTCTGTCGAGCCCTCGGTGGATCGGAGCAGTCTGAGTGGGTCGATGCCTCGCTCAGGCTTGTCTGGGCGACTGCTGCTGGAGGTTCCACTCAGGACGAGTGTGCTGAGGCGTTGGATGAGCTGGAGATGGAATCTCAGGATGGCGAGGATGATTCCTCTCGACCCGAGTTCTATGTGGCTCAATCCGTGGCGTTGGTCGGAAACGCTCTCGCGGTTTCGTTGAGGCCGTCCGCCGCAAAGACTGAGATGGCTATCAACACCATCAGATCGTTGCTCTCCATGCTCGACTTCAAGGTGGGAGGAGAGCAGCCTGTGATCCTGGGATATGGCGACCCCACGCCCCCGGCGGGGCCTCTGGTTCAAATGGAGATCGGTGCAGAGCGGGAAGTAATCGGCCTTCTAGCTCGCGAGGCAGCAGCTTCTAGTCAAGGCGCGCCTAGCACTTCATCTGTGAATCAAATCCAGGCATCATCGACCGATTTTGGCGCGAGGCTGACGCCTTCCATCGAAGAGGTTGCCGCACTTAGCAACTGGGAACTCTAGCGGAGCGGTGCTTGGCCGAGCGGGGCGGGTCACGGCTGGCGCCAGGTCCGCCAGGGGCGGGTGATGATCTCCCGGTAGGTGTGGTGGGACGGGTTCTGGCCACAGTGCCGCAGTACCCAGTCCTGCGGTTCGGCGAAGCCCTCGCTTGTCGGTGAGGTTTCGCCGTCCACTGCGCACTGCATCGCGTACAGGACCGGTTCCGCGTCCGGCTCGCGGTCGGGCTGGAGGGTCCAGGTCTCGTAGCGCAGGATCGAGCGAGGGCTCACCGTCCCCACCTCCGGTTGGCTGCGGCCACCTTCGCGCTCAACTCCTCCGTCGGAGTCGGCGTACGTACGTCCTCAGGCGGCACGTCCCACTCCCGGCCGCCGCTCGGTGGCCGAAGCTGCACGTACGTCCCCACATGCCCCATCACAACGCCCACCTTGCCGCTCCGCCGGTCGACCACCAGAGCGCCGGCATCGGGCGACACGGTGTGCCCGTCGGCATCAGGGGTGGGGGCCGTCATCGTGACCACCCCGGCGAGGCGGCGCGCGACCGGGCGTCCAGTCGCAGGGCGGGAACACATGAGGTGGCGCTCATTCGCACGGTGACGCTCCTCGGCGGCGTTGATGCGTGCCCCCGGGCCTGTTGGTGCCGCAGGGTCGGCACCAATCCTCACGCCAGTCACCAGGACGAAGGAACCTCCACCAAACCCCACTCTGGGACGTCCCGCACCGTGTAGAACGTCCCTAGTGCCGTCCTGGGACGAAGGGGGAGACTCGTGCCGAACGAGAGATTACGAGCCGTCATGGCGGCGGGAGGCTGGACGTACGCCGCACTCGCTCAGCAGGTCGAGGTCGACCCCAAGTCGGTCGAGCGCTGGGTGAACCTCGGGCGTATCCCACGCCGTGCCACCGCCCTCCAAGCGGCCAAAGCCCTGGGAGAAGACGTGCACGCACTCTGGCCGGCGCTTCGCCAGGCCCGCCCCGCCCGCGCCATCAGCCCCGAACTGGTGGCGCTCTACGAGCAGCGGGCCGACCTCCCCGTCTCAGCGTTCACCGACCTGATGGCCCGGGCCCGGGAACGGATCGACATCCTCGTCTACGCGGCCGTCTTCCTCCACGAGGCGTACCCGCGGCTGAACGAACTCCTCACCGAACGCGCCGCCGAAGGCTGCACCGTCCGCATCGCGATCGGGGACCCCGACAGCGACACCGTCCAAGCCCGAGGCAAGGAAGAGCGGTTCGGCCACGGCATCGAATCCCGCTGCCGCCTCGCGCTCATGCACTACAAGCCGCTCGCCAGCACCCCGGGAATCGACGTCCGCACCCACGAAACCACGCTCTACAACTCCCTCTACCGCGCCGACGACCAGCAACTCGTCAACGCACACGTCTGGGGCGTCAACGCGTACGCCGCCCCCGTATGGCATCTTCGCCGACACGAGGCAGGCGGCATGTTCGACACCTACGCCGAGAGCTTCGACGCCGTGTGGACGACGGCAACCCCCGTACGAGAGGAAGGCTGACCGTGGCCCGCACCGAGTACCACGACGACCCCAACGCACCCAAGCCGAACAGCATGGTCGTCGCCGCTTCCGCCGTCGTCACCGACGACCACGGGCGCATCCTCCTCCAGCGCCGCCGCGACAACGGCCTATGGGCCCTGCCCGGAGGCGGTATGGACCTCACCGACTCCCTGCCTGGCACAGCAGTCCGCGAAGTCAAGGAAGAAACCGGCCTCGACATCGAGATCACCGGCCTGGTCGGCACCTACACCGACTCGAAACACATCATCGCCTATACCGACGGCGAGGTCCGCCGCCAGTTCAACGTCTGCTTCACCGCCCGCATCACCGGCGGCCGACTAGCAATCTCCGACGAGTCCACCGAACTCCGTTTCGTCCCGCCGGAAGAGATCGAGCAGTTGTCGATGCACCACACCCAACGACTCAGGCTCCAGCACTTCCTGGAACACCGCGAGAAGCCGTACCTGGGCTGAACCGCCTGACGGCAGTAGCGACGGCAACAACCCGGCACACCCACGGACACCCACGCACGTCACCGGACCAGCAAACCGCTATTGACCTGCATAAAAGCAGGTAGATGGAGCCACGCAGCACACGTAATGTGCTGGCGGGGGCCACACCAGTCCTGGTCCACAACTGCGGTCCCGCCGAAGAACAGGGGAAGCGGCAACGTTTGGAAGAGCAGCAAAGAGCTCCCTACGTTGTTCTGCGGGACGTGGTGAGCCCCTCGTATGGTTCACCCACCCAGGGGTGCCGGGTGTGGTTCAAAAAGCTCTGCCGCTTGTGGCTTCCACTGATTGGCCGCCCGGTGCCCCACGACGGCTCGGCTGCCAATGAGGAATTGCGAATGATCGCCGAGTAGGGAATCGACAGCGAGGTCGTCCGTCGGGAGGCACCAGCACCACACCGCGCGGAGGCACCACATGGCCATGATCTGGGCCGGCATCGACGCAGGCAAGACGCACCACCACTGCGTCGCGATCGACGAGAGCGGC
>NZ_BMMU01000084.1 GCF_014646095.1 Streptomyces lacrimifluminis | reverse complement strand
CGGACTCGCCGTCTGCCTGATCACCCACCGCCACGTCCAACGGCTTTGTTAGGGACTGTTAGTGCCTCAGGCACTGACGACCTCCAAGCCGTGCTGGCCGATCCTGTCGGGTGTCGACTGGCGCTCCTGCTCCTGGCGCTCGCGTTCGTCCACGCGTGCCTGCTGCTCCGCTTCGAGCGCCCGGTACTCGCAGTCGTCGCACAGATGCGGGTGGCTGTTCCCGCGATCCCATTCGACCGCGGTGCTGGCCTTCCACCGGTCGTCGGTGAACTTCTGCCCGCAGTCCCCGCACACCGGGCGCTGCACCTCGCGTTCGACGGCTTCCTGCGCTTGGCGGCGCTGCGCGTCTTCGGCGCGGCGAGCGAGGAAGGCATCCCGGCGGGGATTGCCGCGCGTCCCACAGGTTCTGGTAGCCCTCACGGCCGAAACGCCAGAACACGGGCCCGGCCGGGCCGTGCTCGCCCAGCAGCTCCAGCGTGGTCGCCACGATCGGTCTTCCCGTTGTAGATGCGGAAGCCGCCTTCGGCCCACTGGCCCTGCCAGCGGGCGCGGGTGAGACCGGCGGCGGCCTGCCCGGCAGCCCGGGCCGGCCGCGCCAGCAGGCGCATCAGTCGCGGGGGTACGCAAGGTGCCGAGCGGGGTGCCGGGCGGGAGGCGAACTCCCGTCCCGTACCGGCGGCTGGGCATCTTCGGCGATCATGCTCATATTCTTGAAATCGGCGGAAGAGTACGGTCCGGCGCGTCGCCGTGCAGTGCGGGTCAGACGCCGACCATGTACAGCGATGCGGTGCGGCGGTATGCGGCGTTGATGCGCTGGGCTTCCTCGAGCTGGTCCTCGAGGGCAATGATGCGGCAGGCGGCCTCGATGGGGGTCCCCTGGTCGACGAGTTCCCGTGCCCGGGCGGCGATACGCAGCTGGTAACGGGAGTAGCGACGGTGCCCGCCCTCGGAACGCAGCGGGGTGATGAGGCGGGCTTCACCGATGGCGCGCAGGAAGCTCTGGGTGGTGCCGAGCAGTTCGGCAGCCCGACCCATGGTGTAGGCGGGGTAGTCGTCGTCATCAAGACGGTTGTAGGAGTCGTCCGCTGTCATCTCACCTCTCTGTGGAACACGTGGAGGGGCCCTGGTGCCATTGGCACCAGGGCCCCGAAGGAACTGCTACACCATCTGCCGGCCCTGGTTACTGCGCCGGCCCTGTGTTTCCGCAAGCCCGACCTGAATGCTGTCGGGGCTGCTGGGATCGCGGTTGCTCGACCGGAGACCACCTCACTATCGATGTCCTGCGGTACCCGGACTCAACAAGCCACCCGGGCGATCCTGATGGCGCTCGGCTCCTCCGTTCTTCCCTCTGGGATCAACTGCTTGTAAAGCGGGGGAATGCGCACTGCTGGTGATACGAACCGCTCAATGGCCTGAGAGAGCGCCACTCTTCGGCAGCCAGCCCCGTTCGCCTGTCCTGCGTCTGCTCTGGCTTGGAACCCCACTGCCGAACCTCCCGGTGCGCGCGCCCGCAGCCGACGCCTTCACCGAGGTACTACTTCACCGACCTCACTGCTGAGAACCACAAACTGCACTTACCAGTACTGCCACCGCGTCAACCGCGGTACCGCTCACGGCGGCCCCTCATCACTGCGGGCCACCCGGTCCGGTCGTCAGTCCCGTCGCCGTCCTGCAACAACCCTGGCTTCGAAACTCCACCACCGCACCGTCCAACGAACGACAACTGCACTACTGCTGCCCGGCAGTTCGTGTCTGCCAGGCCCTGCTGTTCCTCTTGGCTACGAGAGAAACCATAACCAGACCCACCACTGAATGTCTACTCCAGCCAATACAGATTTCTGCGCACTCGTCAGTGAGATAAGCGGTGGGGCAGGAGTAAGGCACCATCGGCGCCCACCCCGAGCGGGACGGCCAACTCCGGATCGCTGCGGCCTGTCACGGATGCTGCCCGACACTGCGGACCGGGGCCGGTTCCCGTTGGAGGTGCCAGGTTCCCGGCTGGCACAGGTACCGGCCCCGGACCTGACCGGACGCGTACCCGCACGGAGACCGGCGAGACGGCCGGCCGTGTGTACAGAACGTGAGAGCCCCGGACGTGCGGGTGGGGGTGCACTGATCATCAGTGCACCCCCACCCGCATGTGGCGTTCCGTGAACGCGTCCTACCAGCGATACCAGCGGCCACGCTTGCCGCCTGCTCCGGTGGAGCGGGCGAGGAAACCGACCAGCCAGATCACCAGGACGATCACGGCGATCCACCACAGGGCCTTCAGGGCGAACCCGGCGCCGAAAAGGATCAAGGCGAGCAGCAGAACGAGTATCAGGGGAACCATAGTTATCTACCTCCGCCCCGCCATCTGCCCCGGCTTGATCTCCGTACACGCCGAGACTTATCTGTTTCTTATTCCGCCGCTCGGGGCATCCGACGGGACTGTCCGCAGCACCACGGATGCGCGCCTCGTGTAGCTGGTCCGACGGCTGCTGTGCCGCAGGACTCGTCGGCTCAGCGGTGGGCAGTGGCGCTGCGGGGTGGGTCGGACAGGGCGATGCGGGCCGCGACGCGTTTGCCGACCGGTTCCCGCTCGATGAACAGGTCCTCGGTGACGGCCTTGACGACCTCCAGGCCGTGCCGGCCGATCCTGCCGGGACCGGCGGCCCGGGCCGCGGGCATGATCGGGTCGCTGTCCCACACGACGACATCCACAGCGTGGGCGTTGACGCGCAGTTCCATCCGGACGGGGCCGGGAGCGTACTTGACGGCATTGGTGACCAGCTCGCTCACCACCAACTGGGTGCCGCACCACCGCGGGGGTGGATGCGCACCGGCGCGGTGGTGCGCATCCACTCGGTGGGCGGTGCGCACTGGTACGGCCGACGGCGCGGGAGTGGTGTGCTCCCTCCCGGACGCACGCCGATCCGTGTCTGTTCGGCCTAACAGCACGCGCCGGGCCGCAATCATCTCCATAGGGTCGCGGTGACGATCGTGCAGGCCACCGGCCCGAAAGGAATGACCCATGCGGATACGCTCCGCGTTCACCACCGCAGGTGCGGTTGCCCTCGCCGTCGGCCCCTTGGCCGGCCTGGCACATGCCCAGCCCGATCTGGATTGCCGCGACTTCGCCTTCCAGGAAGACGCCCAGGCGGAACTGAACCGAGACCCCAGCGACCCCCACCGGCTGGACGAGGACCAGGGGCCGGACGACGGCATCGCCTGCGAGGTCCTGCCCCACAGAAGCACCACCAGCACGACGGCGGCCACCCCTCTCCCCACCCGTGGCGTCCAGGGCGGCATCGGCGGCAGCACCGGTCCCGCCGACTTCGAATGGGCTCTGGGCGCGGCCCTTGCCTGCACCTCCCTCGTGGCGGCAGGTGCCTACGCTGCTCGGCGACGCCGCGGCGCCAGCCCGCGAAGGCACTGACCGGCCACCGCCGGTGACCGACGATCTCCATCCACGGCCAGCCCGAGCATCCCGAAGCCCGCGCACACCAGACCCGTGACCAGCAACATCACGATGCACAGTGCTCAGTGGCCGGCCTCCCGGCCGCGGTGCGGTCCGGGCTCCTGCGGGCGGTGCGCCTGCTGCTCGTCCTGGCGCACCGGCTGCGCTCCATCGGCATCGTCCTGTTCGGTGTAGCGGTCCGCCCGGGTGCGGGAGTCGTGGGCCGCTTTGGCGAACGTGTCCTGGAGGTGGCGCGGTGGCGGTGACGGTGGTGGTGCGCAGCTTCTCCCGCACCACCACGCCGGCTAGGACAGCCCGGTCGTACTGCAGCGGGATGCGGAAGATTTCCCACTCCCCCGCTTCCTGGCCCGGGGGCCGGGGCGCAGCCGGCTCGCCGGGATCGGCCGGGGGTTGCCGGTCCGGGCCGGGTGCGGGGGTGGGCGGCGCCGGGCGGGGAGGGCGGACAGGGACCACCGGGCGGTGTAGAGGCGGTAGTCGACCTCCAGGCCGCGCACGGTCTTCGGCTCGCTGATGTCCAGGCAGTGCGTAGAGATGGCGGCGGCCACGATTCTGTCGTCCAGGCCGGGGTCGCGGCGGCGGCCGCGCAGGACGAGGGCGAGGTGGCGGCGGGCTTCGGCGAGCAGGTGCCGGCGGCGGAAGCGGCCACCTTCGTTCATCACGAACACCGTCGCGGTGACGTCGACGGCCGCCAAGGCGACGTCGACCACGGCGGCGACCCGGGCCCGGATCGCCGCCGCTGCAGCACGCGCGTACTCGAGGAAGGAGTTGATGATGTCGACGGCCACCCCGGAGGTGCGGATCGCGCTGCTCTTCCACCACGCGCGCAGCTGCGCGAGCGGCTGGGTCTTCTGCTTGGGCGGGCGGGTCTTGCGGGCGGCCATCTGGTTCAGCTTGGCGCGGCCCCGTTCGGAGACCACGGGCAGGAACTTCAGCTCACCGTTGTCGTCGACCGCGGTGACGTACTCGTGCTCCAGGTCCTCAATGCAGGCGGCGATCTGGTCACTGCGCCGGGCGGTCCAGCGGATCAGCTCATGCGGCACCCCGGCAATCTCCATCACGGGCCGGCGCCCCGGGGTGACGGTGCGCGGCTCGGTCGCCAGCCCCAGCACCTCGCAGACCTCCGCGGCCACGAGCTCGTTGTAGAGCCAGCACGCCCCAAGATCAATCGCGGGTCAGCCCGTTAGAACTCGCTGTCGATGCTGCTGTCGATGCCGGTGACGATCGCTGCGCCCAGCGGGGCGTCCTCCTCGCTGAAGCCGCTGTCGCGCAGCGCCGTGGAGACCAGCC
>NZ_BMMU01000083.1 GCF_014646095.1 Streptomyces lacrimifluminis | reverse complement strand
TGGACGCGTTGGCGCACCACCGCCACGCTCAGGGCCTGCCAGCCGTCTCCCTCAACTGGGGCTTCTGGGAGCAGCGCAGTGGTCTCACCGCGCACCTCGACCGCACGGACCTGCACCGGATGACCCGCCTCGGCGTCATCGCCATGACCTCGCGGGAGGGACTCGCGCTCTTCGATGCCGCCGTCGCCGCACGGCAGCCTCAGCTGCTGCCGATGCGGCTTGACACCGCCGTCTTGCGTAAGTCCGCCGAGGGATCGGACATCCCGGCACTGCTGCGCGGGCTGATCAGTACACGTGTACGCCAGGCTGTGCAGTCCGTCAGCACGGGCGGCGAGCCGGTGGGCACCGGTGCCCTGCGCGACCGGCTCGTGACCATGACCTCACCTGAGCAGGCGCGCACCTTGGAAGAACTGGTCGTCACCCGAGTGGCATCTGTACTGGGCCACGCCTCCTCGGAAGCCGTCGACCCGGACAGGGCCTTCAAGGAGCTTGGCTTCGACTCGCTCACTGCAGTGGAACTGCGCAACCGGCTGCGTACCGCCACCGGTCTGCGACTGCCCGCCACGCTCGTTTTCGACCACCCCACGCCGGCGGCGATCGCCCAGTACCTGGCGGCCAGGCTGCTGCCAGGCATGGGCGAAGACAGCGGCCGGGCCGCGGAGCCGCCCGCCTACGCGGCGCCCGAAGGGGCCCATGGCGCTGATGAACGGCAGGCACTGGACTCCATCGACGCCATGGACCTCGACAAGCTCATCGACCTCGCCCTCGACGGCAACGACGACGCCGGCATCGGCACAGACGCGTGAAGTGGGGAGCCTGACATGACCAACAGCACCCATCCGGGCCAGGATGCCAAGCTCGCAGCCGCGTTGAGGGCATCCATGAAGGAGTCCGAGCGGCTGCGCCTGCAGAACCGCGACCTTGCCGCGCGGGCCACCGAACCCATCGCGATCGTCGCGATGAGCTGCCGTTATCCCGGCGGGGTCCGCACCCCGGAGGACCTGTGGCAGTTGGTGTCCCAAGGAGCCGACGCAATCACATCCTTCCCAGGGGACCGAGGCTGGCGCCTCGACGGCTGCTACGACAATGGCGGGTTCCTCTCCGACGCAGCCGATTTCGACCCGGACTTCTTCGGCATCTCGCCACGCGAGGCGCTTGCCATGGACCCGCAGCAACGGCTCCTGCTGGAAACCGCGTGGGAGACATTCGAGCGGGCGGGTATCAACCCGCAGTTGCTGCGCGGCTCCCGTACGGGAGTCTTCGCCGGGGTGATGTATCACGACTACGGCACCCTCGTGAGCCAGTCGCGCGAGGCCATTGAGGGTTACGTGTTCAACGGCAGCGCGGGCAGCATCGCCTCCGGCCGTATCTCCTACCAATTGGGCCTGGAAGGCCCGGCAGTGACCGTCGACACCGCCTGCTCCTCGTCCCTCGTCGCGATGCACCTCGCCGTGCAGTCGCTGCGCGGCGGCGAATGCAGTCT
Organism: Streptomyces lacrimifluminis; assembly: GCF_014646095.1. GTDB lineage: Bacteria > Actinomycetota > Actinomycetes > Streptomycetales > Streptomycetaceae > Streptomyces > Streptomyces lacrimifluminis. The sequence continues at coordinate 3,653 of NZ_BMMU01000083.1, read as the reverse complement.
GGCGCTCGCGGGCGGTGTTGCCGTGATGTCCACCCCGACGCTGTTCGACGAGTTCAGCCGCGGACAGGGGCACGGGCTCGCGCCCGACGGGCGCTGCAAGGCCTTCGCGGATGCAGCCGATGGCACTGGCCTCGCCGAGGGTGTCGGCATGCTCCTCCTGGAGCGACTCTCCGACGCACGGCGCAACGGGCACCCGGTGCTCGCCGTCGTCCGCAGCATCGCTGCCAACCAAGACGGCGCGAGCAACGGGCTGACCGCCCCCAACGGCCCTGCTCAGGAGCGGGTCATCCGTCAGGCACTGGCCGCGGTGGGCCTGACGTACGGCGACGTCGACGCGGTCGAGGCACACGGCACAGGAACCACGCTCGGTGATCCGATCGAGGCGCAGGCGCTGCTGGCGACGTACGGGCAGGGCCGAGAGCGGCGGGAGCCACTGTGGCTGGGCTCGCTGAAATCCAACATCGGCCACACGCAGTCCGCCGCTGGCGTCGGCGGTGTAATCAAGATGGTCAAGGCGATGGAGCACGGCGAACTGCCCGCGACCCTTCATGTCGACGAGCCGTCCCGGCACGTCGACTGGGACGCGGGCGAGGTGTCACTGCTGACCGAGGCCCGGCCCTGGCCCGAGACCGGCAGGCCGCGCCGCGCCGGTGTCTCGTCCTTCGGTGTCAGTGGCACCAACGCGCACGCCATCATTGAGGAGGCACCTGCTGAGGAGGCGGAAGCGGTGGGCGAGGCTGAGCCTCCGCGCCCGCAGGTCAGCCTGCCCGTACTGCCGTGGGTACTTGCGGGGCGCTCCGAGGCCGCCCTGCGGGAGCAGGCCGCCCGTCTGGCCGACAAACTGCGAGAGAACCCCGCCGAACCGCTGGACACCGGCTATTCGCTGGCCGCCACCCGCTCCGCTTTCGAACATCGGGCGGTGCTGCTCGCGGACAGCGGTTCCCTCGGGAGACTGCCCGATGCGCTCGACGCCCTGTCCCGCGGTGAGAACGCACCTGGCGTGATCCGTGGTACCGGTCGCCGCCTGGCGCGTACCGCGTTTCTGTTCACCGGGCAGGGCAGCCAGTATCCGGGCATGGGCCGTGAGCTGTATGAGTCCCACCCGGTGTTCGCCGAAGCTCTGGACAACGTACTGACCAGGCTCGACCCGCAGCTCGACATTGCGCTGTCCACAGCGCTGTTCGCGGACCCGGGCACGCCTGAGGCGGCACTGCTCGACCAGACCGAGTACACGCAGGCAGGGCTGTTCGCCGTTGAGGTCGCGCTGTACCGGCTGGTGGAGACGTGGGGTCTGACACCAGCCGCTCTGCTGGGACACTCCATAGGCGAGCTGACTGCCGCACATGTGGCCGGGGTGCTGTCGCTGGAGGACGCGTGCACCATGGTCGCCTCCCGAGGTCAGCTGATGCAGGCGTTGCCGCCCGGTGGGGCGATGGTCGCCCTACGAGCGACCGAGGGTGAGGTGACCCCGCTGCTCACCGACGGAGTATCCGTCGCAGCCGTCAACGGCCCGCGCTCGGTGGTGATCTCGGGCGACGAAGAGGCCGTGCTTGCCGTGACCGCCGAGCTCACTGAGCGCGGGCATCGCACCAAGCGGCTGAACGTCAGCCACGCCTTCCACTCGGCACACATGGAAGGGATGCTGACTGACTTCCGCGCCGTCGTCTCCGGCCTCACCTTCCACGCGCCGAAAATCCCCGTCGTCTCCAATGTGACCGGCACTACAGCCAGCGCCGCCGAGCTCGCCGATCCCGGCTACTGGGTCCGGCACATCCGCGACGCGGTGCGCTACGGCGACGGCATCCGGACCCTGCGGGAGCAGGGCGTCCGCACCTTCCTGGAACTGGGGCCGGGCGGCGTGCTGTGCGCCCTGGGCCAGGAATGCCTGACCGACGACGAGCAGGCTGTGTTCGCCCCCACGGTACGGCGGGACCGCTCCGAGACCATGGACTTGTTCGAGGGGCTGGCCGCCGTCTTCGTCCACGGCGTGGGCGTCGACTGGGCCGGGATGTACGACGGCACCGGAGCCCGGCGAGTCGACCTTCCGACGTATGCGTTTCAGCGGCACCGAATCTGGCCAAGGGTGCGCCTGGCCGGGTCCGGGGATCCGGAGGCCCTCGGTCTGGAGGCCGCCGGCCATCCGCTGCTCGGTGTGGTCGTCGAATCGGGCGACGACAGCGAACTGCTCTTCAGCGGAAGGCTTGCTCTCGCGGAGCAGCCCTGGATCGCCGGTCACTCGGTTCTCGGTTCGGTGCTGCTGCCGGGCACGGCCTTCGTCGAACTGGCTGTGCGCGCGGGCGATCGCGCGGGATGCGACCTCCTGGAGGAACTGACCCTGGAGACGCCTCTCGTGCTGACCGTCGACAGGGGCACACAGCTCCGGCTGCGTGTCGCCGCGGCTGACGCGGAGGGAAGACATACCTTCACGGTCCACTCGCGCACCGAGGGTGCCGAGATGTGGACCCGCCATGCGAGCGGCATGCTCGCGACCACCGGCAGCACCACCGCACCGGGACGTATGGAGGTGTGGCCGCCCGTTGGCGCCGAAGCTCTCGACATCAGCGGCCACTATGAGCGCCTCGCCGATCTCGGCTTCTCCTACGGCATGGCGTTCCAGGGCCTGCGCACTGCGTGGCGGCGTGGCGACGAGGTCTTCGCCGAGATCGCCTTGGACGAGGAGACCGCTCAGGACGCGGAGTCGTTCGGACTGCACCCGGCGCTGCTGGACGCCGCGCTGCAGGCGGTGGGACTCAGCAGCCTGGCGGACTCCGGCCCTGAGGCCCGTATGCCGTTCTCATGGCGAGGGGTACGGCTGCATGCCACCGGTGCTGTCGCGGCGCGGGTTCGGCTCGCCGCACGCGGGGACGACACCTTCTCCCTCGCCGTGGCTGACACCACCGGCCGACCGGTGGCCTCCGTAGACGCCCTGGTCCTGCGGCCCGTCGCCACCACTGACCTCGACACTGCCAGGACCGCCGTCCATCGCTCGCTCTTCCGGGTCGACTGGCCCGCGGTCGGCAACCCCGAGCCGGCTGAGGTGTCCGCGGTGTCCGCACTGCGCTGGGCCGTGATCGGCGAGGACCGACTCGGTGCTGCGGCCGTCCTCCCGCAGGCCGGGCCGCACGCCGATCTCGATGCCCTGCGGGAGGTTCCCGATGTCACGGTGGTGACCTGCGAAGGCTCCCCGGGTGAGGCTGCCAACGCCGCCCTCGCAATCGCCCAGTCCTGGCTTGCAGAGGAGCGCTTCGCGTCGTCGAAGCTCCTCGTGCTGACCCGCGGGGCCGTGGCGGCCGGAGATGGCGAGGACGTACCGGCGCTGGCGCACGCCCCAGTGTGGGGGCTGATCCGCTCCGCGCAGTCGGAGCACCCGGGTCGCTTTGTGCTGGTGGATGTGGACACGTCGCAGGAGTCGCTGCGTGCTCTGCCGGCCGCCATGACCTCCGGAGAGCCGCAACTCGCTATACGCGAAGGTGAACTGCGTGCTCCGCGGCTCGCCCGTGCCCTGTCTGATGCAACGGCGATCATGCCGCTGGCCATCCCAGAGGCTTCCTGGGTCCTGGTGACGGGTGCTTCCGGGACGTTGGGTGGTCTGGTGGCGCGGCATCTGGTGACGGAGCATGGCGTTCGGCGTCTGCTGCTGGTGTCCCGTAGCG
>NZ_BMMU01000082.1 GCF_014646095.1 Streptomyces lacrimifluminis | reverse complement strand
ATCCTGGCGAACCCTGGGCAGCTGACCTCGGCGCCACCAAGATCCCCGACAGAGTCAAGCTAAGGCTTGTCCCGTAAAGGATCTTCGGACGGGTGCGGGCGAGGTCGGCCGGTGTTCGGTCCGCTTGCCTATCCGGCGATGGTGAGGTTGTGCAGGCGAGCGATGCCGCTCATCGCGTGGTGTACGCCGTCGCCCTTCAATCGGCAGTCGCGAAGGATCTTCCAGGTTTTCATCCGGGCGACGGCGTGCTCGACGCGGGCCCGGACCTGGCGGTGGGAGGCATTGTGCTCCTCCTTCCAGGCGGGCAGTTCGTGCTGCCCGCGTTCTCGACGGTGCGGGATGACCAGACCGGTGCCCCGGTAGCCGCCGTCCGCGATCACCATCGTGTTGCCGACGGCGGCCTTCGCGCCGGACAGGTCCCATGCCTTGCAGTCATTACGGTTGCCGGGCACGGGCCGGCCGACCACCACGACGAGCCGGGTGTCGACGTCGATGACGACCTGGTGATTCGTGGAGTATCGGTAGTTTTTCGACTGCTCGGCCACCGTGTGGTCGCGTGTGGGGACCAGGGTTCCGTCCACGATGAGCACAGTGTCCCTGCGGAACCGCTTGCGCGGCCTGAGCGCGAGCAGGGGGCCGAGGTGTCTGATGACGCGGTCGGCCGCGGACTTCGATACCCCAAAGAGCGGGGCAAGCTGGCGCAGCGTCAAGTTCGTGCGCCAGTAAGCCGTAACCAGCAACACCCGATCCTCCAGCGGCAACCCCCACGGCCGACCCCGCCGCACCTCATCGGCCCCCTCACGGCGCAGCGCGGTCACCAGCTTGCCGAAGCCGCGCGGGCTCAGCCCGGTGAACGGGGCTATCCAGGACGGGGCCGAGGCAGTGATCACTCCAGTCACAGCAAGATCATCGCGCCAGGCCGGGGCCTGTTGCACCAGCCGGTCACGAACCGCCTGGCCGGGGCCTCACCCATAGCTGCACCATGCTTAAAGCACCGCCGGGCCGGTATACGAAAATCTGATGAGGAGCAGTGCGTGGGAAGTCTACTGAGGAGCGTCTCCGGGGTCCGCTGGGGAGAACTGCGCGATGCGACGGGGGCTGCGGCTGGCGCTATTCCCCCTCTCCTGTCCCGGATCGCATATGGAGATGAGGACACAGCCCGCATCGCCATCGATGACTTGGGCGATGCCATCTGTTCGCTGGGGTTCGTCGTTGGCGAGGCGACAGCTCCCACGGTCCCGTTCCTTCTCGAGCTGGCCGGGTCCCCTCACGTGGCCTGCACGGCCGAGTTGTTAGACCTGCTAGGAAGTATCTGCCGGACCGACCAGTGGCACTCCGCCGCTGCGGCGACCCGGGACCGCACACACGACGCGAGCTACTGGCAGCAAACCGGCTGGGAGGCAGCCGCAAGGACAGCCGTGTACGCAGGCCGGTCAGTCATCGAGGGTGTCGCCTCCTCCGTACGGCCAGAGGAAGCGACACCTGCTCGGAAGTTGTTGCAAATGATGGACGACACCCCGCCGTTCCCGGAGCTATGAGCGGTCATTGCGGGACAAGCCTTACGGGGAGTATCTACTGACCGCCGTCAATAGTTGTGCTCTTCGTGCTGGTGATGGCATCAGAGTCACGCTGGAAACGGTGCGGCGCGTCTCTGCTCGATGTGACACGCCTGTGGTCGTCATGAGCTATTGGACGACGATCCAATCTCTTGGTCCGCATTATGCAAAGGAAGTCCAGCTGTCTCAGCAGTGATCCCTGCGTGACATGAGGTTCCAGGTGCGGCTGTTAAGGTTCCTGCCTCCTGGATGTCTCATGATCATGCTGGTGCGGGGTGGACTACTTTTTTGTCTCACGCAGCAAGGTGCGTCCGGGTTTGCGCTGGTGCGCTATGCGCTCCCGTCTGGCGGCGTGGCGGCGGTTGCGGTCGGTTGCGTACCGACCAGTTCCTGGAAGCGTCGGTCCGACCGGAGCTCCGTGAAGCACGGGTCGCCTTGAGCGTCCTTTTTGTCTTTTTCGGTGACGAGGGCGTGCCGAAGGTCCTCGATCGCGTACTCCCACTCCTGCCGGCGGGCGTCGGCCTTCAGGTTCCTGCGCTGCGCGGTGAACATGTGCAGACAGGCGTGATCGTAGGCCAGCCGTGGCGAGGCGGGCCCATCCTCGTGGGAGTGCTGTGCCGTGGCGTTCCCGGCCCGGCCGCCGGCCGTGGTGGTGTCCTGTACCGCGTCAAGGCATGCCACGAGAACACGGGCGTGGGGGTGCATCGCTGCTTGCAGTCGCCGCAGCTCCTTGCTTTTCCAGGAGACCTGGCCGGTATCGCACAGGCGGTCGAGTTCCTTCGCAGAGTCTCGGGCACTGGTCAGCATCGCGGCGCGGTCCGCATCCGTGCCGCCGCCGATCCAGGCGTTGAGCCACTGGGTCGCGCTGCTGTAGAGGATCCGGATCTTCAGCGGCATCCATCCCTCTCGGTCGTCAAAGACCTCCTTGACCCGGGAAAGGTCGTACTGGTGGTCGATGGCTCTGGCGAACGCGTGAAAGTCCATCTCCTCGTAGGGCGTGTGCTCGTGCGCGACCCACAGGTACTCGAATCGCGCCAGCTCGTTGCCGGGGTCCGTATCGACAGCCTTGGCCAGGAGCCGCGCCCGGGTGGCAACTCGGTTTTCGTCATCGGCAAGCAGCGACTTGCTGCTCGCGATCACCTGCAGGGCGACGCTTTTCCACTGACGGGCGCCATACAGCCCGTCCTGGAGCTCTTCGTGCACCTCGCTCAGCTGCGTCAGGATGAAGGCGGCGGCACAGGTGAGCATCTGTGCCTTGGCCGGGTCCTTCTGGTTGTCCGTGGGGAGCCATAGGTCCGGCCGACTGAATACCGCGCTGGCGGCATGCCGTCCATTGCGAAAGAGGGCGGCCGCGAGGCGGTCGTCGTCCACGAAGGTGACCCTGGCACGCCACGTGCGATCGGGTCTGAGCGCGAAGAGCACGCGTGTCAGGGCTCCCACGACCTTACCCGCGGGCAGGACGCTGAGCTCCTCGACAGGAATTTGACTCAGCGGTGTGCTCCCCGGCGTGGACGTGCTCTTGTGCAGGGACTGCGGGGTCTCGGTGCCGAGGCCCTTCATCCTGGCGAGCAGGTAATCGGAGGACGCGGCGTTCACCGTTCCGTCGGCCTCTTGGACCTCGACCTGGAGACGTAGGTTCTGACCGAACGCCGCCGCCGTCAGCAACACACCGATCGCTGCGAGGGCGATGCACACGAACATGAGCCGTACGTCGTAGATGGGCTTGGATGGCTTGGAGACCAACAGTGCCAAAAGGATCCCGGTCACCGTGACGATGCCCAGGGCAAGGAGCAGCACTCGCCACCGCTCCCATGTGTTCCTGCGTGCGCCCGCGAACACGAGACCTGCTGCGCCCAAGCCGACCAGCGCGAGTACCAGCGCTCCGATCCGGCACTGCGTCCAGGTTGGTGTGAAGGGGCTGAACATGGCGAACAGCGGCGCCATGACCGCTGCCGCGAGCAGCAGAAGTGCGCCGAGGCTACCGGTGATGCGCCGGATCCACACCGGCCAGGCGACCGCGTCCACCTTCACCAGCCAGCGCGAGGACAGGCTGGCGAGGACAAAGAGGACCAACAACCCGATCACAGCGAGCCCCACAAGGCGTCCCAGAGGGAGCACCCAGTCCCTGTAGAAGCGATCGCCGTTCGAGACCGCTGTGGGCAAAGGGCGGCTGCTCAGGTCCGTGACGCGCGCGATGCCGGCCTCCGCGGCGGCGTTCGCCGCATCAAAACCAAGGGCCTCGGTGAACTTTTTCCGAGCCCCCGTGAGGTTCCCGGAGCGGATCAGAAGCTGACCGGCCGTGACGCGCTTCGCCGCGTCCTGGCGCGCCTTGGCCACCAGCTTGAGGCCCTCCACCGCGCACTGCTGGTCGCCGTCGCTCACCTTCACCGACTCGTACAACGTCTTCGCCCGGTCCAGAGAACCCACTTCCCGGTGAGCCTTAGCCGCCTTACAGGTCTGCTCCGCGACCGTGTCGTCAGGCACCGCCGCGATCGTGGTGGCCAGAAGGAATACCACCAAGGCGAGGGCTCGGACGGGACGTCTCCACATGGATGGCACTCAAGCCCAACGAGTGACCCATCGCCCGGAGGCGCACCGCCGACACCAACGCAACCGCCTACGTGCAGGAGCGAGGGCACCCAGCCGCACGAACCTCCCCGGGGCCGGGGTCGCATAGACAGGGCCTTCTCGTAGCGCTGGGAATCACCTGGAAGACGAGGTTCGTTTCCGCTCGTTCAGGGGCTGGGAGTCCACGGGTCGGCAACATTCTTCGGTGGCCGCTGAGACACTTGGACGCTCATCACCGGGTGCACGGTAGAACGCGCGACCGGGCGGACGGTGAGACATCTGAGGCATTGAGACAGCCGAACGGTTCATAAGCTTGAGCGAATGGCCGATGAGCTGGCCGCCGGCGGTGCGGCGGGGTGCTTCGTGCCGGACGTTCCGCCGGAACGCGTTGAGGCGTGGGTGGCGGCAGCGGCGGAGGCCGGAATCAGCGCCCCGCTCCTCGCCAATCGTGATGCGTCGTATGCCGAGTTGGGCGACATATGCCGAGCCGCAACGGGGTTCGTCTATGTGCCCGCGGCCACTGGCCAGCAGACGGGATACTCGGCTGGGATTGACCTGGACGGTCTCGCTGCTTTCGTTCAAGCCGTCCAGCAATTTGCTCCGTCGACCCCGATCCTGACCGGCATGGGAGTCTCCACGCCTGAGCTTGCCTCCGCCATCGTGGGGCGCGTAGACGTTTCTGGCGTCGTGATCGGCTCACCTCTCGTCCGCTCTCTACGCAGTGGCGCAGATAGCCTCCACCAAACGGCGGCCCTGGTCGAGGAGTTCGCGGCTGCGCTCGCCGTCGGCGGTGCCGCATGACCCTTCATCTGGTGCCTGCTCGCTTCCGTGAGGCTGCGGCATTCGTCCAGGACTGGCACCGTCATCACGCACCTCCCCCGGGACAGATCTTCGCGATTGGCGCCGCCGACGAGGATGGAGTTCTGCGAGCTATCGCGATCAAGCCACTCTCGAAGTCACACGCACATGCGGTGACGGAGCCCGGAACGCGAATTCGCTCGGTCGTGTCCCTTGTCGTGGTGTAGCCGATCATCCGGCGGTCGTGTTGGTGGTGTTGGGTA
>NZ_BMMU01000081.1 GCF_014646095.1 Streptomyces lacrimifluminis | reverse complement strand
ACCCGACGGTGCTGACCATCCTGTTGCTGGTCATCGTCCTGCTGGCCGTGCTCGCACTCCTCGCGCTCCTCGCAGCCACCGGCCGCACCACAACCGCTGCCGAGCGGACGACGGCACCACCCCGCCCGGAGGCCGGAGAGTGACGTTCTGCCACGCGAGCCACCGCCCTTCGAGGCGCGCCCAGGACAGAGCGGATCCGCAGCCCACGCGTGGGAGACGGCTACTGGCGGGCCATGTGCATGCGCATCTCGCTCTGGGCATCGACGATCAGGTCGCCGGACAGGTCGACGGTGACGCTGTGCAGGGTGCCGGTGAACCGGAACGGTGCCCGGTAATCGGGGGTGACGGCCGATCCCGGGTTGGCGCCGCAGGCCAAACCGCCCGGGTTGAAGGCGACCGGGGTGGTGACCGGCATGTCGGTCTCGCCGACCAGGCGGCCGTCGATGTACAGCTGGGCCCGGCCGGATGCGCCCTTGCCGTGGGCGATGTCCGGGTCGCCGGTGGGCTCGAACTCGAAGCGCAGCGTGTGCCGTCCTTCGGGCACCTTCTCGCTCGAGGCCACGTGATACAGGGCCCGTTGGACGTAGTTGTGGGCGTAGTGCAGGTGCCCGTCCTTCACATAGAGGGACCATCCGCCGGCGTTGGTGCCTTGACAGAGCAGGACGCCCGCCGCGCCGCCGGGCGGGATCTCGACGTCTGCGGTGACGCTGTGCGGACGGTTGAGGACCCGGGGCGCGACCGCGGCCGGCAGGACCTGGGTGCCGGGGCGGAAGGTGTAGCCGCTGCGGGCCTGGGTGATCTGCGGCCGTTCGAGCATCATGCGCTCAAGGGCGCTGCCGTCGATCGGCAGCACGTTGTACTTGCCGGCCTCCACGTACCACAGGGCGATCATCTCGATCAGCTTGCTGCGGTTCTCTTCGGCGAGGTTGCTGGTTTCGGCGACATCCTCGTCGACGCGGTAGAGCTCCCAGTGATGGGCGTCGAGGTCGTCGAGGTCCGCCATGGTGATCGGGGTGCCGAACGGCCGCCCGGCCTCGGCGAAAGCGGGGCCGGGCCAGGGGCAGACCGCCCGCCATCCGTCGTGGTCGATAGCCCGGTGCCCGAACATCTCGTAGTACTGGGTGCGGTGGCGACTCGCGGCGGAGGCATCGTCGAAGGTGTGGGCGAAGCTGACCCCGTGCAGGGGCGACTGGGTCACGCCCCGGATGCTCGCGGGCGGCTCGATCCCGAGCACGTCCAAAACGGTGGGGACCATGTCGATGATGTGCGCGAACTGGTCGCGGACCTCACCGCGGGCCCGGATACCGTCGGGCCAGTGCACGAGGAAGGGATCACTGACGCCGCCGCGGTAGGTCTCCCGCTTCCACCGCCGGAAGGGGGTGTTGCCCGCCCAAGTCCAGCCCCACGGGTAGTGGTTGAACGTGCTGGGGCCGCCGAGCTCGTCGATCCGGGCCAGGCTCTCCTCCAGCGTCTCGGGCGCGTTGTTGAAGAACTGCATCTCGTTGGTGGTGCCGGTCACCCCGCCCTCCGCGCTCGCCCCGTTGTCGGAGACCACCATGACCAGCGTGTTGTCGAACTCGCCGGTCTCCTTCAGGAAGTCCAGCAGCCGCCCGATGTGGTGGTCGGTGTGGCTGAGGAACCCGGCATAGACCTCCATCATCCGCGCGGCCAGGCGCCGCGCGTCCGGCGTGAGAGACTCCCAGGCGGGCACGTCCGGATCGTGCGGGGACAGCTGTGCGTCCGCGGGCACCACGCCGAGTTGCTTCTGCCGGGTGAAGGTGCGCTCGCGGTAGACGTCCCAGCCGTCGTCGAACCGTCCCCGGTAGCGGTCCGCCCACTCCTTCGCCACATGGTGCGGAGCATGCGTCGCACCAGGGCACAGGTTCAGGAAGAACGGCTTGTCCGGGGCGACCTGCTTGGCGTCCGCGATGAACGACATCGCCCGCTCGACCAGGTCCTCCGTCAGGTGGTAGCCCTCCGCCGGCGTCGCCGGCGGCTCCACCTGGTGGTTGTCGTACACCAGGTCCGGATACCACTCGCTCGTGTCGCCGCCCAGGAACCCGTAAAACCGCTCGAAGCCCCGCCCCAGCGGCCACCGGTCGTAGGGCCCCGCGGCCGACTCCTGTTCCGAGGGCATCAGGTGCCACTTGCCGACCATGTACGTGTTGTAACCGTGCTGCAGCAGTGTCTCCGACAGGAACCCGTTCTCGAACGGGATCTGCCCGTTGTAGCCCGGATAGCCAGTGGCCAGCTCTGTGATCGCCGCCATCCCGTTCGCATGATGGTTGCGGCCCGTCACGATGCACGAACGCGACGGTGAGCACAGCGCGGTGGTGTGCATGTTGCTGTACAGCAGCCCACCCGCGGCCAGCGCGTCCAGGTTCGGCGTCTCGATCGGGCTCCCGTAGCAGCCGAGCTGCCCGTACCCGGTGTCGTCCAACACGATCAGCATCACGTTCGGTGCACCCGGCACCGCCCGCACCGGCTGCGGCCACGCCGGGCTCGACTCGTCCGTCGTCCGCCCCACCACCCCCGGGAACGCCTGCCCCGGCCTGTACTCATTCCATGATGTCTGCGACATTCCGCCTCCGTTCCACCAGCCGGCGCGAGAACCGGTGATGTCCGTGCACGCGACTGTCACAACAGAGCCCTGTCGCCGACACGGGATCCCGATCGGATGACCGGGCAAAAGGCACTGTCGCCGACCGTCGACTGGGGTGAGCCCCGGCACTTCCACGCTAGGGCGCCACCGTCACCACGGCGACCGGGGGAGCGGTGTCCGGTCCGCGCCCAGTAGTTGTTACGGACCGCACGAAGGCCGGTTCGGCGGGCGCGACTGGCTCCTGGAGCTCTGATCCTCTGCCCGGTTGCGGCATCTGTTGCACCAACGGGTGCGACGACTGTTGCGTGAGCCTTTCCGGCGTCCGGACGTTCGCTCAGGTCATCACGGTTTTACGGCGTGGTCGGGGTGCTGACATCCCTGTTGCGGCCGCTTCGGCCATGCCCTGGCTGGAGTTGAGGATGAGGGAGGGCGGGATGGGTGCGCGGACGCGGGCGGGGATCGGGGCACGCTCAGCCGGTTGCGCGTCGGCGGGGCCTGCGCGTCCGTGCCGCTGTCAGTGTGGCGGTGACGTCAGGCGGGGGACGTCGGCGGGGAGAGGTCGGGGCGGGCGCGGTGCCAGCGTGCGGGGTGTCGCCACCGGCCGGAGGCGTCGCGAAGTCGACGTCGACTTCCACCGCCAGCTCGGGTTCCACCAGCGTGAGGTTCTGTCTCCTGGCTGCCCCCACCCGGCGGAGAACGACCAGCCTGTCCACGGATGACCGTGCCGCCCCGTAGCGAGCAGGCCGGTGACCGCCGCAGCTGCCACCCGGGCGAGGGTGGTGGTGCGGCCGACGTACTGAAAGCGTCCTCTGTCGTCGTACCTGCCGGGCAGCAGCGTGCGGGGAACGGCCAGAGAGCCGGTGATCGCGTCGACGATCGCCTCGCTCGTCTCGCGGATCTTGTATTTCTGCCAGCTCCTCACCGAGGGGCGGTAGCGTCGTTCAGTCTCTTGAAGACGATCCCCTCCATCCCGACCGGCGCCCACGTCGGCCGCTCGCGGACGACGTCGGCCTCGGTGGTCGACGGGGACAGCGTCCACGGCGCCGACAGACGCCGTGCGGCGAACACGCCACTCCAGTGCGGCCCGGCGCCGCCGGTACGGCCACCCGGTCGTGTCCGTCCCAGACAGGCGCAGCAGATCGAGCGCGGCGAAGTGAGCCGGCCACTCCGCCGCCGCCCGGGCCGTCCCGGCACCACGCCGGGCAAGCGGGTCTGCAGCCGCTCGAACGCGAGGCGGCCCGCGGTGTCCCATACGACCAGCTCGCCGTCCAGCGCGGTCGCGTCCGGCAGCTGCACGGCCCCGGCCACGCGCTCCGGAAACGACGGCCCCATTTCTGTGCCGCATCGGTCCTGTCCGGTCGGGCAGGACCGATCTTGACTGGTTCGCTGCCGGAACGCGATGACCGACGGCGGCGGGGGCGCGCGTGATGCTGAAGGGGCGCGGGGCGCGTGGTGGGCGGTCCTTCGATGCTGCCGTGCGGCGTGGTGCGAGTTGCGCTCCCCGCGTGCTCCTGCTGGACGAGCGCCCTGCGTTTGTCGCTCGTGGAGGCAGGGGATTCATCTCCCCAGGCCACGCCTATTGCCGGGTGGGGCCCTGGCACCAGGCCACTCCGTCACGGCCGCGTGCTGACCGGCTGGGTGGCGGGGAGCGCCGACCGCTAGCACGAGCACCGCAGATGCGTCCCAGACGGCTCGCGGTGTGCATCACCCGGTTCTGTGCGGGCCGGCTCTACCTCACCTCCTCGATCTCTCTCGCGGCCCGGCCGGCGCTCAGGGGCCGACACTCGGTTCCGCGGACCTGGACCGGCATGCCGCTGTCACCGCATGCACCGCCCTGCACTGCGCATCGACGGGTGTGTCTGCGCCGCCCGGGCCAGGCCCTGCCCAGTGACGGGGGAAACCCGGGCAAACCTGGAGAGGGAAGACCGATGGCCTCAGTCGCCCTGGATGCCGATCCCGCCGATCTCGTGTCGATGCGCGGCCATGTCACCGCCCTCCTCGCGGAATTTCTGGACCGCAAGGCCCGTACGGCGGCCGCGCACGAGCTCCCCAGTGAAATCACCGAAACACTGCGCGACTTCCTGCTCTTCGGCGGCAAACTCCTGCGCCCCCTGCTGTGTGTGACCGGCTGGCATGCCGCAGGCAGCAACGGCGGGCTGCGTCCAGTGCTGCAGGTAGCGGCGTCACTGGAGATGTTCCATGCCTTCGCGCTCATTCACGACGACCTCATGGACGACAGTGCCACCCGCCGGGGCCGGCCCACCGTCCACCGTGTCTTCACTGCCCGCCACACCGGCGGCCACAGTGAACGTGCGGCGGCCCACTTCGGTGCCGGGGCCGCGATCCTCATCGGCGACCTCGCCCTGGCCTGGTCTGACGAACTGCTGCACACCGCCGGCCTGGCTCCCCGCCAACTCGCGTGCGTGCTGCCCCATCTGGACGCGATGCGTACCGAGGTGATGTACGGCCAGTACCTGGACCTACTCACCGCGGGACGTCCCACCGCAGATGTGGACGCGGCGCTGACCGTGGTGCGCTACAAGACCGCCAAGTACACCCTCGAGCGCCCTCTGCACCTGGGCGCCGCGCTCGCCGGCGCGGACCGTACCGTCCTGGGAGCCTGCACCGACTACGCCCTGCCACTCGGTGAGGCCTACCAGCTGCGTGACGACCTGCTGGGAGTCTTCGGCAGCCCGGCGCAGACCGGCAAATCCGCCCTCGATGACCTGCGGGACGCCAAAGCCACCGTCCTGATCGCCCTGGCCCTGCAAGCCGCCTCCCCGGCACAAGCGGACCGTCTGCGCGCACTGATCGGCAACCCTCGCCTGGGGGAGGACGGCGCCACCGATGTGGCGTAGCTGACGCGTTTGCTTATTGATCTTGGTTGTGGGCTGGTG
>NZ_BMMU01000080.1 GCF_014646095.1 Streptomyces lacrimifluminis | reverse complement strand
AACGACGTCACCAGATACAGCGTGCCGATCGTCTTGTGGTCAGTGGTCGTCAGCCACTTGACGCTGCTGAGGCTCCTGGCGGTGCGGGGTTTGACGTTGATGGTCTTCACGCCCCGCCTGTGTCCGCGCTCGCCCCGGACGTCACACTCGGGTGACGCGACGAGAATCACTAAAACGGGTGTGACGATCCGCAGAGTGCCGGACACGAACGGGACATGAGCAACGACGAGATCTTCGCCGCTGCCTATCGCGAGCACTACTGGGCGGTCAGCCGCTATGTCGCTCGGCGACTGGACGGGCGTACGAGCGAGGTGGAGGAAGTGGTGGCGGAGGTGTTCACCGTCGCCTGGCGGCGCCGTACCGACCTGCCTGCCACCCCTCTGCCCTGGTTGTACGGCGTGGCACGCAACTGTCTGGCCAACGCGGTGCGCGGCCAGGGCCGCCGACGACGGCTCGTGGACCGGCTGGGCAACGACGAGACGGCGCACGGCAGGCAGGTCGTGGCGAGCCCCGACACGGAGCCGCCGGGCGCCTGGGTGCATGAGGCGCTGGCCCGGCTCACCCCGGCCGACCAGGAGGTACTCCGCCTGACGGCCTGGGAGGAACTCGCCGTCGACGAGGTCGCCGTGGCTCTGGACTGCGGTACACGCGCGGCGGCGATGAGACTGCACCGGGCCCGGCGTCGGCTGAGAACCGAGATCGACCGGATACGCCCCGCGCTCGCCGCCGACGTGAACTCCCCGAAGGAACACGGCCATGCCTGACGAACTCGACCTGCTGCGCGGCGCCAACCCCGTGCCGGCGGACGGCCCCCACTTCGGCGACGGACCACTGGGCCACGACGCGGAGCGCCGGCTCAACCAACTGCTGCACGGCAGCGGCCCGTTCGGCCGTCGCCGCACCCGCTGGATGTGGAGCCTCGCGACTGTCGCGGTCGTCGCCGTGACCGCGCTGGCCCTGCTCCTCGCCGGCCCGGACACCGTCCCGGCGGTGGCCGCACCCCGCCCGCTGCTCGTGCAGGCCGGCTCCACCCCCGTACCCCTGGCCAGGATGGCCGAGATCGCCGAGGCGGCGGCCGCGGACGGATCGCCGACACTCCGCAAGGGCACCCACGTGCAGACGTGGAGCATGGGCATGTCGGAGGACGAGCCCCCGATCACGCTGCCCGTCGAACGCGTCGTACGCTGGCGGGCCGACGCCACCCATACGGAGCTGGTCGTGGCGACCGACCCACGGCATCCCGGTCGGCCGGTGCTCAGTGAGGGCGACGGCCAACCCCGCATGGTCGAGGACGGGCACGTCATCAGCGAGCAGACGTTCGGGCCGAGCTGGAGCGACGCCCCGCCCGAGTCGACGCCACCGCACGACCCGGGTCTCCTGAAGGCCTACCTTCAGGAGACGCAGTACCCGAGCACCACGCTGACGACCCGCGAACTCCTGGACGCGGTACGGGTGCTGCTCGACCACTGGACCCTCGGTGCCCCCGAGGACGCGGCCGTCGCCAGGCTGCTGGCGGACGCCGGGGGGCTGCGGCCCGTAGGCCGGGTGACGGACCGGCTCGGGCGGCCCGGCCAGGCGTATGTGCACGACGGACAGGGCTCCCGCAAGATGTTGATCATGGACCCGGCCACCGGTGCCGTTCTCGGCCTGGAGGACACCGCCACCTCCGCCGAGCCCGAGTGGGGTCTGAAGGTGGGCGACGTCATGGACTACAGCGCCTGGATGCGCTGATCACACCCCGAGCTGCCGGGCGACGGCCTCGGCAGCCTGTTCGAGTGGTGTCGCGACGGTCATCGGACCGATGCCGCCCGGGACCGGGGCGATCGGCCCGGCCCGCTCGACGGCGGAGTCGAGGTCGGCGTCGCCGATGTTCCCGGGGCTGTACCCGGCTCGATCGCGACCGGCGCCGGGCTTGATGCCCTGCCCCGGATCGGCCGGGGCCGGCCCACGGCGGCGACCACGATGTCCGCCTCGCACACACGGACGACAGGTCCCGCGTCCGCGCAACATGCGGGACCAGTTCTCGGGGCGTCCTGGCGCCGGGCAGCTCGATACGGCGGGACCCGATGCCGGCCTTGCGGCAGCGGTTCTGCTTCATCCGGATGCGGGCGACGGAGGCGGGGTCCGCATCCACCAGCAGCGTAGCCAGACAGGGCCGCCCAGTGCCTTTTGGGCCTGGGAGGTAAACCCGGCCGGGCCTGAGGCATGATCCACTCCCGAGCTGACAGTCGTCATCGCCCAGGCTCCCGGCACACGCACTCCGCGTACACGAAGCCGATGCAGCGCTCCGCGAGGGCCGCTCCCCGGTGGTTCTCCCCCTCGGCGCACGTCACGACCCGGCGTCCAGCCCCGCTCCAGCCCGGTCGAGGTCAGGAATCCTCCTCGTCCCATGCCTGCACCACGGTCTGGTCGACGATCTTGCCGTCGCGCAGGGACAGCATCGAGCTGACGAGGACGCGGACTCCGTCCGGGTACTCGCAGGACTCGGTGTAGGCGACCTGGTCGCCCTGGACGATGACCTGCTCCAGCTTGTGGGTCATGTCCCTGCTGCACACCTCGTCGAGCATGGCGCCGATCTCGCTGCGCCCGTGCTTGACCATCGGGTGGCTGGGCTGGGAGTTTCGGTCGACGACGCGCAGTTCGGCGTCGTCGGCGTAGAGCGACAGCAGCACCGTCGCGTCGTGTGCTTCGATGCCCCGGCGCAGTGCCTCGGTGTCGAAAGCGGGGCTTGTCGCGGTGCCCATGGTGACCTCCTCCGAGGGCTGCGGCCCGATCGGGCGCGGGCCGCGAGGGACCTCTCCTCCTGAGCGTCCTCCGTCCCGGGAACCTCGGCAAGCGCAAGCGCAAGCGCAAGCGCAAGCGCAAGCGGAGGGAGAGAGGGAGGGAGGATGAGCCTGACGAGTGAGCGGGGCGCTGCGCCCGTGTCCGGTGCGGGGTGCGCGCCGTTCATGACTACATGATCTCAACACGACGAATCGCTGCCGCCGTTGGTCTCGCCGTCGGCGTCACCGGCCTCGCCGCCCCGCTGGCGAGCGCGGCTCCCGCCGCCGACCAGAACGTGGGCAAGCTCAACCCGATCGCCCAGCTCGACTCGCTCGCCGTGAGCGAGATTCCCGCCCAGTACCACGAGGACCTTCCCCGGGTCTCCAGCCAGCTGAGCTCGCTCAACCGCCTGAGCGACCTCAACCAGCTGCACCAGCTGACCGACCTGGCCGCCCCCGTCACCGGTCTGCTGCCGGGCATCGAGGCCTGACGGACGTACGTACTGAGGTATGTGGGCCGCCAGGCCGGACCGGGCGGCCCACACTCATGTCGTACGTGTGTGCTACTGGGGGTGGTTCGCTGTCGCCGGCCGCGCGCCCAGGACGTGGAAGCCGGGCCTCGGCCGTACCCGGGCCGGCTGCTGCCTTTACCACACGGTCCACCCGGACGAGGCACGCTGCCCCTGCCCCTGCCCCTGCCCCTGCGACACGGAACGGCTGCGCAGGCTGGAGAGCTGATCGCGCCCCGCAGGGAACGCTTCCCGGGTGGAGTGCGTTCAGTCGGTGGTCGCCAGGAACTGCGTCGCCGCCAACTCGGCGTACAGCGGGTCCCCGGCGACAAGTTCGCGGTGGGTGCCCACCGCGCGGACGCGGCCCGCGTCCATCACCACGATCCGGTCCGCCATCGTAACCGTCGACAGCCGGTGGGCGACGACGAGCACAGTCGTCGTACGGGCGACATCCGCGACCGTGTCCCGCAGCGCGGCCTCGTTCACCGCGTCCAGCTGCGAGGTCGCCTCGTCGAGCAGGAGCAGCCGGGGGTGGCGCAGCAACGCACGGGCGATGGCCACCCGTTGGCGCTCGCCGCCCGACAGCTTGGTGCCGCGATGGCCGACCAGGGTGTCGAGGCCGCGCGGCAGCCTGGCCACCAGACCGTCGAGCCGGGTCGTCTTCACCACGCGTGTGACCGCGTCCTCGTCCGCCTCGGGACTGCCCAGCAGCAGGTTGTCGCGCAGCGAGCCCGACAGCACGGGCGCGTCCTGCTCGACATAGCCGATGGCGGAACGGAGTTCGGTCAGATCCCAGTCGGAGGCGTCCCGGCCGTCGACGGTGATGACACCGGACTCGGGGTCGTAGAACCGTTCGATGAGCGAGAAGACGGTGGTCTTGCCCGCGCCGGACGGGCCCACGAACGCCGTCATTCCCCGGGGCGGCACGGCGAACGTCACGCCGTGGTGGACGTACGGAAGATCGTCGTCGTAGCGGAAGCGGACCTCGTCGAAGGCGAGTGCCGCCGGTTCGGCGTCTGTTGCCGGCAGGGGTGCGGGCCGGGCCGACGACGGTTCGGCGGGCAGGGCGAGGGCCTCCTGGATACGGGTGAGGGCCGCGGCACCCGTCTGGTACTGGGTGATCGCGCCGACGACCTGCTGGATCGGTGACATCAGATAGAAGACGTAGAGGAGAAACGCGACCAGTGTGCCGACCTCGACCGCGCCGGTCGCGACCCGCGCGCCACCCACCGCGAGCACCGTGATGAAGGCGATCTGCATCGCGAGGCCCGCCGTGTTGCCCGCCGCGGCCGACCACTTGGCCGCCCGTACGCTCTGCCGCCACGACTCCTCGGCCGCCGCGTGCAGCCGCTCCTCCTCCCGGTGTTCGGCGCCGGACGCCTTGATCGTGCGCAGTGCGCCGAGTACCCGTTCCAGTGAGGCGCCCATGACACCGACCGCGTCCTGCGCCCGCCGGCTCGCCTTGTTGATGCGCGGCACGATCACCCCGAGCACGGTCCCCGCCCCCAGGATCACGGCGAGGGTGACGCCCAGCAGCACCGGGTCCACCAGGCCCATCATCACGATCGTCGCCACCAATGTGAGACCGCCGGTGCCGATACCGACGAGCGAGTCGGTGGTGACCTCGCGCAGCAGCGTCGTGTCCGAGGTGACCCGGGCCATCAGATCACCGGGCTCGGTCCGGTCCACGGCGGGGATCCGCAGCCGCAGCAGATAGGAGGACAACGCCCGCCGGGCGCCCAGCACCACCGACTCGGCGGTGCGCCGCAGCACATACGAACCCAGCGCGCCCAGCGCCGCGTTGGCGACGACCAGCGCCGACATCAGCACCAGCGCCCCGGTGATCGTCCGGTCGTGGGACAGATCGTCGATGAGCCCTCGCGCCACCAGCGGCAGTGCCAGCCCGGCGGCACCCGTGGCCAGCGACAGCAGGGCGCCCGCCAACAGGGTCCACCGGTGCGGCCGTACGTATCCGAGGAGCAGGCGCCAGGCGGGCGGCGGACCGGCGTTCGGCTCTGCGATGCTCACGGCGCTCCTCGGGAGGCGAACGGGCGGGACGTTCACCCTACGTCGGTGGCAGGGGAAGAGGAGAAACAGTGGTTGCCTCTCGCCCGGCTCTCCCCGCCCTTCCTGCCGCTGAGGTCATTGCAGCGCCCGCCGGTCCCTGGCCGTCGTCGGACGAGGGGTTCCGCCCCGCCGGCCGGCAGACAGCCCCGAGGAGGCCGGCCGGTGCTCCGGGGGTGGGCTCGACCGTGAGCGTGCCGATACCGATCAGTCGCACGTAGGGTCGGAGCGAAGAACCGAACATTGGCCGATGGAAGGGTTCAGCACCATGGCGCAGGAAGTACGCGGCGTGATCGCACCGGGCAAGAACGAACCGGTGCGGGTCGAGTCGATCGTCGTGCCGGACCCCGGGCCGGGCGAGGCGCTGGTGCGGATCCAGGCCTGCGGGGTGTGCCA
>NZ_BMMU01000079.1 GCF_014646095.1 Streptomyces lacrimifluminis | reverse complement strand
CTCCACGACGACACGGCCCGCCCAGGGGAGCCGTACGGGCGAGAGGTGGCCAACCGCCCGGAGTGGTGGCGCCGGCCCCGCGCGCGCCTGAAACCGTGCCGCGGTGGCGGTGAACATGCGGCGCACACCCCCGGGTGATGCAATGGGCAGTGGTGGCGGTAGTGGCCTTTCGTGAGGCCGCACCGCGCGGGTCGGGCCCCCGTCGCGGGCCGACCTCAGGCAGGCCCGGATACCGGGCTGGTTCGCCCTGTGAGCCGCTCCACTCGGACAACTGAGTGCAGTTCGGCGTGATCACCCGTAGCGGGTGACGGGGTACCCGTGGCCGGCTGGGATCGCCGGTGGACGCGGTGCCACGCACAGGTGCGTCGGCCGTGCCCCGACCGGCAGGAGGCTCCATGCACAGGGACCCTGGGGCGCACGGTCGCCTCGTACAGCGTTGGTTCGCACGGCTCGCTCTGGTGGCCGGGCTCGCCGCGGTCGTGATCCTGCTCGTGTTCGCCGGCTTCAGGAGCATCGCGCTCCTGGGCGCCGGACTCGCCGGACTGGCCACATCGGCGGCGTGCCTGTGGTGGGCGCTGACCGTGCGTGGAATCGGCAGACTGCTCGCCTTCACCCTGGCCGCCGTCGCCCCGCTCGCGGTGCTGGTGCTCTACGCATGGGCGGAGCTGGTGTGGGTCGTAGTCGTTTCCCTCGCTCTGTGGGCCCTCGGGGTTTCCGTCGGCAGAGCGGCACTCAGCAGGGACATCGAGTCGGCCGGGCCTCCGGAAACGCGGACTGCTCCTCCCAAGCACCCCTTCCTCATCATGAATCCACGATCAGGCGGCGGAAAGGTGGGGAAGTTCCACCTCAAGGAGAAGGCCGAGGCGCTCGACGCCGACGTCCTCCTGCTGGACACAGCTCATCAGCAGGACGTGGTCGCCCTCGCCAACCAGGCGGTCGAGGACGGCGCCGACCTTCTCGGAGTCGCAGGCGGTGACGGCACACAGGCCCTGGTCGCCGGAGTCGCCGCCAGGCACGGCATTCCCTTCATGGTGATCTCGGCCGGCACCCGTAACCACTTCGCCCTCGACCTCGGCCTGGACCGCGACGACCCGTCGACCTGCCTGGACGCGCTCACCGACGGCGTCGAACTCAGCGTCGACCTCGGGTTCATCGGCGAGCGGGCCTTTGTCAACAACGCGTCCTTCGGCACCTACGCAGCCGTGGTGCAAAGTCCCGCCTACCGCGACGACAAGGTCCGCACCATCCTCCAGCAGCTTCCCGACCTGCTGACCCACCGACGCGGTCCCCGGCTGGCCGTCCGCACCGCGGACATGATCATCGACGGACCTCAGGCCGTACTCGTCAGCAACAACCCCTACCGGATGGGCGACCTCGCCGGTCTCGGACACCGCGAGGTACTGGATTCAGGTGCCCTCGGTGTCTTGGGCGTCAACGTCGACAACGCCGCGCAGGCAGCCGAGTTGCTCGCGGGGAGGCGCGCGTCCGGCCTCACCACCCTGACCGCCCAGGAGGTCGTCATCGATGCGGACGAGCCCGAGATAGAAGCCGGGGTCGACGGTGAGGCACTGACCTTGCCAACGCCCGTACGATGCACGATCCGGCCCGGGGCCCTGCACGTACGGGTACCACGCCACCGCCCTGGCGTGCCCCGGACGAAGGCCCCCATGGACTGGCGGCGGCTACGGAAGCTGGCGTTGTACTGAGAAGCGGTCGTCCTGCCGGACGTGATCGACGGGTTTCCCGGTTTCCGCTGGTCTGGCGTGAACTGCACGGTGCCCAGGACGAGTTGATCCATCTGTCGGGGACCGGGAACCGCCGGGGGCGGAAACCGGGACGGCCCGACGCGACTCGAACGGCCGCCCTGCTCGGAGTGCGGTGCGCTCGGTTGCGGCGCACGCTTGAGGCAGGGGGACCACAGTGACAGCCCGGGGGCGACGGGCACACAGTCGCTCACTCACAGGCTTTCGCGGGGCTGGACACAGGTCAGAACGCTGAACGTGCCGCACCCCATCGGGGCGAGGGAGCCTTTCCATGAACGCCTACCCGCCTATCGCCGATCACGGGATGGTCGGCGACCTCCAGACTGCCGCGCTGGTGTCCTCCAAGGGCACGATCGACTGGTGGTGTACGCCTCGGTTCGACTCCCCCAGCGTGTTCGCGTCCCTCCTCGACAGCGAGCGTGGGGGCTACTGCCGGCTCTCCGCGGATCTCGCTGGAGAGCGCCGGGCAACGGTACGTCAGCTCTACCTGGCGGACACGGCCGTCCTGGTCACCCGGTTCATGGCGCCCGACGGTGTCGGTGAGGTCGCCGACTTCATGGCCCCGCTGAACACCGCCACACCGACGGACCGGCATCGTCTGGTGAGGCTGGTGCGCGTGGTGCGGGGCAGCCTGGACTTCGGACTCGTCTGCCGCCCGCGGTTCGACTACGGGCGCGCGCCACACACCCTTGAGCGGATCGATGAGGCATCCGTGGTCTTCCACGGTCCGGACACGAAGCTGTATCTGCAGACCGTCGGCCCGTTCGCGCTCCGGCCCGATGACGAAGACGTCACCGCCAGTTGCACCCTCGCCGCCGGGGACACCGCGGCCGTGGTGCTGACCAGCGCGAACGAGGGACCTCCCCCGCCCCTGCCGTCGTTGGACGAGATCGCCGGCGAACTGGGCTCCTGCCGCACCTTCTGGCACACGTGGCTGCGCACCAGCACCTACCGAGGCCGCTGGCGGGACATCGTCAACCGGTCGGCGATCACCCTCAAGCTGCTCACCTACGCGCCCTCGGGCGCGCCGATCGCCGCACTGACCATGGGGCTGCCGGAGCAGGTCGGCGGTGAGCGCAACTGGGACTACCGGTTCACGTGGATACGCGACGCCTCCCTCTCGGTCAGGGCCATGATGGACCTCGGGTTCACCGACGAGGCCGCCGCGTTCCGCCGCTGGCTGCGCGAACGCATCTCCGCCGGCCGCACCGCCTCGGGCGAGCCGCTGCAGATCATGTACCGAATCGACGGTGATCCCCACCTGACCGAGGAGATCCTGGACCACCTCGAGGGCTACGCGGGGTCCGCGCCGGTACGGGCGGGCAACGCCGCCGCCGACCAGGTCCAGCTCGACATCTACGGTGAGGTCGCCGACGCGCTGGCCCAGACACGGGAAATCGGCGACATCAGGGGCTGGAAAGCGTTCTCGGACGTCCTGGACTGGCTCGCCGACAACTGGGACCGGCCCGACGAAGGCATCTGGGAGACCCGCGGAGGCCGGCAGAACTTCACCTACAGCCGCCTCATGACATGGGTCGCCTTCGACCGGGGCATCCACCGGGCCACCGCCTTCTCCCGCCCGGCCGACGTCGCTCGCTGGACGGAGGTCCGCGACACGGTCTTCAAACAGATCATCGAGCGCGGCTGGAGCGAGAAGAGACAGGCGTTCGTCCAGCACTACGCGACCGACGTCCTGGACGCCTCGCTCCTGCTCATCCCCAGAGTCCGCTTCCTCTCCCCGACCGACCCGGCCTGGCTCACCACGCTCGACGCCATGGACCAGGAACTGGTCAGCGACAGCCTGGTCTACCGGTACGACCCCGAAGCCTCCCCGGACGGGCTCCGAGGCTCCGAGGGAACCTTCAACCTGTGCAGCTTCCTCTACATCGAGGCACTGGCCCGCGCAGGCAGGGTGCAGGAGGCGAGATACGCCTTCGACAAGATGCTGACCTACGCCAACCACGTCGGTCTGTTCGCCGAGGAGATCGGCCCGTCGGGTGAACAACTGGGCAACTTCCCCCAGGCGTTCACCCACCTCGCGTTGATCGCCGCGGCCATCGCCCTCGACGAATCGCTCGACGCGACGGAAGGGAGCGGCGCCCGTGGCTGAAGCCGATACGCCGAGACGTACGCCGGGTGCGACGCGAGCGGTGCTGGCCCCGCTCGCCCTGGCCCAGTTCATCTGCAGCTTCGCCGGTTCGAACATGAACGTGATGATCAACGACATCAGCAAGGACCTGGACACGAGCGTGCAGGGAGTGCAGCTCGCGATCACGATCTTCCTCCTGGTCATGGCGGCGCTGATGATCCCCGCCGGCAAGCTGACCGACCGCTACGGCCGCAAGCGGTGCTTCCTGACCGGTCTCACCGTGTACGGCGTCGGCGCCCTGCTCAGCGCGGCCTCCCCGGGCCTGGGCGTCCTCATCCTCGGCAACTCGATCCTCGAGGGTGTCGGCACGGCGCTGCTCATCCCGCCCGTCTACATCCTCACGACGCTCCTCTTCACGGAAGTGACCTCACGTGCCCGCGCGTTCGGGGCCATCATGGCGCTGGGCGGCATCGGCGCCGCCGCGGGGCCGCTGATCGGAGGGCTCATCACCTCCGCCGTCAGCTGGCGGGCGGCGTTCGTGTTCCAGGCCCTGGTGATCGCGTTGATCATCATCCTGAGCCGCCGGATCGAGGACCCTGTGCCGCCGGATCCCACGCGCCCCTTCGACACCGCCGGAGCGATCCTCTCGGCCGTCGGCCTCATCCTCGTCGTCACGGGGATCCTGGCAGCCGACAACAACATCTGGCTGATGACCGGCCTGATCGTCCTCGGCGCACTCGTGCTGCTGTGGTTCTTCCTGTCGGTACGCGCCAAGGAGCGGGCCGGCAAGGAGCCGCTCCTGTCGACGAGCCTGTTCCGCAACCGCACCTCCAATCTCGGTCTCGTCACGCAGAACATCCAGTGGCTCCTGCTCATGGGAGCGTCATTCGTCGTCGCGAGCTATCTCCAGGTCGTGCGCGGATACAACGCGATCGAGACCGGCGTGATCTTCACGGCCGCCACGCTCGGCCTGCTCGCGTCATCGATGCCCGCCGAACGCCTGGCGAAGCGGTGGGCGCAGCGCACCCTCATCGTGACGGGCTTCGTCGTGGCGATCGCGGGAGTCGGTGTCCTGCTGGCCATGGCGAGCGGCTCTCCGAGTGCCTGGGCCTTCGCGCCCGGACTGCTGCTCATCGGCCTGGGCCTCGGCCTGTGTCTGACCCCGTCGGTCAACGTGGTGCAGTCGAGCTTCCCCGACGAGCAGCAGGGAGAGATCTCCGGGCTGTCCCGCAGCGTCTCCAACCTTGGTTCCTCGCTCGGCACCGCGATCGCCGGCACCATCCTCGTCGCCGGCCTCACCTCCCACGCCTACGCCGCCGCGATGATCACGCTGGCGGCCCTCGGGCTCGTCGGCCTCGCCGCCGCGGTGTTCCTCCCCCGGGGCCTGGGTCCGGGCACCGCCCCTTCTCCGTCGCACGAACCCATGTGACCACGAACCCGCGTGACCGCGTGAGCTGTCTCCACGTCACGCCGGCAGCGCACGAACACGAGCCCGTCCGCTCCTCGCCCGCATGGCGACGCATGGCCGGGGAGGCGAAAATGGAATAAACCGGCGGGGCGCAGCAGCCGGGTGAGCGGCGGACCCGTCGAAGACTCCGGAAGCCGCGAGCGGGACGTCAAGGTGTTCCCGCATGCGCAGGCAGAAACACAGGTGATCGCTCATGTGCCGATGGCTCGCTTACTCGGGAACACCCCTGCTTCTCGACACCATCCTCTACAAGCCGACCCACTCGCTGATCGACCAGAGTCTCCACTCCAGACTCGGCGTCGAGACGACCAACGGCGACGGTTTCGGCGTCGGTTGGTACTCGGAGGAGAGCATCGACACCCCGGCCCTGCTCAAGGACGTCGGCCCCGCCTGGAACAACCGCAACCTGAGGGAGATCGCGGATCACGTCCGCTCCCCGTTGTTCTTCGCCCACATACGGGCGTCGACCGGCACTGCGGTGCAGCAGACGAACTGCCACCCGTTCCGGCACGGTCGTTGGATGTGGATGCACAATGGTGCCATC
>NZ_BMMU01000078.1 GCF_014646095.1 Streptomyces lacrimifluminis | reverse complement strand
CACACGCCCCCGGCGCACTCCCTCACCTTGATCGGCTACACCACGTCAAGGGACGCCATCATTCGCTCTTGTACGGCGCCGCGTGGCGGGCGGCGAAAGCCTTGGGTTACACCCACTTGATCACCTACACCCCAAGGCTTCGGCGTAGTCGCGCGCTGTCCGGTTCATGCGGATTTGCCACGTGCTTCGAACGAGTCTGTTGGCCCCACGGGCACGACTGGTCGGGGGCCGTTCACCTGGCGGTGTGTGTGGGATTTGAACCCACGGTGACATCGCGGCCACGACGTTTTTAAGATTGTCACCGTGAGCGGGCCGCATCGCGCGCCCCAATGATGAGAGTTTGCACGTCCATGACCACATCACGAAGGCGTCCCGGCTGCACGCCTTCGCGTGCCATCCACTCATCGAGGCGGGGATGGAGGTAACTGACCGCCCACGGCCCGGGGCGCCTCAGCAATGAGCGGCTGACCGAGATCTCTTCCTGGATCTCCCGACGCAGCTCGTCTGTCCAACCCTGCTCGCGATCAGCACTTCCCAGCGGAGCTTTTAGGGCGACCACGGCCTTGCCGAGGGACTCTCGCAGATCCATGGGCTCTCCAATCTATGCATCCCGAACCGTGAGCTGTCGCGCCTCCCGGTTCTAGCAGCACCGACGTTGGCGTACAGCAGCGGAGTACCGCAGCCACAGCAACCCTCCCCGTCCGCTACCGGTGATCTTCGAGTGGAGTCGCCCGCAGAACGGACATCGCCGCAGCGCCAGGGGCTGTAGCGAGCGACATCACGCAGCGAATCTCAGTAGTCCTCTGCAGAACCGACGGTCGACCAGGGTCTTCGCTCTGCCGGTTTGACGGCCTCTGGCGAGAGGACAGGCACGGGCTACCAAGATCATGGAGTTCTCTACGCCCCGTGACCTGCCTGGAAGACCGTGCCTGCCGACGCATCATCGCTGATCCCACCTGCCCTTGACCAGCTCCGCGACCGGCCCCAGGTTGCGCCAGGGGAGGTGCCGGGCCTGCTGGAACGGCTGGCCGAGGTGCCCGATCCTCGCGACCCGCGCGGGGTGCGGCACGCCTTGGCCGTCGTGCTCGCGCTGGCCGCGTGTGCGGTGTTGGCCGGGGCAACCTCACTGCTCGCGGTCGGCGAGTGGATCGTGGACGCACCGCCGCAGGTGCTGGAACGGCTCGGTGTGCAGCCTGATCCGGTACTGCCGCGGCGGCTGGTGCCGACGGAGGCGACGGTCCGCCGGCTGCTGGCCCGCATCGACGGCGACGCGCTGGACCGGGCCGTGGGCGGCTGGCTCGCCGACCGCCGCCCCGAGAGCTCCGGATTGCGCGGGCTGTCCGTGGACGGGAAGAGCCTGCGCGGCGCGGCCAAGGCCCGCGGCCGCAAGGTCCACCTGCTCGCCGCCCTGGAGCACACGTCCGGCCTGGTCCTGGCCCAGCTCGACGTGGGCGGCTGGGGAGCTGGAGCCAGGCAGTGATGGGACGAGGCCAGTCTTCGAGAACATTCCGGAGCCGGCAGATACTCACAGCCGCCGGCGGGGAACGTGGATGCTGTAGGCGAGGATCGTGTCGGTCACCGCGACGCCGTGCGGGCCGAACCCGGCCTTCACGGCCTTCGCACCGGTGCCGGCCTTCGGACGGGGCGGCAGCTCGTTGCTGTCAGCCAGAGCCTTCTGCCTGTGCTGCTTGCGCAGGGCATCGGCGGGTGCCACCCACCGCACGGCCGTCGCGTCGTCGAGAACCACGTCCTCCGTGCTTGCGGGCACTCTCGTGAGGTACGCGTCTGTGCTGACCGGTCCGCGCGGATCGCAGCCGGGAGCATCGTAGGTGCCGATCAACACCAGCTTGTCAGCGCGCACCTTGCCCCCCGTCTCCTCTTCTATGTGAGTTGCCACCCGTGTCTCCTACCAAGCCCAAGTAGCAGGTGGTGACGGTATCTTCCGTGTCACCACTCCTGTAGTAGCTGTCGGCAGGATGTCGCATGCCGAGCCAACCCGATCTGCTCGTACAGTGAGGCAGCCTCTTCCAGGAGGCGGCGCCCGGTCCCGGTATCGCCGCGCTTGCGGGCCGTTCGTGCCAGGATCTGCAGGGTGTTGGCTTCCCCGATCCCGTTCTCGGTCGTGTGGTAGAGGTCGCGGGCCTGCTCGGCGAGTGCGTCGGCCTGATCGAGGTCGCCGCGCTGGCGGGCGGTGACCGCCAAGGTCTGCAGAGCGTTGGCTTCTCCAATCAAGTCGCCGATGGTGTGGTAGAGGTCGCGGGCCCGGTCGGCGAGTGCGTCGGCCTGATCGAGGTCGCCGCGCTGGCGCGCAGTGTGCGCGAGGGTCTGCAGAGCGTTGGCTTCTCCGCGCTGGTTGCCGATGGTGTGGTGGAGGGAGCGGGCCCGGTCGGCGAATTCGTCAGCCCGATCGACGTCGCCGCGCTGGAGGGCGGTGTCCGCGAGGGTCTGCAGAGCGTTGGCTTCTCCGCGCTGGTTGCCGATGGTGTGGTGGAGGGAGCGGGCCCGGTCGGTGAGTTCGTCAGCCCGATCGAGGTCGCCGCGCTGGAGGGCGGTGTCCGCGAGGGTCTGCAGAGCGTTGGCTTCTCCGCGCTGGTTGCCGATGGTGTGGTGGAGGGAGCGGGCCCGGTCGGCGAATTCGTCAGCCCGATCGACGTCGCCGCGCTGGAGGGCGGCGTGCGCGAGGGTCTGCAGAGCGTTGGCTTCTCCATGCCGGTTGCCGATGGTGTGGTGGAGGGAGCGGGCCCGGTCGGCGAATTCGTCAGCCCGATCGACGTCGCCGCGCTGGAGGGCGGCGTGCGCCAGAGACCGCAGGGTGTTGGCTTCCCCGCGCCGGTCGCCGGTGGTTCGGTAGACGGTGAGAGCGGCTACTGGGTCGCGGGCAGCGATGGCTTGTGCGTGCAGATGCGGGTTGTTGAGTTCAGTAGCAAGGCTCTCTGCAGCTTTGCTTTGTGTGGCGGCGAGTTCGCGCTGGTGGGCTGATTCGGCGCGTTGGGTGAGGGACAGGCCAGTCGTCGGTTCGGCAGGTGCAGCGGTGGCGGTGATGCCCGGCGTGGGAAGCTGATTGTCGATGACCGGTGGTGCCCAAATGACTCGGCGGCTGGCGAGGTCGGCGTCGGACACGAGCAACTGGATCAGGCAACCCTTGGCGTGACAGCGACGGGCCGCACGGATGCCTTGGCGCATGTGTCGGCTGGCCTGCTCCATGTCCCAAGCCCTGTAGGCAATCCTGGCCAGGACGTTGTGGGCGAGGGCTGTGTGATGGTGACTGATCTCCGGCTGCTCCAGGAGACGTCGGGTGTGGACGACAGCCTCCTCATGGTCGTCCAAGGCGTAAGTGGTCCAGACGCGCAGGAAGGCAATGTCACCGGGCACGGTGCCTGGTAGCGGGTACGCGGACAGCGCATGCGCGACTGCGGTGCCAGGCGTGCCAGTGCCAGCCTGACTAAGGATTTCGTTCGTGGTGGGGTCGGGCGGGATGGGGGGCGTTTCGGGAAGTGCTTCCAGGAGCGTGCGCGCCCGGGGTGCGTCTCCAGTTTTCGACACGGCCTCGGTCAGGGCCGTCCAGAGTGCGTAGTTGTCGGCGTCGGCAGGTGTTCCGTGCTGCGCGCCCGTCCCGGCGTCTGTCCCGTGCTCGGCATCCTGGTCGTGTGTTTGGGGCGTGATTGCGATCGTCCAGTGGGTGGCGGCGTCCTGGTAGCGGAACCGCTTCCAGGCGGCATGTCCAGCCAGGCGAGCCGCGGTGCGTACTACTTGGCTGTGGCTGCCGAGGGACTGGTAGTGGGCCAGGGCCTGTTCGGCGTGGTCTTGCGCAGCGGGGTACTGCGCACGCTGGAACTCCAGCAGGCCGCTGGCGAGGTGAGCATCCGCGAAGACCATGGACAGCGCGCCCGGGCGGTCACGGACGGTCAGTGCGGCGTCGGCCAGCGTCTGAATCTGCAGCATGTCTACCGGCTGGGCACTCAGCGCGCGGGCTAGGCGGGCGGTCCACGCGGCGCTGTGCCGGTCGTCCCCGGTGGCGAAACGATGGTGGGCAGCGCGCAGCGACCATCGGTTATCTCCGGCGAGGGCTTCGTGGTACTCGGCGGCGGCGCGATGCAGGGCCGGAAGGACGCGTCCGGGCGGCGGCTGCCGTGCGTCGCTATCGCGCGCAGCTTGAATGAGCCAGCCGCGCAGGACGCTGTGCACCCGCCATTGCCCGGCATCTGCGTCCAAGGCGCGGATGTAGGAGCTCCGTTCCAAGCGGGCGAAGGCGTCCGCGTCCACCAAACCGTTCGAACCGCCGCTTCGTGCCACGATCAGCAGAGCATCAGCCGTGAAGACCTCCAGCACGGCAGCGGCCTGCAGTAGGCGCAGGGTACCGTCGCTGATCCGCTCCAGGACGTGGCTGCGCAGCCACGCCCTGCGGGCTGGCCCCGCCCGCTCGGCCAGGCCGAAGACCAGTTCTCCGAGCGCAGACGCCGGATCGTGGCCGTCGGTGAGGTGCCCTGTAAGGATGTCGATGATCCAACTGATCTCGACGGGCAGCCCTCCTGCGGCGCCGGTCACCGCCGTCGCAGCCTGGACATCGACGGGCAGGCCACGGCGGGCGAGGTACTTGCCGGTGTCCTCGGGCGCCCACGGCTCCAGCTCGACACGGATGATCCGGCCGCGACCGTCGACTGTGGCCATCGATGGAGCTGTGGTACCGGCGAGGACCACCCGCAGCCCTGGCATCTGAGCCAGCAACTGCTCCAGCACACTGGCGAACCAGCCGGCGACACCGTAGGAACGTCCGCGGCAGGGCTGTTCGGCGGCGATGTCGTCGAAGTACGAAAGTAACTCGCCGGTGTCGACCAGCAGCAGCAACCGGCGCCGTCGCACTGCGTGGGCCACCTTCATCAGCTGGCCGGTCCACTGCCCGCGCCGCTCGCCCTGGGTGCGGGGGTCCCCGACGGTTACCTGCACTGGGGAGTGGCTGATGCTGCCACCGAACCCGGCCCATTGCCGCACATTTACCCGCCACGGCCGATCGCCGCCGATCGCCGCCGCCTTCTGCCGCAGCCAGCGCCTGCGCCACCACGGCGCCATTGCGGCCAACCGGCCTCCGACCTGGCGCAGCAGCTCCAGCGCGGCATCCTCCCCGCCCTCTGCCCGCACCACCATCCCCGACACCAGTACCTCGGCGTCGACCACCGCGCACGCCCAACGGCCCGGCGGACACGCAGCCAAGCGGGCCAGCACGGTGGACTTGCCCATCCCCGACACGCCCGTCAATACCAGGACCCGCCCCATGCCGCCCTCAGCCACCAGGGCGTCAACAGCCCTCAGCGCTGCCTCACGGTCGGTGAACAGCTCCCCGACATCCTCCATGCCCACCCCCGACCACATATCTCTCTACCCGAACAGTTCCTATGCCATTAATCTGGCATAAAGCCTGATGCTGGAGAGGGTGAACAGCCCGGAGACCGACCTCGGGCAGCCCGATGGCGACGGCACAAAGCGGAAGGCCACCATGGCGACAACGATGCAGAAGACCGTGGCTGTCGGAGGCGTTTTCACCACGATCGCGACCGGCGTGGTCACCAACCAGATCACCGATCAGTGGAGTTGGACCTGGGCCGCAGCCCTGACCGTTCTCGCTGCTGCCGGAGCCTGGATGGCGCTCCTGGCACTCGCTGGCGGTCCAGCCGCCAGCCGTTCCCGGCACCGCATCCGTGCCGACCGCAACGGCCGAATCGAGGCGTCCGGAGCCACCGGCCGCGACGGAGCCATCATCGAGCAGACCGCGACCCGGGGCGGAACCATCACCGGATCCCCCGTCTCCGCCCGCAGCGCCGACGTCAAACAGACCACCAACCGTAACGGCCAGATCAACGACTCTCCCAGCGACATCGGGTAGCCATCCTCGGGTAGCCGCTCTGGAGCACAGTGAGACATCCAGACCTGATGCTGTGTCTCAGGTTCACCACAGCCAGGCGGTGGAGTGCCGTGCCCGGGACAGGGCGCGAGCGTCGCGGCGGGTGGCGGCGTTGCTGATCCGGCTCTGCCGGGCGCGGGGCCGGCGGGATTCTGTGGCGGCGAGGCGGCGGCGTCCGGCGTCCTGGAGTCGCCTGCGCTGCTTGCGCAGTTCTCGCTTCTTCTCCGCCTTCGACTTCGGCTTCCGGGGCCGCTTCCAGACCGGCTCCCAGGGCGGCGGCTCCTCGAGGACGGCGGCCCACTCCTTGGAGGCTTCGCGGGCGCGAGCGAGGGCGTCCTCGAAGCTGGGTTGTTCCGGGGTGCTCATGCGACTCCTGGGGTC
>NZ_BMMU01000077.1 GCF_014646095.1 Streptomyces lacrimifluminis | reverse complement strand
GCCCAGTCGTGTCGACCTGCCTACCTACGCCTTCCAACGCAAACGCTACTGGCTCGAGAGCCCCGACGTAGCCGCCGTCGACGCCTCCACCCCGGACGCCGTGGACGCCCGCTTCTGGGAGGCCGTCGAGCGCGAGGACTGGCAGACACTGGTCGGCACACTCGCCACAGACGCCGACGCACCGCTCAGCGTGGTACTCCCCGCGCTCGCCAACTGGCGCCGGGAGCGTCGCCGTGAGGCCACGGTGGACAGCTGGCGCTACGGTCTGGCCTGGCGCCCGGTCTCCGAGTCCGGCACCTCGGCCGGGCTGTCCGGTACCTGGCTCCTGGTGGCCCCCGAAGGACACACCGAAGATGCGGCGGTGGCCGCCTCTCGTGCCGCCCTGACCAGTCGCGGCGCACAGGTCCTGGACATCGTCGTCCCCGCGACGGAGGCCGAACGCGTCCCGTTCGCCAGGGCGTTGACGGCGGCCCTGGGGTCGCTCGACTCGACGGAGAACCAACAGCCTGTCGCCGTACTGTCCTTCCTTGCGTTCGACGAGCGACCGCACACCGCCCACCCGTCGATGGCTGCCGGTGTCGCCGCCACCCTCGCCTTGGTGCAGGCGCTGGGCGACATGGACCTCGCCGTCCCCGTATGGATGACTACCCGGGGTGCGGTGTCGGTCAGCGGTGCGGACCGTGTGACCAGCCCGCTCCAGGCACAGGTGTGGGGAATGGGCCGCGTCGTCGCGCTGGAACAGCCACAGCGATGGGGCGGCCTGGTCGATCTACCCGAGACGCTCGACGAGCGGGCGCAGGCCCGCCTGTGCGCCGTGCTGGCCGGGCTCAACGGCGAGGACCAGGTGGCGGTACGTGCCTCTGGCGTCCTCGCCCGCCGCCTCGTCCGCACCCCGCGCCCCGAAGGCGCCACTGGGCCCGATGCCTCCACCGACACCTGGTGCAGCCGCGGCACGGCCGTCGTCACCGGCGGCACCGGTGCCCTCGGCCCGCTCATAGCCCGCTGGCTCGCCAACACCGGCACCGAACATGTCGTCCTCACCAGTCGCCGCGGACCTTCCGCCCCCGGTATGGCCGAGCTTGAGGCTGAACTCGCCGCCTCAGGAACCCGGTTGACCGTGGCCGCCTGCGACGCCGCCGATCGCGACTCCATCGCCACACTCCTCGCCGGGCTCAAGGCCGAGGGCTCGGTGATCCGTACGGTCATCCATGCCGCCGCCTTCATCGAGCTCGCCTCGCTCGCCGAGTCGGGGCTCGGCGAGTTCGCCGACGTCCTCGCCGCCAAGGTGAACGGGGCCCGGTACCTCGACGAGCTGCTCGACGATGAGTCCTTGGATGCCTTCGTCCTGTTCTCCTCGATCGCCGGGGTCTGGGGCAGCGGCGACCACGGTGCCTACGCGGCCGCCAACGCCTACCTCGACGCCATAGCCGAGGAGCGCCGCGCACGCGGCCTCACGGCCAGCTCCATTGCCTGGGGCGTCTGGAACGTGTGGGACCCGGATCGGCTGCCGGACGGTGTGAAGCCCGAGCAGCTCGAGGCCCGCGGACTGCCCTTCCTTGACCCGGACACGGCTTTTTCCGCCATGCGCCAGGTCATCGAGCGTGGTGAGACCTTCGTGGCGGTCGCCGAGGTGGACTGGGAGCGGTTCGTCCCCGTCTTCACCTCTGCCGGGCCGCGCCCGCTACTCAGTGGCGTGCCCGAGGCCCAGCAGATCCTCGACGTGGCATCTCGCCCCAGCGGCGGCACCGCCGTGCCGGCCGCAGAGCGTGCCGAGTCCTCGCCGCTGGCACAGCGGCTCGCCGCCCTTGCCACGGCCGCAGAGCGGGACAGGGCCCTGCTGAGTCTCGTACGTACACAGGCGGCATCAGTCCTGGGACACTCCTCCCCGGACGAGGTGGATCCGGGCAGGGCCTTCCGCGAGCTGGGCTTCGAATCGCTCACCTCGGTCGAGCTGCGCAACCGCCTCAACACCGCCACCGGCCTGCGCCTGCCTGCGACGCTCGTCTTCGACCACCCGAACCCGACGGTCCTAGCCGCCTATCTGCGTGACGAGATCCTCGGTACGAACGACAGCACGACCGGTACCGGAGCGGTCACCGCCCCCGCCGTACTCCCCGTGG
Source organism: Streptomyces lacrimifluminis (assembly GCF_014646095.1). GTDB lineage: Bacteria > Actinomycetota > Actinomycetes > Streptomycetales > Streptomycetaceae > Streptomyces > Streptomyces lacrimifluminis. The sequence goes on along the minus strand of NZ_BMMU01000077.1, from coordinate 4,248 downwards.
GTGAAGACCCGATCGCGATCGTTGGCATGAGCTGCCGCTTCCCTGGCGGCATCGAGTCCCCCGAAGCCCTGTGGGAACTGCTCACCGCGGGCGGGGAGGTCATCTCCGAACTGCCCACCGACCGCGGCTGGGACATCGAGGGTCTCTACGACCCGGACCCCGAGCAGCCGGGCAAAACCTACACTCGCCATGGCGGATTCCTCCACGACGCTGCCGAGTTCGACTCGGGCTTCTTTAATATCTCGCCGCGTGAGGCCCTCGCCATGGACCCGCAGCAGCGGCTGCTGTTGGAGACATCGTGGGAGGCCCTGGAGGGGGCGGGTATCGACCCGCATTCGCTGCGCGGCAGCCGTACGGCGGTCTTCGCCGGGGTCAGTTACCACGACTACGGCTCGCGGCTGCGCGAGGTACCGGAAGGTGTCGAGGGATACCTCGGCACGGGCAACACCGCAAGCATCGCCTCGGGCCGTGTCTCGTACATCCTCGGTCTCGAAGGCCCAGCCGTGACTCTCGACACCGGCTGCTCGTCGTCGTTGGTCGCCCTGCACCTGGCGGCCCAGTCGCTGCGCCAGGGCGAGTCCGAACTCGCTCTTGCGGGCGGTGTGTCGGTCATGGCGATTCCCGCCTCGTTCACCGAATTCAGCAGGCAGCGCGGGTTGTCCGTGGACGGACGGTGCCGTGCTTTCTCGGCCGATGCCGACGGGATGGGCATGTCCGAGGGGATCGGCATGGTGCTGCTTGAGCGGCTGTCGGACGCTGAGCGCAACGGCCACAAGGTCCTGGCTCTGGTACGGGGTACGGCGACGAATCAGGATGGTGCGAGTAATGGTCTGACGGCTCCGAATGGTCCGTCGCAGCAGCGGGTGATCCGGCAGGCGTTGGCGAATGCCGGTCTGTCGGCGGCTGAGGTGGATGTGGTGGAGGCGCACGGTACGGGTACGAAGCTGGGTGACCCGATCGAGGCGCAGGCGCTGCTGGCCACCTACGGGCAGGACCGCGACCCGGAACACCCACTGTGGCTCGGCTCGGTGAAGTCCAACATCGGCCATACCCAGGCCGCATCCGGCGCCGCCGGGCTCCTCAAGATGGTGCTGGCCCTTCAGCACGGCGTGTTGCCGAAGACCCTGCATGTGGGGGAGCCGACCCCGCAGGTGGACTGGGAGTCGGGGGCGGTGTCGCTGCTGACGGAGGAGCGGGCGTGGCCGGAGACCCGGCGTCCGCGCCGCGCGGGAGTGTCGTCCTTCGGCATCAGCGGGACGAACGCACACACCGTACTGGAGGAGGCGCCGGAGCCTGAGCGGATTGAGGCCGGGGACATCCCGGTTCCGGTGGCGGGCGTGGTGCCGTGGCTGGTGTCGGGTAGAACGGCGGGGGCGCTGCGGGCGCAGGCGGAGAGGTTGCTGTCGTCCGTGGAGACAAGGCCGGAGCTGGACCCGATCGATGTGGGTTTCTCGCTCGCGACGGGTCGTTCCTCCTTCGAGCACCGTGCGGTGGTGATCGGCGAGAACCGCGAGGAACTTCTGGACGGTCTGCGGACACTGACCGAGGACGGCAGTGTGCCGGGGCTGGTGCAGGGGACGACGACGGACGCCGGGATGATCACCTTTGTGTTCCCGGGTCAGGGGACGCAGTGGGTGGGTATGGGTGCCCAGCTGCTGGAGGAGTCGCCAGCGTTCGCGGCTCGTCTAGGGGAGTGCGCTGCTGCGCTGGCTCCGTTCGTGGACTTTGACCTGATCGGCGTCGTCAAGAACGGTGAGGCTCTGGATCGGGTGGATGTGGTTCAGCCGGTGACCTGGGCTGTGATGGTGTCATTGGCCGAGGCATGGCGTTCGTTGGGTGTCGTGCCCGGTGCCGTGGTCGGTCACTCGCAGGGTGAGATCGCGGCTGCCGCCGTCAGCGGTGCGTTGTCGTTGGAGGACGCAGCGCGTGTGGTTGCATTGCGGGCCAAGGTGATCGGCCGTGTGCTGGCCGGCCTGGGTGGCATGGCATCCATACCCCTTCCGCTGGCTGTGGCAGAGGAGAAGCTGACAGACTGGGCGGGCCAGTTGAGTGTGGCCGCGGTCAACGGCCCGTTGAGCACGGTGGTGGCCGGAGACACCGACGCCATTGTCGAGTTTGTGGCGGCGTGCCAGGCGCAGGACATTCGGGCCAGGCAGGTCCCGGTGGACTACGCCTCACACTCGGTCCATGTGGAGCGCATCGAGGCCGAACTCCTAGATGTGCTGGCCCCGATCAGCCCCGGCGCGGCGGAGATTCCGTTCTACTCGACAGTCGAAGGCGCTCTGATCGACACGGCCACGCTGGATGCGGCGTACTGGTACCGCAATCTGCGGCAGAGGGTCCGCTTCGAGGACGCGGTGCGGGCTTTGGTCGCCGACGGCTACGGCACGTTCGTCGAGTCCAGCGCACATCCGGTGCTGACCATCGGCATTGAGGAGACCGCCGATGTCGTGGCCACCGGCACACTGCGCCGCGACGAAGGCGGTATGGACAGCTTCCTGAAAGCCGCGGCCGAACTGCACGCCAACGGGGTCGCCGTCGACTGGTCGGCGTACTTCTCCGTGTACAAGCCGACCCGTGTCGACCTCCCCACCTATGTCTTCCAACGCAACCGCTACTGGCTCGAGGACGATGCCTCCGGCAGCGGCGACGTCGCGGCGGCTGGTCTCGCCTCCGCTGAGCACCCCATGCTGGGCGCGGCTATCCCGCTCGCCGACACCGACGGTTACCTGCTGACGGGACGGCTGTCTCTGCGGACCCACCCTTGGCTCGCCGACCATGCCGTCTCCGGCACCGTTCTGCTGCCCGGAACCGGGTTCGTTGAACTCGCCATCCGTGCCGCGCACGAGGTCGGCTGTGACATGGTCGAAGAACTGACCCTCGAGGCCCCGCTGATCCTGCCCGCGAACGGCGCGATGCGGATCCAGCTGAGCGTGACTGCCGCCGACGACACGGGCAGCCGGTCACTCAGCTTCCACTCCCGGCCCGAGACGGCCGGCGCCGATGTGCCGTGGACCCGGCACGCGACCGGAGTTCTCACCGAGTCGGGGAACTCCGCTGCCGCAGACCTGACGGCATGGCCGCCGCCCGGCGCAGAGTCACTTGACATCGACGGCTACTACGACCAGCTGACCCGCCAAGGCTATGGCTACGGCCCCGCCTTCCAAGGACTACGCGCCGCATGGCGACGCGGTGACGAGGTCTTCAACGAGGTGTACGCCGAGGTCGCACTGCCTGCTGATGTCGCCTCCGACGCGGGCTCCTTCGGTATCCACCCCGCGCTCCTCGACGCCGCCTTGCACGGCCTCGGCCTCGGGCTGCTGCCCCCGGCCGGTGAGGGGTGCGCCCGGCTGCCCTTCTCCTGGAATGGGGTGCGGCTGCATGCCTACGGAGCCGCTGCCCTGAGGGTGCGGATCACATCGCGCGCAGAGGAGGACACGGTCTCGATCGACGTCGCCGATACCCACGGCCGACCGGTCGCGTCGATCGACTCGCTCGTCGTACGACAGGTCGTCACCAGCCAGCTCAAGGTGGCCGACACGACCGTCCGGCAGTCGCTGTTCCGGCCAGACTGGGTTCGCGTCCCGGAGCGAGCCCAGGCGGCAGGATCCGGCGCAGCGGCGGGCTGGGCGGTGCTGGGGGCCGACCCGCTGGGCGTCGGCGACCGACTCCCCAGCATGGCAGTCCACGAACACCTCGCAGAGATTGCGGCCCTGGACAATGTGCCTGGGGTGGTGGTGACCCAGTTCACCGGCGAGGCGGAGGCGCCTTCGGCCGAAGCGATCCACGGCCACGCGCACCGTGCCCTCCAGTTGGTGCAGTCGTGGCTGGGAGAGGAACGGTTCGAGTCGTCGCGGCTGGTCGTTCTCACTCGCGGGGCCGTCGGCACCAGCGTGCACGACGGCGAAGCCGACACGGCCGTCGCCCCGGTGTGGGGGCTGATGCGCTCGGCGCAGTCGGAGCACCCGGGTCGCTTTGTGCTGGTGGATGTGGACACGGCGCAGGACTCGCTGCAGACACTGCCCGCGGCCCTCGCTTGTGACGAACCGCAGATAGCGGTGCGAAACGGCGAGTTGCTCGCACTGCGACTCGCTCGGGCCGAGCGCACAGAGCCAGCTGGCTCGCCCGCTTTCAGCCCCGAATCGACCGTCCTGGTGACGGGTGCTTCCGGGACGTTGGGTGGTCTAGTGGCGCGGCATCTGGTGACGGAGCATGGCGTTCGGCGTCTGCTGCTGGTGTCCCGTAGCG
>NZ_BMMU01000076.1 GCF_014646095.1 Streptomyces lacrimifluminis | reverse complement strand
CGCCGCCACAGTCACTACGAACGCCCCAAATCACCTGTAAACCAGATCAGTTGCTCTCTAAGCGTGCTCGGGTTCGTGTGCGGCGTCGAGATGACCAGGGTCGTTCTGTGGACGGATCTATGGCGCCAGGGAGTGAGTTGACCGGTCCCCGGAAAGGAATCAGCCCATGGCCGCTCCTGCGGCTCTGCACCGCGCGTACGGTGGCGATACGACCCGCCAGGAGGATCCGATGAGCGCGCAGCCCGAGGAAGCCCCCGCCCCGCCGGCCCCCGCGGCCGCCGCCCAGCTGCTCCAGGAGCTGCGTGCCGACCGGCGTGCTGACACCTGGGTGCCCGCGTTCGAGCAGGACTGGGCACGCGCGTTGGACGACGCCCGGCACTCCTTCAGCCTCGCCCCGGTCCACGACGTCGTCCGCACCTGGCGGGCCCGCCTCGCCTCCGCCCCGGCTGTCGACGCGTTCCTCGCGGGCGGGTGCGATGACTCCGACGGCATCGACCTGGACCAGGTCCTCGGAGCCCGTACGTGAGCGACGCCCGCCCGCCCTGGCCTGCACGCCTGTCACCACAGGCTGCAGGCACCGTGAAGGAGTTGCCTGACCACGCACGCGAGATGCTGAGGGATGTCCTGGACATCGCCGGCCGCGACCCGTGGTCGTTCCCGCCCTTCAACGCCCGCGACCCCGAAGGCGAGGACGTCCGTGCCGCCTCGGTCGGACAGCTCACGGCCGTCTACTGGATCAACCGCCCGGCCGGACGCCTGTACGTCGTGGACATCGTCTGGCTCGACTGACACGCCCTCGAACGTGTTTCGGCCCGTCCCGGCATACGCGCTGCCGGGACGGGCCGATACATGTGCTATCCGGGCCTGACCAGGGTGGTCAGCGGCGGATATGGACGGTCACGTTGACAATCGTTCCACCCGCGAAGACCGTGGCGCCGAACAACGCCACAGCCATGATGGGGGCCGTGTTCGTTCGAAGCCACGTGGCAAATCCGCGTGAACCGGACAGCACGCGACTACGCCGAAGCCTTGGGGCTGACCAGGGTTACCGTGGCGCCGACTTCCATGACGTGATCCACGCGTAGGGCCTCCCAGCGTTGCTCGGTTCGATTCGCATCCCCGAGCTACCGAGAGGCCCTGCCTTCATTCCCCCGCCACCGCAGGATCACCCGACCAGGAACCCTGCTTGACCTGCACGTTCCAAGATCGGTTGAGAAACGGCTTCTCGGCGCGGTTAATGCTGGGGCGAAACTTACGCGACCTCGCGCCTGCCGCACGCGTCAGGACCGGTATGGGTCTCGCAGACTTGGATGGAGGTAATCCAGTTCGCGCGGTAGCTTCGAGAGCTGCACGGGGATGCTGACCCGTTGGCGTCCCCAAACTCCTCGTACCCGTCCCGCTTCCAGACCTTGACGTAGACGCCGTGGCCATCGGCCTCGCGGTCGCATACCTCGACGATATCGGTGGTGTGGCCGCCCAGACCTGCGTAAGACAGCCTTGCGAAATCGTCACCCTGATAGGAGGACACCGGTACCGCAAACGCGGGCCCGATAGCCAGTGCCGAAAGGCCGACCACAGCGGTAGTCACTGCTAGAGCTCTACCCATCTTGCGTGTCATACCGTCTCCACGTCTCTCTGTTGCACCAATAAAAGCGAACGTGTTCGAGGGCGTTGACGCTTGAACTCCCCGCATGGTTGTACAAGTTGTGTGGTCGCGTTGCCGCCTTGCAGCCACGGCCGTACCGCTCAGGCATTGCCCCACGCCTCGAAGAACCGCTTACGGTCGTCCGCTGCCTCGTGCAGCCGGCGCCCGGCGAGCAGAACATGCCAGGCAGTGGTCTCGGCATCACGCAGCCACAACCGCCCGAGGTAGCGGCCGCCTGCTATGAGCGTGTCATGGGACAGTGCGTCGCCGATCACCTTGGCCACGGCGTCACGCTGCTGGTCGTCGACCTCCGCCAGAAAGCTGAGCACACGATCGGCAACGCCCACTTGGGACGCAGGACGGCGCGATCTTCAGCGGGGGCACCCATGACAGGCGGCAACAAGCCCGCACGGATATCAGCGACGGCACATCGGACTGGCCCTGACGATCATTGCCTTGATCGTCATCGCTTTTGCCTCAGGTCCACGGTGGCTTTGATCGTCGCGGGATGCTTCACCGCCTGGTTCGTCCTGGCGTTGATCGTTGTCCACATCAGGGGCGGGCGAGGCGGAGAGGCACTTGGACGGGCCTACGTCGCAACCTTCTGGTGGGGCGACTACATCAGTCCCTGAAGGAGTTAAACGACAAGCTTATCGACCCTCCGAGGGGTCGCAATACCCACCGCACCGACTTGCCCATGAGCGCGGCGAAGGGCGGCATCCGACACGAGCGGCGAGAACCCACACCTGTATGGGATCTCAAGTCCGGCTGCACAATCTCACCGCCCGCTCCACATCGACTGCACTCTCCGTGTTCCTCGACGAACTCGCCCACCGCGCACGGCACATCGAATGGCCGGCGAGCCCCGCCGCAGCACCCCCCTCTTGTCTGGGGCTACGCCCCCCTGCCCGACTCACTCTCTGCGCGCGCGGATCATGGGTGAGCTATTCTCCGCGCATGCGCGGACAGTTCACCGGCTGGCCGGAGCAGGCCATGGACGTCTTGTGGCAGCTCCAGGGCGAACCGACCCACGCGACCCGCGAGCGCTACCGCGCGGACCGCGAACGCCTGGTCCGGCAGCCGATGATCGCCCTGCTCAACGAGGTCGCGGACACCGACCCCCGGTACGAGGACTTCTCCGTCTGGCACTACCGCACCGACTCCTGGTGGTGGCAGCACCAGGGTGCGGTGATCCGACTCGGCCGCAAGATCGAGATCGGTCTCCGGTTCTCCTTGGACGGCCTGCGGATCCAGGGCGCCTGGTGGTACCCCGATCCCGGCCAGGTGGACATGTTCCGCAAAGCCGTGGCCTCCGAGAGGAGCGGCCGCGAACTGTCCGCCATCGTCGAGGACGTGCGGAAGAAGGGCTACGACGTCTCCGGGGACGTGATGAAACGCCCCCCGCGCGGCTATCCGACGGACCACTCCCGTGCGAACCTGCTGCGCCACCGTTCGCTGATCGCCGCCCGTCCCCTCGGCTGCGAAGAGTGGCTGCACACCCCCGAGGCGGTCGACCGGGTGCTCTCGGCAGCCGTCGACCTGGACGCCCTGCTGATGTGGCTGGTCCGCCACGTGAAGCGCACCGCCTGACCTCACGAGGACGCCGCGCGGTACAGGAGGAACCACACCCGTGCGGCTAGCCCCCGCACTCAGAAGATGCACCTTCAGCGCCGACCGGTCGTCCATCGCCCGATAACTGTCCGGCACCTCGGCCAGGGACCCAGCACGGTCGAAGGCCGGCCCCGGACCGAGGACTCGCCCGGCCCCTGAGCATGCGTCCATGAGCTCGGGACGCCACGACGCCGATGCGCCCGAGAGGTGACGGCGGGGCTGTGAGAGGCGAGGACGACGTCCGTCGGTCCATGGCGGTACTCGCCGCCCAGGTGCGCGACGCACGCTCCGCCCGTGTCTGGGTGCCGCTCGGCTACTACGACTGGGCGTCGTTCCGCGACGCGAAGTTCGGCAGTCAGCCGCACCCAGGCGTACCGGCTGCTCGATGTCGCCCAGGCGGAGGCCGGCGGCCAGGAGCCGGGAACGACGGGGCGTAACCCTGGTGGCGCTGCCATCGCCTCCAGGGTTCGGTTCGGGCGTGCCCGGCGGCCCACGCGATCGGTGGCAAGGTCGTGCTGCGCACCGTAGACAGCAAGGAGCCCCGGCTGGACGGGGGAGACCAGCCGGGGCGGCAGGTAGTGGTGTGCGGAGGGCGGTCGCCTCGCGGCGAAAGGCTCCATGGGGCTTCAGCCGAACGATCTTCCCCATGGGCTATAGGTGAGGCCCGGGGACACTGTCCCCTCCGCAGCCACATACAAATGAACCGTCAGCTGCCGCCGTCTGTTCCGCCGTTGACGCTGCCTGCGTGTGAACTGGGGCACCCTGCTGGTCGTGGCCAGCGACGGAATAGGAACCCAGAGCGCGCGATCGAGCCGGAGCGCAGGCGACAGCGGCGGATGTGGCTTGGCGGGGCTGGCGCACCGGGCGCCGTAGCGAGATGGGCGGCTTCTGTCGCCCGAGGCAGCGCTGCCTACGCAGGCGGCGGCTGACCGGGCATGGGCGGCTGGACGAAGTATCCGCCCACGGAGACTGCCGGCCCGGCGGCGACAGCCGCGTCGTAGGACCGATCCGCAACGCGCGCGAACTGCTGGGTCCGCCGGTTCGCATCGGCATAGCGCAGATAGTTCTCCCGTGAGTTGCGCCAGTGGTCCCGCGCGGTCTGCCCCTGGAAATGCAGCTCGAACGTCCTGGTCAGCTGGGCGTCGGTCATCAGGCCGAACGTGTACGTCTTTTCCCAGTCCTGGAGGATGAGGTTGGTGTACACGATGCGCCGCCACTCGTCCAACGTCACCGGAACGGACGGAGGCTCCCAGCAGGTGAGGAACTCCGGCTTCGCCAGCGACAGCAGGAGTAGTTCCCGGTGCGCGGTCCAGGTCGTCTCTTCGGTGGCGATGCGGGTCTGGCGGGCCTGGTAAGCCAACGAGGCAGCGACTCCGGCCAGAGCGACCGCGGACAAAATGACCGACAGTGCGCCGTATGCCTGGCTGATCTGGCTCAACTTGGCCCAGTCCGCGTCCTTCGGCCCCACCGCCATGAGGAGGAACGGGGTCATCAGCACGATCCCGAGCGCCGCCGCAACCGCTACGGCTATCCACACAATCCTGCCCACGGACATCCTCGCTCGCACCGCGTCCTCCCCCATCCCGAGCGCCCATCAGTTCTCCACTCCACGGCGCTCCGGTCGTACTACCCAACCCGTGCGTTCAAGAGCCATGGTGGGAACACCCACTGTCGTGGCGAGTGCGAGCGAGCGAGGAATAGGACACATGTTCGGGTTATGGGATGGCACGGCGAGCTGCCCCTGAACCGCGCCGGGTCACCCGGCCCCACCATCCCGAACACGAGGCCGTCGCCGGTCACGGTGAAGGCCGGACGGGATGTTGGGCGCGGTCTGGGCCGCTGCCCCGACCCCGGTTCACCGAGTGACGATCGGCGTCACGAGGGCGGCCAGCACCGCCACTCCGGCCAGGCCGACGAGCAGCGGCTCGCGGAAGGACGGATAGCGGTGCGCCAGGTAGACGAGGCTGCCGAAGACCATGACGCCGACCAGGACGAGCAACAAGACGACGAGCAGGGTGAGCGTGGACATGGTGGGGCGGTCCCTTCGGTTTCGGGCATACAGGTCTCCCTTGCGGATCGGGAGCATCGACGGCTCACGGCCGTCGGGTGCTGGTCGTTGAGGATGTGGTCACCAGTGGTGGACAGATCGTGCTGTCGGCCGTGGACCTGCGGGGTCTGGGGGCTCAGGTGCAGGAGGCTCTGTGCGTGATCGACCGTGAGCAAGGCGGTGCCGATGCCCTCGCGGCCGAGGGCATCGGACTGTTGTCGCTGCTGACGGCCGCAGGTCTGCGGGCCGCTGCCGTCTGATCGGCCGGGCGCCCTTCAGTTGCGACCCCATTCGGCCATGCCCTGGCTGGAGTTGAGGATGAGGGAGGGCGGGATGGGCGGCGCGGACGCAGCCGGGGATTGGGGCACGCTCAGCCGGTTGCGCGTCGGCCAGGCCGCCGCGCCCGTGCCGCCGTCAGCTTGACGTTTAACTTCAAGGGACGGCCGGCGTCATCGCGGGGACTTCACTGCATGTCCAATCGCGATGAGGCCGACACCGACAACCAGGAGCGGTGGGGAGCGCAAGTTCCAGCTGATCAGTATCAGGATCGCCCCTGCTCCCCAGAATCTGGGTTGCCGTACTTGCCGCTGGAGCCATCGACCGGGCATACGGCCGAGCAGCAGAGCGTGCACCCCGATGACGGCCAGGATGATGGCGAGGGCGACCAGCACAAAGCCCAGCACAAGGAACGTGAACAAATCCCTTCCCCCTGCTTCCGGCTGGCACGCCGCATCGCTATCCAACCCGGCTGCCGCGGAGATCTCACTGCCGGGGCGGGCGTGACGTTTGACGGCGGGGCTTGGTACCAACAGCGGCCAGTCGCGGCAGGGCCAGCCCCCCGCGCAGTCCGTAGAGTCACTTCTCCCGCATCGGCCGCCCCCGCCTGCCAGTTTCAGCATTCTCGGGACAGCGCTGGCTGACGCAGGCTACGAGCCCCTTGGGGGCACCGGCGACAAGCTGGCGGCGCGCGTCAGGACGGACGTCGCTGGCGCCCCGGTGCCGTCCTTCGGTACCGAGTCCTACCAAGGCGGTGAGGCGGGAGAGTCCTGCAGGAGGGAGGCCTGTACCGCCTGGGCGCCGCACCCATCCAGGCCCTGTGACCCCCTCCGCAGCCGGTGCCACCACGGGCCCCGCCCAGGTCAACGCTGTCGGCCGCCGTGCTGTGGCCACGGTCACATGACTCAGCGTTGTGTGAGAGCTACTCGCGGAGGACGGTGGTGATCGGCGCGGGGCCGACAAGAAGGATCACCATGAGATCGAGCACTGATCGGGTCGCAGAACTCTTCGGCACCGACGAAGTCCGAAGCCTCCTCGCCACCAACCTCGCTGGCTACGAGTCCTATGCCTTTTCTGAGCTGGCCCGCGCAGCACGCGACCGGCTCGCCAACACGCCGGCCCACAACGTCGGCATTCTCGCGCGGGAACTGCGTCGCGCCGGCTTGGCCATCCATCACGCTCGCGACACCTGCCAGCACGCAGGAGGAGACGCAGCTCAGCTCGTCACGTTTACCCGGACTGGCTGTGACTGGTGGGCGAGCACGGTGGACCACGATGGACCTGGGCTTGTCCAAGCCCACCTCATCGATCCCTGCGAACAGCTGCTCCACGTCGGCAACACTGATGAACGGGACGACGGCTACGCGGCGCTGCGCGGACTTGCCACCCGGCTCGGATCCCACAGCGGCTTCACGTCTCGCTGGACGCTGCACATCGACGACGGTGCGTAGCGTGAACGTCCACGCAGGAAGAGCAAGGACATGGGCGGGACGACATCTGGGCCGCTCGCCGACTGCCTCAGCCGACTGCCTCAGCCGACTGCCTCAGCCGTGGGCCGGCCGACAAGCTGAACCATCACGGACCTACCCTCCGACGCGGCTTCCGCCTGCAGCGCATCGGCGAACCCGACGGGATCACCGCCGCCATCGCCTTCCTGCTCTTCGGCGACGCCCGCTATGTCACCACACCCGTGCCAGCGCTCGACGCTGCCACCGCACCCCCGGGCGGACACTGTTGGGTGCGCGGTTGCCCATGTGAGGATCACCGCCATGGACGCAGCCTGTGACCCCGAGTACCTGAAGGCGACCGCGCGAGCGGTCGCCGACTTCAAGAACGCGTTGGAGGAGTTTTTGGAGAACACGGCGGCGGCACTGGCGGTAGGCGGGTGGGGCGCACGAGGGGCTTCCCCTCGAGGATCACGAACAGGTTGTGATCTTCGTAGCGGGCGAGGCAACCATGCCGGCCTTCACCGTCTCGGTCCTCAACGGTGCCCGCCGCATCCGGCTCCAGTGCCGCGCCCGGCTCGCGCTGCGACACCGGACGGCCGTCCGCACCATCCCCGCGTGACCCGCTTCCGGTGCCGGTTCCCCTCTCGCTGACCCCAGCGTGCACGGGGCAGCGCTCCAGAGCGTCCCGTTGGGGCTGTCACCGCCCGGTTCGAGGTGGTAGCGGGCGGCACCTCGGTGACAGTGCCCCGGAAACGGAGAGAGGACGAGGTCCGCATTCCCGGCCGTAGACGGGGCAGGCGCATCGAGTACGAGCCGGGAACCAGCGGACGAACGTCAGGAGGGCACGCGATGCCGGGGCATGCACCGACCGACTTGGCGTCGTGCTTCTGGCCGCCCGCACCCCGGTCCGGACGGGCCATGTCCCGTCCGCCGCGCGCGGAACCTGGCGCCCGGCGGACCTGCGGAAGGAGTCCCTGTGACCACGTTCGTCATCACCGTGCCCGGCACGTTCGTCCACGGAA
>NZ_BMMU01000075.1 GCF_014646095.1 Streptomyces lacrimifluminis | reverse complement strand
CCATGGTCCTGGACGAGCTGACCCGCGGCCTTGACCTGGACGCCTTCATTCTCTTCTCCTCGGCGGCCGCCACCTTTGGAAATCCGGGGCAGGCCAACTACTCCGCTGCCAACGCTCACCTCGACGCCATTGCTCAGCGGCGCAAGCAGCTCGGCCTCCCCGCCACCTCCATTGCCTGGGGAGCTTGGGCAGACAGTGGCATGGCAACCGGAGCTGCTGCCGCTGAGCAACTGACGCGCAGCGGATTCCCGCCTATGGAACCGGAGTTGGCGCTCTCTGCGCTGGCCAAGGCCGTGGGCAGTGGCGAGTCCGCATTGACCGTGGTGGATGTGGACTGGGAGCGGTACGCCCCCACGCTCGCCGCCCCCCGGCCCAGCCCCTTGATCGGCGACTTGGCGGAGGTACAGGCACTGCTGCGGGCAGAAGCTACCGCCGGCTCCGCCGAGGATTCGTCGGCCGAGGAGAACGCTTTGGCCCGGCTCGCCGGACTCGACGAAGCCGAAGCCACTGAGCAGATCCTTGAGCTCGTGCGGTCACAGACTGCGCTGACGCTGGGCCACAACGGACCTCAGGCCGTGGCTCCCGGCCGTGCCTTCAAGGACCTCGGATGCGACTCACTGGGCGGCGTACGACTCCGTAACCGGCTCAACAAGCTCACCGGCCTGCGGCTGCCCGCAACACTCGTCTTCGACTACCCGACGCCAAACGACCTGGCACAGTATCTGCTCGGAGCGATCCCCGGCGGCGTGCAGATAGCGCCCGTAGTAGGTACCCCGGCATCGGCGGCAGCGGTGGTCGACGACGAGCCCATCGCTATCGTCGCCGCAGCCTGCCGCTTCCCCGGAGGCATCAGCACGCCGGAAGAGCTGTGGCAGCTGCTTACCGACGGCGCCGACGGCATCTCCGGTTTTCCGACGGACCGTGGCTGGGACCTGGAGGCGCTCTATGACGCTGACCCGGACCGCTCCGGAACGTCGTACGTACGGGACGGTGGATTCCTTCACGACGCTGCGGAGTTCGATCCGGGATTTTTCGGCATCAACCCGCGTGAGGCCTTGGCGATGGACCCGCAGCAGCGGCTGCTGCTGGAGACCTCGTGGGAGGCGTTCGAGCGGGCGGGTATCGACCCGCAGTCGCTGCGCGGCGTCTCGGCCGGAGTTTTCGTCGGCAGCAACGGCCAGGACTACGCGTCCCTTCTGCGACAGGTACCCGAGACGGTGGAGGGCTACTTCGGCACCGGCATCGCGGGCAGTGTCGCCTCGGGCCGTATCGCCTACACGCTGGGCCTTGAGGGTCCGGCGGTCACTGTGGATACCGCGTGTTCATCGTCGTTGGTCGCGTTGCACATGGCGGCTCAGTCGCTACGCAGCGGTGAGTGCTCGCTGGCGCTCGCGGGCGGCGTGACAATCATGACGACGCCCGAAATCTTCGTGGAGTTCTCGCGGCAGCGCGGGTTGGCGTCGGATGGCCATTGCAAGGCGTTCGCCGATGCGGCGGATGGTACTGGCTGGGGCGAGGGCGTCGGCATGCTGCTGCTTGAGCGGCTGTCGGACGCTGAACGAAACGGCCGCACGGTCCTGGCTGTGGTCCGGGGTTCCGCCGTCAACCAGGATGGTGCGAGTAATGGTCTGACGGCTCCGAATGGTCCGTCGCAGCAGCGGGTGATCCGGCAGGCGCTGGCGAACGCGGGTTTGTCGGCGGCTGAGGTGGACGCGGTGGAGGCGCACGGTACGGGCACGAAGCTGGGTGACCCGATCGAGGCCCAGGCGCTGCTCGCCACGTACGGGCAAGAGCGCGAGCCTGAACTCCCGCTGTTGCTGGGGTCTGTGAAGTCCAACATCGGTCACACGCAGGCCGCCGCAGGCATGGCGGGTCTGATCAAGATGGTCATGGCGATGGAGCACGGGGTTCTTCCGAAGACGCTGCATGTGGATGAGCCGTCGCGCCACGTGGACTGGGAGTCGGGAGCCGTCTCGCTGTTGATGGAGGAGCGGGCGTGGCCGGAGACCGGGCGTCCGCGCCGGGCCGGAGTCTCCTCCTTCGGCGTGAGCGGTACGAACGCGCACGTGATCATCGAGCAGGCGCCGACGATGCTAAATCCGGTCGAGGACGCGTCGTCTCCGGTGGCGGGTGTGGTGCCGTGGTTGATATCTGGCAAGACGGCGGATGCGTTGTTGGCGCAGGCGGAGCAGCTGCGGGCCTATGTGGAAGGCAGGCCGGGGCTCGACGCGACTGACGTGGGTTTTTCGTTGGCCACGGGCCGTACCTCGTTCGAGCAGCGTGCTGTGGTGATCGGCGGGAACCGTGAGGAGCTTCTCGAGGGCTTGGCTGCGCTGATACGTGAGGAGTCGCCGGCGCGGCTCGTGCGGGGTGTCGCGGGCGCGGTGGGGAAGTCGGTGTTGGTGTTTCCGGGTCAGGGGACGCAGTGGGTGGGTATGGGCGCCCAGTTGCTGGATGAGTCGGCGGTGTTCGCGGCGCGTCTTGAGGAGTGCGCTGCTGCTCTGGCGCCGTTTGTGGACTTCAACCTGATTGATGTGATCAGCAATGGCAAGGCCCTGGATCGGGTGGATGTGGTCCAGCCGGTGACGTGGGCGGTGATGGTTTCGCTGGCGGAGGTGTGGCGGTCGCTGGGTGTGGTGCCGGGTGCGGTGGTCGGGCATTCGCAGGGTGAGATCGCCGCGGCTGCGGTGAGCGGTGCGCTGTCTTTGGAGGATGCGGCGCGTGTGGTGGCGCTGCGGGCGCAGGTGATCGGTCGTGAGCTGGCCGGTCTGGGTGGCATGGCCTCGATTCCCCTTCCTTTGACGGTGGTTGAGGACAGGCTTGCCGACTGGACTGGCAGGCTGGGTGTCGCCGCAGTCAACGGTCCCTCCAGCACGGTGGTGGCTGGCGACGCCGACGCCATTGCTGAGTTCGTGGCCGCGTGTCAGGCGGAGGACATTCGGGCTCGCCAGGTTCCGGTGGACTACGCCTCACACTCCGCGCATGTGGAGCGCATCGAGGCCGAGCTCCTCGATGTGCTGGCCCCGATCAGCCCCCGCGCGGCGCAGATTCCGTTCTACTCGACTGTCGAGGGCGCGCTGATCGACACCAGCGCCCTTGACGCGTCGTACTGGTACCGGAACCTGCGCCAGAGCGTCCGTTTCGAGGAGGTGGTGCGGACTTTGGCCGCCGACGGGTACGGCACCTTCATCGAGTCCAGTGCCCACCCCGTCCTGACTATCGGTATCCAGGAGAGTGCCGAAGAAGCAGCCTTGGAAGTCGTCTCCACGGGGTCGCTGCGCCGCAACGAGGGCGGCCTGGCCCGCTTCTTCGCCTCCGCCGCTGAGCTGCACGTCAACGGCGTGCCGGTCGACTGGCAGGCGTACTTCGCCTCGTACAGGACGCACCGCGTCGACCTTCCTACGTATGCCTTCCAGCGCGAGCGGTTCTGGCCCGACGCTGCAGGCCGTACTGCCATCGACGCTCCCGCGATCGGGCTCGGTGCGGCCGGGCACCCGCTCCTGGGCGCGGCCGTCGAACTTCCCGAGACGGGCGGCGTCCTGCTCACCGGTCGGCTGTCCCTTCAGACGCACCCTTGGCTCGCCGACCACGCCGTCTCCGGGACGGTCCTGCTGCCCGGCGCCGGGTTCGTCGAGCTGGCCGTCCGCGCGGGCGACGAAGTCGGCTGCGGCACGCTTGAGGAGCTGACCCTCGAGGCGCCGTTGGCGCTGCCCGAACAGGGCGCGGTCCGGATCCAGCTGACCGTTTCGGCAGCCGACGAGGCGGGCCGCCGGTCGCTCAACCTCTACTCCAGCCGGCCTGAGGGGGAGGACACCTGGACTCGCAACGCCACCGGCATCCTCGCCGAGACCGCGAGTGAGAGTGAAACCGGACTCGCGACCGATCTGACCGTCTGGCCCCCGCCTGGCGCCGAGCCGGTCGAGATCGGCGATGCGTACGAGCGGCTGGCGGCGGCTGGTGTCGAGTACGGGCCTGTCTTCCGGGCGCTGCGCGCCGTATGGCAACGGGGCGAGGAGCTGTTCGCGGAACTCCGGTTGTCCGACGAGGCAGCCACCGATGCTCCGGCGTACGGACTGCACCCTGCCCTCTTGGATGCCGCGCTCCAGCCGCTCGGCCTCGGCCTAGTCCTGCCGGAGCCGGAGAACGGCTGTACCCGTCGACCGTTCGCCTTCAGCGGCATGCGCCTGCACGCGGTCGGCGCGGCCGCCCTCCGGGTACGGATTGCCCCCGTGGGCGACGAGGCTGTGTCCATCCAGGCCGCCGACACCACAGGACGGCCCGTCATCACCATGGAATCGCTACTGCTGAGGCAGGTCATGCCGGAGGCGGACGGCACCAGGAAGTCGCTCCGGGACGCCCTGTTCCGGATTGACTGGCTGCCGCTGCCCGCAGCAGGTGGGGCACCTGCGGGCGGCCGATGGGCCGTACTCGGCGATGACACGCTGGGCCTGAGCCCCGCGTCCGTCGAGCTGTACGCGGATTACGGCGCGCTCGCGGAGGCCGTGTTGGCGGGCGCCGAGGTGCCGGAGTTGGTATTCGTCCCGATCATGATGGCCTCGGAGGCCCTCGACACGGGCGTGGGAAGTGCTCGGGGTGCGGACGTGGCGCAAACGGTCCGCAGGGTCATGTACCGGAACCTCGAACTGATCCAGGCGTGGCTGGCGGACGACCGGTTTGCGTCCTCTCGGCTTGTGTTCGTCGGTCCCGAGGACTTGGTCGGCGCTCCGGTGTGGGGCATGGTCAGGTCCTCGCAGGTCGAGAACCCCGACCGGCTCGTCCTGGTGGACGCGGCGGGCCGGCTCTCCCCGGAGGCGCTGGCCCAGGCTCTGGCCTCGAGGGAGCCGCAGCTCAGGCTGCGCGACGGTGAGGTAACCGCGGCCCGCCTGGTCAAGGCCACGGAGCCGGAGGCGACCGGTCCCGACGCCTTCGACTTCGACCCCGAAGGCACCGTCCTTATCACCGGCGCGTCCGGCGGCCTGGCACCCCTCCTCGCCCGCCACCTGGTCACCGCGCGCGGCGCCCGGCACCTGCTGCTCACCAGCCGCCGCGGCCCTGACGCGGACGGCATGCCCGAGCTCGCCGCCGAGCTGGCCGAACTCGGTGCCACGGTGCGCGTCGCCGCCTCGGACGTTTCGGACCGTACGTCCGTGGCCGAACTGCTGGCCACCATCGACGGTTCGCACCCCCTCACCGCGGTCGTCCACACCGCCGCCGTACTCGATGACGGGGTGGTTCACGCGCTGACCCCAGAGCGGATCGACCGCGTCCTGAGCCCCAAGGCGGACGGAGCGCTACACCTGCACGAACTGACACAGGGCACAGGCACACTGCGCTCCTTCGTGCTTTACTCCTCGCTCTCCGGCACCCTCGGGGGCGCGGGGCTGGCCAACTACGCTGCATCCAACGCCTTCCTCAATGCGTTGGCTCGGCACCGCCGCGATCAGGGACTGCCCGCTGTCTCTCTCGCGTGGGGACTGTGGGAGCAGCGCAGCGGCATGGCGGGCAGGTTGAACGACGTCGACATGACTCGTATGTCACGTGCGGGCGCGGCCCCGATGCCAGCCAACGAGGGCCTTGCGCTCTTCGATCTGGCGACTGGGGCTGCCACCGACGCCGTGATGGTTGCCGCCCGGCTGGATACTGCGGAGCTGCGGCGCCAGGCGGCGGCAGGGATCATGCCTGCGCTGTTCCGTGCTGTGGTGAGCACGCCCGCAGCTGTACGCAGAGGCAGCGCGGCGGACGCAGGATCCTTCGGCGGGAGCGCCATCGGCTGGGCTGAGCGGCTCGCGGGTCGTGCTGTCGAGGATCAGGGGCGGATGTTGCTGGACCTGGTCTGCGAGCACGTGGCAGGCGTACTGGGACACACCGCGACAAATGTCATTAAGGCGAACCGGGCCTTCAAGGAGCTGGGCTTCGACTCGCTCACCGCAGTCGAACTCCGCAACCGCCTCAAGGCTGCGACCGGCCTACAGCTCCCCGCGACGCTGGTCTTCGACACCCCGAATCCGGAGGCACTTGCACGACGACTGCGCACCGAGTTGGCGCCTAGTAGCGATCAGAACGCCGGACAACCCGTATTTGCCGACCTTCAACGGCTGGAAACTTCCTTGGCCGGAGTCGGCTCCGATGACACGGAGCTGCGCGACAAGGTCGTTGCGCGTCTGCAGACCCTGCTGTGGAAATGGGAGGACCGAAGCACCGGGAGCGAGGGCGACGGTGCTGCCGAAGATGAGGAATTTGACGACGTTACGGACGACGAGATGTTCGACCTCATCGATCAGGAACTCGGAGTATCCGAGAATCTCTGAACTCGCTGCGCACACCGTGTAGTCCACTTTCTCAAATCCCGTGGCTGCCCTCCTGAGAACGGATTCCTGAGATGCCGAACGACAACCCGACTGACCACCGGCACATGAACGAGGACAAGCTCCGCGACTATCTCAAGCGGGCTGTTAACGACCTGCGACAGACCCGCCGTCGGCTCGGCGAGGTCGAGGCCAGGAACCAAGAGCCCATTGCCATCGTTGCGATGAGCTGCCGCTTCCCTGGCGGTGTCCGCACCCCGGAGGAGCTGTGGCAACTGGTGGCATCCGGCGGCGACGCCATCTCCGGCTTTCCGACGGACCGAAGCTGGAACCTGGAGGCGCTCTACGACCCGGACCCGGACTGCTCGGGAACGTCCTATGTTCGTGAGGGCGGATTTCTTCACGACGCTGCCGAGTTCGACTCGGGCTTCTTCGGCATCTCGCCGCGTGAGGCCCTCGCCATGGATCCACAGCAGCGTGTTCTGCTGGAGACTTCGTGGGAGGCGTTCGAGCGCGCCGGTGTCGATCCCGAAACCCTGCGAGGTGTAAAGGCAGGCATCTTCGTCGGCTGCAATTACCAGGATTACGCCACCCGGCTGCCTTCTGTCCCGGAAGAGGTCGAGGGACACCTGGGTATTGGCAACACCGCGAGCGTGGTCTCCGGCCGGGTGGCGTACACGCTCGGCATCGAAGGCCCGGCCGTCACCCTCGACACAGCGTGCTCGTCATCACTGGTCGCCCTGCACTTGGCCGCCCAGTCGCTGCGCCAAGGCGACTGCACCCTGGCACTCGCCGGCGGACTGTCCATCATGTCCTCACCCGCTTCGTACGTGGAATTCAGCCGCCAGCGTGGACTGGCGCCGGACGCCAGGGTAAAGGCCTTCGCCGAAGGCGCGGACGGTACCGCCCTGTCCGAGGGCGTTGGCCTGCTGCTTCTCGAGCGGCTCTCCGACGCGCGGCGCAACGGCCACCCCGTCCTCGCCGTGATCCGTGGCACCGCCATCAACCAGGACGGTGCCAGCAACGGACTGTCCGCGCCGAGCGGCCCTTCCCAAGAGCGGGTCATCCGGGACGCCCTCGTCAATGCGCGCCTCACGACAGACCAGATCGATGCGGTGGAGGCGCACGGCACAGGCACCAAGCTGGGTGACCCGATCGAGGCCCAGGCGCTTCTGGCCACCTATGGACAGGACCGTGAGGGCCAGGAGCCGTTGTGGTTGGGCTCGTTGAAGTCCAACATCGGCCACACCCAGGCCGCCGCCGGTGTCGCGTCGATCATCAAGATGGTCAAGGCGGTGGAGCACGGAGTGCTCCCCAAGACGCTGCACGTAGAGGAGGCATCTTCGCGGATCGACTGGCAGTCAGGCGCGGTGTCGCTGCTGACGGAGGAGCGGGCGTGGCCGGAGACCGGGCGTCCGCGCCGTGCGGGCGTGTCGTCCTTCGGCATCAGCGGTACGAATGCCCACGCCGTGCTGGAACAGGCACCGGAGCCCGAGGCGGCCGAGACCGAGACGTCCGAGGACGCCTCGGCGCCGGTGGCGGGTGTGGTGCCGTGGCTGGTGTCGGCCAAGACGGCAGATGCATTGCGCGCGCAAGCGGAGCAGCTGCGGGCCTATGTGGAGGCCAGGCCGGGGCTCGACGCGACTGACGTGGGCTTCTCGCTGGCCACGGGCCGTTCGGCATTCGAGCAGCGCGCGGTCGTCATCGGCGGGAACCGTGAGGAGCTCCTTGAGGGCCTGTCTGCGCTGATACGTGAGGAGTCGCCGGCGCGGCTCGTGCGGGGTGTCGCGGGCGCGGTGGGGAAGTCGGTGTTGGTGTTTCCGGGTCAGGGGACGCAGTGGGTGGGTATGGGTGC
>NZ_BMMU01000074.1 GCF_014646095.1 Streptomyces lacrimifluminis | reverse complement strand
GCCGACCAAGATCGTCGAGCACAAGACCCGCGACTCAACTCATTCTGAAACGATCAGTAAGACGGACTGTCGGGTCGAGACGCGACAGGATGAGGCCGAGCACCGCCTCGGTCTCGGCTGCCTGAACGATCACCAGTCCCCGCAGCCGGTTCAGCGAGGTGGCCTCGCTCCCGTCCCATGGGGCGGTGTCGGGGTGTTGAGGGAAACAGTCCTCCTGGATGCTGGTCCAGGCGAGGGAACGGATCCCGTAGCGGGGTGACTCAGCCGTCATTCCCGGAGCATGACCCTCACCGTCGGCCTCGGCAAACGAATTCGGGTGCCAGAGAGAAAACCCGCCACCGCAGTTCACGATGCGCGGAAGGCATGGACGACCCCGCGCCGGTCGGTGACATACAGAGCATCGGCCGTAGCGACCGGGTTTCCCTGGCTCTCAGGATCCCAAGTGATGTCATCCGACCACAGGCGTCTGCCTGTCCTGACATCACAGGCCCACACGCCTGTCCGGTGGCCGATGTACACGGCGACCCCGATGACGAAGGGCTGCCCCTGGGCAAGGCCCGGCAGACGCCTGACCCACCGGCTGGTGCCATCCTCGGCATCGAACGCGGCGAGCGCATGCCCTGTATTCACCACCACGGTGCCGTCCGCCACCACGGGAGACGCGGTGAGGACAGTGGCGGCGGTGTCGCTCCGGCGCCAGGTCCCATCGGAGCGGGACACCCGGTACAGGCCTCCGCGTCCCCCGGAGAAGTACAGGAACTCGCCCGACACGACAGCCGCGGAAACCGGCGCCGGTAGGGAGCATCTCCACACCTGACGTCCGGTGGTCACGTCGAGGGCGACCAGGACGCTGGTGTCATCACCAGCCTGTTCCACGACGTACAGAACGTCATCGGCCAGTGTCCAAGCAGGTGACAAGGCGCAGTCGGCCCGATGGCGCCACTTCCGCACACCCTCCGCCACGCTTAGTGCCACCACTTCGCGGGCGCCCGACGAAGACACTGTGGGGCTGTCGACGGGTGCTGCTGCGCGCAGGGCGAAAACCGCGTCGTCGTTGACGAGGAGCGGAGCCGTGACCTGCTGATCGTCTGCCGGGGACGACCAGCGGACGCTGCCCCCGTAGGTGTCCAGAGCAAAGATCCTGCCCTTCTCGTCAGGGGCGTAGAGCGCTCTTGAGCTGTAGACGGCGAGGTCGTCACGTACTCGCAAGGGCTGCTCCCAGCGCACACGCCCGGAACGCAGCGCCACGGCGCGCAGGCGGCCGGCCCCCGCGGACACGTAGAGAGCTTCGTCACCCATCGGACTGGGCCGATTGAAGGCCGATCCGGCGGACCATGCCTCGGCACCCGACACGGCGTCGAGGACGCGGATCATATGGCTGTGGCGCACCACTGCGTACCCTTCGGCGACCTGCGGCTGCCGGGCGCCGGGTGCGGTCGTGGCCTTCGTCCACTGCCGTACCGGCGCGCGGAAGGCACGCGTCCGGCTGCGGTCCGCCCGTCCACGCGGGGAAGACGCGTCCTCCTCAGCCTGATTGCCTGCCGCGCCGACAGGCAACTTGTCACGCGAATCGGTGAATTCCTCGATGTGCGTGACGAACGTGTCGAGCGAGGCGGCACACAACTCGTTCTCCCGAGGGATCTGCACCCACCGCGGGGCCGTGGTCACAGTGCTGAGGCGCAGCGTGAGGTTGATCCAGAACATGCGCCGCTCGTCGACGTCGTACACCACCCCGATCACGGGGACCTTGCTTGCCTGCCAGTCAGCGAAGTGGTCCCCGACGTCGATCGCGTAGCCATGTGCCCGTTTGTATTTCCTGCCCGCCTTGACCTGGACGGTGAAGGAGTAGCCCGTCCGCTTCCGCTGGCGGGTCAGCATCACGAAGCAGTCCTCGCCGTGATCCGTGCCGCTGGCTATCTCCTGCACCAGGTGGTCGTGTTCGTCCAGGAACGATCTCAGCGCGTTGACACCGGCCCGTTCCGTGCGCCGGTTCGGGGAGACGGTTGCCATGTGGGTTCCTCGGTCGTCGCTCGTATCGAGCCGGCCTCCGTGGAAGGCAAACTCGTATTGCCGCCGTGCCGCTCGATCCACGCCTGGGGCAAGGGGCTTCGCCGTCACGCCAGTTGTAGCGCACCCGGAGCCACGATTCGTGCGAGTTCGCGTGGTCACCGACGATGATCTGGACCCCGCCATCGAGTCCGTCGAACGCGATCCCCATCAGCTCGAACAGACGCAGCACTGCTGTCCGGTCCTCGTCCTTGGCGGGGATGCCCCGCGCGCAGGACGGGCCACATCGGAGGAGTAACAGAGCCGCGTGGGCTGGTCCGGCATGAACAGCTGCAGCACAGGCCCGGCCGTGCACAAGGAGTGCCAGTGCCCGCCGCCACTGCCAGGCGACCCCCTCGACAACCGTAGCCACACAACGAGGAGTTGGAGCCCCGGGACGACCGCCGCGCCAGCGCCGCAGCCGCACTGGCCGGATGCACGAGCCGAGACTGCCGCAGACGCCTACCGCTCGCCGGGTGAGCACGACCTTGTACGGCCCCACCGGTGGCTTCCGCCCCCTACGGGCAGAGGACCTCGACGCCGCCGCACCCCGAGCGGCCTGCACAGGGTCACGCTGTAAAACCGAAATATAAATCGATGAACCGAGCCTCCAGAACGAATATCGAGTCAATTTATCAACCGAAAAGAGAAAGCCTTCCTGTCGTTCCCAGCGGGATTCCTTTCCGCTGAAAGAAGTGGCCCGCAGTCGCGAGGCTGAGGCAACTGGAAGATCACGAACGGCCGCGCGTCGGTCCCAGGCGGAAGCATGGCCCCCGGGATGTCAGAAAATCGGCCCCCATCGCCGCTCCATACCCAAGCGCGGGCACCCGCCCTCGCCGGAGGAGGAACGCAGCATCATGGACAGCACAGTTGCCAGCGCGGCCGTGACCGTGGCCGCATGCGTGGCCGGTGTCATCGCCCGGGTGGTCGTGGTCCAGATCACCCCAAGGGCCCTGCCAAGGAGGACTCGTATCGAAGAGGAAGGCCGCACAGCCCGCATCAACGCGCTGGGGGAGGGGAGACAGCCGTGGACCGTATGGAGGATGACACCGCATCCGCCCCCATACCGGGCGCGCGGCGCCAGGCAGCGACGCCGGTAAACGTCGGCACTTCCCACAGGAGGACACGCCCTACCTCATCCGGTTCCTCCTGCGCCATGGAGCGGAGTATCCGGCAGCCGAAGACGCCGTGCACAGCGCCTTCGTGGAACTGATGCGCTCAAGCCAGCCGGTGCGCAGCCCGCAGGCGTGGCTGCGCACGGTCGCCCTGCGGGCCTTTTCGCGGCAATCGGTCCCCGAGCAGCCCGAAGGCGATCTCGCTGACCGACTGGCGCAGACGAGCGCGGACTGGTGCACCCCCTTGCAGGCGGCAGAACTGAACGAGCAGTAACGGCACGTCCTGCACACGCTTCTCCAGCTGCCCTTCAAACAGCCCAGTGTGATGGCCCGGCACCTCGACGGATTTTCCACCGCTGAGATCGCCGAATCGATGGGCCTGGAACAGGCCGCGGTTCTGCAGAACCTCTCGCGGGCCCGCCGCACCCTCAAGC
This sequence comes from Streptomyces lacrimifluminis, assembly GCF_014646095.1. GTDB lineage: Bacteria > Actinomycetota > Actinomycetes > Streptomycetales > Streptomycetaceae > Streptomyces > Streptomyces lacrimifluminis. The sequence continues at coordinate 4,748 of NZ_BMMU01000074.1, read as the reverse complement.
AGCAACTCGGCATCGCTGACCGAAGGAGGCCACAGTGAGCAACGTCGAGCGCACTCCCGACGAACTGGGCCTGCTCCTGGGACAGATGGACGCACGCCGGCGACGGCCATAGCACGGTGCCCGAATCGGGACCCACCCGCGCAGATACGGGCCAGAACACCGACGAAGCACTCGACCACGTACTGGGCACGACCGACGACGCATTGCTGACGGTTGTCGAGAATTGGGCCCGCCGCCTCGCCAACCTGCCCACTGAGCCCGCCGACGTACGCGCATCCGTTGGAAGCGCTGAAAGATTGACGGGCAGGGATACCTGTACAGGACTGGCACAGTCAAATGGTTCAACGCCGAAAAGGGGTACGGCTTCATCTCGGTCGATGCCGCCGACGGTAGCCCGTCCGTCGACGTCTTCGTCCATTACAGCGCTATTCAAATGGACGGACAGCGAACCCTTGAGGAAGGACAGCGTGTCCAGTTCACCATCTCGTACGGCCAGAAAGGACCAAGCGGACGGCGTGAGGTACGTGAATGGATAAACAGTCCCACGCCCACACACCCATTTTCCGCGAGGTAGGGACGTGCAGACTATAACCGGACGCAGACGAAAAATGTTCGGCGGCGCGTCAAATTCTGGAAGGAAGGACGCACCACCGGCTCGTGCACGGGTCAAATGAAACGGGCCGGCCACGAGCACGCGGCCTCGGCCTTCCCAAGTCCAGCAACCATGCAGCCTCCTCCTGGAACCGGTACCCACGCACCGGGCTGCCGCCTTTGCCGTAATCCGGAGACGTTCGTCAGCTCCCGTAGGCGTCATCGATGGCTCCGGCGTTGATCAGGGCCACACGCAATGCCTCACGCTCGGGGGTGGTCTCGGAGGGTGCCGCGGCATAGAGGTCGGCAGCGCGGCGGACGGTCCTGGCCCGATAGCCGTCGACCGGCCCGTGGTCGAGGGCAGCGGCAGCGATGAACTGGGCACCAGGAGAAGCGGGAGTACGGCCGGCGCGTTTGACCAGGTAGTCGGCGTCTTCCAGGTCGGGCTGCTGGGCGAGAGTGGCGACGGTGAGCTCCAGCCACAGATCCTGGTCAAGACAAGCGGCGAACACGAAATGCCCGACCCCGCGCAAGGCGGCAGCCGGGAGACCGGCACCCAGGGCAGCACGCCACAGACCGGCGGCCCGCTCGGTCACCTCGCCGCTCTCCGACCCGGCGGTGTAGGTGGCGAGCTGGGACAGCATCGCGGATACGGCCACGGTCCCGCCGGGGCAGCCGGCGAGTCCGGCGAGGAACTCCCCGGCAGGGCCGAGAGGTTCGGCATCGTCCAGCAGCGCACGCAGGACCCGGTAGTGGGCGCCTTCGGCATCCGGCGCACACAGGACACGCCACAGACCGGGGCGGTTCAGCCGGGCCAGCAACGCTGCGTCGGGCTTGCCGTGAGCCAGCCAGACACGCGCGGGGCGCCACGCCGGCTCCAAGGGCAGGAGCGTGTCGACGTGGCCGGCCGTCCAGGCGGGGTCGCAGCGGTGGAGCAGGGCGAGGCAGAACCCGATGACCGCGAGAGCCTGGTCATCGGCCGGCTCGGCACCCAGCAGCGTCTCCAGCGTCGTCGTCAGCTCCTCAGGCAGACCGTCCGCGGTGCGCACCGCGGACTGGCCCCCCCCAGGCGGTCAGGGAGAGCAGGGCGCTGCCGCCGGGCGCCGTGGTGGCCATGCCCAGTGGGGAGGAGGTGCCCAGACGCGGGGTGCTCCAGCCAGTGACCAGATCACGCAGCCACGCCACGGCATCCGCTTCTACGGCCCCCAGGGATGCGCCACTGTCCCAGGCGCGGTGCAGGAGGTTGGAGATGACCAGCTGCAACTGCACCGCCTGCGGCCCGTCGGCCTCCCGTGGGCGGAAGGCGAAGGCTGCCTCGGCGAGCGCGCCCAGCACCCCGGGATCCAGCATGCCTTTACCCGCGGCGTGGTGGAGGGCGTTGAAGTAGGCGGCCTGCAGGACCGGGCGCGCGGCGGCCGCCGCGACCGCGGCAGGATCCACAGCCCAGGCCTGCAGATCCTGGGCCACGAGCTCGCCCAGCAGCCCGGCACGATCAGCATCAGCATCAGCATCGTCATCGTCGTCTGCAACTCGGGCGGCAGCGAGCGCGGCGACAGCCGCAACCGCCCCGTCGGCCTGAACCCGCGCGCTGAAGACCTCCACGGACAGCCCCCCGTAGGCCTCCACCCACGAGGTGGTCCTCACAACGGGCTCAGGCCGGCCCGGGGGAGCCCCGTACTTCTCCTCCAGCAGGGCCAGGACCGGCTCCCACGGCCCGCGCACGGGCTCGGGCAGCACCGGGGACAGCCGACGCACGACGCGCCACCGCCGCGGCACCGGCCCGGGAAACGCATCAGCCCACGCGCGCATCTGAGCCACATCAGGCGGTGCGCCCAAGCCTTCTCCCAGAGCCGCCTCCAGCTGCGCCCGCAGCTCTTGCGGACAGTGGGCGTCCAGCAGGGCGAGGAAGTCGGCCAGGTCCGCGCTCGGCCATGTTCCGCCGCCCACCTCCCGCGCGGCGTCGACCGCCGTCCGCCACCATTCGGCCGCAGCCTCGGCACGCTGGCTGTCGTGGGGCCAGGACTCGGTCAGATGTACAGCCACCAGCCGCGCCCGGTGCTCCGTGGCGGGCAGCTTGCCGTGCACACCCCGCAACCGCTGCCCGACCGGCACGCCGAGCTGCGCCTCGGCCAGGGCGAGATCGAGCACGGCCCGCATCAGCGTCACGACGATGACACGCGGTGGGTCAGTCAGCGTGATCGTGCCGAGTTCGTTGACGAGCTCGGCCTGCAAGCCCGCGCTCTCGTCATTCAGATGGTCGGCGAGGACATCGGCAAGCGCGGAACGGATGATCACGCCGAGCCGGTCCTTGCCGGTGCGCAGCCGGCCTCCGGGGTGTGCGGTGTCGACGAGCTCGCGCAGCACCTGCCCGCTCTCCCAGGACTCGTGCGCGGTGAACGTGCGGGCCCGCACGATGCCCTCGAGCACGCGCACCCACAGCCCCGTCCGCTCGGCAACGGGAACATCCCTGGCCCAATCCGCGACACGTATCAAGACAAACCGTTCCGGCTGTGCCCGCACCAGCCCGGCCAGCAAGGCACACGCCGCCATACCCGTCTCGCTGACCACCCCGACCGCCTGCGACAGCGCCCCGGGCCCCCGGGCACAGACCGCGTCCAGGTTCTCCTCCACCCAGGCACACACCCGCTCCGGCTCATCAGCCAGTAGCCGCCGCAGATACTGCCCCGCCGGCCAGCGTTGCTCCTCGGGCAGCAGCCGCGACAGCGGCAGCAGATCGAGCCATCGCCCACTCACGGCAGCCTGGAAGAAATACACCCCGGCCCGCGGGTCGGTCATCCGCGCAACCTCGTCCGCGTCCTGCTCCACCGGGGCATCCAGCCTGGCCAACTCCCGCAACCGGTCCGCCCGCTCAGGCAAGCCGAGAAAGAGGTGCTCCATAGCAGCGGTGACATCGTAGAACTGATGCCGTGCCTCGCTGGCCCCGCTACTGGAACCGTGCAGCACACCGGAAGCGGCGCTGTAGAAGGCGCTCCATCTGCGAGCCGCCTCCGTCTCGGCGAGGCCCATCTCCTGCCGGGTCTGCTCAAGCACCAAATGACCGATCTGCCGCGTACGGACCCCCCCACGGTTCTCCTGCTCAGCACGCAACTGATCGACCGCGCCGACGAGGACATCCAGATCCCCGGCTTCCACCCCGCCGCGATGCCGCCAGGCAACCGCCACAGCCCCAGCCGCCTTAGTGACAGCCTCGGTCGCGCTGCGCAACCCAGGGAAATCCTCGCCCGCGATCTTCAGAACACTGTCCAGCGCACCACGCAGACACGACTGCGCCACCTCGTAAGGAGCCTGGAAGACAGCAGGAGCGTTCATGATCTGGGCCGAGTCCAGCAACAGGCTCAGTGCCCGCTGTCCGTGAGCACCTTGAGCCTGCAGGGCCGACACGAGCTCCGAGCGCACCACGCACACGGCCGGCGCCACCCCTGCCTGCTCGCTGCCAAGAGGAAGACTGGACATCGGCCCACCGTAGCCGCACGAAATCGGCAGGCATCGTCCCGCAGAGACAGCCGACATCAGGGACAGGCAGAACCCGAGTACCGGCACGACACGAGAGAGCCGAGCACCGCGATCTGCCAGTACCTGGGGGAGCGGGGTACTGCGAGACCGCAGTGGGCTGAGCTCCGGGCCACCGGAGCTCACAAGCAGCACACCGGCCGCGCCAGCGGCCCACCGTCACCGACGCACCGCAAGAGCAAACCGGGCACCAGCAGACGGGAGCCCGAACCCACCACCCCAGGCGCCGGCAGGCGCCCACACCACACCCAAACACCCATCAGACCGACCAACCCCAATACCCAGTCATGCCACCAGGCATGACACCCCACCACACCGACAAACCATCACAACCGGAGCGCACCAGCGCTCCGCGAACAACCCACACCACCACCCAAACCCAACACAAGGCCGCGCCAGCGGCCTAAACAACAAACAAAATCAATTTTGCCGCCAGGCAAAATACATAAACCCAAATCCCCATTCACCACCCACAACTAGAATTTGCCGCCAGGCAAATTCACGCGCCAAACAAGGGCCGCGCCAGCGGCCCGACATAAACCACAGACAATTCGCCGCCAGGCGAATTCCGGGGCGCAGGAATTCCGCCAGGAATTCCATTAGGGGCTTATGCCCCTCCGCCCCCC
>NZ_BMMU01000073.1:8606-9002 GCF_014646095.1 Streptomyces lacrimifluminis | reverse complement strand
CGGCCGAGACCCGCTCGGTGCTCATCAGGTCGCTCACGATGCTGCACACCAAGCACGCCGACCTGCCCTCGCGAAAGCACGGCAACCCCCCTCAGTGATCCCGCCCGGTAACCCAGCGGATCCTTCGCGGTACATCCGCGGAAACCTCTCTCACGGAGACTGTGACCTATGAGCACCTCTGACATTCGCGTCGAGAAGGGCCACGCCGAGCCCGAGGAAGTCGCCGCCATCACGGCGATCCTGCTGGCCCGCGCGGCATCGGCACCGGCGGAGTCCCCGTCCCACCGCGGACGCCCGAAGGCCGGCTGGCGCCGTCTGGAGCGCGAGGGCGGCTTCCGCGCGCCGCACAGCTGGCACTAGCCCTGCGGCATGACGAAGGGCCCCTCTCCGGAGAGG
>NZ_BMMU01000073.1:0-8569 GCF_014646095.1 Streptomyces lacrimifluminis | reverse complement strand
TCATGCCGCAGGGGGGGCGCGAACAAGCCACTGGGCCGCCGCAGACGGCGTACAACCGTCCGGGGCAGCCCAGTGGCCGCACGTACCATCCACTACCGCAGGCGAGCCATCAGCGCGTGCTCCACGAGAGTGATGAGCGCCGACTTGGCATCCGCACGGTGACGAGCGTCCGTCGTGATGATCGGAGTGTCGGGCCCGATCTGCAGAGCCTCCCGCACCTCGTCCGGGTTGTACGGCTGACTTCCGTCGAACCCGTTCAACGCGATCACGAACGGCAGACCGCTGTTCTCGAAGTAGTCGACCGCCGGGAAGCAGTCCGCAAGACGCCGCGTGTCCACGAGAACGATCGCACCGATCGCGCCACGCACCAGGTCGTCCCACATGAACCAGAAGCGGTCCTGGCCGGGCGTACCGAACAGGTACAGGATCAGGTCCTGGTCCAGGGTGATACGGCCGAAGTCCATGGCGACGGTCGTCGTCGTCTTGTCCCCGGTGTGCGTCAGGTCGTCGATGCCCGCGGACGCGGACGTCATCACGGCCTCGGTACGCAGCGGATTGATCTCCGAGACGGCCCCGACGAACGTGGTCTTGCCCACGCCGAAGCCGCCAGCCACCACGATTTTCGCGGACGTGGTGGAGCGGGAAGGCCCTCCGCTAGAGCTTGCGAAGTCCACTGAGCACCCTTTCGAGCAAAGTCACGTCTGGCTGCCCGCCGGCGCTTTCGTCGCCGCCGGGCTGATGGATGGCGACCAGGCCTGCCTCCGCCAAGTCGGCGACGAGGATCCTGGCCACGCCGAGGGGGATGGTCAGCAACGCCGAGATTTCGGCCACCGACTTGATCTCTCGGCAGAGGTTGCAGATTCGCTGATGCTCGGGCAACTGGCCCTGCATCTGATGCGGCTGCGCAGTGGTGTGCACCAGCGCCTCGATGGCGAGCTGGTAACGGGGGCGGGTCCGGCCGCCGGTCATGGCGTACGGACGCACCAGGGGATTGCTCGCACCCCCGGCGGGCGACGGCTCCGAAGAACGGCGATGCGGCTGCACGGGCTGGATGCGCGGCGCCGGCGGCTGGTCGTACGGCGACGGCCCGGGACCCTGCGGGTTCTGGGGCGCGTACGGCTGCTGCCGACGGTGGCTCGGTGCGGAGGGGAAGTTGTACCGGTTCTGGTCACCCTGGCCCTGACCCTGGCCAGGGCCGTACGACCAATTGCCCGAGGGCGAACCGCCTGGGGGTGTTGCCACTTTCTCCTCCTCCGACTGTGCCGGGCACCGCATCACTGTGGAGCCGCGTCCGAAACCTACCGCCCCGGAACGCCAAAACGCACCGTCTGACTGTTAGTTGAGAATGCTCCCTTGGAGCTCCGCACGCAGATCGGGTGTCAGGACCGTACCGGCGCGGTCGACCAAAAGTGCCATCTCGTACCCAATAAGACCGATGTCGGCCTCCGGATGTGCGAGCACCGCGAGGGAGGAACCGTCGGAAACGGACATGATGAACAGGAAACCCCGCTCCATCTCCACAACCGTCTGGTTCACGCTCCCGCCCTCGAAAATGCGCGAGGCACCCGCGGTGAGAGAGGTCAGACCGGAGGCGACAGCGGCGAGCTGGTCCGCACGGTCTCGCGGAAAGCCTTCGGACATCGCCAGAAGGAGTCCGTCGGCGGAGACCACCACCGTGTGTGACACCCCGGGGGTGTTGTCCACGAAATTGGTGATCAACCAGTTCAGGTTCTGCGCCGCCTGGCTCATCGGACTCACACTAACGCTCCTGGTTGTAGGTGCTGTCAGGCCCACCGTGGTGATTCCTGGTGGCCTGGCCGTTCGTCTCACTACCTGCGGTGCGACCCCGCTGGACGCCCCGGCGCAGGTTGCTCAACCTGCCCCGGATGTCCTCGGGGGCGCGGGAGACCGACGGGCCGCCCTGGGCGGTCGCTTCCGCGGCACCCTCGATCAGGTTGGCCTTCGGTACCCGGCGCGGCAGGCCGGACGAGGTCACCCCGCCCGCCTTGGGCTTGCGGAGCTGTGAGGCCTGCTGCCAGCGCTCGTCGTTGGCCGAGCGCCAGTCGTCGGGACCCGTGCCGTTCCCGTTCCCGTTCGCGTTGCCGTTCTGCTCCGCGGGGGCGGGAGCCGGTGTCTCCTGGCCCACATGCTGCCGGGAGGTGCCGTTGCTGGTGCCGCTCGTGGTGGATCCACGGCGGGGGAGCCCGGCATCGGTCAGCGCGTGGGCGGCGGAGGGCGCCGGTCCCGGACGCTCGAAGCCTACGTGATTCCGCTCACTCACGTCAGCGGCCTGCGTGGATTCGGTTTCCGGAGCGTACTCGGAGCTGTGGCCGTTCTGGTAACCGTCCTGCTGCGGCCAGTCATCCTGGTACCGCCGCTCCTCGAAGGCCGAGAAGCTCTCCGGGGCGGAGGCGTGTGCCGGGGCGGGCTCTTCCTGGACGGGCTCCGTGTACGCGGGCTCCGGGTAGCCGCCGTTGCCGTTCGAGGACGGGTAGCCGCCGTTCGTCGACGGGTACTCGCTGCCGGTCGCCGGGAAGTCGTCCGTCTGCGGGAAGCCGTTGTTCCCGTTGAAGTACGGCTCCTCGTACGACGGCTGCTGCCGCTCCTCGTACGCCGTCTGCTGGTCGTAGCCCGCGAAGGGCTCCTCAAGGGCCGGGGCCTGGCCGTTCGGCGCGCTGAAGTCGTCGCCGTACGCGGGGACCTCGTTGGGATCCTGCGGGCCCGACTCGGGGAGTGCCTGGGCCTCCAGCTGCGCCCGGCGCTCCTCACGCATCAGGGAGCGGCCCACCGGGTCCAGCTCGCGGATGTCGTCCGGGACCTCGGTGTAGCGGCTGTCGTCGAAGCCGAGCTCGGCCGCCGTACGCATCGGCTGCATCTGGGCGGCCTGGAAGTTCTCGCCGACGTACTGCTGCTGTTGCTGCTGCTCGGGGATGATCTGCGAGACGGTGAACTCGTCGCGCTGCATCTGCTGCTCGCCACCGCCACCGTGGGTGATGGCGTCCGGGAGCATGACCAGCGAGGTCGTACCGGCCTGCTCGCCCGAGGGGCGGAGCTGGACGCGGATGCCGTGCCGGTCGGACAGCCGGCCGACCACGAACAGGCCCATGCGCTGGGAGATCGCGGCGTCCACGGTCGGCGGGTTGGCCAGCTTGTGGTTGATGTCCGCGAAGTCCTCGGCGGTGAGGCCGATGCCCTTGTCGTGGATCTCGACCATGATGCGGCCGTCGGGCAGACGGGTCGCGGTGACGCGGACCTTGGTCTGCGGGGAGGAGAACGTCGTCGCGTTCTCCAGCAGCTCGGCGAGCAGGTGCACGAGGTCGGTGACCGCGCGGCCGTGGATCTCGGCCTCCGGTACGCCCGACAGCTCGACGCGCTCGTACTGCTCCACCTCGGAGGAGGCGGCGCGCAGCACGTCGACCAGCGGAACCGGCTGGTCCCAGCGCCGGCCCGGCTCCTCGCCGGCGAGGACCAGGAGGTTCTCGCCGTTGCGGCGCATACGGGTCGCGAGGTGGTCCAGGCGGAAGAGGTTCTCCAGCTGGTCCGGGTCGGCCTCGTTGTTCTCCAGGTCGGTGATCAGGGTCAGCTGGCCCTCGATCAGGGACTGGTTGCGGCGCGACAGGTTGGTGAAGATCGCGTTGATGTTGCCCCGGAGCAGTGCCTGCTCGGCGGCCAGCCGGACCGCCTCGCGGTGGACCTGGTCGAAGGCGCGGGCGACCTCGCCGATCTCGTCCGTGGTGTTGATGGGGATGGCGGCGACACGGGTGTCGACGCGACCGGGGTCGGTGCGCGAGAGCTGGTCGACCAGCATCGGCAGGCGCTGCTCGGCGATGCCGAAGGCGGCGTTGCGCAGCTGGCGCATCGCGCGGCTCATCTGGCGGGCCACCATGCCGGCCAGGATGAACGCGGCGAGCAGGGCGACCACGACGGCCGCGCCCACGATGAACGCGTCGCGCTTGGCGTCGTCGGAGATGCTGGACGCCTCGTTGACCGCGCCCTTGGAGAGGTCCGACTCCAGCTTGAGGTACGCGTTGTACTTCAGTGTGTTGACCGCCCACCAGTTCTGGGGCGTGATGCCTTCCGCCGCGAGCTCGGCACGGTCACTGGCGTCGGTCGTTCGGAGGGCGGCGATCGCCGAGATCATCTGGGTGGGGTCGCCGGGCGGCGGGACATACGTCTCGCCCTTGGCCGCGGCGGCCTGGGCGGCCTGCTCGGCCATCGCCTTGCCGTCGGCCGTGACCTGGGCCGTCGCGTCCTCGAGCTTCTTGGCGTCCTGCTCGGTACCGCCCGCGATGTACTCCGCGATGGCGATCCGCTCCAGGTACGCGTACGAGGAGAGGGCGATGCGCTGGCTCTGGAAGTTGCCCTCGCCGGGGCCGGGCTTGATCAGCAGGTGCATGCCGATGGCACGCTCCAGCGACACGGAGGCCTTGGTGAGCGAGATGGCGTACACGGTCCGGCCGTAGCTGGTGATGTTGCCCGTGCCCAGGCCCAGCTCGTTGGAGAACTCCATCAGGGTGTGCGTGATCGCGGTGTAGCTCTCCTCGGACTGCACACCGGTGAGCTTGGAGGTGTACGCCGCCGCGCGGATCGCCTCCAGCTGCGGCTCGACCTCGCGGAACAGCTCCAGCCGGCGCTGGACGCTCGGCTTGTCCGGGATGCTCTGCACGGCGATGTCGAACGCGTCGGCTGCCTTGTCGGTGGCGGCGCGGGCCTTGACGACCGTCTCGTCGTCCTCGCCCTTGCCCTGGAGCAGGGGCGCCGCGGTGATGTCGCGCTCCTGGAAGAGGGCGTCACCGTAGACCAGGGCGGCCTGCACGACGCGCGCGGTCCGCTCCGCGTCCTCGGCCTCCTGCCAGGTGTCGATCGAGCTCTTCACCTGGAAGCCGCCCATGACGAGGCCGACCACCACGGGTATGAGCAGGATCGCGTTCAGCCTGGTCGGCACGCGCCAGTTGCGCGGGGAGAATCGGCTGCCGCTCGGGGCGGGTGGCGCCATCGGCTCCGAGCCGGGCACAGGGCTGGGCGCCGCTCCGCGCGGCGGCGGGGTGAAGTTGCCCCGTGCCGACGGCTCGGGACCGTTCTTGCTTCGCCTCACTCGACCAACAACCTCTCGGCGGAAGGCACCAACGTTGTGCCGCAGTCTCTCAGAGCCGGTAAGTCAAAGACCCTCCACAGGGGTACGTCTTTGACTATTAGGCAGTTCAGGCATTCCAGCACGTAGGCCTTCGCTCTTCCAAACGTCGGAATGCGAAGATCCCCAGCCGGGTAAGCCCCAGATAAAACGGTCATAAAGAACGAGCCCCGTCAAAAGACGGGGCCTATGTGAGCGCAGCGAGACCGGGCGACCGCGACGCGTGGCCATACCACCAGATATCTCTGTCGAAACGTTATGAACACCGGGGCCGACCGTGTCAAAGGCCACAGCCGGCTCCGGTGTATCTACGACAACTGCCGTAGGGAATCTTCGATTTAGCTACCGCAGGCGCGCCATGAGCGCGTGCTCGACCAGCGTGATCAGCGCACTCTTCGCATCCGAGCGGTGCCGGGCGTCCGTCGTGATGATCGGAGCGTCCGGGCCGATCTGGAGCGCCTCGCGCACCTCTTCGGGGTTGTACGGCTGGTGCCCGTCGAAGCCGTTGAGGGCGATGACGAAGGGCAGGCCGCTGTTCTCGAAGTAGTCGACCGCGGGAAAACAGTCCGCGAGCCGACGGGTGTCCACCAGGACCACCGCACCGATCGCGCCGCGCACCAGGTCGTCCCACATGAACCAGAAACGGTCCTGACCCGGAGTACCGAAGAGGTACAGGATCAGGTCCTGGTCCAGGGTGATACGGCCGAAGTCCATGGCCACCGTGGTGGTGGTCTTGTCCCCGGTGTGGGTGAGGTCGTCGATACCCGCCGAGGCCGACGTCATGACGGCCTCGGTACGCAGCGGGTTGATCTCCGAGACGGCGCCCACGAACGTGGTCTTGCCCACGCCGAACCCACCCGCGACCACGATCTTCGCGGAGGTGGTGGTCCGGCCCCCGTCAGAGCTTGCGAAGTCCACTGAGCACCCTTTCGAGCAGTGTCACCGCTGGTGCACCGCCGTTGTTCTCGTCGCCGCCCGGCTGGTGGATGGCGACCAGTCCGGCCTCGGCGAGGTCCGCGACGAGGATGCGGGCCACACCGAGGGGCATGGCCAGGAGAGCCGACACCTCGGCCACCGACTTGACCTCGCGGCACAGGTGGCAGATGCGCTGGTGCTCGGGCAGCAGACCCATCAGCTGAGCCGGGTCGGCCGTCGTGCTGATCAACGCCTCGATGGCGAGCTGGTAGCGCGGCCGGGTCCGGCCGCCGGTCATGGCGTACGGCCTTACCAGCGGCTGGTCGCCCTCGTCCTCGTACGTATGAGCGTACGGATCATGAGAGGCGGTGGGCGGGGTCATGAATCCTCCGGGCGGGACAGCGTCGGTCAGTCGTGCCGTCTGACAGGGCCGGTGGGGGAGATGTGGCGGCCGGACGGTGTTTTGGTGAGGCGGGTGGATCCGGAGCGGTCAGTGGAGCAGACTGCCCTGAAGTTCGGCACGCAGGTCGGGAGTGAGCACTGCGCCCGCCCGGTCGACCAGAAGTGCCATCTCGTAGCCGACAAGGCCGATGTCGCACTCGGGGTGGGAGAGGACCGCCAGTGACGATCCGTCCGAGACGGACATGAGGAAGAGGAAGCCCCGCTCCATCTCGACCACCGTCTGGGCCACCGTGCCGCCCTCGAAGATGCGCGAGGCACCCGCGGTGAGCGACGTGAGCCCGGAGGCGACGGCGGCGAGCTGGTCGGCGCGATCCCGGGGGAAGCCCTCCGACATGGCCAGAAGGAGGCCGTCGGCGGACACGACGACGGTGTGGGACACACCGGGGGTGTTGTCCACGAAGTTGGTTATCAACCAGTTGAGGTTCTGTGCCGCCTGGCTCATCTGGCTCAACTATCGCTCCTGCTGGTGAGTGGGGCTGGGGAAGCTGCCCGTCTGGTCGGAGCCGGTACCGGCCTGTCGACCCTGGGCGATGCCCCTACGGAGATTGGTCAGCCGGCCGCGCACGTCATCGGGCGCACGCGAGACCGCCGGACCGCTTTGGTGCTGTTGCTGCTGAGCCGTACCCGGTACGAGGTTCGCACGCGGGACCCGGCGCGGAAGGCCGGAAGTAGTGACGCCACCGGCGGCCGGCTGGCGAACCCGCTCGGCCTGCCGGACCAGCTCGTCGTTCGGCGAGGTGCGCCAGGAGCCGGTCGCGGCCGGCGCGGTCGCCGGACGCGGGGGAGCAGGCACCGAGGACGGCTGCGAGGGCGCCGAACCGTTGCCGTTGCCGTTTCCGTTCCCGTTGCTGCTGCCGTTGGACGGCTGCTGCTGCTCCTGCTGACCCTGCCCGTGGAACCAGTTGGTCTCCAGGGTGTCGTACAGCGGCGTCCGCCCGTCACCCGGCCCGCTCGCCGGCGGCAGTGCCTCCGGCTGCGGCGGGCGCGGCGGGATGGGCGGACGGGAGCCGCCGAAGTCGGCGGGACCACGGCCCGCGCCCGGCTGGGGGCGCTCGAACTGGCCGGTGGACGACGGGTCCTGCTGACGACGGGGCACCGGGCCCCGGCCGTCGAAGCCGGAGGGCGCGGGGAACTGGCCGGTCGAACCGGAGTCGTACCCGTTCGGCGCGGAGAACTGGCCCGTCGAACCGTTGTCGTACGACGACGGCGCGAACTGCCCGTTGTTCTGCGGGTTCTGCGGACTCGGCGGTCCGCTGGGCGGGGTGCCGAAGACGTCCGAGCGAACGTACGACCCGTTGCTCTGCTGGCCGTTGGTGTCGCCGGAGCCGTTGTAGCCGGGCATCGGGAACTGGCCGGTGTCCGAAGGGCCGCCGGGACGCGGGGCGTTGAAGTCGGGACGGGCGAACTCGGAGGTGACGCCCGGGTTCTGGAGATCGTCGAGGCGGGGAACCGCCGGCATCTCCGACGTCGCGGCCGGGCCGTGCCGGTCGTCGATGCGGGGCATCCGTGAAGTGGAGTCCGGCTCCTCGTGACCGCGCGGGGTGTCCAGCGAGGCACGCGGCACCGGAGGCTGCGCGTTCTCGTCGCTCCAGCTCGGACGCGACGGCGCGTTGCCACCGGGCAGCTCCGGACGCGTCGAACCACCGCGCGGCGGGAGCTGCGGACGGCGCCCGCCGCCCTGTCCCTCCCCGCGCGGCGGCGGTACGGGGCCACGCGAGCCGCCGAAGGCGTCCTGACCCTGACGTCCGGCGTTGTTGCCGAAGGCGTCCTGGCCCTGGCGCGCGCCGGAGCCGTCACCGAAGCCGCCGGCGGCCTGGAGACCCTGCGGAGCACCCGGCGCCTGGCCGCCGAAGCCGCCCGCACCGGCACCGGCCGGAGCCGGCCTGCCGCCCTGCTGCTGCGGAGCACCGGGACCCTGCGGTCCACGCGGCGCTCCGCCCTGTCCACCCGGGCGACCGCCCGCGTCCCGGCCGGGCAGCGCGGCCCGCGCCCCCTGGCCCGAACCGACCTGACCGCGCGGCGCGGCACCGGCGCCGAGGAGCCCGCCACCGGCGGGAGCGC
>NZ_BMMU01000072.1 GCF_014646095.1 Streptomyces lacrimifluminis | reverse complement strand
TCGAATGACGTCCATCGCCGCCGCCGTCCTCACCCTGGAGCGGCAACGCTGAAACAGCTCATTGATCGACAGCTCCCAGGGCTTCGGCGTAGTCAGATGCTGTCCGGTTCGGGTTGATTTACCATGCCTCGCAGTGTTCCGGGAGCAGAGCATGCGGCCGGGCTCTGGCCAGGGACAATGCCCGCATGGACACCATCGTTGAGATCCATGTGCCCCTTCGGGAGGCCCCGGGCACTCCGGAGGGTTCTTATGCCTTCCCCTGGATTGACCAGGTCGAGGACTTCCTTGCTGAACAGGAGGTAGCGGAAGTGCATGACGAAGGAGAGGAGTACGGCGAGGCGTACGTCTTCTTCATCACCGGGGCCGCCGAGGCGGATCTCCTGGCCGTCGCGTCTCGCGTGGCCACATTTCCGGGCATCCCGAGCGGAGTGTTCGCGATGGTCACGAACGATGAGGCCGGGGAGATCGGTCTGGGGCGACGCGTGGAACTGCCGCTCGGATAGTCCTCGACAGCAGGCGGGTGACGCTCCGCCGGCTCGACGGCTCCCGACAAGCCGGACAGGCACTGACTTCCAAAATCATGGAGTTCTCGACGCCCCGTGACCTGCCTGGAAGACCGTGCCTGCCGACGCATCATCGCCGATCCCACCTGCCCTTGACCAGCTCAGTGAACATCCAGAGGTGGTGCCGGGGGAAGTCCCCGGCCTTCTGCAACATCTTGCCAAGGTGCCCGACCCGCGCGATCCACGCGGAGTGCGGCATGCCCTGACCGTCGTGCTCGCGCTGACCGCGTGCGCCGTGCTGGCCGGGGCAACCTCCCTGCTGGCGGTCGGCGACACGAAGGCGATGCCCGACTCCCCGCACAGGCGCAGGAGTTCGTCGCCCTCCGGGTCGGGACAGTCCAGCGCGTACCGGTTCTGCACGCACACGACCGGGGCGATCTCCAACGCCTCGGTCGGGCGTTGCGACTCAACGCCGGAAATGCTATTGCCTTGCCGCCCCGACGGCGTCGGTGGAGGACTTCTCGTCCCCCGTCTCGTTCACGATCAACACCGCGTCGTCTTCAGCGAGTTCACCGACCGCCCAGATGGCTGTCCGGTCGCGCACGGCGTCATGGTCCCACACGCCGCGGGACAGGAAGTGCTGCAGCCGGTACGGCGACGTGTGCCCCAACGCCTCGGCGAGCTTTCAGCAGTTGCGGGTCTCAAGCCCCGTCAGCATCGCCTCGGCCCTGTCCCTGGCCAGCAGCCTCGACTCCCCTCGCGGGAACAGCCGGCCATCGCCGCCATCGCAGCCCTGAAACACTCGCTCCACACCCCACCGGCTATCGTGGCGCCTCGGGCCACCGTGTCCTGATCTGTTGTCACAGACGATCAGCATCGCGGTGGCCGTACTCGTTCCCCCGGGCACCCCGTCAGACTGCTCACCAGCACGAATCCATCAACGATCAAGAACTACAGCTGCCGGGTCTGACACTCGAAGACCTCCACCGTGGCGCGTCCACGGAAGAGCTGCCCGAGTGGACCAGCGAGACGCCTGAGCCGTACCGGCCCCCGGCGCATGCCCACGGCATCGAGCAGTCGGCCGCCGCTCGCAGAAGGTGAAGGCGAGAGCGGCTGAACAGTAAGCGCAGGTCAGGCAGTTGTCACGAAAGTGAGTTCAAAATGGGTGCGACGACTCGATGCCGAACCGTTGAACCTCACCGCTTCACCACCCTCCGCGACTCGCATCCGATGCGAGAAAACCGCATCCTATGCGAGCCCCCAGTGAAGCCCCAGATCAGCCCCCTGCATCGGCCGCAACAAGGTCCGAGGGAGGGGTATCGTCACCGTCGGAACCCGTACTCAAGGCCGCAGATCAGCACCGTGATCTCCCTTTCCCTCGGGGTGGATTCGCCGACTATCGCGAGTTCGCATCCGATGCAATTGGCGGCGGTCGGAGTATCGGAACGGAAATTAGCGGTAGCGGGACGATCTTGGTTCCGGTTCGGTGACGTGCCTGCTTTACCTGGTCAGCGGGTTCTACGGTCCTCGGCATGCCTGTTAAGTACTTGTCTGCTGAGCAAGAGGCCCCCTACGGCCAGTTCGCCACCGAGCCGTCCCCCGGGGAGTTGGAGCAGTTCTTCCGGCTCGATAGGAAGGCGCTGGGTCTGGCGCGGGCTAAGCGCCGTCCGGCGACGAGGCTGGGGTGGGCGGTGCAGTGGGGCACCGTGCGGATGCTCGGCACCTTCCTGACCGAGGACCCCACCGTGGTGCCAGCCTCCGTGGTGCGGTTCGTCGCCGAACAGCTCGGCGTCGGCGACGAGCATTTCGCCGAGTACGGGGCGCGCTCGCAGACGGTGTACGAGCATGCGTGGGAGATCCGCGACGAGTATGGCTACCGGGACTTCGCCGCAGGTGAGGCGGAGCTGGGAGAGTTCCTGGCGGCGCGGGTGTGGTCGTCGTTGGAGGGGCCGCGTGCCCTGTTCGACCGGGCGGTGGTGTGGCTGGTGAACAACCGGGTGCTGTTGCCCGGGGTCTCGACGCTGGCCCGGATGGTGGCCGCCGTACGGTCGGAGGAGAACGACCGGCTGCATGCCGCGCTGTACGAGGCGGTCCCGTACGACCTGCGCACCGAGATGGTCCGGCTGCTGGAAGTGCCGGAGAAGAAGCGGGTGTCGGAGCTGGAGCGGCTGCGGCTGGGCCCGATGCGGGTGTCGGGCAGGGCCATGGAACTCGCTCTGGACCGCGCGCGTGAGGTGCGGGGCCTGGGCGCCGGTGCGGTGGACGCCGGGCGGGTCCCGGCCGCGCGGATGACCGGGCTGGCCCGGTACGGGCTGACCTCGAAGGCGCCGACGCTGAAGCGGCTGGAGGTCACGAGGCAGACTGCCACGCTGCTGGCGACGGTGCGGCATCTGGAGACGGCGACGGTGGACGACGCGCTCGATCTGCTGCATGCGCTGATGGCCACCAAGCTGCTCGCGAAGGCCGAGCGGATGGGCAACGACGCCAAGCTCAAGGCCCTTCCGCAGCTGCGGAAGGCAGCGAGGAAGGTCGCCGCGGCGGTCGACGTGCTGATGACGACTCCGCCCGCGACCGACACCGGCGAACTCGTCTCCGTGGTCGACGCGTGGTCGGCGATCGAGCAGGTCGTGCCACGCGAGCAGCTGGCCGAGGCGCTCGCCACGATCGCCGCGGCGGTCCCGGACGCCGACGGGGACGACGACGCGGAGTGGCGGGCCGAACTGGTCGCCCGGTACGGCACGGTGCGCGGTTTCATCCGTCTGCTGGTCGAGGTCATCGACTTCGGCGCGGTCGAGGCCGGCGCCCCGGTCGTGAAGGCACTCAAAGCTCTGCCGGAACTGATCGGCCGCAAGAAGGTCGGCGCCGAGGAGGTCGCCTCCGACCTGGTGACCGGCTCGTGGCGGCGGCTGGTGTTCGCCAACCCCAGCCTGCCGCACGGCGTGGTCGACAAGGCCGCGTACTCGTTCTGCGTCCTGGAGCACCTGCACCGCTCGCTGCGCCGGCGGGACGTGTTCGCCAGGGACGGCGACCGCTGGGGCGATACGCGCGCCAAGCTGCTGGCCGGGGCCAAGTGGACGGCCGCCGAGCCGAAGGTGCTCACCGCGCTCGGTCTGGAGAGCGAGCCCGCCGGACACCTCGCCGAACTGGCCTCCGCCCTGCATGCGGCGTACGTCCAGGTCGCTGCCGGGCTGCCGGGCAACACGGCGTTGGAGGTGGTGGGCGGGAAGCTGAAGCTGGCCAAGCTCGGCAAGGCCGAGGAACCCAAGCTCATGCCGCCGTTCCGTCACCTGGTCAACGGCATGCTGCCGAAGGTCGACTTTCCCGAACTGCTGCTGGAGGTCGCCGAACTGACCGGCATGGAGGAGGTGTTCACGCACATCTCCGGCGCGGACTCCCATATGGAGGGTTTTGCCACCAGCCTGTGCGCGGTGCTGCTGTCCGAGGCGTGCAACGTCGGGTTCACCCCGGTCATCAAGCCGGGCGTCCCGGCGCTCACCCGTGGCCGCCTGGTCCAGGTCGACCAGGGCTACTTCCGGGCGGAGAACATCTCGGCGGCGAACGGCCTGTTCATCGAGGCGCAGGCGAAGATCGACGTCGTACGGGCGTGGGGCGGCGGCCTGGTCGCCTCCGCCGACGGCGTACGGTTCACCGTCCCCGTCCAGACCCTGTACGCAGGTTCGAACCCGCGCTACTTCGGTCTGCGGCACAAGGGCGCAACGTGGTTGAACGTCGTAAACGACCAGGTGATGGGCCTGGGCGGGGTGGTCGTGCCGGGCACGCTGCGCGACTCGCTGTTCATCCTGGACGCCATCCACGCCCGCGACGGCGGCCCGAAGCCGGAGACCGTCATCACCGACACCGCGTCCTACTCCGACATCGTCTTCGGCCTGTTCGCGATCTGCGGCTACCAGTTCTCACCGAGGATCGCCGACATCTCCGACGCCCGGCTGTGGCGGACGAACACCGCGGCGGACTACGGGCCGCTCCAGCCGGTCTCGAACCACACCATCCGCCTGGACCGGATACGCGCCCACTGGGACGACATGCTCCGGGTGGCAGGTTCCCTGACTCTCGGGGAGGTTCGCGGCCACGACCTGATCCGCATGCTCTCCCGGGACGGCAAGCCGACCGGGCTGGGCGACGCGTTCGCCCACTACGGGCGGATCTTCAAGACACTGCACCTGCTCCAGTTCGTCTCGGACGAGGGATACCGGCGAATGATCGGCGCCCAGCTCAACGTCACCGAGGCCCGCCACCGCCTCGCCCGGAAGATCTTCTTCGGTCAGCGCGGCGAACTGCGCCAGCACTACCGCGAGGGGATGGAGGACCAGCTCGGCGCGCTCGGCCTGGCGCTGAACTCCGTGGTGCTGTTCAACAGCCTCTACATCGACGCCGCCGTCAAGCAGCTGGCCGCTGACGGCTTCCCGGTCACCGACGAGCTGCTCGCCCGGCTCTCCCCGCTCCAGTTCGATCACATCAACTTCCTGGGCCGGTACGCCTTCACCCGGCCGCCAGCGCCGGGCCTGCGAAGGCTGCGCGACCCGAACATCGACGACGAGACGGACGACGGCGAGGACGCGTAAATGCGCGCCCGTACAGTCGAAGGCGGTCCGGCCCCGGAGTCACCACCCGTGACTCCGGGGCCGGACCGCCTTGGGTATGAGGCTCAGTCAGGCCGCCGGGTGAGCACGGGTCAGACGATGCTGAACAGATCGGGTACCTGCGAGGGCGCTGATCGGCTTGCGGGCTGCCGCCTTGCTCAACCGCTTCGCGGCGGTCGTGGTCCGCTTCCTGAGAGCGCGGCTCGATGCCGGTGCCCTTGACCGCCTTGGCGAACTCGGCGTCGAATCGCTCCCTGCCGACCTCATGCCGGGTGGATGAGGCGGCTTTCGTAGGCGAAGATCACGGCCTGTATCCGGTCTCGGAGTTCGAGCTTCTGCAGGATTCGCCCGAGGTGGGACTTCACGGTCGCCTCCGCGAGATACAGGGTGGCCGCGATCTCGGTGTTGGACAGGCCGCAGCCCACCTGGATGAGCACCTCGCGCTCGCGGGCGCTGAGCCGGCTCAGCCGCTCGTCGCGCTCGGCGCTGCTGCCGTCGGGTATGTGCGGGCGGAGGTTCTCCAGCAGGCGGCGGGTGATCCGCGGGGAGACCACCGCGTCGCCCGCTGCCACGCTGCGTATCGCGGTGAGCAGTTCCTCGGGCCTGGTGTTTTTCAGCAGGAAGCCCGAGGCTCCGGCTTTGAGCGCGGTGAAGGCGTATTCGTCGAGGTCGAAGGTGGTGAGGATCAGTACTCTGCTCTGCGGGGAGATCCGGATGACCTCTCGGGTTGCCTCGATCCCGTCGGTCCCGGGCATCCGGACGTCCATGAGGACGACATCGGGGCGCAGGTCCTGGGCGAGGCGTATGGCCTGGATGCCGTCCGCGGCTTCGCCGACCGGTGCCATGTCGGGCTGCGTCTCCAGGACCGTGCTGAAGGCCATACGGAGCAGCGCTTCGTCGTCGGCGATCAGGATGCGGATCGTCATGCGGACGCTGCTCCGCTGCTGCCGAGGTCGAGGCGGGTGTGGACTCCCCAGCCGCCGCCCGGGAGCGGTCCGGCCTGCAACGTCCCCCCGTAGGTGGCCGCGCGCTCGCGCATGCCGGGGATGCCGTGGCCGGATGGTGTGGCGCCGGGAAGTGGCGGGCGGGGGCCGCTGTCGGTGACGTCCAGTGTGACGGTCTCGGTCGAGCACCGTATTCGGACCTTCGCGTGTGTGCCGGTGGGTGTGTGCTTGAGGGTGTTGGTCAAGGCTTCCTGTACCAGGCGGTAGACGGTCAGTTGTGCAGTGGCGGGTATGTGGGTGTGGCCGCCCTGGACCTCGACGCGGGTCGGCAGCCCGGCGGCGCCCATCTGGTCGGCGAGGGCTGCCAGTTGTGCGATGCCGGGCAGCGGGTGGCGCTCCGCGTCCGGTTCGTCGGTCCGCAGGATGCCCAAGGAGCGCCGCATGTCGGTCAGGGCCTGCCGGCCCGTCTCGGAGATCTGGAGCATCGCGGTGGTGGCCTTGGCGGGGCACCGGTGCTGTGCGTAGACGGCGGCGTCGGTGAGCGCGACCATGACGGACAGGTTGTGGGTGACGATGTCGTGCATCTCCCGGGTGATACGTGTCCTTTCCTCGGCGACGGCCAGCCGCGCCTGCTGGTCATGCTCTTGCTCCAGTCGTGCGGCGCGTTCCTCCACGGCGACGAGGTAGGCGCGTGCGGTCCGCACATTCACCCCCAGGACGGCGGCGGCGACGACCATCGCGGTCACCGCGACGAAGGGGGTCAGGAACGCGCCTTCCGTCGCCCAGCGCAGACAAGCCAGCAGGGCCCCGCCCTCCACGATGGCACCGGCGACAAGCGTGCCGCGCCGGCCCGACTTCGCGGCCACCGTGTAGAGAGCCACCAGCAAGGCGATGTCCGCCGACAGTTGGACGTCCATCAGCCACTGGACGAAGGCCGCGGCTGCCACGACGCCGAACACCGTGAGCGGGGCCCGGCGCCGCCACACCAGGGGCAGTGCGAGGGCCGCGGTGAGGGCCACGGCCACCGGCAGCTCCTGCGGCGCGCGCGTGGTCATGACGTTGAGCAGGAGCAGCGCCGGCAACAGCGAGTCCCCCACCATGGGCGGCAGCCGGGAACCCAAGCGCCGGACGGCTCTCATCGGTCGCGCCGCTCGCACGGAGGCCAGGTCGGCGTACCTCGTCAGCCGTACGGCTGTCCTCGCCCACGGCACCCGGTCCCGGTAGCGCAACGGCTGGGCACTACCGGTTTCTGCGGCCGCCTCGGTCATCACACGTCCCTGTCGATTTCAGCGTCACAGTGGCCCCAGCCGGGGCCGCCACCGCGTACAGCCGGAGCCGGGTCGGATACGGGAGCGCAAGACCCGCGCCGCCCGCACGTACCGCGGCCCTGTCACGGTAGGCCGCGATCCAGCGGAATCGCATGAGTCCACCGTCTGAAGGAATCGCGCGGAAGTACGACCACAGGAGGAGCCCGGCCACCCCCCACGGTCGCAAGGCCTCTCACATGGGCGTGCCTCGGATTGCGACTCCGGCTGTACACGATGGCGACCCGGGGGCGATGTGGCAGCGTGTGCCCCGCGCCGAGCATGGCCGGGTGACCGAGAACATCATGGGACTGCACATGTCCCTTCTGGAAGTCCTTGTCTTGCTGGGTGCCGTCGCGCTGGTGGTGGCGCGCTGGTTTCCCCCTGCCGTCCGCCCAGGCGTCACGATCGCGGCGGGGGCAGTGTTCGTGCTGTCCGCGATCGTGCTGAGCGTGGTGGGGATCCGCTGGCAGCTGCTGCCAGTACTCGCAGGCGCTGCCGTTGCGCTGCCGTTCGCCCTCTCTCCCCTGCTGCGACGCCGTACCGGCCGGTCGGCGTGGCGGGCCCGGTGGTGGCTGGCCTTGCCCGGGTCGGTGGCCTGCGTCGGCCTGATCGCCACGGGTCCGGTGGCCGCCTGGGCCTTTCCCGTACCCGTGTTCCCCGAGCCGTCGGGCCGTTTCGCGGTCGGTACCCGCGTGGTGCAGTGGACCGACCCACACCGTCCCGAGACCTTCACCGCCGATCCGCACGACCGGCGCACGGTCGTGGTCCAGCTCTGGTATCCCGCGCAGAAGAGTCCCGCAGGCGCGCAGCGGGCCCAGTACCTCGGCCGCACGGAGCACGAGGCGCGCACCGTTTCCGATGCCCTCGCCCGCGCGGTCGGCCTGCCTGGCTTCCTGGTCGACGGCATCCCACGTGCCCACACCCATTCGGTTTTCAACGCCCCGGTGGCCGACGGGGGTGGACGGTTCCCGGTCGTGCTGTTCTCTCCGGGATCGGGCGGAGTGCGCACCCAGAACACCGCCTGGGCGGAGGAACTGGCCAGCCACGGCTATGCGGTCGCCGCCCTCGACCACCCGTACGACTCCGCCGCCGTCGTCCTCACCGACGGCCGAACGATTCTCACCAAGACCACCTCCACCGGCGACCGGGACAAGGACAACAAGCTGGCGGTCGGCTGGACGGCTGTTCGGGGCGCCGACCTCAGCTTCGTCCTCACTCAGCTGGACCGTCTGGGCCGAGGTGAGATCGCCGGCCCGCTGACCGGACGCCTGGACACCGGCCGGGTCGCGGTCACCGGCCACTCCATGGGTGGTGCCGCCGCCCTGCAGGCAGCCCGGCAGGACCACCGGTTCGATGCCGTCATCGATCTGGACGGCTACCCGCACGGCCCCACCTCCCCCTCCCTCCACCAGCCGACGCTCGCGCTCACCCAGGCCATCACCCCCGCAACCGACCCGCACTACATACCCCGCCTCACCAAGGCCCTCAAGCTCAACACCGCGACGAGCTACCGGCTCACCATCCCCGGCGCCGCACACCTCACCTTCATGGACGGCCCCCTGTACCTGCCGCCTGTGCCCTCGATAGTCGGCTCCCTGGGCCGCACCGAGAGCCCCCGCGTCGTCGCCGCAACCACGCTCGCCTTCCTGGACACCACCCTGCCAGACAAACCCGGTGACCTGGCCGGCGTCCTGTCGGCCTACGGCGACCTCAGCGTCTACCGCCCAAGCAACAACCGCTGATCGGCTGGGCGGCGGCAGCCGACGGCACGGCCGTTCCCCTTCCCAGCCGGAGTGCAGTCCGCGGTGCCGCCCCCGCCGCGGACCAGCGCGCCAGAGCGATCTGTCGGCAAACAATCGTTTGCCGACAGATCGGTCTGGCGCGTCCAATGAACCCGTGCAATCCGGGGGTTCGCGGCGGCTCGAATCCAATCAGATCCGATGGTGATCGCTGACAGGGTTTGACGACAGATAGGGTCCGATCCTCCGCACGGAAGGGGCCCTCGGTGGCGAACCTGGTCTACAAGCGGGTCTCGACCGACCAGCAGTCCACCGCCCGGCAGAACCTCGTCCTGGACGAGGCCGGGATCGAGGACCCGGTCGCCTTCGAGGAAGACCCGGGCACCTCCAGCCGCCTCCACCCCCTCCAGCGGCCGAAGTTCAGCGAGCTGCTTACGTACGCGCGGCCGGGCGACACCGTGCATATCTCCGAGGGGCACTGTCACGTTGGCTGACTGGTGGGATGATCTTCTGGTTGATCAGGCTGGGAGGGGTC
>NZ_BMMU01000071.1 GCF_014646095.1 Streptomyces lacrimifluminis | reverse complement strand
CGTCGACGGGAACCGGTGCCCGACCTGCCGCTGGACGAACGCCGGGTCGGCGCCGTCCTCGGCGGCCACCGGTTCCACCAATGGCACGAACCCGACGGCCGGCCCCAGCACGGGCGGCGGAATGAGAGGCGGCATGGGCGTCGGTGACGGTGCTCCGCAGGGCTCCACGGGTACCAGTGGCAACAGCGGTACGAGCAACAGCGGCGGTCAGTCCATGGGGACGCCCCCGTCCGGCAACACCTCATCCTCCAGCGGGAGTTCGCCGGACACGGCGGCCGAGTCGGGCACGCGTCCGAGCGGCGACGGTGGAGGCGGCGGGACGGGCGGCGGCACCCAGGTGTCGTCCGACATGATCACGTACCTCAAGAAGCACCAGGACGGGGCGACTTGGCTGCTGGCCGTGGCCACCGACCAGACGGCGTCCTCGGTCATCCTGGAGTCGGGCCAGCCGGTGATCTCCATGGGCGGCTGGTCGGGCAGCGACAACGCCATGACCCTGGCCAAGCTCAAGAGCCTGGTGAAGTCAGGGAAGTTGCACTACATCATCATCAGCAGCGACACCGGCCAGGGTACCGACTCGGAGATCGCCACCTGGGTGAAGGAACACGGCACTGCGGTGAACTCCTCGGCGTACAGCTCCAGTTCGACCACGAGTTCGTCGACATCGACGTCCAGTTCGACCTCCACGTCGACCAGCAGCGGCCTGTACCGCCTGGACGCCTCCGACGTCAGCTGACCGACCTGCTCCACACGTCCGCACGGGCGGGCCACCCAAATCCCTCCGGCGGCCCGCCCGCCTACGTATGCATGCATGCATGTGTGAGGGGAGCGGCCTCTGTATGAGGGGAGCAGCCTCAGCTCACAGGCAGTACCGGACCAGCCACTCGTCCTCGTTGTACGCGCCCTTCGCCGGATCCGGCACGGACGCGGGCTGCGCCGCCACCATGTCCTCCACGCGGATCCGCTCGGGCAGCTGCCCGAAGCGGGCGTGACGCACCGCCTCGACCGTTTCCGGGGCCTTCACTTCAGTCGTCGCTTCGATCCTCGCGTCGTACGTCATCGCATTCCCCGTTCGTTCGAGCCGGCCCTCCTCCAGCGTACGGGAGGGCCGAACCACGCCGGCAGCGCCAAACGACGAGTTCAGCAACCTGACGCAGCGGATCCCGGTGCGTGGCCTGCCGGTCGGCCCGCTCCGACTGCCGGACAGCGCAACGGCGTCGCACTGGGCCGACGGTCTCACCGTCACCGACGCCGAGCCGCTGGTCACGTACGACCATCCGCACTTCGGCCGCTGGGCGGCGGTCACCACTCGCCGCCACGGCGCGGGCCGGGTGACGTACGTCGGGACGGTGCCGGGCCGCGACCTCGCCCGGGAGCTGGCGTCCTGGCTGGCCCCGGCCGCCCGCAGCGTCTGGGGTGACCTGCCGGCGTCGGTCACGGCGACGACCGGTACGGCCGAGGACGGGCGGCGCGTGCACATCGTCCACAACTGGAGCTGGGAGCCCGCCCGTGTCACGGCCCCGGCCGATCTGACCGACGTACTGAACACCGGCCCGGTCCCGGCGGGCACCGAACTGGACCTCGGCGCCTGGGACGTACGGGTGTTCAGCACCGACTGAGCACCAGGCGGGGCCTGTTGTCGTCGGGCGACGACAACAGACCCCGCACGTTCAGCGGCCTGCGGCCTGCGGCCTGCGGCCTGCGGCGGATGGTGTAGCGGGCTGCACCAGGCATTCGGGAGGAGGGTCCCTCGTGGGGGCGATCAAGCGACGGGATCGTAGTCGGCAGAGATCAGAACCCCATCTGTCGCCGCCGAAGGAATGTCAATGAAGTCGCTGCCCGCCGCCGTGAAGGCGTTCATGCCCTCGAACCGCCGCCGTGGCCGTCGTACCACCACCATCGCCACCGCCGTCGCCGCCGTCACCCTGGCCGCCGGACTCCTGACCGGCTGCGAGGACCTCGACAACTCCCTCGACTGCCTCGGCAACGCCGACTCGGTCGCGGACAGCGTGAAGGCGATCCACGAGGCCGGCTGGGACGCGGTGAAGGACCCGTCGAAGACCGGCGACTCCATCGACACCATCGACAAGAACCTGGACAAGATCAACAAGGAGACGGACGACAGCGAGGTCGACAAGGCTGTCGACGATCTGGGCAAGGCGATGGACGACTACAACACGTCGATACTGAACGGCGACACGAGTCCGGACTCCAGCAGGATCGACGCAGCCGCCGACCGGCTCAAGGACGTCTGTACGTCGTAGGAAGACGTCTGTACGTCGTAGGCAAACGCGACCGGGGCCCTGCCGTACGACGGCAGGGCCCCGTCAGCCATGGGCGCTTCCCGATCCTCAGCCCTCGTCGGGCGTCAGCCGCAACGAGATGCTGTTGATGCAGTACCGCTGATCGGTCGGGGTCGGATAGCCCTCTCCCTCGAACACGTGCCCAAGATGCGACCCGCACCGAGCGCAGCGCACCTCGGTCCGCACCATTCCGAGCGTGCGGTCCGCGATCAGCTCCACCGCGTCGGTGTCCTTCGGGTCGAAGAAGGACGGCCAGCCGCAGTGCGACTCGAACTTGGTGTCCGAGGTGAAGAGTTCGGCGCCGCAGGCCCGGCAGGAGTAGACACCCTTCGTCCTGGTGCCCGTGTACTCACCCACGAAGGCGGGCTCCGTGCCGGCCTGACGCAGGACCGCGTACTCGGCCGGCGTCAGCTCCGCGCGCCACTGCTCGTCCGGCTTTTCGACGTCGTACGACATGAAGCTCAGCCCCTTACTGCGAGAGTCACCGCGAAAACCACTGCGGAACCGCGAACGTCACCGTGCCAGGCGGTCCAGGATCCGCGGGCCCAGGTCCGTGACATCACCCGCGCCCATGGTGAGAACGAGATCACCGGGCTTCGCCATTCCCGCGACGGTCTCGGGCACCTCGGCCTTGTCGGACACGGCCGTCACATCGGCGCCCGCGGCCCGCGCGGCATCGATGATCAGCGTGCTCGTCACGCCGGGAATCGGGTCCTCGCGGGCCGGGTAGATGTCGAGGACCACCGACGCGTCCGCGAGCGCCAGCGCCTGGCCCATCTCCCTGCCCAGCTCCTGGGTACGGGAGAAGAGGTGCGGCTGGAAGACCACCAGGATGCGCGCGTCGCCGACCGCCGCCCGCATCGCCTCCAGGTCCGTCGTCATCTCGGTCGGGTGGTGCGCGTAGGAGTCGATGACCTGGACGCCCGCCGCCTCACCCTTCAGCTGGAGCCGCCGCTTCACCCCCGTGTACGCCGCCAGGGCGGGGGCCAGCTCGTCGGCCGGCACGCCAAGCGCGACACCCGCCGCGAGCGCGGCCACCGCGTTGTGCGCGTAGTGCCGGCCCGGGACGGAGACGGCGAACGTGAGCTCCTTGCCGCCCAGCAGGACGGTGACCTCGCTCTTCAGACCCTGCGGTACGACCGACAGGACCCGCACGTCGGCGTCCTCCGCCTCGCCGTACGTCACCACCGCCACGTCGCACGCCGTGACCCGCCGCGTCAGCTCCCGCGCACCCTCGTGGTCCGCGTTGATCACCAGCGTTCCGCCCTCGGTGACGCAGTCGGCGAATGTCTCGAAGGACTCGTAGATCTCGTCCATGGAGGCGTAGTTGGCATGGTGGTCGAGTTCGACGTTGAGGACGATCGCCACCTCGGGCGCGTACTTGTGGAAGCTGCGGTCCGATTCGTCCGCCTCGGCCACGAAGATCTCGCCGTCGCCGTGCAGGGCGTTCGAACCGGGCGCGTCCAGGTCGCCGCCGATCGCGTAGGAGGGGTTCAGCCCCAGTGCGCTCAGGGACACCGCCAGCATGGAGGTCGTGGTCGTCTTGCCGTGGGTGCCTGCGACCGCGATCGGCCGCAGGCCGTCCATCAGTCGGGCGAGCGCGTCCGAACGGTGGACGACCGGAATTCCCAGCTCCGCCGCCCGCGCCAGCTCCGGGTTGTCCGCGCGGATCGCGGAGGAGACCACGACGCAGGTGGCGTCGTCGGCGAGGTGCCCGGCCGCGTGCCCGATGTGCACGGTCGCGCCCAGCGCCCGCAGCGCCTCGGCGGTCTCGGACTCCTTCGCGTCACTGCCGGCCACCACGGCCCCGCGCTGCGCCAGGATCTTCGCGATCCCCGACATCCCGGCACCACCGATACCGATGAAGTGCGGTCGGTCCATGGCGGTAGGAAGGCCGGGTGCCATGTATGTCTCCCAGTGCGTGGTGCGTACGGCGGACGTTCGAGGAGCCAGCCTATTGCCTGCGAAACGCGGGTGACCGCATCGCCCTGGGGTGCGCGGGGCCCTGTCGATGCGCGGCTCCGCCATGCGGGCGCGGCCGGCCCCCACCCGCCCGCGGCCGAACAACTTACGCCTTGCTGTGCGAGAACAGCTTCAGTACAGGCACCCCCACCTTGTGCCGAGCCCGCGAAGCCCAGTCCCGGTGGAAGAACTCCTCCACGTAGTGGGGATCGGTCAGCACGATGACCTCGTCCGCCTCGATCTCGTCCACCAGCCCCCGCAACGCGTCGAGCGGATGGTCCTCGACGATCCGCCCCTCCGCCTCGTGCCCCGCCCCCCGCAGCGCCGTCAGCGACACCTCAAGGGCCCGCTCCCCCAGCGCCGCCGCGTCCTCGCCCTCCGGGGTCTCCCGCTCGCGCGCCGCCTCGTCGAGCTCGCCCAGCGCGATGTCGTCGATGGCCCGCAGGAGCCGGTCGGCCTGGTCTCCACGGGGCTGGAGCAACACGTGGAAGGCCACGTCCTCGTCGCCGTGCAAGGTGGTGACGAACTCCACGTCGGCGGACGTCAGGGCCTTCTCGATCATCAGTACGCTTGTGAACACGACAGGCGTCCTTCTCCTCCGTGGGCCGTTCGTAGGCCCCTGCTGAAACCATCCTGCCCCGTGATCGCACGGGGACTGCGAAATTCAGTGTGCCCAGCGAAAGACAAACGGAACGACATATTCCGGATCACGTCGGGGCGAGCGGGACCCCGCGCGTCAGGAGCGGCGATAACGGCTGAACAGGAAGCCGGAGTCCTCCAGCAAGGACACCAGTTCGAAGTGACGGGGAACCGGCACCGCGGGTCCGCCCGAGATCCGCTGGGCATCCCCCACGGTGAGCATCGGGGAGATCGTCAGACACAGTTCGTCGAGCACACCGGCCGCCACCAGCTGCCCCAGCAGTCGCGGCCCGCCCTCGGCCAGCAGCCGGGTGTGCCCGAGACCGGCGAGGGCCTGTACGGCCCGTGCCGGGTCGACGCCCATGCCGTCACCGGCGACGACCACCCGGGCGCCCGCCTTCTCGGCCGCCGCGACCCGGTCGGGGGCGGCGGCGGCACCCGTGAGGATCAGGGTGGGAACCAGGGGCGAGGTGAACAGCGGGAGCGAGTAGTCCAGCTCCAGGCTCGCGCTGACGATCGCGATCGCCGCCGCCTCCGTCTGCCCGGCCGCCTCCCGGGCAGCGGCGAACTCGGCACGCGCGCGTGCCGGACGGTAACCCTCCTGGCGTACCGTTTCCGCACCGACCAGGACCACGTCCGCCAGCGCCCTCAGGGTGCCGAAGATCCGCATGTCGGAGGCGGACGAGATGGGCTGGGAACGGCCGTCGTGCTGGGCGGCGCCGTCGAGCGTCGACACCATGTTGGCGCGCAGCCAGGCCTCCCGGCGCCCGTTCGTCCGCTCGGGGTAGGCGTAGGCGGCGGCCAGCTCCTCCAGGCTCCACTCACGGTCGACCGCTCCGGCACCGGGCGAACCACCGGCATCCACGGCCCCTCGCGGGGCCTCGGACACTGTCTCTTCGGTCACAGGGAACAGACGTCGCATGCCAGGCAGTCTGGCACGGCCCTTAGCATGGTGAACCGTGCCTACCATCCCCGCGTCCCCCGGTTTCGGTCCGATAGCCGACACGGCTCCGCTGTCCCTGTGTGTCCGTGAGCCGCATGTCCCCGCGGACCGGCTGGTCGCCGAGATGGTGCCGCCGCCCCGGTTCGACTCGGTGCGCTTCGGTACGTACCTCCCGGACCCGAACCAGCCCAGCCAGACCGAGGCCGTGCGCGTCCTCGACGCGTTCGCGGGCGGGCTCGGCGGGGCGCACGCCGTGGGGGGCGGCAGGCGCGGCTTCTTCGGGTTCGGGAAGGTCAAGGCGTCCAAGGTGCCGGCCGGCCCCCGTGGCGTGTACCTCGACGGCGGTTACGGCGTCGGCAAGACCCACCTCCTCGCCTCTCTCTGGCACGCCACTCCGGCCGAACCCGCGCTCAAGGCCTTCGGCACCTTCGTGGAGCTGACGAACCTGGTCGGCGCCCTCGGCTTCCAGAAGACCGTCCAGACGCTCTCCGGCCACCGGCTGCTCTGCATCGACGAGTTCGAACTGGACGACCCGGGCGACACCGTCCTCGTGTCGACCCTGCTCGGCAAGCTCGTCGAGGCGGGCGTCGCGCTCGCCGCCACCTCGAACACCCTGCCGGGCAAGCTCGGCGAGGGCCGGTTCGCGTCGGCCGACTTCCTGCGCGAGATCCAGGGCCTGGCCGCCCACTTCCGGGCGCTGCGCATCGATGGCGAGGACTACCGCCACCGAGGGCTGCCCCAGGCCCCGGCGCCGTATTCCGAGGAGCAGGTGACCAAGGCCGCGTACGCCACCGAGGGCACGTCGCTCGACGACTTCCCGCAGCTCCTCGACCACCTCGCCCGCGTGCACCCCAGCCGGTACGGCGCCCTCACGGACGGCCTGAAGGCCGTGTGCCTCACCGATGTGCGGCCGGTGCCGGACCAGTCGACGGCGCTGCGGCTCGTCGTGCTCGCCGACCGGCTGTACGACCGCGAGGTGCCGGTGCTCGCCTCCGGCCTGCCCTTCGACCAGTTGTTCAGCGAGGAGATGCTGAACGGCGGCTACCGCAAGAAGTACTTCCGCGCGATCTCCCGCCTGACCGCGCTGGCCCGCGACGCCAAGGGCCTCGTGGAACCCTCGTGACGTATTGACCTGCAAACCATACGAACTAGCGCAGGTCAAGGATAACTTCACGTCACCCCACCCGCAATTTTCAGGCTCTCTTCAGCATGAAACGCTAAGTTAACCCTGCAAACAACTTCGCAGGGTTAACGTGTTTCTTGACCCGCAGTTGACCAACCGTTGACGCGTACGAGAGATCACGATTGCCTGGAGGGGGGCGCATGTTCCGAGGTGCTACGGCCCGGACCGTGATTTCCCTCCTCGCCGCCGCCCTGTTGACCCTTCAGCTCTTCGCTCCCGCGGCATCCTTCGCATCCGCGCACACAGCGCGTCATGCTGAGGCCAAGGCCGAGCCCAGAAACAAACCCAGAGCGACAGCCCTGCGCGACGAGTACGTCACCTGCGGTGATGGCGGTCGCCATCACCACCCGAGCCTGCCCCTGCGCACCCGCGACCGGCATCGCGTCGCCGATTCAGGTCCTCAGGTGCCCGAGCGCCCGCTCCTCGCAGTGGACCCCACGTCTCCGCACGAACCGGAAACGCGCGTCACATCACGCCATCAGGCGCCCAGATCACTGACAGCCCACACCCCGGCCACACTCCAAGTGTTCCGCTGCTGACAGCAGGAACGTCCCCCCACGTTCTGTCAGCACGTCCGACTGTCATGTACGTCCGACGCGCCATCGAGGCGCGCCAGGAGGAGTCCCCACATGCAGCCCCTCATCGACAACGCCCGCACCTTCGGTCAGCGGCCTGAGGAGTTCGCCAAGCTCGCCGAAGGCCAGTCCCCCCAGGTCCTGTTCATCACCTGCTCCGATTCCAGGGTCGTCCCGGCCCTGATCACGGGTGCCAGGCCGGGTGAGCTCTTCGAGCTGCGCACCGCGGGCAACATCGTCCCCCCATACGCCTCAGCCCTCCCCACCGGCGAGGCCGCCACCATCGAGTACGCCGTGGAGGTCCTCGGCGTCAGCGACATCGTCGTCTGCGGACACTCGCACTGCGGTGCCGTCGGCGCCCTGGTGCGCGGCGACGACCTCACCGCCGTACCCGCCGTACGCGACTGGCTCGCGCACGCCGCCGACGCGCCCCCGGCCACAGAGACAGCCACGACCCCGTCCGACACCGACGACCCGACGGTCGCCTCGGCCGTCCAGCACCACGTCCTGGCACAGTTGCTGCGGCTGCGCTCCTACCCGTGCGTGGAGCAACGCCTGGCGAAGGACGAACTGCGCCTGCACGGCTGGTACTACGAGGTGCACACCGGGTCCGTGCGCGAACACCGCGCCGCCACCGACGCGTTCGAAGCGCTGTGAGGGCCGCCGTGACCATCCTCACCAAGGCCCCCCATCTGCGGCAGGACTTCGCCGCCTCGATCGTCGTGTTCCTGGTCGCCCTGCCGCTGTGCGTGGGCGTCGCCGTCGCCTCCGGCGTGCCGGCCGAACTCGGCCTGGTCACCGGCATCGTGGGTGGCATCGTCGCCGGGCTCCTGCCCGGCAGCAGCCTCCAGGTGTCCGGGCCCGCCGCCGGCCTCACCGTCCTGGTCTTCGAGGCCGTACGGGAGCACGGACTGCCCGCACTCGGGGTGATCGTGCTCGCCGCCGGACTGCTCCAGCTCGCCATGGGCGCCCTGAAGCTGGGGCGCTGGTTCCGGGCCATCTCGGTGTCCGTCGTCGAGGGCATGCTGGCTGGAATCGGGCTCGTCATCATCGCCGGGCAGCTGTACGCGGCAGCCGGGCTGAAGGCCCCTGCCGCCGGACTCGACAAGATCACCGGGCTGCCCGAGGCCGCCGCGAAGGCCGCGGGGAGCAGCAGCTCGCTGGCCTCGCTGGCGATCGGCGCGGGCACGATAGCCGTGATCGTGCTGTGGCAGCGGCTGCCCAGGAAGATGCGGGCGGTACCGGGCGCCCTGGCCGCGGTGGTCCTGGCGACCGTCGCCACGCTCGTCCTCAGCCTGCCGGTGGCGACCGTCGAGGTGAAGGGCCTGCTGGACGCCGTCCAGCTGCCCGGGCTCGGCTCCTTCGGTGAGCTGGCGAGCCTGAGCGTGATCGGCACGGTCGTGGCGTTCACGCTGATCGCGTCCGCCGAGAGCCTGTTCAGCGCCGCCGCCGTGGACCGGCTGCACGACGGTCCGCGCACCCAGTACGACAAGGAACTGATGGCGCAGGGCGCCGGCAACACCGTGTGCGGACTGCTGGGCGCGCTGCCGATGACCGCGGTGATCGTGCGCAGCTCGGCGAACGTCCGGGCGGGGGCGCGGACGAAGGCGTCCCGGGTGCTGCACGGCGTATGGCTGCTGCTGTTCGCGGCGCTGCTGCCCGGCGCGCTGGCGCTCATCCCGCTTCCCGCGCTGGCCGGCATCCTCGTCCACGCCGGCTGGAAGCTCGTACCGCTGCGCGGGATCGTCTCGCTCTGGCGCGAGCACCGGGGTGAGGCGCTGATCCTGGTGGTCACGGCCCTGGCGATCGTCTCCGTGAACATGTTCGAGGGCGTGTTGATCGGTCTCGCCCTGTCCGTGGGCAAGGCCGCCTGGGAGGCCTCGCACATCAGGCTGGAGGTCATAGACAAGGGCGCCGGGCCCGTCCAGGCGTATCTGTCGGGCAACGCGACCTTCCTGCGGCTGCCGAAGATACTCGACAGCCTGGAGGCGCTGCCCCAGGACCGGCCGATCGAGCTGGACCTGTCGGGCCTGCACCACCTGGACCACGCCTGCCGCACGGCCCTGGAGAGCTGGGTGGAGCGGCACAGCACGGCCGGGACGGAACCGGTCAGGGTGATGACGCCGACGCCGTAGCCGCCGCGGTCCTCGCCCGCGAGGTTGCCCGGTCCGGGGCTCGACCCGAGCCCCGGACCGGGCATATCGTTTGTTAAGGGTGCCGATCGGCACGCACGGGACGGCTGCGAGAGGTCGTCGTCATGCTTGAGGAACTACTGACCACGGGCATCGCCGCCGGGGCCGCCGGGCTCGTCTACGTCGGGGCGGCGGCACGGGTCGTCAAGCAGTACGAACGCGGGGTCGTCTTCCGGCTCGGCCGCCTCGCCGGAGA
The DNA here is from genome assembly GCF_014646095.1 of Streptomyces lacrimifluminis. GTDB lineage: Bacteria > Actinomycetota > Actinomycetes > Streptomycetales > Streptomycetaceae > Streptomyces > Streptomyces lacrimifluminis. The sequence goes on along the minus strand of NZ_BMMU01000071.1, from coordinate 89 downwards.
CGTACGGCCGCCCGGTTTCACGCTGGTGGTCCCGTTCGTGGACCGGTTGCAGAAGGTCAACATGCAGATCGTCACGCTGCCGGTGCCGG
>NZ_BMMU01000070.1 GCF_014646095.1 Streptomyces lacrimifluminis | reverse complement strand
ATCTCGAAGTCCACTGCAACTCCCTACAGACGGGGTGTTGCAACGACCTCTTGAACCCAAGCTGACCCGGGGGTTTCACATGGAGCGGGTGACGAGAATCGAACTCGCGCTCTCGGACTGGGAAGCTGCGGGCATGTGGAGCTGATTTCACCGCTGACCAGGGTGAATGGTTACGGTGTGGCCTCGTCGGACTCGGCCGATTCACCGTGGCTCCCCGACAGCCTGCACGCGTTCTGGAAAGGTTCGAGGCGAACCCGCGAGAACACCAGATCAGCTACGAGCTCACGCAGTACGCGCTGCGCAATTCCGGCTTCGAAAACGTGGCCAGACGGCAGTACGAGATCTTCCTGAGCGCGTTCGCCTCGCTGCTCGAACTGGCCGCCGACACTGCCGGGATCGAGTGGACGGTGCCTGTACCGGTGCTCGCGCGGTACGTGCAATCGACGATCGACGGCCTCAACATCACCTGGCTCGTCGACCGCAACAGCGACGACAGCCAGGCGACCCTCGAACTGCTCGCCGATCACCTCCCCCAGCACACCCGGCCTCGGAGTCCCTGACTCCGGCGAGGGAAGCAGCTCATCCCGCGGTGGCGGACATGCCTGGCTCGGACCACACGTCGGGGGCGACGACGCCGAGTGACCGGCCGCGCGGGTCGAGGATCCGGCCGAGGAGTTTGTCGTGGCGCAGGGTCATCGTGCGGTCGGTGACGACGAGGCCGGGATGGACGTCGCAGAGGCGGGTCTCCAGCCGCAGTACGCCGCTCACGGAGTGCAGAGCTGTCTGGATGACGAGGTTGTGCTGGCCCGTGACGGCGGCGCAGTTGCGGACTTCGGGGAGACGGACGAGGGTGTGCCCGATGTTGGACAGCTCCTTGGCGGGGGCCGTGGCCCAGAACGTGACCGCGACGGGCCAGCCGCCGAGCGGGCGGGCGAAGTCGCAGCGGAAGCGGATCAGGCCGAGCTTGGTGAGCCTGTCGAGACGCCGCCTGACGGTGAAGGCGCTCGTGCCGAGCGCCTCCGCCAGGGCTTGGAAGGACGCGCGGCCGTCCTGGTACAGCAGGCTCAGCAGGGTGCGGTCGCGTGAGGTGATCTCCTCGCTGCCGACACTCCGGCCGGCGTCCCCGCCACCGGGCGGTGTGCCAAGCCGTGAGCGCTGTTCGGGGTCCAAGGCGTCGATCTGCCATTGCCCTCCCTCGGCGAACATGTGCGTGACGATCCTCGTGCGCACGGCGGCGATGCCCGGCACGGCCGAGAGGACGCCCAGGGTGTAGTGCGCCATGGCCGTGACGTCGGCGGTGGCCACGGTCGCGAGGAGCCGGTGGGTGTCCGCTGATCGCTCGATGGTGACCGCGTGAGGATGGTCTTGCAGCGTGCCGGCCACGGCGTTGGCTGTGCCGGCCGCGCAGTCGATCTCGACGAAGGCGATACAGAGACGATGGAGCAGCCTGGGTCCGGGGGAGACCCCGACCCAGGCTTCGCCCTGGTCGGCGAGCCGGTGGAAGCGGCGCGCCGCCGTGACGGCGTCCACGCCGAGAGTCCGGCCCAGCTCCGTCCAGGACGCGCGAGGGCGCAGCTGAAGGGCATGGATGAGTGCGAGATCGCCTTCACTCAGCACGGACAACTCATCTCCATATCCTGCATTCGATGCTGCCAATGAAATTGGATCCTGCACTCGGGCAGTCCGTACGGCACAGTGTCGCACTCTGGACGCCCACAAGAGCCCTGTGCGTGTCGCAGCTGAGCGATGAGGTGTCCGTCATGGCGTTCGCCGACTACCAGAACGAGATCTACCTGAGTGGGCTGGGAGGGGTTCTGCCCTCGTTTCCCATGGACTTCGCGGAACTGGAGGCCAAAGCGCGCGTCGCGCTGCCGCCGTCGGTGTGGTCCTACGTCGCCGGTGGCGCGGGGGACGAGCACACCCAGCGAGCCAACGTCACCGCCTTCGCCCGCTGGGGGGTGATCCCGCGGATGTTCGTCGGCGCCGCACAGCGGGAGCTGACCGTGGAGCTGTTCGGCTTGATGCTGCCGTCGCCGGTGTTCCTCGCACCGGTCGGTGTGATCGGCCTGTGCGCCCAGGACGGACACGGCGACCTGGCCACGGCCCGCGCCGCCGCCCGCACCGGGGTGCCCATGTTCGCCTCGACCCTGTCCGTCGACCCGCTGGAGAACGTTGTCGCCGAACTCGGTGACACCCCGGGCTTCTTCCAGCTCTACACGCCCACCGACAGGGCACTCGCCGAAAGCCTCGTCCACCGTGCCGAACGCGCCGGCTACCAGGGCATCGTCGTCACCCTCGACACCTGGATCACCGGCTGGCGTCCGCGTGACCTGGCGGCGTCCAACTTCCCTCAGCTGCGCGGCCACTGCCTGGCGAACTACTTCACCGACCCCGTCTTCCGGGCGGCGCTGTCCCGCCCGCCCGAGGAGGATCCGCAGTCCGCGATCCTGCACTGGACCCAGGTCTTCGGCAGTCCGCTGACCTGGGACGACCTGGAGTGGCTGCGCTCACTGACCGACCTGCCGCTGATTGTGAAGGGCATCTGCCACCCCGAGGACGCCCGCCGCGCCCGTGACGGGGGAGTGGACGCGATCTACTGCTCCAACCACGGCGGCCGGCAGGCCAACGGCGGCCTCCCCGCCCTTGATGTCCTGCCCGCCCTCGTCGAGGCGGCCGACGGGTTGCCGGTCCTCTTCGACTCCGGGGTCCGCAGCGGCGCCGACATCGTCAAGGCCCTCGCCCTGGGCGCGACAGTGGTCGGCATCGGCCGCCCCTACGCCTACGGCTGCGCGCTGGGCGGCACGGATGGCATCGTCCACGTCCTGCGCGCCCTGCTCGCCGAGGCTGATCTGATCATGGCGGTCGACGGATACCCGTCCGTGGACGACCTGGTTCCCCAGGCGCTTCAAGCCCTTTAAGCGGCAGGCCCTGTGAGGAGCCGCCACGCGAGGGCCTGCCCCGCGGCCATGCCGTGAGCGGCCGCAGGGGTCCGGTGTGCGGCTGCGCAGGCCCTCGGGTGTGACCTCCCTTTGTACCTACCGTCGCTCTCCGAGCGAAGATCGAGAAAGGAGCCATGTGTATGAGCGCGAACGCGGGCGACACATGTGTCATCGGTGCCGGTCCGGCAGGGCTCGCGATGGCGCGAGCGCTGAAGGAACGGAACCTGCCGTACACCCACATCGAACGGCACACCTCGGTCGGCGGCATCTGGGACATGGACAATCCCGGCACACCGATGTACGAGACGGCGCACTTCAACTCCAGCCGGACGGTGTCGGCGTTCGGCGGGTTCCCGATGCCCGACACGTACGCCGACTACCCCCCGAACCGCGAGATCCTCGCCTACCTGCGGTCGTTCGCCGACGCGTACGACCTGACACGCCGCATAGAGTTCGGCGTCGACGTGACGAAGGTGACCAAGGAGATTGACGGCGGCTGGACGGTCGAGCGCGCGGACGGGCAGCGCTGTCGGCACGCCCATGTGGTGATGTGCTCGGGATCGCAGTGGTATCCCAACGTGCCCCGGCTGCCGGGGGGATTCAGCGGCGAGGTGCGGCACGCGAGCACGTACCGCAGCCCGGACGAGCTGCGCGGCAAGCGGGTGCTGGTCGTCGGGGCCGGCGCTTCCGGCCTGGACATCGCCTGCGACGCGGCCCGCAACGCCGACCACGCCGTCATCAGCATGCGCCGCGGGTACTGGTTCATCCCCAAGCACCTGTTCGGCCGGCCGGTGGACACCATCGCCGCGGGCGGTCCCAAGCTGCCGATGTGGCTGGAGCAGCGCATCTTCGGTGCCTTGCTGCGGCTGGTCAACGGTGACGTGCGCCGACTGGGACTGCAGAAGCCCGACCACCGGCTCTTCGAGACGCACCCTGCCATATCCTCCATGCTGCTGTACCACCTCCAGCACGGTGACCTCAGGGCAAAGCCGGACATCGCCTCGACCCACGGCGACACCGTCACCTTCACCGACGGTTCGCAGGACCGGTTCGACCTGGTCCTGCTGGCCACCGGATACGTGCACAAGGTGCCGTACGCGCAGGAGTACCTGAGCGACGAACAGCACCCGGACCTCTACCTCTCCGCGTTCTCCCGCGAACACGAGGGCCTGTTCGGCGTCGGCTACGTGGAGACCAACTCCGCGGCCTACGGTCTCTTCGACGCGCTGTCGCAGATGATCGCCGAACACATCCACGACCGCTCGGCGAACCCGGAACGCGCCGCGCGTTTCGCCCAGCGCATCCGCCACGACCGTCCCGACCTGACCGGCGGCGTGAGGTTCGTCGCGTCGCCGCGCCACAAGGGATACGTGAACAGCCAGACCTACACGGCCTACCTGCGCAAGGTCACCTCCTCCATGGGATGGCGGGGCGTCGGGAACCCGCCGTCCACGCGGCGGACGACGGTCGGCGCCCCACAGAGCCGCCTGCCCAACGGGACCGTGGAGTGACGTCGGGCGGCGGTGAGGCTCTCGCACTCCCGCCGCCGCGCGGGCGACTTCATCGCATATCGGGTCAGTGAGGGCCACCTGGTTGCTCAAACCCGAGAGGTTGTCGGTGACGGTGCCCTCGGAGTGCACCGTCCACGTTTGGTTGGTACCTGCGGTCGCAGTCCCAGAGCTGTGCCTGGGTGCTCCCTGTGCCCGCGCACCACGATGTTGCGGACCCGATGCGGCCGGTGCACACCGACGATGTCGTGCACCCCCGTGCGAGTGCACGACATCGAGTCTCCGCCAACTTGAAAGCGCACCTTCTTGTCCCCGAGGCGACCATGGCCCAGCGCATCAGCCGGGCCAAGCAGACCGCCAAGACCTCCGGCATGCCGCTGCGCATGCCCGAGGCAGCAAACCGTGGCCAATGGTTGGGCGAGGTGCTGCACGTGCTGTATCTGATCTTCAACGAGGGACATACCACCACAGGCGGCGCCGACCCGCGCCCGCTCTGTCGACCGAGGTAATCCGGCTCACCCGACTGCTCCCCGACGACGCCGAAACGGCAGGCTTGCTGGCGCACCGACGCGCACCGCCCTGCTCGCATCGGCTCCGACGGCGACCTGGTGCCGCTGGCAGAGCAGGACCGCGGGAACGGACCTGTCGCGTCGGGGCGTGGCGGCGAGGGGAGGTTTGGCTGCACTGTCAGTGGCACCGTGACGGCTCATGCGAGAGCGGCCCTCGCCGGACCGGGGTTCGAAACCCTGCTGGAAACCCTTGAATTTTCGATTACCCGACGGTAATGATCTGGGGGCGATTCGGCGACCACGGCGGACCGCGGGAACGGAGCACCGATGACATCACTTGGCAGGCGCAGGCTTCTCACCTATCTGGTGGCGGCGCCAACACTGGCTGTCGCCACAAAGATCAGTCTGGACGCTCTCGCTCCGGCTATCGCCGAAGGTGCCGTTCCCACGCCTCCTGCGCCGGCCGATCTGGTCGATCTCGGCGATCTGCTGATCCTGGCAGGCGCCCCGACCGCCGAGATGCTGGTGCTGCGTGTTCAGGAGGACGGGGTCATCGAATTCCGACTTCCTAGGGAGGAAGTCGGGCAAGGTCTGACGACAGCTGTCGCGATGCTGGTCGCTGAAGAGCTGGATGTTCCGCTCCCTAGGGTACGCGTCCGACTCGACGACGCGCGGCCCGAGTTGGTGTTCAATCAGCTGACTGGAAGTTCCAACTCGATCCGCTCTTTGTATGACCCGGTGCGTCGCACAGCCGCCGCCGCACGGGCCCGTCTGCTCGCCGCCGCAGCGGAGCGATGGGGCGTCATAGCCGGCTCGCTGATTGTCCGTGAGGGCCTGGTGATCGCACCGGACGGTCGTACCGCCTCCTACGGGTCGCTGGCCGCCGCAGCCGCCTCCTTCAGCCGGACCACTGTGCCCATCGCGCCTAAAAAGGAGTCCGAACACACCCTCGTCGGCACGCCTGCCACGCGTATCGACGCCCGGGCGATGGTAACCGGCCGGCAGGAGTACACCCTCGACCTCGATGTGCCCGGCGCCAAGCCCTGCATGGTGCGCCGCCCTCCGACCATCAACGGCACCGTGAAGTTGGTGAACAACGAGAGCGCCGTGCGGGCCATGCCGGGTGTTCTCGATGTGGTCATCATCGGCTCGGGGATCGCGGTGGTCGCAGAGACATTCGGCCAGGCTCGAGATGCCAAGGAGGCCCTTGACGTCACCTGGGGCGCCGGAACCGTCGACGCGCTGTCGGACGCCGACATCAAAGCCAAACTGAAGGCCGCGAACGCTCCGTTGGCGGTCCCAGGCGTCCTGGTCAAACGGGTAGATGCCGAGTTCGACTTCGCCTTCGCCAGCCATGCGCCGCTGGAGACGAACTCCGCCGTAGCCGACGTCCGTCCGGACCGTGCCGAGATCTGGTCGGGCCTGAAGTCGCCGATCGTCGCCCAGGCGGCCATCGCGAAGGCTGTGGGCCTGCCTGTCGACAAGGTCACAGTCCATGTGGTGCAGTCGGGCGGCTCCTTCGGCCGCCGGCTGTTCTTCGACGCCGCGCTGGAGGCTGCCGTCGTCTCCAAGAAGAGCGGCCGCCCAGTACGGCTGATGTGGTCACGCATCGACGACATGCGGCACGGCCGGATGAGGCCCGCCACCCACCACAAGATCCGCGCGACTTATGCGCTGGGGCAGGTGCTCACCTTCGAGCACCGGGTGGCCGCTGTGGAGACCGACTTCCGGCACGGCCTCGGCGACATGCTCACCGCCACCGCAGCCAGTCTGCCCACTGGAGTCGGCAATGCCTCCTTCGCCCAGACGCTGTTCCTGACCACCGTCAAGTCCCCGTACAACTTCGGGCTGACAACCCAGGTCCTCACCGAAGTGCCGCTGAAGATGCACACCGGGTCATGGCGTTCCGTGTACTCGGGCAACACCCGGGGCGCGGAGGAGATCGTGGTCGACGAACTGGCGGCACAACTGGGCAAGGACCCGGTCGCCTTCCGACGCGCGTTCCTCAAGACCGCCCGGCAGAGAGAGGTCCTCGACAAGGTGACGCACGAAGGGAACTGGGGCCGCAGCCTGCCGGAGGGCTGGGCGCAGGGCGTCGGTTTCCACGAGGAGTACAAGTCCTGCACGGCTTGTCTGGTCGAGATCGACGCGAGGGACCCGAAGAAACCGCGCGTTACCCGAGCTGTCATCGCCGCCGATGTGGGCCGCCCGATCAATCCAAGCGGTCTCGAGGCGCAGTTGCTAGGTGGACTGACCGACGCCATCTCCACCACCCTGCGGGCCGGGCTCCACATCGACAAGGGCCTGCCGATGGAGGGAAGTTACTCGCAATTTCACTATGCGCGTCAGAAGGACAGCCCCAAGGACGTGAAGATCTTCGTCATGCCTGCGAGCGACGAGCCTGGCGGCGCCGGTGAACTCGGCGTTCCGGCGGCCGTGGGCGCGATCGCCAATGCCTACGCTCGGGCCACCGGCACCAAGCCGCGCTCCTTCCCGGTCAACTTCGACATCGACTTCGATCCCTTCCCCCGGACCTGACCGGTCTGCACTCGACCTCCACGCAACCTGACATACCTGACGCCCGCCGGGAGCAACTCATGCCCTCTCACACCTTCATCGTCAACGGGAAGACCGTGACAGTCAACGCGCCCGATGACCTGCCGCTGCTGTGGGCGCTGCGGGATCTGCTAGGCGTCCGTGGCCCCAAGTACGGCTGCGGTATCGACGTCTGCAAGGCATGCACCAGCCATCTCGACGGCGAAGCGATCAGACCTTGCGTGGTCCCTGTTTCGGAGGCCACCGGCCGGGAGGTCACCACCATCGAAGGGCTGGCGGACGGCGACGAACTACACCCCGTCCAGCAAGCATGGCTAGAGCAGGACGTGGCCCAGTGCGGATACTGCCAGCCCGGGCAGATCATGGCGGCAGTGGCGCTGCTGAAGCGCAAAAAGAGTCTGACGGACGCTGACATCGATGAGATCGCGAACGTCTGCCGCTGCGGCACGTACTTCCGCATCCGCGAAGCGATTAAGAGTGCCGCCGCGAAAATGGCATGAGCGCGAGCGCCGCAGCATCGATCTGCGGCCCGGAGTCACGTGGCACGCACGGAGTTCTCCCGCCGCAGCTCCTCGCGTTCACCGCTGGTCAGGTCATCGCGTTCGCCCGCGTCGACTTCAGCCTGGCTGACCCACAGCCGCACCGCGGTCTCGGTCAGTTCAAAGTTTTTGGCGATCTGACCGACCGAGCGGTCACCGTGACGGCACAGCTCGACGATCTCGGCGTGAACTCCGGCGTGAACGATGGCGAGGCCGAGGCTTCCTCTTGGCTCCGCGCGGACCAGGGCGACGAGGTGAGGTGCGTTCACCGCTCGCCAGCGGGCCTGGGCGGATTCGACGAGCTTGAAGACCATGGCCAGGGGGGCCGCGCTTCTGGCGCCGCTGGTGACCTTGGTCCAGCCGGACGGTCGCGACCGTCGACTCGATCGAGTTGGGCCCGGACGGACGCCGGATCGGTCAGCAGATGGCGCGGCACTCGGGCAGGCGACGGCGTAAGTCGTCCACAAGTCCCCCTGAGCGCGTTGCGCTTCGTCACACAGTCGGGGCCCTCGAGAACGTTGAGGTCTCGGTCTTCATCGGCACACGGGGAGCGCATCAGGGCGTCGCTGTAGGCGCCGCCGAGGTGATTGCCCTGGACGGCGGCGGAGAATGACGACATTCGATTCGGGCTGCATCGGGCTCTGCTGAACATCCGCCACGACCTCAGTCGTGCGACGCTGCGCTCAACCGGCGTGCGTCGGCGGACAGTGCGCGGTTGACGGTCTGTTGGGTTGGTGTGAGGTCGCGGCCGGGTGGACGTCTGAGGGGTGTCATCACCCACGGGCCGGCGCCCCATGTAGGCGCGGTCGGCGAGGACCGGAACACCCTGACGTTCCCAGATCAGGATGCTGCGGTGGGCGCGGGCTGCGGTCAGGTCGTGGGCGCGGTCGGGCAGTGGGGGTGAGATGCACAGCAGCAGGCCGGCCGGGTCGGTCACCACCTGCACGTTCACCCCGTGTCGGCGGTGCTCGTGGAAGTAGTCGGCCCGGCTGTCGCCGACCCGGTCGCACTCCGCCAGGGTGCCGTCGAGGAGGACGTAGTCGGGCTCGGCCTCGCGCAGGATGCGCAGTAGGTCCGGTGGTCGGCGAGAAGGTCGATGACGGTTGCCGTGTAAACGTGGGCGGTGCCGACGGAGATGCCGAAGCCCGCGGCGATCTGCGCGAGGGGATCATGTTTACGGAGGTAAAGCAGGCCGACCAGGGCACGTTGGTGCGGCGGGAGCTTGCAGCGGCGGTCGGTCACCCTCGCGGGTCACATTAGGGAACCAATGCGGCTCTTGTGCCTGTGGGTTGGGACTTCGAACACCTCTCCCAACGGCACGGGAGCCTCGTGCGTTGCGCATCCCGTCGGCATCACCCGATCGGTGGTCGCGCTGAAAGACTTCACGGACTGTCTTCAGCGTGCGGTGATCTCACGTATGGCGGTTTCCCAGTCATGGGCGTGAAGCTGCCCTCGGAATCCCGGCGCGGAGGCGTGGTCAGCCGTTCCACGCCGCTCAGGTAGTGGTCCAGGCAAGTGGGCGCTGCTGGAAGGGGAGGGCTCGCTGGTGGCCGGTCTCAATCTGATCGAGTGACTTGCTCGCTAGACTTGGTCGCTACTATGTATTCATGGCTCATGTTTCAGCGGCCGAGCGCCGCCCTCAATTGATCAAAGCGGCCATCGACCTCATGAGCAGGGAAGGCGTCGCAGCCGGAAGTACGCGCGCCATCGCTGCCGAACTGGGAGTCGCCCAGGCCACCGTGCACTACATCTTCGGCACGAAGGAAGGGCTGTACCGGGCTGTCATGGAGCAGCTCACGCAGGACCTCGTCGCGCAGGTCGAGCGTGCCACCCCGGAGGACGCCGGTTTTGAAGAGACCATCAGAGTTCTGGCGGCGGCCCTGTGGCGAACGGTGCGGGAACAGCCCGGCAGCCACCGGATGCTGACGGAACTGACCACGTTCGCGATGCGCTCACCCCAGCTGAGCGAGGTCCTCGCGAGCCACTATCGCGGGTTGATCGAAGTAACCGCGAAGCTCGTGGCAGAGGCGGCCGAGCGCAGCGGTCAGCCGCTGGCCCAGCCCGCAGAGGCTATCGCGCGTTGGATTCTCGCCAGCTTCGACGGTCTCACGGACATGCATCTGTCGCTTCCCGACGAGGAGGCCGAGGAGGTCTGCCTACAGGTTCTGGTCTCCTCCGTGACGGCCCTGGCCGGCGGATGAATGCCCCTGGTTGCTGTCGCCCGCCACACGGCAGAGCCCAGCCTGGCCGGCTAAGAGAGCAACTGATCTGGTTTACAGGTGATTTGGGGCGTTCGTAGTGACTGTGGCGGCGG
>NZ_BMMU01000069.1 GCF_014646095.1 Streptomyces lacrimifluminis | reverse complement strand
GGGCTCCACCACACCACGACGCACCATCAGACAGCCACCCACCCAACAACGTGACAGCGCCCCCGCCAAGGGTCCCGTCGCGCACGGATGGCCGGACCAGACATGGACGCTGGCGCGCATCAAGACGTTGATCGGGCGCAGGTTCCACAAGAGCATGACGCTGTCGGCGATCGCGCAGATGCTGCACCGGCATGGTTTCAGCCACCAGGTCCCGGCCCGCCGAGCAGTCGAGCGAGGCGAGGAGGCCGTGGCGGGCTGGGTGAAGGAGACCTGGCTGCAGGTGGAAGGTCCGTGGCGGCGCTCGACGCCTGGCTGTGCTTCGAAGATGAAGCCGGCTTCTCGATGACGCCGCCCACCAGCCGGACCTGGGCCAGGCGCGGACACACACCCCTCATCCGGGTCAGGGGACGCTCTCAGCGCCGCTTCTCCATCGCCGCTCTGGCCTGCTACAAGCAAGGCGAACGCTCACGGCTGATCTACCGGCCGAAGCGGCACGTCGATCACAAGGCGGGGCGGCAGACGCAGTTTCACCTGGACCGAGTACCGCGACCTGCTCATCGCCGCGCACCAGCAGCTCGGCGCACCCATTGTGCTCGTGTGGGACAACCTCAACGTGCACAAGGACCGCCGGCTACGGGAGTTCGTCGACACCCACGACTGGATCACCTGTTACTTCCTGCCGTCCTACGCACCGGACCTCAACCCCGTCGAGGGCATCTGGTCCCTGCTGCGACGCAGCAGCCAGGCCAACACCGCCTTCACCGACCCCGACCACCTCATGAGCGCACTTCGACACGGTCTCCGCCAGATCCAGTACCGCAGCAACCTCATCAACGGATGCCTCGCCGAAACCGGACTCACCTTGACGACACCACGGCGACAACGTCAGTAATTCATCGACGGCCCCCAGTTGCGGCATATGAGTGACCGGCGTTGACTGGAATTACCTCGATGACTAGCGAGAGTCGGATGTGATTTTCGCCGCCCACTCTTCAGCGCTTCGTCGTCAACTCTCCCGCGCTGCGCTAGTCGTGCCCGCCACCAAGCAACCAGCTGGACGTGCCGTACGACCACGGAACGCTCATGCTGGCACCCGCCATCGGAGGCCCACAATGACACACGTCCGTTCTGCCTGCAGCCCACTGTCCCGGACCATGGCCCTGCTCATCACGGCCGCCTTGACGTTTTCCCTCGCGGTAACGTTCACGCTCACCTCAGCGAAACAGGCGGTAGCCTGCCAAATCGCAAGTAAACTTCCAGGAAAGTGGTATTCAAGCGATGACAGGCTGAGCCGCATCCTCGTATGGGTTTCAGACAGCTGCGGCCTTTACATCCAGGCCTATTCCACGTGCGATCACGACGCGACGAAGGACTGTGTCTGGGACAAAGGCCGGTCGAAGGAGCTGTTCCCCAGCAAGTACGTCGCGGGCGCCCGGTACGCCATTTACAAATGGAACAACGCGAGCGAGCAGCTGCTCCTGCGGCCGGAGTCGACCGGCTTGTCGGTTCAGGAACGCATCGATTGGAGTTCCGGCGCGACAGAGCACTTCACCGTGCATATGCACAGGTGATTAGCTAGCAGGGCCTCTGGTCCACACTCAGCTGCCGCGATCGAGTGCCGAGAGCGAGGCGGTGTTTCCTCAGGCGGGCGGCGAGGAAGCGGAGGGTTGAGCTGGACAGTCGACGCCGGACGGCGTAGACAAGCATACGAAGCCTCAGGTGGATACGGTTCTCTTGGTCGAAAACCCATCCACCAGAGGCTTTAGTCGTTTGTCAGGCCAACTGTCCAAGTCACGCGGGAGGTTGGAAAGGCTCACAGTCGAAGTAGTGATCGCCATCCAATCCGAACGCCCGTATGACGTCGGGTACTTTGACGACGCTCATCGAACTGCTGGGCCCCAAGAATCACGAGTCGGTGGCCGGATCATCCGGATCTGCGAACTTAGGGCATCCCCATCCTCGCCGACCGCGCCTACTAGCGGAACCGTGCCTGGCTGGGGAGGACTTCGCATAACCGACGGCAGGTCCCACTGCCACTACCGAACCGCTCCTCCTCCCCCCGTCCGAGAAGCGCTTCAGCAGGTATTCGTACGCTCCGGCGTCGTCGGCCGGGCCAGCAACCCCGTCAGCACCTCGAACAATGCCCGCACCGGCGCCTGTCAGCAGCTGCGGCGGCTGCGCCAGCGTCACCAACAATTCGCCGACCACCTCGGCATCGCCCTTCACACCGGGAACCGATTCGCTCCCCGCGAGTGGCGGGAGCGAGTCGACCTCGAGTTCCGCCAACTCCTCGCGTAGCCATCGGGCTTGTCGCTCCGCCGCCTCCGGATCCGAGCCATCGGCCAGCACCCGCAATACCAGCTCCGCCCTCGTACCACTCGTACTCTCGCCCCGCCGTCCAACCGCTCCATTGCCGGTCATCATCCTCAGAGAGGCGGCATGCCAGCGTCCAGGAATTGAGGAGGAGTGCAGCCAGTGATGTCATCAGCTACGCGGGCCGTTCTGGGCTCGCTGCCCCATCCGCTCCCAGAACCGTCTCAGGCCGGCCAGATCTGTGTGCCGCTGCCATGGGGCTTCGGGCCGGAGGCGGGACCGGGACAGCAGGGTGAGCTGCGCCCGGCAGAAGGCTTCGCTCAGTTCTACGCGCTGGCTGTCCAGCCCTTTTGGCGGGTAGGGGCACAACTCGAATGCGCAGTCGTCGCGGCAGTTGGACCCGGCTTGGGAAGCGGCGGTGCCCATGGCGGTGCGGCTCGGGTCGAGCGGGCGACGGTCCCGGGTCAGACACGGCGGCAGGTCTGGCCGAGCGGTGTGGCGCAGTCGTCGCGCTCGGTCCTGGGGCCAGTCCCCGCGTTCCGCGACGTTGAGCAGCAGCATGGCGTCGGCGAGGAGTTGCTGGGCACGTGGATGCAGGGTGCTCCATCCTGTGGAGGGCGGAATCCAGAGTTGGTGCTTGCGTACTTCTCCGCCTGCGGCTGTCTGCGAACCGACGACGGCGGCCACGCCGGATTCGTCGATCCACAGGAATCGCTCCGGCCGGCGGGTTTTCAGGGCCCAGACGCAGAGCTCGGCAGCTGCCTCGACGAAGGGGTGCTGTGGTGTTCCGTCCGGTAGGGCGAGCCACTGGCGGACCTGTTGCGTGGGGTCGGCGCCGTGCTCTCCGGGGAGGGGCGTTGTCGTGGTGTGGTCGGGGAGGTCCCACAGTGTGAGCGCGTGCAGCAGTGTGAGGCGGGTGAACCAGAACCGGGCGCGTTTGAGCATGTCCCATGCCTGCTCGCTGAGGTATTCACGTGCTTGTGGGTGGGCGTGCGGGTGCCGGTGGCGGCGGTTGGCCGCGTATTTGAAGCCTTGGGCGAGGGCGATTTCCAGCGGTAGGTCGAGGGTGGATGCGCCGTTCGTGTCGGGGGTGCCCACGCGTCGCACCCAGCTCTCGAGGATTTCGTAGGGGGTGTTGTTGTGGCGGCGGGTGGTGACGGATCCTACGAGCAGGGGGACCAGCCATGCGCACAGGGTGTTGTCCCTCCATTTCCGTTCTTCCTCCTCGCGTTCGTCCTCCTCGCGCCGGAGTGCGTCGCGCCGTTGTGCCTGTCGTTCTCGTGTTTCCCGTCGGGTGCGCGCGATGTTGCCTTCGCTCCTGCGGTGTTCTCTGCTCTCCTGTTCGAGGACGGCCTCGGGCTGCTGGCTTTCCCATAGGTCAACCATCCACTCCGATTCGCGTTCCATCGGCGGTTCCTGGACGAGTTCAGGTCCGCGCAGGCGGGGCTCGAGGACCTCAAAGGCGTTGTCGCCTCCCGCCCCGATCTCCTGTGCGATGGCCAGGCGGACGCGGTACGACCGTTCGAGGCGTGCGATCTCGAAGAGTTCCGGGTAGGCGGGTTGCATGGTCTTTCGGCTGGCCACGGTACGCATGGCCTCGCCGAAGCGGGAGACGAGGAGTGTCTTTGCCGCCACGAGCGTGTCCGGATCATGGGCGCGCAGGTCCGACCAGGACGTTGTCAGCTGCATGGCGATCCGGTGCTGCTGAGGTTCGGCGTCGACACTGTCGATTTCGAGCGCCGCGGCGTACATCTGAATCGCCTTGGTGTGCAGGGTGCGGCCGAAGACGTGCTGCGGATCTGCCGGGTCGCGGGGCGAGGCGTCCGGTCTGCCGTCCCTGTGCGCCTGCGCCCGGCAGGCCGCGCGCAGGAGGAGGTCGCGCGCGGCAGACACGGGGCACCAGGCGTCGCCGTCCGCGTGGGCCTCTCCGTGCGGACACGACCCGTCCAGTGTGCGGGAGTGGAGCACCAGGGCGATCAGCAGTTCCCGTCCCGGGTTCTCCAGCGCTGCCGGGAAGTATGAGCCCGGGGTCGGCTCTTCGGGTACGTCCGGATGGATCACCGCGTTGAGGAACCGGGCACCGAGGTGGGCCTGGATCACGCTGTGCTGGAATCGGGCCTGGTTTCCGTTGATGAGTTCGACCAGGTCCATGCGCATGCCCCAGTGAGCGGCGAGGCGGACATCGAGCCGGCTGCCCTGAACGCGCCGTGCCAGCTCCCGGACGATCTCCGGGAAGCGGGACCGTGTGGGGTCCTGTTCATCAACGACGTCGGCGAAGCGGGCCTCGGAGGAATCGTCGGCCAAACCCACGCAGGCAAGCGCGGACAGGTAGTCGAGCGTGGCTTGACGCTCGTCCTGGCCGAGCGTGATTTCAGGCATCAGGCGTCCGGTGACCAGTGCGCGGAGCCAGGTGTCGAGCAGATGGAAGCGGAGCCCCGCCCGATCGGCCCCGCGGGTTTCCACGCCCTCTTCGCCGAAGTGGCCGGTGAGGGCGCGCTCGAGCAGGCCATGCTCGTGGAGGTCGTGGGCGACCTGCAGATAGGTCGGGGCTTCGGCGATGCCGGCTTTCTCAACGATCCAGTCGAGCCGCTGGCGGTCCTCGGCCGCTGTGCCGGAGGAGATATAGGTGAGGGCTGCCTCCTCGCTCAGCGGCTCAAGAGCAGTCAGCGAGGCATCCAGCCCGCGCAGCGAGTCGTGCGGACGTGAGGTGATGATCAGCGGCAGCCGCTCGTCGTTGGCGCGACGGATCGCCAGCCTGATGACGGTGTCGCGCTGCTGGGCCAGCTCCTCTCCCACCAGGGCGTCTTCGAGGCCGTCGGCCAGGACGACGATGCGGCCCTGCTGGCACAGTCGTCGCCACACCTTCTCCGCCTCGCCGCTGGAGCGAATGTGTCCCTGTACCTCGCGGCAGAAACGTTCGAACGCCAACTGGCGAAAGTCCAGGTCACTCGATGTGCCGCGTAGCCGCAACGGGACCGGCACGGCGCCCCGCCTCGCCAGTTGCTCCGTCAGCAGGACGATCAGCGCAGTCTTGCCGGTGCCGACCCCGCCGATGACAACGTGGGTGCGGCGGAAGCGGCTGTCCCGCAGGTCCTCCATGAGAACCTCGCACAGCTGGTCGCGGCCGACCACCCGGCCGAAGATGCCGCCAGCCGTTTCCACCAGGTCCTGTGGAGCCTCCACGGCCTTCCTGAGGTAGGCCCTGCTCACAAGCGTGAACCGGAAGAGGAGGTACGCGACCGTGGCCAGCGCCAGCGTGAGGAAAGGCATGAAGACGCTTTGCAGGATGCCGCAGGACAACTGGCTCTTGTCGCACTGCTGATCGGCCCACTGGATGGGCGACCAGGACCGGTCCGCGACACCCAGCGTGACCATGGCCGTGACCACTAGGCACAGCAGGGCGAGCGCGCCCAGCAACGTCAGGCCGAGGAGGGGAAAGTACCAGCGGCCCTTGCGCCCCCTCCACCTGCGGGCGCGGTCGTAGCCCCGTTCCATCAGCCGTCGCGAGAAAGCCCTGTCGAGGTTCACCCGAGAGTGATTCCACGCCGGCCGCAGAATGTAGCCGCCGTGCCGCGTCTTCGACACCTCGCGCGCCGACATTCACCCATCCGAAGCCGGCGAAGGCCCGAGGGCTGGCCCAGTGCGGAGGCAGGGCAGAAGCATCACTACCTGCTACGAGAAGACGTGGCTTCGCCCCCTCACATCGGATAGGGGCTGTATGACCGAGTCCCCCGTTGAGCGGGGGCAACGCGCCTTTGCTACGGGCACCGCTTGGCGGTGGTGACCGTGCCAGCGCCGGGCACTCCGTGCCGATCCGGACTTCAGATGGCGAAGACGTGACCGTTCTGGCCCCAGCCGGCCACCACGCCGTCGTCGTACATGGTGAACGGGCCTCCGGACTGGCCGTCCCACCGCCTGTACTGTGCGGGATCGGCGAGTTTGATCGGCGTGATGCCGGTGACAGGGGAATCCAGTTTCAGGAGGGCTATGTCGTCGCGCCCGCCCACGTAGGCGGGGTACGAGTGGATGGCTACGGTGTCCCGCACCTGCCCTCCGGTGTCCCGGACGTTGGTACCGACGCGCACCGTGATCTCGCCGGGATTCGCACCACCCATACGGTGGGCCGCGGTCAGGACCCAGTCGGGCTTGATGAGGGTCGCTGTGCACCAGGTCGGCGCCAAGGTGTAGTTGATTTTCGCAACGAAGTCGAAGGAATGGTCGGTGACGTTGTTCCCGCCGGTGATCGCCTGAGCGGACTGCGGCGTCAAGCACATCAGTCCCGCGGTGATCAGACCGCCGACGAGTCCCAGACGCAAGGAATTTCTGACAGCTGTGTGACGCCTGCAAGACTATGGCTCGGCCTCGTCTCGTCGACTGTCGCGTCCTACCCCACCAGTGTTACGCGCTTCGCCCGGCAGCGGCGTTCCGCACGTCGTCCTCGTGAGGGACGGGACGTTCGAAGCCGCAACCGGGTGGGCGTGCGGGGCGGGGTTCGAAACAGCCCCGCACGCAGCGATGTTCCTCATACGGTGAAGGGCCGCTGCTGCAGGAACTCGTTGTTGGCGCTGCCTGTCACGAAGAGGCCGGGGCTCTGATTGGGCGGCATCCTGCGGAGGATTTCACGTTGGAAGGACTTGTGTCCGCCGGTGAACTTCCCTTCGCTCCACACTTCGCGGAGCGTGCCGGTGAACAGCCCGTTCTCCCAGCCGTCGGCGGCCAGCTGATTGTCTGCGCAGGCGGAGATGAGCAGAACGCTGGCCGCCAGTTCGAGGGTGTCCTTCGGATTCAGGTTCCGCTGGATCGTGTCGTAGAGGTTCTTGTCCCTCGCGTACGCCTCGTGCTGGGTGGCTGGCGGCATGACCCGGGAGGTGACCTCGATGTGGTCGGGGTCGCGCGTCTGGTACTGCTCCTCCATCGCGTCCGGGGTGAGGATGTTCCGCACCGCTTTGACGGCCGACTCGCTGTGGCAGCAGTCGAAGTAGGCAGAAATGCGCACCCCTTCGGCGAATGCCTCGAACTCCTTGTACAGCTCGTCGTCGATGAACTCCCGGTCGTAGAGGACCAGGGTCTCGTCGAGACGGTCGGGCTCGTCCTCGGGCCCGTTCTTGTCGGGCACCTGGCCACCGTGACCCGAGTAGGTGAGGAGCAGGATGTCGCCGGGCGTCAGTACCCTGGCCGCCCTGCGGAGCTCGGCGGTCACATTGTCGACCGTCCCGTCTGCCGTGAGCAGCATCGTGCGGTCGCCGTAGCCGGCGTTTCGGGCGATCTGTTCCATGTCGCGGGCGTCGTTCTCGCACGCGTTGAGCTTGCCATCCCACCCGCCATATTTGGCGGGGTCGACGCGGTTGAGCCCGATGTGGAGTGATATGCCGTTGGCCATGGGGGCCTCCTTCCCTACGGACGGGAAGCGTCCGGAGTGGATTCCCCGAGCTCTGGGCTAAACACCCATTCCATCTAACAGTATCTAATGTTGCGTCATACGGCGCCTTTTGAGGCTTTTTGTGGTGCGTCCGGTAGCACGGCACGGTAGTGAAAAGACTATGCCTACTCCTCCCGAGAACCCCTCGCTGGCCAGCGAGACCGTCAGCCTCCAGTCACTGGCGAACCGCACGGGCTACGACGAGGACTTCCTTGGCGTCAAGGTGCCCCTGCCCCTACCCGCGCAAAACGGTGTCGAGACAGTCGTCCTGCCGTACACGCACTTCAGCGTCATCTTCCGCCCCGACCGGCGTCTCGCCGCCGCAACTGCCGTCGCCATCGACGGCACGCAATTGACGAATATGGACCGCGACGACAACTGGCAGTTCGACCCGCGCCTGCCCGAGAGCCAGCAGGCCGGCCACCTGGTCTACCGCGACAATCCCCTGGACAAGGGGCACATGGTCCGCCGCCTCGATCCCGTCTGGGGCGACAGGACGGAAGCAGCCGCAGCCAACGCGGACACCTTCCACTACACCAACGCCGCCCCGCAGATGGACATCCTCAACCAGGGCAAGAAGCTGTGGCTGGGGCTGGAGGACTTCCTCCTCGGCCACGCCAAGTTGTTCGCACGCAAACTGTCGGTGTTCACCGGACCGGTACTGGAGGATTCCGATCCCGCCTACCGCGGCATCAAGGTCCCGCTCCGGTTCTGGAAGGTCACCGCCTTCATCCAGAACGGCCACCTGTCCTCCACCGCCTACATCCTGGATCAGACACCCGACCTGTCGAGGGATGCGGCTGCCCGGGCCATGGCCGAAGCGGAGCGGGCCGGCGATCCTCCCCCGCTGGGCGCCTTCCGCACCTTCCAGGTACCGGTGGCCGACGTCGCCGACATCACGGGCCTGGACCTTGGCCCGCTGCCCGACGCCGACCTGCTGCCCCAGGCAGTACGAGCCGCGCGCCGCTGGACACAGCTGGAGTCGTACGACGACATCAGCCTGCACCAGTAAGAACCAACGGTGGCTGCGCCCGACGGCGCACCGCCGATTGCGCCCCGCATGTGACTGGCCTGCACCCGCCACATGCGGGCAACGCCCTGCTCTGGTCGGCAGAACGGCCGCGGGTCCGCCGGAGCCGGCCCTCGGACTCTGCGGCCTGGCACGTAGAGGCAGGCGGGGCGCCGACGGGCGCCGGTACTCCGTTCGGCCTAGCCTGCGAGAAGGGGGGTGACTCTCATCGATTTTCTGGTCGTCATGGTGGTCTGCCTCCCGCGTGGTGATGTGCTGGGTGGCCAGCACCTGCCGGTCGGGCGGTCTGAACCGTGATGGCGCCTGAAAGACGGCAAAGCCCCTATTGGGACACGCCTTGTGGTTGGCCGACGCGGCGAGGGCCGGCGATCCTCCGCCTCTGGGTGCCTTCCGCACCTTCCGAGTGCCGGTCGCCGACGTTGCGGAAATTACGGGTCTGGACTTGGGGCCGCTGCCGGACGCTGACCGACTGCCTCGTGCAGTTCGCGCCGAGAAGCGCTGGACGCAACTGGAATCACTCCAGGACATCGTCGTATAGAGGCATCTGCCTTGCGCACATCTGGCCAGCGTGTGTGCTTCTGTACCACCCTCTCGTCGAAGCCGTGGCTGGGCGGGCTGTCGTTCGGTGCGCGGATCAAACTCCGTACACGTGCAACGGCAGTCCTGGAGTGGCGAATCGGGTGAACAAGGCGGATTCTGGCGTAGACCGCTCAAATCTTCTGTGAAAGGAGCCTTGTATGACGACACACGAGATCCCTACGGACCGAGCCCTCTCCGCCGAGGAGGGGGTCGAGCTCAAGAAGCGCATCGCTGAGAGTAAGGCGACCGGACAGTGGCACTGGATGGGGAACTACGGAAGCCCCTACGACGTGATGGCCGTCGCGAACGCCGCACCGAAGTGTGAGGCTGGCGAACTCATCACCGGTTTCCATGAAAACGGTCTGATCCCGACGTTCATGTACCGCTAGCGGCGCGTACCCCCGCGAAAAACGCCCCCTCCACCAGCCGAACGAAGCGCCCTCGTGGAGGGGCGTTGCTAGTGCTGGATTCAAAGGAAGTACACATAGAGGCGGCGTAAGCGCCTGGTGGGTGGTGCGGGTCTGCCCCAGATCCAGGGCCGGGCACGGGAGTTGAGCTGGTCGGTGGCGACGTTGGTGGCATGGGTGATGTGGCCCGGGTCGCCGAAGGAGCGTCCGGCCAGGGCGGTCTTGCGGAAGATGCGCCACCAGCCTTCTTGGAGGTTGAGCCAGCAGGCGCCGACCGGGATAAAGACGTGCTTGATGCGTGGGTGGTCCTCGAGCCAGGTGCGGGTGGACACGCTGTTGTGCGAGGACAGATTGTCCGTGATCACGTAGATGTCCCCGGCGGGGGTGGCCTCCTCGACCAACTGGAGAAACCGCTGGTAGAAGACGCTGTTGCGGGACGTGGCGGTCAATCGTGACTGCTTGACCGTCGTGGACGCGTAAGGCGCCGTAGACCCAGGTTTTCTCCGGCCCCCGGGAGTAGTCGATCTCGTTCTTGATGCGGTGCCCGTCCGGCGACCAGCCCGGTCCCGGTGGGAAAGCGCGGGGGATCACCGGGCCGAGTTCGTCGGCGCAAACCATTGAGCCTTTTCCATCCTCAGTCTGAGCTGGCCAGATGGAGGGTGAGGACGGCTTGGACGAGGCTCGTGATCCGTGTCGTCGAGCAGCGGAGCTTACGGAGGAGCCGCCAGGATTTGAGGGTGGCGAGGGCTTGCTCGACCAG
>NZ_BMMU01000068.1 GCF_014646095.1 Streptomyces lacrimifluminis | reverse complement strand
CAAACCAACGAGCGGACAAGCCACCAGTCACATGATCAACAGCTTTTGTTAGAGCCAGTAAGAAACAGATAAATTCTCGCGTGTACGGAGATCACGTCGGGGCAGACGGCGGGACGGAGGTAGATAACTATGGTTCCCCTGATACTGGTTCTGCTGCTCGCCCTGATCCTCTTCGGCGCCGGGTTCGCCCTCAAGGCCCTGTGGTGGATCGCCGTGATCGTCCTGGTGATCTGGCTGGTCGGATTCCTAGCCCGCTCCACCGGAGCAGGCGGCAAGCGAGGCCGCTGGTACCGCTGGTAGAACGCGTTCACGGAACGCCACATGCGGGTGGGGGTGCACTGATCATCAGTGCACCCCCACCCGCATGTCCGGGTATCTCTCACGTTCTGTACCCACGGCTGGTTGTCTCGCCGGTCTCTGTGCGGGCACGCATCCGGTCAGGTCCGGGGCCGGTACCTGCGCCGGCAAGGGAACCCTGGCAGCTTCAACGGGACCTGGCCCCGGGGCCGGAGTGTCGGGCAGCATCCGTGACACTCCATGGCGATCCGGGTTGGCCGTCACGCTCGGAGGAGACAGTGATGGCGCCTTGATCCTGCCCCCACCGCTTATCTCGCTGTCGAGTGCGCGGAAATCTGTGTTGGCTGGAGTAGACATTCGGTGGTGGGTCTGGTTATGGTTTCTCTCGTAGCCCAGAGGAACAGCAGGGCCTGGCAGACACGAACTGCCGGGCGGCAGTAGAGCAGTTGTCGTTCGTTGGACGGTGCGGCGGTGGAGTTTCGAAGCCAGGTTTGTTGCAGGACGGCGACGGGACTGGCGGCCGGACCGGGTGGCCCGCAGTGATCAGGGGCCGCCGTGAGCAGTACGCGTGTAAGTGCAGTTCGTGGTACTCAGCAGTGAAGTCGGTGAGTGGTACCTCGGTGAAGGCGTCGGCTGCGGGCGCGCGCACCGGGAGGTTCGGCAGTGGGGTTCCAAGCCAGAGCAGACGCAGGACGGGCGACGGGACTGGCTGCCGGAGAGTGGCGCTGCCACAGGTCACTGAGCAGTTCGTATCACCAGCAGTACGCAGTCCCCGCAGTGGGTAAGTGATTGGTCCCAGAGGGAAGAACGGAGGAGCCAGGCACCATCAGGATCGCCCGGGTGGACGTCTTGAACCCGGGTACCGCAGGACATCGATAGTGAGGTGGTCTCCGGTCGAGCAACCGCGATCCCAGCACACCCGACAGCATTCCGGTCGGGTCTGCGGAAACAGAAGGCCGGCGCATTAACCAGGGCCGGCAGATGGTGTAGCAGTTCCTTCGGGGCCCTGGTGCCAATGGCACCAGGGCCCCTCCACGTGTTCCACAGAGAGGTGAGATGACAGCGGACGACTCCTACAACCGTCTTGATGACGACGACTACCCCGCCTACACCATGGGCCGGGCCGCCGAACTGCTCGGCACCACCCAAGGCTTCCTGCGCGCCATCGGCGAAGCCCGCCTCATCACCCCGCTGCGCTCCGCGGGCGGACACCGCCGCTACTCCCGCTACCAGCTGCGCATCGCAGCCCGAGCCCGCGAACTCGTCGACCACGGGACCCCCATCGACGCCGCCTGCCGCATCGTCATCCTCGAAGACCAGCTCGAACAAGCCCGCCGCATCAACGCCGAATACCGCCGCACAGCCGAATCAGCGAACCTGGAGGCCGCGGCCTGAGTGCCCGTTGCAAGGCGTCGCTGCGTGTTGGTCAGCGCGGGATTCGAGTTGCGCAAATCCCGGGTGGTGGTGGATCGGGCGGGCCGAATACGCGGTGGCAGCTGATTTGCCGCGCCCCCGCAGCCGGTTAGGCCGCTCGCTGTCCCGGATCCCGATGCCGGGCGGCTGTCTGATTGGGCCGACAGGAGGGACCAGAGTGACCTCTTGGCGGGGTTGCCGACCGACAACGCCAAGATGATCAGTCGTGTGGGGCCTCGCGCGAGATCGACCGTCAGATTCTGCGAGAACTTCAGCAGGTGATTCGCCCGGTAGTAAGGGTGATCGCGGCGGCCCAGGTGATCAGCGATTCAGCTCCAGGACTGGGGCGGGGGAGCGCGGCCAGCGCTGACCGAGTCCCTCGGTGCCCTCATTCGTGCCAGTTGATAGGCCCGCCCATCCGATGTCACGGACCTCGATCACTCCGGCGTGCAGCAGGTACTGGATCCAGTACCTTCGTCCGAAGGCCTCCCGGACCTCCTCCACGGAACCCGGGTCACGCACATCGGGCCAGGCCCGCGGATCCATCCGCGCGACCTCCACGAGCGCATCACCTTCCCGGCGGGCACGCACCGGTTATCGGCGTAGATGTCCGAGACCCCCAAGGTGGCGGGCCCAGGGTGCCCTGAACGCCCGATCAGCAGACGTCGTCGGGTGTGATCGCCTCGCGTCGGGCCGTCTGGGCGACCCGTTCGAGCAGCCTGCGCAGTGGGCGCGCTTCCGTCTCGTGGAGGTCGGTCAGCCGTTGGGGGCTTCCACTCGCCGAGGCGCTTGCGGGTGAGGGCGGTGGCGCCGTCCGCATGACAGCTTCTCGGCGATGGCGAACAGACGCATCAGGCGAGCGGGTCGGCGTTCAGCGCGTGGGCGCAGCTGGTGGCCTGTTGCGAAGCTCGGCTGCGGCTCGGGCCAGCGCGGCGAGGGCCGATGAGTGGTGGCCGGATGGCCACGCGAGCACGGTTGTGACGTCCGGGGCGTCGACGACGGGCACCGCGACATGGTCGGGCCACTGCCAGGCGCGGCTGGAGGCAGGGATGACGAGCAGGGTCTTGCCGAGCGCGACGAGCTGAGCGAGCTGCGACTGGGTGTGCACCTCTGGCCCGGGGCCGTCGGGGTAGGAGCCGTCGAGCCGGGGCCACCGGGCGATGGGAAGGTCAGGCACGTTGCCGACGTCCGCGAGGGTGAGCCGGGGACGTGCGGCGAGCGGGTGCCCCGACGGGAGGAGGGCGACTTGGCCTTCGGTGCAGAGGTCTTCGGTATCGAACCCGGCCAGGTCGTCGACCGGCCGGTGCATGAGGGCCACGTCCGCGCGCCCGCTGCGCAGGTACCGTGCCTGCTCACCGACCTCGCAAAGGACGACTTCGACCGGTGCCGTATCGGTGTCGGCTGCCGACGAGGCGAGGAGCCGTTGCAGCAGCTCGTGTGATGCGCCGGATTTCGCCACCAGTACGAGCGGCCGCTGGAGGTCCGCTGCCCGCCGGGTCCGGCGCGCGGCAGCCGCGACCGCATCGAGGGACATCCGGGATTCGCGCAGCAACACCCCGCCGGCGCCGGTGAGGGCCACCCCGCGTCGGTCCCGGTCCAGAAGCTGGACGCCGAGCCGACGTTCGAGCTGCCGGATGGCGCGCGACAGCGGCGGCTGCGCGATCCCGAGCCGCTGGGCCGCGCGCCCGAAGTGCAGCTCCTCGGCGACCGCAACGAAGTACCGCAGCTCACGGGTCTCCAGGTCGCCCATGTGCGTAGCCTATCCACCTTGTGATACCCGCCGGGTATCACAAGGTACTTGATCGATATTGGACGAAACGGACGCCCCGCGCTGAGCATGTGCAGCGTGAACACCTCCAAGACAGCGCTGGTCACCGGCGCGAACAAGGGAATCGGCTTCGCCATCGCTCAGGGCCTTGGAACCCTCGGCTTCACCGTCGCCGTGGGGGCGCGTGACGACGCCCGACGCAAGGAGGCCGTGGAGCGCTTGCATGCCGCAGGCATAGATACGTTCGGAGTCGCCCTCGATGTCACCTCCGAAGCCAGTGTCGCCGCAGCGGCGGCGAGCATCGAGAAGCAAGCCGGGCGCCTCGACGTCCTCGTCAACAACGCTGGAATCTCCGGCCGGTTCGAGGACGGGGCGCAGGACCCCATGACCCTCGACCTCAACGTCCTGCGCACAGTCCTGGAGACGAACGTGTTCGGGGTCGTACGGGTGACGAACGCGATGCTTCCGCTGCTCGGCCGTGCCGCCTCGCCCCGGATCGTCAACATGTCCAGCAACATGGGCTCGCTGACGCTGCAGACCGGCCCGGTCATGGCCGCCTACGCACCCTCCAAGTCAATGCTCAACAGCGTCACAGCACAGTACGCCCGCCGATTCGCTGACACGAACATCATCGTGAACGTGGCATGCCCCGGGTACGTCGCAACCGACTTCACCGGATTCGCCGGGGAACGAACACCCGAGCAGGGCGCCGCGATCGCCCTTCGCCTCGCCACCCTGCCCGATGACGGCCCCCGAGGCGGCTTCTTCGACGACAAGGGAACCGTCGCCTGGTAACTCCGCGCGCGCGAGACCGACGAGTTGGCAATAGGCGCGCCACGCACCCGCCAGGAACTGGGGTGGACCCCACACCGACCTGCTCACCATGATCGGCGATCCCCGCCTGAGAGAGCTGGCGACCCGCGAACAGCGCACGCGTTCCGCGCGAGCCCACCCACGTTTTCACAACCCGCTCCCGAACCTCACCACTTGACGGCGCCCACAAACGGCCGGGTGCACGAGACATGACTCGTGCACCCGGCCATTGTCATCCTCCGAGCAGAAACGGCCTGACCGCCCACATGACTGACGGCACCCGCCACAAACTCCTGTGCCACTTGATGTAACCGGCCCGCCGCCTGCTGAGGGACCGGCTGAAGTTGGTGCTGGGGACACGCCCTACGAGCTGAGCGAGTACGTACCCGGCGGCACCCACCAGTACTCCGACCCGTCGGGAGCGTCCCGCCGCATCCCGAGGCACTCGGAGCCTCCTTCTTGCGCAGCACGCTCATCAAGCGACGACCGGTCGAATCCACCACACGCGCCCCACAGCGTCCGTGGGGAATTTCCCCGCCGGACCCCTCCTGTTGGCCAGGTCTGGCTACCTTCGCCTCGCCCGGTCCGGTACAGGAGAGGTACGTCCATGAGCACGCCGATCCACCGCACCTCGACACGGCAGTCCGCAGCGGTCCTGACGCCGGCCCGGCACCGTGAGGGAGGGAGCCGGACCGGGAGTACGTCCGAACGCTCGCCGGAGCGCGCCTTCCTGGAGATGCAGTCCCGCGCCGGCAACCGGGCCACGGCTGCGGCGGTGCAGCGCGTCCGGGACACCGAGAGAGGGAAGGCGGCGGCGGACGGCGACGCGTCCCCCGGAGCGAAGAAGAAGAACTACCGAGACCGGATCGCCGCGCTCCTCGACAGGTTCAAGAAGAATCTCGAACCCATCGACACCTTCATCAAGGGCTTCCAGACCCCCACCAACGCGGCCTTAACCCAGCAGGCCGCCGTCGCGGCCAACGAGGGACTCAAGCACTCCGCCGCCGCCTCGGGGACCTCCGCAGCGTCGGGCAACCTCCTCACGGAGGCCGCCGGCACCGTGGTCAGTGGCATGGACGCGTACAAGAACATGAAGGACGCCAAGAAGCACGAAACCGGGGCCGACCACCACACGGCGAAGAAGAAGGCCAAGACCAAGGGGGCCGACACGGTTGTCAGCGCCGCCAGTTCGGGAAGCTACAGCGCCGCCATCGCCAAGGAGGTGACCAAGATCCAGAAGGCGGCGGACGCCGCGGTGGCATCCGAGGCGAGCGGTATCGCCAGCGCTTCCATCGGCGCGATCAAGGGCATGCGGTCCGCCTTCCGCATCGGGGGAGCAGCCAACAAGTACAAGCAGGTCAAAAAGCTGGGAGATCCCCACCTCGTCCAGGCGGGGTCACTGGCACGGCTGAACGAGTCGCACGAGCAGGCCGGCTGGGCCGCAGCGGAGGCTTACGTCGCGCTGGACACCTACTGGAAGCACGAGGGCCCGGGACAGCTGGAGCTCGTTTCCGAGGCCATCGACGCCGCCTGGGAGGCGATGGGTGAAGCCCGTGACGCCGCCGAGAACCTCCAGCACGCCGAAAACGACGTGGAAAAGCTGAGCAGGGTGCAGCAGTACGCGAAGAAGAAGCAGCTCACCAAGATTGGCAAGGAGACAGCGGGCGGTGGGGGCGAGTCCGTCAAGGCCGCAGCCGGCGTCGTGACGGCGGTCGCGGCGGGAACAGTCGGACTGGCGAGCAACCCGGTCGGATGGGGCCTCGCCGGGGCCGGGGCCGGTCTCGTCCTCGGCGTCACCATGTACAAGGCGCTCCGCGCCGCCACGAAGCGCTACGAAGAGGTCCACCACCCCGAGCGCTGGGCGCCGCAGGGCGAGACCCCGGCGGAGGCCGCCTCCCGCACGGAGTCGCTGAAGCACGCGATGAAGTTCTGGAAGAAGGTGTCGAAGGGTGAGCGTCAGGCCATGGCGCGCGAGATCTATGCCCTGGCGGCGGGCCCCGACATCTCCGGGAACACCACGGCCGAGATGCGGGAGTCCGCCAGGTCCCTGCTCATCGCCCTCAAATGCGGCCCCGCCAAGCACAAGCTGGAGCCGGACGCGTGGGCCGAGACCCTCAACGACCCGGCGAAGACCTCCGGTTGGATCGCGGAGATAGCGGAGCAGCTGGCCTCGGGGTGACCTGGAGCGGGCCGGCTACCGGGGTGTCGACAGGGCGGATACGAACGGCACCCAGGCCTCACGGCTCAGCGCCAGCCGGGGGCCTTCGGCATTCTTGGAGTCGCGGACGTGCAGGACGGCGGGGGCCGTGGCTGTCTCGACGCAGCCGTCCACTTCAGAGCCGCTGCTGTAACCGCTTTTACGCCAGAGGAGCCCACACCTCCCGCTTCACTGTGATCGGCAACCACCTCGCCCAGCACCCGCAGCTGTCGGCGCTCGCGATCGGGCTTGGCGTCCGCATCCCGCTGGCCACGGGTGCCCGCGTCGACATCAAGACGCTTGGGAAACCTTTAGGAGTCCTTGCAGAAAGATCTTGTTGTGGCACGGCGGAGGTGGAAGTGATTCCGCCTTTGTGGGGGCGACCCGTGGTACCGCGGAAGCCGTGGGAGATCAGTGACGACCTGTGGGCCGTGATCGAGCCGCCGTTGCCGATTGGTCGATGCCCGTCGACGGCCTCCAAACGGCTACAGCAGGTGGGGCCCGGCGGCCCCGTACGGTACTTGAGCGGTCACCGTCGTCGTGTCGGGACCGTCAGGGACACGGTGGGATCGTCGATGAACGGCTCCTCCACCAGCGTGGGCCGCGGTTTGCGCATGTACAGGGTGTCGAACGCCCCGGCGCCGTGATAGGTGAGCGTGACCGTCGGGTTCTCGGTGTACGCCGCCCAGTCCAGCCGGGGGTCCCGCCTGGCCCTGCGACGGACCGTCAGATGCTGTGCCACGGGCGTTGGCTGCGGGAAGTGCGGGGGATAGACCGGCTGCGGTATCGCCGCACCGTGTTCGTCCGGTGTCGGCGCGAGCTGTTCCCCGCCGCTGGTCACCACAACCGTGACGCCGACGATGATCAGCAGCAGTCCGGGGATCGTCGCGATCGCGATGTTCTGGCCCATGAACCACCAGGCGGCGAGCGCGGCCACCGGGGTTTCCAGCAGGAGCAGGACGCTCATCGTCGTCGCCGATGTTCTGCCGAGAACGAAGTTGAGCGAGCCGAGCCCCAGGATCTGCGGGAGGAGCAGCAGTCCGAGCAGCGACAACTGGGTGGACCTGTCGAAGCCGGTCAACGGGATGTCGGCCAGCAAGCAGACGGCGAGGAGTTCCATGCCGCAGACCAGCGAGGTGAACGTCGTGTAGAACGGTGTGCTCACGTCCGCGCGCGACTTCTCGCTCAGGGCCGTGTATCCGGCCTGGGCGATGGCCCCGACCAGGGCGAGAAGGTCGCCGAGGAGTGCCGTACCGCCGGACTTGATGTCGAGCCCGGCAGCCGCGGCGGCTCCCACCACCGAGAGCGAGAGTCCCGCCCAGGTCCTGCGGGAGTTCTTGGCGCCCTGGCCTGCGGCGATGAGGGCCTGCCAGACGGGCTGGGTGGCCACGAGGGCGGTGGACATGGCGACCGAGGTGAGCCGGGTGCTCGTCATGAAGGCCGCGAAGTGCAGGGCGAGTGCGGTGGCCGCGAGGAAGCCGAAGACCAGGGGCCGCCACTGTTCGCGGCGCAGGAGTGCGCGTTCACCGCGTACGACGCGCACCACCTCGCGGCGGCGCAGAAGCAGGAGGAGCGGTCCGAGTACGGCGAAGCCCAGGCAGTTGCGCCAGAACGCCATGGCGAGCGGCGAGGCCGTGGCGGCGGCGGTGAGGGGGGCGGTGGCCGAGATGGAGACGACGGTGACCGTCATCGCCGCGATGGTCAGCGGATCGAACCTGGATTTCATGCGCGCGTACCGCCGGCCGTACGGGTACCGCTGTCCGCGGATACCGGTGCTCGGCAGTTGTCCACTGGCTGTCCCATGCTGATCATCTGGTACGCGGTTCCTGTGCCGTGGGGAATGAAGGAGAGGGGAGAACGGTGGGGGGAAGGAAAGGAGGAGAGCGGCGCCGGTGAGCGGGGGTGTGGTGGAGCTCGTAGCTCTGGTGTCACTGCACTCGCGGTGGGGCCTTACTGCCTTCCGCCGAGGTGTGACGAGCCCAGTTGATCGGCCGGTACCGGAACCGGGCAACCCACTCGGGGCCGACATGCCCAGCAGGACAAGGACCTTGCCCGCCAGGGCCAGTTCAGCCGAGGCCACTGAACCGCACGGCCCGTACCAGCGTCCGGGCCCGCGGATCCACGTCACCGTCGCGCGGGGACATGTCCCCTGTCGCGGTGCAGTCGACGACAGGGATTTCTGGGCTTCTACGAGGCACGACGTCACCTGTTGGGTGGGCGACCAGGGTCCGGGGCGCCGATTTCTTGTTCTTCGGTGCGCTCACGGTGCCGAGGGTCGGCGGCCGGCCAACTCCTCGGCGCGGGAGCGCGTCCACTGCTGCTGACGTGGCCGACCGGCCGGCGCTGCCGCGGCGGTACTCGAGCCGGTCCGGCTTGTCGAGGCCAGGGAGGCAGCCGTGCCCGAGCGCGCTGAGGAAGCTGTCCGCGTCTGTGACTCCGGGGTTGCGCACGCGCGCCTCCGTCACGGCTTCGGCGGCGCCCAGGGCGCGTTCGCCGCAGACGGCGAGGTCACCAAGGTCAACGACCCGCGCGGCCAGTCCCGCCACAGCCAGTCCGCCAACCGTCTCTTGCAGAACGGCGTCGACACGATGGGCTCCGGCGCGGACGGCACCGGCGGACGACGTATGGCTGGGACGCCCGTTGACAACGCAACCCCCGCCAATCCGTCGACGGTGCCGACACCTACCGCTCCTGCTGCCTCACGGACTCGCGCACGACAGCCTGTTGATGCCCCGCCGCGAAGATCAGTGGCTGGACTGGCGCAGCCTTCCTGCTCCCACGTACGGGCGCGCCCGAGATGACTCGGTCGCTTGGCACCCGCCGCTCGGCACGAGCGTTGATCTTGTGGACCAGGGCGACCAGCAGCTCGACCAGGGCGTCGGTGATCTCCGCCTGCCTCGACCAGCACAGTGCCGCGAGCAGCGTGATCCGCACTTCCGCGCTCGTGTCGCGGAAGTCCGAGGGGTACATCTTGATCGCCCGCGCCCGCCAGCATCCGTCAGGCCGGGCTGCTGTATTCGTCTCGGGCAGGGTCCTACCGGTGGCCACGCAGACGTGCGCGCAGGAGATTGGGGTCGGTGGCCGTGGCGTAGGCGGCGCTGAGTACGTACACGTCGTGACCGCGCAACGCGACGGAGGTGGGGTTCTGAAGTCCGTCGGTGGAGTCCAGAACGGTCGTGACCGTGCCGTCGGGCCGGATGCGTACGACGGTGTTGGGGGCATTGAGGGTGGCGAGGATCTCGTCTCCGCGGCCGGTGAAGGCGAAGTCGTCGATGCCGGCCATGCCCGATGCCTTGATCCGCAGGGCTCCCGCTCGGTTTCCGGCACGAATCGGAATGCGCAGGACGGTGCCCTGGTCCAGGTTGGTCACCCACAGCGCGCCGCCGTGCACCTTCGCGCCGTTTGCTCCGAGGAAGCCTGTCGAGGCGAGTTCGGGAGCGGTGGACCATGCACGGGGTGTGCCGCCGGTGACGGGGACGGTCCATACGGTTCCGAGCACCGAGTCGGTGATGTAGAGCTGTTCGCTGCGCTCGTCCAGTGCGAGCCCGTTGGGCAGGCCGGCGGCGGGCAGTGCGGCGATGCGCTGCGGCGCCTGGCCGGGGCGGATCCTCCACAACCCCGTCAGGTCGGCTGTGCCGGTCGCGTACAGCACATACAGGGTGCCGTCCGAGGTGTGGACGATGCCGGTGGCCAGAGGGAAGCCGAGGACCGGTGTGTTGGTGCCGCCGTCGGCGGGTGCGGGCAGCGTCGCCAGGACGCGGGTGGTACCTCGGGGGGTGACCTGGGCCACCTGTCGACTGGCGGCGAAGGTGACGGCGGACGTGCCGTCGGGCAGCAGGGTGATGTTCTCCGGCATCTGCCCGGCGGACAGGTCGAAGTGGGTGGCGACCCGGACATCCGTCAGTGGTCCTCCGGTGGATGTCGCGTTGGCGGGCACAGCCGCTGTGAGGGTGGCCGCGGCCACCACAACTGCCGACATGATCAGTTCAATGCGTCGCTTGGACATGGTTCCTTCGCTGTTTTCGGGCATGCGGCGGCCGCGGTGCGGTGCCGTGGGCGAGAGGTGCTTCGGGGGTGGCCGTGATCGTGCTGCCGACCGGCGGGAGCGGGAGCGTCCGGTGATCGGGGCTCAGGTCACGGCGTGCGAGTTACGGCGCGGGGGCGCGGCCGGGTCGATTCCTGCGGTGCGGTGGTGTGGGCGAGCAGGGTCAGGGCTGAGGCGGACGGTGAGCCCGGGGCGGCCGTAGCCACCACCAGGGACGGTCCCGATCCTTGTGGGCTCTGCAGTGTCTGTTGGGTGACCGCGAGTGTCCCGACCAGCGGGTGGCGCATTTCGTAGTCGGCGACATCGCAGGCCAGGATTCGGTGATCGGCCCACATCGTGGCGAACTCCGGGCTGCGCATGCTCAGTTCACCAATCAGTCCGGCAAGCAGTGGGTCGTCGGGGAAGCGGCCGGCCGTAACAGTCCCTAACAAAGCCGTTGGACGTGGCGGTGAGTGATCAGGCAGACGGCGAGTCCGAGGAACGCT
>NZ_BMMU01000067.1 GCF_014646095.1 Streptomyces lacrimifluminis | reverse complement strand
GCATGACGTCAATCGCCAAAGCCGTCCTCACCCTGGAGCGGCAACGCTGAAGAAGCTCACTGAACGCGATGTTCCGTGAGTTCACCCCCGTGGAGGTCGCAGAGGCTGCGGCACGGCGGATCGGTGGTTCCGACGGGTCTGAAACCCGCGCTGATCAAGGCGGCTGACAACAACATCGGTGCGGTCACTCACGCGAGCGGCTTCCAGACTGCAGTTCTCAATGGGTTCCGTCGGGGACTGCGTAGACTGCGGGACCGAGGCCCTGAACGGTATCCTCAACGCCGAGTTGATCCAAATGCAGGGCCTCTGGTGGGACTATGAGCAGCCCGCCTACGGGGAGTCCTTACGTCCGCCGCCAGGCCGAGCGGGTTGTACCCTGCCACAAGCTGTCCCGAAGCCTGTGGTTGCAGGTGGCTGTGTGGATGAATTGCGGTTTCGGTTTCGGACGGCTCTTCCTGATTCATGGCGTGTGACAGTACTGTCCAAATTTATGAGTAGGGACATGGGCCTGCGAGAGCGCAAGAAGCTGCGGACGTATCGGGAGATTTCCGATGCTGCGATCGCGCTCTTCTTGGAGAAGGGCTTCGACGGGGTCTCGGTAGAGCAGGTCGCGGCCGCAGCCGAAGTGTCGAAGCCCACACTCTTCCGTTACTTCCCGACCAAGGAAGATCTGGCTCTGCATCGGTTTGCCGATCATGAGGATGAGCACAGCCGCGTAGTCACGGGACGGCCCCGGGGAGTGTCACCTCTGGATGCCCTGCACGGCCACTTCCTGGACGCACTTCAGGGGCGGGACCCGGTAACCGGACTCAGCGACGACCCGCAGGTCCTCGCATTTCACAGCCTTCTGTACGGCACACCTCGCCTGGTTGCGCGGCTGTATGCGTACATGATGCGTTCGGAGGAGGCTCTCAGCGAGGCGTTGGGCGGAGAGCGTCAGGTCGAGGCGCGTCTGGCGGCCAGTCAGATCGTCGCTGTGCAGCGGATCCTTGCCCAGGAGAACTGGCGGCGGATGGAAGCCGGGGAGAAAGCAGACGACGTCTACCCGATCGCGATCGCGGTCGCAGATCGAGCCTTCGCGCAACTGCGCGATGGGCTCGTCGCGTACGCGTAGGACCCTTGACTTTTCAGATGTATGGTTAACTTTGTTACTGGGTTAAGTTAGTATGCGGGTGTGAAGCCGCTTGATCATGAACTCAGCCAGGAACGGACATACCACGACACCTGCCGTGCGGCCATGGCCAGCATGGTCGAGGAGTCGGCTGAACAAGTTGTCATCGGGGAGGATGTCTCGGCCTCCGGCGCGGACGCTGAAGCACTGGGCTACACGCTGCGCAGTCGCGCGAAAGCGCTTCTCGAGGAGCCCGACCGGCCACTCTTTTTCGGGCGCCTGAGCTTCGAGGACTCGCTGCAGGCAGGGGACCATCGTCGGCAGACCTACTACATCGGTCGCCGTCGGCTCTCCGAGCACCCCTCCACTCCGCCTCTGGTTGTGGACTGGCGAGCGCCCGTTTCGAGCACCTTCTATCAGGCCAGTGCCAAAGATCCGCAGGGCGTCGCTGTGCGGCGACGCTTTGGCTGGGCGGCTGGAAGCCGCGGAGCTTCGGAAGATCTCAGCGGCATGGAGGACGAGCATCTGACGGCAGGCGAGTCCGGGGAGAGCCAGATTGTCGCCAGCGAGATTGAGCGGCCACGAGTCGGCCCCATGCGTGATATCGCCGCCACCATCCAGCCTGAGCAGGACGATCTGGTGCGCAGTCAATTGACTGACTCCGTATGCGTGCAGGGGGCGCCGGGTACCGGAAAGACGGCAGTCGGCCTGCATCGAGCCGCGTATCTGCTGTACACCTATCCGCAGCGCATCCAGCGAAGTGGTCTGCTGATCATCGGCCCGAACCGCACCTTCCTGAAGTACATCTCAGAGGTACTGCCTTCGCTGGGCGAGATCGACATCCGGCAGTGCATGATTGCGGACGAGATCGCCCGCCATCCCGTGCAGGCCCAGGATGCGGAGGCGGCAGCGGCCGTCAAGCATGACAGTCGGATGGCGCAGGTGCTGCGCCAAGCGCTCTACGCGCGGGTGGGATCCCCTTCCGAATCGGTGGCGGTACCCGACGGTTCGTACCGCTGGCGCATCTCGGTCGAAGAGCTGGAAGAGATCGTGGCGGAAGTACGCGAGGAGGCGCCGCTGTACGCCGTGGGGCGTGAGCGTGTCCGTGCTCGCGCCGTCCAAGTGCTGCAACGCCAGGTTGAGAGGCGGGCCGGGCCGCCCAACAACGAATGGCTGCGCAAGATGGGGCGAGCGAAACCCATCTCCGCGTTTGTCGATTCCGTTTGGCGTAAGGTCCAACCCGAGGAGGTGGTGGCCTCGGTCCTCAGCGATCCTGACATTCTGACGGTTGCGGCCGACGGAATCCTGTCCGCTGATGAGCAGAAGGCAATTCTTTGGCCGAAGCCGCCGCGCTCCTGGAAGAGCGCCAAGTGGTCTGAAGCCGACTTGGTGCTCATTGACGAGGTCGCCGGACTCATCGAGCGACCTGAGGGTTACGGACACGTAGTGGTGGACGAGGCTCAAGACCTTTCGCCGATGCAGTGCAGAGTGATCGGTCGCCGAGTTGACTTCGGGTCGGTGACGGTCCTCGGGGACCTCGCTCAGGGAACCACCCCTTGGGCCGCTCGTAATTGGCCGGAGCAATTGGTCCATCTCGGTAAGCAGGATGCCCAAGTGGTACCGCTGACCATGGGGTTCCGAGTTCCGGCCAAGGTGGTGGAGTTCGCCAACCGGCTCATCGGTTCCCTCGATGTCGACGTTCCGCCCTCCCGGTCCTTGCGGCGGGACGGCGAGTTGATGATCCGCAATGTGCCTGACACCGTGAAGGCGACGATTGAGGTGGTGCGTGCGGCCCTCGAAGGTGAGGGGTCGATCGGGGTCATCGCCGACGCACCCGAGGTGATGAGCCTTCGTGATGCCCTCGCAGACGCCGGCATCGAGACGTCCACAAGCGACGACACGGGTTCGCGTGTGACCGTGCTCCCCGCGGAGGTTGCCAAGGGCTTGGAATACGACCATGTTGTCGTGGTCGAGCCAGCAGCGATCGTCGAGGCAGAGACACGGGGACTGCATCGTCTCTATGTGGTGTTGACGAGGGCCGTCTCGCGCCTTGATGTCATTCATCGGCGACCGCTGCCTATGGCGCTTGACCCTGCATAGAGAGTCGGGGCTCCGCCAGAGCCGGGAAATGCAGGTGATAGCCCGGCCCTGGGCGGAGAACTGGGCAGTGTGGCGGAGGGTCCTTGACCATCACAGTCCAGCGTGTTTAGTCGTACCTCGTGGCCACGATGCGTCGCCAGTGTCGGTTGCCGGATCAGGCCCACCAGGGATGACGTCCTCGGCGAAGGCGACATCCTTGGTTCAGCGGACGGTGTTGTCGCACCTGCCCGCACGTCTTACCACTCACCCCCGGCGCCGCTGGCCGCACATCGATTCCACCTGCCCTGGGCGATGGCGTTCACCACCTACTGGCAGCGGCTCACCGACCTCCCGGCCGTCACCTGACGGCCGGGCACCGCCCCGACGAAGACCAGGAAGGAGGATGACCAGCAGCACTCCAGGCCCGTGGAACCCGGCGCACCCGCAGCGTCACGCGACGGACCACCTCGAACACCACGAGGACAATATGGGCGAACCGTCGAGCCGATCAGCGACCGAGCCCCGCTGAAGAATCGAGCTCGCCAACGCCTTGCGAGTGATTATCCGAACAGTGGCAAACTCTCTCTTCCGCTCCGGCGTGCTCCTCGACACTAAATTCCCGTCCCTCAGGGAAAACTCTGGCAACGGACAGGTCGCCAACGGACCTCTTCTGCCGCAACCGAAGCGGGCAGCACATCCTTGGATCGTTATTCGACGCCGGTAGGGAATTGGATGTGTTCTCCGATGATGTCAAGTATCGCGGTCTGCTGGTTGACGAGATAGAAATGTCCGCCAGGCAACACGCGGACATCAAGCCCGGCTGAGGTGTGCTCGTCCCACCCTCGGACATCATTCACGGAAACCCGAGGGTCGCGATCGCCGATCAGAGCCAGAATCGGACAGGTCAGCCTCGGAGAGGGATCGTAGCGGTACGTTTCAATGGCCTGATAGTCGTGCCGAAGAGTCGGCAGTACCATTTGGAGGACCTCTTCGTTGTCCAGCGCACTGGATTCTGTCCCTCCGAGCTCCCTTAGCTCGTCTATCAGGGCGCTGTCTGGACGTTTGTGCATACCCCTGCTGCGCCATAGATGGGGGGCGCGGCCACCAGAAGCGAATAGTGCCGACAACGTGACACCGTCTCTCTGCAGCCGCCTTGCTACCTCATAGGCTACCAGTGAACCCATACTGTGCCCGAAGAATGCCAATGGGCGATCCGTCCATTTGTTCAGCGCGTCTGCTATTCCATCGGCCAGCGCCTCGATGTTCGTCAGGGCGGGCTCGGCATGCCGGTCCTGACGGCCGGGGTATTGAATGGCCAATACCTCGACGGACGGCGAAAGTGCCTGAGACGTCGGGAAGTAGAAGCTTGCCGAGCCACCAGCGTATGGAAAACAAGCCAGTCGTGCTTCGGCGTCGGGTGCTGGGTGGTAGCGCTGGATCCAATGGTCATTATTGTTGGTCATTTCAATCATCTGCGATCCTGTCTCTCGTGCCCACGTAAGGGGTGATAAGTGCTGATTGGCTTGTGTCGCGAGTCTTGATGGAGCGCGTTCGCGCGTTGATCGCATCCTCGTCGACATGATCAAAGAGGCGGGTTCACCTTTGGGGGCGACGGGCAGACTCCCGTCTGATCGATCGGCTGACCGTCATGGCTTGAGGTGCCTTGTAGGGATTTGCCATGATCTGCTGACCTTGGATGTAACGGCTCGTGGCCAATTGCCTTCCCGCTGTGAGGGCGATCACAGGGGCTTCCCATGTGATCGCCTGGGCGTTATCGTTGGTTGATGCAGTAAAGAACTTTACTTAGTAAAGTTTTTTGGTCAAGGGTTGAGGATATCCGAGGGTGGGGACGTTGAGGCATGCATGATGCGTGGAAGGTGCTCCATGAAGGACGCCGCGGCGATGTGTGCCTGGCTGTCGATTACGACGTCACTGGACGTATAGAGGCCCGCTTCTCGGATCTCTTCGCTCAGCTTGCGGCGGTATCGCCGATGCCTCTTCCTTCCGTTTTTGAGGCACTTCAGCCGCCGTTGGGCGACGAGAGGGGGATGTCGGGTGCTGATTACGTGCATCGGTGGGTCGACAGTGTTAGGGAAGCCGACTGGGAAGTGACCAGTGTTCTCGGGTTCTGCGCGGGAGGAACCTTCGCCGCGGGAATCGCTGACGAACTGGAGCGACTCCAGGGCGCGCCGCCGAAACTCATTCTGTTCGATCCGGAGACTCCGGACGCGCTCACGCTGTACTACCACTTCCATAAGGTCGTTGGGGGCCTGGCTGCAGGGCTGCCCGAGGAACGAGTGGCCGCAGCCCAAGAAGCTGGCCGACTGGTGACCGAGAGTGGTATGCCGCTCGCCGACATTGCGTCGGAACTTACGGCGGCCTTCCAGGGGCTAGTGCCGATCGCGTTTGAAGCCGCCGGCCTGGATGAGAGTTTCGCAGACGAACTGTCCTTGACCTACTCATCCTTCCTCACGTATCTGATCGGTGCGGGTGACATCGACCATCGGAATGCCTGGCGCAAGTCGACCGTCGTATCCTCCCGCAGCCCACTCAGCGGCTTGAATCGGTATACGCCTGAAGAGCGGGATGCGATGGTCGCCGAAGAAATTAAATGCGATCTCGAGCACATCGACCTGCTGCGCGATCTCGAGGCCGCCAGCATCCTTCGCGAACTGCTGAAGTAAGCCGTAACCGCTCGCGCAGCTGACAATGTGAGGAAACCGGGGGATGAACATGGCGAGTACTTCGAGCATGCCGGTGGTTACAGTCAGCCGCAAGGAAGAGGCACTCTGGCTTCTGGAAAGACTGGTACCGGGCACCGGCGTCAACAACCTCTCCTTGGCGTTACGCGTGGACAGCCCGCTCTCGGTTCCGCTGCTCAACGAAGTCTTCGCTCTCCTGGTGAGCCGCCACCCCGCCCTGCGAACTGTCTTCCATGCCGGAGAAACGGAGATGCGCAAGGAGATTCTGAGTAGCAGCGATCACCCGGTTCAGATATCCCGTGTCTCCGTGCCCGGATCCATGGACGCAGCGCTCACCCGCTTCGTCGCCGAGCCCTTCACCTTGGATGGTAAGCCGCTCCTGCGGGCCGGATACTTCGAGCATGAAACGGGCGACCATCTCTGCCTCGCCGTCCATCACCTGATCTTCGACACCGCGTCGGCCGCCGTCCTGTGCAGTGAGCTGATCGCCGCTTACACCGCCCTCGCAGCAGGCCTGCAGCCGCCGGAGGAACTCAGCGGAATCGCCCCCGTCGCTGAAGAGGCCCTCGTATCTGAAAAGAGCGTCGCGTTCTGGCACGCGGAACTGGCCGGGGCACAGCCACAGGACCTGGAGCTCAACTGTGGCCTACCAGACCGTGGAGGCCAGCCGACCCTCAAGGGAGACCAGGTCACCGTTCCTCTGTCGGCCGAAGCCGTGAGCACCGTCCGACGGCTGACGAAGGAACTGCGCGCACCCGAAGCGGTCATCCTCCTTGCCGCCTACTCGGCCCTGCTTGCCGGGCACGGCGCCGGCCCCGACACCGTCATCGGCTCACCGATCGATGTGCGACGCCAGGCATCGCCGGGCGCG
The DNA here is from genome assembly GCF_014646095.1 of Streptomyces lacrimifluminis. Lineage (GTDB taxonomy): Bacteria > Actinomycetota > Actinomycetes > Streptomycetales > Streptomycetaceae > Streptomyces > Streptomyces lacrimifluminis. The sequence goes on along the minus strand of NZ_BMMU01000067.1, from coordinate 5,364 downwards.
GTCGGATACCACGTGAACGTGCTGCCGCTGCGCATCGCCTATCGGCCCGATCAGAACTTCAAGGACCTGGTCCGGCGCACTCGGGACACTTTCTTCGGCGCCCTCAGCCACAGCGACGTACCGGTCGACCACCTACTGTCGGAGATCCCGCGGAGCAACTCGTCGTGGCGGCACACGCTCTTCCGCCATGTCTTCAACTATGTTCCGCAGAACGGCCCCACCGAGTTCACCATCGGTGGTATCCGCGCCGTCCCTGTCACCGTCGAGAACGGAAGCAGCAAGTTCGACCTGGAATTCTTCCTGTTGCCGTCCCAGGACGGCATCACGCTGCGGGTCGTCTACAGCACGCAGACGCTGGAGAGGGGCGATGCCCAGGCCCTGGCCGCCCGGTACGACACCTTCCTGATCGCCCTCGGCGCGCACCCCGAGCAGCCCCTGCGGAATATCCTCCAGCACTCGCCCGAGGACCGGTCGGTCATCGCCGCTGCCAACGACACAGCAGCACCGGAAGGTCTGACGGTGCTGGAGCAGGTTGTCGCGCGCGCCGCCATGTGGCCGGACCGGGTCGCGGTCGAAGACGGTGAACGGCAGGTCACCTACGGGCAGTTGCTGCAGGCCGCACAGGCGACGGAGCGCCTGCTTCGGGGACACGGAGTCACCTCACACGACTGTGTGGCCGTGCACGCGCCGCGCGGTTTCGAACTTGCCGCGGCTGTCCTGGGCGTCTGGCTGGCGGGTGCGGCCTACGTGCCGCTCGATCCTGATCATCCTCGCCAGCGAGTGGAGTACCAGCTTTCCGATTCAGGGGCGGCCGTTGTGCTGACCGCCCACGACGCGCCGGCCCTGCCGACCACGCCGGACCGCCTGGTGCTGTCGCTGATACCTGTCCCGGCGGGCGCGCCCCTCATTTCGGATGAGCGGCCTGTACCTGTCCCGGATCCGCAAGCACCCGCCTACCTGATCTACACCTCAGGCTCCACCGGACGCCCGAAGGGAACGGTCGTCGGTCATGGCGCGCTCGCCAATCTGATCGCCCACTTCGCCGCCGAACTGGCGGTGACACCGGATGACGCGACGCTGTGGATGACCACCTTCACCTTCGACATCTCAGCCCTGGAGCTCTTCCTACCGCTCGTCTCCGGCGGGCGGCTGATCATCGCGACCGACGACAGCCGTGTCGACGGCGCCGCCCTCGCGGAGCTGCTGAAGCGGCACGAGGTAGGCATCGTGCAGGCCACCCCCACCACCTGGCGGCTTGTCGCCGACGAGGCCTCCGACGCGCTGGTCGGCCGCAGGGTGCTGTGCGGCGGGGAGCCGATGCCCGTCCAACTGGCGCTCACCCTCCTTGAGACCGGCTGCGAGCTGCGCAATGTGTACGGCCCGACGGAGACCACCATCTGGTCGACGTCCGCACGGCTGACGACCGGCCTGCTGAGGGACGACGACACCACAGCCACGGTGGGAACCCCGCTGCGCAACACGCAGGCGTTCGTGGCGGCGCCCGAAGGCACCGAGCTCCCGGTGAACGTCAGCGGTGAACTGTGCATCGCCGGCTCTGGCGTCGCCCTCGGGTACCACGACAGGCCGGAGCTGACAGCCGACCGTTTCGGTGAGCATCCCCTGTACGGGCGTTTCTACCGCACCGGTGACCGTGCCCGCTGGCGCGCGGACGGAACGCTCGAGGTCATGGGCCGCAACGACCGCCAAGTCAAGCTACGAGGCAACCGCCTCGAGCTCGGTGAGATCGAGTCAGTCCTGCTAGCCCACCCGGATGTGGCCGCCGCAGCTGTCGTGGTGGCCGGTGACACGAGCGCGGACGGCGTGCTCGTGGCGTTCGTCGAGGCACCGCACGCGACTGAGGACGCGACGGACGGCCTCTGGGAGTACGCGCGCGACGAACTGGTCAGTGCCTCCGTGCCGCACCACTTCGAGGTCGTCCGGGCGCTCCCCACGACCGCCAACGACAAGGTGGACTACCCCACCCTCGTCCGGCGAGCACACGAATGGCTCGAGATGAGCCGGGACCGTGCGGGGACGCAGGCCACGTCGGCCGGCAGTGAAGACCCCTTGGTGCTGGAGATCGTCGGGCTCTTCCGCGAACTGCTCCGCACTCAGCGAGTCGACGCTGCCACCAACTTCTTCACCAGCGGCGGCTACTCGCTCCTCGGAGCCCAACTCGCCCAGCGCATAGGGCAGTCAACTGGCGTCAAGCTCCGGCTCGCCGAGGTCTTCTCGCACTCGAGCCCCGCGGCGCTCGCCCAGTTGGTTCGCTCCCGTCAGACCGGCTGACTCAGCGACTGCACTCCCACCTGGCCGGCTGCCCCCGTCGGCCAGGACTCCCCTGCCGTCGGGCAGGGGACCATTCCCACGAGAGAGCGTGTCATGACGCAGTTTTCTCCGCTCACAGAGATCATCGAGCTCGACGATCACTTCATGCAGGCCCCCCACACGGTCTACGCCGGACTGAACGAGAAGGGCCCTCTGCACCAGGTGAAGATCCCGCCGGGAGTCCCGGTCTGCGGTGGCCTGACCGTCTGGCTGGTCACCGGCTATGAGGAGGTACGCTCGGCCCTCTCCGATCCCCGGCTCAGCACGGACCTGCGCAAGACCGAGGAGCTGTTCGCCCAGAACCAGCCCGACGCCACCAAGCGCGGCGGATTCTCCTCCACCATCGCCAACCACATGCTTCACAACGACCCTCCCAACCACACCCGGCTGCGCAAGCTCGTGAACAAGGCCTTCACCAGCCGCGCCGTGGAGCGGCTCGCACCGCAGATCGAGAAGGTCTCCCACGAGCTGCTCGATGCCCTGCCCGACGACGAGACGGTCGACCTGCTCGACCTCTTCGCCTTCCCCCTCACCTTCCGCATCATCTGCGCGCTGCTCGGCGTACCGGAGGAGGACCAGGAAGACTTCAAGGAGTGGTCCAAGCAGCTGATCTCAGGCGGGTCGGCCGAGATCGCGGCGGCGGCGTCCGCGACGATGCACGACTACCTGACGCAACTTGTGGCGCGCAAGCGTCGAGAGCCCGCCGCCGACGTGCTCTCCGCGCTGGTCGAGGCGCGTGACGCCGACGACCGGCTGGAGGAGAACGAACTCATCTCCATGGCCTTCCTGCTGATCATTGGGGCGCACGAGACCACGGCGAACACGGTTGCCAACGGCACCCTGCACCTGATGACCAACCTCGACCAGTGGAACGCCCTGCTGGCAGACCGCAGTCTGCTGCCCGGCGCTATCGAGGAGTTCTTGCGGCTGGAAAGCCCGCTGAAGCACGCCACATTCCGCTGCGTTACCGAGCCCGTACAAATCGGCGACGTCGAACTCCCCGTCGGCGCCTTCGTCCTCATCTCGTTGGCTGCCGCCAACCGCCACGCCAACCGCTTCGAAGGCGATACCCAGCAGCTCGACATCTCGCGCCCCGCCAAGGGACATATCGCCTTCGGCCACGGCATTCACTACTGCCTCGGTGCTCCGCTGGCCCGCCTGGAGACGCAGATCGCCTTCAACGCACTCCTCGACCGGTACCCCGAGATGCGGCTTGCCGCAGCCCCCGCGGACCTGCGCTGGCGCACCAGCACGCTCATCCGCGGCCTGTACACACTGCCGATCCGGCTCATTCCCGCGTAGTCACGCCCTCAACAGCCGAAGCACACGACATCCCTGACCACGCATGAAGAGTGGGGTCCCGAACGCCATGGCCAGCATCTCCGCCGAGTCCGCCCATTCCGACCAGCCCATCGCCGTCATCGGCATCGCCTGCCGGCTACCCCAGGCCGCTGACCCGGATTCCTTCTGGCAACTGCTGAAGGAGGGACGCAGCGCCATCGGACAGGTGCCGAAGGACCGCTGGGGACCCGGCGCTCAGGATGCCGACGGGGCGCTGCGCGACGTCGTCCGGCACGGGGGATACCTCGACCGGGTCGACGCTTTCGACGCGGCGTTCTTCGGGATCTCACCGCGCGAAGCCCGGGCCATGGACCCGCAGCAGCGCATGATGCTCGAACTGGCTTGGGAATCACTCGAGAACGCCGGCATCCGTCCCCAGCAGGCCTCCGGCAGCAGGACCGGCGTCTTCATCGGCGCGATCTGGGACGATTACGCCACCCTGCTTGCCCAGCAGGGACTCTCGGCGATCACTGAGCATTCGGTCACCGGACTTCACCGGAGCATCATCGCCAACCGGATCTCGTACACCCTCGGACTGCATGGCCCGAGCCTCACCGTGGACACTGCACAGTCCTCGTCCCTGGTCGCCGTCCACCTGGCCTGCGAGAGCCTCCGCAGGGGCGAGTCCGACCTAGCCTTCGCGGGCGGCATCAATCTCAACATCGTCCCGGAGAGCACGCTCGGCGCCTCGAAGTTCGGCGGCCTCTCCCCGGACGGACGCTGCTTCACCTTCGACGCGCGGGCCAACGGCTATGTACGGGGAGAAGGCGGCGGCGCCGTCCTGCTCAAGCCGCTCGATCGCGCGCAGGCCGACGGCGACACAGTGTTGTGCATCATCCGAGGCACCGCGATGAACAACGACGGCACCACCGACGGCCTCACCGTGCCCAATCCCGACGCCCAGCGCGCGGTGCTCCGCATGGCCTACGAGCACGCGGGCGTGAACCCCGCCGACGTTCAATACGTCGAGCTCCACGGCACCGGCACCAAGATCGGCGACCCGATCGAGGCAGCCGCGGTCGGGGCTGTACTCGGCACCGCTGAAGGTCGGCGCGCCCCGTTGGCCGTCGGCTCCGGCAAGACCAACGTGGGCCACCTCGAAGGCGCTGCCGGCATCGTCGGGCTACTGAAGACCGTACTCGCCCTCAAGCACGGCGAACTCCCCGCCAGTCTCAACTTCGAGACACCGAACCCCGCAATCCCGCTGGATGAAATGAACCTGCGCGTCCAGCAGGATCTGACCGCGTGGCCCGAGACGGACGGGCCCCGGCTCGCCGGTGTCTCCTCCTTCGGCATGGGTGGTACCAACTGCCATGTTGTACTGGAGAGTTCGGTGACCATTCCCGGGCCGGCGGAGGGCAAGAACATCCCGGTGGGTGTAATGCCCTGGCTGATCTCAGGCAAGACCCACAAGGCACTGCGGGCGCAGGCCGCCCGCCTGCTCACCTATGTCGAGGCCAGGCCGGAGCTCGACATAGGTGACACGTGTCTGTCGCTCGCCACCACCCGTACCGCTTTCGCACACCGGGCCGTCGCGCTCGGCGGCGACCGTGAGGAACTCCTGCGCGGCTTGGCGGCCGTGGCCCGGGGCGAGGACTCAGCCGCCGCCGTCGAGGGGCGCGGCGCCTCATCGGCCGGTGGCGGGGTGGCGTTTTTGTTTGCGGGGCAGGGTGCGCAGCGGTTGGGGATGGGTCG
>NZ_BMMU01000066.1 GCF_014646095.1 Streptomyces lacrimifluminis | reverse complement strand
TGGACGCGTTGGCGCACCACCGCCACGCTCAGGGCCTGCCAGCCGTCTCCCTCAACTGGGGACTGTGGGATGAACAGAGCGGCATGACGGGCGCACTCTCCCAGACTGACCGCGACCGCATGACACGTGCAGGTGTCACTGGGCTGTCGACCCAGGAGGCCCTCGCGCTCCTCGACGTCGCCTGGACCACTCAGGACGCCCAGCTTCTGCCGATGCGCCTGGACATCACCGCTTTGCGTAAGTCTGCCGCCGACGTCCCCGCTCTGCTGAGCAGCCTCGTTCCCGTCCCCGCGCCTCGCAGCGCGGCCGCGCACGCTGCAGTCGGGGAGGACTCCTTCGCCGCACGGCTCGCCGGACTCGCCGCTGCGGAGCGGCATGGCCTCGCTCTGCTGGTCGTACGCGAGAGCGTGGCTGCGATCCTCGGTTATGTAAACCCTGCCGCCGTGGACGCAGAACGTCCCTTCATTGAACTCGGTTTCGACTCGCTGACCGCGATCGAATTGCGTAACCGGCTGCAAGGCGCCACCGGCCTGCGCCTCCCCGCCACGCTGATCTTCGACCATCCCACTCCCGACGCACTCGCTCGCCATGTCCTCACTTCGGCCTCCGGGCTCGAAGCGACGACAAAGGCAGGCACCGCCGCACCGGCAGTCGGCAACGACCCCATCGCGATCGTGTCCATGGCCTGCCGTTACCCGGGCGGGGCAGCCACACCCGAGAAACTGTGGCACTTGCTGTCCGAGGGAAGCGACCTCATCGCGGAATTTCCCTCGGATCGGGGCTGGGACGTCGAAGGGCTCTACCACCCAGACCCGGACCATCCCGGAACGACGTACTCGGTCGAAGGCGGCTTCCTCTACGACGCAGGCGAGTTCGACCCGGGCTTCTTTGGGATCTCGCCGCGTGAGGCCTTGGAAATGGATCCACAGCAGCGGTTGCTGCTCGAGACCTCCTGGGAGACGTTCGAACGGGCCGGGATCAATCCCAGCTCCGTACGGGGTACACGCACGGGCATCTATGCGGGCGTGATGTACCACGACTACGGAACTGACCTCGCCGCGGGCAGCGTCGTGTCCGGCCGGGTCTCCTACCATCTCGGCCTTGAGGGACCGGCCGTGACGCTGGACACGGCGTGTTCGTCTTCACTGGTCGCGCTGCACATGGCGGCCCAGTCGCTGCGCAGCGGCGAGTGCACCCTGGCCATGGCCGGCGGTGTGACGGTGATGGCCACACCGGGCACGTTCATCGGTTTCAGCAGGCAGCGGGGGCTGGCGTCGGATGGGCGGTGCAAGGCGTTTGCTGATGCGGCGGACGGTACGGGCTGGGGCGAGGGCGTGGGCATGCTGCTGTTGGAGCGGCTGTCGGACGCTGAGCGCAACGGGCATAGCGTGCTGGCTGTCATTCGTGGTTCGGCGGTGAACCAGGATGGTGCGAGCAATGGTCTGACGGCTCCGAATGGTCCGTCGCAGCAGCGGGTGATCCGGCAGGCGTTGGCGAATGCCGGTCTGTCGGCGGCTGAGGTGGATGTGGTGGAGGCGCACGGTACGGGTACGAAGCTGGGTGACCCGATCGAGGCGCAGGCGCTGCTGGCCACCTACGGGCAGGACCGCGACCCGGAACACCCACTGTGGCTCGGCTCGGTGAAGTCCAACATCGGCCACACGCAGGCCGCCGCAGGTGTGGCGGGTGTGATCAAGATGGTCATGGCGATGGAGCACGGCGTCCTGCCCAAGACTCTGCACGTGGACGAACCGTCACGGCATGTCGACTGGGAGTCGGGCGCGGTCTCGCTGCTGACGGAGGAGCAGGCATGGCCGGAGACGGGGCGCCCGCGCCGTGCCGGCGTGTCGTCCTTCGGTATCAGCGGTACCAACGCACACGTGATCATCGAGCAGGCACCGGTGTCCGAGTCGACCGAGGAGGCCCAGCACGCCCCGCCCGGCGTGCTGCCCTGGCTGCTCTCCGCCAAGACCGAGCACGCCCTGAGCGCGCAGGCCGCACGCCTGCGGGAGCACCTCACCGCCACGCCGGAGCTCGGCGCCGCCGACATCGGCTACTCGCTGGCCACCACGCGTACGGCCTTCCCGCACCGCGCGGCGGTCCTGGGCGCAGACCGCACGCAGCTTCTCGAAAGCCTCGAAAAGCTCGCCCGAGGAGAAACCGGACAGGACGTCGTCCGGGGCGTCGCTCGCCCCGCAGGCAGGACGGCATTCGTCTTCTCCGGCCAGGGCAGCCAGCGGCGAGGTATGGGGCGGGAGCTGTACGCGGCCCACCCCGTGTTCGCAGAAGCCCTCGACAAGATCTGTGCGCACTTCGACGCCTACCTCGAACACCCCCTGCGCGACGTGATGTTCGGGCAACTTCCCGGCGGTGACGAGACGGACGGTCTGCTGGACCGCACCGCCTACGCGCAGCCTGCCCTCTTCGCCGTCGAGGTCGCGCTGTACCGGCTGTGGGAGTCCTGGGGTGTACGGCCCGATGTGCTCGCTGGCCACTCCGTCGGCGAACTCGCCGCGGCTCATGTCGCCGGCGTGTTCGGCCTGGCCGACGCAGTTCGGCTGGTCGAAGCCCGCGGCCGGCTGATGCAGCAACTGCCCACGGGAGGCGCCATGGTGGCCCTCCAAGCCGAGGAGAGCGAGGTGTCCCCGCTACTCACCGACGGAGTGAGCATCGCCGCCGTCAACGGCCCCTCCGCCGTTGTCGTCTCGGGCCTGGAGCAGCAGGTCATGGCCCTCGCCACGCGCTTCACGGACCTGGGCCGTAAGACGCATCGGCTACGTGTCAGCCACGCGTTCCACTCTCCGCTCATGGACGGGATGCTCGACGAGTTCCGGCAGGTGGCGAAAGAGCTGGTCTTCCGGGCGCCGCGCATTCCGGTGATCTCCGACGTCACTGGCGAGGAGGCCACTGCCGAACAGCTCGCGGATCCCGGCTACTGGGCGCGCCACGCCCGGGCGGCGGTGCGCTTTGCCGATCAGCTGGGCTGCCTCGACAGGCAGGGCGTGACGGCATACGTCGAGATCGGGCCGGATGCGGTACTCGCCGCCCTGGCTAGGGGAAGTCTCACTGCCGGAGCCCTGTTCACCCCCAGCCAGCGCCGGGACAGGCCCGAGGCGTGGGCCGCTGCCTCGGCACTCGCCCAGCTCCAGGTGGCCGGTGTACCCACCGACCCGGAAGGAATCTTCGCGGGTACGGGCGCTCGGCCGGTTGCCCTGCCGACCTACGCCTTCCAGCGCGACCACTACTGGTTGCCGTCCGCGGCGCCCGCCCCTGTCACGACGCAAGGAGCCGGGCAGGCGGCAGCCGAGGCCCGGCTGTGGGACGCGGTGGAGAGCGGCGACCTCGACGCGTTCGCAACTGCCCTGGGCGCCGGTGTCGACACGCAGCCCGCACTGACCACAGCCCTAAACTTGCTCTCGACCTGGCGCAGCAACTACGGCCCGGCTGCCGTAGAAAGCCCCGCCCGGGACACCCAGAGGGCGTCCGGTGACGCGGACGAGCTGCGCGAACACCTGGCAGGACTGCTGCCGGATGACCGGCACGAGTGCCTCACGAATCTGGTCCGGGAGCGGGCGTCGAGCGTCCTGGGCCACCCGAGCGCTGACGCTCTCCCCGCTGACCTGGACTTCCTCGACGCCGGTTTCGCCTCACTCACCGTCGTCGAACTGGCCACCGGGCTCGGTGCACTGCTCGGCATCGAGCTCTCACCGACGGCGATCTACGACTTCGCGACCCCTGCCGAGCTGGCCGAGCACCTGTGCGAGCAGCTCACCGGGCAGATGGAACCGACCGCATGACCCCTGTTGCCCGAGAATCACGTGACACCGAAGGAGACACCCCTGTGGGGACCGTTGACCTGTCTGCGCTTGACGCAATCACCTGGCGGACCATCTGGCAGGACTGCTTCGAAGGCCTCGCGGGCTCCCCGCCCGACCCCGCCACGTGGATGGTGGTCGAAGGCCAGCCGTTCGGCGCCGGCGTCGAGATCCATACCGATGACTCGGAAAACATAACCCTCGACGGCGAGGGTCGGCTGCGTATCACCGCCACCCGCGATGCCGACGGCGGTTACCGGGCCGCCTGGATCGAGAGCCGCCGCGAGGACTTCGTCCCCCGGCCGGGAGGCGCCCTCCGCATCGACGCTCGCGTCAAGACCGCGTCCGGCCCTGGCCTCGACTGCGCGATGTGGGCCTGGGGAACCCAGCTGCGCCACCGCGGAGACGAGGATCCGGTGCAGGCCTGGTACCGGGCCGGTGAGATCGACATTTACGAAGTGCTGGGCTCTGAGCCCGACTCGGTCTGGGGCGCCCTGCACTCCCCGGAGTGCCACCAGATCCCCTCACTTGGCATCGGACGTAACACCACGACCGGGAATGGCCGTCCGCTCAGCGAGGACTTCCACACGTACACCGTCCTGTGGCGACGTGACCCCGACTCGATCACCTGGTACCTGGACGGACGCGAGTTCCTCACCTTCACCCCGGAGGACACCACCCCCAAGGGCTGGCTGTTCAACCAGCCGACCTATCTCTGCCTGGCGATCATCATCGACAGCCCGGGCGGCCCCGTCCTGCCTGGTGCCCCCGACCCGAGCGCCTTTCCGTCGTCCCTGCTCATCGAGGAGATCACCGTCTCCGAGTCTGTCTTGGAGATCACGGTATGACGGCTACACCTGCCCAGACACACACCCAGCCCGCGCCCCCGCACGGGGATATCGAAGCCCTGGTGGAACAGCTGGTGGCTGATGTCCTGGCCGACCCGACCGGCGGCCTGGAACCGTCCGTTTACGAGACGGCCCGACTGGTCACCTTGGTGCCCTGGCTTGACGGTCACCAGGAGCGGATCCGGTTCCTTCTCTCCCGTCAGCGCGAGGACGGCAGCTGGGGCGGCCCGGACGGTTACAGCCTCGTACCCACCCTGAGCGCCACCGAGGCCCTGCTGGCGGCGTGTGGACAGGTGCAGTTGCCCATTCCCCTGCGCCAGGAGGCGCGCCAGGCGGCGGACCGAGGTCTGGACGCGGCTGGCCGGTTGCTTGCGGAGAGCGACCGCACGGGTGTCCCCAACACCGTCGTCGCCATGATGATCGTCCCTGCTCTCATCTCAGACATCAACGCCAGGCAGGAGCGGCGGCTGCCGCTGCCGAACGGCATGGACAACATCCGCCTCGACGAACTGCGCTGGGACGGCTGGCGCAACCCCCTCGCGGGTCACTACCTGGAAATTGTCGGCCCCGTTGCGGTCAAGGCCGACCATCTGCAGCCGGTTGACGGAGTCATTGGGTGCTCGGCCGCTGCGACCGCAGCCTGGCTGGGCGCGGAGGAGCCCGGCCCCGCCTATGCGCCGTCCGTGGAATTCCTGCGCCGTGCCCAGGCTCGCCAGGGCGGCCCGGTACCGGCCATGACTTCCGTCGCGTACTACGAACGTGCCTGGATCCTGGGCAATCTGGCCACCGCCGGTGTCGCCCTGGACCTGCTCTCCCCGCTCGCAGCCGAGCTGCCGTCGGACACGGCCCGCACGGGTGCCCCCACCGCCCCCGGTTTTGCCTACGAGGCCGAGACCAGTGCCATCATCCTGGCGGCGTTCGCCCAGCTTGGTCCCGCGCAGGAGCCCGCCTACCTGTGGCAGTACGACGCTGGGACGCACTTCCGTTCCACCATCCCTGAGTTCACCCCTTCCACTAGCACGAACGCTCACGTGATGGGCGCACTCGGCAGTTATCTCGGCGTGGGGCCCGGGGATGCCGAGCGCTACGCGGACGCTATGGAGCGGATCGCACTCTGGCTGCGGGACCAGCAGCAGGAGGACGGCACCTGGATCGACAAGTGGCATGCCTCGCCGTACTTTTCGACCATGCGCTGCGCCGTGGCGCTCCATGAGCACGCGGGTGCCGCCCACCGGGCCACCGTCGACCGGGCCGTTGGGTGGATTCTCGACAGCCAGTGTGACGACGGTTCCTTCGGACGCTGGGGCGGCACCGTTGAGGAGACGGCCTACGCTGTGCAGACCCTGCTGCGGACCACCGCCCCGGGCGACAGCCGGGCCGAGGGGGCGGCGCAGCGCGGGTACGCCTTTCTGCTGGAGCATCTGAAGGACACGGATCACCCCGCACGATGGATCGGTAAGGAGCTGTACGCGCCGGTCCACATGGTGCGCGGCGCGGTGATCGGCGCCCTGCAGCTGGCCCGTTCCCGCTGGTGAGCCCCGGTCAGTCGGCCGACTCGGCAGCGGTGGCCGCGAGACCGGCCTGGAGGCGCGAAAAGGCCAGGTTGGCGTCGGCGACGGCGTCAGCGCTGACCTCTTCGGCTGTATGGCCCGAAAGGATCCGCTGCCAGTTGGCGTAGGCAAGGACTCGGCCCGAGGCGATCACCTGGCAGGCCAGCAGGTGGGTGCCTATGTCACGATGCCCGGTGCCGGCTGCCTGGTGCAGTACCTGTGCGAGCACGTCCTCCGCCTGCGTCAGGTACTGCGCGGCTCGGCCCTGCAGACTCGGTGTCGAGTAGACCAGGCCGTGCATCCGCACGATCCGCGCCTGGTCGTTGAGGCCTGTGACGGGTGCTCTCCTGGCCAGGCAGCGCAGGAACTCCTGGTGGAGGGCGGCCAGTGGGGACATGCCTGGCTGCCGCTTGCGCACGGCGGTGTCCACCATCGTCTTGTAGTCGGTGTAGCGGTGTACGACCAGGTCCTCCTTGGTCGGGAAGTACTTGAACACCGTCGGTTTGGACACCTCGGCAGCGGCGGCGATGTCCATGACTGAGACCTGATCGAATCCGCGCTCCAGGAACAGAGTGATCGCGGCATCGGAGATCGTTCTGTGTGTCCGCTGCCTGTGGTGCTCTCGCAGGGCTCCGGGTTCGACCATGCTCAACAGTCTGCCAGAAAATGCAACCTGGTAACAAATAATTCAAAGTAACGAAGTTGACTGCGTAAATCTATGCTGCTCTACTGCTCGAGGCCATGCATCAATGCAGGCCGGATCAACGAGGGGTGAAGAGTGGTGCACATGACATCGGCCGGTACTGAGCGGTCGATCCGCCATCGATGGTGGGGTCTGGCAGTCATCGGTCTCGCCCAGTTGATGGTCATGCTGGATACGACCATCGTGAACATCGCGCTTCCCTGGGCGCAGCGGGACACGGGGATGTCGGACGTGGACCGTCAGTGGGTAGTCACCGGCTACACCCTTGCCTTCGGCGGGCTGCTCCTGCTCGGCGGGCGGATCGGTGATCTGCTGGGGCGCAGGCGTGCCTTCACGACCGCGGTGATCGGCTTCACTGCTGCTTCGGCGTTGGGCGGGGCCGCACCGAGTGCGGGTGTCCTGGTCGCTTCCCGGGTTGGTCAAGGCGTCTTCGCGGCCTTGCTGATGCCTGCGACGCTGGCGCTGCTGACCACATCGTTCACGGAACCCCGAGAGCGCGCAAAGGCGTTCGGCATCTTCAGCTCGGTCGCGAGCGCCGGCGGCGCACTGGGACTGCTCGGCGGCGGTGTAATCACGGAGTACCTGGACTGGCGCTGGTGCCTCTACGTGAACGTGCCCATCGGGATCGTCGTCGTCATCGGCGGAATTCTGCTCCTGCCGAACCCGCCTGCCCAGCAGGGCGTCAAGGTGGACTTCCTCGGAGGGGTGCTCTCCTGCGCCGGCATGGTGGCGTTGGTGTACGGCTTCAACGAAGCGGCATCTGCGGGCTGGTCCTCTGGGCGTGTCATAGGTCTACTGGCGGTCGCACTTGTCCTGCTGGCCGTTTTCGTCGCACTTCAGGCCAAGGTACGCAACCCCCTGCTGCCTTTGCGGGTGCTGGCTGACCGTAACCGCGCGGGAGCCTTCCTTGCCATTGGCCTCACCATGATCGGGCTGTTCGGTCTGTTGTTCATCCTGACCTACCAACTGCAGGAGGTCATGGGGTTCTCGCCGCTCAAGACGGGCCTCGCCATCCTCCCCGCCACCGTGGGGACCGTGCTGGTCGCCACGCAGGTCACCCCTCGGCTGATGCCGATCGTGTCGGCGCGTCTGCTGGTGGCGCCGGGAATGGCTCTGGCGGCGGCAGGGCTGCTGAACCTCGGGAGGCTCCAGCCGGACAGCTCGTACGCCATGACCCTCCTGCCCACCCAGATTCTTGTCGGCCTGGGCCTGGGCCTGGTCATGGCCCCCTGCATCAACATCGCCACGAACAAGGTTCCGCCGAGCGAGGTCGGGGTCGTGTCGGCCTTCGTGAGCACCTCTCAGCAGATCGGAGGCTCGGTCGGAACGGCACTGCTCAACACGATCGCGATGACCGTCACGGCCGGCATGCTGCGGGGTGAGTCGCGAAGCGAGGCATCCGTGTCCGAGGCGACGGTTCGAGGATTCGCCACGGCCGGCATGTCGGCGGGCGCGATCGTCCTGATCGGCGCGGTGGCTGCCGGATTGCTGATCACCACGGATCTGCGCAAGCGCGAGGAAAATGCACCCGCTTCCGACCCTACCGAGCCAGCCTCGATCGCAACCTCAGGCCCGACCCGGGCGCAGTGATCAGGCTTACCCGCAGCGATGCAGGGTGGCCAATCCGGATCTAGTGCACCGCCCCTTCAGCGGTTGGCCGTTGGAGGGGCGGTTGAGCATCATGGATCGGGCGTGGGTCTATACGTCCTTCGTGAAGAGTGCTCAGGGGATCTTGCATCTCATGGGAGTTCGGCTTGTTGTCCGGGGTTTCTGCGTTTGTCGGCAGCGTTCCGGGCCCCGAGGACGGAGCATCACGCCCGGACGTCGACGGCTGAGGAAACGATGTCAGACGGCTCGCGGTCGTCTGGCGACTTGCTGCCCTGCGAGGGCGATCGGGCAGGGCGCGGATCCGCTGGCCACGATGAGCCGTTGGAGGCTGGCGAAAACACTGGGTGTGAGGAGAGCCATGCCGAGCACAGCTGCGCCGAAGGCGGAGGTACGACCCGCGAGGGCGACTGAGCCGCGCCAGTAGCCGAATGGGAGCCCTCGTCGGTGAAGAGGTGCGACAGATCCACGGCAAGAACACAGCTCTCGATCGAGGAGCTGTGGCCGATTGAGCGTGGCTTGTGTGAGAAGCCCTTATCACACGTGCATCAGTCGCTGACCTGCGAATACGATAGATGCGTTCCCATATTCAAGGAGGGGCGTTTCCTGCCCCTATTGAGGCGATCCCCTGACCAGCGGCTTCGTAATTTCACTCAAGGCCCCTGCCCCGCGTCCCGGGTCGGGCCCTCCTCTGTCGACGTCGCCCACAGTCCGGCGAGTGCCTCCTGGAACTTGAGGGCGGTCGCGTCGTCGGCTGCGGCAATGTCGACGACCAGCTGGCCCGCTTCCGCCACGTGAACTTCCTGGATCGGATCCATGCCCGTCACGACGATCCGGCAGACAGCGGGGTTCCGGCAACCGGGTGGATTCATCCCAACGAGTTCGGCCCCGGACCGCGGTACCGCCCTGTCCGCGTGCGACCAGGTCAGGAACGTGAGCGGGGTGTGGCCGGCAGCAGTGCCCCGGCCCCGCGGACAGTGGCCTGCTACACCGGGAAGCTCGCGACCCGGTCCAGGACCTACCTCGACATGGTCGACTCGCGTGGAATGCGTTGATGTTTCGCGGGTAAAGGGTCGGTGATCAGCGGTGCTTCGGACGAGAGGCGGATGTATGAACCTGGCTCGGCTGGGCGAGGGCCTGGAGCCGCTCATGGACCGTCCGATAGCCGTCTCCGCCGTGTTCGAGGACAGTGGGGGGATCGCTGAGGCTCGTGACATGGCCCGTGAATTCCTCGCGTCCGTGCAGGCTGTGCATGGGCTGCCGGTGTCGAAAAGGGCGATGGGCATGGTGCAGCTGGTGGTGAGCGAGCTGGTGACCAACGCCCGCAAATACGCGCACGGGCCGTGTCTGCTGACGCTGGAGGTCGAGGGCGGAGCCGTCCAGGTGAGTGTGTGGGACAGCAGCACGACGCTGCCCTCGGTGCAGGCAGCCGATGCACAGCGGGTCGGTCAGCACGGCCTGGAGATTGTCATGGCCGTGTGCCAGAGCTTCGCTGTCCACCGGGAGCCAGTGGGCAAGCGGATCACCGCGACTGTCGTACTCGCCGACGATCCGAGCGGAGATGCCGCCGGCCGCCAGGCCATGTGACCTCGGACCGCGAGACTCAGGGGACGACTCACCGCACGTCTCCGCCTGCTCCGCCCAGCGGAGATGGCGGCATCAGACAACACCCCGGCCGGGGCGGGGCAGGAACTCGAGGATCGCGTCGCGGAACCATCCGGTGAGGAGCACGTCATCGTCAGCGATCCTGGTCTGCGTCGACACGAGCCGGATGGTGCTGCGCTCCAGGCGCGGCACCGAGATGGCGGCCTCAGTGCCTCCGGCTGCCTGGCCGGGCTCGCCATCAAACGCTCAGGGTCATCGCCTGGGAGTGGTCCGTCCCGTTCCTGACGCCCGTGAGGCATCGGTGAGGTTGGCGCCGGTGGCCGCGTCCCGCTGGGAGTGGTTGGTGCCGTGCCAGTCCAGGCACATGACGGTCGCGTCGTCCTGGAGGTGGCCGTCGTTGGCGTCGACGATTGCTGCGATGAGGGTGCGGGCGGCCTCGCGGGGATGTAGCGCGCGGGTGCGCACGATCAGGTCGGACAGGTTGAGGCTGCCTGGGTTGTGCTCCAGCATGCCGTCGGTGAGCATCACCAGCCGGTCGCCCGGCCGCAGGTCCAGCGACTGGACCCGATAGCTGTGAGGGGCGTCGAAGCCGAACGGCATATCAATTTTGGGAGTGATCTCCCGTACCTGGCCGTCCCGCATCCGCAGCGGCCAGGGGTGCCCGGCGTTGATGAACTCGGTCTTGCCGTCGATCAGGCTGATGCGCAGGAGCTGGCCGGTGACGTAGCCCTTGTTACCGTGCTCGCGCATGGCCTGGTCGGCCTGGCGGGCCTGTTCGGCGAGGTCGGCACCGGCCCGCCGGGCCCTGCGCAGGGCGCCCACCGCGATGGTGGCCAGCAGTGCGGCGTCGACGTCGTGCCCCATGGCGTCGGTGACGGAGAGCTGGACGGTGTCCCGGTCGATGACGTAGTCGAAGGTGTCGCCCCCGACGTGGTCGGCCGGCTCCAGTGCCCCGGCGACCGCGAACTGTGCCGCCTCGCACGCGAGTGACATAGGGAGCAGCCGGTGCTGGATCTCCGCGGCCAGGCTCAGCGGAACGGTCCGGCGGCCCCATTGGTAGACGTCGGTGTAGGACCGGTTGGCGATGATGATGTACGCCAGCGCGTGCGCGGTGTCGCCGATCTCCCGCATCACCTGCTCGTCCGGCGCGGCGGGCAGGAACAGTTCGAGGAGTCCGATGGCGTCCCCGCGGTTGGTCACCGGGGCGACGATCCGCACCAGCGCGCCCTCGCCCTTGTCCTCCAGGCTTGGCCTTTGGGTGCGGATGACGTCGTCGTACAGGGTGCCCCGCAGCTTGATCCGCCGGGCGGGTTCGTCGGTATCTACGCTGCCGGCCGCTCCCAGCCGTACGACGGAGCTACCGGTGAAGTCGGTGATGAGGAACGACACCGACACGGCCCCGAGGTGCTCCTTGAGCATGCGCGCGACCACGTCGAGCGACTCCACCGGCGCCGCGGCCTCCGCCGCCTCCAGCGTCCCCGCCAAAGTCATCGCCCTGCCCAGGCGACTCTCGTCCCAGGGAGGACGAGCGGCCCGCCCGCCGTCCGGGCTTCCTACGGTCATACGACTCCTCCATTGCTCGATGACGCTCGGGACTTCGCCCAGAAAGACGCGGAAAACCTGTTCCGAGCCCGGTACCCGGACAGGTCACATGCACCACCGGACTCGACTTCTGCCCGCTACGTACACCGTCATGTCGCTGCGAGGAAGATGGCCGTGTAATGCGCTGTGAAGGCTGCGATGGTCAGGGCGTGAAAGGCCTCGTGGAAACCGAACCAAGCCGGTGAGGGGTCGGGGCGCTTGAGTCTGTAGATGACGGCGCCCGCTGTGTAGAGCTGACCGCCAGTCGGCACCGTCGCCGCCGTTTGAGCTGGGGCGGGTTGATCCCGCCGTGCACCCTCTACAGGTCTGTCGGCCGTGACCCCATCGTGATCAATGGAGGGGAGGAGATTTCCATCCTCCCGGCGGCTGGACTGCGTCCACAGGGCGGGGCCCACCGTAGGGCGATCGGCCGGGCGCAGCAGGCACCCGGCCGGCGAACAGGCAGGGAGTCGTGTCGAGGAGCGAGCCGGCCGAGGATCCCGCCGTCGCCCCCACCCCCGGGGCCGGGCCCGAGGATCAAACTCCCTGGGGCGCCAGAGGGGCGGCGGAACAGGGGGCTCAGTGCGCCTATGCCGGGTCTTGAGCAGTCTGCTGGCGTTTGGTGACCCGGTGCCACCAGTGGCGGCGTCGGGGATGCACTGCGAGACCCATCCGGCGGCCGATCAGCAGGTAACCAATGAGGGCACCCGTGGTGTTGAGCAGTACATCATCGACGTCGAAGGCGCGCCCGGTAATGAGGGCACCCTGGACGAGTTCGACGAAGATCATCACGAAAGCGGTGGCCGCCGCTACGCGGAGCAGTCCTCGCGTTCGGGGCACCAGTACCGGCAACAGCACACCGAACGGTATCCCCATCACGATATTGCCGCCGAGCTGCTTGACCGTGTCAGGAGCCATGGGCTGCGCGAGGTACGCACGGATGGAGTCACCAGGGCGCAGGTTATTGTGCGTCAGCGGCACGGATGCTGCCGAGGGTTCCAGAGTCAGCCGGGCCAGAACCACCGCGAATACGACCGTCCCCGCGAAAGCCAGCATCATGGCCAGCACCCGACCGAACGTGGACAGCGGAGGCTTTCGGGGAACCCACTCCCCACGATCCTCAGCGGTCTTGTCACGCAGGACTATCCGCGCCATTACGAGCTCCCAGCCAGGGGTAGTTTGCTTGGACGTTCCGATACCCGAGCTGTGGAGCGGCCCGCTGGGCGGCGGTTCACGCAGGAACCGTACGTGTCCGTACAGTCGCCTCGCCCAGAAGATGGTGAGCATGGGCCGCAACAGCGCATCATCGGGTACCTCAGCGACCGCGGCGGACATGACCACGGATCAGTTCTGATTGTGTCATGGCCGCGTTCGGCGCGATGCCGAGTTGCTTTACTGGCTCTAACAAAAGCTGTTGATCATGTGACTGGTGGCTTGTCCGCTCGTTGGTTTGG
>NZ_BMMU01000065.1 GCF_014646095.1 Streptomyces lacrimifluminis | reverse complement strand
CCGCATGACGTCAATCGCCAAGGCCGTCCTCACCCTGGAGCGGCACCGCTGAAAACCCTCATTGATCAGATGCTCTCTTAGGATCGCCCGGTGACGCAGAACGCAACCCTGGCCGGGGTCTTCGACGATCTCGCCCCCAACTACGACCACGAGCACCACGAGGAGGTCGCGCGGGCCCTGCTGGCCATGGTCAGTCCTGGCCCGATGGACACCGTCGCCGACGTGGCCTGCGGAGCGGGCGCCGTGGCCCTGCAACTCGCGCGGAGTCGCCCCGCCGCCGCGCCGCCCGTCCTCGCCGTCGACGTGTCGCCCGGCATGATCGGGGCAGGCCGGGCGCGTGCCGCGTCCACGGTGCGGAGCGCGGCGATCGACTGGCGCCTCGCGGACGCCGTGCCGCTGCCGGTCGCCGACCACTGCCTCGACGTCGTCCTCTGCGCCTCCTCGCTGCACTTCCTGGGCGGCCGGGCCGTGGCCGACTGGCGGCGCGCGCTGTGCCCCGGCGGACGGGTGGGGTTCACGCTCCCGCTGGCCACCCACTTCCGGCCGTCCGAACGCTTCTCCGCGCTCCTCGCGGCGGACGTCCCGCTCCCGGGCAGCGCCGAGGAGGCAGACGCCTGGGCCACCGCGAGCGGCTTCACCGACGCCGTCTCCCACATCCACGTCCTCGGCACCCGCCCCGTGGTGGTGACCTCGGCCGTCATGCCCGGCGGCCGTTGAACCCCGCGCGCTCGTCCCGGGTACCGGTCGTCGGAGCCCAGCCTACGGCGCTGCCCGGCTCCGGTCCGGCGCCTCCAGGTAGCTGGCCCGGTCCGCGTCCCAGGAGCGGCGCAGTGGGTCCCGCACCGCGCGGACGCACCACCCGAACGGAGTCAGCACGCCGAAGTACAGTGCGGCCAGGCCCAGTCCGCCCAGGCGCTCAGTCCATCGGGATCGCGGCACGCCAGTCCCCCTCCTCCCGCCATGCGGGCTGGTCCCGCTTGTCCAGCAGGAAGTCGCCCAGCACCAGCAAGTCGATCCGGGTGCGCATGAAGCAGGCGTACGCCTCCCCGGGGTCGCGGACGATCGGTTCGCCGCGCACGTTGAAGGAGGTGTTCACCAGCACCGGGCAGCCCGTCCGGTCCCGGAACGCGGTCAGCAGCGCATGGAAGCGGGCGTTGCGCTCGGCGGTGACGGTCTGCACCCGGGCCGACCCGTCCACGTGCGTCACCGCCGGGATCGTCGAGCGCGGCACCCGCAGAAGGTCCAAGCCGGTCAGCCCCTCCGCCTCCGGTCCGCACGTCCGGCGCTGTGCCGCCGCGACCCGCGCGGTCAGCAGCATGTACGGGCTCTCCCCAGCGAGGTCGAACCAGTCCTTGGCGTCCTCGGCGAGCACTGCCGGGGCGAAGGGCCGGAAGGACTCCCGGAACTTGGTCTTCAGGTTGAGCGTGGACTGCGTACCGGGATCGCGTGGATCGGCCAGGATCGACCGGTTGCCCAGCGCGCGCGGACCGAACTCCATGCGCCCCTGGAACCAGCCCACGACCTTCCCTTCCGCCAGCTCGGCGGCCACTCGCTCGACCAGCTCCGGCTCCGGCAGGCATACGGCGGGATAGCCGCCCCGGTCCAGGAACTCTGCGACCTCCCCGGCGCTGTACCCGGGCCCGAGCAGTGCTCCCGCCATCGCGTCCGTGCCGCGCCGCACATGCGTACGCGGCGCACCCCGGCCGTGCGACTCCGCCAGGGCAGAGCCCAGCGCACCGCCGGCGTCCCCGGCGGCCGGCTGCACCCACAGCTCGTCGCAGACGCTCTCGTCCACGAGCCGTCCGTTGGCCACGCAGTTCAGCGCGACACCGCCGGCCAGGCACAGCCGCCGCTCGCCCGTGCGCTCCAGCACCGTGCGGGCCAGCCGCAGTACCACCTCCTCGGTCACCGCCTGGACCGAGGCGGCGAGATCGAACTCCCGCTCCGTGAGGGGTCCTTCGGGGGTGCGTCGCGGCCCGCCGAACAGCTCCTCGAAGGACCGGCCGGTCATGGTCTGGCCGTACTGGAAGGCGAAGTGGCGCAGGTCGAGGCGGAACGAGCCGTCCGTCTTGACGTTGATCAGCCGCTCCCGGATGAGGGGCGCCCAGCGCGGCGTGCCGTACGGGGCGAGGCCCATCAGCTTGTACTCGCCCGAGTCGACCTTGAAGCCGCAGAAGTGGGTGAACGCCGAGTACAGCATGCCCAGCGAGTGCGGGAAGCGCAGTTCGGCGAGTGGGACCAGCTCGGTGCCCCGGCCGTGCCACAGAGTCGTCGTCGCCCACTCGCCGACGCCGTCGACGCACAGCACCGCCGCCGACGGGTACGGGCTGGGCAGAAACGCGGATGCGGCGTGCGAGCCGTGGTGCCGGTGCGCCACCACCGGCGGCAGTGGCCGCCCGCCGGACAGCACGCGCAGCCGTGCGCGCACGTCGTCCAGGGCGTGCCGCTTCCAGCCGGCCCACTGCGGGAAGGCCCGGCGGAAGACGGGGAAGCCGTGCGGCGCCGTCGCCAGCCACGTGGCCATCACCCGGCGGAACTTCAGCGCCGGGTCCTCGTAGAACGCCACGGCCGCCAGCTCGTCCAGTCGCAGACCCGCCTCCCGCAGGCAGTAGGCGACGGCCTGGGCCGGGAAACCGGCGTCGTGGCGGCGCCTGCTGAACCGCTCCTCCTGGGCAGCGGCCACCGGAACACCCTCGGACACCAGGGCCGCCGCACTGTCGTGGTAGTAAGCGGAGATTCCCAGTACCGGACCGTCCCGGCCCGCGCCGCCGGTCCGCCCTCCGCCGGTCCGCGTCCCCATGTCAGAACAACGGGTACACGGACGCGTCGTCCTGTGGTTGAGGGCGCAATCGGGACGGTGGCGGGGGCGGGGCCGGTTCGGCTGTCCGGTCCGCCGCAGGCGCGGCCGGGGACTCGACCGCGTCCGGAGCGTCGGCGGGCCGCCCGATGCGGCTCCGGGCACGCAGCCAGGACGCGAGGCGGCGGGCCGCCGGTGCCTGACCCGTCCCGCGCTCCTCGCCGTCGCCGGGCCCTCTCACGCCAGGTCCAGACGGTCCGCCAGCTGCCGGGCCACCAGGTCGTAGCCCAGGTCCGTGCAGTGCACCCGGTCGATGAACAGCCAGTCCTCCGGCGCTGCGGCCTCGCCTAGTGCCACGTTCATGTCCAGGAACGGCACGTCCAGCGCGGCGCATCCGACGGCGAGTCGCTCCGCATAGGAGCGGCCGACCGCCATCGTGGAGATGTCGTTGTGGAACCGGCGGAAGTTGGACACCTCGTCCAGTTCCTCGAAGAGGAGCGTCTCGCGCGGCAGCGGCTCCTCGCGCACCCACGGTGCGAGCGGCTGCAGGACGAACGTCAGCCGCGCCCCGAGCCCGTCCGCGAGCAGCTTCCAGCCGCGCAGGTGGCGCAGGGTCAGGTCCGTCGCGTGCGTGACCCGCCGGTCCGGCGGGGGCACGACGTCCGGGGCGGGACCGCAGTCGAAGAACGCGCCGTGGCGACCCTGCTTCTCCTCGGGCAACCGGCTGAGCACCAGGTTGTTCACCCCCGACAGCAGCACGATGTCCTCGACGGGCGGCAGTTCGTGCTGGAACAGGGTGAACAGCAGCAGTTCCTGCGCCGAGTTGTGGCTCTGGCCGGCGAAGTTCAGCCACGGCAGCCGGGGCGCGTGCGCGTTCCACAGACGCGCGCCAATGGTGGCGGCGTCCCCCGTGGCCCCGACGCCGAACACGGCGGAACTGCCCGCCAGCACCCGCGCGGCTCCTTCGGGCCGGTCGTCGCCCACCGTGGCCCGCTGCCCGCCGGGGCCGGGCGTGATCCGGAAACCGTGCCGGTCGGTGGTATGGACGGGCGTCTTCTCACCGCCGTACTGGAAGTACCCCAGATAAGGCTGGTCCTCCAGGATGAAGGTGTAGTGCTCCATGTGCGGCGTGTACTCGGCGCGGGGTGACGTCATCGCTGCGGTGCTCCCGTCGGTGTGCGCGGTGGAGGGCGGGCTGCTGTCAGGGCGCCGGGGCGGGGGGCGGCGGCGCGGGCAGGGAGCCGGGCCGGTCCTCGCGGATCAGGTCGGTGTTGACGGCCATGGCCGCCAGTCCGCCGCTGGACGCGGCCATCGCCGCCTGGTGCATGTTGCGTCCCAGGTCGCCGGCCACATACAGGCGGGGGACGCTGGTACGGCCCCGGTCGTCGGTCTGCACCGACTCCAGGTCCGGTGCGTCGACCCAGGGGCGCAAGGGATCCACCCGGGGCTCCATGTCGAGGTGGAGGAACAGCGCGCCGTAGCTCGCGCCGCCTCCGTCCTCGAACTCGACCCGCACGCCCTTCGGGTGCGGCTTCAGCCCCGCCACCTTTTCCGCGCGGACCGGCACCCCGGCCGCGCTGAGCCGGTCCCGCTCGTCCACGGGCAGTTCCCGCCGGTCGGAGAGGTAGGTGATGTCGTCGGACCACGCCGTGAGGATCGATGCCAGGCACTCGCTGGGTACCGCACCGCCGTACACGGCGATGGTCCGCTCGCGGACTTCCCAGCCGTGGCAGTACGGGCACTCGAACACGGTCTTCCCCCACAGGTCCGCGATCCCGGGCACCGGCGGCAGGAGGGAGCGCACGCCCGCCGCGTACAGCAGGGTGCGGGCGCGGAAGGTGCCCGACTCCTTGGTGGCGACCACCACGTGGTCACCCTCGCCCGCCGCGGACACCACCTCGTCGTCGCGGAACGACACGTCGTACTCGGAGAGCTGGGCGCGGGAGCGGGCCCGGAAGTCGGCGATGGTCGCGCCGTCGTTGGTGAGCACGTTGTGCATGACCCCAGCCGCCATGTTGCGCGCGTCGCCGGAGTCGATCAGCAGCACCCGGCGGCGCGAACGGCCCAGGTACAGAGCCCCGTTCAGGCCGGCCGGGCCGCCCCCGACGATCACCGTGTCGTAGAGCTGCGTGTCCAATGGTCACCCCTTGTCGAAAAGGTCTGTGTGCGGATCGGGACGCGTATGCGCGTCCCCGGGCACGGCCGGGGAGTCGCGCAGGAGGGCGAGCAGCAGCAGGGCGCCCGCGGCCAGGACGGTGCCGCAGATGACGAACACCGCCGGAACGGACAGGACTTCGGCGAGCAGCCCGCCGAGGAGCGCGCCGAGCGGCATGGTGCCCCAGGCGCACAGCCGGGACACGCTCATCACCCGGCCCTGGAGGTTCTCCGGCGTCAGCCGCTGGCGCAGCGACATCACCGGGATGTTCCAGCCCATCATGAAGACGCCGTTCGCGGCCAGCGCCAGCCCGGCGAGCACGGGGCCGGTCGCCGTTCCCAGCAGGACGTACGCGACCCCGGACGCCACCAGGGACCAGAAGGCCAGCCGTACGGTGGGCAGCCGGTCCGCGGCCCGGGGCGCCAGCCAGCTGCCCCCGACGGCGCCCAGCGACCCGGCGGCCAGCAGCAGTCCGTACCCGGTGCCGCTCAGCCCCAGAGTGCGGTCGCTGAGCAGGACCAGCATCGAGAAGGTCGCCGAGAAGACCAATCCGTACAGGGTGCTCGCGGCCAGCGTGAGCCGCAGGGTGCGGTGGCGCAGGACGAAGCCGACGCCCTCCCGGATGTCCTTGAGCACACGGCCTCGCCCGCCGCCGCCCCCTGCGGAGCGTGCCCCGCCCGGCTCCGGTACGGGCCCGGTCCGGGCGAGCGGGGCGAGGCCCAGCAGGAGCAGCGCGGCCAGCGCGTACAGTGCCCCGCCCGTGGCCAGTGCCGCCGCGGCCGTCAGCCCCGCGAGGAGACCCGCCACGGGCGGTCCGGCCGTTTCGTTGAGCACGATCTGCGCCGCCGACAGACGCCCGTTGGCTCGCTCCAGGTGCCGCTCGTCCACCAGGCGCGGCAGCATCGCGGGGGCGGCGGTGTCGGCGAGTGTCTCGGCGATGCCCAGCACGAACGCCAGCGCGTACAACAGGCCCAGCGGCCGGTCCTGCGCGAGCACGAAGGCCGCTCCGGCCAGCGCCGCCGCCCGGACCGCGTTGCTGCCGAGCACGATACGTCGCCGGTCCGCCCTGTCCACCAGGACGCCCGCCGGGAGCGCGAAGAGCAGCCACGGCAACATGTTCACGGCGGTCAGGCCCGCGACCGCCGCCGGATCGGGGTGATGCGCGACGACCAGCAGCGGCAGCAGCGTCCGCGTGATGCCGTCGCCGGCGTTGGAGGCCGCTGCCGAGGCCAACAGCCAGCGGAACGGACGGCCCAGGCCCGCCCGTCCCGCCATGCGGGTCCCCGGTGACGCGTCGCTAGCCAACGACGCTCCCTTCCTGCCACCCGCGCCGTCCCAGCAGCCGCTCGCCCAGCTCCGTCAGCCGCGCCGACCCGTACAGCTCCGACTCCTCCTTGCGTACCCCGCCCTCCGGCGGGTGCGGCGGGACGCGGTCCCGCCAGAACCGCACCCGGGCCTCGCGCAGTTCGGCGTTCTCCTCCCAGGCGGGCGCCATGGTCAGGTACTGCGCCATGCGCACCCGCCGCTCGGAGACGTTCGGGTGCACGCCGTGCGGCAGCAGGCTGTTGAAGATGATCAGGTCGCCGGGCGCCACCTCCGGGGTGGTGATCGAGTAGCCGGTGATGTCCGGCGTGAACGGGTCCCGGTCGGCGGGCTGCCGGCTCACCCACTTCTCCCACTCGGCGAAGATCTCCGGCACGCACTGGAAGCCGCCGATGTCCTCGTCGCCCGCCGTGAGCGAGAGCACCGCCTGACAGCTCACCGGCAGCGGGTCGGTGGCGGTGTCCACATCCCAGTGGACGAACCCGCCGAAGGCCCGCTCGCCCCGGTTGGGCGGGTTGACGTTCGCGAAGTCGATGGTCACCCACAGCTCGTCCAGGTCCCAGATGTCGGCGAACGCCTCGTACACACGCGGTGTCTGGCGCACGTCCCACTGGGCCTGGTGGTTGTACATCTCGACCAGTCCGCTGTGGCCGGGCAGCCGGTCGTTGCCGGTGTGCGGCGACGTCCAGGTCGAGGGGTCGTCGGGGCGCATGTCGAGGAAGGAGCGCAGCCCGTCCGTGAGCGCGGCGACCGTCTCGGGCGCCACCGCCTGACGGACGATCACATAACCTTGCTCGGTCCACTGGGCCCAGTCGGCGGGTGTCAGGACACGCAGCGGCTGTGTCTTGCGGATGTCGCGCAGTTGAGTGGCGGGCACGTGCACTCTCCAGGGGAACGAAGCCTGTACGGGATCGGGTGGGCGGGACCGGACCGGCACCGCCGTTTTCGGCCGATCGCCGCCCGCAGGGACGGGCGGGGGAGCCGCCGGCGGCGGGCGCGGATCACTCGACGATCAGGCGGCGCCCGGGCAGCACCACGGCATCCAGTTCCGTATCCGCCAGCAGTTCCAGGGCCTGGTCGAGGTGGTTGAGGATGGGCATGCCGCCTCCGTTGGCACTGGTGTTGATGAGGACGGGCAGCCCGGTGCGGTCGCCGACCGCGTGGCACAGCCGGTGCAGCAGGGGGTGGGTGTCCGGCCGTACGGTCTGCAGGCGGGCCGTGCCGTCGATGTGCCGCGCCTCGGCGAGCAGGTGGGACTCCTCGGGCCGCACCCGCACCGCGAAGAGCATGCTTTCGGTGTGGTCCAGGGGGCCGGTGAAGTAGCGGTCCGCGACCTCCTCCGGGCAGATCGGCGCGACCGGCCTGAACCATTCGCGCCCCTTGATGGTCTGGGACACGTGCCGGCGGGCGCCGTTCCAGTGCGCCGACACCAGCAGCGAGCGGTGTCCGAGCGCCCTCGGCCCCGTCTCCATGCCGCCGTCCAGCCAGGCCAGGCAGCGCCGCTCGGCCAGCAGGTCCGCGACCGCCCGCACCAGCTCGTCGTCGTCGGCGAGTCCGCGCGCGGACAGCCCGCGGCCGCCCAGCCGCGCGGCCAGGCCCGTGCCCGCGACCGGGTCCGCACCCGCTCCGCCCTCGGACGCGGCCTCGGACCGGCGGGTCGGCGACGGCCCCCGCGGCGGCGGCTCGTCCAGCCCCTCCAACGGCGGCCCGGCGTAAGCCAGCCGCGCCCACCCCGAGCGGCCCGCCAGGGCTGGACGGTCGAACGGCTCCGCGACGGCCAGGGCCGCGCCCAGCGCGATGCCCGAGTCGTCGCAGCAGGTCGGGATGGACACCCGGGTGAACTGCCCGGACTCGGCGAGGCGACTGTTGGCGGTGATGTTGAGTGCGCAACCGCCCGCGTAGCAGAGCGTGGAGTAACTCGGGAAGCGCTGGCTGAGGCCGGTCGCCAGCCGGGTGAGGTCCCGCTCCACGGCGGACTGCAGCGTGGCGGCGAGATCCCTGCAGACCCGCTCCTCGGGCGAGGTCCCCACCACGGTCGTACGGCCACCCGGGGTGCGAATCTCGTCGGGGAACACGGACCCGAAGCTGTGCACCACGTCGTCGTCCGAGGAGTCGGCCAGGCCCACGTCCAGATAGCCGCCACTGACCGGGTCGTACTCCCACCAGGTGTCGGCGTAGCGCAGCGCCGACCCGTTCAGCCGGTCCTCGTCCAACTGCTCGTACAGGTCGGGCGAGGCGCGCCGGGCGGACTGCGGGACCAGCATGGCGCGCAGCACCGGCAGCAGGGAGCCGTCGCTCTCGCCGGTCGCGGCCAGGCCGAGCAGCTTGCCGGTGTCGAACTGGCTGCCGTGCACCCGCCGGGCCAGCGCCTCGTAGACCAGGCCGAAGCGCGGGCCGCCGCGGTTGGTGAACGACATCACCGGCGTGAGTTGGTCGCCGTCGCCGAGGCAGACCATGCCGCACTCGGCGTAGTTGCCGGTCCCGTCGAGGGCCAGCACGAGGGCTTTGCGGGCACCGGAGCTGTAGTACGCGAGCGCGGCGTGTGCGTAGTGGTGGCGTACGGCGACGAGCGTGATGTCGCCGAGCCCTTCGGCGAGCGGCCAGTCCACCGGCTTGATCACCCGGGTCACCGCGTCGGCGAGCCCGATCCCGCCCGTGGCCGTCCAGCGCGCGTCCTCGTTGACCAGCTCGACAAGCGCCGGCGGCAGGACCTGGCACACCGGGGTGTACCAGTCGGCCACCGCGACCCGGGTCACCGGGCTCGCCGCCCGCTCCCGCAGCTCCGCCAGCCAACCGGCCGCTGCCTGCGGGAAGCCGCCGTTACCCCCACACACGTGGCGCAGCCGCAGCCGGCGTTCCGCCTCGATGACGAGGTAGCCGTCCGCGTCGGTCAGGGCGGCGCCCGCGTCGTGGCCGAAGTGCATTCCGATCGTTGCCATGGAACCAGTCACCTTTTCCTCAGCCGGCTGCGGGGGACCCGTGGACCGGAGGCCCGCCGTGGGCGGGACGCCGGGGACATCTCCGGGGCCCGCTCACGACAGCGCGGCGAGGCTCTCCACGTGGTGCCGCTCCAGGAGGCCCTGCACCACCTCGCGCATGTAGGCGCAGTAGCCCGACGACATCACCTGGATCGAGCCGTTCTCCTCCTCCAACGCGCCTGCCGAACCGCCCGAGCAGGTGCCCTGCAGCTCGCAGCCTTGGCAGCCCGGCCCGTTGGTGTAGGCGCGCATGCCGTAGTCCTGGTAGGCGGGGGAGGCGAAGATGCCCTGCCAGTCGTCGATGGTGCCCAGCACGCGGGCGGTGGCCTTGCAGGCGAAGACACTGCCGTTGGGTTCAATGGACAGCTGCCGGCCGACCGCCGGACACGTCTTGTAGTCGGCCTGCTCAGCCCACTTGGCCTCGTCGATGATCATCTGGAAGGTCTGGTACCAGTAGCCGCTGAGCTGTACCCCGCGCTCGCGCCCGTAGTCGACCGCGGCCAGTAGTCGCTGCGCCACGTCGTGCGGGCTGTGCTGCTGGAAGAACTCCCTGGCCTGGAAGGAGACGATGACATCCAGGGAGTCCAGACCCGCCTCGGCGACGAAGTCGATCAGCGGGTTGCCCCACTTCTCCCAGGTGTACTGGGAGAGGACCGTGGTGATGCTGACCGGGACGCCTGCGGCCTTCATGTCGAGGATCGCCTTGCGGACCACCGGCCACGGGGTGCGCTGCTGCTGTCCGCCGCGGAACTCCCCGGTCTCCGGCACCAGGTAGTCGATGGAGACCGTGGTGTCGACCCGGTGCTCGGCGAGTGCCGCCAGTAGCTCGTCATCGATGCGGGAGCCGTTGCTTGTCAGGTCGTAGGACAGGGTGACCCCATTGTGGCTGTCGCCGAACGTGCGCAACACGTGCAGGATCGTCCCCCGGGCCAGCGTGGGCTCGCCGCCGAAGAAGGACACGGTCAGATGGCCGCCGCCGTTGGCCTTGCGCAGCGCGATGGCCTCCTTGATCGTCTTCTCGGCCACCTCGCGCGACATGTGCATCGACGGGTTGCGGCCGGTGTCCGAGCCGTGGTTCCAGTCGCCGCTCGCCAGCGTGGGCCCCGAGTCCTGGCGGGCCGGACCCGAACCGTCCTCGCGGGAGCGGCGCAGCTCCACGAGCACAGGGCCGGGCTTCACGGACTCGCCGGACGTGTTCCGCTCCTCCACACCGCCGTCGAAGTTGTACGCGAAGCAGCCTTGGCAGGAGAAGTTGCAGGCGTTGGTGAGCACGAGCTGGATGGAGGAGTGGAACACCCCGGTGCCCAGCACGTCCTGGCGGTTCTCCAGCAGGCCGTCGATCTCCTCGGCCTCGTCGTGCCCCGCCTCGACGAGGAACCGCGCCTCCACGAGGTCCCGCAGCGAATCGTCGTCGATCCGCTCCCGCAGCCGGTCCACGCTGAGGCCCTGCGAGGCGTCCCTCAGGAGTTCGATCACGTCCTTGTCGATGAGCCGCGCATTTCCATACAGCGAATGAAAGGCCATGGTTCGCTCGTCGTCCTCAAAAGAATTGAGGTGTCCTCCGAAAGACGTGAAATCCCGGTCGCCCGCGGTACGCAGGGTGCGGACATAACGCGAGGACTGGTACACCGAATTCTGCATGCTGAAGACTTCTCCCTGCGTCTCACGGCTTTCGGAACGGTGCGTGGCGCGACCGTCTTCCACCGCCCGGCTGCGGAGTGCGGCGGGCGCGCGGCACGGCGTTGGCGGAGGGGATTTCGGGCGTGCGGCCCCCTGGGACGCGGACCGACCCCGTCCTGGGGTTCGGTCCGCGCGGCGGCCCGGGGCCCGTCCTGGCGGACGAGCCTCGATCAGCCTCTGCGCCTAGGCGGAGGCGGACTCTTTCCGCTGCTCGGCAGGGGCGGTGTCGGCCTCCGCCTGCTTGCGGACGGGCGTGATGGTCGGCGCGTTGCCCTTGTCCGGTGAGACGAACGCGCAGGGCCGCGACGACGCGGTGACCGCAGGTCGGATGACCTTCCTGACTTCGGCCATGTGGCCTCCTCGATAGGTGCGGGACACAACGCGTTCTAGTGAAGCAGAAGAGAATAGGGGCGATAAGTCTTGATCAGGACATGCTCGAATCAACGGGCTGGCGAATGGCTTATCGCGCGGAATGGATCTTCCGCTGTCCGGTGGTGGCCGGGCCGGCCTGGCGTTTGCCCGGTATCTTTTCTTGATCGGAATTCCGGCAGGCCGGCCGGTTGATCTTTTCGGACGCCTCCCGTATGACTCAGGGGCGATACGAATTCCGGCCAGAAGCGGGACCGCGGCCGGATGACCTTGGCAAGACCCGGGCGGGGCGGCGCCGCGCGGCCCTGCGGCTGTTCCCACGGCCCGGTTGTTCCGACAGGCCGTCAGAAGCCATCTCATTTGGCTAGTCTGCGGCAGCAGATCAGGGTGCAGGCGATGCTGGTGAAGGCCAGGAAGTGGTCGCCGCCGGCGGAGCAGGCGGGCACGACAGCGGCGCGCCCGGGTTCCGGCCGCGCCGCTGTCGAGCTGTGGTCAGCCCTCGGGGGAGCCCCCGGGTCAGTGGAGCTTGTTGACGGCGGTCTTCGTCGTGGTGCGGAAGGCGGTCAGCGGGGCGTCCTCGAGGTCGCCCATCTGGCCCCAGCGGACGAGGGTGACGGTGCGGCCGTCGCGGCCGACGGAGAACAGGTGGATGTCGGAGATGCCGATCTGCGGGTCGGCGGTGTCCAGGCTGTAGACCCAGGCGCCCTCCTCGACGGCGAGCTTGCCGTGGGAGGCGCTGACGGCCTGCAGGCCCGGGTTCTGCTGCTCCAGCCGGGGGCCGCAGCCGGCGAGGGCCCCGCGGAGGGTGTCGACCAGCTTCACGGCGTCGGCCTCGGTACGGGCGACGGTGGTGACCTGGACGCCGTTGGTGTCGAGCTCGGTGCTGAACTCGCGGTAGCGGGTGTTCTGCGCCGGGATCTTGTACGGGGCGCAGAGGACGCCGCCGTTCTCCGGGACGCCGGTGAAGACCTGGGTGGCGGTCCACGGCGTCGACGACGGCGGCATCTGGGACGCGGCGAGGAAGGCGGGCTGGGCAGCGGCCTGCGCCGGGGCTGTGGCGAGGGCCGCGAGGCCCAGTGCGGCAGCGGCTGCGGTGGCGAGTGCGGTGCGGAGCTTGTTCATGGTGGTGGATCCCCCGTCGGGTCGTTCATTCGGTCAGTGCTCAACCAGCGTGGGGCCGGCGCCCGCCGGCTGCAACGATCACGCGCCCACCAGCCGTCCCGGAACCATTCCACCCCCGCTGACGTGCAAGGACGTGAAGGATGGGACGCAGGGTCGAGGGGGATGGAATGCCGAAGGACGCCGCCGTCGAGGAGTTCGCGGGGCTCGTGCGCGCGCTGAAGGCGCGGGACGGGAGGAGTTACGAGGCGCTGGGCCGGCGGCTGAGCGTCAGCGCGTCCACCCTCCACCGCTACTGCTCGGGCGCGACCGTCCCGGAGGAGTTCGCCGTGGTCGTCCGCCTCGCCCTGCTGTGCGGGGCGGACGAGGAGGAACGGCGGGCCCTGGAGGCGGCCTGGACGGAGGCGGACCGCGCCCGCCGCCGAGCGGCCTCGCCCGCGCCCACGCCTGTGCCGGCCGTGTCGGCCGCGCCGGAATCGAACCCGGAACCGTCCGCGCCGGAACCGGGCCCCGGCCCCGCCCCGGACCCGACCGCGCCGGACCCGACCGCGCCGGAGGCGCCCCGCGCCCGCCCCCGTCGTGGCGCCCCCGCTCCCCTCCTCGTCGCCGCCGCCGTCGCCCTCGTCGTGCTCGCCCTCGCCGCCGCCCTGCTCGGCCACCCCACCCGTACGGCTTCCGCCCCCGCTCCCGCTTCCACCGCTCCGGGGCGGACCGCGGCCCCCCTCCCCTTCACCTGGAGCATCGGTTCCCAGCTCTGGGAGGGCGGCTGCGGGCACACCTACCTCGTGGACCGGGCCCCCCGCGCGGTCGCCCCGCCGCCGGTCGCGGCCGACTCCGGGGCGTGGGCCGGGACGCACGGTGCCGTGCACGGCGGGGAGGCGCTGGTGC
The DNA here is from genome assembly GCF_014646095.1 of Streptomyces lacrimifluminis. Classification (GTDB taxonomy): domain Bacteria; phylum Actinomycetota; class Actinomycetes; order Streptomycetales; family Streptomycetaceae; genus Streptomyces; species Streptomyces lacrimifluminis. Next base: position 581 of record NZ_BMMU01000065.1, on the reverse strand, counting down.
GGATCACGGTCCAGGGCCGGTCGCCGTCCGACGCCGTCGTCCTCCATGCCCTGCACGTGCGCGTGGTCGACCGCGCCGCGCCGCTGCCGTGGAACGCGTACCGGATGGACAACGGCTGTGGCGGCGCCGTCACCCCGCGCCACTTCGCCGTGGACCTCGACCGGCCGCGCCCGCTCGCGAGGCCCGTCGACGGCCTTGACGCCTCCGGCGCAAAGGTCCGGAAGATCCCGGCCGTCTCCTTCCCGTACAAGGTCACCTCCTCCGACCCCGAGGAGCTGCTGGTCTCCGCGCGGACGGCGGGCTGCGACTGCCGCTGGTACCTGGAGCTGGAGTGGAGCGCCGGGGGTCGTACGGGGACGGTGCGGATCACGGACGGCGGGAAGCCGTTCCGCACGAGCGGGACCAGGGGGAGGCCGGCGTACGTGCACGACTCCGCCGAAGGGCGCTGGATCACAGACTCGGACTCTGGACAGACCGGGTGACCGATGAGTAACTTCGACTGACATAGGCTGAGCAAGCGCTTAGACGGTGTCCTACATGGTCAGTTTGAGGAGGCGTTTGTAGCAGCAGAGAGCGGCTGC
>NZ_BMMU01000064.1 GCF_014646095.1 Streptomyces lacrimifluminis | reverse complement strand
GACGCGGCCGGCCTTCCGGTCCGTACGGGTCGGCCGCAGGCGGGACCTCGGGGCAGCGGGCACGGTGATGGTGTGCGGCCGGGAGCGGGAGCCCAGGCGGTCCGCGCGGCGCACCGCGTGGACCCGGGTCCTCAGCGCACCGGCGGCGAGGCGGGCCCGCTCGTACGGCGGGGCGGTCCGGTTGCGGGTCAGCGGGCGCAGCACGGCCTGGTCCTCGGTGTCGCGCGGGTACAGGGCGCGCAGGTCGGCGGTCATCATCCGTTGTCCGGCGGGGCGGGTGTAGTCGTCGACGACCGCCTGCACGATCTGTTCGTCCAGGCCGGGCTGGTGGGGCCGGCCGCGCAGGACGTAGGAGAGGTGACGTCGGGCTTCGGCGAGCAGGTGGTGGCGCTTGAACGCGCCGCGCATCACGTACACCACGGCGACGACGTCGACGGCGGCCAGGGCGACGTCCACCACTGGCCGCACCCGTGCCCACACCGCCGCGGCTGCCGCCCGGGCCCGCTCCGCGAGCCGGTCGATGACGTCAACGCCGTAGGCCCGGATCGCTGAGTCGCGCCATCGCTCGCGCAGCTCGGTCAGCGACAGCAGCTCCGTGCGCTTCGGCGGGCGCGTCTGGTCGGCGGCCTGGCAGCCCAGCGCGTAGCCGGCCCGCTCCCCCGGCGCGTGCCCCTGCTTCTTCTCGTACTTGGCCGTGAGGACGGACAGCGCGTCCTCGGGCCGCGCCGGGTCACCGGTTCATCTGCGGTCCAGGGCGAGGAGCCTTCAGTTTCCTGGGTGTGTGAGTACGATCCGGGCGGCGGCCGCCTTCTCCGCGTCAGGAGCGATCTTGTACAGCTTCATGAGTTGACTTGCGGCCACCACGTGACCGAATCGGGCGACCAGGGCGGCGTAGAACTGGGCGAGCGCCTCCTCCAGCGGTAGCCCAGCGTCGTCGCGGACCGCGATGCCGCAGCGGAGCCCGGTCAGGATGAACGGGAGCGAGGAAGTGTTGACCCACGGTTGGGTCAGGACCTGCCAGACCAGAGCTTTGAGGTTCTGGTTCGCCGCCCCGGGCACCGAGGCTCGGGCCAGGCCGGTGGAGGCCGCAGCCAGCCACAGGTTGATGTCGTGCGGGCGCTGCTCACTGATGCGGGAGACGCAATCCAGCACGAACGATGCCGCGGACTGCGGCTGCGTCCATGCCAGCGGGCGGGACAGGGCGTTCGCGACGGCTTTGGCCTGCCAGCCGTCGGCAAGGGCTGCGGCCTCATACAGGTCGGTGGAGAAGTCGATGTCAACGTAGTGATTGCGCAAGAGGTCAGCCTTGATGAGCAGAGCCTCGTGGGCACTGAACTGGCCGGCAGCGGTCGTGGCGTCCAGGAGGTCGAGGGTTCCGAAGGCGGGGATGTGCTCAGCACGGGCGATCGCGCGCAGGACCCGGTCGTCGCTCCACAGGACCAGCCCGTGCTCCTTGGCGTAGTCGGGCGCGGTAAGCCACTCCTTGCCGCGCGTGCCAGGGAGCGGAAGGCGGCGCAGTTCCGGACGTGGAACACGGGCGACCGATCTGAGGACGTCCACAACACGGACTGACGTGGAACGCAGCCGCTCCAGGTTCGCCACTTCGTCGCTGCGGACCTCTGCCCGCTGTCCCGCCTCGTCCCAGCCCAGCGTCAGCTCGGTCTGCAGCGCGAGGGACTCCTTCGCGTAAAGGGCGTCTTGGAACAGCTGGTCGGTGGTGACCACTTCCTCCAAGCTGCCGATCAGCCGCTCGGCATGGCCCGGATCCAGCAGCGCCAAGGTGTGGGCAGCGGTTGGATCGATGACCGTGCGCACGGAGCGGGCTGTGGCCACCGCTTCGGCTCCCACGCCGGCGGCCAGGGCATCGCCCGCATAGACGAAACCGGCCCCCCGGCGCAGGCTCAGCTCCGTGTAGCCCCGACCGGTTACCCACGTCAGGGTGCCCAAGGGGAGGTCGCCAGCAGCGACTTTGCTCTGGACTCCCTTGACGTTCTCGTGCGCCTGACGCAATTCGTCAGCAACGTTGACGAGCGGATCATCGTCTGGGCCTAGTGTCACGGCGCGGAACTGGGAACTGTCGGGAAACCGTTCCATGTACTCGGCGGTGGCTTCGTTGAGCTGGTCGGCGTCGTTTTCGGACCACCGCTCGGGGGTGCCGGCGGCGCTCAGGTGCAGGGTAGCGATGAACGCGCCGAGGAGTTCCTCGTCATCGGGCCAGCGCTGCATCAGGGTCAGAGCCTGGCCGGCGAAGTTGGCTTCGCTGGAGTGCCTCGCCCCCAACTTCACCCACAGTAGGGCCTCGTGTCCGGTGCGGGGTTCGATGGGCGTGCCTTGGTAGGCCAGGACATTCCAAGCATCCTCGAACAGGCTGCGGGCTACGTGGCAGCGGACCAGCGCCCAACGGGCGTTGTGGTCGTGCGGATCGAGGGCAAGCATGTTCCGCGCCGCGTCGGTGGCCCGGTCGGTGTTGCCTTCCGCCAGCTCCGCCTCGGCCAGCAACGCATACATCTCACCCTGTGCAGCCCAGTCCGGACCGGCTAGCGTCAGGGCCTCCCGCGCGCACACTTTCGTCTGCGCGGGCATGTCGGCATGCCGGTAGGCGTCTGCCGCCATGGCCATCAGGAAGGCGTCACGCCAATGCTCCGCACCCGAGCGCAGCGTTCGTGCCCGAAGCTCTCGTTCCCCGCTGATCTGGTACCTCTGTGCCAGTGCTAGAACGATGATCCGACTCTTGGTCACGTTGGCGCGCAGCACGGAGAGGTCGCCGGCGGAGCTTGCGGTCAGTGCCCGGGCGATGAGTCTGATCTCGGCGACAACCTCAGGATAGGAGCCTTCGAGGCGGTCCAGGTCGGCCGGTTGCGTCCCGCACTCCGCCATTCCCATTGCGGCCTGGAGTTGTTCCTGCTCCGTGGTGGCCGCGTCCCACACGGCCTGCCAGGCGGCTTGGACCTGCGGGAGCACGATCTGGCCCTCGGTTTCCCGCTCCAAGATCACGGCAGTGATCTGCGCACGGACGTAGGCGCTCTCGACCTGGCTCTGGAGGCGTCGAGCCTCATCCACCCGGCCGGTAAGCGCGGCAAGCACTGCCCGGTGCTCGATCAGTCGGGGGTCGCGCGCCTCGCGGGCGAGTGCCTGGCCCTCGGACTGTTCCTGTGTCAGGCCCCAGGCTGTGGCGGCATCTCCGCAGACCTGGGCTGCCTGCACCGCCACCACGGCGGGTGCCACGCTGTCGCCGAACCATGTCCGGCGGCCGTCGCGGGCTTTGATCGCCAGCGCGAGGGCTTCGCGCGCATCCGCGAGCCGGTGCTCGCTCCGGCCGCGGACAGCCCGGTCAAGGAGGATGAGAGCAGACAGATGCTGGATGCCGGACATGATGCCGTCCGGGTCTGCGCCACGCAGCCGGGCCAGGGCGGCGGCGTCCTGGCCCGTGCTGGTGAGGGCGTGGGCTTCCAAGCCGGCTTTGAATGCCCGGGCAGTCCGGGTTGCCGGCTCCCAGGATGCGAGATGGCCCAGAGCCTTCTTCCAGTCGCTGTCGAACAGTGCCAGCATTCCGAGCAGGAGAGGTGAGCTGGGATTGTTGTTCGTGACCAGAAAATCGCGCGCATCCTGGTCCGTTCCGGCCGCGCTGAGCTGCTGCGCGGCCCGCGCGACCCACAGATCCCGCGGGAAGCCGCCATCATCGATGCAACGCTGGAAGAACGTGACCGAAGCCTGGTGAGCCTCGTAGTCCGAGGCGAGTTCGGCCAGCCAGGCGAACGCCTGCGGGGGCGCTTTCTCCATCCAACTCGGAAACCGGTGGGCCCACTGCCTCAAGAGCGCCTCGCGCTCCGTCGGGCAGCTCTGCAAGAGCCCGACTGCCTGCTCCACGGCCGGCCACGCTCCCGTCAGGGCCTGTGCCTCTTCCTGTGCCCGCAGGCTCAAGGTCCGCAGCCCCGTCTGGAAGTCCGTCCGTGCATCTAGACGGTGGAGGATTTCGTGGCTGCTGCCGGCAATTTGCTCAAGCACCGCTACGAGCTCGTCGCGCAGGGCGGTGCACATGCCCAGCAGGTCTTCCTCGCTGAGATCCCGCAGGCCCGCCAATGCGTCCTGGCCTTCAGCCTCACGATCGTGTTTCCATCCCTCCAGCAACTCGACCGGGTAGGTGGCGCTGTTGGGGCCGTCGACCGTCTTGTGGTGAGGAGTACACAGCAGCATCAGGTTGCCGAAGCCGTTGCGCTGCTTGACCGTCCAGAACGGATCGAACCGCGGACCACCGCTCTCGAAGGCGCGGATGTGAGCGATCTCCAGGTTGAGCATCGGCTCAGCACCGACCATCCGGATGACTGGCTCGCCACAACCGGGCCAATAGCACGCGCCGCGGGCCAACGTCATCAGCCCGGCGATCGTCGCGTTGGTGTAACTACGACGCGGTTGCGAAGTCACGGCGCCCCCACTCATGTCAAGACAGCCAATCTATCGGCCAGCACTGACAGCACACCTGCACACAGGGCGACAGACCGTGAGGGCGACCAGCGCGGCAGGTCCCGGTCCGGGCGCTCAGGTTGGCGGTGACCGCGGACATGCCGACGCGCGCGATGGTGATCCTGGCCGCTTCGACCAAGGTGTCGACGACGGGCAGGGCGTTGCAGTGCCTGGTGCGGTAGAACGCGACCGGCGGCGCCGGCCGGTCGGAATCCCAGTAGCCGCTCAGCTGGCCCGCTCCACCCGCGTGACCGGCTGCGCCTCGAACACCCGGCGAGCGGAGCACAACTACAACCCCGACGAAACAGATCCGCACACGTGCTCGATGAACTGGAGATAGAGCTCAACAGCCACCAGAAAGCCTTCGCAGACGATACGGATGCGACCTCCGCCATCGAACAGGCCCTGGAGAAAATGGGCCAGACAATCTGAGCTATCGAGGACGAATACCCTCACAAGGCCCTGGGGCGGCAGCCCCTCACGGCCACTCCGCATCCGCGGACGCACCTCACGAGCGAAGCGTCTTCGACGACATCGCCGACGACTGAGGACCGCTCGACCGTCGCCAACACCACACACATGTTCATCGCGAAGAACGCCAGGTCAACCTCGCCCCACACATCTCAACGATCGGTAAAACGGACGAAGCCCACCGGGTTTCCGGCCGGATCGGGAAGCCGTGGGCGGTCGTCCACGACAACCAGAAGATCCCGTCTCTGCGCCGGCTGTACATGACGGCCACGCCCCGGCTGTGGCAGCTCGGGGACGAGGACGAGGCCGGCGCACCCGGCGAGCTAGTCGCGAGCATGGAAGACGATCCCGAGGGCCCCTTCGGCAGCAGGGCGTTCACTTTGACGCTCTCGGAGGCCATCGACCGGGGCATCTGTGCCCCCTACCAGGTCGTATGCGTGGACGTCACCGACACCGCGCTCCAGGCCGCGCAGCTCCTGGGCGCGGAAGGCCGGTCGGCCGAAGTCCGTGGGGCACGGCTCGCTGCCCTGCAGACCGCGCTGGTGAAGGCGTCGGCCGAGGAGGGCTTCCGCCGCACGCTGGTCTTCCACCACCAGGTCCGCGAGGCCGAGGCGTTCGCGGCCGGCCTTCCCGACGTCGCCGCGCAGCTGCACGCATCCGACCCCGAGCTGTACCCCAAGACGATCTGGGCGGACTGGCTGTGCGGGGATCACAAGCCGCTGCACCGGCGGCGTCTGCTGGGCGAGTTCGCCGCAGGGATCGCCACGGACGGCACGGTCGTGGAGAAGTGCTTCCTGTGCTCGGTGAAGGTCTTGGGCGAGGGGGTCGACACCAAAAAATGCGACTCCGTGTACTGGGCGGATGTGCGCGGGTCGATGCCGGACCTGGTCCAGGCAGTGGGCCGGGCGCTGCGGATGCAGCCGGGCGAGGGCAAGGTGGCAAGCCTGGTGGTGCCGGTGCTGCTCGGGCCCGGTGAGACGGCGGACAACATGCTCACGTCCCGGGCGTTCGGCGGGCTGGCCAAACTGTTGGAGGCGCTGCGGGCGCACGACGCGAGGATCGTGGAGAGCCTCGCGGAGCAGCAGGCCCCGAGCCGCTACAAGCCCGTCAGCAAGGACGCCAGCGGGAAGAGCACGGGCGGGAGCGGCGAGGGCTCCGGGGGCGTCAGCGCCCCCGCCAAGGCCCTGCTGAAGTTCTCCACGCCCCGCGACCCGGCCGCCCTCGCGGCGTTCATCAACCTGCGGGTCCTCAACCCGGAGCACGAGCACTGGCGTCGCGGTGTGGAGGCGGCCGTCATCTACGCCCGCGTGCACGACGACTTGAAGGTGCCGTTCACGTTCCGCGTCCCGGCCGGGGATGAGGCCGACACCGAAGGCGAGGGGTGGCCGGCCTCGCTCGCCGGGTTCCCGCTGGGGCAGTGGACCGCCGACGCTCGCCGCTTCTACGCCCGCGGGGACATGGACGCCGACCGCGTCGCCCAGCTGGAGAAGCTCGGCATGATCTGGAGCCACTTCGACGTCGCGTGGGAGGAGGGCCTGGCCGCCGCGCGCGGGTGGGCTGCCGAACACGGGCACCTCCTGGCCCCGCTGGACGCCACGTTCCAGGGGGCGAAGGTAGGGATCTTTTTGAAGAACGCGCGGGCCGCTGCGCGGAGGGCTGCTGAGATCGAGCGGCAGCGTGCCGAGGGGCTGCCGGTGGAGTCGTCGGCCGGAGCGCTGTCGGACGAGCGGCGCGAGCAGTTGGAGGAGATCGACGCGTCCTGGTGCCCGAGCTGGCCGGTGACGTGGCAGCGGTGCTTCCACCTGGTGCGGATGCATCTGGACGCGGGCGAGGCGCTGCCCACCACTGCGGGCGAGGTCCTGCGTCAAGGCGAGGATCTGGGGCGGTGGGTGCAGTCGGTGCGGATCGGGTGGGATCAGCTCACGACTGTGCAGCAGTGGATGTGTGAGCAGGTCCTTGGGATCGAGCCCGCGACCGAGGAGGAGAAGCCGCCGCCGCGCCGTACGCAGGCCGACAAGTGGGCGATGAACTACGAGGCCGCCAAGCAGTTTTACGAGCGCGAGGGCCACCTTCAGGTGCCGAGGAAGCACATCGAGCGGATCGTCGGCGAGGACCAGGAGAAGCGGGAGCATCGGCTGGGGGCCTGGATCGGGAATCAGCGGAGCAGGGCCGCGACGCTGACGCCGGAGCGGGTGGAGCAGCTGTCCGCGATCGGGATGCGGTGGACCTAACGCCACGTCACAAGCCCCACTGATTCCCCCATAACCCCTGTGTGAGGCAGTCGACTCCCTCTCCTCGGGGTGGGGCGTTCGACGACACAGACCAGAAGCGAGACCAGAGGCCCCCGGAACGAGCATCCGGGGGCCTCTGGCATGCCCCGCGACTTCCTCTCCGACCGCTGCTGTCCAGGCGGTGACTTCCAGCTCTACGGGGTGAAGAGGCCGATCCCGGGAGGACGAGACGCAAGCACCTGAGACCTGTCACTGTCCCGCTCGCTCAACCGAACTCACACCGGAGGCATTACCGATGACCACCCACCAGGAACCCAGGGCAACACCCGCGCCGATCGCCGCTACGCTGAACACGCCACCCTGGGCTCGGGCCGAAGCCCCACAGGGACGCTCTCAGGCAGAGAGCCGCAGGACCGCCGACCGCGCGGCGAACGCCCACGCGGACGACACCACGCAGGTGTCCGCGATCCCCGTTCTCCCCGCCCAGAGGAGCCCCAACATGCCCCGGGACATCGATCCCGAGCTGCCCATGCAGCCCTCCCCCGGCCAGCAGGCCTCCATTCCTTCCCGCCCGACCCGGTGGCACCGCCGCCTCGTTCAGCGCCTGCGCATCATCACTGCCCGTACGCGGGCCATTATCTGGAAGCTGGTGAAGCTGTCCGGCGAGGAGTTCGTCAAGGGCTTCGCCAACAAGGCCGGCGCCATCACCGCGCTCGTCCTGGGCGTGGTCGCCATCGCCTATGCGCTGGGCATCGACCCGGCCGACGCCGTACGTCGCGTGCTCGGCATGTGACTGCCCCTGCTGCCCGGAGCGCGACGCACGCCAACTCCAGGCAGCAGGGGGCTGGTGGCAGCCGTTACTCCCGTCGACCACATGAGGGCGAGGTGCCACTCCTCTTTTATCGTCATTACGACGATAAAAGAGGTAGAGTGTTCCACGAACGGGCGATACAACGCGTTCCGAGCGTCGTCCGTGAAAGGAGCACCTCCCGTGGAAACCGACGGCACCGTGCCAGAAATCCCCGCACAAGCACCTCTCGTGGTCGCGCCGGGCCGCATCTTGGATGCCAAGACTGCACTCGCCCTGAACGTCCATGCCAGCCCGGGGGTGTACGCGCTCCTGCTCGGATCCGGGATCTCCCTGACCTCCGGCGTGAAGACCGGATGGGGCATCGTCGAAGACCTCGTCGGCCGCGTCGCCGCCATGCAGGATCCCAACGACGCCGATGCCGCCGAGAAGGCGGCCGCCGACCCGGCCGGATGGTGGGCGCAGCACTACGACGGCGTCCTCGGGTACTCGGGCCTGCTGGGCGCTGTGGCACCCACGGCAGCCGCCCGCCAGCAGCAGCTCGCCCGGTACTTCCAGCCCCAGGAAGACGATGAGCCCGGCGCGAAGGGCCCCACTCCCGCCCACCACGCCATCGCCCAGCTGGTGAAGCGGGGAAGTGTCCGCGTCATCCTGACCACCAACTTCGACCGGCTCACCGAGCGGGCTCTGGAAGAAGCGGGTATCTCGCCCCAGGTCATCAGCCGACCAAGCCAGATCGCGGAGATGATGCCGCTCCCCCACGCGCCGGTGACAGTGATCAAGCTCCACGGCGACTACGCCGCCCTGGACCAGCTCAACACGGTGGACGAGCTGGAGACCTACGAGCGGGAACAACAGGAGCTACTCAAGCGGGTCCTGGACGAGTACGGGCTGATCATCTGCGGCTGGTCCGCGGACTGGGACACGGCGCTCGTCCGTGCCCTGGAAGGTGTACGTCCCCGCCGGTATCCGATGTTCTGGTCGTCCTTCAGCACGCTCGGAGAAGCGGCGAAGCACCTGACCACCCAGCACAGCGCCGTCGTCATCCAGGGCATGGCGGCGGACGACCTCTTCACCGACCTCCAGCGGCGCGTCGAAGCCCTGGACCGGATGTCGGCGCCGCCCGTCACCCGCGACATAGCCGTCACCCGCCTCAAGCGGGCCCTGCCCGACCCGGTGCGCAGGATCGAGGCCTCCGACCTCATCCACCAGACCGTCACCGACATCCTCGACAGAACAGCAGCAGCCGCGCGTCCTCTGAGCGGCCCCGTCTTCGACGAAAGCATCCTCGGCTACCGGGCCGACTGCGACACCCTGCTCCACCTCCTGGCCCACGGAGTCTTCAACGACGACGGAACCCATGACGCCCTGTGGCTACGCGCCCTCGAACGGCTCACCCGCATCCGCAGCACGCTCCCCGGATATTTCACTGAGGCGCTGGAGGCGCTGCGGCACTACCCGGCGCTCTTGGCCACCTGGACCATGGGCGTCACCGCCGTCATCAGCCGTCGCGAAGAATTCCTGGCAACCATCATGGCCCAACCCACCTGGAACACCCTGTCGGGCAGGACCCGTACGCAACCGCCGGCCGTCTACCTCAACCCCACGCGCGTCCTGGCAACCGACCTCAAATCCATAATGCCCCCGCCGGAGGGGCAGGTCTGGCGTTTGCCGCAGAGCAGGTTCCTGCGGCAGGAAACACGTGAACCACTGCGGGTCCTCGAACCTGACGACACGGCGTACCAGACCGCCTGCACGCGCTTCGAGTTCCTCGCCTCCATGATCGCCATGGACGACGACACACAGCAGATGCGCTTCCCGTGGGTCGGCGAGTTCATGAACGACGTGCACTGGGAGTACGACACCAGCATGGCCAACACGATCAAGACCGAGCTGACACCCAACTGGCCGCTGCTCCAAGCAGGCGCGTTCGGTAGTGACGTGGAACGTGCCCAAGCCGCTTACGAACGCCTCGTCGAATGGCGGGCGAAGAACCCCCAGCTCCACTGGTAGAGAGCACCGCAGCCCCCTTCAGAGCCCGGTCGCTCAGCGCGGCCAGGCTCGCGCCGTGCGGCAGTGTGGCCGTACCGCACCGCCCGGGCCGCCTGCTGGCAGTGCGGAAGTACGCCGAGCAGGCGGCCAGCGTCCGTACTGGAGTTGGCCCAGTGCCCGCAGCCGCCACACTGCGCCAACCCCGGCGCCACACAGGCCGTCACCCGAAAGTGAGTAACAGCCCCCGCGTTCGCCGCTTCGGCTGCCTGGTGATCATGACGCCCGTCCATACCTGCCGTTCCTCAGCAACCCGCCCGACTGGCTCAGAGCCCTGTGGAACGCGCTCCCCCGGCCTTGGGAGTAGCCACCGCAGCCGGGCAGGTCCCCTCACAGGGCAATACACCTAGGGCGCGCCCCAGGATGCGACTCAGGGCGCGACCTCGCCGGAAAGCGGCCGTCACTCGGAAACAGACCGCTCAGCCGATGACGATGAAGCTGAAGGGCCGGTCCGCGTGGACGTAGACGTTGTCACTGGTGTAGACGGTCACGCCTGCCTGGTCGATGGCGGCGATGTGGGTGGTGTCCTCCATCCACCAGTTGCTGCCCCAGATGGTGGCCGTCGCGCTCGGGATTTCAGGGAAGGGGGTGGTGAACTGGATGTAGAACTCACCGGCGCCGCGTCGGATGACCCGGAAGTTGCCGCTGCCGGCCTGGACGGAACCGTCGGCGTTGACGTTGCCGCGTACGACGTGTCCGCCCAGGGTGCCGGAGCCCGGTGCGGGCGCGGGGGTGCCGGCAGTGCGCCGCAGGTGCCAGACGGTGCCGCCTTCCTTGGCCAGCCAGATCTGCTGGTTGGCAGCACCGCCTGCCAGGTTCGGGTTGGTGAAGACGTGGGTGCCGTTGACGGTGACGGTGGCTTCGTCCAGGCGCCATTCGTCGGTACCGTCCAGCCGGATGTAGACCGGGAAGAGGTCGAGGTCGGCGACGGTGAGCTGCGGGCTCGTGGGGTCGTTGAAGCTGGCGTTCGAGACGTTGCTGCCGGTACCGATGACGAACGTGTCGGTGGCGCCTGCCCGGAAGTCGCTGCCCGCGGTGTCCAGGTTGAACTCCCGGCCGGCGATGCCGAGGTAGACCCCGTTATTGGTTCCCCCCGCGAAGGTGTTGGCCGTTCCGATGGTCGCGACGATTTCCGTAATGTCTGTCATGGACACTTTCCCTATCCCGCTGCTCGACGCAACGAAGGTGACGACCCGGAGGAAGACGGCTGCCGCGCACCCGCCCTCTCGCCGGAAGCGCAGCTACCGCTTTCACCACCAGTGTCCGGGTAATTACCCAGCGCTAACAGTGGGGTTGGGGAGCGCACGCGCATCGCGCAGAGGCGTAAACCCTCCGTCGAGGCGCTTCCCCACCAGCCAGTGCCATGCAAGCCGGCTCAACGGTGGGCACGCCTGTTTCAGCCGTCGCTTCGCCGGAGGCCGACTGCACCTGCCGATCATCCGACTTACCGCCCGCGCGGGTAATCTGCACCCGCACCGGCCCGGCCGGCACGCGCCTGCCAGTACGAAGATCACGTCCCGCTGCCGTGACCTTCGGAGGAACCCGTGCGCATCCGCGCCGCCGCCCTGACCGCCCTCGCCGTCCTGCTCGCCCCCGACGCCGCCCACGCCGCACCCGGCGACACCATCACCCGGCCCGTCCGCGCCGCCCTCACCGCCCTGCCCGTCGCCGACGAATCCCGCGCCGGCTGCACCCGCGACAAGTTCAGGCACTGGACCGACGCCGACCGCGACGGCTGCTCCACCCGCAACGAGGTCCTCCTAAACGAGGCCGTCGCCAACCCCGCCCGCACCGGCCGCTGCACCCTCAGCAGCGGGCGCTGGTACAGCCCCTACGACGACACCTACGTCGACGGGCCCCGCGGCCTCGACATCGACCACTACGTGCCCCTCGCCGAGTCCTGGGACTCCGGCACCTCCGCCTGGACGGCCAAGGAGCGCGAGGCCTACGCCAACGATCTTGATGACACGCGCACCTTGATCGCGGTCACCGCGGCCAGCAACAGGTCGAAGTCAGACCAGGACCCGGCGACATGGATGCCACCGGCCCGGGCGTACCACTGCGAGTACGCGACGACGTGGATCGCGGTCAAGACGCGCTGGCAGCTATCGGTGGACCCGGCCGAGGCATCCGCCCTCGAGAACGTGCTGGAGGAATGCCCGAACCAGCCGGTGACGGTCGAGTTTGCACGGTAGCCAGTACCTGTCACACAAGCCCCCGCCCCCGCGGGCCAGGGCTTCGCTGTGCGCGTCTGCAGCAGCCGCTCCCTGCGGCACAGGCCCGGCTGACAGGGCGTGGATTACAGACGGGTTATCAGGCGTCGCTGAACTCGTGGGCAGGGCCGCCGCGCCACTCCACCCACAGCGGGTCGTCCAGGACGGCCTCGGGGTCGGCGACGCCCGCGCCCTCGAGGAACACGACCAGGTCGTGGTCGCTGTAGGCGGTGCCGAGGATCTCGTCCCGGCCGCTGTCGTGCACGCTCTCCGACCGCCCGAGAGGGAGGGCCGGTGCACGACGATCGGCGCGCTGGTCACGCCTCCCAGCGTGCCCCGAGCCGGTTCGGTGGGCTAGGGCGGGCACGGCCAGGCCCCCGGGTTCGCCCTCACCGGGGGCGGCCTCGGGGTCCTTTATGTTTCGGCGTGAGTCCCGCATGCGGGACAGATCGTTCGAATGAAATCGAACGGGGGTGTTGGCCCTAGTAGCCGTTCTCGGTGAGGTAGTCGGCGAGCTTCTGCACCACATTGGCTGCGGAGTCGGGGGCCTGATGCGCGTCGTAGTACCCGATCAGGATGGTCTGCTTCGTCTTTGCCAGGGCGACGCCCGTGGTGCCCTTGGTGCCGTGGATGCTGTGGTCGTCCCCCTTGGTCCCCTTGTACTTCACGCCGTTGACGACGATGCCCATGTCGAAGACCTGGTCCGGCGTATTGAACAGGGCAACGATCTTCGCCCCCTCGCTAGCCCTGAGCTGCCACCCCGGGCTCTGGGCCCTGGTGAGGCCGTCGAGGCCAATGATGGCCGCCTGCCGGAGCTGACCAGTACCCACGAGCTGCTCGTCCACATACGACTGCCAGCCAGACATGGCACACCCTTTCAAAGGAGCCGGGTATCCGTCTGTCACGGGCCTCGGCACACTCACCCTTCCTCACCGACGGCATGAGTATGGGCATATGGCCGATACCCGACAGGTCTCCCACCCCAGCGGGTGAACAGCACCTGTCGGCCCAAGCCAGATGTGCGCCAGTACGACCAGGGCGCGCTACGCACGCCACTGTGCACACCGACACTCGCCATCGACCACCATGACGCGCTATACCTCGCGGTCACTCTCTGGCACCCGCAGATGACCAAGGAGACACGCCCTAGTCGGCCCGGGACATCAGGGACTGTCGCCGCCCCAGTCCCAGCGGGCCGGATCGCCGGGGCGCGGGTCGTACAGCGCCCGGCCCCCGGGCCCGAACTGCCCGAGCTCCGTGAGGAGGGAGACACCGTCGTCGATCTCATCCGGCCTCCAGCCGGTGATGTCGAGCAGCAATCCGTCCAGCGGCCCGCCCACCAGTTCGGCGTAGCGCCGTCCCTGCTTCGGGCCCGGGTGGTCTGGGTCGGCTCCGTAGATCCGGCCGCGCAGCAGCTGCTCATCGTCGCTGTCCATGCCGTCCAGCCTCGCAGCCGCCACCGACAACGCGGGCTTGCCCAGGCGGCCCTGGGCAAGCCCGCGCGCTGCCGGGGTGGCTTGCCCGGGTCAGCTGCGCCGACGTCGTCCGAGCCAGCCGCCGGCCTTCGAGGCCTGCGCCGCCTCCTGCTCCTGGCGCTCCTGCTCCTGGCGCTCGCGTTCGTCCACGCGTGCCTGCTGCTCTCTTTCAAGCGTCCGGTACTTGCAGTCGTCGCATAGATGCGGGTGGTTGTCCCCGTGATCCCATTCGACCGCGGTGCTGGCCTTCCACCGGTCGTCGGTGAACTTCTGCCCGCAGTCTCCGCACACCGGGCGCTGAGCCTCGCGTTCGGCGGCTTCCTGCGCTTGGCGGTGCCGCGCGTCTTCCGAGCGGCGAGCGAGGAAGGCGTCCCGGCGGGGATTGCCGATCGCGTCCCAGAGGTTCTGGTGGCCCTCACGGCCGAAGCGCCAGAATGGGCCCGGCCGGGCCGTGCTCGCGCAGCAGCTCCAGCGTGGTCGCCACGATCGGCATCTTCCCGTCGTAGACGCGGAAGCCGCCTTCGGCCCACTGGCCCTGCCAGTGCTCGCGGGTGAGGTCGGCGACCCGCTCCATCTGCTTCAGCGCGGACCGCTTGCCGACCTGGTGGAAGACGAGCAGGACCGGCGGGTGCGTCGCATCACCCCACCGGAGATCGGGCGCGGACCAGCGGGTGCGCCACATCGGCTTCTCGTGGCCGTCGGTGTCCTTCGCCTTGCGGTGGAAGTGGCGCAGGTACTTGTCGAACTTGGCCGCGATGATGGGGG
The DNA here is from genome assembly GCF_014646095.1 of Streptomyces lacrimifluminis. Taxonomy (GTDB): domain Bacteria; phylum Actinomycetota; class Actinomycetes; order Streptomycetales; family Streptomycetaceae; genus Streptomyces; species Streptomyces lacrimifluminis. The sequence goes on along the minus strand of NZ_BMMU01000064.1, from coordinate 2,163 downwards.
CTTCCTCGGTGCAGTTGTCGGCCTCGATGAACAGCAGCGGCAGCCCGGCCTCTGGGGCGATGAGGACGATGTCGGCCCACGCGCCTCCCACGCCGGGGTTCTTCCACGTGCCGGTCGACGGGAGGGCGACCTCGGTGGCGTAGGAGGTGATGGTGCCGATCCCGTCGGGCGCGTCAACAGCGGCCTGGGCGGCCGCGACGGCTTCGGCCGGCTCACCGGCCACCAGGTCCAGGTCGGGCTTCGGACGGATCATCGCGATCACCGTCTCGTTGACCGTCATCGCGTGCGAGGCACCCGAGCGGCCCGCGCTCTTGGGCATGCCGCCCATCTCCTCCGGCCCCCGGTCCAACTCGCGTCCGGCGGCAGCCAGCCCGTCCTTGGTGAGCAGGCGCACCTCCTCTCCACCTCGGGTGCGGCCGCCGTCGACGGACAGACCGTGCCTGCGCAGATCGTTGAGCGCACCACGATGAGAGGCAGTGCGCGCCTCCTTCCGCTTGGCCGGCGTCTTCTTCATGGTGTGCCGGTACGTCAGGTGCGGTGAGGACAGCCGCTGGATCTGATCCGCCGTCGCAGCCTTGAGCACCCCGAGCGCGCGCAGCACATCGGCGCGCAGCCCGGTCGACGATCCCGCCTCGTTCGCCTTGCGCTTCGCCATCAGCCCCGCCCTCCCGTTCGTCGCGACCGGCCACCGGCCGGGCGCCGGCCCCGCCCGGCCGCAGAGGGCACCAGACGCTCCCTGAACCCGATGATCGCCTCCACCACTGACACCCCACCCCCACCTATTTCCCAGGGCTTGGTCAGTGAGTGGAGGAGAGAAGAGGGTTGTGACAACGCGCTGGGGCCCCGAAAAGCCGTGGTGGGCTGGGCAAATGCGGTCAGCGCCCAGGCCAGGCCCGGAAGTGGGTTCGGCAGTGGGATCGCAAGCGCCGGCGGCAGGAGACTGCGGCGGCTTGCCCGGCCGCCCAGCCCTCCCGGTGCTGGCCGTTCGGCGGTGCGGTCAGGGTACGGCGGGCGCCTGTGGTCGGTCACCATCCCGGGTCTCTCCCTTGTGCGTTGACGTTCTCCACCTCCACTGGCCCGGTGGCGGCCCGCACGAGCATGCGGTGGGGTGGGCGGTGCGGGCCCGGATACGTGGATATTGCTCCGGTGTCCCGCTGCCCTGTGCAGCGAGCCGGCCATCGCGGCGAGCCGGTTTCGAACGTCGGCGATGCCTGCGGGAGTTCACGTCGTCTCCGGCATCGCCCGTGGTCACCGTCATGTGAGAAGACCGGCGACTGTGGTGACCATGAGGGCAAGCAGCGTAAGAGTGGCCGCGAAGGCGATGCCGCCACGGCTCACAGCCGCTGCCGGGCTAGCTCCGTCAGCGCGGGCGAGGAGGCCCGCCGCCAAGGCAGCCAGCAACGAGACGGTTATCGCGACGGCAACCGCCAGGACGGTGAGAACGACGGTGTAGGACGACGGCACGGCAGGCTCCTCAGCTGCTGGACGGGCGTGATGCAGCGACCTTGCCGATTCGCATGTGCAGCAGGTGACGGCCATACGAAGATGAACACTCCTGAACGGCACTTTGTTAGGGGGCGAGGCGTGGAGGATGCCGAGGCGACACAGGCACTGGCACGCTTGCGACGGCGATTGCGCGAGCGTCTGGGTACGGAGGGGCTAAGCACGACCCAACTGAGCAGAAGGATCGGACTGGGACGAACGACCGTCAGCAACGCCCTCAATGACCGGCCCGACCGGCCTACCTGGAACACCGTCGCTACCATCGCGACAGCGCTCCGGTTCAGTACAGAAGAGATCACGGAGTTGCACCGGCTCTGGGAGCAAACAGCGCCCGAGGAGGCGGCATCTGTACGGGAGCCAATTGAAGTCTCCCCCGCCGATCCACCGCCAGCCTCGGCCCCGTCGTCAAGGTATCGAAGCCGAGTGTGGCTGATCGCGGCAGCTGCTGCGGTAGCAACAGGAGCTGCTGTAGCCCTGCGCTTATGGCTAGTCGATGGCTCCGATGCAGCTGGCAACAGCCCGTCGTCCGATAAAGGCTCATCGCCTTCCGCTTTCGCCGCCTCGGATCCGTTGCTGATGACATCGACGTGGCCGATCATTAACTGATCGTTTCAGAATGCTGTCCTGCGGAGACGCTGGCGGCCCCATGGAACAATCTCT
>NZ_BMMU01000063.1 GCF_014646095.1 Streptomyces lacrimifluminis | reverse complement strand
TCCAGGGCACCCAGGGCTTCCAGGGCGACACCGGCACCCAAGGCTTCCAGGGCACCCAGGGCTTCCAGGGTGATACCGGTGCGCAGGGCACCCAGGGCTTCCAGGGAAACCAGGGCTTCCAGGGGACCACCGGCACACAGGGCTTCCAGGGCTTCCAGGGCACCCAGGGCTTCCAGGGTGACACCGGTGCGCAGGGCACCCAGGGCTTCCAAGGCGCGAGCCCCGGGTCGCAGAGCACGGTTGTTACGGCTACCAGCGGCACAGGCAGCGCCACGGTCTTGTGCCCCGCCGGTACGTTCGCCATCGGTGGCGGTTTCGAGGCTGCGGTGTCCGTCGACAATGAGATGCTCGTCAGCCGTCCTGTCGGGGGCTCTCCGGCGACTGGCTGGCAGGCCGTCTCCGACGACCCGCGCACAGTCACCGTCTACGCGGTATGCGCGCCGTGAGCCCCCGGGCCGCGAGCCTCGCTGGGCCGGCAGGCGTTCACGGGTGGGTACACCGAGTGTCGTCCCTCGGGGGACGACACATATCCCCACGCTTGTCCTTTTCGGCCCACCCAGTCGCGTTGCCGGATCAGTGAGGTAGAACCCGTGAAAAAGCGCATGGCACTGTGGACCGCACTCGTCGCCACAGTCGTGGTCGCCCAGCTGGTGACCGGGTGGGTGCCACTTCCCACAGCGGACTCCAAGACCACGACTGCGGCTGGAACCAAGCCCACAGGACCGGCGGCCAAGCTCGTCCTGAAGGCGGAGGAACTGGTCCAAGCAGGCATCAGACAGGGCGAGAACAAGGACTTTTCTGGGGCGAGGAGTAGCTTCAGACGGGCCCTGGACCTGGATCCCGCCAACAAACTCGCCTGGTACAACCTCGGCGTCATCGCCCAGGAGAACCACAGGACGGCTGACGCGCGCGCGGCTTACGACAAAGCCCTGAAGATCGATCCGGATTTCGATTCGGCCCTGTACAACAAGGCGATCCTGCTCGAGTCGAGCGACACCGACAAGGCGATCGCTCTTCTGAAGCGCATCGTGGGCGCCGACCCACGGGCTGCCACGGCCTATCTGCACCTTGGACAGGCTCTGGCGAAGAAGGGCCGTGACGGCGAGGCCGAGGACGCCTTCGGCTTCGCCGTCCGCGCCGACCCGTCGCTCCAACAGTTCGTCCCGGAGCAGTTCCGCGATTCCAGCGATTCCAGCGATTCCACGACCGCAGCATCTACAGGCACTGAGGCAGGTACCAACAGATGACGTCGTCTTCCCCAACCCCGAAGTTCTCTGTCTTCACTCCCAGCCACCGATCGCGTTTCCTCGACGAATGCCTCACCACACTGCAAGCGCAGACCCGCTCCGACTGGGAGTGGATCGTGCTCCTCAACAACGGCACGCGATGGCGGCCCGAACACCCCGACGACCGTGTCCGGGTAGAGGTCTCGGACCACATTCAAGGGGTGGGAGCGGCCAAGCGCCGCGCCTGCGAACTGGCACGCGGAGAGATCCTCGTCGAGCTCGACCACGACGACCTCCTGGCGAAGGACTGCCTTGCAGAACTGGCGGACGTCTTCGACGAGCGTCCCGACGTCGTCTTCGTCTACAGCCACACCGCTCAGATCACCGAGGACGGAAGCCGGGACGACACGCGGTTCAACGAGGCGCACGGCTGGCAGTACGAGGAGGTCGATGTCGACGGCCGCCGGCTCCTGCAGGCTGTCTCCATGGCACCGACGCCGCACAACGTGTCGTACATCTGGTACGCCCCCAACCACGTACGGGCGTTCCGCAAGGACACCTACGAGCAGGTCGGCGGATATGACGCCACACGCACCGTGCTGGACGACCAGGACCTGATGTGCCGTCTCTTCCAGGCGGGTGACTTCCACCAGATCCCCAGATGCCTGTATCTGCAGCGGATGCACCCCCACAACACCCAGCGCGACACCGAGATCAACGCGCACATCCAGCGCGAGACGGTAGCCCTGTACGACAAATACATCGAGGCCAACGCCCTCGCCTGGACCAAGCGACGCGGTCTGCTCGCGCTGGACCTCGGCGCCGCACACCGCAAGCCGCCCGGCTACCTGGGCGTGGACCAGTACTCAAGCGACGGCGTCGACATCGTCGCGAAGCTGCCCGAGCCACTGGACCTGCCTGACAACTCGGTCGGCCTGCTCCGGGCAGTGGACTTCATGGAGCACGTACCCGCGAAGATTCCGCTGATCAACGAGCTGTACCGCCTGCTGGCACCGGGCGGCATGCTCCTCACCCAGACTCCCAGCTCCGACGGTCGGGGCGCGTACCAGGACCCGACGCACGTCGCCTACTACAACGAGAACTCGTTCTGGTACTACACCGACAACCAGTACCGCGCTTTCGTACCCGAGATCCGGGCTCGGTTCCACCGTTCACGGTTGGTCACCTACTACCCGACCGACTGGCACTCCAGGAACCACATCTCCTATGTGCAGGCCAATTTGATCGCCGTGAAGGAAGGTGCCGAACGGTGCGGCGGTCCGCTGCTGGTGTGACGCCTGTTAGACGTCATTGAAAATGCCTACGAGTACGGCATTTTGGGCAGCTTTGCACCGACAAGATCGGTAAGCGGGGCTGCGCGTTACCAGGGTGGAGTTCGACCCCGCGGACGCGGATCTGTTCGCCGAGACGTTCCGGGCGTCGGTGATCCCCAGGCTCGAAACGCTCCCGGGACTGGCCAGGGCGTCCCTGCTCATCGACCGGGACCGGGGACGCGGGCTGGTCGGCGCCGTGTTCACCGACCGCGAGTCCCTTGGCGCGTCCCGCGCCGGCCAGGCGGCGGCCCGCCATGAGGGGGCCGCCAAGGCGAATGTCACCGTGACCGGGCTGGAGGAGTTCGAGGTCGTCCTCGCCGATGTGCGCGGTGACTGAGGAGACGGGGTTCCGATCCTGGGACGGCTGCTTCGGACAAACGCGGCGCCGTGCGCGGTGCACGCGTCCCGGCCCGCTGGCCCGGAGGACGGTGAGGGCTGGGCAAAGTGCGGTCGACCACCCCTTGGCGCGCAGTCTGGCTGGCCTGCGCCTGGTCTGTTCCGTGCGCACCGAGGGGCTGGTGTGCACCGAGGGGGGCGGTCACCTGGTGCATCTGTGGTCGTGCCTTCGCGGTCGGTCCCTCCGGCAACCGGCCGCACTCACTCCCGCGCCCGCCCGCGAATCCGCAGGTCACCACGCTGGTCCGGCCGTGGTCGGGAGGCCCCGCCGGCCACTGCCACCAAGTTTGTCACCGACCAGGTCCCCGAACCATGCAGCACCCTGGTCCTCGCCTGCATCCTGCATCCTGCAACTGACCCGACACCGACGAGGGCGCACGCTTTTGGGTGGCAGTACGCCGCCGACGCCGGACAGGCGGCCGCCTCCTGCCTCTACCTGCACAACCTCCCGTGGGGGGGGGAACGGACCGGCCGAGTGGTGGCACCTGCCCTCGGACGGCGCAGCAGCCATCCCCGCCGCTCGCGGTCACCCGCACTCGGAACTAGCGTCATTCACATCTGTCTTCGCACGTGAAACGAGGAACCGAGATGGCAATTCTGGTACTCAACCAGGCTGCGGGCTGGAATCAGGAGCTCTACCAGGCGACCTTCGACCGGGTGATCCCGGACCGCACGAATCCGCCCGCCGGGCTCATCGCCCACTTCGGGGCGCCCGGCGAGACGGGCGGCTGGCAGGTCATTGACGTATGGGAGTCGGAAAACGCGTTCCGGCGCTTCATGGAAGAGCAGGTCAAGCCTGCCGCGCGGGAACTTGGGGCACCACCGTTCGAGTCGAAGGTGATCGAGGTCTACAACGCTCTGATCCCATAACGCCGCCTGGGCATGGGCCCCGGAGCGGATCAACGCGTCGGAGGTGCAACCGCCGCATTGCCCACGCCCAAAGGAGGGACCACGTTCAAAATTTGGCCGGCGCTCCAGCACATAGGCCCCACTGCAAGCGCCGGGCGGCCGGCATCCGCGCGCCATGGCGAGCGCGAGCGCCAGAAGCTGGAGGCGGCACAGGAAGGGCAGAAGCCCAGTGGCCGGCGCTCCTTCTTCCCTACGTGCAGCACCTGTGCCTGAAACAGTCAGGAGGTGTGTGTGGATAGGCTTTGGCGGTGACCGCTGATGCCGTGGAGAAGCTGCTTGCTGATGTGTGCGGGACGTTGGCCCGTGCTGGCTTCGATGTGGCGTCGGCTGGTGATGGGGGCAGCCTTGGTCTGCGGGTGAGGCGGGAGACGGACCCGGTGCTGGTATGGGGTGGGTGCCCGGCATCGAGTTGGATCCTGCGGGTCGGGATGATGCCGAGTTCGAGGGTATTCGTGCTGCTCTGCGGTCGGCGCTGCTGGCGATCCTCACGCAGGCCGGTCATGCCGTGCAGGTGGACCGCGAAAGCGGTGAGGTACGGGTCAGGCTGCTTGCATGACCATGGGCCGCGGAATCGACACCCGCGTTGCCCTCAGAGCGTGGGGCAGTTCCGTCGGCGGGCGGGGCGATGTAGGACCCGCGTCCCGGAGTCCCGGGCCGCTTCGACTGGTCCAGCCCCCTCCTGAGCGGGCAGCCGACTCGCCGCACGGCCCTGCCGGGAGCACGCTGGGAGGCGTGAGCAGCACGCCGATCGTCGTACACCAGCCCTCCCGTACCGGTGGGCGGAGCGTGACCGTGCAATCGCACGGCCGGGACGAGATCCTCGGCACCGCTTACAGCGACCACGACCTGGTGGTGTTCCTCGAAGCCGCGGGCGTCGACGATCCCGAGGGTGTGCTGGACGATCCGCGGTGGGTGGAATGGCGCGACAGCGGCCCACACGAGTGGAACGCGCCCTGAGTGTCTGAGTGGCGGACTGCTCGGAACCGACCGCGCACAGGGCGGTGGCGAAGTGAACGGGTTCACCACAAGGTTGGCGCCGTTTGATGTGGCGGTGTCAGTGGGTGGTGAGCATGCCCTCGCGCAGTTGGGCCAGGGTGCGTGACAGCAGTCGGGAGACGTGCATCTGGGAGACGCCGAGCTGTTCGCCGATCTGGGCCTGGGTGAGTTCCTCCACGAACCTCCAGTGCAGGATCTTGCGCGCGCGCTCGTCGAGGTCGGCGATCATCGGGGCGAGGGCGTGGAAGTTCTCCACGAGTTCCAGGGCGCCGTCGTCGTTGCCGATGAAGTCGGACAGGACGGTCTCGCCGTCCTCGCTGTTGCCGATGGCGGCGTCCAGGGAGGAGGAGCGGTAGCCGTTGGAGGCCAGCCGTGCCTCGATGACGTCCTTCTCCTCCAGGTTCATCAGCTGGGCCAGCTCGGCCACGGTCGGTGTGCGGCCCAGGCGGCTGTGCAGTTCCTCGGTGGCGCGCGCGAGTTGGACGCGGGCTTCCTGGAGGCGGCGCGGAACGTGTACGGCCCAGGTGGTGTCCCGGAAGAACCGCTTGATCTCTCCCACGATGTAGGGGATGGAGAAGGAGGTGAACTCCACCTCGCGGGAGATTTCGAACCGGTCGATGGCCTTGATCAGGCCGATCACGCCGACCTGGACGATGTCCTCCATCTCCTCCGCGTCCCGGCTGCGGAAGCGGGAGGCCGCGTAGCGGACCAGGGAGATGTTCATCTCGATCAGCGTGTTGCGCGCGTACTGGTACTCCGGTGTGCCCTCCTCCAGCAGGTCCAGCTGCTGGAAGAACAGGCGGGTGAGCGCACGCGCGTCCTTCGGAGCGACCTTCGACGGGTCGGCCACCTCCGGCAGTTCAACGCACTTCACATCCGCCGTCGCCGTATCCGTAACCATGTGTCCCTCCCCTTGCCGGCCATGCCCGGCCCATCTCGACTCGCCACTGCCGCGCTTACCCCGTCCCTCCACCTTCATGCCTACTCCTTCCGTGATATCGACGGCCCCGCGCCTACGAGGTGCCGAAGCGGAACTCGATCGACTGCGGCGAGCGGATCCAACCGAGCCGCGCCAGCCCCTCGCACTCAACCCTGCGCACACCAAGTCGCGCGGCGTCCTGCCGGTCCGAGCGGGGTGCCGACGGCGATCAGGTCCGCCAGGTCCTCGCGGCGGAAGACATGGTCGACCTGACCGGTGGGCAACGTCCCCTCGGAGTTCGTACTCAGGCCGGTGAGCAGCTTGTGGGGACCACGAAGGCCGTCACGCTTCGCCTTTCGCCGATCACTGCGCCCGGTTGCGGTCGGTGCTTCGGCGCCCGTTCCACGATGCCGGTGCGCACTACGAAGCTCGCCGTCGGATCGGGTGCCCCGGCCGCGTTCGGTAGGGTTCCGGAGTGCTGGCTGTCTGGTCGGTGCCTTCCTGGGGGGATGAGCGAGACGAGAGACATGCCGGAACAAGCGATCCTGCCTGCGATAGCACCGAGCGGGCCTTTGGCCGTGTCGGTCGAGGCGGCACGGATGGCGGCGGTACGCCGTTACGACATTCTCGACACTCCTCCGGACGGCGCCTATGACCGGGTTGCGGCGCTGGCCGCGCGGCTGTTCGAGGTGCCGGTGGCGACGGTGACGATCGTGGACGAGGACCGGATCTGGTTCAAGGCCGCGCACGGCCTGGAAGGTGTCAGCGAGATCGGCCGGGATCCGGGCCTGTGCGCCTCAGCGGTGCTGCGTGATGACACCACCGTCATCCCCGATACGTTGCTGGACCCGGTCGCCTGTTCCAACCCGCTGGTCGCCGGTCCGATGGGGGTGCGGTTCTACGCCGCCGCTCCGATCATCACCGCCGACGGGCACCGCCTGGGCACGGTCAACGTTCTTGACACCCGCCCCCGCGAGATCAGCGAGGGCGATGCCTCCACCCTCACAGACCTGGCCGCGGTGGTGCGTGACCAGCTGGAACTGCGGCTGTCGGCGTTGCACGTGGTACGCGCCGAGCAGGAGCGCCGCCGGGTCGAGCAGGAGAAGCGTCAGGCGGAGGAAGAGGCCCGGCAGCGTGCGGAGCGGGACAAGGCGGCCATCGCCGCGTTTGCCTCCACCCTGCAGCGCACCCTGGTGCCTCCCGCGCTGCCCGCGGTACCGGGACTTGAACTGGCCTGCCACTACAAGACCGCCTCCCCACAGGAAGTGGGCGGCGACTTCTACGACGTCTTCCCCATCGGCGGAGGCCGGTGGGCGTTCTTCCTGGGCGATGTGTGCGGCAAGGGCGCCGAAGCCGCCTCGGTCACCTCACTGACCCGCTACACGCTACGGGCCGCAGCCCTCGTCGACGCGGACCCCACGGCCGCGCTCAAAGCCCTCAACACCGCACTGCTGCTCGACGCAGAGGTCGGCACCCGCTTCTGCACCGCCGTCTTCGGCCTGCTCGATCCGGCCCAGGACGGCGGTTTCACTGTCACACTGGCCACCGGCGGTCACCCGCCCGCCTACCACCTCAGCCCTGCCGAGAACGGCGGTGTACGGGTCGAGGCGGCCCGCGCCAAGGGCGGCATGCTGGTCGGCGCGTTCGACGAGGCCGCCTTCGCCTCACTCACCCTGCACCTGGCACCCGGCCACGGCTTGCTGCTGTACACCGACGGGCTGACCGAAGCCCGCACCGTCGATGGCCACATGCTCGCCGACACCGGCCTGACCGACTTCCTCGCCCAGCGACCGGCACCGGTCAGCGCCGGCGCCCTGATCGACGACACCGTCGCACTCCTGGACACACTCCCCGACACCGAACGCGACGACGTGGCGCTGCTGGCCCTGTCCGTCCCCACCGCGGACGCCGCTCCCGCCGGCATCACCACCACCGCGCACAGCGCCGCCGCCCCGACCGCACCCGCCGACGCCTCCGTCGGGCAGGAGAACCGACACCCATGACCGACGCAATCCACATCGACGTCCCGCACACCGACGCCGCCCTGGCCGTGATCGCACTATCCGGTGAATTCGACAGCGCCGCCGCACCCGCCGTGCGGACCCGCGCCCTGGAACTCATCGCGGCCGGACACGCAGACCTGGTCGCCGACCTGTCGGGGGTCACGTTCTGCGACTCCTCAGGGCTGGGAGCCCTCGTCGGCATCTGGCGCTGCGCCAAGGACGCCGACGGCTCCCTGACCCTGGCGGCCATCCCCGACCGGCTGAGCCGCCTGCTCAGCGTCACCGGGATGGACACCTTCCTGCCCGCCTACCCCAGCGCCGAGGCCGCGCTCGCCGCCCGCCAGGGCAATCGCACCACCGTCTGAACACCGTCGCTCGCAGGAGTGGCATGGGCACAGCTAGGCGCGGGGCATGGCGAAGCGCGCGTCGCGGCCGACCACTGGTCGCGACGCGCGCTCATCCCCTCTGTCAAGCAGGCCGCCGCCGCGATCGAACCGGGCACGCCTGCTCAGCCGTTCATCAACGTGCTGACCGAGCTGGTCCAGGAGAGGCCAGCACCAATGTAGATCAGGGCTTCGCGGAAGTCGTCCGATGTGGCGTCTGGACGGACGACGGATGCGTGGTCGTGCGGGTCGGGCAGTTTCTATTGCTACGGCAGTGCCTCGCCGCTGCAGCATGTTCGCCGAGCGGGCAGGGGCCCCTGAGAAGCGTGCGCGGCGCGATGATCGCCGTGCATCCGCCCTCCCGCACGGTCGGCCGGAGAGTCATCGTGCGCTGCGAGGGTCGGGACGAGATGTTCGGCACCGCCTGTAGCGATCACGATCTGGTGGTGTTCTCCAAGGGTGCGGGCCCCCAGGTTCCCGGGTGCCTCGCGTAGTTCCAGGCACGGGGCCTCCGAGCTGCGCCGTGGCGTGACGCGTGAGCCCGGATGGGCGAGGCGAGGTGATCTACCGGCTACCTCGTGGCAGGCATGAGGTGTCGAGCAACCACCGGCGGACCCAGCAAAAAAAGGTGAGGTGTGGGCTGTGACCAGCCTTTCGAACCCTGTTCTGGAGGCATTTCTCTCAGTGCTCCCCGAGGAGTGCCAGCAGCGGGTACAGAAGAAGCCCCCAGAGATTCAGGAGGCTATGGCCCAGCAGTGGCAGGAGGACTTCGAGACCGACGCAGGACCCGACGTACTGAACTTGGAGGCGCTGACCAGGAGCCAGAAAATGGTGGCTTCCCGGATGGCGCTGAGGATGGTCGACGACGAGGATGCGCAGGGCCCCGACGCCTGTCGAGTGACGATGCGCTAAAGCCGCCGAAGCGCCTCACGGCCTGCGACCAGTGGCGTGCGAGCGGAACCGGCTGGGTAGATCATGGGTCGTCGACCTCGACGACACCAGTGACCGTAGACCCACCGGATGAGGACAACGGGCGTCGCGCATCAACGAATAACCGCCGACACGGAACGCATGGCTGGAGTCCGGTGGTTGGAGGAGCGGTTCCGCTGCTTCACCGGGCCCCAGCTATGAGACCGGGTGCCCGGGAGGGTTGCGGTTACACCGTTTGCCCGAAGAAGGGATGTCCTGGGACGGGACATGGCTGTGGGCCCCGGGTGTTCCCGGGGCCCACAGGGCTGGCTGCTGTGTGGGGGTTACCAGCGATACCAGCGGCCCTTGTGGCCGCCCGTGTCCGCACTGCGCATCACGAAGCCGAGCAGCCAGACAACCAGCACGATGACGGCGATCCACCACAAGGCCTTCAGCGCGAAACCCGCGCCGAAGAGGATCAAAGCCAGCAGAAGAACGAGAAGCAGGGGAACCATAGTTATCAACCTCTATCGCTCCTCGTGCCCGGCGAATCGAAGAATATGCGGCCGAATTACCTGGTTTCTTCAGTGCCTTTCGGGCAGTAGGGTCCGGTGCGGCCTGCTGGTGTCGCACCAGCAGCAGTCCGAGGGGGTAGGAGCGGCTGCGGTCAATGGCGGCTGCGGCGGCTCCGAAAGCAGGAAAACGGCGATTTGTGGAGTCCCTGCTGCCATGGTGCTGGCGAAGGAGATTCACAGGCATCATGGCGGCACCACGTAGATGCCCGGACGAGCTCCGCGAAGAGTCCGGGCTATCGGGCGGCCCGTCGCGCATGTAGCGAAGGATCTCGGCGTCCATCCCGAGGCCCTGCGCGGCCGGGTGCGCCAGGCCGAGGCCGACCGGGGGCGAGCGGGACGAGTTGAAGCAACTCCGCAAGGAAGTGGAGGGGTAAGGCGGATGTCGTGTTCGCCGCGATCGCGTTCACCCGGCCCGAGGTCTTCTTCGGCCGGACCGCCGAGTCGTTCCCGGCAACCCGTCCGGTGGGTCGGCATCACCGATCACGCGCCGGGGGTTGTGTCAGTCTTGCGTGATCACGACGACTTCGTCGCGATCGGTCCAGCGCCGTCGCTCGTTCTTGTCCGGGTTGATACGCACGCCGTGGTCGGGAACGGCCGTGGCGCGATCGTGGCGGCGGTAGCCGATCGCACATTCGCCCCGCGGCTGCGCCGCTGCGACGACCGTGGCGAAAGACGCCTCACAGCCGGGCAGGACGTAGGACGCCGCCGGTCGCAGGTGGATCTGACTGCCGGTGAGGGAGAACAGTTCCTCGAACACGGCGGCCAGGTGCCGGTTCTGGGAGATCTGAGCCATCAGCAGGCCGATGAGTTTTCCGCTGATGATCACGTCGGCTCCGGGGCTGATGGGCGCGAGCGTCCGGTTGCGGTCGTCAGTCATCTCGGTGACCACCGGCAGCTCCCGTCCGCTCTCCTGTTCCAGCATGTGCAGAACAAGGAGCGTGACGAGGGTCCGGTTGTCGGCCTCGTCGGGCTGCTCTCCCGGGACGGGGTCCGGGCTAAGCACGACGACGCTGTCGTACGAGTCGATCTCCAGGCACCGAAGTGTCTCGGGCCGGGTGACGTCTCCAGGCCGGAATGTCATGGTCAGCCGGGGAGCGAAGTCCGTGCCTGCGTCCCGTACCTGCTCGGCCGTCACCTCCTTCGGGTCCGCGACCACGGCGATGACCGAGCCGTGCACGGCACACCGGCCGAACTGGTCGACGATGAGTGAGGCCCGCCGGTTCCAGCCGAGGATCAGGACCCGTTCGGGCCGGGCGTTCGCCGGCTGCCAGGGCGTCATCACCGACTCGTCGACGAGCCCGGAGCAGTCGCTGAGCCGCGCGGTGTCGTCGTCCCGCGTGATGACGATCAGCCGGTCGCCGGGGCCGAGCAGGGTCTGCGGCGGCGGGTTCAGCAAAGGCCTGCCGTCGCGCAGCAGGCCGACCACACTGGAGGTGGCGTAGGCCAGCAGCGTGTCGCCGAAGGAGCGGCCGGTCAAGGCCGGGTCGAAGGTGAGGTAGAACTCGTCTCCGGCGAAGTCCAGGAGATCGCGGTACACCAGGGAGAGTCCGGGGCGGCGGGCGGACTGAACGATCAGCCGGGCGGTGATCGCGTCGCTCTCCAGGACGATGCCGTTTGTTCCCGCGGCGAGGGAGGCCGCCAGCCGGTACCGGTCGTCTCTGACGGCGGCGACGACGGGCGGACTTTCCTTCCCGTCGAGTGCGGATCGCAGCGCCAGCAGTGTCTTGACCACTTCCGGATCTGCTGACGGATCGTCATGGGGCAGCACGAGCACAGCACTGGCCGCGCCGGGGTTGGTCAGGGCGAGCAGGTCGGGGTCGGTGGGGGGACCGCTACGGCAGACAAGCCGGGTACGGCCGGTGGTGCCCACCTTTCGGCCAAGGGCCTCTTCCATCGTGGTCTTGTCCCGGTCGGCCAGTACGGCCACCGCGCCGTGCCGCTGATTGGCGTTGGCGGCCACCAGTTCGCTGACCACCGTGAACACTTGCTCGGACCAGCCCAGCACCACCGAGTGTCCCTGTTCGATGACGGTGGAGTGGCCCCGCCGCAGTGCGGTGAGCCGCTCGGTCAGTCCGGTGGTGATCAGACCGACGAGGGTCGAGACGTACACCAGGGCGACCAGAGCGAGCAGTACCGACAACAGCACGCGCAGGAGCGGGCCTGTCGCCCCACCCAGCCGCAATGTCTCACCGCTGAGACGCCAGACCGCTGCCAGCCTTCCCGAACGGGACGCGGGCGCATGCGGATCCGTCCACACCAGCACGGCGCTCACCGGGAAGACGACGACGAGACAGCCCACGGCCAGCCAGCCGACGAGCGCGGGGGTGCCGCGTGCCAAAGTGGTGTCGAACCAGTAGCGTGCCCTGCCTTTGAGTGAAGTCCCTCGTCCCACGCCTGCCCCCTGTTCCGCCGGGAGTTCCGGCGGCGGCAGCCATGCCGCTCCGGTTCGCCCCGCCCGTTCCCCCGCCAACCACGCACGGCCACGCGGCCATCTGGAAGTGTGCTGATGAGCCGGCCCGACACGCGGGTCACCGTCTGTCTTTCATCCCTTCGGGGACATCGCCGAAGGCGCCGCTGTGCAGACGTCCGACTGAGCGTCAGCGGTTTGACCCCGGCATCGCTCGTTCGGGGCAACGCCGCGGCGCACTTGGGCGAGTCGGGTCGGCCCACCGTTACAAGTAGGTCATGACTGAAGATCACAAAGCCGTCGTGGCAGGTTCAGGCCTGTCCAGGCGCAGCTTCACAACGGCGGCGGGAACGGCTGCGGCGGCCACGGCTCTGGCCAGTGGCACGCCTGCCGCGGCAATGCCCGTACAGCTTGTCCCGGCCGCACCGGCGCCCACCCGGGGCGCGGACTTCGCCAGGTGCCTGGCTGTGGCCCGGGCCCTGCTGGTCGTGGACGACCAGGACCGCCCCTTGGTCCCGCACTACGAGCGCGTACTCAAGGAGGGACTGCCCGCTCGGCGGACTGCCGCACCCAAGAAGGTCCTTGTCGTCGGAGCCGGCCCGGCAGGTCTGGTGACGGCGTTACTGCTGAAGCGGGCCGGCCACCAGGTGACCGTTCTTGAGGCGAACGGCAACCGGGCGGGCGGACGCATCAAAACCTTCCGCCGCGGCGGCCACGAAGAGGCGGCGCAGCCCTTCGCCGACCCCCGCCAGTACGCCGAGGCGGGTGCCATGCGCCTGCCCGGCAGCCACCCGTTGGTGATGGGGCTGATCGACCAGCTGAACCTGAAGAAGCGGCGTTTCCACTACGTCGACGTCGACGGTGACGGCCGGCCAGCCAACCGCACCTGGATCTACGTCAACGGCATCCGGATGCGGCGCGAGGAGTACGCCCGTGCGCCCCGCCGCATCAACCGGTCCTTCGGCGTGCCGCGCGCCCGCTGGGACACTCCCGCCGCGGCCATCCTTCGGTCGGTGCTGGATCCGGTGCGCGACGAGTTCAGCACCCTGGGCGCCGACGGCAAGCGGGTCGACAAGCCGCTGCCGGAACGGGTGCGGGGCTGGGCCAGGGTCATCCAGCGGTTCGGCGACTGGTCGATGTTCCGCTTCCTGACCGAGCACGCGGGGCTGGACGAGCGCACGGTCGACTTGATCGGCACTCTGGAGAACCTCACGTCGCGCCTGCCCCTGTCGTTCATCCACAGCTTCATCGGCTCCTCCCTCATCAGCCCCGACACCGCCTTCTGGGAGCTGGAGGGCGGCACAGCGGTGCTGCCGGACGCGCTACTGGCACAGGTGCGCGACGAGGTCCGGTTCGACCGCCGGGTCACCCGCATCGAGTACCACGATCCCGACCGCCCCTCCTCCGACACCCGGCACGTCGGCCGCACGGGCCCCCAGGTGTGGGTGGACACGGTGTCCGAGGGGCGCGACGGCCCGGTGGTGCGCGAGCAGTTCACGGCGGACGCCGCCGTGGTCACCGTGCCCTTCTCCGGCCTGCGGCACGTACAGATCAGTCCCCTGATGTCGTACCGCAAGCGCCGCGCGGTCACGGAGCTGCACTATGACAGCGCCACGAAGGTGCTGCTGGAGTTCAGCCACCGCTGGTGGGAGTTCACGGAGGCCGACTGGAAGCGCGAGCTGGGCCGGATCGACCCGAAGCTGTACGACGCCTATCGCACCGGCCGCGCACCCGTCGACGGCAGCATGCTGGGCGCCCATCCCTCCGTGCCGGCCGGCCACATCACCCCGGGCCAGCGCACCCACTACGCAGCCAACCGGGCCGTCTCCCGCGAACAGCCCGAGGCCACACACGTCGTGGGCGGCGGCTCGGTGTCGGACAGCGCCAACCGGTTCATGTACCACCCCTCCCACCCGGTGCCCGGCAGCTCCGGAGGAGTGATGCTGGCCTCTTACAGCTGGGCGGACGACGCACTGCGCTGGGACTCCCTGGACGACGAGGCCCGTTACCCGCACGCCTTGTGCGGACTGCAGCAGGTCTACGGCCAGCGCGTCGAGGTCTTCTACACCGGCGCCGGACGCACCCAGAGCTGGCTGCGCGACCCCTACGCATACGGAGAGGCGTCCGTACTACTGCCCGGCCAGCACACCGAGTTGCTGCCTTCCATCCCCGAGCCCGAGGGCCCGATGCACTTCGCCGGTGACCACACCTCCCTCAAGCCGGCCTGGATCGAGGGCGCCCTGGAGTCGGCGGTCCGCGCCGCCCTGGAGGTCCACACCTCACGACCCCTACGACGGCCCGCCTAAAGGGCTTGCGGAAAAGCGACCTGCTGTTCCCGCGCCCGGTCTCGTCGGCCTGGTGGCGTCATCCGTGACGTGACGCATGATCAGCTGGCCCGCTGTCCTTCATCTTGGGCAGCGGGCGTCAGCTGAACGCCGCGTAATCCGCTGCCTGCCGCCCCTGGGCCTACGCCCGGCTCCCGGGCGGAATCCGGGGTCGGCCGAAGATCAGCAATGGCGGTGGAACGACTTGTAGGGGTCCGACAGCGACCGGTGCTCGTCGCTTCAAACGGGGTGACCTGGCGCATCCAGCTCAGCTGAGGTCGCACCGGTGGGCCGCTGGCAGCTCCACCGGTGGACAGCCGGTGGACAGACGCCTTTGGACGGTGCAAACACAGGGCGGCACAGGCCAACCTGTCGCACGTGCTCTGATCAGGGATCGTGATCGGGGCCTTCGTCTGGACGGCCTGCGCGGGTGACCTCCGGCGCTGGCGCGCCTGGCGCACGATCACCGGCCAGACAGGCAGTGTCATGATCATGGCTCCGGCACTCGTACGCACGGGCGTCCTCGCCCTGGTGCTCTTCCCCGGTGCTCTCGGGCTCTACCACCTGGTCGACGACGCGGCCTACGGCAGCTGGCTGTACGGGAGCTGAGCTGGAACACGGGACGCTCCGGACAACTGCCGCGACGACGCGCTGCCCACGGTCACGAAGGTCGAGCCCTGCACGGCTGTGCTCGGTTAGCTGTGGTGTCTCATGACGTTGGTTCCACGAGTTCCTCGGACGTGGGCTGCTGCGGGACCGTGTCGAGTGGTGCCGGTGGCTGTCAGAAGGCTTCCGCTTTCCGAACGGATTTCTCCCGCACCCGGTGTGAGCAGCAAGGGGCGGTGTCCACGAGATGACGACGGCCGAGCCGCGCCAGGGCGTGGTCCCTGATCAAGCCCGACCGGCTTCCGGAAGGGCCCACCTTCATGTTCACGCCAAAGGTGAAGGGGCGTCGTGAGCTACACGTACTCCTTCAACGGCGACCCGGAGTTCGCGGTCGCCCACCACGCCGCGAGCATCGACTGGGCCCCGGCCTCGCACGGCTTCTACGACCTCCAGGTCCACGCGACGACCCGCACCGGAATCCGACCGGCGGCCTACGACTATTTTTTCACCGTGAACTGAAACCGCGCATCGGCCGTGCCCAAGCCCACCGCAGCCGCCGGTGGGTGAGTATGCGAGTTCGATTCTCGTCACCCGCTCCACGGCAAAGGCCCGGGTCATGGACCCGGGGACTTTGCCCTGGCCGCCTCGGACGCCGGGCCCGGAACGGCCCGTCTGAGCCTGTCGGCGTGGCCTTGATCCGGCCGATGACCCGGCCTCCCGAGAGCAAGCCGATGGCTCGGAATCAAGCACCGACACGACCGGCAGGGTGAACAACACACCCCCCTTACCCCTTTCGGCCTCTTATTCATATGTGCCTTATAAGACTAGTTGCTAGTTTTTTATCGCTGGGTGATGGCTCATCACCCCACCCGCAGGTGCTCGCCCTACGGACCTCGGTTTGCGGCTGATTCCGCAGAACCTCGACACGGCACGCGGCTTCCGGCCTGACCGGAACTACGGAAGTTCGGAATCCCCTTGCCGGGGGACTGAGCTCGACGGCGACAAGAAAGGTCACCCCCATGGCAGTTGTTGCCAATTCATCCCGTTCACCGGGCAGATTTCGTATCAGACATCGGCTCAAGACACGTCTCGCACTCCTGCCCGGAATAGTGCTGCTGGCCACGGCCACAGTCGCACTGACTTCGGGCGTCGCGCAGGCCGCAGAAGCCCCTGTTGATCTGGGGACCGCCAAGAGCTACGCGGTCCTGGCCGGTTCAACGGTCACCAACACCGGCCCCACCGTCATCAACGGCGACGTGGGACTCAGTCCAGGCACTTCGGTGACCGGCTTCCCTCCCGGACAGATCTTCGGCGACCTGCACATCGCCGATGCCGAAGCTCTTCAGGCGAAGACAGATCTGACCACGGCCTACAACGACGCGGCCGGCCGGGGACCCGGAGCGGCCATTACAGCCGATCTCGGCGGACAGGTCCTGGCGCCCGGTGTCTACACGGCCTCGTCGTCGATGGGACTTACCGGAACCCTCACTCTCAACGCCAAGGGTGACCCCAACGCCGTCTTCATCTTCCAGGCCGGATCGACGCTGACCACCGCTTCGAACAGCAGCGTCAAACTCGTAAACGGTGCACAGCCCTGCAACGTGTTCTGGCAGGTGGGCAGTTCCGCCACCCTCGGGACCAATACCGATTTCGTGGGCACCATCATGGCCGACCAGTCCATCTCGCTGTTGACGGGCACCGAGATCCAAGGCCGTGCCCTTGCGATGAACGCCGCGGTGACGATGGACACCAACGTCATCACGACGCCGTTCTGCGCGACTGGCCCCGCCGGGCCCACAGGTCCCGCCGGACCCGCCGGGCCTGCCGGGCCTGCCGGACCCGCTGGCCCTGCCGGACCCGCTGGCCCTGCCGGACCCGCTGGCCCTGCCGGGCCCATCGGACCTGCCGGATCTACCGGACCCGCTGGCCCTGCCGGGCCCATCGGACCTGCCGGACCTGCCGGACCTGCCGGACCTGAGGGACCCAAGGGCGACACCGGGCCTATCGGACCGGAGGGACCCAAGGGCGACACCGGGCCTATCGGACCGGAGGGACCCAAGGGCGACACCGGACCCAAGGGCGACACCGGACCTGCCGGACCGGAGGGCCCCAAGGGCGACACCGGACCCAAGGGCGACACCGGACCTGCCGGGCCCAAGGGCCCCAAGGGCGACACCGGACCTGAGGGCCCTCAAGGTCCCAAGGGGCCCCAGGGTCCTGCGGGACCTGGCGGTGGAGGGGGCCACGGTGACCACGGCGACAAGGGGGACGAGGGGGACCACGACACCTACGGTGAACACAACGACTACTAGCCCAACTGTCAGGAGCGCGAGGGCAGCGCGTGGCGCTGAAGTCCCGGGCAGTGCGCGGGAATAAGCGAAACGCCGCCTGTATCTCCCTGAGGAGAAAACCAAGATGAGTAAGGGGCGCCTCCCAGAGAGGCGCCCCTTACAGTCCCTAACAAAGCCGTTGGACGTGGCGGTGAGTGATCAGGCAGACGGCGAGTCCGAGGAACGCTT
>NZ_BMMU01000062.1 GCF_014646095.1 Streptomyces lacrimifluminis | reverse complement strand
CCGGACAGTCAAGAAGAGGCTCGAGACCTGGCTGCGCAACCGCATGGTCCTGCGCCCTGACCGGATCGCCGAGACAGCCCGGGAGGCGCCGGACGCCGGCACACCAGCCTGCCCGGCGAACAACTGACCGCCCAGCTGGTGCACACACTCGCGCGGGAAGTGATGACCCTCAACCAACAGGTCGCCGAACTCGACAAAATGATCGAGGCCCGGTTTCGCGAACATTGCTGATCAGCGGGCCCCGCCCGTACTCCAGTTCCGGGCGGGCTACAACAACCCCGCCCCCGCCAAGAACTTCCCCACCCTCTCCACCTCGTCCTCCGACAACGGGATCTGCGGATCGGCGGTAGCCGGGCAGGCGATGACCCCCCGCAAATACAGCGCCGCCTTGAACGCCCCCAGCCCCGCCGAGCTGCCCCCCATCCGGATCGGATCCCCCGCCGCCACCATGCCGAACAGCACGCACAGCCGTTCCTGTTCGGCCCGGGCCCGGCCCCAGTCGCCCGTACGGCAGAACCGGTCCAGGCGTACGTACCCGTGCGGGTCGACGTTCGCGAGCCCCGGTACCGCCCCGTCCGCCCCCAGGGCCAGTGCCGAGTCCACGAGCAGTTCGCTCCCCGTGAGGACGCTGAACCCGCCGATCCCGGGGTGTTCGCGCGCGCCCGTCACCACTGCCCTGAAAGACGCCAGGTCGCCGCTCGAATCCTTCAGGCCCGCCAGGACACCATCCGCCGCCAGTTCCAGGACCAGGCCCGGGGGGAGTTTGCTGTGGACGGAGGCCGGGAGGTCGTACGCGATCACCGGGACCGGGCTGCCCGAGGCCACCAGGCGGAAGTGGCGGGCGATCTCCGAGGGGTGTGTGCGGGTGTAGAAGGGGGCCGTGACCACCACCGCGTCCGCGCCCGCCGCCGAGACCGACCGTACGTGGTCCAGTACCCGGGGGGTCGTCATGTCGATCGCGCCCGCCAGGACCGGCAGCGCGCCGGCCACGTGGCCCACCACCGTCTCCACCACCAGCCTGCGCTGATCGTCCGTCAGATATGCCGCCTCCGACGACGAACCGAGCACGAACAGGCCGTCCACACCCGCCTCGACCAGGTGGTCGACCAGCCTGACGAGCGAGCGTACGTCCACCCCGCGGTCCGGTGTCAGCGGAGTGCAGACGGGAGGGACGACACCGGTCAGCGGGGTGGGGAAGGTCATCAGGGCTCCCTGGGGTCTTTCGGGGCGTGCGGCGGTGCGGAGGGGGTGGTGTCGGGGGTGTCGGCCGCGGGGCTCTTCTGCGCGTCGGGCACGGCGGCGACCGCCGCCTGGGCGACCAGGTCCCGCGTCGTCCGGCCCTCCTCCACAGGGTGGTGGCAACGGAACCGGTGTCCCGGGATTGACGCGGCCGTGAACTCCGGCATCACCTCCGCGCACACCTCCGTCGCCTTCCAGCAGCGCGTGCGGAACGGGCAGCCGGACGGGGGGTGCGTTGCCGACGGGACGGGCCCGACCAGCGGGATCGGGTCGATGGGGTCCAGCAGGCCCGGCGTCGCCGAGAACAGTGCCCGGGTGTACGGGTGACGCGCCCCGTCCGTGACCTCGTCCGCCGGGGACTCCTCCACGATCCGGCCCAGGTACATCGTGATCACCCGGTCGCTCATGCGCCGTACCGTCTGGATGTCGTGCGAGACGAAGACCAGGGCCAGGCCCAGCCGCTCCTTCAGGTCCAGGAGGAGGTTCAGGATCTGGGCGCGGACCGACACGTCCAGCGCGCTCGTCGGCTCGTCGGCCACCACCAGGTCGGGGTCCAGTGCCAACGCCCGCGCGATAGCGACCCGTTGGCGCTGGCCGCCGGAGAGCTGGCCCGGCAGGCCGTCCGCCAGGGCGCGGGGGAGGCCCACCAGGCCCATCAACTCCCGTACCCGCTCCTCCCGTTCCTTCGGCGTGCCGCGCCTGTGCACGTCCAGCGGGTCACGGAGAATCTGCCGGACCGTCAGGCGGCGGTTCAGGGCCGTCGACGGGTCCTGGAAGATCATGCCGGTGCCTGCTCCGATGGCCGATCGGCGCTCCGCCGCCTTCATCGTCCACAAGTCGTCGCCGCGGAAGGAGACGTGTCCCGACGTCGGTGCCTGTACGCCCACCAGCACCTTCGCCAGCGTCGACTTCCCGCAGCCCGACTCGCCCACCACGCCCACCGTTTCGCCGGACGCGACGGTGAAGTCGGCGCCTGTCAGGGCGTACACGCGGTCGCGGGTGAAGAGGCCGCCGCTGCGGGCCTTGTGGACCACGTGCGTGTCCGACAGTTCCACCAAGGGGGTCGACACAGTCGTAGCTGTCGTACTGGTGCTCACTTCGCCCTCTCGATTCCCGTCGGCTCCGGCGTCGTCAGGTCGATCGCCGGGTGGTGGCAGGCCGCCAAGTGGGTTTGTGCGCCCAGGAGATCGGGGGCCGTCGTACGGCACACCTCCGTCGCCATCGGGCAACGGTCCGCGAAGCGGCAGCCCTTGGGGAAGTCGGCGGGGGAGGGGACCGTGCCCTTGATCTGGGTCATGCGGACCGCCGCCGACTCCAGGGACAGCACGCTGCCCAGCAGGCCTCGGGTGTAGTGGTGGGACGGGGAGCCGACCAGGTCGGCCGTCACGCCCGTCTCCACGATCTGGCCGCCGTACATCACGACCACCCGGTCCGTCACGTCCGCCACCAGGGCCAGGTCGTGCGAGACGAGGATCAGGGCGAAGTCCAGCTCCGCGCGCAGGCGCAGGAGCAGTTCGATGATCTGGGCCTGGACCGTGACGTCCAGGGCCGTGGTCGGTTCGTCCGCGACGATCAGCTTCGGGTCCCGGGACAGGGCCATCGCGATCAGGACCCGCTGGCGCTGGCCGCCCGACAGTTCGTGCGGGTAGCTGCGGAGGGTGCGGTCCGGGTCCAGGCCCACCAGGCCCAGCAGTTCCTCCGGGGTGCGGTGGCCTCCTCGGCGTACGACCTGCTTGAGCTGGGAACGGATCGTCATCGCCGGGTTCAGGGACGACAGGGCGTCCTGGTAGATCATCGCCATCTCGTGGCCCAGCAGCCTGCGGCGTACGCGCATGGGTTCAGCCAGAAGGTTCCGCTGGTTGAAGCGGACCTGGCCGGTGACCCGGGCGCCCTTCGGTTCCAGGCCCATCACCGTCAGTGCCGTCAGCGACTTGCCGCAGCCCGACTCGCCCACCAGACCCAGGACTTCGCCCGGGTGGACCTCGAAGCTGATGCCGTCGACGATGTTCACGCCCGAGTGGCGCGCGGCGAAGCCGATCGTCAGGTTCTCCACCGCCAGCACCGGTTGGCCCGTGGGGACCGGGCGGGCCCTCGCGCGCAGGCGCGTCGCCGCCTCCGTCAGGCCCGGCAGGGCCAGGACCTTGCCCGTCCCCGGCTCGGGGGCCTCCAGGGGGTCCTCGTCCTCCCGTACCTTCACGTCGCGCGCCGCCGGTGCCGCCCAGGCGTCCGACACGCCCTCCGAGAGGACGTTCAGGGACAGGACTGTGATCAGCATCAGCAGGCCGGGGAACACCGTCGCCCACCAACCGCCCGTCAGGACCATGTTCTTGCCGTCCGCGATGACGCTTCCCCAGGACGGGTCAGGTGGCCGTACGCCCGCGCCGATGAACGACAGCGACGCCTCGAAGACGATCGCCTCGGCCACCTGCACCGTGCAGAACACCAGCACGGGCGCCGCACAGTTGATCGCCACGTGCTTCAGGACGATGTGTGGTGTGCGGGCGCCGATCACCCGTTCCGCCGTCACGTAGTCCTCGCCGTACTGGTCCAGGACGTTCGCCCGCACCACCCGCGCCACCGGCGGGGTGAACAGGAACGCGATCGCGCAGATCAGGACCGTGATGCCGCCGCCGAAGACCGCGACGAGCACGGCGGCCAGCGCGATGCCCGGGAAGGCCATCACCACGTCCAGGCAGCGCATCAGCGTCTCGTCGACCGCCTTGCGCGACGTCGCCGCGATCGCGCCGATCAACGCGCCCACCGTCAACGCGAGCGCGGTGGCGCCGAGTCCGATGGCGAGGGACCAGCGGGCGCCGTACATCAACCGGCTCATGATGTCGCGGCCCAGGCTGTCCTGGCCCATCCAGTGCTCGGCGGACGGGGCTCCCGTGCCGCCGATCAGGGGCTGTTGGTCCAGGGGGTCGTCGGGGGCGACGAGGGGGGCGAAGACGGCGACGAACACCACCAGCGCCAGGAAGCAGACCGCGACCCGGGAGATGACCGGGAGCCGGCGCCACCCGCGCAGGCGGATGCCCGGGCGGGAGAGGAGGGCGGCCAGGCGCCCCCGTTCGAACATCATGAACATCAGGCCGCATCCCTCAGTCGCGGGTTGACCAGCAGGTAGAGGATGTCGATGACCAGGTTCACGACCACGAAGCCGGTCGCCGTCGTCAGGACCACTCCCTGGACGACCGCCGGGTCGCCGTTCTTCACGGCGTCGATCATCAGTTTGCCCATCCCGGGGAGCGAGAAGATCGTCTCGATGACGACCGCGCCGCCGAGCAGGTAACCGACGCGCAGGCCCAGGACCGTGAGCGGGTTGATGAGCGCGTTGCGCAGCACGTTGCGGCCCACCACCACCCTCGGTGGCAGGCCGCTGCCGATCGCCGTACGGACGTAGTCCTTGTCCAACTCCTCGACCACCGCCGTACGGACGATGCGCGTGAGCTGCGCCGCGACCGGGAGGGAGAGCGCGAAGGCCGGGAGTGTCATCGTCTTCAGCCAGCCGGTGAAGGAGTCGGCCGGGTTGATGTAGCCGCCGGTCGGGAACCAGCCCAGGTCGACGGCCAGGTACTGGATCATCAGCAGCGCCAGCCAGAAGCCCGGCGCCGCGACACCCGTCAGCGACACGACGCGGATGATCTGGTCGGGGAGACGGTCCCGGTAGATGGCCGCCGTGACGCCGCCCAGCAGGGACAGGATCACCGCGATGGCCAAGCCCAGGAAGGTCAGTTGGAGGGTGAGCGGCAGAGCCGTGGTGACCTGGTCGAGCACCGGCGCGCGGGTGAGCGCGCTGATGCCCATGTCACCGTGGAGCAGGTCGCCGATGAAGTGGAAGTAGCGGACGAGGAACGGATCGAGCAGGCCGTTCTGTTCACGGAAGTCGTGCAGTTGCTGCGGGGTCGGGTTGGCGCCCTGGAAGAACGCGGAGGCCGGGTCGACGTCCGAGAACCGCATGACGAGGAACACGAACAGCACGATGCCGAGCATCAGCGGGACGAGCAGGATGATCCTGCGGGCCAGGATCCTGGCGATGGCGACCACGTACGAACTCCCGTACAGCTAGTGGTATTTGGCGGAGGCCGGATCCACGGTTGTCAGCCCCGCGGTTGCTAGACCCACTTGGCCTGGAGGAGGTTGATGCCCGGGTACGGCTGTGCCCTTATGCCGGCGAGCTTCTTCGGGTCCCAGGCCGTCATCAGCTCGTTGTGGACGACCGGATAGAGCACGGCCTCCTCGGCGACGACGTCGATGTAGTCCTGGACCATCGCCTTCTTCTTCTCCGCGTCCGGTTCCTGTGTCGCCCGGTCCATGTCCTTGAAGAGCTGCTTGGCCACGGCGCTGTCGGCCCAACGGGCGTAGCCCATCCAGAGGTTCTGCGGGCCGTAGTTGTAGTGCATGATCAGGTCCGCGTCGAGGCCGAACTGGTTGGGGTTCGAGGCCGCGGACACGACCTGGTAGTCCTGCTTCTGGTCCATCTTCGTGAACACCGCTGTGGTTTCCTGCGGGTTGAGGGTCGTCTCGACGCCGATCGCGTCCCAGGACGCCTTGATGGTGGGCAGGCAGTCGACGATCCAGCTGACGTTCACCGACAGGATCTCGATCTTCAGCCCGCTGACTCCGGCCTCCTTCAGGAGCGCCTTCGCCTTCTCAGGGTCGTAGTCGTAGACCGTCTTCGCGCGCCGGTAGCTGGGGTTGGCCTCGTTGAGGAAGGACGAGGACGGCTTGCCGTGGCCCTTGAGGGCCACCTCCACCATCTTCTCCGTGTCGACGGCGTAGTGCAGCGCCTGGCGGACCCGGACGTCGTCGAAGGGCTTGCGCTTGGTGTTGAACATCAGGAACAGGTTGTTCATCCCCGCCCCGCCCTGGACGTCCATCCCCCCGCTCTTGAGCTGCTGGATGTTGGCGTACGGGATGTTGTCGGCGATCTGCGCGCCGGCACTGGACCCCGAGATCTTGGCGACGCGGGGAGCGGCATCCACTATCGTCATCCAGTTCATCTTCTTGAACGCCGCTTTACGTGGCCCGTTGTAGGCGGCGAACGCCTCGAACGTCGTGTTCGACTTCGGGTGGTGCGCGGTCTGGCGGTACGGTCCCGAGCCGATCGCCTTTCCCTTGATCGCGTCGTCCCAGCCGCCCGGCTGGGAGTAGACGTGCTTCGGCATGATCTTCGCCAGAGTGAGCCGGGAAACCCCTTCGGGGAAGGGGAACTTCAGCACCAGCTCGACATTCTGCGCGTCGACCTTTTTCACTTCTTTCAGCCAACTGGCGAAAAACCCCTTGGCGAGTGTCTGCGTGTTCGGATCGAGGATTCGATCGAATACGAAGACCACGTCGTCGGCGGTGACCGGCTTTCCGTCGTGGAAGGTCGCCCCGGCCCGCAACGTGAACTTCCACGAGGTGCTGTTGAGGTCACCGGGGACCGCTGTGGCGAGCGCCGCGTACGGCTCGCGGGAGATCGGATCGGTGTCGAGCAGACCCTCGTAGATGTGGTTGTTGGCGGCCATGGAGAAGGCGGAGGCCGTCTGCGTGGGGTCCCAGCTGCCGTCGTTGCCGTAGCCGATCACGGCCGTGAGCGTGCTGTTCGCGCCCCCCGCGCCGCCCCCGGTGTCGTTGGTGGACTCGGGCCCGGACGAGCAGGCCGACAGGGAGGAGGAAATGGCGGCGGCGGCACCCAGCGCGCCGGTGTACTTCAGAAACGACCGGCGGTGCGGGGCGGTCGATACAGCGGCGGTTACGTCGCGGGTCACGTCGCGCACGATTCCTCCAGCGGGGTGGGGTCCGAAAAGGTGAGGAGATACGACGTCCTACGTCATAGGGGGCAGCGCGACCATAAGAGGGGCGGTGGGGCCGGTCAAGAGATCGCACACGAATGGCGTATCTGCCAGAGGTGCGACCAATGACGATATGAAATTCGACCCGGGTGGAGTCGAGAGTGCGTCAAGAGCGTGCGGAATTCATGGCAGTTGGATTCTGATATGCCTGGAGGTGGGACGTGGGATGTCCGGCGAGCGTACGATGCGCCGCATGTCTCAGGAGTCCGGGAAGCGACGCCGGCCCGAGCGGCGGGTGAGCGGCCAGGTCCAGCGCGAGGTCATGCAGCTGATCCTCGACCGCAGACTCCGGGCGGGCGCGCCGCTGCCCACCGAGATCGAGCTGATGGAGACCCTCGGGGTCAGCCGCAACTCCGTCCGCGAGGCCCTCAAAGCGCTCCAGGCCCTCGACATCGTGGAGATCAGACACGGCTACGGAACGTACGTCGGACAGGCGTCGTTGACGCCGCTGGTTGACGGACTGACGTTCCGTACGCTTGCCCGGCACGACGGGGACGGTGCCGCGCTCGCCGAGATTCTCCAGGTCAGGGAGGTGCTGGAGGTCGGGCTCATCCGGCGGGTCGCTGCCGTGCTGTCCGACGCGGAACTGGACCGGCTGGAGTCGGTCGTCACCCGGATGGAGGAGGCGGGACGCGCGGGCCGGCGCTTCCCCGAACTGGACCGCGAATTCCACGAGGCCCTGTACGGCCCCCTCGGCAACGCCCTCGTGCCGCAGCTGCTCGGCGCCTTCTGGACGGTGTTCCGCCGTGTCTCGGGCGCCCGTGGCTGGCACGACGACCCGGCGCCGGAGCTGACGGCCCGCAGACACCGGGACATCGTGACGGCGTTGCGCGCCCACGACGTGGAGAGCGCCCAACGCGCGCTGGCGGTGCACTTCCGCGGAATCGAGGCGCGGGCGGCGCAGGAGTCACGCGGGGTGGGCTGAACGGGTGCGGGTGCCGGTGCGACTGCGGGTGCAAGGCGCGGCCACGCCGGTACGCCGGTTCGCCGGTACGTGAAAGGGGGCGCCGACCCCTGTACGGCGTCCCCCGTCACGTCCCCGTCGCGGTCCGGCCTACGGCAGCGCCTTGTCGTACCCCGCGTCGTTGTCCGAGTCGTAGACGGTCTTGCCCGTGCTGTCGTATGCCTTGACGTGCGGAGCCAGGGTGACCTGCTTGTTCAGGGTCCCGGTGGCCACGAACCAGCCGTGGTCCAGGGCGGCTTCGCTGGTGCTGCCGCCGTACGAGACGGTCACCCGGGTCACGGAGGGGTCGATCCGGCCGATGCTGCCCCAGCCGAACGGCAGCTTCCAGTTGCCCTTGTCGATGAACGACTGCTGGTAGAGCTTGCCGGCATTGATGTCGGGCATGACCGGCCCGCCGTTGTCGAACTCCAGGCCGCCGGTGCTGATGTTGATGCCGCTCGACTCACCGTCCTTGATGGTGCAGATCAGTTGGGTCAGCTTCGGCTGCTTCGTCTGCTCCTTGACCGCGACGACGTGGAAGCCGTCGCCGGGCGAGTTGGAGTCACCGGTGCTGTTCAGGGCCAGGATGATCCGGTAGTCGGTGGCCTCGCCCAGTTCGGTCAGCGGAGGCGCCTTGGACGACCTGTTCTTGTCGTTCTCCCGGTTCCAGGCGATGCACTTCTCCAGGCCGTCCGAAGCCTGGGCCAGGGTGATCCCGTCGCGGAGTTGTCCCGGCGTCGCCGGTCCGGCCGGGCCGGCGGGCGCTGACTGAACGGGAGTTGGCGTCGTGCGCGCTGAGGTGCCGGTCGACGGCAGTGGAGCCGCCGTGTTCACGCTTCCGTCGCCGCCGTTCCCGTTCACCGCGTAGGCCGCCACGGGCGCCGCCGCCAGTGCGACCAGGATCGCGCCGGCCGCTGCCACGCGCCGTCGCCGCTCGATCGTGCCCTTGCGGCGGATCGCCGTGTAGGGCGCCGATGAGGGCCGGATGGTGTAGGCGTCCTCCGTCATCATTTCGCGCACCTGTGCCTCGAAGTCCTTCCCGAGTGTGTTTCCCACCTGCTGTCCTGCTTCTTGCGACTGGCCCGAAGGCTCCGGATGCCCCAACTCGTGCGGCTGGTCCGGCCGTTGATTCCCGTTCACCGGACGCCTTCCCGAACGTGTGACGCGTGGCTGGGCTCGGGGCGGCCCACGACCTGTGCCAGCCCCGGATACGTACGCAACTTCGCCAGCCCCTTGGACGCCTGGCTCTTGACCGTGCCCTGGGAGCAGCCGAGGGTGTCGGCGACCTCGCCCTCGGACAGGTCCTCCCAGTAGCGCAGAACCACCACCGCCCGTTGTTTGGGCGGGAGTTGGGCGAGCGCACCGAGCAGTGCGCTGCGCTCGTCGGCCCAGGAGACGGCCTCGTCGCGGCCCACCACATCGGGCGGCGCGTCGGTCAGGGCCTCCCGCACGCGGCGCTTGCGAAACCGGTCGCTGTTGCAACTGACCAGCATCCGGCGGACGTACGCCTCCGGATTGTCGGTGCGCGAGACCCGCCGCCAGGAGCGGTACGCCTTCGCCAGCGCCGTCTGCGTCAGGTCCTCGGCGTGGTGGGCGTCGCCGGTCAGGAGATACGCGGTGCGCACCAGATGGGACCACCGCGCTCTGACGAATTCATGGAACTGGGCCTCTTGTTCGGCCTGCATCGAGTACCCCCTCGCCCACCAGACCACCGTTTCCCCGGAATCGGTTGCCCGGGTTCCGGGGCCGGGTTCGAATGTACGGATGGACGAGCGGGGGGACGCGCGGATGGACGAGCCGGCCGACGAGCGCTGGGACGAGGGAGACGCGGGCGTACTGCGGCTGCCGTCCGGCCGCCTGATCAGGGGACGCGGCCTGCGCCGCCCCCTCGACCCGACGGCGCCCGTCCCCTCGTACGCCGTCTACCTCCTGGGCAGTCAACCCCCGGCGGTTCCCTGGGAGTTCCGCTGGCTCCACTGGCCCGACTTCCGCCTCCCGAAGGACCAGGTGGCCGCCCGCGCGGCACTGGCCGAGGTGTGGGAACGGGCGGTGGGCGAGCGGGTGGAGGTCGCGTGCGGCGGCGGACGGGGACGGACGGGGACGGCGCTGGCGTGTCTGGCGGTGCTGGACGGGGTGCCGGCGGCGGAGGCGGTGGCTTACGTGCGCGCCCGTTACGACCGGCATGCGGTGGAGACGCCCTGGCAGCGCCGGTACGTCCGTCGGTTCCTGTGAGTTGAGGTTGAGGTTGAGGTGGGGATGCGGGTGGAGGCGGGGGCGCGGGCTCTCGGGGAGCGCTTCCGTCAGCCCAGCGCCTCGCCCAGCACCCGTGCTGTCTCCGCGACCAGAGAATGGTCGGCGGCGGCGCCCTGGTCGGGTTTCGTCGTCTGGACGGCCAGGACGATCGGGGTGCCGTCCGGTGTCCAGGCGATGCCCACGTTGTTGTTCGTGCCGTAGGAGCCGGCGCCCGTCTTGTCGGCGATCGTCCAGGTCGGGGGCAGGGTCAGGCGGAATCGGTTGCCGCTGGTCGTGTTGTTCAGCAGCCAGTGGGTGAGGAGTTCGCGGTCCGGGCGGTTCAGCGCGTCTCCGAGGACGAGACGGGCGTACGTGCGGCCGATCGCGTACGGCGTCGTCGTGTCCGTGATCCGCCACGGCTCCGCCGAGTTGAGCTCGGTCTCCCAGCGGTCGAGGCGGGTCGCCCGGTCTCCGAGGGAGCGGGCGAAGCGGGTGATCGCGGTCGGGCCGCCCAGTTCGCGCAGGAGCAGGTTGCCGGCCGTGTTGTCGCTGAACCGGATGGCCACGTCGGCGAGTTCGGCCACCGTCATGCCCTCGGCGAGGTGCTCCTCGGTGTGCTTCGAGCCGTCGACCAGGTCGTCGGCCGTGTAGTGCACGCGTTTGGACAGGACCTCGCCGGTCCGGTCCAGATCGCGCAGTACGGCCGCCGCCGCGAGGGTCTTGAAGAGCGAGCAGATGGGGAAGCGTTCGTCGGCGCGGTGCCGGATGGTCTTCCTCGTACCGAGGTTGTGCGCGAACACGCCTACCCGGGCGCCGTGTTCACTCTCCAGGGCACGCAGGCGGGCGGTGACGTCGGGGTCGGTGCCCGACGCGTGTGCGGGTGCGGCCGGGGCCAGCAGGGTCGCGGCGGTCGCGGCTCCGGTGGTGAGGAGGGTACGGCGGGTGGGCCGGAACCTCGCGTGGGCCGTCTGCTGGGTCGTCCGGGTCATCGAGTGGGTCTTCGTGAAGCCTAGGATCTCGGGTCTCCTTCGGTGGGGTTCGGATGACGATCTCCGTAGTGACCGACGTCCTCTCCTCATACCTTGGTTGCGCTGCCGTAGACCTTCGGGGGACGGCGGGGTGCTGTCGGCCTCGGCACAGTGAAGGCATGGAGAAGACCAAGAGCACAGGGACCGGCGGGGTCGGCGGGGGCAGCGGAATCAGCCGGGCGCGGTTTCTGGCCGGTACCGCAGCCGCCGGGCTCACAGGGGCGCTGCTTCCGGCGGCCGGAGCGCGGGCGACGGAGCGGCCTGACATGGCAACTGCCGCCCGTGGTCATGGCGGTGGCCTGACCCGCCGGGGCGTCGTCTACACCCTCGTCGACGGTGAGACCCCCGTCACCGGCTTCAGCCCCGCCCGTATGCGCGCCGACATCCGCACGATCCGCGACGACCTGCACGCCAACTCCGTCGAGGTCACCGGCGACGGTGTCGAGCGGCTGAACGCCACCGCCTCCGAGGTCGCCGAACGCGGCATGCACGTCTGGCTGCAACCCACTCTCGGAGACGTTCCGGAACGGGACATCCTCGAACACCTCGCGGAGACCGGGCGGCACGCGGAGCGGCTGCGGCGGCAGGGGGCGAGTGTCGAGTTCAGCGTGGGCTGCGAGTTCTGGCTGTTCGTGCCGGGCATCGTCCCCGGCGACACCGTCCTGGACCGGATCGAGAATCTCCTCAACGGCACGGTGGACTGGGAGAAGATGCAGCGCCGGCTCGACCGGTTCACCGCCAGGGCGGCGGCCGTCGGGCGGTCCGTCTTCCACGGGCGGCTGAGCTATGCCGCCGCCCAGGACGACAAGGTCGACTGGAACCTCTTCGACGTCATCGGCGTCGACTACTACTCCTACTATCCCAACAGGGCTGACTATGTGCGGGAGTTGAGGCGCTATCTGGAGTGGGGCAAGCCGGTCGCCATCACGGAGTTCGGCACCTGCACGTACGAGGGGGCGCCGCAGGCGGGCGGCATGGGCTGGTATGTCGTCGACTACGACAAGGTTCCGCAGGAGATCAAAGGCGACCTTGTGCGCAGCGAGCGCACCCAGGCCGCCTATCTGGTCGACCTGTTGGACGTCTTCGAGTCCATGGGTCTGTACGCGGCGATGGCCTTCGAGTTCGGGACCGCCGACGCGGAACACCGTGCCGACAATCCCCTGTACGACGTCGACATGGCGAGCTACGGCATCAACAAGGCCGTCAAGGACCGGGCTGGCGACCCGAGTTCGCCGTGGCACTGGGAGCCGAAGGAGGCGTTCCGGGCACTTGCCCGGCGGTATGCGTGCAGGTAGGTAGGGGCTACGGAGGTTTCTTCGCCCCCGCCGCCCCTACCCGTCCCATCCTGTTCCTGGGGGCTGCGCCCCCAGACCCCCTCTGAAGGGGCCTCGTCCTCAAACGCCGGACGGGCTGGGTATGTCAGCCCCTCCGGCGTTTGAGGAGCGGGGGGTCGGGGGCAGCGGCAACCGCTCCTCAGGTGTCGCCTATGAGGCGGGCTTGGTGGTGTCCGCCACCGAGCGCAGATAGCCCCCCAGCCGCGCGATCGCCGAAGGATTGCGCGGGCTCTCGACGAGGTCCACGTAGTCGAGGACGAAGATGCGCTGGTGCTTCACGGCGGTGACGTTCCTCAGCGGGGCGTACGAGAGGAGGAACCTGCGCTTCTGCTCCGCGCTGACGTCCCCGTAGTCGCAGATGACGATGACGTCGGGGTCGCGTTCGACCACCGACTCCCAGCCCACCGTCGTCCAGGAGTCGGCCAGGTCGTTCATGACGTTGACCCCTCCGGCCTTGCTGATGACCTCCTCGGGAGCGGCGTACCGCCCGGAGGTGAAGGGCGAGTCCGTGCCGCTGTCGTAGAGGAACACCTTCGGGCGCGCGCTCCCGGTCGGAGCCTTGGCCGCCACCGCCGCGACCTGCTTTTTGAAGCCCGCTATCAGGGCCGCCGCCCGCTGTTCGACGCCGAAGAGCTTTCCGAGGTTGGTGAGGTCGGTGTAGAGGGCCTCCAGGGGCGGCATGATGCCGCGCGAGGACTTCGTACGGCCGTTGCGGCAGGACTCGGTGAGGACGTACGAGGGGATGCCGAGCTTCTTCAGCGCGTCCGGGGTGAAGCCGTTGTCGTCCCGGAAACCGTAGTTCCAGCCGGCGAAGACCCAGTCGCCGCGGGCGTCGAGGACGTTCTCCTTGGTGAGCTGCTGCCTGGACAGCCACTTCACCTTGTCGTAGCCGTCCTTCCAGGGCACGCCGGTCAGATCGCCCTTGTCGTCGGGCATGGCGAACCCGGCCATCCGGTCCTCCAGACCGAGCGCGAACATCAGCTCGGTGATCCCGACGTCGTTCGTGACGACCCGCTTAGGAACCCTGTCGTACGTCACCCGCTGACCGCAGTTGGTGAGGGTGACGGCGGAAGAGGACGAGGACGCGGGTGCCTTCGCCGGGGGCTTCGCGACGGTCGCCCCGCATCCGGTGGCGAGGAGGGAGAACAGGACGGCGGCGGCTGTGACTGGCCTGCGCATGAGGGTGGTTCCTTACCGGGACGGTGTGGGGAGCAGATCGAAGAGCAGCTGGACGGCACCCGTCTCCGGGTGGTGTACGGGATGTGCGCGCACGCCGAACACCTCGGCCAGCAGGCCGGGTTGGAGCACATCGTGCGGCGGGCCCGACGCGACGACCCGACCCCTGGCGATGACGTACAGGAGATCGCAGTGGGCGGCGGCGAGGTTGAGGTCGTGCAGGGCGGCCAGCGCGGTCAGGCCGCTGGACCTGACCAGGGACAGAACATCCAACTGGTGGGCGATGTCGAGGTGGTTGGTGGGTTCGTCGAGGACGAGGACACGTGGCTGCTGGGCCAACGCCCGTGCGATGAGCACGCGTTGCTTCTCGCCGCCGGACAGGGCGAGGAACCCGCGGTCGGCGAGGTGGGTGACGCCGGTGCGCTCCATGGCGGCGGCGCAGATGTTCCGGTCCCCGGCCGCCGTACGCTCCCGATGCGGCAGCCGTCCCATCGCGACCACCTCGGCGACGGTGAAGTCGAACTCGGCGGACGACTCCTGGGGGAGCGCGGCGAGCACCCGGGCGGCGGCCCGGGGTTCCATGCCGTGCACGTCGACGTCGTCCAGCCGCACCGCACCCTCCGCCGGTCGCAGTGCCCGGTACACGCACCGCAACAGGGTGGATTTACCACTCCCGTTGGGGCCGACGAGGCCCACGAAGGCCCCGCTGTCCACCCGCAGCGTGATGTCCTCGACGAGCCGGACGGTCCCCGCGTCGACCGACACCCCCTCCACATCGAGCCGCATGCTTCACCGCCCCCCGAACGCGTAGCCGCCGCGCCGCATCAGCAGCAGGAACGCCGGTACACCGACCACGGCGGTGATCACCCCGACGGGCAGCTCGGCCGGCGCGAGGAGCAGCCGGGACAGTACGTCGGCCCACACCAGCAGCACGGCCCCGGCGAGCGGCGCGACCACCAGGACCCGCCGGTGATCGGCGCCCACGAGCATCCGTACGACATGCGGGACCATGAGCCCGACGAAGCCGATGGCCCCGCTGACGGCGACCACGGTGCCGGTCACGGCGGCGGTCACGAGGAACAACTCCCGCCGCAGCCGAGCCGGTTGGACCCCGAGGGCGGCGGCGGTCTCGTCCCCCATGGCGAGCGCGTTGAGCGACTCGGCGCGCCGGGCGAGCCACGCCCACCCGGCGAGGACGGTCACGCCGGCGATCGGCACCTGCGCCCAGGTCGCCCCGCCCAGACTCCCCAGCAGCCACATCATCGCCGAGCGGGCCGCCTCACCCCGGGCGGCCCCGAACACCATCACGGTGGTGACGGCCTCGAAGCCGTACGCCAGCGCGGTCCCGGTGAGGATCAGCCGCAGCGGGGTGAGCCCATGAGCGGCGGACCGGGCGACGGCGTACACGAGCAGCATGGCGGCGAGCGCGGAGACGAAGGCGGACACGGACAGCGCCCACACCCCGAGCCCGGCGAACGCCCCCAGCAGAATCACGGCGTTGGCCCCCACGGCCGCACCGGAGGAGATCCCGAGGACGAACGGATCGGCGAGCGCGTTGCGCACCATGGCCTGCACGGCCACCCCGACGGCCGCGAGCCCCGCCCCGACCACGGCGGCGAGCACCACCCGGGGCAGCCGCAACTCCCAGACGATGGTGTAGGAGGCGAGGTCGTCGGCGCGGATGGTGCCTCCGCTGACCCCGGCCCACAGGAACCGGAACACCTGACCCCAGCCGACCCCGGACGCCCCCAGCCCGACCCCGCACAGCAAGGAGAGGAACAGGAGCAGAACCAGCCCAACGGCCACGGGCGGGACGGGTATTCGGCGCACGGTCGGCGATCCTTCGCCTCGGCTCGCAGTCCGCGGCGAGCGGTCACAGGGGCACGCGCACCTTGGGTGATCGGGCTCGCACGCCGAAGTCCTGGCCGAACAGCCGAGGCCGGGCAGCAGGAAGGGAGCGTGCATACCGTTGCGGGTCAGCGCCGGAGTCTCACCGGACTTCCCCCATGGGACGCGTCGCGAGCGTAGCAAACGCGTCGGACCGGTCATTTCGGGGCTGCCGATTGCGAACGGCCGAAAAAATTAGGGTGACCAGGAGGTTTGGAGCACAACCGTTCGAGTGGGGCGACCGTCTCTGACGAACGTGAGCATGAACATGAAGGCGAGTCCGGCCGAGAGTCCCGGGCTACGGCTCGACATCCAGGGGCTGCGTGCCGTGGCCGTGTCGCTCGTGGTCCTCGGGCATGCGGGTGTGGGCGGGTTCGGCGGGGGCTATGTCGGTGTCGACGTCTTCTTCGTCATGTCAGGCTTCCTCATCACCTCTTTGCTGGTACGGGAGTTGGCCGCCAGCAACGGACTGTCGATCCGCAGGTTCTACGCCCGCCGCGCACTCCGTCTCCTCCCCGCGTCGACGGTCGTCGTCGTAGCCACCCTCGCCGGTTCCCGGCTGTTCCTGTCGAGGGCCCGCTTCGAGGAGTACGCCGGGGACGCGCTGAGCAGCGCGCTCTACGCGGTGAACCTCCGACTGGCGGCGGGCGGCACCGACTACCTGGCGGAGGGAAGCCCGCCGTCCCCCTTCCAGCACTTCTGGTCGCTGGCGGTGGAGGAGCAGTTCTATCTGCTCTGGCCGCTGCTCCTCCTGCTGAGCTGGCGGCTCGCGCGCCGACGGCGTGAACTCCTGGCGGTGCCGCTCGCCGTGCTCTGCCTGCTGTCGTTCGGGCTGAGTGTCGCCGTGACGGAGTCCGCACCGTCCTGGGCGTACTTCGGTTCGCACACCCGGTTCTGGGAACTGGGCGCCGGTGCGCTGCTGGCCCTGTCCGCCGAGCGGCTTCGCGGGCTGCCGCCCAGGGTGGCGGCGCCGATGACCTGGGCGGGCCTGGCCTGCATAGCCGTCGCGGCGACCGTCTACGGCAACGACACCCCGTTCCCCGGGTATTACGCGCTCCTGCCGGTGCTCGGGTCGGTCCTCGTCCTGGCCGGCGGTTGCGCACCCTCTCGGTACGGCGCCCAACTGCTCCTGTCGAGAGGGCCGTTGGTCTGGCTGGGCGGCCTGTCGTACGGCTGGTACCTGTGGCACTGGCCGCTGCTGCTGATAGGCCCAGCGGCGATGGGCATACCCCCCGGGACGACCCGCGTCCGGATCGCGCTGCTGTTCTGCGCGGTCGCCCTGCTCCTGGCCTGGGTGACCCTGCGCCTGGTGGAGAACCCGGTCCGGTTCCACACGGCGTTCCGTGGCCGCCCGGGGCGCGCGCTGCGGCTCGGGGTGGCCCTGTCGGTGGGCGTGGCACTGATCGCCGTGACGGCGTACGCGTTCCCGCCCGCGATCGACTCGGGCAGCCCCGCGCCTTCACTGAGGCAGGCGACGGCCACCGCACCGGACCCACAACTACGGCTGCGCCAGCTTCTGGAGACGTCGGCGACGAGCCTGCCCAGCAACCTCGCCCCACCCCTCCCCGAGATCAAGGCGACGCGGTCGGCGGTCTACCGGGACGGCTGCCATGTGGCGTACGACAGCACGAGCACCCCGCCGTGCGAGTACGGGGACCCCGCCTCGCGCAAGGTCGTCGTCCTCTTCGGCGACTCCCATGCGGCCCAGTGGTTCCCGGCCCTCAACCGCCTTGCCAAGCAGCGCGGTTGGAAGCTGGTGTCGCTGACGAAGGCGTCGTGCAAGGCGGCCAGGGTCACCCTGCGCCGCTTCGACGGCCCGTACGCGGCCTGCGACACCTGGCGGGCCGGGGCGATCACGAGGATCACCGCTCTGCGGCCGGCCCTGGTGATCGTCTCGTCCTCGGACGCGGGCGACCCGATGTATCCGGAGCCCGACCTCGTCCAGCAGTGGACGGACGGTTTCCGTACCACGTACGACGCGCTGGGCGCCTCGGGTGCGAGGGTTGTCGCGTTGCTCGACACTCCGTGGCCGAATTCGGACGCGGTCGACTGCGCCGCGATGTTCTCCCTTCGGCTGGACCGGTGCGCGAGCCGTCTGCCGGAGGCGATCCGGGACCCGTCTCGCCGGACGGCGACGGTGGACGCGGCGAGGTTGTCCGGTGTGACGGTGATCGACCCCGCGCCGTGGCTGTGCACGGCCGGGGGCAACTGCCCTGTCCTGGTGGGCAACACGGTTGCGTACCGCGACGACAGTCATGTCTCCGAGGCGTATGCGGAGGCAGTGGCGCCTGTGCTGGGTGACCGGCTGGCCGAGGTGCTGGCGTCCGGCTGAGTTTCGCCCCCGCCGCCCCTACCCGTCCCATCCTGTTCCTGGGGGCTGCGCCCCCAGACCCCCGCTTCGGCCCCCTGAAGGGGCCTCGTCCTCAAACGCCGGACAGGCTGGATATGCGGGCCGGCGCTGGTATTTCAGCCCCTCCGGCCGATCACGAAACGCCCGTTCCTCCCGGCGGAGCCGAGTCAGCCGCGAGGAGATGGGCATCTCCGCCGAGCAGGCGCCGGCGCACGTGCGCACCATCGGCAACACGGCGGCCGTCTCGACGATCGCCCTGCTGCACGCCGACCTCGCAGCGGAAACGATTGCTCCGCGGGACGAGGTCTGCTTCTCGGTGGTCGGCTCCGGCCCGGAGCGCGGAGCGCTCATCGTTCCGGTGAGCTGACCTCTCAGAGAGCAACTGATCTGGTTTACAGGTGATTTGTGGCGTTCGTAGTGACTGTGGCGGCGGT
>NZ_BMMU01000061.1:17826-18543 GCF_014646095.1 Streptomyces lacrimifluminis | reverse complement strand
AGGCCGCGCCGAGAGCCGTACGGGCCAGGGCACGGCGGCGCCGGTGGGCCAGCAGCACACCACACACGCCGATCACCACGACGAGCACGGGAAACCAGTTCCCGATCACGTCCAGCAGATGGGCGCCCTTACGGATCTTCTTCAGCTGGTCGGACTCGAAGAGCACCATCCGCCTGTCGACGTCGGGGATCTTGGCGGCCGGAGACAGACCGGCGTCCACCAGCGACTGCCGGACCTGGTCGACGGCTTCGCCCACGTCGAGAGTGACCGTCCC
This sequence comes from Streptomyces lacrimifluminis, assembly GCF_014646095.1. Lineage (GTDB taxonomy): Bacteria > Actinomycetota > Actinomycetes > Streptomycetales > Streptomycetaceae > Streptomyces > Streptomyces lacrimifluminis. The sequence goes on along the minus strand of NZ_BMMU01000061.1, from coordinate 18,269 downwards.
TCCGCTCGTGCCCACGGCGCCACGGCCCTCTCCGGTGAGTGCGTGCACGACCGCGCTGTGGGCGGCCCGGTTGGCGTCCGTCCAGATCCGCTCGAAGCGGTCGCCGCGCACGAAGCGGGTGGCGACCTTCTCGACCGTGTCGTTGACCGCGGAATCGAGCTGCGGGCCCAGCCCCTTCAGGGACTGCGCCGCCCGCGGTGGCAGTCCCTGCGACTGCAGCCAGGCGGCGATGTCCGCGGCTGCCCGCTTGCCGTCCACCCGGACGTCCGCGGCCTCGGTGATGCGCTTGACCGCCGCGTCCTCCATCGCCGGATCCGAGGCCAGCGGCGAGACCGTTTCCACGTACCGGTCGGTGTCCAGCGCGATGTCGTGCACCCACACCGTCAGCAGCGCGACCGGCACCAGGACGCAGGTAAGCACGATGAGCACCGCCGAGACGGTGT
>NZ_BMMU01000061.1:0-17771 GCF_014646095.1 Streptomyces lacrimifluminis | reverse complement strand
CTGGGAGGATCGGCCTGCCTCCATTTCCACCGCTCCACGACGACACGGCCCGCCCAGGGGAGCCGTACGGGCGAGAGGTGGCCAACCGCCCGGGGCCGTGACCCCCTGCTCTACAGATGAGGTCCTTGCCGCCTCGTACACGCAGCGCGTCGTCTCCGCGCCCGCGCCGTACGAGGGGCCAGGCCGTCGCCCCGCGCGGGTGAGGGCCCCTTTGCTCGGCCGTGACAGCTGCCGGCTGGTCCGGAGCGAGTGCACCGCGCCGTTCCACTGCCCGGCGGCACCACCCGGCGTGTCCTCGTCGACTTCAGCGGGCAGTCCTTCGCCGACCTGTAGAAGGAGGCCATCGGCGCGTACACGCGGAAGGGCGGCGCTGCCGCAGGGGCGCAGGAGTCGACAATCTGCCGGGACGTTCGGCGGGTGGATCCGGAGGGCCGGAACATGAGCGGTGGCGCCTGGACCATTGTGGCGGTGGCGGGTGTCACCGCCGCCTACGCACTGGGCTCGCGTCGGCTGTCCTCGACGCCGCTGTCGTCGGCGATCGTGTTCGTCGGCTCCGGGATCCTCCTCGGCCCGGCCGCGCTCGACATCGTCGACCTGGAGCGCGACCCCGCCCCGATCATCGCGCTCCTCGAAACCGCCCTGGCGCTCGTCCTGTTCACCGACGCCATGACCGTCCGCAGACGGGACCTGCAGGCCGGCGGCTTTCTGCCCGGCCGCCTGCTGGGCATCGGGCTGCCGCTGAGCATCGGGGCGGGCTGGCTGCTCGCCTGGCCCCTGCTGCCGGGGCTGACGGTGTGGGAACTCGCACTCGTCGCCGCCATCCTCGCCCCCACCGACGCCGCCCTCGGAAGCACCGCCCTCTCCCATCCACGCGTCCCGGCGCTGGTCCGGCACGGCCTGAACGTCGAAAGCGGCCTGAACGACGGCATGGTCCTGCCCTTCTTCGTCCTGTTCCTGGCGGCCATCCCGGGCACGCACTACGCGGAGGAGGGCGTCGCGGGTGTCTTCTGGCGCGCACTCGTCCTGAGCACCGCGCTGGGTCTCCTGGTCGGCGGCCTCGGCGGCCGGCTGCTGCAATGGTCCCGGGCCAGGGGATGGGTCACGCGGGAGTGGCGACAGGTCTACCTGCTGGCTGTCGCGGTCGCGTCGTACGAACTCGCCGTCGTGACGGACGGCAGCGGCTTCATCGCCGCCTGGGTCGCCGGATTCGCCTTCGGGTTCGCCCTGCGCCGCCACCGGACCGGCCACGAGCGGGAAGACCCGGACCGCACAGCCGAGTTCGCCGAGAACCTCGGAGGGCTCCTCGCGTCGATCAGCCTTCTGGTCTTCGGGGCGGTGCTGCTCGGCCCCGCGCTGGAGCACCTGAGCTGGCGGATCATCCTGTACGCGGTGCTCAGCCTCACCCTCGTCAGGATGCTTCCGGTGGCCCTGTCCCTCGCCGGGAGCGGGCTGCGGCTGCCCACGGTGGCGTACGTCGGGTGGTTCGGGCCGCGCGGCCTCGCCTCCGTCGTGCTGGCGCTGCTCGTGGTGGAGGAGCACGTCCCCGGAGTGCAACTGCTGGGCAGGGTGGTCGCGGTCACCGTAGGCCTCAGCGTCCTCCTGCACGGCATCTCGGCCGTGGCCCTCGCCGAGCGGTACGGCCGCTGGTACGAGAAAACCGCGGCCGCCACCCGCGACCTGCGCGAGGACACACCCGTACCCGAGAGCCCCGTGCGCCGCAGGCTCGGTCCCCTGGACAAACCCGAGACGTGAGGCAGCGCCCCTGAGCCACTGCGCAGCACGGCATTGCGGCGTGGCTCAGCCGTCTCCGTCCAGCAGCCAGCGCAACTCGATCTCAAGCCATTGACTCTCGTGACGCCACGTGTCCAGAGCGGTCACCAACTGGCGGCTCACAGCGCCGGCCGTCAGCGACCGCCACCGGCAGCCCTCGAGAAAATCCACGAGTACCCCGATCCGCACGTCACGGCGGGTCACCGGCGCCCCGCCGGCCACTCCATGTCCGTCGATCGCGGCGAGCGCGAGACAGCTGACCATTTCGGGGGTCAGCCCCCGCCACACGTACGGCCTCAGCGCCTCGCTCACTGCGCGCACCCGCGTGTCGCCCAAGGAAACCGGCCGCACCATCGGAAAACCCCTCCGAAACATCGCAATATTGCGCAGATCGTAAAGGGCACCCCGTCACCAGCTCCAGCACGTCAAGGACCGTGCCCATCTCCCCCGGCCCAGGCACACTCCCCCCGCACCTCAACCACGGCAGACCGGCGCACTCCCGGATCGGCACACAACCAGCCCTGCAACGAACGCAACTCCCCCGCACCCAGCCCGACCCGCACCTCACACCGCAAGCAGACCTCCCCCGCCCGGCGCAACAACCCGACGACAACGCCCAACCGATCAGGAAAACCGCGACAGCACAACACCCCGACAGTCACCAGGCAATACATCCCTGACCAGCAAAAAAGCGCCCGAGCCATTACGCCCAGACGCCACCTACAGCAACCCCGTCCTCATTCAACACACCACACACACCCCCAGCCCACACCCCCACCACCCAACCCGAACCACTCCCCTTCTCAACCAACCATCACCACACCAGGTCAACCCCCACCCCACACACCAACCAACACCCCTTGAGCGTCACGCCTTCCCCGTGCCGAACCCCCCGATCACCGCCGCCACGGGCCGGTCGGCCACCGCCACCCGGCCGCCTTCCCAGGCGCGTTCCTGGTCTGCGCCCTCGCAGACATCCCCGTCGGGCGCGTCCTCAACCGCCGCGGCCCTCGCGCCGAGACGACCACCGGCTCCATCCGAGACCATCGAACTGTGCCGGCGCGGTGGGCCCCACCCCGAGGTGGGGCCCTCTGCGTGGTTCAGCCCGAGGGTCAGTACAGGCCGGTGTAGCCGCTCCAGCCGGTGGCGATGCGTGCCTTCGTGCCGAAGGCGGCGGATGTCGTTCCGTTCCAGCGCCACAGGGCGCCCGCGCTGTCCCGGCCGACGAGGTCGGGGCGACCGTCGCCGGTCAGGTCGCCGGGGACGGCCAGGGCGTTGACGCTGATGCCGCCCGCGATCCGGACCCGGGCGCCGAAGGCGCCCTTGCCGTTGCCGAGCCACCGCCACAGCACACCCGCACGGTCCAGGCCGACCATGTCGCCGATGCCGTCGGCGTTCAGGTCGCCCGCGCCGACCAGCCGGGTGTAGCCGCCCTGGCCCGCGACCAGCCTGACCCGCTCGGCCAGACCGCCCTTGCCGTCGGCGGCGTACCGCCACAGCACACCCGCCTTGTCACGGGCGATCAGGTCGGCGCGGCCGTCGCCGGTGAGGTCGCCGGGGGAGGTCAGCGCGTCGTACTCGCCGAAACCGGTGCCGATCACCCGGCGCGGTGGGGTCTTCGGTGTGAACGCCCTGCCGCAGGTGCCGTCGTGGCGGGTCAGGCGCCCGGCGGAGTCCCGGACGAGGAGGTCGTTGCACGCGTCGCCGCTCAGATCGCCGAACGGCACGAAGACCGACGAGGTGGGCCAGCCGCCGGCCAGGGCCTTGTTCGCGGTGTCGATGGTGCCGCGCCCGGTGCCGGGCTGGATCGCGAGGCGGCCCGCACTGTCGAAGGTGATCAGGTCACCGATGCCGTCCCGACCGAAGTCGTGACGCTCCAGCGACCGGACCGTCAGCAGCCCGTCGTAGATCGGGGTGTCCGTCGTCGCGCCGTTCGCGGCCCGGGCGGTCAGGCTCACCCGGTAGCCGCCAGCGCGGACCAGTGTCCCGTTCTCGGCGCGCCCGTCCCAGTCCGCGGTGAGTTTTCCGTGTGCCGGCCCGCCGGTGACGGTCCGTACTACGGCGCCGCCGGGGGTGGTGACGGTCAGCTTCCAGCCCGTGGTCGGCCTGTTCAGGTGCCAGGTGCCCCCGAAGCCGCCCTGGCGCAGGTCGACGAAGGTGGGCACGGAGGAGTACGTCGCTGTGAGCGGAGAGAGGGTCACCTGCGGCCACTTCACCGTCACGTCACCGGACGCCGTCGAGTAGGCGACCGGACCACCGAACCGGTCCACGTTCCAGAACCGGCCACGCCGGTCGGCCGGACCGTACGGCGGCGACGGCAGCGGACCGAGCTCCTCCGTGCCGGCCCGGTCTGCGGGGACGGCGCCCTTCAGGTAGGTGATCAGCAGCTTGCCGGCGTCGTCATCCTGGGAGACCAGGTAACCGTCGCCCAGCCGGGCGTAGCCCTGCGGTACCTCGTGCTGCGCGTGTCGGTCCAGGTCGTAGACGCCCGCCTCGCCGTTTGGCCCGCAGGACCAGTAGAGGTACCGGTTCACCACCTGTAGATCGGTCGGGAGGCAGGAGGCGATCGCCACGCTCTCCAGCTTCCGCATGGACGGCAGCGAGTACCTCTCGTACACGGTCGCGCCCTGCGGGGCGGTCGCCACCCACAGGGTGTTCCCCCACAGGGCGGCGGCCGGCCAGGAGCCGGTGGCCAGTACCCTGCTCCCGTCGCGCACCTGTAGTTTGCCCTGCCCCTGGGTGATCACCATGTAGGAGCCGGACGCCGCCAGGACGTTCCCCGACACCCCGTCCTCCGGCGGGGGAAGGGTGCCCTCCCCCGTGCCGGTGAACCGCAGGCACAGGCCGTAGCAGGTGGCCCAGTAGGTGTAGTCGGGGTTGTCCACCTGGTACCCGAGGCTGCCCATGTTCTCTCGCGGGGCGGCGGTCAGTGTGCCGTCTGCCGCCTGCGAGATGTCGGTGCCGGTGAGATCGGTGCCGTCGTACGGTCCGGGCGCGTTCGCGCGCTCGGTGCCGAGCAGCACCCGCCCCTGGTCGACGGCGATGCCGCCGGCCTCGTACACCGAGACCGCGGGCAGCGGTGCCACCGGCTCGAAGGCCGGGACCCCGTCCGGGCCCAGGGTGACGTGCTGGACCGCCCAGTGCTCGGCGTCCGTACCGCCCGCGATGGAGAAACCGCCGTCGTCGCCGTCGACGAAGTTGCCGGACGAGGCGGGCAGCAGCGTGCGCGCCGGGCCGCCGGTCACCGGCACCGCGCGGATCGCGTTCTTGCTGTCCTCGTCGGGGTACATCAACCAGTCGCCGATCGCGCGGGCCTTGAGGAGGACGGATCGCGGCAGGTCGATCACGTGCCCGGGGGCCTTTGGACGGCTCCGGTCGATGACATACAGGCGCGAGTTCTGCCATGCCTTGTCGATGGCGTAGAAGAGCACGGTGTCGCCGGCCAGATGGGGGTGTTCCAGGAGGCCGAAGTCGTCGCTCGGCACGTACGTCACCGAGGCGGTGGCGAAGTCGAGCAGCGCGGTGCGCCAGGGGTGGGCGCCGTCGGCCTGCTTGTACCAGAAGGCGGCCCCTCGCGTGTCCGACGCCTCTTCGTACGTCGTCCCGCTGAAGTCGTCCGCCACGCCGGTCACCGGCCGGTCGACCAGCTTTCCGCCGCCCGCCGGCATCTCCAGCAGCCGGAGCGTCCACTTCTCGTCGACCTTGCGGGCGACGACCAGACGGTTCTCGGCGAAGATCCTGGTGGCCCTGTCACCGGCGGGCAGGTAGAACCGGGTCACCTGGTTGGTGGCGTAGCGCCGGATCTCGTACAGGTTCGCCGTCCCCGCGGCTCGTTCCAGTCCGAGGCCGCCGTTGTAGGCGTTCGTCCAGCCGAGACGCCGGAATTCCCTGGTCGAGCCGTCACGGCCTGTCCATGTCGCTGGGGAGCCGCCGTTGTTCATGGTGTCCACGGACAGATACCCGGAGTCGTCCACGGCGACCATGTTCACCTGCCTCGGCACCACCCGGTGCTCGCCGGTCAGCGTGATGGACGGCATGTCCCCGTCGTCCGCCGCGACGGCCGGTCCGGACGCGAACTGCAGCAGCCCGGCCACCATCGCCAGGGCCGCCGCGACCGGCACCGCCCCCGCCCTCGACCGCTTTCCTCTCGGCGCCGTACGCAAAATCGTGCGTCTCAAGCGTCCCACCCCCATGTGGTCTTCGTGCCCGGCTTTCGGCTCGTACCGCTTCGTCAGACGCACGCCGACCCGAGGACGTTGTACGGCGGCAGGGAAACAGACGGGTTCGGCGACGGGAATCCCCGGTTGTCATCCCCTCACCCAGGGCCGACCCTGGTACGGAGGTCCTCGGGCCGACGCCGGCACCGAGGCCTTGGTACGAAGCTCCTTCCCGGAGTTCCTCCGTACCCGGAGCTCCTCTGTACGGAGGTCGCGTCACCATGCCCGCCGACACCCCGTCACCGTCCGCGAAGAACCTGCGCGGCAACCGCGCCGCCCTCACCCACAAGGCCGGCTACGCCCTGCGACACCCCGGCCGGGTCGCCCCCTATCTCCGCCGCGCCGGCCGGGACACCTGGATGCGCCTGCGCCATCCCGACCACGTCGGCTACTACCGGGCCGTGATGGCCTCGGACACCCGGCGCGACCCGGAGGCCGCGGTCGGCAGCCGGAGCCATGACCGCTGGCTGGCGCTCGGCCAGATGCAGTTCGACTACCTCGTCGAGCACGGTCTGCGACCCGGGCACCACATGCTCGACATCGGCTGCGGCAACCTGCGCGGCGGCTGGCGCTTCATCGAGTACCTCGACACCGGCCACTACTACGGCATCGACATCTCGCCGGACATCCTGGTGTCCGCCAAGAAGACCCTCTCGGAGCGCGGTCTCCAGGCGAAGCTGCCGCATCTGACCATCACCGGCGACCTCACCCTGGACTTCCTGCCCAGCGACCACTTCGACGTCGTCCACGCGCACAGCGTCTTCTCCCACTCGCCGCCGGAGGTCATCGAGGAGTGCCTCAGCCATGTCGGCCGGGTGCTGACCGACACCGGGTTCTTCGACTTCACCTTCGACCGCACCGAGGGCACCGAACACCAGGTGCTGCGCGAGGACTTCTACTACCGCACCGGGACTCTCCTCGCCCTGGCCCGCCGGAACGGCCTGGACGCCCGCTTCATGGAGGACTGGGAGAAGCGCCCGCACGGCCAGTCGAAGATACGGGTCAGCCGCGCCGTCGGCTGACGAACACTCGGGCGGGTCGAGCGTCGAGGAGCGTGGGTAGCGGTGACGCCCGTGGTGGCGAGGCCGCACAGGTCACCGGCGTCCCGGCTCGCCTTCACCGGGAGTAAACGTACGCGCCGGCTGGGGACAGGCCCCCGGCGCCCGTTCCGAGCCGTCTGCCTCCGTCGACGGGGGCCCGCGACCGGCGACCGGGGGCTGCGGACCGTGTCCGCCGCCGCCTCACGGCTGTTTCGGTGTCTCCGCGAGTGGCCGCCAGATCTCGGCCGCCAGGTCGATGAGGCGGTCCCGGCGTCTCCGGGAGGCGATCGAGGAGACCGCGCGGGCCGGGGAAAGGCTCCGGGGCTCACGGAACGGTGACCTGCCTGCCGCGATTCGCAGTGAATCGATGGCATTCACCGTAATTCGGGTTTCCGGTACAACCCCAGCCCCCTGCCCGCTGTCTAACGGGTAATCAGAATCAACGATCACCCGCGACAACCCACCCGACAGCCGACTCCCGCGAAGGGGCTGCTTCCGCATGCGCAGGAACAGAAGGATCGCCACCGCCACAACCACCGCCCTCACCCTCACCCTCGCCCTGGGAGCGGCCACGCTCACGGCCCCCGCCCAGGCGGCCACACCGAGCGCCGGCACGCTGCGCCACACGGCAGGCGAGCTCTGGTACAAGGCCGCCGCGGGCCAGACGAACCGGCTGACGGTCTCGATGAAGATCGATGACCGCGACGGCGGAAACGACGTCTACTACCTCCTCACCTTCCGCGACCGCGCCCCCATCACCATCGACAGGAGCGCGGCGGACCGCTACGAGTGCGTGTACCCCTCGCCGACCGACCGCACGGTCGCCCGCTGCGCCGTGCACATCCCGGTGGGTTCCGACGACTCCGACATCTACGACGTCGACCTGGGCGACGGCAACGACACCGCGACGATCGCCGCCAACAACCACGCGTACGCCGCGATCTACGGCGGCAAGGGCAACGACGTGCTGGTGGGCAACGGCTACACCGTGCTCCACGGCCAGGACGGCAGCGACCGCACCGTCGGCGGGGGCGGAGTGTGGGGTCTCGGAGCGCGCGGTGGCGCCGGCAACGACATCCTCACCGGGTGCTCGGTCGCGTGCTACGGCGGCGCCGGCAACGACTCGCTCACCGGCGACACCGACGAGGACGGTGACGAGAACACCCTGTCCGGCGACGACGGCAACGACATCCTGCGCGGAAGGTCCGGCGACGACGTCCTCTACGGCGGCAGGGGCCACGACCGCCTGTACGGCGACCAGGGCAACGACGTCCTGTGGGGCAACAGCGGCAACGACGTCCTGCACGGCGGCCCGGGCAACGACAGGCTCTCGGGCGGCCCGGGAACGGACAAGGTGCACCAGAACTAGGGTCAATGGCGTGACTCCGTTGGTGATCTTCGGGAGTCATCCGGTGGCTGCGGTGCAGAGGGTGTGGAATCGGCTGGATCGTGCGCGTCCTCGGGGGGTCTCGGCGATCCAGTCGGCGGTGCGGGTGAGGTTGCACGCCATGGCGGTGAGTATGTGCTGGACGTGCGCTTTGGCGAGCCCGCAGTAGCGCGCACGCCGTAGGCCGTTGCTCCGGAAAGTCCGGGAGAGGGTCGCCTCGATGCCGGCAAGGATCGCATAGTGGCGCTGCCAGTCTGATCCTGGTCGGCGGCTGGTTCGTCCTGAGCTGCGGGAGCCAGCTGCTGATCGAGGGGCCCAGCCGGTACAGCGAACTGGCCGAGCTGTTGGTCGCCACGTACAGCGGGGTGAGCTTTGCGGGAACGGCGATCCTCGCCGGGTTCTCCCTCTCCTGGATCTTCGGACTGGGGTCCATCGCCGTCGTGGCGCTGGCCGTCGCCGGGGCGAGCGACGCTGCGCACGGGAGCGAGAGAGGCCGTTCAAGCCGATCTGCGACTGCATGTCGCCATGAATATGAAGGAACCGTGACGGGTTCATGTGGGCGCCGGATGCTGGGTCGGGCCCCAGCCCGGGGTCCCGTACTACCGACCGGCACACTCATTCGTCGCGCCTGCCAGAAGGAGTACCCGTGAGGAAGTTTTTCCGCCAGGGCATCGTCGGCCTCTCCATCGCCGCCTCGCTCGCCCTGCTGCCGACAGCCGCCACCCCAGCCCAAGCTGCCCCGTCCGCCATCCCGTCCGGAATGACCTGGACCGTGCTCGCCGAGGGAACCGCTAACGGCACCGTCAGGGTGGGGTCGGACTCCGGGACTGATCCGTACTACGGCGACACCCCGGCCACCGCCACACTGCCGCTGCTCTGCCTGAGGGTCACCGGCAGCGGCGTACCCAGCGGGATCACCCCGGACTTCTACGCGGGCTGGGCTCGCGGCACCGTCGCCGCCACGCCACCAGTCCAGGGCAAAGCGCTGACCAGCCTCTCCGTCGCGAACAGCCTCTGCACCCAGTACTACGGAACCGGCTGGCGCATGGCCGAGTTCCATGACGGCCGCTACGGCAGCAACCTGGAGTCGAGTGGCGGCTGGTCGTTCTGGGCCCACGGCTACCTCCCCGAGAACACACGCTTCTGGACCGCCATCGACGACCAGCCCGCGAACCCCTGGAACTGAGCCTCCGCCCGTCGTCGGTGGTTTCGCCACCATCGAAGACCCACCTGGTCCCGCCCGAGTGACCGCCTTGCAGCAGTTGGGCGTGTCGTCGTCAAGCACACAGTGGTCAGGCCGACCGGGCACCGGTGAAGGCGTACACGCACGCCCAGCCCCTGCCAGTCCACAGTTCCGGGCCGCAGGGTCCCGGGAAGGCGTCGCCGTGACTCCTTCCCGGAAACCCGGGCGCGGACCAACGGGTGCGGCACGACTTCCCCTCGCCGTCGTTGTCCCTCACCTTGTGGTGGAGGTGGCGCATGTACGTGTCGAACTTGGCCGCGATGATCGGGACTTCCTCGGTGTAGTTGTCGGCCTCGATGAACAGCAGCGGCAGCCCTGCTCCAGGGAAGGACGATGTCGGCCCACATCCGACGCCGGGGTTCCTCCACGTGCCTGTCGCCGGAAGGGCAACCTCGGTGGCGTACGAGGTGACGGCGCCGATCCCATCGGACGCGTCAACGCAAGCCCGGGCGGCGACTTCGGCCGGCTCCCCGGCCACCAGGTCCAGGTTCAGGTCAAGGTCCAGCTTCGGGCGGATCACCGCGGTATCCGTCTCGTTGACCGCCATGGCGCTCTTGGAGTCGGCCACCAGCTCCGGTCTCACCGTGCGGAGCTCCAACTCGCCGCCGGCTCCCCATCCGGCGCTGAAGTATCGCCCGTACCAGAGGTGTCGGAGTATGAGGGCACGAGCCGGTGGCCCAGCTCGCGGCGAACCGCAGTATTCGGCACAGTGGTACGGGCGACCAAACGCAGGTCACCCGACTCGTCGTAACGGCCCAACAGGATCGTGAGCGGACTCTTCGGCGAGCCGGTGACCGCGCCGATCACCGCCTCCGACGAAAACGACGCCCTGCGCAGCGGCGGCACCGTTCTTCCACTGCCCAACCGCAGCCCGCCCGCGCCACCCGCGCCGTCCTGAATCCGACACCGCCCCCGGAGGCGTCTGGCGTGCGAAAGGGCGCCCGGCCGTACGTCAGCGATCCCCAGGTCCGTTCGCGTCAGATGCCACATGGCGCGGACCCGCCCGGACACCTCCTTCAGCTCTGCTCGCGCATCGTCCAGGGAATCGCCGGGCTCAGCCGCCCCCGTGTCGAAGCGCTCGGCGATGCGATAGACCAGGTCCAGCCGCGCCGCCACGTCCAGGACGTGGTCCATGATCTCGTCCGGGATGCCCATGAGAGCCCCGGCGTAGGCGTCCCGCACGCTGTAACGGGCCGCCTCCAGCTCGGCACGCTGCTCAGCGGTAGTCGGGCCCCGGCGCAGGGCGTGCACATGGTTGTAGAGCATCGCCCGGTAGCGACGTATCACTTGATGCACCTTGATGTAGCAGGTGCGCCGCGCCTCCAGAGCCTTGCGGTGCTCCTCGATCCGCCGCCCGGCGGCCCGGTGCCGCTCGGCGTACTCCAGCTCCAGGCGCTTGCCTTGGTCGCCCCGCGCTGCGTGAGCACGGCGGAGGCAAGTGGCCAGCGACGCCCACCACGGCCACGCCGAGCGTAGGCACGGAACTGCTCCCGCCCGGTACGACACCCTGGACGCGCCCTGCGGCCCCGAAGTGACCTGGTTCAGACAGCGAATCCTTCGTGCCATGGTCCATTGACCATGCTCAAGGGACGCCCCTTGGCCCTGTAAAAAATCTACGGCGTCCTCACTGCGGTCTTGGCGACGTCCACGAAGCGCGCGAGGGCGTTCCAGAACGGCTCGTATGCATCCTCGAAGCGCTGAGGCGCCGTTCTGTCGCCATCGATGAGCTGCTTGAATGCCCGGAATGGTGGATCTGTGGAGGACTTGAAAGCCTCAGCGGCAACAACAACCTCGTCCGGGCCTTCTAGATCGACGACTCGGACACAGCGTCGCAGGACGGCGTACTCAGCCTGCAGTGAGTGCCGAAGCTCCTCCAACGCAGCGCTGCGTGCTGGGGACGTCGCGATGCCGGCGGTCTCCGAGATCTTCCAGTACAGCGCGCCCATGCGATGCGCTGACTCCATGACGTCGAGGAATGCGGCCCGTTGGGACTCTCGTCGCCGTTCGGCACGCTGGGACTGGGCAGTGAGCTCGGCTTGGACTCGGGCAGCACGGGCCTGGCCCATGCTGCTCACCCAGCTGGCAAAGATCGCCGTCGCCGCCGTAAGGACCCCGACCCAAAGAGTGTCATCGGCCACGCACAGAGCATCCCCTGACTTCGGCGGAACAGTCCGCGTCTCAGGGTGTTGCTCGGCAAGCTGACCTTTGGCGCGCCTACTCGCCCCGGCCCTTCGAGCCCGGGCGGTCGTCGACGGGTCGTGAGCGGTGATCGCGCCAGGCGCCGAGCGCGGCGTCCCGGCCGGCGCCGGGATGCGCGGCGTTCCAGTCGCGCAGGAACCGGTTGAGTTCGAATTGAGGCCCGATGTCCTCGGGGCCACGTCCACGTGTCGTATGCCAGTGACGTACCGCATCGCCAAGCGTTCGCCCTGCGCCGTCGGCGATGAAGGAGCGCATGGCGGCGTCGAAGCGGAACGCGGGACCGATCTCGGTCTGGAAGAAGTCGCGCAGTTGCTGGCTGCACCGCTGTCCTGCGCGGATGACGGTGTCCGCGGTGACCGGTTCGGGCAACAGCGTGCCGACCACACGGCGCACAGGGGCGGCTGGTGGCAGCGTTCTGCCGTCGAGCACCGCGGCCAGGCGGTCCGTCAGCTCCTGCTTGCCACCACGCGTGCCGACACCGATGGAACGGGCGAAGACGAGAAGTTCGTCCTTGAGCCAGTACCAGCGCCGCAGTTCTTCACCGGTGAGGGAAAGGGCCAGGACCGGCCGCTGCTCTGTCATCCGTGCAGTATGCCAACCGCCTCTGACACTGCTCGACGAGCGATAACTCTGCGAATCGCAGCCGGGGCCTCCCCCCGAGAGGAAGTAGCCCTGCGGGCGATGACTCTGCGACACCCCTGGATCGCACCCGAACCGGGCCAGGTCGGTCTCGTCCACATCGGCCCGAATGCCATGCGGCTGGCGGCGGGGCCGCTCGCACAGTTCGAGGTGGCGGGCTTCCCCTCGGACGAGAAGGACCGGGCCGTGGGGACACTCACTGCATACGTTGTCGGGGTCGGCTGACCATGCCCCCCCCGCACGTGAGACGACGGCGCGTCAGGCCCGCAACGGTCCAGCGCGCCGCCGGCGTTTGGTGTGACGCTCCACGGGGCCGATATGGCCGGTGCCCTGCGGCCGGCCCGGCCACGTCCCCGCCATGGTTCATGGCGAGGTGCCGCTGCTGCCTTCGCGGAAGAGCGGCACCTCCTTGACATCGACGTCCATGGGGCACGATGCCAACGTGCGGGATGACGACAACAGCTGGAGACGCTTCAAGAAACACCGATCGGGAAGCGAGCGACCATCACGATCGGAGTGGACGCGGGCAGCGGAGACCGGCTGGCGCTGGGGGGCTTGGTCGAAACCGTGCGCGGAACTCTGTGCCCCGCCTCCCTCGCATTCGGCCTCCTTGCCGGGGTGCGTCCTGCGCGGAGTTTTGCGTCGTGCCCTGAGAGCTGGCCAACCGCAAGGCGTAGGCCTACTGCGGCGAGGCCGCCTCCGCGGTCCGGGCCGGGACGGCGGCCTGTCGCTCGAGCTGGCTGGCACTCCTCGGGGCCGCGGCGCGCGCAGCCGTGGCCGCGCTGCCCGTACGGTCGGCGCGGCCACGGCCCCTGCAGCTCCTCCGGGAGGCGCACGGTGAGCTCGACACCGGCCCCAGGCCGTCCGCGGCCTTCCTGGACGCCTCCGGCATATGGGCCCCGACCGCGGCGTACACCGCTGCGGTCGGGGCCCATATGCCCTCTGCCGCCCAGCAGTTCACAGCCCTGCCCGAACAGACCGCAGCCCGCCTTGTCCGCGGGCCGCGGGCGGGGAGCTGTCGGCGCAGTGCGTGCTGTACGCGGGTGTTGCCGGGCCCTGCGCTAGAAGGTCAGGTTCCAGGCGTCGATCTTGCCTGTGTCGGAGGCGGCGTTGTCGTTGACGCGCAGCTTCCAGGTGCCGTTCGCGACCTCCGAGGAGGCGTTCACCGTGTAGGTCTGGGCGATGTTGTCGGCACTGCCGCCGGCGTGGTTGTGCAGCGGGTAGACGGTGCCGTCCGGCGCCACCAGGTCGACCTTCAGGTCACCGATGTAGGTGTGCTTGATGTCAACACCCACCTTGAGGGTGGCCGGGGCGTTGGCGGTCACGCCGGTGACGGCGATCGGGCTCTCCACGGTCGCGTTGTCGTTGATGGCGAAGTCCGCGAGGTTCTCGAAGTACTTGCCGGGCGGCGGGGTGGTCCCGACGGCCTTGAGTGCGTCGGTCTGTCCCTCGCCGAAGAACGAGTTGTTGGCCGTCGTGCCCGTGCAGCGGCTGTCCGAGGGGCAGGCGATGTCGTTGGCCTGGGCGGCCAGCTTGGCGCGGATCTGCGCCGGGGTGATGCCCGGCTCGGCGCTGGCGATGAGTGCCGCCACGCCGGCCACGTGCGGGGCGGCCATCGAGGTGCCGCTCTTGCTGCCGTAGCCGCCGCCGGGGACGGTGGAGTACACGTTGCTGCCCGGCGCCGCGACGTCGATGACGCCCTGCCCGTAGTTGGAGAACGAGGCCTTGGTGACGCCCGTGCCGTTGGCCGCGACCGTGACCACGCCCGGCAGCTCTGTCGGGATGTCGAGGCAGGCGTTGGTGATGGTGCGGGTGACCGGCGTCGAGTCGTTCGGGCTCGCGGAGTCGGTCGTCTTGTGGGCGAGGTCGTAGTTCTCGTTGCCCGCGGCGGCGATCTGGAGGGAGCCCTTGCCCTCGGCGTACTCCTGGGCGCGCTTGACACCCTCGATGATGGCGGCCTGGTCGATGTTGTCCGGGCAGTTGAACTGCCACGGGTCCGTGTAATAGCTGTTGTTGGTGACCTTGAAGCCGTGGTCACCGGCCCAGACGAAGCCGCAGATGGTGTTCTCGGCGAAGAAGAAGGAGTTGCCCGGCTCAGCGACCCGGACCGCGGAGATCGTCACCCCGGGGGCCACGCCGACGACGCCCTTGCCGTTCTTGGCCGCGGCGATGGTGCCCGCTACGTGGGTGCCGTGCGTGTCGACGTCCCGCCAGGCACCGGCACGGGTGTCGGGCTTGCCGTAGGCGCAGGAGACCGAGTCGGCCGCGTTGAAGTTGGGCGCCAGGTCCTGGTGCTGGTCGTCCACACCGGTGTCCAGGATGCCGACCTTGACCGAGGCGGAGCCCGGGTTCACGGCCCAGGCCTGGTCGGCCTTGATCTGGCTCATGTCGGCCCGGACCGGTTCTCCGGCCGGGGTCGAGGCCTGAGCCGGATTGGCCGGGAGCGCCGGGTTGTAGGCATCGGCCGGGACGTCCGAGGTGCGCGTGGCGCCGACCTGCTGCACGCCGGCGACGCCGCGCATGGTGGCGGCGAATCCGCTGGACGCCGAGTGGGCGACGATCACGCCGATGGCGTCGAAGTTCGAGAAGACGGTGCCGCCGTTGGCCGCGATCGCGGAGCGGACCGCCGAACTGTCACCGGGGGCGGTGATCACGAGGTAGGCACGCGTGCCGGCCACCCAGGTCGCACTCTGGGAAGCCGGCACGGCGGCCGGAGCGTGGGCCTTGGCGGCGGGCGGCACGGTGGAGGGGGCGACGGGGAGCGTGCCCGCGAGGGCGCCCGGGGCGCCGAACGCGAGGGCGGCGCCGAGCGTGGCTGCCAGCACCAGCGTGCGTCTAGGGCGGCTGGATATGTGGGGTATCAATGCGTCCTCCGGAGACGGCCCGGCCGTGCTGAGGGCACCGGCCGGGCCGTACGAAACGAGTGGTGGATGCAAGATGTCAGACGGGGCCTGCTGTACGGAAGTACCTTTCTGTGCCGCGACGTTATAGGGGCATGGCTGAAAAGCTACGCTGGGGGTGCTGGCGCAGTACCGGATGGCCACCACCGAGCAGTGCACCGGGTGATCGCCCCCTCTGTGCGTATCGAGCAGACCCATGGCGGCTGACCCGGCTGCGCGTTGAGGGGCTGGTCGACCGCATCACCCTGCCGCGGGCCGGACGGACCCGGGTGTGGTTCCCCACGGCGTACGGCGTGCAACTCGCCTCCGAGTGGCCCGAGATGCGCGGGCGGCGGCTCTCCAGGACCGTGTCCGATCCGACCGCCGTGCGGCTGAAGGTCGGCCACACGCTGACCGTGACGCGGAGGCCGCGCTCGTCTTCCTCGAGGACGCACGCCGCCGCGGCGATGTGTGCGAGCCGTTGGACTGGATTCCCGAGGTCCACCATCCGATCGGGAGCGGCGAGACCGTCATCCCCGACGCGGTCTGTACTACCGGCGCGGTCCCGTCGACGGTGAGAGCGCGACCGGCGGCACCCGGTACGCAGCAGGGCCCGGACCGCGCGTCGCGGTTCGGGCCCTGCCCCGTGCGGTGCTGCGATGCGGCAGCGGTACGTCAGCTCTGTGCGGTGTCGTCGCCCGCCTGCCCGGCGCCCTCAGCTGCGCCTGTCTTCTCGCGCATCTTGCGCACCAGCTCCGCCTTCTGGTCGGCTGCGCCCTGGCGGTCGAGATTGCGGTGCGGACCGTTGTTCTGCCGCTCGGCGCGGGACAGCTTCTTGCGCTGGCCACCGCCCATGCCCACAGGGTTGTTGATGTTCTTGCTCACGGTCACGGGTTCTCCAGGTAAGGATGCGAAGTGATCTACGGATGTGTCGATGGGGGACGGGCGGCGACATCGAGGGACGTCAGCAGGGGCCCATCACGCTCTCACTCGTAAATCGGCCTCTGGAAGAACATGACAAAGACGTTACCCGGTTCCGTCGGCCCCGCACACCAGCCCTTTTCCCCGCCCCGGCGTCGGCCGGGCCTCGGCGAGCGCCCAGGGGCGCCAGAGAACGCGAACGACCCGCCGTTTCGGGGGAAAACGGCGGGCCGCGCTGACCGCCACGGTGCCACACGCGAGAGCGCGTCGCACGCCGTAGCAGAGAAATCGCAGCCGCCCGGGTTCTGACGCCGGGCAACGAACGGGGCCCGTCCGCTGTACGGACGGGCCCCGTGTATCGAGCGCCGGGCATGCCTTGCACCTGCATTTCCCCGCAGGAAGCGGGGCGTCTTTCCTTGGACCACCAACGCACAACCAGCCACCCCGAGTT
This sequence comes from Streptomyces lacrimifluminis, assembly GCF_014646095.1. Lineage (GTDB taxonomy): Bacteria > Actinomycetota > Actinomycetes > Streptomycetales > Streptomycetaceae > Streptomyces > Streptomyces lacrimifluminis. Next base: position 1,025 of record NZ_BMMU01000061.1, on the reverse strand, counting down.
ACGGCAACCAGCTCAAGATCAAGTTTAGCGTATGCGGCCGGCTCATTGCCCCCAGGAATGCATCAAGCCAGCCCCCTGTCGCCGGACCGGAGTCCCGCGGAAAGGGGGAGCCCCACGTGTCACAGGATCAGCGTGGTGCTTCGGCGCCGCCAGCGTGGCGGACATCGCCGCCCTCCAGCCGGTCAACCGCATGGGTCGCCCCACCGAGGTCGCCGACGCCATCGCCTGGCTCGCCTCCCCGCAGGCATCCTTCGTCACCGGCACCATCCTCAACGTCGACGGCGGCTACAAGGCTCAGTAAGAAGCCGGTTGGCACCTTCACTGGCACACCTCCCGATCCCTACCCCAACGGGGTGAGGCGCGGGCCGTCCGGCAGTACGCATACTCGGTTCCATGAACAAGCACGGGCACCTCGCCGACTTTCTCCAGGCACGCCGTAGCCAACTGCAGCCCCAAGACGTCGGGTTGGAGACCTACGGCGAACGGCGCCGGGTGCCCGGGCTGCGGCGGGAGGAGCTCGCGATGCTCGCAGGCATCAGCGCCCCCTACTACACCCGACTGGAACAGGGCCAGTCGCGCAACGCTTCGCGCGAGGTGCTCGACGCCGTGGCGAGCGCCCTGCGACTGGACGAGTCCGAGCGCGCCCATCTGCACACTCTGGCCCGTGCGCCAAGAAGGTCCAGGACTGCCGGCCGACCACCTGTTGAACGCGTCACCCCGGCAACGAGCGCCTTGCTGGCCGCCATCGAGGGCACACCCGCTGTCGTCGTCGGCCGCCGCAGCGATGTCCTGGCCTGGAACCGGCCGGGACACGGACTGTTCGCGGGTCATCTCGACCCGGACAGTCCCGACGACCCGGGCCGACGGCCGAACATGGCCAGGCTGGTGTTTCTCGACGCGCACACCCGTGACCTGTACACCGACTGGCCCGCCAAGGCCCGGGCCGTGGTGGGAAATCTTCGCCTTACTGGCTCTAACAAAAGCTGTTGATCATGTGACTGGTGGCTTGTCCGCTCGTTGGTTTG
>NZ_BMMU01000060.1 GCF_014646095.1 Streptomyces lacrimifluminis | reverse complement strand
GCCGACCAAGATCGTCGAGCACAAGACCCGCGACTCAACTCATTCTGAAACGATCAGTAAGACCTGCGACGGCAGCACATCGGTCGCCATGCCAGCCGACGGCAAGCCGCTGACGGACTTCATCGCCGATAGCCAGGACTTCCGCTCGGTCGTGACGACCCAGAAGAACAAAGGCGGCACCTGGGGTGCCGGCCACCTGTACCTGAACCTCAGCACGAAGGACGACACCACCGTCACCATCGACGACATTCACCTGGCCACCCGAGTCCCCCAGCGCATCAGTCCACCGGCATGGGTAGCGCTAACCCAGGGCGGCTGTGGTGGGGCCCAGGAGCGGCTCTTCGACCTGGACCTGGATGAACCCCGGCTCGTCGACAAAGGCGTCGTAGGGGACCTGCTGTCCGGCGACAAACCGGCTCCGTCCAACCCACTTGGGTCAGCATTCACCGTCAACGCCAAGGACCCAGCCGTTGTCCGCGTCGATGCCACCGCATGCAAGGGCAACTACGAGTGGAGTCTTGTCGTCGACTACACCTACAACGGCAAACAGCTCCACAAGAAGGTGGGCCCCTTCAGGACGTTCAGCACGACGGACAAGAACACACGCGCGTACGTACCGAACCTGTCAACAGGCGATGCCGGTGAGCCGCTACCCACCCTGGATCCTCCAACGGGATGCCTGACGACGGGCTGAGCTCTTCTGCAGTTTTCATCGCCACCCACCGCGCTTCTCAGCAAAGCCATGCCTGGCCGCGCCCGGCGCCAACCTCCCATGCACTGAACTGCGTAGTGGATTGAGGGGATCGCGTCAGTGCCCGGCCGGTCACAGCCGTGGACAGAGACACCGACCCTTGCGTGGACTCCAGCTGTCGGTTCAAGCGGAGAGCGATTCCGCAGGCCGCAGGCCCAGCCTCTGATCGGTGCCCCAGGCCCGGAACCGCTCCACTTCGGCGAACCCCAGCTTCGCGGCGAGGCGCATCGAGGCGGCGTTGGCGGTTTGCGTGCCGAGTACCACCGCCTCACCGGGAAGGACGCCTTCGAACCAGACCAGTGCCGCCGCGCACGCCTCGGCGGCATACTCGGACCCCCACGCCCGTGGCAGAAAAAGGAAGCCGAGATCGACCTTCCCCACGGCGGCAGGGCGACGGTGCTCCGTTGCTCTCCTGAGCAGGATCTGGCCGATCATCGCCCCGTCCAGATCAACGACGAAGCTCCCGGGCCACTGCCCCGGCACCTCGGGCAACCCGCGCTCAAGCTCGGCACGCGGGCGCGGTCCGCCAAGGTAGGTGTGCACATCTGGCGACGCCAACAACACAATGAACGCCGCACGGTCCCGGGCCTCGGGCTCACACAGCACGAGCCTCCCGGTCTTGATCGGCGCAGGCGGCCACGCAACGTGCCCGAGATCATCCATGCCAGCCAATCAGCAGGCGCAATAGCGATCAACACTCGCGGGCCCTCTTGACTTCTTAGCCCCCTGAGATGTCTTGACACAGCGTTGTGTCAAGGGAAAAACGCGGCGGGTGCGCCTCGGGTGGATACACGGCAGTGTCCCCGTCGATGTCGTCCACTCCCGGCCGGTGGACTCCACTCGGTGGAGTGGATGCCGGGCATCGTCGGTGCGCACCACGGCATCGGGTGCGCGGCATCGGGTCCACTCAGTGGCCGGCCTCCCGGCCGCGGTGCGGTCCGGGCTCCTGCGGGCGGTGCGCCTGCTGCTCGTCCTGGCGCACCGGCTGCGCTCCATCGGCATCGTCCTGTTCGGCGTAGCGGTCCGCGCGGGCGCGGGAGTCGTCGGCCGCTTTGGCGAACGTGTCCTGGAGGTGGCGCAGCCGCTCGGCAGTGAGATCGAGGGCTTCCACGTCCGTGCGGGACTCCCTCAAGGATCGCAGCGCCGTCAGGTCGATCGCCTCCCGGCGTCCGGCCTCCGGCTCCTGGTCGTCGTGCTCGGGGTCGGCGGCCGCGGGCGCGAGCAGCTGCTCGGGCATCGCCGCCTGCTGGTGCGCGACGACGTCGTACGCCCGGCCCCGCACGGCGGTGGCGGTGGCGGTGGTGGTGGCGGTGCGCAGCTTCTCCCGCACCACCGCGCCAGCGAGGACGGCCCGGTCGTACTGCAGCGGGATGCGGGGGATTTCCCACTCCCCCGCGTCCTGGCCCGGGGGCCGGGGCGCAGCCGGCTCGCCGGGATCAGCCGGGGGTTGCCGGTCCGGGCCGGGTGCGGGTGTTGGTAGGCGGCGCCGGGCGGGGAGGTCGGACAGGTCCCACCGTGCGGTGTAGAGGCGGTAGTCGGCCTCCAGGCCGCGCACGGTCTTCGGCTCGCTGATGTCCAGGCAGTACATGGAAATGGCGGCGGCCACGATTTGGTCGTCCAGGCCGGGGTCGCGGCGGCGGCCGCGCAGGACGAGAGCGAGGTGGCGGCGGGCTTCGGCGAGCAGGTGCCGGCGGTGGAAGCGGCCGCCTTCGTTCATCACAAACACGGTCGCGGTGACGTCGACGGCCGCCAGCGCTATGTCGACCACGGCGGCGACCCGGGCCCGGATCGCCGCAGCCGCGGCGCGGGCGTACTCATGGAGGGAGTTGATGACGTCGACGGCCACCCCGGAGGTGCGGATCGCGCTCTCCTTCCACTCCTTGCGCAGCTGCGCGAGCGGCCGGGTCTTCCGCTTGGGCGGGCGGGTCTTGCGGGCAGCCATCCCGTTCAGCTTGGCGCGGGCCCGCTCGGAGACCACGGGCAGGAACTTCAGCTCGCCGTCGTCGTCGACGGCGGTGACGTACTCGTGCTCCAGGTCCTCGAGGCAGGCGGCGATCTGGTCGCTGCGCCGGGAGGTCCAGCGGATCAGCTCGTGCGGCACCCCGGCAATCTCCATCGCCGGCCGGCGCCCCGGCGTGACGGTGCGCGGCTCGGTCGCCAGCCCCAGCACCTCGCAGACCTCAGCGGCCACGATCTCGTTGTAGAGCGCGGAGGCGGCCACGGTGTTCTCGTGCAAGGCCAGGGTGTGGATCGACCCCCACTTCCCGTCCAGACGCTGCCCCTTCACGGACAAAAGCAGATGGTCATGGAGCAGCGGCATCCCCGACCGCGCCTCGTAGTGGCGGAAGCGCGCGGCGACCAGACCGCCGGGCGGCCGCACCCGGTAGATGCCGTCCTTGCCGTACCCGATCACCGCGACCTCGTCCTCGAGCCACTCCAGCACCCGTCCGATCGCCCGCTCGTGCGCGGCCTCGATCACCCGCCGCGTCTCCTCATCCCCCAGCGCCCACAAGAGATAGATCGTCGGCTGTGGCCGGAAGACGAAGTCGACACCCGTGACCGTCACCCGGCGTCCGAGGGCGCCGGCCTTGAACGCCTTCTTCGGGGAGTCGCCCTTGGCGAGCCGGTCGGCCTCGATCCGGTCCGCGAACGGGTGTCGGCCCCGCTCCCCGAACAGGTTCCGCAGCTGCGCCTCGGTGACCTCCTGCCCCGGCGTCAGACCGAGCACGGCCAGGCCGCGGCCCATCCATCGCCCGGCCGGGACCCCGGCTCGCTCCTGGGCCTCGCGCAGCGGCGTGCGCGGTGGGCGGCGGCCGTCACCGACAACGGTCTCGCGCAGGTAGTAGCCGTATATCTGACCGGCTCGGATCAGCTTGATTTCCACTGTCATGGAGACCACGCCACACGGCCCTGAACTGCAAGAAAAGGCCGATCAGCGGTACGTCCCGCCAGGCGGGAGCAGAGGCCGAACTTTCTTCTCAGGTGCCCGCCAGGCGGGAAGCGGCCCCGGGCCGAACGCGAATGTCATCGCTCTCCGGCAGCCCTCACACCACGACCCGACGACACCAACAAGCACCACTGAAGGGTCCGCAGCCGGATGCCGGGCCGGTCGGGGACGGCGAACCCACGGTCCGCCAGCAGCGGGCGGACCTCCCGGATGGCCCGGCCGATCGTGGAGGACCCCACCTCGTAGATCACGCCCAACGCCTCATGGGTGAGCCCGGTCCCCAGATGGACCAGTGTCACCAGGAGCCGGTCTTGGCCCAGCTGCGGGGATGCCGGAGCTGACGATCGCCGACGTTGAACAGGCGGAGGCGGACTCGCTGAAGTACCGGTACGAGTAACGCCGACCTGCGAGTGCTGAGCGGGACAAGCGGAAGCGATTAGCCGACCGGAGCTGGCCCGTCGCCGTGGCCGGGACCCCGAAGGAAGCGTGGACGCTCTGCTTGTCCAGGACCACCCACGTTCTCGCCGTGCTCGACGACCTTCTTCTTGAAGCCTTGGTCGACCAGTGCCTTGGTCACCGTGTCGCACTGCCCGGCGACACCGTCCAGCAGGGCGATGCCGGCGGTGTTGTCGTGTGCGGAGGCGGGCAGGACGACGCAGTCGATGACCAGGCCCACACGTCCACGGCCGGGCATCTCTTCCTGCTCACCAGCCGGCCGAACCCCCAAGCCAGCACGCCCCAAGATCAATCGCGGGTCAGCCCGTTAGAACTCGCTGTCGATGCCGGTGACGATCGCCGCGCCCAGCGGGGCGTCCTCCTCGCTGAAGCCGCTGTCGCGCAGCGCCGTGGAGACCAGCCGTACCGCTTCGCTCTCGGCCCCGGACTGGTCCGCGGCCTCGACCTCGACCCGGGCCGCGAACATGCCGTCCTCGTCGACCGTCAGCAGGCTCAGATCCTCGCTCTCACCCAGGTCCGTGTTCTTCGGGTCCTGGGGTCGGAGGCTGCGCTCGACGGCGGAGCAGGTGTCCTCGGAGATTCCGTGGACGAACGTGCCGGGCACGGTGATGACGAACGTGGTCACAGGGACTCCTTCCGCGGGTCCGCCGGGCGCCGGGTTCCGCGCGCGGCGGACAGGACATGGCCCGTCCGGACCGGGGTGCGGGCGGCCAGAAGCACGACGCCAAGTCGGTCAGTGCATGCCCCGGCATCGCGTGCCCTCCTGACGTTCGTCCGCTGGTTCCCGGCTCGTACTCGATGCGCCTGCCCCGCCTACGGCCGGGAATGCGGACCTCGTCCTCTCTCCGTTTCCGGGGCACTGTCACCGAGGTGCCGCCCGCTACCACCTCGAACCGGGCGGTGATAGCCCCAACGGGACGCTCTGGAGCGCTGCCCCGTTGCACGCTGGGGTCAGCGAGAGGGGAACCGGCGCCGGAAGCGGGTCACGCGGGGATGGTGCGGACGGCCGTCCGGTGTCGCAGCGCGGGCCGGGCGCGGCACTGGAGCCGGATGCGGCGGGCACCGTTGAAGACCGGTGAAGGCCGGCATGGTTGCCTCGCCCGCTACGAAGATCACAACCTGTTCGTGATCCTCGAGGGGAAGCCCCTCGTGCGCCCCACCCGCCTACCGCCAGCGCCGCCGCCGTGTTCTCCAAAAACTCCTCCACCGCGTTCTTGAAGTCGGCGACCGCTCGCGCGGTCGCCTTCAGGTACTCGGGGTCACAGGCTGCGTCCATGGCGGTGATCCTCACATGGGCAACCGCGCACCCAACAGTGTCCGCCCGGGGGTGCGGTGGCAGCGTCGAGCGCTGGCACGGGTGTGGTGACATAGCGGGCGTCGCCGAAGAGCAGGAAGGCGATGGCGGCGGCGATCCCGTCGGGTTCGCCGATGCGCTGCAGGCGGAAGCCGCGTCGGAGGGTAGGTCCGTGGTGGTTCAGCTTGTCGGCCGGCCCACGGCTGAGGCAGTCGGCGAGCGGCCCAGATGTCGTCCCGCCCATGTCCTTGCTCTTCCTGCGTGGACGTTGTAGACGCCGCCGCCCTTGCCACTGGTCGAGCTGACCGGGCTGGTGCTGTTGTGGGTGGTCAGCGGTCCGGTGCCTCGGTCCACGAGCGCGGCACATACAGGGCTCGGTCGATGGCGGCGTGTCCGCGGGCGGCGGAGTACACGAGATATACGGCGACCTGGGCGTTCTCGACTCGGCCGGCCGTGCGGTGTACTGACGCTGGACGCCGACGGTCGCGGTGCCCTTCTTCAAATCGCCCGTCTCGTCGACCACGAGCACCGCCTCGGTGTCGCGCAGGTGCTCGACCACGTAGGCGCGTATGTCGTCACGAATCGCGTCGGCGTCCCATTTCGCCCGGTGGAGCAGGTGCTGCATGCCGTCCGGAGTGGCATCGCCCGCGTGCTCGGCCAGGGTCCAGCAGTTCTTCCTCGGCAGGTCCGACAGCAGCCCGGAGACCAACTGCCGCACCCGGCGACGGGGTTCAACTCGGGTGAACCGGCCGGCGATCCGGCTCATCAGTCCTTCGAATGCCTCCTGCCAGTGGGCAGGCACTACGCCGGCGTCCGAGGCCGCCGCGTGATCATTGGTTGTCCACACAACACCCCATGATCAACGGCGGCCTCGGACGCCACCGAAGCCAGTAGTCGGGCCCCTCGACTCGGTAGCGAACGTCGACACCGGCAATGAACCGCAGCTCACACACGAGCCGACGGGCGCCGTCCGGCGCCAAGCGGTGCGGCGCCAACAGCAGCTCCAGCTCGTCATAGCGGGCGTCGACTCCGCCGTGGCCCGGATGGCTCTCCTGTCCGACCTCGCCCGCCTGCTGGCGCTCATACCACCTGGCGTAGATCGCCCACTGCTCGCGCTCCAGCTCCGCCACCGCCTCGCTTGCGGGCCAGACCTGGTACTCATCGACTTCATGGCTGTGGTCGTAGCCGTACATCTTGAAGTAGTGAGGCTTCCCGTCGATGTCAGCAAGGCCGGCCAACGGTTCGCCGTACCACTCCGACTCGACGTACACACGCTCGAAGCCGTCCACGATCAACTGCTCTTCGCCCCAGATCTCAGCCACCCAGGCAGGCTACCGGCGAGCAGCCTCCGTATCCATGATCACGATCTACGGCTGGAGTACTGGGCTGGCGGGGTGTCCGAGGGCGCATGATCCAGCTGATCGACCGATCGACCCACGCCACTCACAACTCCCCTTCCTCATAGGTTTTCTGACGCCGCATCGGGTCACTCGCCGATCACGGCCGGAACAGTCCCGGCCGGGAATGGAGATCTGATCATGAACCGGATACTGCGACGGTCGGCCGCGATTCTGACCAGCGCCACGGCGATGACGGTGCTGCCCTCGGTGACCGCGACGGCGGCCCCCGCACAGGCCCAGCCCTGCGTGCAGAAGGTCGCCGTCGTCAACAACGCGGGTTTCGTCCTGTCCTGGGCCGCCTCGGCCCGCACCGGCGAACAGTCGGCTCCGACCGACGACTACCCGATCAACCAGACCAGGATCATCGACCTATCCACCACCGCCCTACCCGAGGGAACCGACATCCGCCCGTATGTCGAGGCGGTCGGCGGGACCAACGAGTACGGCAGTTCCTACGTGTCCTACTGCGACAACGGCCAGACGGCCACCTACAGCGTCACGGGGACCACTTTCGACTACTCGGTCACCCTGCTGACCTGAGCTTGTCCTACCTTCCAAGCGTGGGTCTGAGTTGGTCCTTCGTAAGAAGCTGTGTCTGAACCTCTTTGCGCTGCTTACGGGGGTATGCAGCGGGACAGGTCTCTGTTTGCCGTTCGGACCGGCGTCCATCGACGCTGATTCGAACGGCGGGTGACGGGTTCTGGATCGTCTGTCTCAGCTTCTGCTGTGGCTCAGAGTGCGCAGTGCATGATGTGGAGCCCGACGTAGCCCTTCGAGGGATGCCGGAAGCCCTCCGGCAACGTGCCAAGCACCTCGAAACCGACGGACCGATACAGTTTCACCGCATGCACGTTCGTCTCGACGACCGCGTTGAACTGCATCGCCCGGAAACCGGCCGCGCGCGCCCACTCCACCGTGTACTCACACAGTGCTCGGCCCACGCCCTGCCCAGAGTGCGCCGGGTCGACCATGTAACTGGCGCTCGCGATGTGCGAGCCGTTGCCCATGTGGTTGTTGTTCATCTTTGCCGTGCCGAGGACCGTTCCGGCGTCGTCGACGGCGACGACCGTGCGGTTCGGGGCCGGCAGGAGCCACCAGTCGCGGCCCTGCTCCTCGCTGAGATCGATCGGATAGGTGAAGGTCTCACCAGCGGCAACGATCTTGTGGAAGAAGGGCCAAATGACAGGCCAGTCCTCGGTGTTGGCTTCCCTGATCAGCATGCAGACAGGATGTCGGCCCGCGCCATGGGACCGCCAATGCATTTCGCACCCCTGGGGCCGCATCACGTTTTCGCTGGCCACAAGGCCATGGAGCTGGGTGCTGATCGGGCATGTCGTTCGGTTGAGCGTCGATGGACGCCGAATCGAACGGCAGTTGGAGGAGTCGTCAGGCGGCTGCGGCGAGGGGAGTTGGGACGCCTCGGTCCGACGGTTGCGTCGGGTGAGGCGGCGGGTCGCTGACCGAGGGCACACCGTCGCCGGTCACGTCCCCCGCAGACAACGCACTGGCCTGCCGGGGGCGGGGTCCTCGGGCCCACATGGTCTGGGGTGTGGTCGGGGTGGGCGGTGGTCGGCGGTCCCCAGGCCGTGGTCGGGCCTGAGGTCGGGTGCGCGAGCGTCCCCCGCCCCTCATGCCGGCGGCGCGCCCGGGCCCTTGTGGGCCGGGCGCGCCGTCGTTTCACATGCTGGGGCGGGTGGCAGGGTCAGCCGCCCGCTCCCGGTGGGTGGTGGTGTCAGTGGCGGGCGTCACCGTGGCGGTGGCCGCGGTCGCGGTCGCGGCCCCAGGACTCGTCGTCGATGAAGCGGCCGTGGTCGTTGCGCAGGGTGGCGGTGTCACGGTCGTTGTTCCACACGTAGTTGCGGCGGTCCTGGTAGAGGTCGGTGCGGGTGTCGCGGCCCTCACCGGTGTGGATACGAACCGTCGCGCGGCCGGCCAACCGGTAGTCGTCGAAGGTGAAGGTGTGGCCGGAGGCGTCCTTCAGGGTCCAGCCGTCGAGGTTGACCGTGTGGCGGGTGGTGTTGGTGACGTCCACCCACTCCCTGTTCAGCGACCGGTTGGAACGGTCGTCGCGTCCCGGGGAGTCGTACTGGACCGCCGAGATCTCCACCTTCGGACGCTGCGGACGGGCATGGTCGGCGGACGCCGGCAACGCCGCCACCGAGACCAGAGCACCAGCCGCAAGCGCGGCAGCGGCCAGACGACGGGCAGTGACAGAAGCAGAAGCGGACAAGAAGTCCCCCTGAGGGTGCGGGCACCCTGCCCCCGTAAGCGGCCTTGCGGCCGCCGTGGGAGTCGGTGCGGTGTGCGGGTGACGGCCGGACTGGCCGCACACCCACACCCTGCCCACCACACGCAGGACTTGGGCAGAAAACATGGACTGTGTTACTGCTTGCCCATATTCCTGTGACTCTCACCTACCTCATACATGTATGCGACTGATGCCCTAGGTTGACGACCCGATACGATCCCGCACCCGTGCAGGAGTTGGCCCCGCCCCCGCAGCCGCCACACCACGCCACCCCCGGCGCCGCGCAGGCCGTCACCCGAAAGTGAGTAACAGACCCCGCCTTCACGGCAGCCGCAGGTGAGCCGTAAGCAGCACCCCACCAGGACCCCAGAACCCGGAAGACTCCACTGGCTCGTACCGATACCGGCCTGGCAGGACAGTTCGGCGCGACTCCTCCTACCGGTGGCGGCACCCAGCCCGCTGGTACCGCGCCCGGCCCGACCTCTCCCCCGGCGACGTCGAACTGTTCGGCAAGCCTGGACAGCCGACGCTGCCGCCTGTGCTTCAGCGTGCCTTCGGCAACGCGGCCAGGGCGCGGCGGTCCTCGCCGTGGCCGGCGGCCCGCACGCCGGCTGATCGGGCCGTGCGGCAGAGCCGTGGTCAGCCGGCGGGTCGCGGCTGAAGACCCGCGCTGGGGGTGCGGAGACCGGTCACTGGCATTTCTGCGTGGCGCGGGGTGCGGCGTTTTGGCCGCGGGTGATCTGGAAGTTGATGGGGATGTCGAAGTCGGGGGAGGTGGCGTCGGTGTGGATGAGCTTCGGGAAGTCGGTGATGACCAGGCGGATCCATACGGCGGAGGGGCCTTTGATCACCACGGACCGGCCGACGTCCCCTCCTTGTACCTGGCAGCTGGTCCATGGAGTGATGACGGAGTAGACGACGCCGGGGATGTCGTTCCCGGCCACCGACTGCACGCTGATGGTGACCAGGCCGTCGTCGGTGCTGGCTGGGCGGGAGGAGTGCGCGGTCAGCAGCGCGGTCCCCGGTGTCAGCAGTGGTGATGGCGAGGACGGGGATGGTGAAGGGCCGGCGGCTTGATTTCCGGCCGCGTGCGAAGGGGACCGGGTGGCGGCGTCGCTAGGCGACTTGCCCGGGGAGGGGCTGTGTCCGCTGCCGGGCAGCAGGGTGATGTACACCCATGCCGTGGCCGCCGCGGCGGCCAGCGTGAAGGCGCCGGCCACCACCGGCCACCGGCGACGGGACCGTGGCGCACCTGCTCTGCTGGTGGACTCAACAGGGCCGGGCACGGGTTCGGTCGGCTCCGTGGCGGGCGCGGCTGGCGGGTGGGCCGGACTGCGGGGGGCGGCCGGGGCGGCGGGCGTTCGGGCGGCGTCGGCTTCCATCCAGCGCTGCCGGCAGGCCGCTACCGCCGTCTCCCCACCCAGCGCCCAGGCGACCGGCTCGACCGTCTCCCAGCGTGGCAGGCGTTTGCCGTTGAGCATCTCCGAGATGGTGCCCTCGCGCACGGTGGCCTGCGGGTAGCGGCGCCTGCTGCGCCGCACGAGCTGGGCATAGCTGGGTTTCCCCGCCTCGCGGTGCAGCTGCTGTAACCACACGGCGAAGGCAGCGACCGGATCGGGCTGCCCATCAGCACGTTCGCTGTCGTTCGCTGTCATTCGCCGTCCTTTGCGCCGAGCGTCGACCGTGGCTGACTGATCGGCACCGCCACACATCCACGCGGCACCGTACCGCCCGCTCCAGGAGGTTCCCCTTGCTAATGCCGGCACTCACCTACACCAGCGCAACCCCCGCCCCGGCCACCGGTCGGCTGATGGCCACCCCCCTCGCTCTCCTCGCCCCCGCACGCCGTACCAACACCCTGGACGGCCCTATCGCACCGGAAAAGGACGGTTCACGGTGAACAACGCAAACGGGGGCGGGCTGGACGCGCGCACCGCGCTGCTGCTGCTCGCCGGCGGGATCGGAACGTACATCGCATTCCTCCATCCCGCCTTCGGCGTCGCCATCCTGGTGGGCATCAGCGTGATGACCACTCTCCACGTCCTCCTCAAGTAGCACTGATGAAGGGCTCTTCAATGCCTGTTTTCGCCCTCGATTCCGCCCGCAGGTCAGCGCGGTTTTCACCGGGCCTTGGGCAGCGTGGCCAGGGTGAGGCGGTCCTCGCCGTGACCGACGACCCGCCACACCGGCTGATCGGGCCCCTTCCGGGTCAGCTGCGCCAGGGTCGTGGTCGCCACGATGATCCGGTAGTTCACGCTGTGGACACGCTGGGCGCGCTGGTGGAAGGCCGCTTCCCGGGTAGCCGGGGCCGCGCGGCGCGGGGCCGGGGCGAAGACGAACAGCACCGGCGGGAAGGGCCGGTCCAGGGACGGCCCGGCGTAGGTCTCCTGCCAGTGGCTGCGCGGGGCACGGGCGGCGTTGCCGCGGCCGCTCGCGGGTGCGTTGCGGTAGGCGTCGTAGCGCTCCAGCTTGGCGACCAGGCGGGCGTAGGACATCGTGCGGTCGATCTCCACGAACGCCCTGGAGCCGTCGGCCAGGAGCACCACGCCGTCGGGCACCAGGGAGTCGGCCGGAGTGGGGTGGGCGACTTCCACTTGCCAGTCGGCGTGATCGGCCGCCTCCGCCTGATGGAAGGCGACGACGGTGTCGACCAGCGCGAGGCCGTGCTTGCGCTCGCGCCGCGCGCACGCGATGCGCGATCGTGCGCCGCCTGGTGCGTTGCCTACCAGTGGAGCAGAACCTGCTCGATAGAGAATCCGGGACCCATGGCCGTGACGAGGCCGGGAGTACCCGGGGGTGGGGGTGACTTGAGGGCTCTGTGCAGGACGTCCAGGACAGAGACAGAGGAGAGATTGCCGCGGGCTGCGAGGGACTGGCGGGTGAGGTTCAGCGCTTGTGGGGGCAGACCCAGGGCTTGTTCAACTGCGGTGAGGACCTTTGGCCCGCCGCCGTGCACGATCCAGCTGCCGATCTGGCTGGGCGTCAGGCCGTGGCGGTTGAGGAAGTCGTGGGCGGCCTTGGGGACGTATTCCTCAGTGAGGGTGGGGACTTCGGGGGCGAGAAGGATCTTGAAGCCGTGCGAGCCGATATCCCATCCGAGGATGTCTTCGGTGTCCGGGATGAGCCAGCTGTGGGTGTCGGTGAGCTCAGGGCCTGGTGCACCGGGCCGGTGTGTGCCGAATGCTACGACTGCGGCTGCACCGTCACCGAAGAGGCCGCCGGCGACGACGTTGGCCATGGAGGTGTCCTTTTGGCGGTATGCCAGCGAGCACAACTCGACCGCGAGGAGGACGGCTACGTGGCCGGGATGGGCGCGCAGGTAGTCGTGAAGGCGTGCGAGGCCCACGGCTCCTCCGGCGCAGCCGCTGCCGAACAGCGGGATGCGTTTGACGTCCTGGCGTAGTCCCATTCGGTGGGCGAGCCGGGTTTCCAGGGACGGCACGGCCAGGCCTGTGACGGTGGTGCTGAACAGCGCGTCGACCTGTTGCGGGTCCACGCCTGCCGTGCGGAGGGCTCCGGTGATTGACTGCTGGCCCAGGTCGAGGGCCGTGTCGAGCCAGATGCGGTTTCTTTGGGTGAAGTCGTCCTCTGCGATGAGGTCGAGGAGTTCATCCAGCGGCAAGGACATGTGGCGGGCACCGACGCCGGCATTGGACTGGACTTTGCGCGCCAGGTGAGTGCGTGCTGCGGACTGCGTCGGCATCCGGGCGGTCAGGGCGGCGGTGAGCTCTGACTGTGCATAGCGATAGGGAGGGAAGGCCGTGTGGAGCGCGGCCAGCCGGGGTCCATGCGTCTGCGGGTCTGTGATTCGTGCTTGTGTCGTCAGTGTCATGCGCTCAGCCGTTGTCTTTCCCTGCGGTCGCGGTCACCGGCAGTGAGGATCTGACGTTGATGGGTGTCCACCAGTTGGCGGGGCCCAGGGCCGCCATCACGGCGGGTACGAGTACGCCGCGCACGAGCACCGCGTCTACGAGGGCGCCGAGGGCGATGCCGGCCCCGATGAACTTGAGTAGCGTGAGGTCGGATGTTGCCATCGCTGCTGTGGAGACCACCAGCGCGGTCGCGGCGCAGGTCACCAGTCGGCCGGTGCGGGCCACGCCGTCGATGATCGCTGTTCGGTTGTCGCCGTTGCGCTGGTATTCCTCTCGGATGCGGCCCAGGAGGAACACCTCGTAGTCCACCGAGAGGGCGAGGGTGACCAGGAGGATGAACAGCAGGGCGGGCGTGTCCAGCGAGCCGGTGACGGTGAAGTCACCTACCAGGGCGCGACCGTGACCGTCTTGGAAGAGGACGACGAGTGCTCCCAGACTCGCTCCTAGACTGATGACGGCCACGGCCAGAGCCTTCAGGGGGGCGACCACGGTGCGGGTGAAGAGGACGAGGAGGAACGTCAGTCCGGCGGCGAGCAGCGTCAAGCACCGGGGCAGGGCGTCGCGGACCGCTTGTGCGGTGTCGGCCACTTCTGCGGCCCGGCCTCCCACCAGTACGTTGCCGGGTGCAGAGGTGTCTCTGATCGAGTTCACCAGGTCAGTGGCACGCTGTGTGTCGGGAGCTGCCGATGTGGCCACCAGCAGGACGGCCGCAGCCTGGTGCTGCCGGCCTGCGGCTTTGCCGGCGGGGATGGTGCGTTTGACCTGCACGGCGGTGACGTGCGCAAGGTCGATGAGCTGGGCGCGGTAGGACATCGCCTCATTCGCCGCGTGGGGTCCGGTGACGCTGACGGTCAGGATTTGTTCGGGGGGTGCAGCAAATTCCGCGCGCAGGTGCTGTGCGGCTTGTGCCGCCGCTGCGGTGGGGGGCAGGGCCCGGTCGTCGGCCAGGCCGAGCCGCACGTGGAAGAAGGGCACGGCCAGCAGGGCAAGCAGCAGGACCGTCAGTCCTCCTGCCAGGGCTGGGCGCGCGGTGACCTTGGTGGCCGTGCGCCGCCAGAAGGGGCTGTCGTCGCCGGCGCGGGCGCGTCGCCAGGGTGCCATGGGGTCCCAGGCCAGGAGGCGGGGACCCAGTAGCCGCAGGATGGCGGGCAGTACGAGCAGGGCGATGAGCGCCGCCATAACCGCCACGGTCATGCCTGCCAGTGCCAGGCCGTGGAGCATCGGAACCGGTACCGTCCAGGCGGTGGCCAGGCAGACGGTGATGGCGGCGGCCGAGAAGGCCACGCAGCGGCCGCTGGATCGTAGGGCGGCAGCCAGAGCCCGCTCCCGGTCCATCTGGCGCACGGTTTCTTCTTGGACGCGCGACAGCAGAAAGAGGCTGTAGTCGACGGCGAGTCCCAGGCCGAGCGCCGCGGCGGCGTTCACGGCGAGCTGGGAGACTTCGGTGAACTGGGCCACCAGTGCCAGAACCGGCAGCGAGCAGCTGACTGCCGCAAGGGCTACGACCACGGGCAGCAGGGCGCGGACCAGGGAGCCGTAGGCGAAGACCAGGAGGAGGATGAGGATCGGTGCGGCCAGCAATTCGGCTGTGCGCAGGTCCTGTGCGATGGCGTCGTTCATGGCGCGTTGGGTCAGCATCGCGCCGCTGGCTTGAAGTCGCAGTCCCGGGACGGCCGCCCGGGCTGCGGCGACGACTTCGGGCGCGGCCTGCTCCTGCTGCTTCTGCGTGCCGTTCAGCTGGGTGGCGACCAGCAGGCTGTGCCCGTCTTTGGACCGCAGCCATGGATCGCCGGTTGTTGTCGCCGACCAGACCGCTTTCACTTCAGGTCGCCGGGCCAGGGCCGCCACCACGGCGTAGCTTCCGTCGGCCACTCGTGCTGCAGAGGCCTTGGGCATGGATGCGGAGTCGGCGTCGTCTGCAGGGGATGACACAGAGAACACCAGATCGGGCGCGGGCACGCCCAGTTGCTGCGCCTGCCGGTGCGCCTTCAGCGCCTCGGCATTGTGGGCGACCGTCCCTCCTGGGCTCAGTTGCGAGACCGCCCACGGTGCCAGCGCGCCGGCTAAGAGCACCGTCAGCGTCGCGCATGCCACGATCAGCCAGGCGCGCCGGCGCGTTTTTGCCCGTAGTGGTACCTCATGTTGTGCCTTCTGGTTGTCTCGCATCAGGCGGCCTCGAACAGCAGCACGGCGTTCTGCCCGCCGAACCCGAACGAGCAGCTGATTCCCGTGCCCGTGGTCAGAGGGCGTGGGCTGGCGGCCACGATGTCGAGTTTGTGATCGCCGTCCTGGAACTCGAAGTTCGCCACCGGCGGGATGCTGGCGTGCCGCAGGGCGAGCACGGTGTAGGCCGCCTCGATCGCACCGGCTGCCCCGAGCGAGTGGCCGATCACGCCCTTGGGCGCTGTGACCGGTGGCGGCTGGTCGCCGAAGATCCGGGTGAGGGCGGCCGCTTCCACGGTGTCGTTGGTCGGGGTGGAGGTTCCGTGGGCATTGATGTGGCCGATGTCCTGCGGTCGGCACCCCGCGTCCTCCAGCGCCGTGGTCACAGCCTGGATGACGCCGCGGCCCTCGGGGTGCGGAGTGATGGGGTGGTGGGCGTCAGCGCTGGATCCAAAGCCGCGCAGCAGGGCCTGGACGGACACGCCGCGGGAGCGCGCGGCGGTCAGGGGCTCGAGGACCAGGACGGCGGCTCCCTCGCCCAGGACGAATCCGTCGCGTGCGGAGTCGAAGGGCCGGCTGGCGAGGTGGGGCTGGTCGCGGCGCCGGGACAGGGCCCGCATCCGTGCAAAGCACGCGGCCGTCATCCGGGAGCGGGCGGACTCGGTGCCTCCCGCCAGCACGATGTCGCACGTTCCCGAACGCAGCAGGTCGCGGGCTACGCCGATCGCGGTGGCGCCCGAGGCGCAGGCGGTGGACACGGAAAAGTTCGGTCCGCGGGCCCCTAGATCGATGGCGACTTCGCCGGCTGCCATGTTGGGGTTGCTGCGCGGCACGCTGAGCGGGGAGACCCGGTCAGGGTGGCCCGCCGAGAGGTGCTGGAAGGCCTTTTCGTACGCGGTCAGGCTGGTTCCCCCTACCCCCAGGACGACGCCGACGCGCTCAGCCCGCCAGGTGTGCGGGTCGAGGGCCGCGTCACGGACCGCGCGCCGGGCGGCCACCATGGCGAACTGGATGAAGTCGTCCAGGCGGCGTGTGATCCGGCCGAGTTCTGCTTCGGCGTCAAGGCCGGTGATCTGACAGGAGAAGTCGACCGGCAACCCGTGAAGAACGGGATCGGCGGCCGCGGTGGAGCGGCCCGCGCAGAGAGTGGCCCAGTTGGCCTCCGGGGTGAGTCCCGCTGGAGTGACCAGGCCGAGGCCGGTGACCGCGATGTCAGTGGGCATCGTCGAAACCTCGTGCCGCTTCGCCGAGCGTCGCGGACGGTGAGAGGTCCAGGGTCTCCTCGGAGAGGATGATCCCGAACTCTTCCTCCGCCGCCACGACGAGTTCCATCAAGGACAGGGAGTCCATCCCGAGGTCCTCGAAGGTGGTGGCGGGCTTGAGCTCCTGCGGGAGGACGGGCACGTTCAGGTGTTTGGTCAGCAAAGTGACAAGGAGGTCAGGCAGCGCGTGCCGCTGTGCCGGCAGGTCAGCCGCCGATTCGGCTGCATACGTCATTCTGTGTCTTCCTGTCTGATGGGGCGTCAGGCGGCTGGCCTGTTCGCGTTATTGATGCGTCCCGTCGGCGTTCATCCGGGCGTAGACGTCGCGGGCGCGGGCCGCCCGCGTCTGGAGAGCCTCGACATGCAGGCCGATCCGGGATTGTGCCTGCTGTCCCGCCGGGCCGAGCGCCGGCATCTCCATCACGCCGAGCGCTCGCAGCAGGGGTAGGACGACGTGCTCGTGATGGATGTCCAGGTTGAAGATGCCCGCTGCTGCGACGCGCGCGGCCCGTGCCCGGAAGCCGGCGATCGCCGTGCCGGGCATCTCGAAGCCGCACAGAACGTCCGCCAGGGCTGCCATCGCCTCGTCGGGGAATGCTTGCAGGGCGTCGTGGTACAGCCCTCGGTAGAACAGCATGTGCAGGTTCTCGTCGGCCGCGATCCGGGCCATCAGCGCCTCGCCCACCCGGTCGCCGCACAGAGCGCCGGTGTTGCGGTGCGCCTGCCTGGTCGCCAGTTCCTGAACGGTCACATACGCCAGGCAGTGCAGCGGAGAGAGCCAGCCGGCGGACCACCCGGTCGCCATGTGGTTCATCCGCAGGCGTTCCAGAGCGACGGGATCCACCGCCCGGCGGGCATGGATGAAAGCCCGCAGCGCGCCCGCGTGCCGGTCCTCCTCGGCTGTCCACCGGTGCACCCACGCGCCCCAGGCACCGTCGCGCCGCAGACGGGTGGCGATCTCGAAGTGATAGCTGGGGAGGTTGTCCTCCGTCAACAGATTGATCACCAAGGCGTCCTGTACGGCCCGGGGCAGAGCTGACTGGTGCAGCTCCCACGCCGCGCCGCCAAGCGGCCCGTCGAAGTCCTGTGCCGCGCTCCAGGGGACGAACTGGTGCGGCAGCCAGTCTTGTGCGAAAGCCAGGTGCCGCTCCAGCAGCCGCTCGACCGACGGCTCCAACTCCCGCAGCACATGCTCCCCCTCGGCGCACGCCACGGCCCACCCCCCCCAAGCGTCTCGGCAGCCGGATGTATCACCGTTTGAACGCCGCGAGGAGCACCTGAGAAACGGCCTTCCACTCGTTCGAGCGAGGCACCCTCCACTGGAGGACACCGCCCGGGGCCGACGGTGATAGTGGTCTCTCACGCCGTCGGCCGCCCCCTTCATTCCGCCGGGAGCCACATAAACCGGCCGTGAGGGAAGGAAAGGTGTGAACCCCTCGACATTCTTCGAGCTGCCCGCGGCACTGCTGGTGCTGCTGTTCACCGTTGCCGTCGAGCGTCTGACCGAGTTGTGGCTGTCTTGGAAGCACGCGCGCTGGGCGAAGTCGGCGGGCGGGCTGGAGTTCGGACGAGGACAATTTCCCTTCATGGTCGCCGCGCACATCGGGCTCTTCGCGGGCATCCTGACCGAAGCGGGAGCCGGGCACCGGCATTTCCTGCCATACGTGGGCGGTCCCGCCCTGTGTGTGCAGGTACTGGTGCACGCCGGCCGCTGGTGGTGCGTGCGCTCCCTCGGGCCTCATTGGAACACCCGCGTGATCGTCATCCCCGGCATGCCCTTGATTCGCCGCGGGCCATACCGCTGGCTCCGTCACCCCAATTACCTTCTCGTCGCCGTCGAAGGCATCACCCTTCCCCTGGTCTTCAATGCCTGGATGACGGCAGTGCTCTTCACCGCCGCCAACGCGGCTGTTCTCATCGTGCGGCTCCGGACCGAAAACGCCGCTCTGCGCCTCGCGGCATGACATCCCGCCAGACCGGTGAGGGCCGCCTGTTCTGGAGCCCCACACCGAAGTACGCAGAGTGCGCCCCGCCCCTGCCGCGTTCCAGCACGGTCTGACACCTGGCCCGCCAGTCACTGGCGCAGCCCTGCCCGGTGCAGGAGCGGGGGCGCCACAACTCGGTTCCGGCGCTCACCTCACGCGATGCACCAAAGCAGCACCGACTTGCGTGACTTATGCGGATTACGGCTGTTATGTGAATGGGCTGCTCGTGAGCCCTGACCGGAGTACCCGCCCCTCTTGAGGAGGACGTTCACCATGAGCATCTGTCACACCCTCCAGCGCGCCGCCGTCGCCGCCACCGTCGTGTCCGCATCACTGCTGACACTGCCGTCCCCCGCGCAGGCGGCACAGCTGCCGCCCGCATGCCAGACGGCCATCGCCGAGTTCCAGGACAAGCTCCCCGTCCAGCAGTTCACGGTCCCCGACAAGGTCAAGAGCACCCTTCTGCAGGAGCTGCTCATGCTGAGCGACGCCGATCAGCAGAAGTTCACCGAGAGCGCGTGCAGTGCGTGGAACACGTGGTCCACCGCAAACGCGGCGGCCGTGGCGAAGGACCTCGACACCCGCTACCAGAACACCCCTGGCCTGGAGTGCCAGAAGTTCGTCAGCGCCACGATCGGAACCCTGCAGAAGTACTCACCGAACATTCCGGCGGCGACCCGCCCCATGGAGACTGTGGCCAAGAAGGTCTGGGGCAACGCCATGCAGAAGCTTTCCACCGCAGCAACCAACACCACCTGCCAGCAGGCCTACAGCAACGCCAAGGCTGGTTGGTGACAGGCAAGCCACCACGGAGATCACATCCCGCGCTCCACACAGCACCTGCCCGCCGCCAGCGCGCGGGTGCTGCCCAGACCGCTGAGCACGGATGACGGGAAGCCCCAGGGCGGCGAGGCGTTCGGGCGGGGCCGGCATGTCGGTAACGGCGCAGACCAGTACACGCCCGAATCCCTGTGACCTTGGCCATGGGCGTAGTCGCTTGTGGTCCACCCACACGCCCGATGACGGATTCGGAGTGGGACGTGCTCGAGTCGTTGCCGTCGGCGGTGCCCGCGGCGGAGGCCCTGAGTATTTGTCAAATCCTGTGGACCGGACGAGGTTGCACGGTGCGGCTGTCATGGATGGAGTTACGGTCGGCCGGGGATCTGGCCGGTCGTGACATGCGCTGCGAAGCGTCTCAGTGCGCGCGGATTCCGAATTACGTGCAGGTTCGCATCACCGGCGTGGGTCGTGATCGCCGCGAGGAGGAGCGGTCGGCTCCGGCGTCGGTAGGCCCATACCCACCGCCAGAAGTCGGCGCGTTCCCGAGAGCGTCGGATCGCTCGCCAGGCGCAGCGCGAGAACGAGAAGTCCAGCAGGATGACGGTGTCCGCCGCTTGGAGCCGGACGTCGGGGACGTCGTAGGGCCCGAGGTCGCCATCCATGATCCAAGCTTCATCTCCGACGAGTTCACGTTGGACGGCGGCCCACTGATCGGGAGGTGTCGCTTCAAGGCCGGGTCCCCAGAAGTGCCTGTCCAGCTCGATGACGGGAAGCCCGGTGATTGCGCCCAGGCGAGCCGCGAGGGCCGACTTCCCTGAACCGCCCCGCCCCGCCCCGCCCCGCCCCAGGAGCACGACTCGCTTCATAGCCGCCATAGTTCCAGGCTGGCTCTGGGACGCCTGCTCGTTAACGGTGCGCAGCGCACCGGTGTCATGCTGCAGCGGCCTCGGGCCGTTCGACGAGGCGACCGTTTCGAAGCGGGCGTCGGCGCGGACCAGGGCGACGAGGCGGGCGCCGGTGACCGCGCGCCAGCGGGCCTGGGCGGATTCGACGAGTTGAACACCATCGCGAGGGCCGCGGCCGGGCTGCCGGCGCCGCGGGTGGCCTTGGTGCGGAGCTTGACGGTGGAGATCCGAAGTCCAAGGCCGGTCTGTACGGGGTGATCCGCCGTGATACCCAGGCGGGGATGTCGTTACGAGCTGACCTTCCGAGGGGGCTGATCAGCGTTCCTCGTGATGAGGACTCCTCCGGCAGCGCCGTGGGGGAACGACCCGCTGCCGGAGGAGTCCTCTCCACGCGTGTCTGCCCACTGCCTCACCGTCCAGCCCTCATCTCACTCGCTTGAGTGGCAGGGCGAAGGCACATGCGACTCACCCCGTCAGGACCACCGACACCGTCGCAGCGACGATCGTGACCGCAGCCAGAGCGACCATCACCGTCCTCACCCCCATCACCCGTCGAGCTGTGCAGGACGCGAGGGCAGCCCCGGTGGAACCATCCACGGCGCGGGCGAACGTTTCCCCTGCACTGCCTGCGTCGGAAGGGCTCCGGCGTCAGCCTCCCGCAGCTGCACGCACCACACGCAGGTGTCCTCTTCATGGCCGACAAGCCGGGGGTCGGGACCCGGGTTGGGGCAGTTACCGAAGGCTTCCATACCTGCTCAACGACCCACTCATGCCAGGCGGCCGGCACATCACCCATTTGCCGCCCCGTCCAAGCTCAGCTCAACGCCCCCGCGAGGGCCTGGCACTGTGACGGCGTCAGACCCTCGAACGGAGCGCCTCAGGCACCACTCCGCTGGACGAACTGGCTGGCCTAAAGGCACCCGGCTCGGCTTACGAGCCGAGGTGACCGGGAACGCCTTGTCGTCCTCGTCTCGGCGAAGAGCGAGCCGGCCGCCATACGGAAGATCTGGAAGCGGCTCACGGACGCGCTGCCCATCGATGTGCTCTGCAGTCTCTTCCCCGGCCCCGACGGCACGTACCGCATGAGCATCCCCATGGACCCCGACGTCCTGCGCCGACTGCGTCGGCAAGCAACGGCAGAGGGCGAGACGCCCGAGAGATGTGTTCAGGACGCGGTCGCGCAAGCACTGGCCCGCGACCGGTCCACGCGCCGCGCGCGGCTTGATTGCTCACTGAGCTTCTTCGAGCTGGCCACCGATCAGGTGACGGTCCACGAAGCACAACGAGCGAGGC
>NZ_BMMU01000059.1 GCF_014646095.1 Streptomyces lacrimifluminis | reverse complement strand
CCGCATGACGTCAATCGCCAAAGCCGTCCTCACCCTGGAGCGGCAACGCTGAAGAAGCTCAATGATGCGACCACCGGGCTGATGCCTAGTTCGTGCTGGAGCCCCATAGTCAGGGCACGCATGGTTCCCCAGCCGGTGCGACCGTCTTCCGCGCACCGGGTGTACCCGTTGACGCCGGAATATTTCCTGTTGACCCATCGTTGGGCCTCGAGTACCTTCTCGTCGGCCATGTGCTTCCTCGGGATTGAGTGTTTTCACAATGTCGATGGCACACCCGCACGAGGCGCTGCTTCTGCCGCAGCCGAGTCAGCGTGACACTCGCGGCAAGGCCCGAAGCGGAGCAAGTCGGCAGGCCTGCAAGACGTTGTGCGGGGCTCTGCGCGATGAGTCCTTCAGCGCTGACGGAGGCCGCCGTCACAAGAGGTGACCGCGGCCCCTGATCTCTCCGCGCCGGGTTCAGCCGCCAGGAACAAAGCAGGTCGCGAAGGGGTCGTATTTTGTCGTTTCCCACCAATTCGATCCCACGCCCGCCTCGGGGTTCTCAAAGCGGTAGGCGCCACCAGAAGTACGTACGAACGTAACGGCGCGCGCTCTACCGAAGTACGTGACCTCGCCTGTGCTTCCCCGGAGGTGGTTGTCCGCGATACTGAAGGTGTTGCTGCCCACCTCCCCGTCTGCGTCCAGGCCCCATCTCGCCTGCAGCCTCTTCGTTGCATAGGCGGTGTTGTCGCCGAAATCGCAGTCGATGTCCGAGTAGTCGTAGGCTGTGCCGTTCTGTTCTATGGCGCCCTCTGCCCACAGGACGTACTGCCAGAGACCGACCGCATTGGATAGCTGATATCGGCCACCCGCCCAAAGAGGGCCCTCATCCCCCCAGTCATCGGTGATCGTGCCGGTGCCGAAGACGTATCCCTGCGAGATGTTTGCCGACGCAGGGCTCGTACTCAGCACCGTCACGCCCAGGGCGGCACATGCGGCAAGTGCGACCAGATTCTTCCCGATGGACATACGTTCCCCCGATTTTTGAGAGTGGGAGGCGGCAGGATTGCCCACCTCGAACGACTCGCTACGACGGGGACAGTAGCCCCGCCCGGCCGCTGGGTGTGCCGGTCGTTTGCCCCACAAAGGCACAGGGGACCGAGCAGGCTTCAGACTTGCTCTGCCTTGATCGAGGGCCAACTACCCTTGTTCCTATGTGGCACGGGGGTGTTTCTATGTGGCACGGGGGACGCAAGGGGAACGGGGACGGAGCCATTGAGTTGGCAGACGGGCCCAGGTCCAGTGAGCGCCTGTTGATCCTGGCCCTTGAGCGGTTTGGAGTGTGGCTCCGGTCCATCGTGGTCTGCCTGTGCGGTGCGCTGGGCGTCGTCGCGGCGGACGCGGCGGAGATTCCCCTGGCGGTGTCTCTGCTGGTGCCCGCTCTCCTCGCCTGCGGTGTGCGCCTTTACGCGCTGCGCCGCCCGCGCCTGTTCCCGCTCGCCCTGCTGTGGACGTTGGACGCGGCCGTGGTGGTGTTGACGGGGCTGTTTCAGCCGGTGATCGGCGGTGACGGCGCGGATGTGATGGTGGAGGCGATTGTCGGCATCAGCGTCGTCGCCTTCCAGTACGAGTGGGCGACGCGACCGGTGGCCGGGGCTGCCCTGGCTGCGTTGGGGGCCGTCGTCTACGTGCTGGGCGACGTCCTCTCCTCGCCCGGGCACAGCCCCGACCTGGTACCCCTGGTGCGCATGCTGATCCAGGTGGTCCTGTCGAGGGCCGCCTACCTCATCGTTCGGGCGCTGGCCAGGGCGGCTGACCGATCGGCCGCAGTCAGGGCGGCGGCGCGCCGGGAGATGGAAGTCGCCGCCGCACGCAGGGCGATCGAGCGCGAGTACCTGGCGACCCTGCACGACACGGCGAGCGCGACGCTGCTGATGGTCTCCCAGGGCGACGGCCGGGACTGGTCGTGGCTGCCTCCACGCGCCAGAAAGGATCTGGAGGCCATGTCCGCCGTACCCGGATTCGAGACGGGGAGCGTCGACCTCGCGGCTCTTCTCCGCTGTGTGCCCGAGGGTGAGGGACAGACCAGGGTGCGGCTCAAGACGCACATCGATGGCCCGCTCGCGATTCCGTCCGGCCCTGGGCTCGCGATATTCAACGGGGTCCGGGAGGCCGTCACCAATGTGGCACGCCATGCCGGGGTGCGGGAGGCGGAGCTCAGGGCATGGACAGAGGGGGCCGGCGCCGTCGTCGAACTGTCCGACGCGGGACGGGGCTTCGACCCGGAGTCCGTCCCCGCACGGCGCCGGGGCATCAAAGGTTCCATCATCGGCAGGATGCACGCGGTCGGAGGCTCCGCCACGGTCACCTCGCATCCGGACACCGGGACCCGCGTGCAGTGGCGCTGGCACGGCCCGGCCGGGGCGTCATCGGCAGGGAACGGAGCACCGGCGACCGGTGTACCGCGCCCGCCCCGCGCCCAGGCACAGCACACGGCCGACGTCCGCTTCATCCGCGGGCGGCTCCTTTACGGGACCCAACTGGCTGTGCTGCTGATCAGCCTGGTGTGGCAGTTCACCATCTCGCTGCGCCGGCTCGTCGTCCACCAGGACGTATACCGCTCCGCGTGGGCACAGACGGCCGCCTTCGTCTGCCTTGCCGCCGTCGCGGCGATCGGGGCCGCCTATCTGCTGCGTGGCAGGCAGATCCCGCCGAGGGTGCGAGGGTGGAGCCTGGGCTCGGTGCTGGCCGTTTCGGCGATATGCGCGTTCACGCTCCCGCCTGAGCAGTCGACAGGTGCGCCGGACTGGGCGTTCGGACTGGTCGGCTGGCACGCGCTGTTCCTGCTGGCAGACCTGCGGGTCAGGGCGTTCGCGGCGTTCCTCGGGGTGCATGTCGGGCTCAACGCGACCGCTGTGTTCCTGTCCGGGGCGCCGACCGCCGCCGAGGCGGCCATCATGGGGATCTCCACGATATCCGCCTGCGGCTTCCAGCTCTCCGTCGGTGTACTGATGACGCGCCTGCTCCACGACACGGCGCCGGCAGCGGGGATCGCGGCCGCACGGGAGGAAGAACTGCGCACCCGGGAACGCATCCACGAGGACATGCAGCGTGATCACAAGGACCGCTACCGCGCCCTGACAGCGACGACAGTGCCGCTGCTCGTGGGCCTCGGCCACGGTGTGCTGAGCCCGCAAAACGAGGAGGTCAGGCTGCGGTGCGGCGTGGAAGCCGCCCGTATGCGCCGCCTGTTCGCGGAGAGCGATGCCGTCTCCGACCCGCTGCTCAACGAGGTGCGGGCGTGCGTGGAGGTGGCCGAGCACCAGGGAGTGACGGTGAACCTGGCCGTAAGAGGCCGACCGGGTGAGGTGCCCGTGGAGGTGCGCAGGGAGTTGGTCGACCCGGTGGCGGTGATTCTGGGCCGTACCCGCTCGACCGCGCGGGTGACTGTCGTGTGGACACCCCACACGGTACGCGTGAGCGTGGTCAGCGAGGACTGCGCCGACGACCGCGACACGGAAGAGGCCGCTCAAGCCCACGGCCGTGCCACGGACGCGAAGGTGACCGTGGAAAGAACGACCCGCGGCGAAAGTGTGTGGGTGGAGGCCGGCTGGAGAAGACCGGCGACCTCCGGAGTTGACCTGACATGAGTCACAACGCACCAGTCAGCGTGGTCGTCGTCGACGACCATCCCGCCATCCTCTCGGGCGTAGAAGCGTGGTACGCCGCATCACGGCGACCCATCACCGTGGTCGCGGCCGGCAGCTCCGTAGGGGAAGCCTGGACCTCGCCGGGCAGCACGGCCGATGTCGTCGTCCTCGATCTGCAACTGGGCGAGGGCGGCCCCGCCTTCGGCAGCCTCCGAAGACTTGTCGACGCCGGGCGGCAGGTCGTCGTCTACTCGATGCGGGACGACGAGAAGACAGCGCTCAGTTGCCTGGACCTCGGAGCCGCGACCTTCCTGACCAAGAGCGAGGGCCGAGACCACCTGGTCGAGGCGACTCTGGCAGCAGCGGACGAGCGGCCCTACATGCCGCCCGCACTGGCCGGCGCGCTGGGAACAAACACCCGCGCCGACCGCCCCCAGCTCTCCGTACGCGAGGAGAACGTGCTCATCGAGTGGTTCCAGTCGGAGTCGAAGGAGCTGGTCGCGCAGCGTCTCGGCATCTCCGTACGGACGGTCAACTCGTATCTGGACCGGGTCAGGATCAAGTACGCGAACGTCGGCCGCCCCGCGCGGACCAAGGCAAGCCTGGTCGCCCGCGCCATCCAGGACGGGCTGGTCGACGTGGACGACCTCTGAGCGCGGGCAAAAGAGGACTAAGCTTGACGCCGAGGGCGAAGTCCCCCACCGCGGAATCGAAGCGCATTACGTTCACGCCCGGCTCCTCCGAAGCGATGTCCCCGGCTGATTCTCCATCAGTCGCCGTCACGGCTCCCCCGATTTATGGGAACCCACCAACGGTCCTGCTGCCAGCAGCCCGACTCGCCCTGCCTCCCAGCCCCATCGCCAACGGCACGATGGTCCTCTTCCCGCACCCTTGCTCGTCCAACGCTCCGCACGCCCCCTGCACGCTTGTCCACCGGCTGCCCTCAGCAAGGGTTCTTGGACTGCGCCGTCACTACGACACAAGGTAAAGGACAAGGAAAAACCCCAGGTCACGGCGAGTGAGTCCTGGGGTTTTCCGGAGCCGCCTTCGGGATTCGAACCCGAGACCTACGCATTACGAGTGCGTTGCTCTGGCCATCTGAGCTAAGGCGGCGCGCTGTCCACACCATGGTGCGGTCAGCAACGTCGGCAAGTCTACACAGTTTCCGGGGGTGCTCCGCACACCCCCGGAGGCCTCCGCGTCGGCGCTACGAGCACCGCTTCCCCTCCGCCGGAGGGGTCCCCCGGAGCAGATACGTGTTGATCGTGTCGTCGATGCAGTCACTGCCCCGCCCGTACGCCGTGTGGCCGTCGCCCTCGTAGGTCAGGAGGCGGGCCGAGGAGAGCTGGCGGGAGAGGGACTGGGCCCAGCGGTACGGGGTCGCCGGGTCGCGGGTCGTGCCGACGACAACGATCGGGGCCGCGCCCTTCGCCTCGATGCGATGCGGCTCGCCCGTCGGCCGCACCGGCCAGTACGCGCAGCTCAGGGAGGCCCAGGCCATGACCTCGCCGAAGACGGGGGACGCCTCCTCGAAGGACGGCAGCGCATCGCGCACCTGGTCGGGAGTGGCGTACGCCGCCGGGAGGTCGAGGCAGTTCACCGCCGCGTTGGCGAACATCAGGTTCGAGTAGCGGCCGTCGGCGTCGCGCTCGTAGTAGCTGTCGGAGAGGAGCAGCAGCCCCGCGCCGTCCTTGTCCCGCATCGCAGAGGTCAGGGACTCGCGCAGTTGCGGCCAGGTGCTCTCGTCGTACATCGCGGCGATCACGCCGGTCGTGGCAAGGGCCTCGCCCAGCCGGCGGCCGTCCGCGTCGCCCGCCGGAACGGGCGACGTGTCGAGGTGGTCGAAGAACGCCTTCAGGTTCGTGCCGACCTCCCCCTCCTCCGCACCCAGCGGGCAGTCCGGCTGCCGTACGCAGTCCTTCGCGAACGCGTCGAACGCCGTCTCGAAGCCCGCCGTCTGGTCGAGGTTCAGGCGGCGCGCGGGCAGGGAGGGGTCCATCGCGCCGTCCAGGACCAGCCGGCCCACACGGTCCGGGAAGAGCCCCGCGTACGTCGCCCCGAGGAACGTTCCGTACGACGCCCCCACGTACGTCAGCCGCCGGTCGCCCAGCGCCGCCCGTAGGATGTCCATGTCCCGGGCCGCCTCCACCGTGGACACATGCCGCAGCAGGTCAGGCGAACTGCTGCCGCAGCCCTCGGCGAACTCCTTGTACGCGCCGACCAGTTGGTCCATCTCCCGTTCGTTGTCGGGAGTCGTGTCCGTCTGTGTGTACGCGTCCATCTCGCGGCCGTCGAGGCACTCGACCGGTTCACTGCGCGCCACCCCGCGCGGGTCGACCGCGACCATGTCGTAGCGCGCGCGGACCTCGGCCGGGTAGCCGATTCCTGCGTACGCCTGCAGGTACCCGACCGCCGAACCGCCCGGCCCGCCCGGGTTCACCAGCAGCGAGCCGAGCGGCTTGCCCTTGCCCGTGGCCTTCTTGCGGGAGACCGCGAGTCTGACGTCACCCTCGGCCGGAGCCGCGTAGTCGAGAGGTGCCTTCATCGTGGCGCACTGGAACCCGGGGACGCCACACGACCGCCAGCTCAGCTTCTGCGCGTAGTACGACGCGAGGCCGTTCGGCGTGGTCGACGAACTCGCCGCACTCGTCGAACTCCCCGTGGAACAGGCGGAGACAAGCAGCGCTGCGACCGCGAGCAGTGTCCAGGTCTGACGAGGTGTGCGCCTCATATACATTCAGCGAGCGTAACCCTGCGAAACCGCATGAATACCCTCCGTCCACAACATGACTCGTACGAGTTACGTGTACCGAGTCACGACACCCGAGTCACGACACACAACGCACGACCCACGACGCACGAGTTGCTGATGCCGACGACTGTCAGCCCGCTCTCAGCGCCAGTGTCATCGCCTCCACCGCCAGCAGCGGTGCCACGTTGCGGTCCAGGGCCTCGCGGCACGCGGCGATCGCCTCGATGCGGCGAAGCGTCGACGCGGGTGAGCCGGCGCGGGCCAGGCGCTCCAGGGTGTCCTCGGCCTCCATGTTGGCGATCGCCAGGCGGGAGCCGAACTGGACGGCGAGAACGTCGCGGTAGAAGCCGGTGAGATCGATCAGGGCCAGGTCGAGGGTGTCGCGCTGCGTACGCGTTCTCCGGCGCTTCTGACGGTCCTCCAGCTCCTTCATCACGCCCGCCGTGCCGCGTGGCATCCGGCCGCCCTGGGCCGCGCCCATCGCCTGCTTCAGCTCCTCCGTCTCCTTCACGTCGACCTCCTCGGCGAGCTGCTTGGCGTCCTCCGACGCCGAGTCGATCAGCTCCTGGGCCGCCTTCAGACAGCCGCCGACGTCCTCGACGCGGAGCGGCAGCCTGAGGACGGCGGCCCGGCGCTCCCGGGCCCGCGCGTCCGTGGCGAGCCGGCGGGCGCGGCCGATGTGGCCCTGGGTGGCCCTGGCCACGGTGTGCGCGACGTTCGGCTCGATACCGTCCCGGCGGATGAGGATGTCCGCCACCGCTTCCACCGGCGGGGTACGCAGGGTGAGGAGTCGGCAACGGGAGCGGATCGTGGGCAGCAGGTCCTCGATGGACGGGGCGCACAGCAGCCACACGGTGCGCGGCGCGGGCTCCTCGATGGCCTTGAGCAGGACGTTGCCCGCGCCCTCCGTGAGGCGGTCCGCGTCCTCCAGGACGATGACCTGCCAGCGTCCGACGGCTGGTGACAGCTGGGCGCGCCGGACCAGGGCGCGGGTTTCCTTGACGCCGATGGAGAGAAGGTCGGTGCGGACGATGTCCACGTCGGCGTGCGTGCCCGTCAGGCTGGTGTGGCAGCCGTCGCAGAACCCGCAGCCGGGAACTCCGCCGAGGGCACGGTCGGGGCTCACGCACTGGAGGGCGGCGGCGAAGGCGCGGGCCGCTGTGGACCGGCCGGAGCCGGGCGGGCCGGTGAAGAGCCAGGCGTGCGTCATTTTCGACGTCTCGGGCTGGGGCTCGCTCGCGGCGACGGCGGTGACCAGGGCGTCGGCATCCCGCGCGGCGGCCTCCAGCTGCGCGCTCACCTTCTCCTGGCCCACCAGGTCGTCCCACACCGGCATGGGAACACCACCCTTCCGTCACACCTCGTCGGTCATGCCGCTTCGTCGCGCCGTTTCGTCACGGCTTGCCGCGCGAAGTCCATTGTGCGGGTCCCCACTGACAACGGGTCTCCACTGACAACGGGCTCCCACCGGCGACTGGCTCACCGGCGACTGGCACATCGGTAACTGGCTCATCGGCGACTGCCTCACCGGCAACGGCCTCGCCTCAGCGGCGCCGCCCGCCCCGCCCCCGGCCCTCGTCCCGGTCGTCGTCCACATGTGACCCGAACAGTTCGTCGGCCAGCGTCGGCAGGTCGTCCAGCGGAGTCTCCTCGGCCCAGTCGGAGCGCGGACGCCGACGAGGGGTGCCGTCGGCGTCGAGCTGGGGCAGCTCCCGCGTACGGTCCTCGCCGCCCCCGGTCTGTCCGTCAGCCTGCTCGTCCCGGAAGAACCCCGGCGGCACACGATCCGCGGGCGCACTGTCCCGCCGACCTGCGCCGTCCTCCCGTACGGCAGGCAGCACGGCGGTCTCATCGGCCGCACCCGGCACCACGGGCGGCAGCACAGCCGTCTCGTCGGCGGTCCTCGGAGGAACCGGCGGCAGCACCGCGGTCTCGTCCGCCGCACCCGGGGGCACCGGACGCAGCACAGCCGTCTCGTCCGCCGCCCGCGAAGGAACCGGCGGCAGCACCGCGGTCTCGTCCGCCGCACCCGGGGGCACCGGCGGCTTCTGCAGCTTGGCCGTCACCTCGGAGTCGGAGCCACCGGACCGCCCGCCCACCGCCGTACCGGACCCCTCAGCCCCAGTCGCGCCTGCACCACTCCCCGTATCCGGAACCGCACCCGGAGCCGCACCCGAAGTCGCACTCGTACCCGAAGCCGCTCCCCCGGCATCCGCCGCCGAAGCCGCGGAAGCCGCCGCTGCGGAAGCCGCCGCAGCAGTCGCAGCGGCCGCAGCCGCCGCCTCCGCGACGCGCCGTCGCTCCGACTCCGCGACCCGGCGTCGCTCCGCCTCCGCCCGGACCAGCGCCTCCTCGGCCTTCCGCTGCTTCTCCAGTCGGCGTTCCTCCGCCTCCGCGTGCAGCCGCGCCTCCTCCTCGGCCTGCCTGCGCCGGCGGTCCTCCTCGGCCTTGCGGCGGGCCTCGGCCTCGGCGCGGGCCTTCTCCTCCGCGAGCAGCCGTACCCGCTCCTCCTCGGCGCGGCGGCGCGCGTCCTCGGCCCGCTGCCGGGCCTCCTCCGCCTGGCGTTCGGCCTCGCGGCGCTGAGCCTCCTCCAGCTCACGGCGCTTGCGCTCCTCCTCCTCGGCGCGCAGCCTGGCCAGGGTCTCCTGGCGCTCGCGCTCGAGGCGCTCCTCCTCGGCCTTGCGCGCGGCCTCTTCCTCCGCCTTGCGCCTGGCCTCCTCCTCGGCCGCCTTGCGGGCCTCCTCCTGGGCCTTCACCTCGGCCTCGGAGAGGGGCAGCATCAGGTCGAGCCGGTGACGGACGACCGTCGTGACGGCCTCGGGCTCCTGCGCCGCGTCCACGACCAGATAGCGGCCCGCGTCGGCGGCGGCCAGCGTGAGAAAACCGGACCGCACGCGCTCGTGGAACTCGGCCGGCTCCGACTCCAGCCGGTCAGGCGCCTCGGTGAACCGCTCGCGCGCGGCCTCCGGGGAGACGTCCAGCAGGACGGTCAGATGCGGGACCAGGCCGTCGGTCGCCCAGCGCGAGATGCGTGCGATCTCCGTCGGGGAGAGGTCCCGGCCGGCGCCCTGGTAGGCCACCGACGAGTCGATGTACCGGTCGGAGATGACGACCGCTCCGCGCTCCAGGGCCGGCCGTACGACCGTGTCGACGTGCTCCGCGCGGTCCGCCGCGTACAGAAGTGCCTCGGCGCGGTGCGACAGACCGGCGCTCGACACGTCCAGCAGGATCGACCGCAGCCGCTTGCCCACCGGGGTCGCCCCCGGTTCGCGGGTGACCACGACCTCGTGGCCCTTGGCCCTTATCCAGTCGGCGAGCGCCTTCGCCTGCGTGGACTTGCCCGCCCCGTCGCCGCCCTCCAGGGCGATGAAGAAGCCGTTCGCGGCGAGGCCCTGCGCGGGGTCGTCGCCGCCGCGCACCGCGTCCCGCAGGTCGTGCCGCAGGGGTACGCCGGACCGGTCGTCAACCTTGGCCAGGACCAGCGCGGCCACCGGCAGCAGCAGCGCGCCCACCAGCATCAGCGTGAACGCCGCGCCGCCGTGCGCGAACACGAACTTGCCGCTCTCCAGGCGGTGCGGGCCGATGAGGGCCGCCACCAGGGGCGCGATCAGCGCGGCCAGCGCCACGGACACCCGTACGACCGCGTGCAGGTGCTCGGTGAGCCGCGTCCGGCGCTGGTCCTCGGTCTCCTGGTCGAGCAGCGTGTGCCCGGTGTTGGCGGCGACGCCCGCGCCGATGCCCGCGAGCCCGACGATCAGCAGCACCGTCGTCACGTCCGGGACCAGCCCGGCGGCGAGCAGCGCGACCCCGGTGAAGGCGACGGCCAGCGCGAGCAGGCGGCGCCGCGACAGCGCGACCAGCACCTTCGGTGCCGTACGGATGCCGATGACCGTGCCGCCGGTCAGTACGAGGACCAGCAGCCCGAACATCACCGGGCCGCCGCCCAGGTCCTTGGCGTGCAGGACGGCCACGGAGACGGCCGCCGCGACCGCGCCGGACACGGCCGCGCAGGCCAGGACGAGCAGCGGGATCGCGCCCGTACGGCCCGTGTCGGCGGCCGTGCCGGACTTGGGGCGGCGCAGGCCTTCGAGCGGTGACCGCGCGCGCGGGGTGCGTGTATGGGGCAGTTCCAGGGCGGTGAGCACGGACAGCGAGGCCGCGAACAGCCCGGCCGCGACATACGAACCGAAGGCCGCCTGGTGCCGGCCGAACCAGTCGATGCCAGTGCCCAGCAGGTTGTTGACGAGCCCGGCGACGACGAGCACGGCCCCCGCGAGCGGCAGCGCGACGAAGGTCGTACGCAGGGACAGGCGCCGCAGGGCGTCCATGTGGTCCGGCAACGGGCGGACCGTGGCCCCCTCCGGGGGAGGCGGGGGCAGCAGCGCGGGCGCCGCGCTCTCCCGGCACACCGTCCAGAAGCGCTCGGCGACGCCGGCCACGAAGACGGTGACCAGGAGGACGGCCAGGGCGTTCTCCTGCGTCCAGTCGATCCACAGGGGCGCGATGATCATGAGTATGGTGCGCAGCCCGTCGGCGCCGACCATGGTCCAGCGGCGGTCGAGCGGGCCCTCTCTGGAGGTGAGCGACGTGAGCGGGCCGAGCAGGACGGCGCCGAAGAGCAGCGTGGCCAGAACGCGTGCCCCGAAGACAGCCGTCACGGCAAGTGCCACGCCCCGGTAGCCGCCGCCGAACGAACCCTCGGCGACGGCCGCCTGGAGGACGAGCACCACCAGGACCAGCAGCGCGAGGGCGTCACCGACACCGCCCACCAGCTGCGCGCTCCACAGCCTCTTCAGCTGGGGCCGGCGCAGCAGGGCGCGGACGGCGCGTTCGCGGGAGTCCGCGACCAGGGCGTCGTCGGGGGCCTGGGGGATGGCCGTTGGCTGCTCGGCTGGCGTCATGCTTTCAGCCTATCGGCAGCCACCGACAGCTCGAAGTGGCCGTCCGACGTGCGACCGCCCCGACACCTGATGGTGCCGGGGCGGTCGTTTCGCCAAGCTCACGTGACGGCGGAGTGAAGATCGGTCACCGCGGTCGGTCGCGACCACTCACCGGTGTTCACCGGTGCCGTCGGGACCGACGGACTCACTCCTCGCCCGTGGCCCTCGCGGCGGTCGCGGCGGTCGCCTCCTTGGCCGGAGCCTTCTTCGCGGCCGTCTTCTTCGCGGTGGTCGTCTTGGCGGCCGTCGTCTTCTTGGCGGCGGTCTTCGTCGCAGCCGCCTTCTTGGCGGGGGCCTTCTTCGCCGGAGCCTTCTTCGCGGTCTTCTTGACCGGCGACTTGGCGCGCTTCTCGGCGAGCAGCTCGTAGCCGCGCTCCGGGGTGATCTCCTCGACGCTGTCACCGGAGCGCAGAGTCGCGTTGCTCTCCCCGTCGGTGACGTACGGCCCGAAGCGACCGTCCTTGACGACCACCGGCTTTCCGCTGACCGGGTCCGTGCCCAGTTCCTTCAGCGGCGGCTTGGCGGCGGCCCGGCCACGCTGCTTGGGCTGGGAGTAGATCTCCAGCGACTCTTCGAGGGTGATCGTGAAAAGCTGGTCCTCGGTCTGCAGCGACCGCGAATCCGTGCCCTTCTTGAGATACGGCCCGTAACGCCCGTTCTGCGCGGTGATCTCCACGCCCTCCGCGTCCTTGCCGACGACCCTGGGCAGGGACATCAGCTTGAGCGCGTCCGCCAGCGTCACCGTGTCCAGGGACATCGACTTGAACAGCGAGGCCGTACGCGGCTTGACGGCGTTCTTGCCGGTCTTCGGGGTGCCCTCGGGGAGCACCTCGGTGACGTACGGGCCGTAGCGGCCGTCCCTGGCGATGATCTGGTGGCCGGACTCGGGGTCGGCGCCCAGCTCGAAGTCGCCGCTCGGCTTGGCGAGCAGCTCCTCCGCCAACTCGACGGACAGCTCGTCGGGGGCGAGGTCCTCCTGCACGTCCGCACGCTGGTGGTTCTCGGAGTCCTTCTCGCCGCGCTCGATGTACGGGCCGTAGCGCCCGACGCGCAGCACGATGTCGTTGCCCACCGGGAACGACGACACCTCGCGCGCGTCGATCGCGCCCAGGTCGGTCACCAGCTCCTTGAGACCGCCGAGGTGGTCCCCGTCGCCGTTGCCCGCCTCGGCCGCGCCGCCGACGGCGGGAGCACCCTTCGCGCCCTCGCCGAAGTAGAAACGCCTCAGCCACGGCACGGACTTGGCCTCGCCGCGGGCGATGCGGTCGAGGTCGTCCTCCATCCGGGCGGTGAAGTCGTAGTCGACGAGCCGCCCGAAGTGCTTCTCCAGGAGGTTGACGACGGCGAAGGACAGGAAGGACGGCACGAGGGCCGTGCCCTTCTTGAAGACGTATCCGCGGTCGAGGATGGTCCCGATGATCGACGCGTACGTCGACGGGCGGCCGATCTCGCGCTCTTCGAGCTCCTTGACCAGCGACGCCTCGGTGTAGCGGGCCGGGGGCTTGGTGGCGTGCCCATCGACCGTGATCTCCTCGGCGGACAGGGCGTCGCCCTCGTTCACCTGGGGCAGGCGGCTCTCGCGGTCGTCCAGCTCGGCGTTCGGGTCGTCGGCGCCCTCGACGTACGCCTTCAGGAAGCCGTGGAAGGTGATCGTCTTGCCGGATGCGCTGAACTCGGCGTCACGGCCGTCGGCGGACGTACCCGCGATCTTCACGGTGACCGAGTTGCCGACCGCGTCCTTCATCTGGGAGGCGACCGTGCGCTTCCAGATCAGCTCGTAGAGCCGGAACTGGTCGCCCGTCAGGCCCGTCTCGGCCGGGGTGCGGAAACGATCGCCCGACGGGCGGATCGCCTCGTGCGCCTCCTGCGCGTTCTTGACCTTCCCGGCGTACGTCCGCGGGGACGAGGGCAGGTAGTCGGCACCGTACAGCTGGGTGACCTGGGTACGGGCAGCGGTGATCGCCGTCTCCGACAGGGTCGTGGAGTCCGTACGCATATAGGTGATGAAGCCGTTCTCGTACAGCTTCTGCGCCACCTGCATGGTCGCCTTCGCCCCGAAGCCGAGCTTGCGGCTGGCCTCCTGCTGGAGCGTCGTCGTACGGAACGGGGCGTACGGAGAGCGGCGGTACGGCTTCGACTCGACCGAGCGGACGGCGAAGCTGGTGTCCGCCAGGGCGGCGGCCAGGGCGCGGGCGTTCGACTCGTCCAGGTGGAGGGTGTTCGCGCTCTTCAGTTGTCCCAGGGAGTCGAAATCGCGGCCCTGTGCGACACGCCTGCCGTCGACGGTCGCGAGGCGGGCGACCAGCGACGACGGGTCCGACGAGTCCCCGGCGCGGCCGGTCGCGAAGGTCCCCGTCAGGTCCCAGTACTCAGCAGAACGGAAAGCGATGCGCTCGCGTTCCCGCTCCACCACGAGCCGGGTCGCGACCGACTGGACACGGCCGGCCGACAGGCGCGGCATGACCTTCTTCCACAGGACCGGCGAGACCTCGTAGCCGTAGAGACGGTCGAGGATGCGGCGGGTCTCCTGGGCGTCGACCAGCTTCTGGTTCAGCTCGCGCGGGTTGGCGACGGCGGCCTGGATCGCGGCCTTGGTGATCTCGTGGAAGACCATCCGCTTGACCGGGACCTTGGGCTTCAGGACTTCCTGGAGGTGCCACGCGATGGCCTCGCCCTCGCGGTCCTCATCGGTGGCGAGGAAGAGTTCGTCGGAGTCCTTCAGCAGGTCCTTGAGCTTCTTGACCTGGGCCTTCTTGTCCGCGTTGACCACGTAGATCGGCTGGAAGTCGTTTTCGACGTCCACCCCGAGGCGGCGCACCTCACCGGTGTACTGCTCGGGTACCTCGGCGGCGCCGTTGGGGAGGTCGCGGATGTGCCCGACGCTCGCCTCGACGACATATCCGGGGCCGAGATAGCCCTTGATCGTCTTCGCCTTGGCAGGGGACTCGACGATGACGAGTCGGCGGCCGCCCTGTGCGGTCTCGCTGGTCGGGGACAACTTCGCTCTTCTCTCCGGTCGACACTCGGGGTCTCCCCCGGCCTTGTTCCCGGGGTCGGGTCATGCTGACGCTGCGGAGTGTGACGGTACATCCCGCCCCCGTGTCAAACGGGAAAAGCCCGCAACGGCCACTCGAACGGTAACCCGACTACCGCCATTCCTGCCGCCCGGAGTATCGACCCGCTCCTTCGAGCCTATGCGGACGGTGACCCACCGGTTACCGGCACGGCGCCGCCGTATGCGCCCCCGGTACGCCTCTCGCCCACCTCACACACGGGTCAGGCACCATGCGCCGACCCCGAGGGCGACCAGCGCGGCGACGCTCGCCAGGACCGCCGATGCGACGGGGTTCACACCGAGGGCGACAGGCGCACGGTGCCGTACCCGGGCCGCGGTCCACACCAGCAGCCCGCCCCCGAACAGGGCGAACACCACTCCCACGAAGATCGCCGGTCCGCTCTCCATACCCCTGTGCGCCCCTTTCCTCCCGCCCGGGAGTCCCCGGCCCCGGGAGGCTGGCACGTCCGGGAAGCGTCCGTGCGAACCCGAGGTGAACGCCGGGCGGACGGCGGCCACGCGCCCCTGTGAGACCCGCCGGACGGCCTCGGAGCCGGCGTACGAACGGGCCGGCCGACCACGTTCCGTCGCGGGCGGCCGTGAATCTCACAGCCAGTGACACGCGGCCCGCCCCGACCGGCGGCTCCAACTCGGCGTGAATATGCCGCCCGAACCTCGCCACCCACACGCTCGGTACGACGTCCCAGGCGCCGCGAGCGGTCGACCCGCGCCACCCGCACGCTTGTCCACGCCTCGCGCGCCGCCCCTGTGCCTCCCGCTGCCGTACGGCGGAGGGATACGCGACCTGCCGTACCCCTGTCGGCCGCGGAGCCCCCATCCAGCGTGGTCGGCACGGTGTGGACACCAGCCTCACGACGGCGGAACCGGCAGTACAGGGCCCTACAACACCCCGCGCCGGCACGCGCTCACTCGCCCGACGGCTCCAGGAAGCCCTGCTCCACCAGCAACCGGATCTGCGCGGGCGTGCGGTCCCGCAGCGACACCGGGTCCTCGCCGACCAGTTGGGCGATGGCGTCCAGAATCCGCCCGGCGCTCAGTGTGCCGTCGCACACGCCGACGAAGCCCGCGCCGACCGTGTCCACCTTGGTGGCCCGGCGCATCCCGCGGTGCTGGCGCAGCACCACGTGCTCCGGGTCCTCGGCGCCGGGCAGCCCGACCTGCTCCTGCACGACCTCGTCCGCCAGTCTGAAGTGCCCGGCGAGCAGGGCCGCGTCGTCATGCGCGCGGAGGTGGTCCAGGCGCTCGAAGTGCGCCCGAACCGTGTCCCCGAGCGGTTGTTCGACGGGATGCGTCCACTCCTCCACGGTGATCGACGGCGAGGCCGCCGACGTCCTCCGCAGCGTGATCCAGCCGAACCCGACCGACCTCACCTTGCGCGCCTCGAACTCG
Organism: Streptomyces lacrimifluminis; assembly: GCF_014646095.1. Taxonomy (GTDB): domain Bacteria; phylum Actinomycetota; class Actinomycetes; order Streptomycetales; family Streptomycetaceae; genus Streptomyces; species Streptomyces lacrimifluminis. Next base: position 5,701 of record NZ_BMMU01000059.1, on the reverse strand, counting down.
TCCAGCCAGCCGTCGTACCGCGCCCGGTACTCCGCCGGGTCGGAGCGGTGGTCGCCGGCGTCGCGCAGCCACAGCTCGGCGTACTGCGTGACGTCCTGCACCTCACGCTGCACGATCCAGGCATCGCACCCGCGCGGCACCCAGGACCTCAGCCTGTCCTGCCAGTCCTCCCCCTCCACGTGCTGCCAGTTGGCGAGGAACTGCGCGAACCCGCCCTCACGCAACCGCTCCCCCGCCTCCTGAACGAGCGTGCGGCACAGATCGTCCCCGCCCATCCCGCCGTCCCGGTACGTGAGCCGCGCGCCCGGCGAGATCACGAACGGCGGGTTGGAGACGATCAGGTCGTACGTCTCGTCCGCCCGGACCGGTTCGAAGAGCGAGCCCTCGCGCAGGTCGGCCGCCGGAGCGCCGGACAGCGCGAGCGTCAGCGCGGTGATGTGCAGGGCGCGGGGGTTGAGGTCGGTCGCCGTCACGCGCGTGGCGTGCTGGGCCGCGTGCAGAGCCTGGATCCCGGAGCCGGTGCCGAGGTCGAGCGCGGAGCCGACCGGCGTACGGACGGTGATACCGGCGAGGGTCGTGGAGGCCCCACCCACCCCGAGGACGACACCCTCGTGGTGACTGCCGATGCCACCGGCGCCGCCGACCGCACACCCCAGGTCGGACACGATGAACCAGTCCTCGCCCCCCGGCCCGCCGTACGGCCGTACGTCGACGGCGGCGGCCACCTCGCCACCGCCCCCGGAGTCGGTGCCGACGGCGACGAGCCACCCGCTCGACACACACTCGCCGACGGGCAGCACGCCCGCCACACGCGCGCGGGGCACGGCTTGCTGCAACAGGAACAGCCGTACGAGCAGTTCCAGCGGCGTGTCGCCACGGGTCGCCCGGAGCGCGGGCACGGTCTCGCTGCGGGCCAGGGCGGCGTACGCGGGCGCGCCGAGCAGGTCGAGCAGCCCGTCGGCGGTGAAGTCGGCGGCCAGAAGGGCGTCCCGGAGGCGCGCGGCGGCATCGGGGCGGTCGGCGGAGGGCAGGGCATGCAGGCTGGCGTTACTCACGCCTCCATTGTGTCCGCCCTGCCGCTTTGCCGCGCACGCCTGTGGACAGACGCGCGCGGACACCCCGTACACCTGTGGAAAACTCCCGCCGCGGCGCGGCAGGACCGGTCGGAGAGATCAGCTGGCCGTCGAAGAGGCCGCGGGGGACGCGGAGGTCGACTTGCAGCTCTCCTGCTTGGCCATCGACTTGCCGACGTCGCCCTCCTCCAGGGCCTTCAGGGCGTCGTTCCCGCTCTGGCTGAGCTTGTCCAGCTGAGTGGCGACGCCCTTGAGACCGTCGGCGAACTTCGCCTGGTTCTTGGTGTCGAGTCCGTCCACCTGCTTCTTCAGACCCGCGTAGGAGGCCGAGATCTCGTTGAGTTCCTTGACGGCGTTCGCCTTCTTCGTCTCGCCGTCGTCAACGTTCGGCGCGCCCGCGGTGTTCACGGCGGTACCGATCGCCTTGTAGGCGTCCGCCATGTCCTGGAAAGCCTGCGCGTCGGTCTTCTGGACGGCCTCCGGTGTGCTGTTGTCGGAGGTCTCCTTCTGGATCGCGGCGTTGGCGGCCTCGATCTTCTGTGCCTGCGGTTTCACCGCGTCGCACACCTGCTTGGCCCAGGCATCCAGCTTCTCGTTGCCGTCGTCGCTGCTGCATCCCGACAGCGCCAGTACCAGTACCGCACCGCCGGACAGTGCGACCGCGAGCTTCTTGTTCACCGGATTGGTCCCTTCCATGGCTCTCGGCCCCGGAACATACACGCCAACTGGGCGACATCGGCGTGACGGGCATCCGCTTGATGTGTTATTGCAGCCATTTGCACCAAGAGAGAGAAGGCTCACGGAAAAGGCGTGCAACCCACCGCAAGCGGGCGGACGGCGCGTCACAACGCGCCGCCCGCCCGCCAGTTGGCCGGTTCTGACCGGCCGTAACGCTCCACGGGAGACGAATCCGTGGTCCGCGGACCCTGCTGGGGCTACGAAACCACCGCGGGATCGGCCGACTTGGCCGCCGGCTCCGCCTCCTCCCCCTCGTCCTCCCCGGCGACCCCTCGCCGTTTGGAGACGTACACCGCACCCACGATCACCGCGATCGCCAGGACGGCGATGACGATGCGCAGGGCGAGGTTCTCGTCGTCGCCGTAGCTGAACTTGATGATCGCGGGCGCGACGAGCAGCGCGACCAGGTTCATCACCTTCAGCAGCGGGTTGATGGCCGGGCCCGCGGTGTCCTTGAACGGGTCGCCCACCGTGTCGCCGATGACGGTCGCCGCGTGGGCCTCGCTGCCCTTGCCGCCGTGGTGGCCGTCCTCCACCAGCTTCTTCGCGTTGTCCCACGCGCCACCGGAGTTGGCGAGGAACACCGCCATCAGCGTGCCGGTGCCGATCGCGCCCGCGAGAAACGCGCCGAGCGCGCCGACACCGAGCGTGAACCCGATGGCGATGGGCGCCAGGACCGCCAGCAGCCCGGGCGTGGCGAGTTCCCGGAGCGCGTCCTTGGTACAGATGTCGACGACGCGCCCGTACTCCGGTTTCTCGGTGTAGTTCATGATCCCGGGGTGCTCGCGGAACTGCCGCCGCACCTCGTAGACGACAGAGCCCGCCGACCGCGAGACCGCGCTGATCGCCAGCCCGGAGAACAGGAAGACGACCGCCGCGCCGGCGATCAGGCCGACCAGGTTGTTGGGCTGCGAGATGTCCATCACCAGGTTCATCGGCCCGCCCTCGCCGACCTTCTCGCCCACGTCGCGCGCCGCGGTCGTGATCGCGTCGCGGTACGACCCGAAAAGCGCCGCCGCGGCCAGGACGGCTGTGGCGATGGCGATGCCCTTGGTGATGGCCTTGGTGGTGTTGCCGACGGCGTCCAGGTCGGTGAGCACCTGCGCGCCCGCGCCCTCGACGTCGCCGGACATCTCGGCGATGCCCTGCGCGTTGTCGGAGACCGGCCCGAAGGTGTCCATCGCGACGATCACACCGACCGTGGTGAGCAGGCCGGTGCCGGCCAGTGCCACCGCGAACAGCGCCAGCATGATGGACGTACCGCCGAGGAGGAACGCCCCGTACACGCCGAGGCCGATCAACAGGGCGGTGTAGACGGCCGATTCGAGCCCGATGGAGATACCGGCGAGGACGACGGTGGCCGCGCCGGTGAGGGAGCTCTTGCCGATGTCCCGTACGGGTCGGCGGGTGGTCTCGGTGAAGTAGCCGGTTAGTTGCTGGATCAGGGCCGCCAGCACGATGCCGATGGCCACCGCGAGGAGCGCGAGGATCCGCGGATCGCCGCCCTTGCCGGAGATCGCCGCGTCGGTGACCCCGTCCAGATCGGCGTACGACGACGGCAGATAGACGAAGACGGCGATCGCGACGAGTGCGAGCGAGATCACAGCGGAGATGAAGAATCCGCGGTTGATCGCGCTCATGCCGCTGCGGTCGGAACGCCTCGGCGCCACCGCGAAGATGCCGATCATCGCCGTGAGTACGCCGATCGCGGGCACCAGGAGCGGGAAGGCCAGCCCGGCGTCGCCGAAGGCGGCCTTGCCGAGGATCAGGGCGGCGACGAGCGTCACGGCGTACGACTCGAAGAGGTCGGCCGCCATGCCGGCGCAGTCGCCGACGTTGTCGCCCACGTTGTCGGCGATGGTCGCGGCGTTGCGCGGATCGTCCTCCGGGATGCCCTGCTCGACCTTGCCGACCAGGTCGGCGCCGACGTCGGCGGCCTTCGTGAAGATGCCACCGCCGACACGCATGAACATGGCGATGAGGGCTGCGCCGAGGCCGAAGCCTTCGAGCACCTTCGGCGCGTCGGCCGCGTACACCAACACCACGCAGGAGGCGCCCAGTAGGCCGAGACCGACTGTGAACATGCCGACGACGCCGCCCGTACGGAAAGCGATCTTCATCGCTTTGTGAGAGACGTCGGTGAGATCCTTTTCCGGCTCGCCTTCCGCCGGTGTCGCTTCCCGTGCCGCGGCGGCGACACGCACATTGCTGCGCACGGCGAGCCACATGCCGATATAACCGGTGGCCGCCGAGAACGCGGCGCCGATCAAGAAGAACACCGACCGTCCGGCGCGCTGATTCCAGTCGTCCGCGGGCAGCAGCATCAGCAGGAAGAACACGATCACGGCGAATACGCCGAGCGTGCGCAACTGCCGTGCCAGATAAGCGTTCGCGCCTTCCTGGATCGCCTTCGCGATCTCCTTCATGCTCTCGGTGCCCTCGCCCGCCGCGAGCACCTGGCGTACCAGGACCCCGGCGACCACGAGCGCCGCCAGGGCGACGACGCCGATGACCATCACGATCATCCGGTTGTCGTCGGTCAGTACCGCGGCTGCGAAGGTTGTGGGCTGGTCGAACCGATGAGGGGTAGAAAGCCCCGCCATTCGTCCTCCTTGACGCTTGGGCTGAGCTCAAGATGTGGACGGGATTGTAGGTACCGGAAGCTGATCAAAACAGTACGCGGAAACGGAATAGATCGCCCCATGCTATTCAGCAAATGATCCGCAGAAGATCCATGGAAGATCCCCGGGTGATCCATTGACCCACATGGCGTAATGCCGCAGACACATTGACGCGTGATCGAATTACCGCGCATCGGATCGTGAATACCTTCACGAAGGGATCGTGAATACCTTCACTAATTCCGGCGCGCCCGCCCACAAAAACGCCAAGGGCCCTGCTCAGCAGGGCCCTTGAGGCTTTACGGGGGGGGAGTCGGGGTGGGGTGTCAGGGGAGGAGCGTGACCGGCGGCGTGGTTGGCCAGCTCATGCGGATCGATCCGCCGTTCTCCCCCGCGGTGACCTCGACGTCGTCGACGAGGCCGCTGATGACCGCGAGGCCCATCTCGTCCTCCTCGGCATCCACGTCCACGCCACCGTCGGCACCCGGAGTGTTGGCACCGGGAGTCGAGCGGGGCGCTTCGTCGCCGACCTCGATGGAGAACAGCTTCTCCTCCTCGATCAGCGTCACCCACACCGGCTCCGAGATGCCCCCGCTCTGGTGCAGTCCGACGGCACGGGAGCAGGCCTCGCCCACGGCGAGTCGCACCTCGTCGAGTACGGCCTCGTCCACTCCGGCCCTGCGCGCCACCGCTGCCGCCACCAGTCGGGCGGTCCTGACGTGCTCGGGCAGCGCGCTGAAGCGGAGTTCAACGGTGGCCATGCATCCCCCTCGGAATACGGGCGTGCGGTCAGGGGGTCGGGTCGCCGAGACCCGGACCCCCCTCGTTAACTTCTTCCGTCATCGGACGCACGTACGAGTGACCGCACACGCGTCCGGTAAACGGCCGTCAGTCGGTGGCCGCCACCGCTTCGTCGACCGAGGTGTGAATCGGGAACACCTTGGTCAGACCGGTGATGCGGAAGATCTTCAGAATGCGCTCCTGGTTGCAGACCAGGCGCAGCGAGCCCTCGTGGGCACGCACACGCTTCAGGCCGCCGACCAGCACGCCGAGCCCGGTGGAGTCGAGGAAGTCGACGCCCTCCATGTCGACGACGAGGTGAAAACTCCCGTCGTTGACCAGCTCGACCAGCTGCTCACGCAGCTTGGGCGCGGTATAAACGTCGATTTCGCCACCGACCTCGACGACCGTACGATCGCCGACGGTACGGGTCGACAGGGACAGGTCCACGGATCCTCCAGCACCTTGCTATCGAGCGGTCATCCCAAG
>NZ_BMMU01000058.1 GCF_014646095.1 Streptomyces lacrimifluminis | reverse complement strand
GGCTTCACCCATCTGTCAGGCCAACTGCCCAGCTGACGTGGGAGGTTGGAAAAGGCTCACTGTCGCGCCGACGGGCGGCCTGGTGTAGAGCTCGACGATCCGCGTCCTTTTCCCTCGAAGTCCGCATCTCTTGAGCGCGTCCAGGATCGCGTGCGCCGCCAGCAGACCCCTTCCGCGACCAGAATCCGGCGCACTTGGGAGCGGCTGACCTCGATGCCCAGGTCCCGGGCTGCGACAGCCAGTGTGTCCAAGGTCCACTCCGAGGGCCCTGACTCGTCCGCAGCCCACATCTCGTTCGACGGCTGCACCTCGATTCGGCCGGGCGGGGTCTGCTTGACCAAGCCGACGATCCTCGACCGTTCGGCTTCGGTGATCCTTCGCTTGCGGCCCTGCCCGCCCAGATCCTCCAGCCCCCAGCGGTTGAAGCGGTGCAGCCAGCGACGCACCGTCTACTGACCGCACTTCAGCTCGTCGGCGCAATCGCCCCGCTACCAGCAGCTATACCCACCGAAAGAGGAATCCAGCACTAGGCGTGGACCGCCTGGCCGGTGAGGGGGGCGCGGGCGTTGTCGAGGATGGCGTCCATCCGGGCCACCTGGCCCGCTGTGAACATGAACATGGCCGCATCGTCGGTGTAGTCCATGTAGTTCATGAACATGTCGCCGTTCGGCGCGTTGCCGCAGGAAGTCTTCGGGAAGCCGGGGGCGCCGGTGTTGGGTCCGCCCTGGTTGGGCGTGTCGGCGACGAAGTCGTCGCCTGTGCAGCCCTCGCCGTCGTCGCCCCAGATGTGCCGGAGGTTGAGCCAGTGGCCGATCTCGTGCGTGGCCGTGCGGCCCCCGTTGAACGGTGCGGCGGCGGTGCCTGTGGTGCCGAACCCGCTGTGGGTGATGACCACACCATCTGTGGCGGCGGCGCCGCCCGGGAACTGGGCGTAGCCGAGCAGACCGCTGCGCAGCTGGCAGACCCAGATGTTGAGGTAGCTGTCTGCCGGCCAGGCGTCCTGGCCGCCGCCGAGCGAGAACTTGACCGCGTCGTCCGTGTCGAAGTCCCGGAGCGGGGTCGGGGTTCGGGTGATGCCGTTCGTGGGACGGCCGAGCGGGTCCCTGGTCGCGAGATGGAACTCGATGCGGGAGTCGGCCGCTATCGACTGCCACACTGCGGGCACGAGGGCGACGTCGGGATTCTTCATGCGGAAGTCCTGGTTGAGGACGTCGATCTGGCTGGTGATCTGCGCGTCACTGACGTCCTGCTCCGGGGTGTTGTGCACCACGTGCACGACGACCGGGATGTCGGTCACGCCCCTCCTGGCCGTTCTCTCCCCTGCTTCGTACTCAGCCGCGGTGTTCTCCACCAACGAGCGGTTGCCTGCGTACTCGGGGTTCTGGTCCAGGAGCCTGCGATGGACCTCCATCGCGCCGCACCAGCGGCTGTAATCGGTGGAGGTGGCGCGGGAGGATGACGGGGTTCCGGGCATGGTGAGCTCCTCGGATCGGGTCGTCGGAGATGGGAGGCACAGGCCCTGGTGGCGGGCGTCGCGCGCTGCCCATGAGCCCATACAATAAAAAGTGTAGGCATATGGCAACAGACTAGGCAATTTGGATAATTGTGCTAATAACGAGTGGTAGTGGAGATGGTCGATCATGGATGAGCTTCCAGCAGACCTGTTCCAACGCTGGATGCACTCTTTCGAGGAGGACAGCGAGGGTGTGACGGTGTACCGGCCGGCCGACTACCCTTTCCCGCCTGCGCGTGGGCGCGGCGGGATGGAGTTCGCTTCGGACGGCACGTTCATCGAGCGTCCCGTCGGACGTGGTGACGCCCAGGACACGGTCGTCGGCCGCTGGGAGCTCACAGAGGGCCGTCGTCTGACCGTTGCGCTCCCCGAGAGTGCCCGTCCGGAGCGCGAGTTGGAGATCGTGCACTGCGACGAGCACGTCCTGAAGCTTCGCCGGTCACCGCACAGGACGTAGGCGTGATGTCCGGCGTTCACGGTGAACAGGCCGGTGGTCCGGGCAAGCGTGGCGAAGCCGGTCGTGCTGGGGATGCGTCGTCCACCCCGGTGAAGCAGAGGCCGCACTGCCAGGCGGAGCAGGCGGTCATGGTGTCGGTGCTGTACGAGCCGTCTTGCGCGTTCTGGGCGTCGAGCGGCCCGCGCTTACAGCGCGCGGCCTCGCCCAGTTGTGCGCAGGCATTGTGGGTCTGGTGTCCCTGCCGCGCCCGCTGGATCAACCGCCCCGTGACCTGCCCGGCCTCCATTGAGCGTGGTGTTCTGGACAGTTGACCTTCCGAGTGGTCGTGTCCATCTGCGGTTGGAGCGACTTCGTGCGCCCGAAGGGCAGCGAACTCCTCGGCCAGATCGGCGACTTGGAAGCAGAGCGGACCGAGGCGGCCATCAAACGGATCGCCACCGAGAGCTCCCCCCAAGCATGTCGTCCGGGAGCCGGCGGCGTCGGAGCCAGAACGGCGTGTCCCATCGGCGTTCGACCCGGTAGCAGGTCGCGCGGGCGTGCAGGAACTCGGTATGGACCCCGGTGACGAGACCGGCGTAGCGGCGGATCGCGTTTTCGTCACCGCCGGCATCCGCGGTGAGCGCGCCGGCAGCGGCGATGCCGGTCGCGAGCGCGGAGGTGATGCCGCGGGCGGCGACGGGATCGGTGGCGGTGGCCGCGTCGCCGACCGCCGCCCAACCGGGGCCGGCGGCAGGAAGGGCGCGGGACGTGCCGGCGCGGAGCACGGCGAGGCGTTCCGGCGGCCGGGCATGCACGGGCAGCCGGGCGCCGATGTGCCGGCTGAAGCCGAGTGCGGCCCACCATTCGTCCGGTGTCCGCAGTCCCGCCTGCCCGACGAGGTCGGCATCGGTGACCGCCATGACGACGCGCTCTCCCGAGGGCAGGGGCGCGGTGTACCACCAGCCAAAGGGCGTGGACTCGATGAGTGAGGTGTGCTCGGTGCCGTCCTCGAACCTGCCGCTCCCGTCGCCTCCCTGACCGGTGTTCGGCACGCGAGCGGTGATGGCCACGAGGTGGTCGGTGTGCACCAGCCGCGCACCGATCCGGCGGGCGAGCCGGGCACGCGCCCCCGTGGCGTCGACGACGTACGATGCGGTGACCTCGGCCCCGGAGACGGTCGCCCGCCAGTGGTTCCCGGTGCGTGTCACGCCGGTGACGCTGCCCGGACGATGGCGCACGCCGGCGTCACTGGCAGCCTCACGCAACGAGGCGTCGAACCGCCGGCGGTCGAGATGCCAGCCCGGGCCGTAGGGACTGCGGACGAAATCCGATGCGGTCAGGGCGGCTCGCCCCCAGGCGGAGCGGTTGCCGTAGCACGGCAGGTGGCCGCCCGTGGCGACCCGATCGAGGACGCCGAGGCGTTCCAGCAGGGTGCGCGCCGGGGGAGCCAGGCTCTCTCCGACCCGCCACTCGGGCGCGGAATCCGGGTGGACGAGGACGACTTCGGCACCGGAGTACGCAAGGGCGAGGGCGGTGGCCGCCCCCGCCGGCCCGCCACCAGCCACGAGGACGTCCGCGCCGTCGCCCGGCCGGGTCAGTGGATCCCGCCCATGCCGTGAATGCGCACGCGCAGCGGGCTGTCGGGTTCGGCCACCGGCTGGGGCGTCGACAGGCTCACCCGGCTGACCGGAACCTGCGGCTCAGGCAGCGGGCAGCCGGCCTCGACCCACTCCTCCACGATGTCCTGGGGGGTGCCGGTGACGGGCAGCTCTTCCACGAGCGCGGGCCTGTCGACCGACGCGAAGAATGCGCGTACGAAGTCCGTGCCGCCCTCCGCACCGGCCGCACCCTCCTCGCCCGACTCGCCGCGGGCGCGATTGGCGGGATGGGCGACAGCGGCCAGCAGCGCCTCCGTCGGCTGCAGGGACCACCAGGCGGCAGGCCGCTCCACCAAGTGCTCCGGGTTGCCCGGCTGCGGCCCCACCACGGCGCCCACGTCGGAGAAGGAGCCGTCCGGGCGGGCGCGCATGGCATCCGTGAGGAGGACCATCGACTCCAGCGGGGAGAAGGTGCGCGGCGGGGACGGCTGTCGGCCGAGCGAGTCGATCCACTCCCGCCACAAGCCTGTCTCCTCCTCGTCGAACACCTTGTACATGGGGCCGTTCCAGCTGAACAACTCGAAGAGCCTGCTGCGCTTGTGGTCCCCTGGGGTGACCCAGTCGGAGGTGCTCAGAGTCCGCAGCAGCCCCTCCGGGTCGGCGAACCAGTCGTTCAGATAGCTGCCGCCGAGCCTCTTCCCCTCGTGGTTGCGCGCGGCCCAGCGAGCCCTGTCCTCGATCATCCTGATCAGCCGCTGTTCGACGGTGGGCGGTCGGAGCAGCCGTGAGGCGATGTCCTCGCCCAGGGTTCCTGTGGTCTGGAACGCCACGTAGCCGTTCCAGATGCGCTGCCACTGCCGCTGGACCGCATCGTCGCCCCCGCCGGCGTACATCTGGTCGAGGTGGAGCATGATGGCGTCGCGGGCGAGCGCGCCGTGTCCCTGAGCCGCGTTGTCGATGCCGATGTGCATGCGGTAGAAGCGCGAGTCGATCTGGTGGTGGTCCAGCAGCTCCGCCATGGGCACGACACCGAGGATTTCCCACTCCAGGTGCAGCGTCATGCCGAGGAGCTCGGGGAAGAACTCCTCCGGATACAGGGAGATAGCCAGTTCGAAGGCGGGGACGGTGTACGCCGAGTCGAGGATCTCGCGCCGGGTGGAGAAGGCATAGGAGTCCACCGGCGGCAGGAAGATGCCCAGTTGCTCCAACAGGTTCTCGTACAGGCTGGAGTGGTTCAGCGCCGGGTTGCCGTCGCCGACCTCCTCCTTCCAGATCGTGAACAGGAGGGCGTGGACATCGTCGATCGGCTTCGCCGGGGTGATGTTGCGCAGCCAGACACCGTCGAGCAGATTGAAGGGGGCCATCTGGCGGACCCGTTCGACGACCGACTCCCGGGTGCGGAAGAGCGGGTCCCTGCGCGGATCGGCGGCGTCGTAGGCGTCCGCCTCCTGGGCGAGCTGCGTGTAGATGAGGTCGAGCCGCTCCTCCAGGTTCTCCCGGGTATAGCGAAAGGGCCGCAGCGTCTGCGGTGCATGGGGGCTGTTCTGGGTGACCACGGCGTCGGCGAGGACCTTGCGGACGTATTCGCGCGCGGCCTTGACCTGCTCTGGGAACCGGTCCGGATGCTGCAGTGTGTAGAACCATGCGCGGTCGCTGAGCCCGACGTGAACGGAGCGTTCGGTCTCGACCAAGGTGCGGCTGCCGTCCGGGGCCCGGCGGGGAACCACGAAGCCCAGCCGGCTCCACTGCTCGACCATGTCGTTGTCGCCGGCGTGCTCACGGATCCGCTTCCACTGCTCGGCCACGCGGGTGCGGTACGCGCCTTCGCTCTCACCCGCTCCCCGGACCAGTTTCGGCTTGTAGATCACCTGTTGACCGACGCCGCGGGCCCACGGCTGCCGGAACGGGAACTGTCCGGCGCCGTCCGCGCCTTGGTCGCCCGGAGCGCGGATCAGGGCGAGGAAGTGGGATTCGGGGTACACGTCGTCGGGCCGCTGGGCGGGCCACCAGTGCGTGTGGCACTCGTAGAAGTCGGCCTGCCAGGGCAGGGCCATGTACTTCGTCAGATCGCCCGGCGCGAAGTCCTCGCGGACCCGAAAGGGTCCGGACCAGGTCTGCGGCTGCTGGACGATGTACGTCGTCTCGATGCCGGGATAGAACGGGCCCCCGGAGCAGGCGTCCAGAGCCGCCTCCACCAGGGCGTGCGGTTCCTGTGCCAGGGCCGGCTCCCCGGGTACGGGAGCCCGGCCCGTCCAGTCGGCGGTGAAATCGCCCTCGGCCCAGCGCCGCATCCGCTCGTACTGGCCCGGCAGCAGCGACATCCACGTCAGGGGTCGGCCGTCCACCGGGTCCCCGTCGTCGCCGGCGAGCTGCGGCATGTACTCGGAGGTGGCTTCCGCGACATTCGGCTCCGGGCTGCGCAGGCGCGCGACGACGCTGGTACGCAGATCCTTGCTGCCGGGCGAGTTCGAAGCCAGTTGCCCGAGAATCCCCGGGGCGGTGAAATGGCCGGCCTCGCCCTCGCCGTGGCCTCTCAGCGCGGCGGCATTAACCCACTGGTAGTCGCTGATGCGCTGCAGGATCGGGTAGATGTGCCGGGTGAACGAGACCTGGTCCTCCTGCCCGTACCCCTGGGCCTCGGCGACCACGTCGTAGAGGGTCACGAGATTGGTGGTGTGCGGGGAGAAGTCGGGCGGTCCGACCAGCACCCACGCCGACCGCGCCTCAAGCGTCCGGCTCGCGCCGCCGTCTCCGCCCCCACTGCCGCGCAGCGTCACGGTGGCTGCCACCGGGCCGTCGGACACGTCGTCGTACCAGTAGTCGTTGTTGGCGTAGTGGGTGATCGGATTCTCCGCCGCGGTCGTCCCGGAGTGGCCGGAGCCGCCGAGGACCAGCAGCCGGCCCTTGTCGTCGGTACGGAGCTCCCCGAGCGGCACCGGCCTGCCGAGGAAGGTGCCCGTGTCAAACCGGGCCGTGCTGCCGTCCTGGGAAGGACCGGTCACGGTCCGGGGGCCCGGCTTGACAACAAGTCGCGCGCGGGCCACGGGGTCGTTGACGTCGATCCCCGGGTTGCGGCGGTTGCGCGGGTCCTGGACCCCGGTCACCGCTGCTGCGGTGGCAGTCTCGCCCGGCGTGTTCTCAGGCGCGCCGTGGAAGCGCCCGAGGAACTGGAACCAGTCGGCCTTGGAGTTCGCGAGCTCGACCGTCCACGAGATCCTGGCGTCGTCCGCCGTCAGCTCGCCCAGGACGTTCCCGTCCTTGTCGTAGCCGTACACGCGGAATCGCGCCGCCTGTCGCTTCACCCGCCCGGCCGTGTCCTTGAAACCCCCGTCGGGCTCGGGCGGGACTCCCGGCCGCTCGGGGCCGATGAAGAACTCGGTGGGGCTGTTACCCACGCGAGAGATGCCGATGGCCGGATGGATCTCACAGCTGACCACGTCGTCGAGATTCACAGATACCCGCCTCGCCCTGTCGCCTCCGGAGCCCGAGACAAGAGGATGGAACAAAGGCGGCGTCAGGTCACGGACCGTCACCTGATTGGAGCGGTTCGCGTGTCACCCTCCAAGACGGGGTCTGTTTAGCGAACGGCCTGTCTCACATTCGGTGGTGACGGAGCGTCGTGACGCGTCGTTGACATTCGCATGAGGGATGCCAACGAGCTTGTCCAGATGGTGTTTTCGGGCCTGTGTCCGCTGGTCATAGACGACGTGGTCGACGAGGGTGAGCGGATTGTGGTGCGGGCGCGGACGCCGCAGGACATGGCGCCGTGTCCGGTGTGCGGGGTGTGTCGGGGCGGGTGCACGGCTACCACTGGCGGACTGTGGCTGACGTGCCGGTCGACGGGAGGCGGGTGGTGGTCCGTGTGCGGGTGCGGCGTCTGGTGTGCCCCACGCGCGGCTGCCGACATACCTTCCGCGAGCAGGTGCCCGGAGTGCTCGACCGATACCAGCGGCGCACCACACGTCTGGCCAGGCAAGTCAAGGCCGTGGTCAAGGAGTTAGCGGGCCGGGCGGGGGCACGTTTGCTGGCGGTACTCGCGGCGGGCGTCTCGCGTCATACGGCTCTGCGTTCCCTGTTGCGCATCCCGCTGCCCGCAGCGCAGACGCCCCGTGTGATCGGCGTCGACGACTTCGCTCTGCGCCGGCGCCACCGCTATGCCACTGTGATCATCGACGCCGAGACCCACGAGCGGATCGCCGTGCTGCCCGACCGCACGGCCGACACCCTGGAAGCGTGGCTGCGCGAACATCCGGGCGTCGAGGTCGTGTGCCGGGACGGCTCGGCCACGTATGCCGAGGCCATCCGCCGCGCTCTGCCCCGAGCGACGCAGGTCGGTGATCGGTGGCATTTGTGGAAGAACCTGTGTGACGCTGCCCTCGGCGAGGTGAAGGCACACAGCACCTGCTGGGCCACCGTACTGGACGCGCCTATTTATGACGGTCCCCGCGCCCAGACCACCCTGGAACGCTGGCACCAGGTCCACGGTCTGCTCGAACAGGGCGTGGGTCTGCTCGAATGCGCCCGCCGCCTGCAACTGGCCCTGAACACCGTCAAACGCTACGCCCGAGCAGACCGGCCCGAGCGGATGCTCCGCGTCCCCAAGTACCGTGCCAGCCTGGTCGACCCCTACCGCGAGCACCTGCGAAAACGCCGGGCCGAGGACCCTGGCGTCCGCGTCCAGCACCTCTTCGAAGAAATCAAAGCCCTGGGCTTCACGGGCTGCCTGAACCTCCTGCACAGGTACATCAACCAAGGCCGCGCGGACGCCGACCGCAGCCATATCTCCCCGCGCCGGCTCGCCCGGATGCTGCTGACCAGGCCCGACAACCTCAAGGCCGAGCAACACGAGCTCCTGGCCAAGCTCACTGCCGCCTGCCCCGAGATGATCCAACTGGCCGTAGCTATCAGGGACTTCGCCCCGCTCCTTGCACCTCACGCCGACAATGCCGACGCACTCTCACAATGGATCGTCCAGGTCCGCGGCGCCGACCTGCCCCACCTGCATGCCTTCGCCCGAGGTCTAGAACGAGACCGCGACGCCGTAAACGCCGCCCTCACACTTCCGTACAGCAACGGCCCCACTGAGGGCGTCAACACCAAGACCAAGCGGATCGCGCGCCAGATGCACGGACGAGCAGGCTTCACCCTTAAGAGCTGCCCGAGTGGACCAGCGAGACGCCTGAGCCGTACCGGCCCCCGGCGCATGCCCACGGCATCGAGCAGTCGGCCGCCGCTCGCAGAAGGTGAAGGCGAGAGCGGCTGAACAGTAAGCGCAGGTCAGGCAGTTGTCACGAAAGTGAGTTCAAAATGGGTGCGACGACTCGATGCCGAACGGTCGCGCCAGGGCGACAACTCTGACCCGGCCAGGCTCAGCGCAACGGAGGAAGAGGCACGTCCAGACGACCTTCCGCGATGAGTCTCTCCAAAGTAAGGCGGCCAGAGAGCTGTAGGCGTTGCACTTCCATCCACCTGCGCTCGTGACTGATGAGGTTGGTGTAATCAGCGAGGTCTGAGGAAAGCACAGAGAACCGTTCTGCGGGCAGCGCCCGGGTGCCCTGGCCTCGCAGGACAGTGAGCCGGGCGTCAACGTTCGTCGTGCTCACCAGGACGCGGGTCTCCCAGACACACCCGACGCCCTTGATTCGGAGGGTTTCCCTCAGGAGGGCGGGCCCGCTCAGGACCCACCGCACGGTAGCTGTGCACCAGACATGGTCCCCGATGCGGTAGGCAGTCAGATCGGTTGCTTGATCGAACGCGACGACCGGGGGTACAGCCCAGCCCAGCACCCGCACAGTGTCGGTACCAAAGAGCGTGCCCTCGCCCTCGATGAAGAAGCCCATCGTGCCCTCGAAGCCTGGCCCTTCTAGGCCCGGGGGCACGAGCATCAGACGAATGGCCTCAGCCTCGATCGCGCTGAGACTTTCCGGGGCCTGGAGGACCGAACGCACTGTGGCCTCGTCGGCGTCGTCGGTCCGCTGTGCGAACTTCTCCACGACGTCGTACCAGGTGGTGAGGAGCACGAACCGATCCTCGATGCCGGCGAGGTCCTCGTTCATCGGGTACGGGAAGGCGACCCCGTCGCCGAAGTCCTTTGTGTTCTTGCTGACGAAGTAGACCGTCTCGTCAGGATGCTCCCGCGCGTACTCGACAGCCGTGAGCCAGATCGCGGCGTCCCGCCCGCCGATCTTCACCGTGTCGCCGCCCTCGTTGATGGTGACCTGCTTGCACGGCGGCAGGAGGTTCGCCTCCCGCATCAATGCCTGCCTGAGCGCAGCCTCGCTTGTTGGGACGACGTCGACTACATCGAGCCACTTCTCACGCCATTCGTCCTGGAAACGCTGTAGATCCATCTGCGGCAGCGGCACGCGGATCGGCCACGGCGTTCCTTCCGTCAGGCTGCGCAGAGCCGCTTCAGCCGCCTCGTACTTCCGGCGGTACGGCACCGCCCGATGTGCCGTCAACTCCTCCAGCACCACCCACGGCACGGCCACGCGCTCGACCCCGGACGTCCTGATGATCTTGACCAAATCCGTAGTGGCGCTGTCTATGCCGGACTTCGTCAGAATGTTCGTGTCCAGGATGATCAAGGCGAACGGCTCCGTCTCACGCAGGGCTGGGTGGTCTGGTCAGAGTTTCAGGCTCCGTGATCGCCAGCACCCCGTTTCGGATACTGAGCTCTTTCAGCGTTGCCGCTCCAGGGTGAGGACGGCAGCGGCGATTGACGACATCCAATTCGGCCTGCGTCGAGCTTCACGGAAGACCCGTCAGGAGTAATGAGAGTTGCGACAGGTCGGCCATGCGGTGTGTCATGGGCAAGTGAGTGGAATATCTCGCGCCAGACGGCTTCACCGGATCGCTCATCGCCATGCTGCCCGTCGACGTCGGCGTGACCGCCGCATGAGGGCTGACGGCCCCAACAGCGTAGAGCGCATGCAGTGGATTGGGCTGATGGCCGCTAGTTTGCCAGGGTTCGCAGCGTTGGCCGCCCTACTGTTCACCTGGATGCAGGTCAGCCAGACTAGCAAAGAGCTACGGATCAGCGAGCAAGGGCACATTACCAACAGATATAACGCAGCCGTCGGCAATCTCGGGTCGGAGTCCGTGGACGTGCGACTGGGGGGAATCTACGCGTTGCAACGCATCATGCAGGACTCCAGACGCGACCACCCCACCGTGGTCTCAGTGCTGGCCGCGTATGTACGACGGCATGCACCCATTGAAGCCGACACCAACACCGCCAAGGGCAAGTCAACAGAGAGGTCAGCGACTGCGGATGTCCAGGCGGTAATCAGCGTGCTGGCCCACCGCCGCCCGGAGCACGATAGGGGGGTAGTCGTCGATCTGGACCGAACCGATCTGAGCGGGCTGAAACCCATGCACGCAGAGGGCTACATCAACCTCCGGGGAGCCCACCTGACAGGGGCAGACCTCAGCAACGCTGACCTCAGCCGGGCGAACCTACGCGGTGCCGACTTGGTCGATGCGTCCCTCCGCGGAGCAAACCTCAACGACAGCAACCTTGAGGGCGCGCAGCTGAGCGGGACTAATCTCAATGAAGCGCGTTTGGAGAACGTGAATCTCAGGGACGCGAGCTTCTGTAGCCGCCTGACGAGTGAGTCCACGACGACGACGGAACACGAATTGGGTACATGTGCCGACCTCACCGACGTGGACCTCACCACCGCAACTCTGACCGGTGCCGATCTCATGGATGCGGACCTCACCAGAACGACTCTCTGCCGGACTTGGGACGACGGGTCCAGGAATTGTGCTGTCCTGGCCCGCGCCTGGCTCCTTGATGTAGACCTCAGGGGTGCGGATCTCAGGGGTGCGGATCTCAGGGGTGCGGACCTCAGCAACGCTGACCTATCTGACGCAGACCTGCGTGAAGCGAATCTCAAGGAAGCAAAGCTGAACGGAACACGGCTGGACGGCGCAAAGCTTGCCGGGACCCGCGGGCTTTCTCCGTCACTTCGCCAGGGGACTGAAGGGGGCGGAAAGCTTTGATGTCACACGATCTTTCCTCCTCACCGCGTCAAACTCCTTGAGACCGTTGCGGTAGCCGGTGAGCTCTTTCAGAGTGGCCACTGATCGGGATCGCCCTGCTCCCCGACCGCGCGCCCGGGCTCCTGCGGAGCCTGCGTGAAGCCGACCTCGACCACGTCCTGCTGGACGGCACCCTCGCGGAGTGCGACCGGGTCGGCGACAGCCGGGCCGACTATTCGACGAAGCACAAGCGGCACGGTGTGAACGTGCAGGTCATCACGGACCCGGCCGGTCGCACGCTGTGGCTCTCACCCGCCCTGCCCGGCCGCACACACGACCTGACCGCCGCCCGCACCCACAAGATCATCAGGATCTGCGAGCGCCAAGGCGTCCCCATTCTCGCCGACATGGCCTACATCGGCGCGGGCGAGTGGGTCACCACCCCCAAACGCCGACCGCCCCAAGGCGAACTCACCACGACCGAGCGGACGGTCAAGCGGGCGCTGTCCGCCGCTCGCGTACCCGTCGAACGAGGAATCGCCCGCCTCAAATCCTGGCGAATCTTCCGCAGAGCCCGATGCAGCCCGAACCGCATGACGTCAATCGCCAAGGCCGTCCTCACCCTGGAGCGGCACCGCTGAAAACCCTCAGTGCCTCCGTCGCCATGGCGGCGCCCTGTTCATGGCTGCCGAGAATGGTCAGCGCTTCCGCCACCAAAGTCAGTGCCCCTGCGCGGTCAGTTGGATCGGAGATGCTCCTGGCATGGGATTCCGCCAAGCTGATCAGCGTACTCGCCGCCTCCGTGCTGCCAGCTTCGGCCCGGGATTGGACGGTCGCTGTAAGGGCCCAAGTGCGTGACTGCGGGTCGCCCATGTCATTGGCGAGCGAGGCGACCCTGTCGAATTGGCCCTGGAGCGCCGCTGCTTCCATCAGCGCCTTATACGCCTCGACTTTCTGAGAACGAAGCCCAATTTTTGCGGCCAGCTCTGTGCCGCGGTCGAGTTCTTGAGCCGCAGCCAAGGAACGGACAAGGGCTAGCAGTATGGCAGATTGCCAGGAGTGATCGCTGACCGTCTGAGCCAATGATTCGGCATGGTCGAAGTGACCTGCGGTGGCGAGCGCCGCCCCCAACGCGGCATTGGTTACATCGCGGAAGGTGGGTTGGATCTCCGTGGCGGTCTGGGCCAGTGATACCGCGTGGTCGACGGCCCCGGAGGTAGTCGCCGCAGGCAGCATCGCACGGAGCACATCCGCCCTCTGGCCTGGTACATCAATAGCGTTGGCGACCGGCTCCGCACGCCGGTAGTGACCGGCCTCGACCAGCGCTATCCCGAGCTTGACCCGCGAGTGGTTGGAGTCGTCACCCTCGAGTTGGGCGAGCGCACACGTCTCGGCGGCTGCGGCGAGTTCGGCCGTCCGACTGACATTTCCGTAGGCTTTGCACGCCGTCAGGAACGCTGCGAGAGCGGCGATGTCCCGGTATGCGTCTATTGCCGACCGGGCAAGTTCCTCAGCCTTGCGCGCGATCATTCGGGCTTGGCCATGGTCACCGCGGGCGGCCGCCGCACGGGCGGTGGCCGCCATGGCCGAGCCTCGAGAGTATGGCCAGGAGATCTCGTCCGCCGTCCGCTCGGCCCGATCGTAGTCACCATGTGCGGCGAAGGCTTCGGCCAGTGCCGACAGCGGCTTATCAAGCTTCCAATCCCAGTCTGGCAGCGTTCGAACGAGTTCCTCCGCCTCGCCAAGGAACCGTGCAGCGGCAGCCGACCAGTTTTTGTCCCCACTCGGGGCCAGCGTCTTCGCCAAACCGGCCAGCGCCCTGGCCCGCCATTCCTGGTCAGTGATTTCACCGACGAGATGCTCCGCTTGCGCGTAGCACTGTGATGCCGCAGCCGCCTCCGAAAGTGACGCCAACGCGGCGCCGACATGGTAGGAGTTGCCGAATTCATCGGTGGGTCGGCCGAAATCGCACAGGATGATTTGTTCGGCCAGGGCCGAGAACCGTTCTCGGTCGCCCTGAAGGAGTCTGGCCTTCGCCACGGTGGCCAAGCCGTCAAGTCGGCTCATGCCGAAGTCATATTGGGATGTGATCGACAGGGCCACACGCTCGGCGTCGTCGAGGTCACCGGTTGCGGTCAACGCTTCGACGAGCGGGACGACAGCATGTGGCGGTAGCTCCTTACCACCGGCGGTAGTTGCCGCGGTTAGCTCCCGGGCCAGCGCCCTGGACCGGGAGACGTCTCCTTGTGAGGCCGCTGTCTGAGCTAGCGCAGCGATCAGGGCCCTTCGGTTGTCACGAGGGTCACGCAGGCCGTCGATGATGCTCCGGACCCCGTCAAGCACCTGCTCCGCGCGCTCCCGGTCATTGATTGCCGACATCATGGTGCTGACTGACATCAACACGAGCGCCCGTCGGCCTGGGCGATCGATGGTGTGCGCGGCTGCTTCAGCGGTCTTCGACAGCGTGGCCGCCCGTTCCTGGTGGCGGGCGTTGGCGAGTTCTTCCACGACCCCGATGAGCGCGCTGGTCCGTGTATCCGGGTCGGTGATGCCACAAGCGAGAGCCTCGGCGCGGTTCAGTTGTCCCAGGATCACCCAGACCGCAGGCAGGTTGGCCGGTACATCCCTATTGCGGTGCGCCAGTGTGTCCCGATGAATAGCAAGGCGGGCCAGTGCCAACAGGTCCGGTGTGGGAGCGCTGAGCTGCAGACCTTGAGCAGCGGTGATCTCGGCGAGCGCTGTCGCATCCCCTCCCGTGACGACGAGCATCCGATCATGGCGTGCCGTATCTGTCGCGAGCAGCCTGAGCCGCTCGAAATTGCGCTCCGCCGCCAGCATCCGTGGATAGTCGTGCAGCAGATAGGAGGGCGTCTCGACGGGCCACTGATTGCCTCGGTACCCGTCGCTCCAGGCATGTATCCGCTCCCGATACCGCTCCAGGGCGAGACGGCCGAGCCTGTTGACAGCTTCGACGCGAAGTGTGTCGTGGGTGAACCAGAGGATTTCGCGCTGCTCATCTGCCATGTGGTCACGCCGCGCGGCGACGGTACGACCGAACACTCCGCCGATGGCGCGGTCGAGTTCGAATGGGGCCCTGCCGGTCAACTCCTCCAAATCGTTTAGAGTCAGGCCGCCCCCGGATGCGGAAAGGACCCCGATGAGTTCTTGATGTGCACTTCCTCCGGTCAAGAGCTCGTTCAGTTCCTGACGGGCCCGGTCACCTTTGGACTTCGCGTGCGGGGACACGGCCAGAGACCTGATTTCGCTGGCTCGCAGGGGATGGCCGCCATCGACGTCGTCTGGGAGCGGAGGGGCCGGGCGGCTCGCGACGATGACCCGCAAGTCGGGGATACGCGGGAGCAGCGACGCGATGCTCGGCAGCCCCGTACCGGCGACCGCGCCGCGATCCTCGTCCAGGCCATCCACCACCAGCGCGAGACGACGTCCGGCCCGCGCAGCCCGCTCGGCCGCGGCGACCCACAAAGGCTCCAGGTAGTGATGGCCCCACTGCCCGCTGACTGGCTGCGAAAGCGACGTGCCCGCGACAGCGGTCAGCTGTTCGGCCAGAGCGGTTACGAACCCTGTGCTGTCTGCGTACGCGGTGAGCCGGGCCGTGACGAAGAACGACACCACGTCCAGGCCAGGCGGCGGGTTTCGCACGAAGGTGGACATCAACGCGGTCTTGCCCGCCCAAGGTTCGGCCTGCCACCGCATATACGGGGCTTTACCATCGCAGAACCTCGCCAACTCGGCCAGTTCCTGATCGCGACTGAGCAGACCGCCATCGGGGATGAAACCCCTCACAAAGTAAGGGTCACACCGACTCCACCATGGTGGCTCCGCATTGTTCCGACCGTCACCTTCCGACTGGCCCGTAGCCGCGTGGTAAAGCTGCACGCTGCGATCTATGTCTTCTGAGCTTCCACCGAGGGCCTTTACCAGCGTCTTCAATTGGTTCTCATCGGCTGGCTTGGCCTGCCCTCGGAGGATCCGGTTGACGCGATCATGGGAACGCAGGTTCATGGCTTTGGCTATCGGACGTAAAGCCTTCATTCCGTTGTCGATGCGGACTCGTTCCAAGAACTCGAGCAGGCGCCGATACGGTCCCTCGTCCGGCCAGGCCGAGCGGTTGATGTCTTGTCGATCAGGCATTCATCGCCCTCCCCCTGGCGAAAAAACCATACAAAGTCTCTGCTGGAAGAATCGTCTCAGACTGTCCATCGATCTGGCCTAGTTACGAGAGGAATTGCTAGGGGCCGCATCCCCGGGGGGAGTGCCCCGGCCGCACCTTCATCCTTCACCGGGAAGACCGCGCTCGACGCACCCTGTGACCTGACTTGGGCCACGTTTCGTGGGCGAGCGTGGGTGCAGGCTGCTGATCTGCAGGTTCGCGGCGAGGTGGGGGCGAAGTTGCGCACTAAATCGTGGCTCTAGGGTGTGGGAGTGGGCCCCGTGCATTCGCACCGTGAAGACCGCCTCGGGTGCTCGGGCGGTGCAGATCGTGCACTCCTCGCGCAGCGGGGCGCGGGACATCGAGCACATCGGGTCCACGCACGACGATGTTGAGCTCGAGCCGCTGAAGACCGTGGCCCGGCAGCGGCTGGCCGCCGGGCAGGGCGAGTTGGACCTGGGCCTGGATGCCTCGACGGAAGCGGGCGGGCCGCTGCCGATCACCTCGGCACGGATGGGCCACCTCTCTGGGATGCCCTCGCCTGCGCCTACGACCGTCTGGGGTTCGACGACGCCGCGGGCGGGGACGAGGTGTTCCGCCACCTGGTGCTGGCGCGGATCATCGAGCCGACCAGCAAGCTCGACGCGCTGCGCGTGCTGGAGGACGCGGGCATCCAGCCGGCCTCCTATCGCACGGTCAAGCGTCGGTTGCCCCTCTACGCGACCGAGGGCTGGCGGGAGGCACTGAGCGTTTTCAGCGTTGCCGCTCCAGAGTGAGGATGGCGGCTGCGATTGACGTCATTCGATTCGGGCTGCACCGGGATCTGCGGAAGATCCGCCATGAGGGGGCGGGGTCGTGGCCGGGCGGGGGTGCGGGCTGCCGAGGGGAGTTGCGTGGCGTGGTCAGTCGCGCAGGATGGCCAGATTGGGGTGGAGGTCGCGCCAGTCGAGGGCGATGTTGCGCAGGGCTTGGCTGACCGCCTGGTGAAGGTCGCCGGTAGCCGCTGTCATATGTAGGCGCAGATGGGCCAGATTGCCCCCTGCAAGAGGGAGCGCCGACGAAGGGATCCACCAGTTCCGTCGGCGCTCCCTCGCGGAAGATCCAGATCAGATTAGCCTCGGGCTTTCACGAACTTGAGGCTGCGGCCCCGACTACTCGTCAGCTGGCGGGTGCCCACCCGGCGTCGTCACGGGCATGGTCCCGCAATACCTCATGCGCGATGGCCTGTACGGCTTCGGGAGCCAACCGGGCCAACACGTGCAGGCCGTCGTCCCAGGGCATCGAGCGCAGCGCCGTCGCGAGGAGCAGCCTGGCGACGGCCGGCGCGGTCACCTCCGCCAGCGCCGTCAGCGCGGCGCACTGCTGCTGCCGGTCTTCGATGGAGGCGACCACCGATTCCGCTCGGCTGACGTCGCCGGCCTGCGCGAACAGGATGGCCACCTCGGTGAGCGCCTCCGCGCGCTGCCGCCGGTCGGCGATCGACCGGGCCACGCCTTCCGCGCGGTCCGGCTCGTTCGCCCGGGCGAGTGCGATCGCCAGGTACCCTGCCAGTTCGTCGTCCTCCACCTTCTCGGTGTACCTGTCCTCGGCGATCATCCTGCTCACCTGCTCCACACCCGACGGGTCTCCCGCAAGACCGAACATCTTGGCGATCCAAGACCACGCGGCGCTCCTTCGGTCCTCGCTGAGGATCTTCGGCATGACCCTCAAGGCCTCGTCGGCCATGGCCAGAGCACGATCCCGGTCTCCTATCCGGACCGCTGCTCCTGCCAAGATCTTGAAGTGCTCGACCATGCCGAGGTTGTGCCCCATCACCCGGATCGCCGCCTCGGCTTCATCGATCAGGCTGCGGGCCCTGCCCTCTTCTCCGGCAAAGGCCAACGCGGATGCCGTTCTGACCAGTGCACTGGCGTGTTGGAACCTACCCTCCACTGACCTGGCCGTGCGCTCGGCACGGTCGTACTCGCCCACGTAGACGAGCGCGCGGGCAGTCCTGCACAGTGCGTCGGAGAGCTCCCACGGATCGTTGATCATGCGCACGACTGACTCTCCGCGCTCCACCTCGCCACCCAGGATCAGCCCCTCTGTCAACTCGGCAGCCGTGCCCCGTTCGGGGTTCGAACGGGCGAGCGACTCGGCACGTCGGGTGGCCCCCGCTCGGGCCAGGCACCGGATCGCCCGGCTGAGTGCGGCCCATCTGTCGGTGCGGTCGGTGACCAGCACCGCCTGCGCCGCAGCCCTTTCGGCCACGGCACCGGCAGCGTGCAGATCGCCGGCCTCCGCGGTCCACCAGGACAGTTGGATCAGACTCAGCGCCGACGACCGGGGATCCGACACCGCGCGTGCGTCGCGTTCGATCTCGTCGGCCAGCTCGGCCGCCCGTGTGAGTTCGCCTGCCGAGGCCAGCGCCCGGGCCAGAGCCGTCATCAGCACCAGCCGTTCGCCGGGCTCCGCCCGGGTCCTGCACCGCGACTCGGCTGCCTCTCCTCCTTCGACGAGGACAGCGGCTGCCACGATCGACGACATCACCTCTAGCCGACCATCGTCGGCCCGGATCGGCTCCGCGACCGTCCTGGCTTCCTCGAACAGGGCGCGCGCCTGCTCGTGCGCGCCCATGTCAGCGTAGAGCGACATGACACCGGTCAGCCCCACCACCCGGGCCCGGCCCGTGCATCGACGTGCGGCGGCCAGCGCATCGTCGGCGGCCGACAGCGCCCGATCGGTACGGCCGGCCCGCTGCCACGCTTTGGCCACGCCGATCAGCGAACCCGCCCGCTCTTCGGGCGTCGAGATCGCCCGGCACGCCCTCATCGCGCGTACGGGGTCCCCCCTCGCGATCAGGGCTTGCACGACCATGCTTCGCGCAGCGTCCCCCCTGAATTCGGCCTGTACGGCGCCGATGAGCCTTTCCGCTCTTGGGATGTCGCCCTGCAGGGCTGCGGCGGCCACAAGGGCCACGAGGACAGTGTCCTGCCCGTCCTCATGCCTGACCGACCCCGCCGCCGCTTCGGCGGCGTCCCAGTCGCCGACGTATGCCGAAGCACGTGCGTACGTGGCCCGGTGCGCTTCCTGCCGCGGGCAGCCCTGGTACACGCTGACAGCACGTTCGGCCCATCGGACCGCCTCGACGCCCTCGCCCGCGTCCGCGGCCCTTTCCACCAGCGCCACCAGTGAGGTGAGTTGACGTTCCACGTCAACGAACGACGCGATGAGCGATGCAGCCCGGTCCGTCATGGACCGGACTGCGGCCTGCTGCCCCAACCTGCCGAAGCAGGTGATCACGCAAAAGAGCAACTGCAGCTGCGACTCGGGGTCTTCCACCGAGTCGACCAGTGCTTCCACGTGGTCCATGGTGCCCGCGGCGGTGAGGGGTTCGGCCATCCCCAGCAGCGCCTGCATGCGCCGCTCCGGGTGCGGGATCGACTGGGCCGACGCCAGCGCCCGGATCGATTGGCCGAGCATCGTCCGCACCGCGGGCAGACCGACGGGAACGTTGGCGTTGCGCCGCTCAATCCCGCTCCGGTGCAGGGCCAGCCCCGCCAGGCTGGTCAGATCGACGGGGTCGTGCGCCAACAGTGCTTCGTGGGCGGAGTTCACCTCGTTGAGGGCGGCCGTGTCCCCACCGGTGACATCCGCGAGGCGGTCGTGGCGGCGGCGATCGGTCGCGCAGGCCACCAGTCGGCGCAGGTCCTTGGCTTCGCGCAACATGCCGAAGTACCCGCGCAACAGGTACTCGGGCGTGCCGGCCGGCCAGCCCTCGCAACGGTGGCTGTCCGCCCAGGCGTGCAGGCGCTGCCGGTAGCGCGCCATCCCCGCGTCCTCCAGGTGCTGCCGTGCCGATTCCTGGATCTCCTCGTGGCCGAGGACGTACGCGAGGGATTCGGTGTCCGGTCGCGAGCTGCCCGCCTGGGCCACGAAGCTCCGCCCGGCCATCGCGTGCAGATGGTCCTTGATCCTCCAGACGGGTTCACCGGTCAACGCGGACAGGTCGCCGCCGGTGAGCCCGCCACCGGCGGAAGTGATCAGCCCGAGGAGGCTCTGTTCCAGCAGGGAGCCGTTGAGCAACCGCTTGAGGTCGCGTTCCATGTCGTTGCGGGCGACCCGGGCGTGTTCGGAAGGCAACAGCGTCCTCACCGCGCTCCCGTCGCGCAGGGGGTGGTCGGCGGCAACGTCGCACGGCAACGGCGGGTTCAGCCGGCCCGAAACCACGACGCGCATGCCGTGCGGCGGCTCGGCCGGCAGCAGTCCGGCAACGCTGTACGAGTCGGGGTCGGCGGTCACGCCCCGGTCCTCGTCCAGGCCGTCGACCACCAGCACCAGCCGCTCGCCCCGCTCGCGGCAGTGCCGCGCGGCCTCGGCGAGCATGCGCCGCAGGTGCGCCGCCCGGGTGGCATAGGGCAGGTACCCAGGCAGCGGCTGGCGCAGGAGTTCCGCGATCTGCTCCATCACGACATCGGTGAACGCGTGCCAGTCGCTCTGGCCGGCGAAGCGGGCGGTGATGAAGAAGGAGACGACACGGATCCCGGGGGGCGGGTTAAGCACAAACCAGGACAGCAACGCCGACTTGCCCGCCCAGGCCTGCGACCTCCACCACAGATAGGACCGGCTATCGGGGGTGGTGCAGAACTCGGTGAGCGCAGCCAATTCTGCACTCCGCCCGCGGAGTTCGGGGGGCGCGATGCACAGCACCTGTTCGTGGTACGCCGACCGGACGGCCGGCGCTCTTGCACCCCGCGCGCTGACCTGCCGCTCAGCAGCGCGTTCGTAACGCCCCATCCAATAGTCCTGCGTGTCCCTCCCGCCGGGCAGGCCGATGGGAGGTCTCCTGGAACGCGCGTAGTGCAGGCACCCCGCAACGAAGGCCTCGACCGAGGAACGACGGGGATTCGTGGTCGCGTTGAGCAGATTGCCCACCGTGGCCTTCGACAGCGCTCCCCCGGCGCCGGCCCAGCGCGCGTGATCATGAACGGTCCTGACTCCAGGACGTTCGACCAGCCCGTATAGCTCGACGAGGACCGTGTTCCAGGGTTCCAGTGACGGAGCCAACTCCCCCTCCTGCACCTCGTCCTCCCCGCTCGCAAGTGTCCAGTTTCCATCTTGGACCACGTTGGACGGGTGGCGCGTCACGGTCGGTCCAGTCCCTCGGACCGACCCAGGAGCGATCATGCTGACGACGATCTCGACCATCATCCTCACCCACGCCGATATCACCCGGGACTGGCTCCCCGCAGTCGCCCTCGCGCTGAAGCTGGGCGCGGCGGGCATCAGCTTCGCGGTCGCCGTCCACCGGGCGGTTAGTTACCGGCGCGGGCTCCAACGGCGTTGACCGCCCACCACGCAGGGCTGTGCCCGGCGGGAGATCCCGCCGGGCACAGCCCTGCGTGGTGGGCAGGGTGCGGGGGTCGAGCACGTCGTCTGCGGCCGAGGTGCACAGCATCACCAGATCCGCGCGTCACCGCATCCTGCCCGCTCGCGGCCTCGTGCACGCCGTCACCTGCCTCGCCGATGTCCTCCGGGGAGAAGGCTCAGACGGTCACGGCGGGGCTCAGGTGGCGCAGGTAGCGGGCGTGGGCGCGGCCGACGCGTCCGTCAGGGACTGGCCGTAGCAGAGTTATCCACAGGCGTGCGCGGGGCTGGCTGCGGGCCCGTACGGTGTGGGCTTCACTGATCACGAGCACGGGGGTGCGGTGTGCCGTACGAGGTCGGCCTGGCGATCCGGGCGGAGGATGCAGTGAGCCTTTTCCATCCTCAGTCTGAGCTGGCCAGATGGAGGGTGAGGACGGCTTGGA
>NZ_BMMU01000057.1 GCF_014646095.1 Streptomyces lacrimifluminis | reverse complement strand
CCTCGCTCGTTGTGCTTCGTGGACCGTCACCTGATCGGTGGCCAGCTCGAAGAAGCTCAGTCGCTCAGATCCCCCATAATCCATTCGACGGCCCAGGAAACGCAATTAGAGAGGACTTCCCCACCTACGGTGTTATCTTGAGCCAGGATCTGCAAGAGGGCGTCGATATTGGTTGAATCAGAAGCATTCAATACGGTGTCTTCGTCGGATGCCGCCTCCAGGCCCAACTGTAGGATGATTTCCGACTCAAGATCCCTGCCCATTTCCAAACACAGCCAAGCGCGACGCACATAGTTCTTTCCGAGCGGAGGTCGCAGGTTGACAGGCTCAGCGTGAAATACACTTGATGCAACGCCTTCAAGCAACTCACGACGTTCTCTGTACTTCTCGGCCATGGGGCCCCCGCCACGGGCAGGGAAAACAAGCCAAAGAGCCTCTAGCTGCTCATACCTTTTCACGAGACCTATCAGCGAAGCGACTTCCCCTATATCTGACTGCACATAGTTCACAAGGTAGTCCCGTACAGATGGGTTATGGAAACCAATATGAACCTTGCCGTATTGTTCCACGCTTTTCAGCATCGTCCCATCAAGGACGCCCAACGCCCTACGCAAGTCGCGCAAGGATTCACCGCATTCCAGCCAGAGTTCCTGCAAGTCATCCAGGCGGATGTCCGACATGAAGGAAAGAATGAGCCTAAGTAGCTTCAGGTCGATCTCACCGAGCTGATTTCTTACAATGTGATCCCAGATTCGATGCGGGTCTTCCAAGTTGGCAATCAGGTCGTCCACCAGTGATTCCCGGCGGCCTGACAACAACCGGGAATCCGCGAGAGTGACAGCCACTATCCGCGGGTTGAAGTTACGGTGCTGGATGACTGGACGATAGACCTGGAGATCGGCGAATGATTCTTTGACGTCTTGTGGCAGCGGCGCGCCATAAACGTGATTGTAGAGGATGGAAGCTCTGGCTTTATATGTGTAGTCTTCAAGGTCAATGACGCACGTATGCACGTCGAACGGATGCCTGTCCAGGCGCTCGTACCGCTGTCTAGCCTGAGCAAGGATGTATTCACGGGTCGTAAGAATGAACCGCTTATTTGAACTATTCGAGACGCGCTTCATCAGCGACAGAAGTCGACCGTCCTCATTCTTTCCAAGCTTCTCATCGAGCGTCGTCTGCCCGAGAAAGTCATCATAATAGAAGACCTGAGCCACCTCATCATTCCACAGGTGATTTGCTTCGTCGGCGTCTTCCGAGATCTCTACCAGTTCATACCCCATGGCCATGTAGTGAGCACTCAGAACCTGGCTAAGGGTTGTCTTTCCGATGCCGGGAATTCCGGCAATCACACACACATGCCTGCTCTCAAGTACTTCCAGAGCTCTTGCATGGCTAGGATTTGCAGCGTAGGTCCGAAGTGTATTTTCGAACTCTCGCGCCAACTCTTGGGAGCGCGTGACAACATTTTTCACCAGCAGCGCATTGAGAACGGAAGCACTCGTAAGCCAGAGGCGTAGATGCCTGCGAACGATCTGATCGTGCTTCCGCAGGAGCGCGTCTATCTCTTCCTTCCCATAAATATCACTGGGGGTCTTGACGTAGGGCTTCAACGCTTCAAACAGTTTATCCTTAGCGCCTTTGGTAAGCGAAACAGAAGTCGCAAGGATGTATCGCTGCGGCTTTAGCTTCGCAACCTTCTCCGCTTCCACCCTTTGGATGTGCTCGATCAGTTTTGCCCGTCCGGACCTGTGCCAATGCTTGCACTGCACGATAAGCGAATCTTCCGCTGGGCGAAGGTGACGCAAGTCGACCCCTCCGTCTGCACCAGAAGCGAAAATCTCAAGCCTCAGGCCAAGTTCTGCTTCGAGTAGGTCCTTGCACACAGCTTCGAAGTCGAAGTCTGTCAGCCGACCCAGGTCGAACGTTCCATGTCCCTCCCCTGTTGGCGCCAACTCCATTATCGGGCTCTGAGCGGCAACTCCCGCAACAAGTCAGGAGACTTGTCCTCGGCGCGGTGTCGACCGGCGCACAGAGGGGCAGTGAGCCTTTTCCAACCTGACGGCGGTGCTGGGGTGCTGGCGGGTGTGGGCTGTACGGAACGACGAAGCTCCTGGTAAGCGTGTTCTCGACCAAGATCACCCGTGTCCGCCAGGAGCTTCGCGTGCTTGTCTACCCGTCCTCGATTGATCTCTCCAGCCGCACCCTGCGGTTCCTGGCCGGGCAGCTCTCCGGGCGGCAGAGGCAGATCGGGACGCGGTGGCGACGACTGCCGACTGGCCGTCAGGCCCTCCTGGTGCTGTCCCCCTCGTCCAGCGGGCGACCGGGGAGGCGCGGGGCTCAGGAGGGGCAGTTGCCTACGGTCTTGACCGACCTCAGGTCGGCCGCGCCGAAGGTCTCGATGTCGCCGTTCGGCCGCCTGATCCGCAGCTCGCGGTCGGTCTTGGAGCTGAGGAGCGTGCCGCATACCTTGGCGTCGTTGCCGCGCGTCACCTCGACGAGAGCCTCCTTCGGGCCCGACCGCGGCCAGAACCAGATGCACCCGATGGCCACCGTGAGCGCACCTAGGGAGCACAGGGCCAGTACCACCGCGCGGCCGAGCTGGCTCGCTGCCTGCTTCAGGCGTTCCCGCCGGTTGTGGAACCAGGTGGTCAGCAGGTGGTCGTTGCCGAGATCGACTTCTACGGGCCACCCGTACGCCGCCTTGTAGGCCGAGACGACGGCGAACGCCGCCCCGCCGACCGCGGCCGCGGTGAACACGCCGCCGACGAGGCGGGCCCACCCGCTCAGGCCCGTGAACGCGTCCTTGCCCATCAGCACCCCTGCCAGCCCGAACAGGCCGAGCAGCGCGGTCACCGCCGCGATCCAGTTCTCCGCGGACGACCGGACCGTGCCCTCCTCCGTCGCCGTCACCTCCTGCATGGCACGCAGCGCGGGCAGCATCGAGGCGTCCGTCGCCGCGCGCACCGGCGGATCCGCGTCCGGGTCCAGCGGCATCGTGACCAGCCACCAGCTCCCGCAGGTCTTCACCGGTTCCCCGGCGTCGGCGGAGCCGTGCAGCTCTTCGCAGGCGCATTCGCAGATCCTGGTCATCCGCTCGCTGGGGGCGAGGGCCGGTTTCCGCCCGCTCTGGCCGCGGGCCACGACGGACCGGTCCACGTTCAGCTTGGTGGGGTGGCGGCAGTTCGGGCAGGGGCCCTCGATCCCCAGGATCTTGTTGTCGAACCTGGCCCGGTACACCGTCCACCCGGCCAGCTCGTCGTCCGTGACCATGTACTGCCCGTACCGGTACGGCACCGCGTCTTCCGCCATGGCACCAGGTTCCGGGAATCCGCGGGGACCCGCCCGGGCATGCGGCCGGCTGGCGTAGTCCGCACGCCCCGTGCTCGCGGCGAACCTACGCTGCTCGCAGAAGAGGAGGGCACCCATGTGCGAGGACTGGGCGGGCTACTCGACCGTGGTTGGGCCACGGTGGGAGATCGAATGGCTCATCGGGCGCTGGGAGACACTGCGAACACCGGACCGGCTCCGCATCGAGCGGCCAACGATGGTGAGGTTCCACGACGTCCACCGGGAGGCCGCCCATCGCTTCGAGGACGCGTGGAGCCCGGCCATCGCCGTCGCGCACCACCCGCCCGGCCTCGGTATGCGCGCGACGGCGCAGTTGCAGGCCGAGCTCATGCGGGGCCCCCGCGGGCGGTCTGCCTTCTGGGACGCACACCCCCCCTACCACGAAGGGCCTCACCTGGTGTGGGAGCCGGGCTACCGGTTCCGTTCCGCTCAGCAGGGAGTCGCCGGCATCCCTGACGACGCCTTCAACGCGGACGGGCTGGACGCGCTCGTACAGAGCGCACCAGCGGTGCCGAGCGGGCCAACCGCGAACGGCCACCGCGTCGCGGTGCTGGACACCGGTGTCCGCGGTGCCGCCCACGACATGATCGACTTCATCAACTGCCACGACGTGGGGATCACGACAACACCGGCGGCAGACCCGCACGGACACGGCACGGCGGTCGCCGCGGTCATCACAGCCGTCCGGAGCAGCGCCGACATCCACCCGTTGCGCGTGCTCCGCGAGGACAACCAGGGCGAGTCGTACGAAGTGCTGGCCGGCCTTGTGTACACACTGTGGTCAGGCGAGTACGACCTGGTCAACGCCAGTCTGACCACCGACGTGTCGGGACAGTGCGCCACCTCGCTGGGCAGAAGCGTCGACTACCTGCTGAGCTACTGCTCCGCGGAGGTGGCACCGCCCGTGCTGGTGGCCGCCGCAGGGAACTGGGGTTGGGCGCAGACGTCCGGATACCCGGCCTGCCTCCCGGACGCGGTCGTCGCCCTCGCGACGGACGACACGGGCGCGCGTGCCTCGTACAACTGCACACCGCCCCCGGGAGCGATCACGGAGGAGGCCTACGGAGGCAGCGACGCCCAGCCGCTCGGCACCCTCCCCGACGGGACCCGCTTGTTCGGCACTTCCTTTGCGGCCGCCGCCGTCTCGGGCGCCTACCTCCCCTGACGCCCAGGGGCCCGTGATGATCCAGATGATGGCCACGGTGCGGGTGTCCGTGATTTTTCCAACCTCATGTTGAAGCGTGGTGAAGGACGAGGACTGCGCTCACGATGTCGGTGATCCGGGTCGTGCTGCAGCGAAGCTTCCGCAGAAGGCGCCAGCCCTTCAGTACGGCCATGGCCTGGTCACCGACGCAGCGGATCTTGGCGTGAGTGCTGTTGTGCCGTCGCTTCCAGTGCTTGAGCCGACGGCCGCGGAAGGGGACTCGGATGTGGCGGCCAGCGCCTTGGTATGCCTTGTCCGCCCAGCACTTCAGCCCTGCGGCGGCGAGCGCGTCAACGATCCCGTGGTTTCGGGCCGCGGTGAGGTCGTGGGTCGAGCCGGGCAGGGCGGGTGAGACCCAGAGCAGTCGCCCGAACGGGTCGGTAAGGACCTGCACGTTCATGCCGTGGCGCTTGTGCTTCCCTGAGTAGTACGGGGTATCAGCGGCGATCCGGTCAATCGGCAGCAGGGTGCCGTCCAGGATCACGAACGCCTTCGTCCGGATCGTCACCATCGCCTCAGCCAGGGACGGAGCGAGGGCGGCGAGAATCTCGACTGCCTCACGTATGTAGCGGTAGACGGTCGCGATCCCGACACCGAAACCCGTGGCAAGCTGGGCATAGGTGTCGCCGCACCGTAAGTGGGCCAGCACCAGGAGGGCCTGACGGCCAGTCGGCAGTCGTCGCCACCGCGTCCCG
Source organism: Streptomyces lacrimifluminis (assembly GCF_014646095.1). GTDB lineage: Bacteria > Actinomycetota > Actinomycetes > Streptomycetales > Streptomycetaceae > Streptomyces > Streptomyces lacrimifluminis. The sequence goes on along the minus strand of NZ_BMMU01000057.1, from coordinate 18,489 downwards.
ATCTGCCTCTGCCGCCCGGAGAGCTGCCCGGCCAGGAACCGCAGGGTGCGGCTGGAGAGATCAATCGAGGACGGGTAGACAAGCACGCGAAGCTCCTGGCGGACACGGGTGATCTTGGTCGAGAACACGCCTACCAGGAGCTTCGTCGTTCCGTACAGCCCACACCCGCCAGCACCCCAGCACCGCCGTCAGGTTGGAAAGGGCTCACTCCTTCTTCGCTTGCGAGGTTTACGAGGCGCTCACCTTCCCAGCGCTTTCCGGATTCCATCTTGCCGCAACCAATCCGTCAATCGCTGCCGACTGCTCACCACTTGCTCAAGGTCAGCACCATCGATGGCAAAGATGATTCCCCCCGTAGCCTGAAAGTGCTTCAAGCGCTCCAGGAAAGTTTTCTTGAATCCGGACAGAGATACGAAGATGCCGATACGGCACAGAGCACCCCGGTCTTGTAGCTTGGACTCGAAAATGCGGAGCTCCGGCATGCCAACCTTGTCTTTCCAATTCTTGCATTCGATTAGCATAAGAGGACTTCCCTGGGCAACCCAGAAGGGGTCCGCGAGATTGTTACTTACAAGAATATCTATCTCTTCCTCGGCTGTTCGAAAGTTTTTTTCTACAACTGCCAGCCCGTTTCCTTCAGCGCGCAAAATCGCTTCCACCAAGCTTTCTAGAGCATCACCCCTCAACTTTGTCGTATATAGGTCCGGACTTTCGTTTAGCTCACGCAGTCGATGAAGAAGCTCGACTGAACGTGTAGCCCAATATTCTCCGCTCAACTCGCCGTCGAATGATGAGAGGACACCAAAAAGGCGAGCAAGAGATTGTGCTGTTCCGGCCAGTACCTTTGACGAATCGTGCCAGTACTGTGCCGCGTAGGTACGGGCGTCTTCTTCAGTGCCCGCCAGGGAGGCCTCTGCAGCATCATCTGATAGATCTAGTTCCATGGGAGCGTCTGCCGGAAGACACCACAAGAGAACGCAGACTATTAGAGGCCACGCTAGAAGAGGCGCATCCCTCTGAAGATGGACCAGTGATTCAGCAGCCCGCAGAATCTCATGTTTTCGAGCTGGATCGTACATTTCCGCTTCCGTGTAAGCCTTGAAAGCGTCAGTGAACGGGTTCGGCAAGTTCTCTTCGTTCGTAAGACCTTCTAGTAGCACGATCTCATCTGTATCGTTCTCTATCTGCTTCAACATCAACCGCCCGAGATGCAGTAGATCGACCTCGGCCGGGATCTTGGAAAACTGCTCCAGCTTTTCCTTAATCTGTTCCCAGTCGTCGGTTGAGCGATTGTCAGCCATGAGCGACCACGTCGCCTGCCCGCGCTCAATGCGGATAGCCGCGTAGGCAGAAACTGCAGCCTTCCAGCCAAGTCCGTAGTTAGTAAGGGCTTCGAGGGATTGCTTGACAGTGCCCATAAATTTTACGGAGTAGCGGACTTCGCCAGACCCAAGGTCATCTACGGGATCAATCCGCAACTGATCGTAGCTAAATAGCATGCGAGGTAGCTCGCTGGCGTGTTTCCGCCACATAAACGTGTACTTATCGCCAATTTCCAAGGAAGTGTCGTATCCCATTCCCTGCCCGCACGTCTGGACAACTACCCATAAGGTATCGGTAGCGCGCCGCTCCTGACCTCCGCTTCCCTGTCCATGGTGGTTCGTCAGGCTCGACATGCGGCCGATCTCAGATCATGTCAGTCGTCCGCTCAGGGCTGTTGCAAAGTCTTTTGATCTTGCGTGAGTGCTGGTCAGGAGAGGCCGAGGAGGTCCAGCGGTCGGCGGAAGCTGTCGTAGGTCATCTCGCGGAGTCCGGCCGCGATGTTCGTGTGGCCGGCGGCTCGCAGGGTGTTGATGGCGACGGCACCCGCGTACAGGCCGCGAGGCTCTCCTTCGAGGGCCCGGATGACGGGATACGCCGGTGCCTTCGGGATGCCGGTGGCGGTGACCCGTCAGCACCGGTTGATCGGGCCGCTGACCCTGCGGCTGCAGACCCTGGCCGACCCGCGGCATCGGCGCGGGAATCGTCACTCGTTCGTGAGTGTGGTGCTGATCGCCTGCTCGGCGGTGCTGACCGGGGCGCGCTCCTTCGCCTCGATCGGCCAGTGGGCACGAAGCGGGTCCCTACCAATGCGAAGGGCCGCACTCGATCCACGTCCACGGCGGGAAAGTCGCCTTTACGTTGTCCGCCAAACCGTCCGACCGGCCCCTGTACACCCGTGCGGACACTGTGGGGCCGCCAGCCGTCCGGTTCACTACTGGAGATAGCCGTTGCGGGCACGGTTCTGTAGATCCTGGAACGTCGAGGAGAAGCTGTCGAGGCGAGCTACTGCGGCAGCGGCAAAGTCCTGCACCACGGTGTCGGGGTGGTTCTGCAGCTTCTCCGCGGCTTCGCGGCGCGGGCTGATCACGCTGGCCGGGTCGGTGAAGGCACCGTCCACCGAGGTCAAACCGTGCAGGAGCAGTTCCTGGCTCTCCGGGTCCAATCTGGCGGTGAGCAGGGCCGGAACGATCTCTTCCCAGGTGGCGGTCGACCAGGCAGATTGGATCGCCTCCGCGGCTCGACGGCGCGCGCTCGGCGCGCCGCTCGCCCATTCGTACAGCGTGCGCGACCATGCGCCGGTATCTCTGCCGATCTGGGTGAACGCCCGGCGCAGCAGAGACTCAGCGGCTTCATCGGGTGCGGTGATCGGTGCGGTGGACCAGTGGTGGACGAATGCGGCGGTGATCTCGTCGCGCACCTCGGTACCGAGGCGTTCGATGTACTCCGCCCACATGGTCGGCAAGGGATGCCCCTGGCGGATGTGGCCCACCAGAACGTTGGCGAACCGTTCAGGTACCCGGCGTGCGATCTGCATCGCCGCGTCTGCGGCAAGGTAGTCGTTGAGACCTCGACTGAGGTGCTCGGCCGCTAGCATGCGGTCCAGCACAGCAGAGCATTCGGCCACCGCTGAGGCGGCCACCTGCGGCCCCGGGAGGAGGACCATCCCAATCGCCACCAGAACCGCAGGAACCGCCGGCTCCGGCCCCCGGGTACCCAGTCGGCCCAGGCGCGCCAGGCGATCGTCGGCTGATCTGGTGCAGTGCCACAAGTGGTGGGCGACTTGTTCGCAGATTGCGGCCGACTCTGCGTTCTCTGTGCCTGTGGCTGCTTCCACGAGGGTGTGTAGGAGTGGCTCTTCGTGGTCGGGGTGGTCGTCCACCATCGCGAGCGCGAGTCCCGCGATCCTGGTGTCGCTCGTCCGCTCAGACACCCACTGCCACACCTGCTCTGGGTGCCGGTGAGCGAGTCCAGCCAGGAGCGCAGCCTCCGCGGCCAAGGGACTGCGGGCCAGGCGTGCAAGGACGGAGATGGTATCGGTCGCGTTCTCGCCTACCGCTGCGGCGAATGCCGGGAGGACTTCATGCGCGGTGCCGGAGACGTCGGGGTCGGTGGCTTCCAGGAGATCGACTGCCTGCGCAGTGGTCAGCGCGCTGGCCAGCGCAACGGCGGCGGGCTTTTGGGCTGCGATGTCCTCCTGCCAGGCGCCGCTGAAGGTATGGGGTGGCTGAACGACCAGAAGGTTGGCGAGCTCCTGGTCGGCGAGTGCCGCTGCTGCAACTGGTTCCCCGGCCGCGGCCGCAGCGGTGAGATCGGTACGCCAACGTCCCATCCCGAGCGCGGCTTCGGCTGCCCGGCGTCGTACGGACAGCGGAAGCCCCGTCCAATGCTCAGCGATCTTGCTGGCGAACCGCGATGCAGCTGCCGTCAGGGTCTGGTCGGCATACGCGGGCAACGGCTGCTGGGTACTACCGGGCAGACCGAGGGCCGCCGTTTGGCGCAGTTGCCGGGGCAGGGCGACCAGGGCATTGAGGAGGTGACGGTGCTCGGGCTCACTCAGCACCTGCTCCATGAGTAGCGGCGCGAGCAGGTCGAGGGCCTGGTTGAGCTGATCCCGCGTCGCCGCCACGTCGGGCAGCACCATGATGCGGATGTTGAAGGTATTCGCCTGCTCCGGCGTGCCGTACCGCACCCGTTCCGCGGTGACATTCAGGAATGGCTGCAGGGCCGCGAGAAGCACGCGGGCAAAGGACTGGGGCCCCCGCTTCGCGGCGTCCTCCGGGTCGAGCCCGAGCGGCGGCTCGGCCGCACGATCCCGGGCCCACCGGGAGATGGCGTCAAGTAGGGCACCGCGGCTCGTTGTCAGTGCCTCGCAGCCCCCAGCGTGTAAGTTGCGTGGGGCACTCCATGTCTCGAACGTCCGCAGGAGAGCACCAGGTTGCCCGTCGCCGAACGCAGGCCGGACAGCGTCCGCCAGCCAGGCGATGTCCAGGACGGCCGCCACCGCCGCCGGGTTTGCCAGCGGATCAGTGCGTCGTGCCAGTCGGGCGAACTCCTCGCAGAGTTTGTCCAATTCGAACCGGTAGTGGGCGGAGGCGTCCTCGTCATCCCAGAGTTGGCCGGAGGCAGGCACCGGCCACTGCCGGGCCAGCCGTGCGGCAAGGTGCACAAGGAGTGACTGATCGGCAGGGGCAGCCCGGTACGCGAGGTGCACGACGCTGGTCCAGTGACCGAGAGAGGCGTCTTCGGGCAGCAAGCCGAGGACGAACTGCGCGATTGCCGCGCCCGCTGCCTGGTTACCGCTGCTCCGGGCGGCATCGGCCAGCACGGCGATCGGCGGGCCAAGGCGCTGCGCCGCACTGCCCAGTGCTTCCGCGTTCTCCTGTGGCGTGCTCCCCGAGGAAATCCCGGCCTGGGCTGCCAGTTGCTGCAGGGCGGTACGGGTGTCCAGTCGGACGGGGGCACCCTGGGTGAGCGCGGCGGCCACGAGAACGACGGCGGCGAGCTCGGGGCGGAAGGTGTAGGGCGGCGTGTCCACCAAGCCCGCGTCGACGAGGTTGTCCAGAAGCCGGTCGAGACGATCCGGCTCGGACGGAAGGCCGGAAACCGCGCCGTGGAGGACGGCAACGTCCCTGCCGCCATGGTGGCCGTCCAGGTCGCCGGCCCTGGTCAGCAGGGCCAGGGCGACCGCGACCGCGCGGTGCAGGCTGGGATCGTCCATCGCCACGAGCCGGTTGGCCACCAGATTCCGCAAGAGTTCCGACGCATCAGCCCAGCCGAACGTCCCGCTGGTCAGGGCCACTTGACATGCAGCATGGGCGAGCAGCGGGTTGCCGACAGCCAGGTTGATGACGTTGTTACGGAATTCCTCGTGGTGGATGCCGTGGTCGGTGATGATCCTGTCGATCTCCAGCCTTTCCAGACGTCCGAGCACGACAGGGGCGCTGGCCTTCTGCTCTGCGCCGGCAGCGTAGAGCGTCCGCTCGCGCTCGCCGGGGCGGAGGGTGAACAGAAGGCGGACCCGGTCGAACCGGGGATCGGCGAGCATGGCCGCCACCGCGCTCAGGCTCTCGCTGCGGTGTGCGTCGTCGACCACGAGAATCAGGGGACCGTCCAGCCCCACCTCGCTGAACGCCTCCGGTGTGAGAGGTGCGCCGGAGGGGACGACGAGCGTCGTGGCGACGGATCGGGCCGCCTCGATCGCAAGCCGGGTCTTCCCGCTGCCTCCAGGGCCCTCCACGACGACGATCCTGGTTGCGGGGCTTTCCGCGCCGAGTTCGGTACGGAGCCGATCCTGGATCTCAGTGGTGCCGTGGAGTTCGGCGGTCATCCCCGGGACGGTGCCGGAGAGTCGCTCCAGGTACATCTCCGCGGTGGACAGGGCCCGGGGCTGGCGCGGACGGACACCCAGTTCGGCCTCGGCCACCCATCGCAGACTGTCCGACTCCAGCTCCGTGACGAGCTCGGCAAGGTCGACGATCTCCAGGTCCACCCCGAACTCCGTCTTTGCCCGCTCCCGCTCTTGCCCCTTCTTGATCTCGTTCGTCGAGCGGTTCGTCACGAAGAAGGCTGGCGCCGTTCGCCCGTGCTTCTTGTGCTTCTTCAACTCGATGGTGAGCTTCGCGCTCCATGTGCTCTGCAGGCTGACCCACAACGCCACGTCGATCCCGTCCTCGAACAAAGGCTGGCTGTAGCCGTCGAGACCGGTATCACCCGTAGCGCTGGTGGGCCGGAGGTTGGGGTACCGCTTCCGCAGCACCCATAGCGCCACCCGTTCCAGAATTTGATCATCCGTGAGCTGTTCCAGCGCACCCTGTGCGGTTTCGTACAGCACCCCTCGCCCCTCCGGCTCACCGAGATCTGCGCGGGACCATTCTCCTCCCCCCGCCACGCCATATGCAGCACAGCCCCGCCGGGGTTCGAAGGGATCGCAACGTGTCTTTCATGGCGAGGAAGCCAGACGGCCCTGCCGTGCGGCATGTGTCCTTTGGAGCAACCGAGGAGCGCGACGCCGAAGCAGCCCCCTACCTTCACGGGCCTCACATGTCGGTCGCCCTTCGGGTCGACCGAAGATCGCAACGGCACTAGGCAATGCGTTTCGGGGCCGGCGCCTCAAGCGGCGGAAGCACCGCCACAACACCACCCACGCCAAGGTCCGCTGTCTCGGCGAGCAGACGATGGCCACCCCCAAGGGGCGGTGCCTCCTGCGGAAGCTCCACTGAAGCACCACCCGAATCACCGACGTCGTGAAGGCCGTCCTCGCCCATCACTCGCATGAACGCGAGGTTGGAAAACTTTCCATGTCTGACGCGGCACGTGTGGCTGGCGCCAAGGCATCCGGCGGAGCGCCGGCGAGCGCCTGGTCGACGAAGTCCCGTACGTGCGCCACGGTCTCGGGGACCGTGACGTCCTTCGCCCACGTCTGGTTGTGCCGCCAGCACTCCAACTCGAAGTGGTGTGCGCCGTGGGCGAGTTCCACGTGCCGGTGGTGGTGGACCTGGAGGTGTAGGGGATCTTTCGCAGCGCCGGTCGGGCGTCTCCGGCCCGCCTACGGAACCCCCGACTCCTCGAGATCCGTGACAACCTCCTCGCCCGGATCGACGAAGCCCGCGAGCACAGCTGGCTCGGCGAGGTCGACGGCCTCAACGTCAGCCTCTCCGCCTCCAACAATAAGATCGCCCAGCTCGAGGAATCAGTACGCCGGACCACAGATCTCGGCGTGCCCCGCTTCCACGACGTCGCCCCGAACACCATCACCCCGAGCACCGGACAGCCCCCGACCCAGAGGCCTGATACGGATTCGCGATGGTTCAGATAATGGTGGCCGACCGGCTCGATATCACCGGCAGCAGATGGACCGTCCCCGGAGCCGAAGCCGTCTTGACTCTTCGGGCCCTCATCAGCAACGGCGACTTCCCGCAGTACTGGATCTTCCACACCCACAGAGAACGCGAACGCCTCTACCCCCGGCTCGACCAACACAACTACGAGCTCCTGGCCTGACCGGCGGGCTCACTCCAGAAGAGCCGCACCCAACTCGCTGTGCATGGGCGGGCGCGGATGCACGTTTAGGGCCGGTGGCGCTGTTCAACCACACGGTGACGTGGATGCGTCGGCACCGGGTGCTGCTGCCTCACCAGGACCCCAGGTCATGACGGTGGGGGGAACCCCGGCAGGTCATGGCGGCATCCCGTGTGTGAGCTGAACCCGCCGACCGCATGCCCCCGGCAGCCGCCCTCTATACCGCCTCGTGCAGCACGTGCGGGGGCCCGTACGACAAGCCGCGGCGCGGTGTATGCCAGCCGATGTCCATCAGGTTCCACAGTGACTAAAAACCGTTGGGTATGGAAACACGGATCCGCGTGTAGTCGACGGGTTCGGACGCCTGCAGGCCCGCGCTGCTGCTCTCGTCCGAGGCCGCGCTGAGGGGAGTGGTAGGCGCCGCGACCCGCGACTATTTCGCCGCGCTCGGCCGCATCCTTGGCCAGACCTGGGCTTTCACACGCCGCCGCCCGACCCCGTCAACGCCCTGTTCTGGCCGGCCTCCACCCCGCTGTCGGATACCTGCACGAGATGCACCGCGCCCGCCCGTCCCTGGCCCTCGGCCTGGTCGAGGGGTTCCGGCCGCTGATCGTCGACCATCTCGTCATCGGCCTGTGCACCTCGGGAAAGATCGGCCCCGCCGGTTTTACGACGGACGAGACCAGAGGAAATGGGGTGCCTGTATGGACCGCGACACACTGAGGACCTTCCTGACAACGTACGAGCGCCGCATGCTGACCGCGGCCCACCATCCCTCGGCCGGCCGCTGCGTCTCCTACCGGAAGGCGCTGACCGTGCGGGCCTGCCACCTCGCCGACGTCATCACTGACCGAACTGCGGCGTACACACCCATCGGCTGGAGGTGAGCACACATGCCGTACACCCTGCTGGTCAGCTACGACATCGCCGACGACGACCGGAGAGGCAAGATCTTCGATCTACTGGCCGCCCAGGGGGCGCGGGTCCAGTACAGCGTCAAACCGGCCCTTCTGGATCATGAAGGTGTCTACGCCTCAAGATCTGGAAGGGTGCCGTGTTCGTTCCACATCAGCCCCCACTGCCGTTCCGTCCCGCAGACATTGGCTACGAAGTGCGCTTGTTGGCCGGATGTGACGTCGCGCTGACATGTTCGGAAGGCCCGGGTCGGGGCCCTGTTTGGGGAGTGGGCGACGCGGGACTTCGACTGGTGGTCGCACGCTCCGTAGAAGGCGGGCCGCGCCTTGACGCCCGGTGTGCGGGGCCCGGTTGAGCGGTGTGGGCGTGTGCCAGGTGTTCAGCGGGTTGGTCAACTTGGCGGGTGGATATCCGGATTCGGGTTGTGCGGGTTGCGTGCACCGGTACTGAATGTTCCTCGGGCATTGTGTTGGCCGGTGTGCGGGGGAGGGTCTGGTGTCGGATGGGGCGGGCGTGGGGCAGAGCGGGTTCGTCAACCCGTACACCTTCGTTCAGGTGCCGAAGGGGGAACCGGAGCCGGGATGGCGTAAGGAGCCCGCGGGGCACGGGCAGTTGGTGGAGGGGTGTTACTCGGGGGTTGTCGAGGTGACGCTGACCGCGCGGAGTCCGCTGCTGCTGCGGCAGGTGTACGCCGGTGATGACGGTGTTTTCCCCCGGCGGCTGTTACCCGGGTTCGAGGGGCCGGTGCCGTATCTGCCGGGGTCGTCGCTGGCGGGTGCGGTGCGGTCGTTGCACGAGGCGATCGCGGGCGGGTGTCTGCGGGTCTTCGACGGTGACTTCCGTCCGGGGTATCGCGATCAGGTGCACGGTCGTACGCCAGGGTGGCGGCTGGCCCGGGTCGAGGAGGCGGACGAGGACGGCAGGCCGCTGCGGATGAGGCTGTGTCCGCAGCCGGCGGTGTGGGTGGAGTCCGCGGCGCTGCACGGCGCGCTGGGCGGCGCCGAAGGTTTGCGGACCGGGGCCCGGGTGACGCTGCTGGGCTCGGGCAAGGAGGTGCTGAAGCGCCTGCAGTTGGAGGATCCGGCGCTGGTGCGGGGTGGTGGTGACCGGGTGGTGCTGGTCACCGACGCGCGGACCAGGCGCGGGACGCGCAGGAACCCGGACGGTGGTGCACGACTGCGGGGCCGCTACTTCTGCGCTACCGGCGAGCTTGAGGACACGGTCCGTGGTGCGGTGGTCCCTGACGACGTGTGGGAGACCTTCCTGGACGCGGTCGACGATACCGACGACATGCGGCGGTTGCGGCAGCAGCCGGATCAGGACGACTCCAAGCCGTGCTGGGTGGACGTGTCGCACCCCGGGGACGGGAAACTCCTGGGTCGTCGGATCGCCGCGCGCCGCCGGCTGTACGAGGACCAGGTCGTATGGGTGCGGGCCGAGACCGGGGACGGGACGGTATGGGTGCGGGACATCGCGCTGGCGGTGGTGTGGCGTCACGCGGGCGGTGTGGACAAGGCCCGGCAGCGGGTTCCCGAGCACGCGCTGGCCTGTACGGATCCAGGCCAACTGTGCCCGAGCTGCCGGATCTTCGGCTCGGCGGACACGGAGGGGAAGGGTCCGAAGGGACGTGCGGAGCAGAGGGCGTACCGCGGCCATGTCCGCTTCGGTGACGCCGTTCCCGGTGCCGCGTACGAGGTGAAACGGGAGTGGCTGCCGCCGATGGGCGCTCCGAAACCGGGGGCCGGCCAGTTCTATCTGAACCGCGACCAGGGCTCCGAGGGGAAGACCGCCGTCGGTGAGAACGCCCCGCCGCTGCGGGAGTGGGGCTCGGAGGGCGACGGGAAGAGCACGCGCAGGCTGCGCGGCCGCAAGCAGTACTGGCTGACGGGCACGCCCGGTGAGCGGCCGTATTTCCGGGCGAGCGCGGACAAGCCGAGCGTGTTCCACGAGGACGTGTACAAGCCGACGAACCAGATGCTCTCGCAGGGCGAGTCCGTGCCGGCGGGATCGGTGTTCGCCGCGCGGGTCCACTTCGAGAATCTCAGCGACGCCGACCTCGGCGGGCTGCTGTGCGCGCTGGACCCCGCTCTTCTCCTGCGCGACTACGCCGACGGGAGCGCGGGGGAGCGCCCCGAGTACGGCCTCGCCGTGGGTGGCGGACGCCCGCTGGGCTTTGGCACTGTGACTTCGAAGGTCACGGTGATTGCCCTGCACGACGCGGCGAGCCGCTACCTCGGCGAGGCGGTCCCGTTGCTCGGGGTGGAGGAAGCGGTAGACGCGTTTCGCCGCACCGCGTCCAGGGAGCTCAAGGACATCTGGAAACGGCAGCTGGCCAAGGTGCTGCGGCTGGACTGGGCCCCACCGCACCAGGTGTGGTACCCGCCTGCGGGTCCTCTGCCGGAGCCGGGCCGCCCGCTGGACCCGAGTGCGCTGCTGCCGTCCTTCACGTTCTGGAAGGAGACGACGGGCGGCGCGTCGTGGACGGAGAAACCGGACGGCGGTTGGAAGAAGGGCGCCGAGTTCCCCTACCAGCAGCTGCCTTCCGCCGCGGCGCCCAGCCCCGCGATGAACGCCGTCCCGCAGAAGCAGAACAAGCCTGAGAGGAAGGGACGGTGACCGGCTCGCATGTGTACGTCGATTTCGGGGCCGCACGTATCCAGCAGTATCTGACCCGGACCGCGGGGTTGCGCGGGCACCGGGCTGCGAGTAACTGTCTGGCGCAGGCGACGGCCGCCGGCGCGGTCGGGCGGGTGGCCGGGGATCTGGCGGAGGTCAACCCGGAGGCCGGGAAGGCGGACGGGGTGGTCAGCCTCCGCTTTCCCGCGCGGGATACGGACGATGTCGAGGGGCGGGTACGGCGGCTTCAGGATGTCGTGTTCGCCCATCTGCGCCGGGCGTTGCCCGGTGCGGAGTTTCACTCGGTGTGGGGCGAGGGCGAGTTCTACCTCGCCGTGTACGCGCACGTGCTGCGCCCGAAGTCGCAACGTGGCCAGGTACGGCACGACCTGCCGCCGGTGGCGGAGTTCCCGCTGGCGCTGCCGTGCCGGATGTGCCAAATCGATCCGGCGGTGGGCGTCGAGCCGATGGCGGACGGCACGCGGCAGGCGCTGTGCCTGGACTGCTCGATGCGGAACGTGTCCCGCAGCCAGACGGTGGCCGACGAGCGCAGCCCGGAGGGACGGCTGCTGCGGGGCATCGGCCTGGCGCCCGGGCCGGACGATTTCACCGCCCTGGCCGCGCTGGGTAGCGCGGCGTCGGGCCGTAATCATCTGGCGACCATCGCGGTGGACGGCAACGCGTTCGGGGTGTTCTTCAAAGCCCTGGCCGACGAGGGCAGCCGGGATCCGGAACTGCGGACGGCGAAGGCCACCCTGTCCGAGGCGCTGTCGGCAGCAACCCGTGAGGCGCTGGCCAACGCGACGCTGGAACTGCCGTCGACGTCACAACACGAGCGGCTCTGCCTCGTACCGCACGTTGTGGGCGGTGACGACGTACTGGTGAGCCTTCCCGCCGATCAGGCGTGGCAGTTCACCCTCACCTTCCTGGCGGAGTTCGAACGCCTGGTCCGCGAGGCGACGGCCGATATCCTGGACCGGCTGAACCGGCTGCGGGCCGACCGCCGGGAGCCGGGGGCGCACCTGCCCGCGCTTGGGCCGCCGACCGCTTCGGCGGGTGTGGTCGTCGCCCACGCCTCGCATCCGCTGAATCTGCTGGTCGAGTCGGCGGGGCAGCGGTTGGCGGAGGCGAAGCGGGCGTTCGGCGGCCGGGAGGCGTCGGTGCAGTGGCTGGACGTCACCGCCGACGGCCCCGAGGCCCCCGGCCATCCACCGCTGGCCCTGTCGGTCCTGCGGACCGGGAACGGCGGCGCGAGTATGGCGGCCACCGCGCTGTCGCGGCTGACCCGGGTGCCGGCCAGCCACCGGGAGCGGCTGACCGAGGCGTCGCGCGCCGGCGGTCCGCTCACGGCGGCGGCCCTCGCCGACCGGGTGGTGGGCCACCTCGACGCCGTGCGGCCCTTCCTCCCTCCCCTCGACAGGCTCGACCGGCTCGATCAGCCGCCCGTGTCCGGCGTCGGGTTGAGCGCGGCCCTCAATCTCTCCCGGTGGTGGCCATGCGCGTGACGATCACCTTCCACGGCCCGTTCCGTATCGCGACCGGCAGCGGCCGGCCCGGCATCGACGCGGCCGTCGACCGGAACAGCCTGCTGCCCGCCTCGTCCCTGAAGGGGCTGATGCGGGACTCAGCCGAACGGCTCCTGCCCGGCCTTCCCCGCCTGGTGGAGGCGGTCTTCGGCGGCCCGCGCCACCCCACCGCGTGGGGCTGGGACGCAGCCCGCTTCACCGGCGAGGTGCCTGTGGTGACCACGCGGGCGCGCGTGCGGCTGGACGAGGAGTCGGGCGCCGCGCTCCGCGACCACCTGATGTACGGGGAGGAGGTGTGGGCACACGCCGCGGAGTTCACCGTCACCCAGCACGGGCCGTTGCCGGAGACGGGCGGACCGCCCCTGGACCGGGACGGCCAGCTGGCGGTCCTGGCCTGCGCCGCCGCCGGTGTGCACAGCCTCGGCTCGGGCCGGCGCCGAGGCCTGGGCTGGGTGCGGTGGATGCCCGAGGACCCGGGCGTGGACGAGGAACTGATCACCCGGTTCACGGGGCTCGCCGAGCAGTGGAGGAACCACCAGCATGCTTGACGTCCAGGTGACCGCCCACCAGCCGCTGGCCCTGGGCGTCCGACCGTCCGGCACCGCCCCCGTGCAGACCCGCCTCCATGTCCCCGGCTCGGTACTGCGCGGCGCGCTGGCCGCCGCGTGGATCGCCGAGCACGGCCTGCCCGGCAAGGTGCCGGAGGCCCAACGCCGGGAGTTCATCGCCCTGTTCGAGGGCGAGGTCTCCTACGGGCCGCTGTTCGCGACCGGCTCACACGTCGTCCCGCTGTCGGTGCTGCGCTGCAAGTACCGGCACTGCCCAACGGTCGTCGACGAGGCCTTCCCGCACGCCGGGAGCGGGGATGAGCCGTCGTGCGGGTGCGGGCCCCTGGTGCCGGGGCGGGGCGAGGTCGAGTTCACCGGGGCCGCGGGGCGGGGGCTGGTCACCCAGAGCACCCATCTGCAGATCGACGACGCCCGCCAGATCGCGGAGAAGAGCCTGCTGTTCACCCGCCGCGCCCTGACCCACCGCGAAGCCGACGGCACCGAACGCACCTTCCACGGCCGCGTCACCCCCGCCGCCGTACTGCCCCCCAGGGCGGCGGCGTGGCTGGCCGCACCCCGGCGGCTGCGCCTGGGCGGGCGCCGCGGCACCTCGGGCGCCGTCACCTACCGCCCCGGCCCGGCCGAGACCGTCCCGCCGCCGACCGGCGACCGTATCGCGCTGCGCCTGACCGCGCCCGCGATCCTCACCGACCCCGCCGGCCTGCCCCTCGACCTCGCCGACCGGCAGACGCTGCGCGCCACGCTCGATGCCGAACTCGCACCGCTGCTCGGCGGCGCACGGGTGAGCGCCGTGGAGCGGGTCTGGACGCGAGGGGAGCGGGTGGGCGGCTGGCACGCGGCCTCCCGCCTGCCCAAACCGGTCGAACTGGCCGCCGGTGCGGGTTCCGTCCTCCTCCTCGCCTTCGACCGGCCCCCCGCCCCCGACGGACTGCTCACCCTGACGGGGCGTGGTATCGGCCTGCGGCGCAACGAGGGCTTCGGCGCCCTGGAGACGGCCACCACCGCCTGGACCCAGACCATCGACCCCGCCCCGGAACCCGCCGACACCGGGTGGGACGAGGCCAAGGACCCGGCCGAGTCGTACGCACGGATGCTCCTGAGCACCGGCCACGGAGCCTGGTTCGCCGACAACCTCCGCACCTACGTCGAAGACATCACCACTGCCTCCGGCAACCGGAACACCACGCTGCTGCAACGCCCCCGCCTGCGACGGCTGACCCCCTACGAGCGGGACGCCGTCACCGCCATGCTGCTGACCGCGCCCGTCGACGTCCTCGACAGGACCCTGGGCACCCTCACGGCCCTGCACCGGCTGACGGAGAAGGAAACCCCGAGCCCATGAGCGTCGTCCACATCCTCCAAGCCGAACTGGAACTCACCGGCCCCGCCGCGGTCGCCGCCCCCGAAGCACACACCGTCGGCTCCGTCCTGCGCCCCGACCTCCCACTGGCCCGTGACGGCTGGGGCACCCCCTACCTGCCCGCCACCTCCCTGACCGGGTCACTGCGCCAGCACGCTCCCGAGGACCGGCGACGCCCTCTGTTCGGCGACGTCTTCAAGAACCCGGCCAACGGTACGGGCGACGCCACCGGCGAAGACAAGGGTGGCGGCGTGCGCAACGGCACGGCCGACGGCCGGGCGGGGACCACCGCGGTCGCCTCCCCGGTCCGCGTCCTGGGCACCCGGCTCACCCTGCCCGACTCCGAGCCGACACGCCGCCGCCGTACGGCCGTCGACCGGCACCGCGCCGCCGCGAAGGCCACCTCCCTCCACGACCGTGAACTCCTCCCGCCTGGCACCGAACTGACCTTCTGGCTGCGCATCGACACCGACACCGTCCAGGACGTGCTGGTCGAGGAAGTCATCGCGCTGCTGGGCGCGTGGCGGCCCCGGATCGGCGCCGGACGCACCACCGGCTACGGCCGGGCCGAACTCGTCACCGTCCGCCACCGGATCATCGACCTGCCCACCCCCGACGGACTGCGCCACTGGCTCACCGAGGGCGGCCCCGGCCTCGTCGACGACCAAGCCACCGTCGCCCACGAGCGAGCCCACCGGCCCGGCGGCGCCCCGGACGAGCCATACCTGTTCGGTGAAGCCCTCGGCTTCCGCATCGCCGACGCCCTGCACATCGGATCCGGCACCGTCGCCGACCGCGCGGCCCGCCGCACCGGTGTCGCCCAGATCCTGCGCGACCACGAGAACATCCCCCTCGTCCCCGGCAGCACCTGGAAGGGCGTCCTGCGCGCCCGCGTCGAGTTCATTCTGCGCTCGGTCGGCATCGGCGGCGTGTGCGCATCGGTCGGGGACGGCGCGGTGGGCACCTGCGGCACCTGCCCGGTCTGCGAGGCCTTCGGCTGGACCGAACGCCCCACAACCACCGCGCACGCGTACGAAGGGGAGCAGCCGCAGACGGTCGGCGCCCGCGGACACCTGCTGTTCGCCGATTCCCCGGTCCGTGAGGGCACCGTACGGATACGCAACCACGTGGCCCTCGACCGCATCTTCGGCGGCGCCCGCAACAACGCCCTCTACACGGAGGAATCCGTCGAGGACGGCCACCTGAGCCTGCACATCCGCTACGACGGGCACGTCCCCGACGTGGTGCGCGCCGCCCTGGTCCTGGCCCTGGCCGACCTGGCGGACGGCGCGACCGGCATCGGCGGCGGCACCACCCGAGGCCACGGCACCCTCGCCGCACAGCCCCGGACGGCCGACTGGCTCACCGCCGAACACGCCGCGGCCGTCGACACGCTACGGGCCCACCACACCCTCCCGATCCCCGCTCCCACCGCAGCCGAGGCCACACCCACGGCCACCGAGGAGATCCCGGCATGACGACCACACCGGCACCCGGAGCGACACCGGAACGGGAACCGGCCTCGGTGCCGTATGCCGAAGCCCAGCACACCGCGCGGCCCGCCACCGCCCGCCTCGAACGCATCGGCCGCCTGGAATGGCCCCAGGCGCGCTCCGTCCTGGCGGGCACCACGTGCGCCTGGGCCGACCTGGACGGCTTCCACGTCGCCGCAGCGGAGCAGCTGCCCCAACACACCCCGCTGTCCACACACCTGTGGGCCTGGGACCAAGGCCGCTGCCTGCGCCTGCGCATCGACGGCGCCCACGCCCTGGTCGCAGCCCTCCGCCCCGGCCAGGACGACGGCGAACAGGTCCGCGTCCACATCCGTCCCGGAACCCCCTGGGCCCCCGACGACCAACAGGCCGGCCCGCTGCCCACCGAGGCCCACGCCCTCACCTTCGAACTCCTCGAACTCCCCGGCCCCACCCCGGCCACCTTCGTCCGCGCGACCACACCCTGACCCCGGACACCTTGACCCCGGAACCCCGAACCCCGAGCTGGGAGTACCCGTATGCACACCCCCTGGTACCGGCAGCTCTGGGGCTTCCTCCGGACACGCGACGGCCTCGGCACCCTGATGATCGCCGCCTTCTCCGCCCTCGCCCTCGGCGTCGTCCCCAACATGCTGGAAAAGCTGTGGGACTCCGGCTGGTTCTACCTCGCCGTCTTCCTGGTCGCCGCCGTGACCGTCGTCCTCGGCTGGGTACTGCGCCGGGAACGAGGCGTCGGCGTCGTCATCCCCCTCTTCCCCCAGTCCCTCACCCAGACCAGCCGCGTCACCGAGATGAGACGCGCCTCGGCGAAGAACCACGCGAGCACCCTCTTCATCGACCCGCGGCTGCTGCGCCCCGGCGACCGGCCACTGTCCCCGGCCGACCGGGCCGACCTCGTCACCAACCTCATCGACGCCCGCGTCGACGAGTACAAGTCGAGCGGCGCCGACGGCAACGTCACCCTCTACCCCCTCGCCCAGATGCGCGACGGGTTCCTCCTCGGCCGACGCCTCTTCAACGACCATCACACCTCACTCACCGTCATGCACTCCTCCAGAGCCGACGAGACGACCGTCGTACCCGGCGTGGTCCTCGGCAGCCACCTCACCCAGCCCCTCACCCCGGCGCAGCAGGCCCTCGTCGCCGCCACCATCCCGCGATCCAACCCCGGCGAGACCCACACCCACGCCCCGACCCCCGCCCATGCCCGGCCCGTGGCCCACCCGGACTGCCCGGCGCGGCACCGCCACCGTCTCGCCCTCATCGTCCGCCTCACCCCGGTCGCCGGTATGACCGACGACGCCAGGCACGTGGCCCGCACCGGCCAGGTACGCCGTCCCTCCGACGCCACCCACACCGGTTACGTCTTCGACGAGTCCGACCACGAGGCCGCCGGCAGCCCCTGCGGCGCCCACCTGGTCATCGAGGCCTCAGCCGGACACCTCCCCGAGACCCGGGATGCCTTCGAAGCGGTCGCGGCGCACCTGCGCCAGACCTGGGCCGCCGCCAAGGACGCCTGGCAGACCGAGAGCGGGACCGGAGCCATCGAAACCCGCCTCTTCATCACCGCGCCGCTGCCGATCACCATCGCCTTCGGCTGGCTCACGGCCAATGAGAACATCAGCATCGTCCACCACCACAGGGACCTCCTCAACACCCTTGCCCCTGTTCCGGCTCCGGTCCTCGGCTCTGATCCCGGCTCTGCCCAGGCGACCCCGTGACGAGCACCCCGCACCGGGTGAACCTCACCCCGCACACCAAGGACCAGCCCTGATGCCCACCCGCTGGCAACTCCTCCTACGCCCCGCCGATCCCACCCGCACCACTCAGGTCCCGCCCGCCCAACTCCACGGCCTGGCCTGCGCCCTCCTCGAAGGAACCACGGCCGACCACTACAGCCAGACCAAACCCTTCTCCATCACCCCCCTCGTCGAAGTCCCCCAACACCCCGGCCACGCCACCCTCGTCCTCGGCTGGCTCGACGACCGCACCACCCCACCCCTCGACACCCTGCGCGGCGAACGCGTCCGCCTCGGCTCCCAGTTCTTCACCATCGAGGACATCCGCACCGCGAGCGCCCCCTACCCAGCCCTCCAAGCACTCCCCGCCACCCATACCGCGACCCTCACCTTCCTCTCCGTCACCCACTTCACCCGCAGCGGACGCTGGATCCCCCTCCCCGACCCCGAACTCCTCTACGCGAACCTCGCCCGCCGCTGGAACACCTTCGCCCCCCACCCCCTCCCCGACCCCCTGATCACCGACCTCCTCGCCACCGTGCGCCTCACAGCCCACGAACTCCGCAGTGCCCCCGCCGACCTCGGCCCCACCACCCGCACCGGCTTCACCGGCCACGCCACCTTCACCCTCCCGCACACCACCCCACCCGACACTGCCTCGGCCTTCACCTCCCTCTCCGCCTACGCCGAAGTCGCAGGCACCGGTGCCCAGACCGCCCACGGCCTGGGCTGGACCACTACGACCCTCCACCCCCAGGACACACGACCGACATCGCGGAACCCGCAGCCCCCGCTTCCAACGGTGTCCTCGCCCCTGCCCCCAACCGACAAGCCCCCACCGCGTAACCGCACCGCGCAGGGCAAGCCCGGCAGTGAGCCTTTTCCATCCTCAGTCTGAGCTGGCCAGATGGAGGGTGAGGACGGCTTGGA
>NZ_BMMU01000056.1 GCF_014646095.1 Streptomyces lacrimifluminis | reverse complement strand
ACCAACCTGGCGAATCGAAACCGGCGAATCAGACAGAACGACCTGAACATTGATCAGATGCTCTCTTACGCGGCCCAGCAGCTCCATTCGTCGCGCCTCGAGTTCAGGGCTGCTGGGCACCCAGCCCCACTTCGGAGCGCCAACGTGCATCACGTAGTCGCGTCCGCGGTTGGGGTCGGTGTTCCGGATCTGCGAGTCCGCGAGGATCTGCACGAAGTCCGCTTCGATCAGGTCCAGGTCCGACCGCAGCCGATCCAGGTAGGTCGGTGGAGCTGCTGGTGTGGAGGCCATCTGCTGATGATGCCGTGCGCCTCTGACAGTCCTCCGTGCCGGGGCGGGGACACTCAGCGGTCGAATATGGGAAGGCCAGCAAGGCGGTGCCGAGCATGGCGCGGCCGATGGCCTCCAGTCTGGGCTACAGCCCGAATTGGTTCATCAGATCCGTGCACAGTTCGTCGGCGCTGCTGCGTCCTTCGTCATCCGCCGCCGGGGAGAGCGCTGTGTATGCGGGTTGGATGTGGTGGGGCCGGCGGGCGTACGAGGGTGTGCTCTCCCGGCCGTGGTGATCGGTTTGTCGTACGTGGCCTTGGAGACCCTGATCCAGCCGGTGCGACCGCCGTCGCTGAGCTTCAGCTCCTATTTGCCGCGCCGCCAGTGCTGGCCGGTCTTCTTCCAGCCGACGTACTGACGCTCACACTGCTGGGTCGGTCGGGTGCCTCCTGTGGTGCAGCCGGAGGAGCCGGGTTTCGAGGTGCCGGTCGTTCCGCCGCTCGTGAGCGACTTGCACGCCTGCGTGCCACCGGACGTGCTCGACGACAAGCCACCGGTGTCGGAGCCGGTGCCGGTCTCGCCGGTGTTGCGCGACGAGCCGGACTTGCCGCCGCTGCTGCTGGACCCGCCGGTCCGGCCATCGCGGGATGCGGGGAACGAGCTGGTGCGAACCGTTGTGCAATTCTCGCGGTAGACGTTCTCGTACTCGGGGATCCAGAAACCGGCGTAGCCGCGCTTGTCGATGACTTTGCCGTGCCGGATGGAAGTTCCCGTCCCACGTGGCATGTGCCCCGCACCGCATGGTCCTGATGTGCGACCAACCTGAGAAAGCCCGGCACTTTTACGACAAGACGACGGGGACCCCTCTGAACTGCGCTGTCGCGTCGGCTGGGCGGGTGGGACGATCGCCGGGTTGATCATGGTGAAGGGTGATCGTCCGTGGGGAGCGCGTCGCCGTCGTACAAGGGTCACCGGTACCCGGTCGAGGTGATCTCCCACTGCGTGTGGCTGTACTTCCGCTTCCCGCTCAGCTTCCGTGAGGTCGAGGCTTCCGCAGTACCGGCGCTGCCCAGCGGTTCCTGTCCGCGTTCAGCGGCATCTCACCCCACTTCGGGCCCCGCCGCCACCTGATGACCGCTCCCGGTGACCGAGCCGAGATGACCGCAGATGCTCCTGCTGACCACGCTGACACCTGTTAACCAGGAGCGCGCGCCGGGCGCAGGCGAGGGAGTACACCGGCTCAGAGGTGGTGCGTGATGCGTGGCCTTATCGGGTGTGCGGGTGGCGTCCGTGGCCAGGTCGGCGAGCGTGAAGGAACGTCGGATCGGCGCGAGGGCCGGTTCGTCGAGCCATGGCTGCGGACGACGCTCGAGATCCCAGAGGTGGTGGTGGGCGTCGACGAGGGCGGGTGTCGGGCTCGGGCATGGGAGGCTCCGGGGCGGCTGGGTGGCTGGGCGGCGGTCTTGGGAGGGCGCTGGTCGTGACGACGGCCCCGCCGGGCCGGCAGCTGAGCTGCCGGCCCGGCGGGGACCGTCGCCTCACACGCGGAATGTCACTGGATCGTCCAGAGCTGGTTGTTCTGGTTCACCGGTGTCCATTGGCCGAGTGCTGTGCCGTTGGTGGTGGAGTTGTTGGGGACGTCCATGGCCTGCTTGCTCTCGAAGTTGCGGATGACGTATCCGCTGCCGGACGACTCGAAGTACCAGAGCTGGTTGTTGCCGCCGTTGTAGGTCGACTGGGCGAGCGCCGCGCCCTTGCCGTGGGAGCTGTTTCGGACTTCCAGGGCCTTGCCGCTGTTGCGGTTGACGATCTTGTAGAGCTGGCCGCTGACCCGGACGATGTTCCACTGCTGGTTGGTGCCGGAGTTGCTCTGCCACTGGATCACGTTGGCGTTGTCCGTGGTCGCAGCATCGTAGACGTCGGCCAGCAGTCCGCTGTTGACGTTCTTGATGGTGTAGTACGTCGAGAGGTTGAAGGACGTGGTGGCCGGGTCCTTCAGGGAGACGCCGGCCTGCTGGACGCTGAAGTCGCCGATGTAGAAGTAGCCGCCGTCGGTCTTGGCGACCCGTACGTAGCGGAACTGCTGGCGTGCGTCGATCTTGCCGGTGAGCGTCGTGGTGTAGGGGAGGACCGAGGCGCCCTGGCGTCCGAGGACGGTGTAGTTGGCGAAGGAGGGGTCGTTGGAGCCGCGTATCTCGAAGTTGGCGCGGGTTTCGGGCTGGTCGATGTCCTGTCGGGTGGTCAGTGAGAACTGGCTCAGTGCGGACGGGCTGCCGAGGTCGACCTGCCACCACGGCGAGGTGTCGCTCCCGGTGGGAGACCAGCCGCTCGCCGGGTCGTTGTCGTTGGCCTTGCCAGCGGTCCACTGCGCGGCGTAGACGGAAGAGGCGGTGGCCGTCTTGCCGTAGGCGAGGTTGGTCTTCGCCAGCAGTCCCTGGTAGGCCGGCTGCAGGCCGGAGGCCTTCATCACCGCGGTGCCGGTGGTCGTGTTGTTGGAGAGGGTGACGTTGGGGCCGTTGAAGTTCCGGTTGATGAAGTTGTCGGTGCGTGCCAGGACGTTGTTGGCGACGGTCATGTTGCCCGAGCCCTCGTCGAGGTAGACGCCGGCCACAGCCGAGGAACACGCGGTGGGCGTGCGGACTATGTCGTGGATGTAGTTGTTGTTGATCACCGTGCCGCGGTCGTTGGAGAGGTGGTAGATGCCTGCCGCGTCGCACAGCTGGTTCTGCGCGTTGCCGATGCGGTTGTAGCTGACGGAGTTGGCGCCCAGCGCGTTCGCCTCGTCCTGCCAGCCCCAGCCGAGCGAGATTCCGGCCCACGGCGAGTCGGAGATGTCGTTGTGGTCGATGGTCGTGCCGTGTACGAAGCCCGCGTTGACTCCGGCTGTGCCGATGTAGTCCTGGCCGGTGCGGTTGATCACGTTGTTGGTGACCGAGACGCCGGTGACGACCTCACGCGTGTCCTCACCCGCGGGTGATGTGGGCGGGTTGTACACCGTGTGGAACTCCACGTCGGGGTCGGAGAACTTCCCCACCATGATCCCGTTGCCCGCGATGTCCTGCACGACGTTGCCGGTGACGGTGGAGTCGTGGACGCCGTGGTTGAGGTCCAGGGCCGTCGAGCCCATCTGGGTGAAGGTGTTGCCGGAGAAGGCGAGGTCGTCGGCGTTCTCGACGTTGACGCCGGCCGGCGGGCGGGCGACGTACTGGTTGTTGCTGGTGTCGGCCGAGATGTTGTACAGGCCGCCCTGGCCGTTGAGCAAGCCGTTGTCGCTCGCCTCGGTCCAGTTGGTCTGGGTGAAGGTGATTCCCGAGAACTTCAGGTGGTGGACGGGAGAGCCGAGGCTGTCTCCCTTGATGTCGAAGAGCGTCTTCAGAGTCGGGACCTGCACCGTGGCCGACGACATCGTCTCTCCCGGCCGGGGCAGGTAGTAGAGCGTCTGCGCGGCCTTGTCGAGGTAGAACTCACCGGGCTCGGTGACGAACTCGCGGGCGTTCTCGAAGTGCAGCGGAGAGCCGTTGGACAGCAGCGGGTAGGGGCGCTTGAAGAGGATGCCGGCCTCGTGGTCCTGGATCGACACACTCGCCACGCCGTTGCTGGACGTGTACGACTTCAGGCGCAGGAAGTTCTCGGCCCACTGCAGCTGCAGGACCATTTCCACGCGGCTGAAGTTGCCCCAGTTGCTGATCTGGGAGTCGGCGATCTTCAGTACCTGGTTGGTCTTGTCGCCGGATTGCAGCTGGAAGTTCGAGCCGGTGTCGGGATAGCGGGCGCGAGTGGCGCGCGTCCCGTTCACGTACAGCTGGCGGAAGTCGAGGGCGCCGACCGATGCCTTGTACTGGCCGTTGCCCGCCGAGGTCCAGCCGCTGATGGTCTTGGCGCTGGAGACGACGGGGGTCTCGGAGCCGTATGCCTTGTAGATGACGTTGTGGCCGTTGGTGCCTGAGTCGGCGGTGGTGAAGTCGACGGGGCTGGTGAGGTTGTACGTGCCCCCGCGCAGGTTCACGACGACGTCCCCGGACATGGCCGAGTTCACCGTACGGACCGCGTCGCGAGCCTTGGCGATCGTCTTGAACGCGGATGCCGTACTGGTTCCCGAATTGCTGTCACTGCCGTTGGCGGGGTCCACGTAGAAGCTGGTGTCGGCGGCGTGCGCCGTCTGGGCGGGCAGTACCACCGCTGTTGCCACCAACAGTGTCTGCAGTAGTCCCACGATGAGTCGTGCGGGTCTCATGCCGTTGTTCTCCTTACCTCGTTGCGCAGCGCGTCGCCGGGAGCCGGGTACGCCACCTGCGTCCTAGGAGGGGGCCGTCGGATACCGGATCGCCGAGATGCCAGATCTCGGGCAGGTCCGTCCACTGGCTCCCAGACTTCCGGTCCGGCCACGGTTCCTGGCACGGATCGGTGAGCTTCCACCACTGCTGTGTCACCGGATCGGCGGCGATCGCCGCCATGTCGGCCTCGAAGTCCTCGCCCTGGTAGTCGACGTAGGCGAAGAGGACGTCGTGGTGGCGGAAGATGGTGTAGTCGCGCACGTGGGCGCGGTGCAGCGCGGCTTCGACGCCGGGCCGGACGACGGCATGGAGGGTGGTGAGGTACTCCTCGCGTCGCTCGGGACGGAGCTTGATGGTCTGGGCGATCCGCTTCACTTCCAGGTCTCCCCGCTGTGAAGGCCGGTGCCGGACTCCACTGGAGCGTCCGCCGAAAACGGCGTGCGGTAGCCGGGTGTCCGCGTATGCAGGCCCAGCGGGCGCGCTGGCGGCGGTGACGGTCGGCCCGAACGTGAGCCGGATACAGGTGGGGGCGGGCAGGACGACGGTGAGCAGGCTGCTGTCGACCGGCGCCTCGGCTTCGGTGGCCGCCGGTTCCCCGTGTCCGTAGTTGTGCATGTCCCCGACCCACGTGTCGTCCTCGCACGTCGTGTAGCGCACCGAGGCGATGGTGTGCTCGGCGAAGCACCGGCCTGGGCGACGACCGTCCGGGCGCGGTCGGGGGTGAGGCTGACCAGTTCGACGGTGCTCGCCTCGGGGTCGATCGACGTCACCAGGGCCGCCGCCTCGGGCGGCAGGCACGAGCAGGGTGGCTGCCCCTTGGTACTCACTCTGATAGGTCAGCGGCATGGGGAACTCCCCCCGCGAGTGCCGTCATCATGTGCCGCGGACCGCCCGCCGGCCGCGGGGTGGTCGGCCGTGCCCTGGGTGCCGCTGATGGTGAGGACGTCGGGCCTGATCAGCCCTTGGCACCGGAGGTCGTCCCAGAGTGCCCGGGGTACGGCGCTTCGTTGGAGTTCCACGTTCTGTGTCACTTGTGCGCGGTCGCGCATGCCGAGCGTGACATTGACGGTGCTGGGGTGGGTGGTCGGGAAGGCGATGGCGGCGGCGGGAAGGCTGGTGCCGTGCCCCTTGCAGACCTCTGCGATCGCCCGTGCGCGGGCGACCAGTTCCGGTGGGGCGTCCTGGTAGTCGTACTTCATGCCGTCGGCGGGCCACTCACGGGAGAGCAGACCGGAGTTGAAGACGCCGACCGCGACGACGCTCTTGCCCGATTCCTGTGCGGCGGGCAGGACGTCGTCCAGCGCGGACTGGTCGAGGAGGGTGTAGCGCCCGGCGAGCATGACCACGTCGGCGGCGGTCTCGCGCAGGAAGCGGGCGAGCATGGCCGACTGGTTCATGCCGGCGCCGATGGCCCCGACAACTCCTTGGTCGCGCAGGTCCGCCAGGGCGGGCATGGCCTCCTCGGCGGCCTGCCTCCAGTGGTCGTCGGGGTCGTGCAGATAGACGATGTCGAGCCGGTCCAGGCCGGCGCGGCGCAGGGAGTCCTCGATGGACCGGAGCACGCCGTCGCGGCTGAAGTCCCACTGCCGACGCAGGTCGTCCGGTACGACGAATCCTTCACTGTCGACGCCCTGTGGACGTTCGTTGGGGACGAGGAGTCGGCCGACCTTGGAGGAGACGACGTACTCGTCCCGAGGGTGCTGCCGCAGGGCCGCCCCGAGGCGCTGTTCGGAGAGCCCGAGGCCGTAGTGCGGTGCGGTGTCGAAGTACCGGATGCCCGCGTCCCAGGCCGCGTCGACGGCGGCCGACGCGTCGGCCGCCGGGGTGGTCCGATAGAGGTTGCCGATCACCGACGCGCCGAATCCGAGTTCGGTGAGTTCGACGGAGGTGTTGTGGATGGTCCGGCGCTGCATGACGTCCTCCTCGTGGATGTCGATCGGCGTGGCTCAGCGCCGCACGTGGGCCGAGCCGCCCGCGATCAGGGCTTCGACCTCGGTGAGCGTGGCCATGGAGACGTCGCCGGGAGTGGTCATGACGAGCGCACCGTGGGCGGTGCCGTAGGCGAGGGCGCGTTCCAGTGAGGCGCCGGTGAGCAGGCCGTGGATGAGTCCGGCGGCGAAGGCGTCGCCGGAGCCGACGCGGTCCAGGACGTGCAGTCCAGGCATCCGGAGGCCGGTGACGAAGCCGGTCTCGGCGGACCAGGCGGCCGAAGACCAGTCGTTGACCCCGGCCGAGGGCACGTCACGCAGGGTCGTGGCCAGTACTCTCACTTCGGGCAACAGGCCGGCCACCTCGGCGAGCGCGTCCGCCACCCCGTCGGCCCCGTACAGCGCCTGGCCCGGGTGCGCTCCGGTCAGGCCCAGGGCGCCGACGACGATGTCGGCGTGCCGGGCGAGCCGCAGGTCGACCTCGCGGGCACGGCCGGCGCCGCCGCGGCCGGCCCAGAGGCTGGGGCGGTAGTTGGGGTCGTAGGAGACGGTGACGCCATGGCGGCGCGCGGCGGCCATCGCCTCGTCGGCGACGTCGACGGTGGTGTCGGAGAGGCCGGCGAAGATGCCGCCGGTGTGGAACCAGCGGACTCCGGTGGTGAAGAGGGTGTCCCAGTCGATGTCGCCTTCACGGATTTGGGATACGACTGTGTGGGCGCGGTCGCTGACACCGAGCGCGCCGCGGATGCCGTAGCCGCGCTCGACGAAGTTGAGGCCGTTGCGGGCGGTGCGGCCGATGCCGTCGTCGGGCACCCAGCGGATCAGGGACGTGTCGACGCCGCCCTGGAGGATGAGGTCCTCGACGAGGCGGCCGACGGCGTTGTCGGCGAGGGCGGTGACGACGGCGGTGCGGTGGCCGAAGCAGCGGCGCAGGCCTCGTACGACGTTGTACTCGCCGCCACCCTCCCAGACCTGGAAGGTGCGAGCGGTGCGGATGCGTCCCTCGCCCGGGTCGAAGCGCAGCATCACTTCGCCCAGGGCCAGCACGTCGGTCACGGTGTGCTCCCTTCCACGGCCTCGGCGGTGAGCCGGCGGATGGCGTCGTAGTCGCCCCGCTCCAGGTGGGCGGTGGTGACCATCCAGCTGCCGCCGACGGCCATGACCGACGGCTCGGCGAGGTATCCGGCCAGCAGATCGGCGCCGATCCCGCCCGTAGGGACGAAGCGCGCCTGCGGAAACGGCGCGGCCAGTGCCCGCAGTGTCCGCAGGCCGCCGAGGGATTCGGCGGGGAAGAGCTTGACCGTGCCCACACCGGCCCGCAGAGCCCTCATCAGCTCGGTGGCGGTGGCGATACCCGGGACCACCGGCACTCCCAGCTCCCGGCACCTCGAAACAACACCTTCGTCGAACCCGGGCGAGACGACGAACCGGGCCCCGGCCGCCACGGCCCGCTCCGCCTGCTCGGGAGTGAGGACCGTGCCGGCGCCGACGGTGAGCCCGCCGTGGGCCGCCATCGCCTTGAGCACCTGTTCGGCGTCCGGGGTACGGAAGGTGACCTCGGCGCACCGGGCGCCGCCCGCGACGAGCGCGGCGGCCAGCGGTGCGGCCGCGTCGGCGTTCGGCACGGTCAGCACGGGCAGGAGACGGGCTCCGGCCAGTACGGAGGTCAGGTCGGTGTCGCTCATCGGCCGAGCCACCCGCCGTCGACGGGCAGGACGGTGCCGTGGATGTAGGCGGCGGCGTCCGAGGCGAGGAAGACCGTGGCGCCCGCCAGGTCGTCCGCGCTGCCCCAGCGTCCGGCAGGGATGCGGTCCAGAATCGCCTTGCTGCGTTGCGGGTCGTCCTGCAGGGCCTGGGTGTTGTCGGTGGCGATGTAGCCGGGGGCGATGGCGTTGACGTTGACGCCGTGTGGGGCCCACTCGTTGGCCAGGGCTTTGGTCAGGCCGGCGATGCCGTGCTTGGCCACCGTGTAGCCGGGGACGGTGATGCCACCCTGGAAGCTGAGCAGCGACGCGGTGAAGATGACCTTGCCCTGGCCGCGGGCTACCATCGTGGCACCGACCGCCCGGGTCAGTGCGAACTGGGCGTTGAGGTTGACCTGAAGCACCAACTCCCAGTCCTCGTCCGAGTGTTCGGCCGCAGGAGCGCGGCGGATGGTGCCCGCGTTGTTGACCAGGATGTCCACCGGCCGCTCGCGTGCGGCGAGGTCCGCGCCCAGGGCCCGAACGGCGTCCGGATCGGCGAAGTCGGTCCGGATCGCCTCGAACGTCCGACCCGTGGCGAGGACGTCCTTCTCCACCTGGCTGCCGGACTCCTCCAGCGTGGCGCTGACGCCGATGATGTCCGCGCCCGCCTCGGCGAGCGCGTGGGCCATGGCGTGGCCGATGCCGCGGCGGGCCCCGGTGACGACCGCGAGCCGTCCGGTCAGGTCGAAGGCGTTCATACAGCGGCTCCCTCAGTGTCGTAGGCGTCGGCGGTGCAGTCCACGAGGATCTTCATCACGTCTCCGCCGCCTTCCAGCGCCTCGAAGGCGGCCGGTGCCTCGGTGAGCGGGACGACCTTGCTGATGAGCCGGTCGGCCGGAATGGTGCCGTCGGCGACGAGTGCCACCGCGCGTTCGAAGTCGGAGCGGTCGTACAACCGGGCACCGACCAGGGTCAGTTCACGCCAGAAGAACCGGTGCAGGTTCACCTCCCGGGGCCGGGGATGGATCGCCACCAGGCACAGGCGGCCCCGCACGCCCAGGACTTCGACCGCGGTGTCCACGCCGCCCGCCGCGCCGGACACCTCGAAGGCGACGTCCGCCCCCGCCTCCCCGGTCCACTCCCGCACCAGTGCCGGCACGTCGTCGTCGGCCGGGTTCCACGCCGTCAGCCCCAGCTCCTCGGCCAGCAGCCGTCGGTGGGCGCTGAGCTCCACCACCCGCACCTCGGCCCCGGCGGCCCGCGCGACCAGCGCGATGAGGACGCCGACCGGTCCGCCGCCGACCACCACGACCTTCTCACCCTCCCGCACCGCTGCCCGGCCCACGTCGTGCACGGCCACCGCGGTGGGCTCCACGAGCGCGGCCCGGTCCAGGGCCAGTGCGTCGGGCAGGCGGACCAGGGTGGAGGCAGGCACCGTCCAGCGCTGCTGCATGGCTCCGGGGGAGTCGATGCCGATGAAGTCCAGGTTCTGACAGATGTGTTGATGGCCCTTGAGACAAGCGGGGCAGGTGTCGTCCCACCGCAGGGGCATCACGGTCACCGCGTCACCGGGCGCCCAGCCGTCCACCCCCGGCCCGACCCGCATGACACGGCCGGACATCTCATGTCCGAGCACGGCGGGCGCGGCGACCCGGGCGTCCATGTCACCGTGGAAGATGTGCAGGTCGGTGCCGCAGATACCGACATAGGCGGGGGCCAGCTCCACCTCACCGGGACCCGGGGAGCGGGTCTCGGCCGGAGCCGTGGTCAGGGTACGGGCGGCCGTGTAGCGGACGGCGAGTGTCATCGTGTTCTCCAGAATTCCTTCAGCACGAGCGCCGACGGTCAGCCGAGGGCGGGAAGGCGGTAGAAGGCGGTCGCGGTGCCGGCGAGGAGCGCGTGGATCTCGTTCTCGGCACAGTCGCCGAGCAGCTCGTCCACGGTGGCGGCCCAGCGGTTCCAGCCGCCGGCAAGGTTGGCGACCGGCCAGTCGGAGCCGAACATCATGCGGTCGGGGCCGAAGGCGGTGAGCAGAATGTCCCAGACGGGGCGAATGTCTGCGGTGGTCCAGCTGTCGTGGTCGGCCTCGGTGATCAGTCCCGACAGCTTGCAGACCACATGCTGGTGTGCGGCCAGCCGTTGCATTTGACGTCGCCAGTCCGCCAGTTCCCGCCGGGCGAGGGGCGGCTTGCCCGCGTGGTTGAGTACCTGGGGCAGGTCGGGGAAGCGTTCGGCCAACCGTATCGCCTGGTCGAGCTGGTGGCTGCGGATCAGTACGTCGTAGGAGAGCCCTCGGTCCCTTGCCACCGCCAACCCTCGCTCGACATCCGGACGCTGCAGCCAGCCCGGGTCCGTCTCGCCCTGGACGAGGTGGCGCAGGGAGCGCAGATAGGTGCCGCCCGGTCGGGCGAGCAGTCGGTCCAGCACCTCGCCGATCGCCGGCGACGTCAGGTCCGCCCAGCCGACCACGGCCCCGATCAGCGGCTCCTGCTCCGCGAGGGCGAGCAGGTCCTCGGTCTCGGGCACGTTCGGCATGCACTGCACGGCCACCGTGTTGTGCAGATGACGGCCCGCGATCGGGGCGGTGGCGGTGGAGCGCAGGTCGCCGGGGGTGAAGGTGCGGCGGATCGATGTCAGGTCGGGGTCGTCGAGCCAGGGCTGCGGACGCTGGTCGAGGTCCCACAGATGGTGGTGCGCATCGATGAGGACGGGGGCGGGGGCGGGGGTCATGGCAGGTTCCAAGTGGGGTCGGTGCGGCGTGGGCCGGTTCAGACGGTGACGTCGTCGCCGGGTGGGTCGAGATGCCAGATCTCGGTGAGTTCCGTCCATTGGCGGGAGTCGCCCCGGTCGGGCCAGGGTTCCTGGCAGGGGTCGGTGAGTTTCCACCATTTCTGGGTTTCGGGGTCGGCTTCGAGGACGGCCATGTCGGCCTCGAAGTCGTCGCCGTCGTACTCGAGGTAGGCGAACAGCGCATCGCCGTGGAGGAAGATGCTGTAGTTGCGGATGTTGGCCCGGTGCAGGGCTGCTTGGACGCCGGGCCAGACGGCGGAGTGGAGTTCGAGGTACTCCTCGCGGTGCTCGGGGCGGAGCCTGATGGTCTGGGCGATGCGTTTCATGCGGTGGTCTCCTCCGTGCCCGGGCGGGGGCCGGCCGGGGTGTCGAACGGGGTGCGGTAGCTGGGGGTGCGGGAGCGCAGCCGGAGGCGCAGGGTGAGCCGGATGCGGGTGGACGCGGGCAGTCGTACCGTCAGGAAAGCGCTGTCGCAGACCTGCTCCGTCTCGGTGACGACCGGCTCGGTGTGGCCGTAGTCGTACATGTCACCGATCCAGCCGTCGTCCGCGCAGGTCGTGTGGCGGACGGCGGTGATGGTGTGCTCGGCGAAGGCGCCTGCCTGGACGATCACCGTGTGGTCCGTCTCGGGGGAGAGGTTGACCAGTTCGACGGTGGTCGCCTCGGGGGCGATGGAGGTGACCAGTGCGGCCACGTCCGGCGGCAGGCCGGCGCGGCGGGCCCGCGCGTCGTGGTAGCGCAGCCGGGCCTGTTGCAGGCCGCCGTTGTAGAGCACCTGGGGGCCGCCCCAGGTCAGCTGGACCAGGGCCTCGGTGACGACGGGGTTGCACAGCTGCCACACGTGGATGTCGGCCTCGTCCACATCCAGGTCGCGGTAGCGGTCCATGCGGCGCAGGCGGTGGTGGATCTGGGCCTGGGCGGTGGCGAGGATGCGCTCGGGGTAGCCGGGGTCGTCGCCGGCGAGGAAGGCGAACCACGCCTTCTCGTGCCCGGACTCCTCCTTGGCGCGGAACGGCCGGACCGTGCGCCAGTCGATGCCGTCGGCTTCGCGCAGCCGTTCCAGCCGGGCGCGGTCGGCGTCGGAGGCGGTGTGGTGCCACAGGGCCACCGGGACCGGCGGGGTGGCCGGGTTGTAGTCGAACCAGCCCGAGTCGTTGTGGCGGAAGGGCAGGTGTGGTGTGGGTGTGTGGATGTCGGGGCCGAGTTCGGCCGCCCACTTGGAGGGGAGGCTGGAGTCCGCCTCGGTGTGGGGCATCACCTTGGCGTGGTCGATGAGGGTGTCGAGCGAGGTCGTGACCATGGAGAGGTAGTCGTCGTCGCCGGTGACCGTGGCCGCCGCGAGGGCGGCCACGCAGGCCGCGTGGCCGACGCTGTGCCAGCCGTGCGGCCAGGACCAGCCGTAGTGGCCGCCGTACCAGCGGCCCTCCAGCAGGCTGCCGACGGTTCCGTCCGGGCCCACGTTGTCGGGAACGATCCCGTCGTTCGCCCGTGTGCGCTCGTGCCACGCGCCCACGTACTCGACGATCCAGTCGCGGTAGCGCTGCTCGCCGGACAGGATCCAGGCGTTGAGGACAAGTCCTGCCGCGGCGAGGTTGACCGCGGTGTCGCCGACGGCCATCCGGTCCCGCATCTGATCACCGAGACGCGGATCCGCGGAGAGCGGGAACGGCCCGCCGTCCGCCTCGGGGATCCACTCGAGCGGAAACCCGTAGGTCTCGGCCTCCTTCAGCAGCCAGGGATAGACGTCGCCGTCGAACAGGCCCTGGCGGTCGGGGTCGCTGCCGTTGTGGGGGCGGGTGATGACGCGGTGTTCGGGGTCGTAGTTGTCCTTGGCCGGGTCGACGTACAGCTCGGCGAACCGCAGGGCGCGTTCGGACCAGCGCTCGGGGGCGGCCATGCACAGGAAGTAGAGCAGGAGCAGGCTTTCGCCCTGGTGGAACCAGTCGTAGCCGCGTTCGTACTCGTCGCGCAGCATGTTCAGTTCGGTGAGCTGCCGGGTTACGCCCTCCCAGTGTTTCTCACTGGCGGGCAGCAGATCGTCGGCGCCGCCGAGGAGGTACAGCTGGGGCCAGTTGAAGAACACTTCGTAGAAGTCGTCCACGCCGTCGCGGGTGGTGAGCCGGCCGGTGTAGTTCAGACGTCCGTCCGGGCCGGTGAAGTCGCGGGCGAAGCGGCGCCAGGCGTGGTCGAGCAGGTCGAACAGGGCACGCTGGGACACGGCCCAGCCGGGGGGTTCGAGCACCGGCACCCCCGCCTCGATCTCGGGTGGCGCGGCCGGCTGCCCCGAGACCGGGGCGTTCTCACCCGACGTGGGGCCGGAAGAGGTGAAAGGCATGGGACGGAACTCCGTTCGGGAGGCAGGGTATGTGCGCCGGGGCCGGCGGCCGGGCGGTCGACACCAGTTCGGGCGTCATGGGCAGGGCCGCTGGTCGGGGCCTACTCCTTGGTGGCGCCGGCGAGCATTCCGCTGACCAGGAAGCGCTGGGCGAAGAGGAAGACGATCAGCACCGGTGTGATGGCGATCAGCGTGGCCAGCGCCAGCTGCGGGCGCTCGATCGCGAGGGTGCCGACGGCCGGGTTGAAGGAGGGCACGTTGCTGAGCAGGCTTCCGATGCCCACCTGGATCGGCATCTGGTCGCTCTCGGGCAGCATGACGTAGGGCAGGAAGTAGTTGGTCCAGTTGGCGACGAAGCTGAAGAAGCCCACGAGTGCGATGACCGGGGTCGCCAGCGGCAGCGCGATGTGCCGGAAGACGCCGAACTCCGAGCAGCCGTCCATCCGCGCAGCCGCCAGCAGGTCCTTCGGTACGGCGGTGGTGAAGTAGATGTACGTCAGGTACACGCCGAACGGGTAGAACGAGTACGGCAGGATGATCGACCACATCGTGCCGATCAGGTGCACCGCGTTGATCTCCAGGAACAGCGGCACCACCAGCGTGGCGGTCGGCATGAGCATCACGACGAGGGTCGAGACGAGCAGGGTGTGCCGTCCGCGGAACTCGGTCATGGCCAGGGCGTACCCGGCCGGGACTGCCACGCAGAGGGTGATGACCAGGGAGATCACCGCGTAGAGCGTGGAGTTGCCCAGCCAGTGCAGGACTGCGTTGTCCTGGAACGCGGTGAGGGCGTCCCAGTTGGTCTTGAGGGTGTGCCAGGAGCCGAAGGACAGCGGGCTGCCGTGGACGAGTTGCTGGTCGGTCTTGGTCGCCGCGAGGACGAGCCACAGCACCGGCAGCACGAAGAACACCATGAACACGGCCAGTACGGAGCCGATCAGCAGGCGGGGCGCGAGGCGACGCGGGGAGCGGGGGCGCCGGCGCTCGGAGACCTGGTCGTGTGCTCGGCTCATGACGCGTGGTTCCCGTTCCGTGCGGGGTGTGATGGCCGGTCCGGCGGGGGTCCTAGTCGGCATCGAAGAACCCCGACCGTGCGACGAAGAGGGCGGCTGCCGACACGCTGACGACCAGGAGCTCCACCGAGACCGCGGCGGCGCCGTTGATGTTGTTCATCTGGAAGGCGAAGTCGTACGTCAGCTGGTTCAGCGAGTAGTCGCGTCCGGCCACGCCCACACTGGCGAGGGAGAGCAGCTGCGGCTCGACGAAGAGCTGGGCGCCGCCCGCGAAGGCCAGGATCACCATGTACACGATCCATTTGCGGAGCATGGGGATCTGCACGTGCCAGGCGGTCTGCCAGGCGCTCGCGCCGTCGATGCGCGCGGCTTCCATGACGTCCTTGGGGATGTTGTTGAGGGCGCCGTAGATGACGACGATCCAGCCGCCCGCACCGGTCCAGAACGCGATGATCGTGAACAGCAGGGCCAGGTTGCCGGGTGCGATGACCTCACCGAAGGTGTCGAAGCCCAGCATGCCCAGCAGGGAACTGACCGGGCTCACCGTCGGGTCGAGCATGAACAGCCACACCAGCACACTCGCGGCGCCGGCGAGCGCTCCGGGGATGTAGAAGAGGAAGCGCAGGGACCTGCTGACGGCGCTGGAGGCGAGACGGTGCAGCAGCAGTGCCAGGCTCACCACGAAAACCACGAGTGAGACCAGCCAGAACAGGAGGTACACCGCGACATGGCCTACGGCGTCCATGAAGCGGAAGTCCTGCGCCGTGGTGACGAAGTTGCTGAAGCCGGTGAACGTGCCGCCGGCGTCGGTGAAGGCGAAGTAGACAGCGTATCCGGTCGGCAGGATGCCGAACGCGATCAGGAGGAGCACGTAGGCGGCGACGAAGGCGATGCCGGCCCGGCTCTGCCGGTCGACACCACGAGGGCGCCGGGTGGCAGAGCCAGACGGGGAGTGGCTGAGGGTCACTGCGAGACCTTGTATCCGTTGGACTGGGCGTACTTGACGATGGCGTCCTGCCAGGCGGGCAGCATCGAGGCGATGGACTTGCCCTGGGTGATGCCGGGCTTGACGGTGGCGGCCCAGATGGCCTCCTGGCTGAACTGGCCCGAGCCCCACTTCGGCCACACCTGGGACGAGGCGGCCGCGAGTGCGCTGAGGTCGCTGGCGAAGTAGCCGGAGGCGTTCTGCCCCTTCAGCCAGGCCTCGGCCGCGGGTGCGTAGGCCGGGTAGCCGGGGGCCTTCTCGCCCTGGTAGGCGTTGTCGGTGGTGACCCACTTCAGGAAGTCGGTGGCCGCCTTGATGTGGGTGGAGTGCTGGGACAGCAGCCAGGTGCCGCCGCCGACGTTGCCGGTGGAGGGCGAGCCGTCTCCCTGCCATTGCGGGAGGGGAGCCGCCGCGATCTGCTTGGCCGGCGTCTTGAGGGTGTCCCGGAAGACCGCGCCGCCGAACCAGGCAGGGCCCGGCATGAGCAGGACCTTGTCGGCCTTGTTCTTGCCGAAGTCAGTACTGAAGACGCCGCTGATGGACATGGACTTGTTCTTGATCAGCACGTCCAGCAGCTTGGCCATCCTGGTGCAGGCCTCACTGGTGGTGTTCACCGAGACGGACTTGGGCCCGGTGATGTCGTTGGCGCCGCACTTGCTCGCCCACAGGTAGATCTCGGGGGTGAAGGAGTCACCCGCGTCACCCACGAGATAACCCGGGTGCTCCTTGGCCACCTTCTCGCCGAGCTGCTGGTACTCCTCCCAGGTCGTCGGCACCGTGTAGCCGAACTGCTTCAGCAGTGGGGCGTTGTACCAGAGCACCGCCTGGGAGAGGTCGTTGCGCAGACAGTAGACGGTGCCGTCGACCGTACAGACGTCGTTGGCGCCCTTCGCGAACCGGCCGAGGGTCGCCTCGTCGACCAGGCCCTTGTTGAGCGGTGCGGCGAAGCCGGCCTCGACCGCCCAGCTGACCTCGTTGTTCTGGGAGCTGAAGACGACGTCCGGCCAGCCCTTGCCGGTGCGGTTGAACAGCTGGACCTTGGTCTGGAGATAGTTCGACCCGTTGGCGTTGCCGTCGTAGCTGACGATGTCCAGCTTCACCTCCGGGTGCAGCTTCTGGTACAGCTTCGCGGCGTCCATGCGGGTGGCGTCCACCCAGACGGTCAACGCGCCGTCCTTCTGCGGCGCCTGGGCGAAGCCGTCCTTGTCGGTCGTACCGGCCGTGCCGCCACCACAGGCGGAAACGGTCAGCAGCACCGTGGCAGCACACCCGGCCAGCAACGCCGATCGTCTGCGGCTGACGGCTCTCTGCGGGCTGGACGAAGGCTTGTTGACGGTCATGAGTGACTCCACTGGGTTTGCGGGTGCCCCGAGCAGATGGGCAGGTGACGCGAGGATGGGGCGGCGCCGGGCCGTCCCCGGCGGGTGTCGACTTAAAGGCGACTGTGCTGCTACCGGCGTGGATGAAATTAGCCGCCTTAACGAGGGGTTCGTCAAGAGTGTGTATGACATTTCTTTGGCGGATTCGAGGCAATGGGGCAGTGGCCGGACGCGGTTATGGCAGAAAAAAGGCATTTGTGCGCCCAGGGGCTCAAGGATTGTGTCGTAGATCTTGGTCAGAATGAGTACGACCCATAACTCACCCAAGCTATGATGCTGTTGGCTCCGCAGCGATCAGTCGCGTTCGCCGCAGTCACCCAGGAGGCATCACGGATGGACGACATGCCAGCGATCGAAGCGGCGTTGCCGGCTCAAGGGCTTCCCGCTGCGCCCACGGTGGAGGGCTCGGACGGGCGGCGTGACTACCGTCCCGGGTACGAGATCGTGGCCGAGCGGATCCTTGAGTACATTGCCGAGGAGCGGCTGGCGGCGGGTGACCGACTGCCCACGGAGATCGACCTGGCCCAGACGCTGAACACCAGCAGGGCGGTGGTGCGGGAAGCCGTGAAGATTCTCTCGGCACTGGGCCGAGTACGGGCGCACAAGGGGCGAGGTCTGTTCGTCGCGGACGACGAAGGCATGCTCATCACCAGCCGTTGGGGAGGCTTCTTCCGTCCCGTCGACATCGACCACGTGCTGATGCTGTTCGAGTTCCGCCGGGTCCAGGAGATGTCCGCCAGCAGTCTGGCGGCCACCCGCGCCACTCCTTCGGAACTGCGCACCATCGAGGTGGCCATGGAGCAGTGTCGGCACGGGTTCGTCCACGGCCATGTCGATGAGTTCAATCAGGCGGACGACGACTTCCACGCGGCCGTGTCCGCAGCCTCGCACAACACCTTCCTCGTCAGCGCCGTACGGG
The DNA here is from genome assembly GCF_014646095.1 of Streptomyces lacrimifluminis. Classification (GTDB taxonomy): domain Bacteria; phylum Actinomycetota; class Actinomycetes; order Streptomycetales; family Streptomycetaceae; genus Streptomyces; species Streptomyces lacrimifluminis. The sequence goes on along the minus strand of NZ_BMMU01000056.1, from coordinate 8,863 downwards.
ACGCGCGACGCCTGCAGCGCCAGTCCAGCGCCATCGGTCTCCATGACACGCTCGGCGAGAACACCGAGGCGGCCGTCGCAGAACACGAGGCGATCTACCGGGCCATCCGTGACGGCCGCCCCGAAGATGCGGCCCAGGCTGCCGCGGCACACCTCGACAGAACCCTGGAGGACTACCGGCGTGAGATCCAGCGTCGCCTGTTCGGGTAGCGCTGTGCATCAGCGCGCCCTACGGGCCCAAGGCTCGTCCCGTGGCGCGTCGACGCGGACACACCGTTGCGACACCCGTGGTCAGCCGAACCGCACCTGGCGCTGACGTCCGCGATGATCGCGTGTGGTCAGCGGCTCACGCGGTCGGGAAGGCACTATGCCTTGCCAGCGGCTTTGAAGCGGAAGCCGAAGATCGACGGCCTGTTGCAGTTCAACGCTCTTGGCGGTGAACGCCTTGACGTCCTCGAAGCGACGCCGGACCTGGTCACGGGCGTTCCAGCGATGTCGGCACCGGCGGCCTGCATGTGCTGCAATCTGCCTGCCACTTCGCTTGCCGGGGTGGGTGAGTTGCGGGGTAGTTGGCGGGCGAATTCCTGCACGACTGGCAGCGCTGCCCAGGCGTCGGCCTGACGTGTTACGGCTTGCCAGACAGCTGGGTCGCTCATAGTGGGCATCCGTTCGGTGAGCATGGCGGTCTTCAGGGCCCAAGCCACGATTTCGTCGTGAGAGCTTGGATGGCCTGCCGGACTCGTCGAGCAGTTGTGGCTGCGGGTGGGCTGTCGAGCAGGTGCTCGAGGGTTGTGGAGCCCCCGTGCTTTCCTCCCAGAAGGTCGGGGTCTTCTGCTGCTTCGGTGATGGCGGTGTAGATGGCGTGCTGGGGCGTTGTCGATCGCGAGCTCGGCCTCTCTGCCCCGGCCAAGGCGCCTGCATGGGGCGGTTTTGGACCGCCAGGGGGCGTTGCCCGTCGAGGCTGGCACCGTGGTGCTGCGCTCACGCCGGGCACCGAAATGGACCGGCCTTCCCCGAGATCGTGGCCGCAGCCGGGCGGCTGCCGGACGCGACCGCGATCGACTGCGTTATGTGACCTGTGGGGGTGTCTCAGCCCCAAGGTGTCTCAGGCGACGCAGCTCCCATGGACGAGACGTGACGGGCGTCGCGGCCACGTGCCGCAGCGGCCGCCCAGAGGTGGCCGTCCAGGAACTTCCGTACCTCGGTGATGGTCATAGACCCCGTGCCGTGCACCACGGCCTCTCCCTCCTTCAGCAGGACGCAGGACGGGGCCCCGGTGATCCCGTACCGATCGGTCGCGGCCGGACAACGCGTGATGTCGGCGCGGACGGCCGTCAGGCGGCCCGTGTAGTCGTCGGCGATGCCACCCACGACGAGGTCCATCACCCGGCAGGCCTTCCTTGCCTTGGGCCATGTCCCGGTGAAGCGGTGGTTCCCGGCGCGAGTGGCCCGGCCCCCCCTGGTGACCCGGCCTGGCCGCCTCGCCGGTCACCCAGCTGCAGCCCGCCGCGCGCCCCTGGGCCAGCTCGTGCCAGGACAGCGCCCTCTACGACGACATGAAAGCCGTTTTCCAGGGCATAGCGGCCAAGATCACCGACCAGATGCTCGACGAGCGGGCCGGTGCGCATCGTCCACCGGATCCAGTCGACGTATCCGCCACCGCGCTTCTCACAGACAGCGCCCCGACGGGCCTCCCGAGGCCTTGCACTGTGTTACCTATTGCCCATATTTTTGTGACTCTCGACTGCATTATCCATATATGCTGCTGACACTCGACATTGACGACCCAGCATGATTCCGCCCCCGTGCAGGAGTTGGCCCAGTCCCCGCAGCCGCCGCACCACGCCACCCCGCCTCCGCGCGAGCCGTCACCCGAAAGTGAGTAACAGCCCCCGCGCTCACCTCAGCCGCAGACGAGCCGGAAGCGGCACACACCAGAACCCCGGAAGACTCCACAGCCTCATGCCGATACCGGCCAGGGCAGGGCAGCCACTCGCCGGCCTCACCGAAGCACTCCAGCCTCCGTCGTCCACCCGCAGAAGCAGCACACCCGCGACGCCTCCGGCCGGTGGCACCACTCCCGCACGCCAGTACCGCGCCCGCCCCGGCCTCTCCCCCACGCGCCGAGCAGGCCCATGGCCAGAAGCAGTGCCCAGGTGCCGCCGCTGTTGGCGAAGATCGCGACGGTGCCGGCCACGAGGCACGCGACGAACGGACGAAGGCACGTGGGCTCTTCGAACGGTCCATGACCACACCCGCGAGGGACATTCCGACGAAGGAGGCCACGAGCAGTACCGACAGTGACGCGGGCATCGACCGGCACGTCCGTCACAGTCCGGCCGTGGTACCCGTGCACCTTCCCCGTCGGCGTCTGGCACACCGGACACGGCACCGCCGCATCCCGAGTGCGAGCCGTGACCACCACCACGTCACCGCCGTCCACCACGTCCTCGACGACCAGCGCCGACAGGCCGGAAAGCACCGTCCTCGTAAGGAAGTTGATATCCACCACAAGATCATGATCAAGGACGGCTGCCCGGCGTCACCACCGACTACGGGCCAGACCCGAACGTTTTACAGTCCCTGCGTCAAGGTCGCACTGCCACCCCAGCGGATCTCAATCGCAGCGGCCATGCGGAAGGTGGCACCTACGCAGCGAGCCTCGGCGCCCAGCAAGCCTTGATGCCCCGGACCCGGTGTTTTCATGTCACCCTGCTGGACCGGCACCGCAGGTCAGGTGACCGTTGCGGGTGGTCACTCACCGTTCCGGCAGGCCGCGACAGCCCTGTCCAGGGTCTGGTGGTCGGCCCAGCTGCCGTGGAAGCCGAACGGAACCCGCGTGGGGAGCTTGACCCGGCACAGCGGGGTGCGGCGCAGGTCGGCGGCGTCGTGGATCAGGAGTTCGCTGAGGCCGGTGGCCCAGTTCCACCAGAGGGAGAGCAGGTAGCCGTCGTCCTCGCCGCAGGCGTTCTCGCGGGCGACGAAGGCCGGTTCGCTCGGGCTGGTCAGGCCGTCCTGTTGTGAGCAAAAGACTTTGTCGCGCGACAAGAACCAGTGATAAAGTCTGGCGACAGGACGGGCGGCGCTCGCTGCGCCGATCGTTACTCGTCCCCGCGTCGCCTCACCTCGGCGCAAAGGATCCCCATACCGTTCAACGGAGTTCGCCATGGCTGTGTTGCTTCACCGCTTGGGCCTCAGCGCCTATCGCCACCGAAAGCTGGTGCTGTCCCTCTGGCTCGTGGCCCTGGCAGGGCTCGTTGCCTGCGTCGCCGTGTTCGGCGGCAAGCTCGACGACCGCTTCGCCGTACCGGGGACCGAGTCACAGCGCGCACTGGACACGGTCAGTAGGACCCTGCCGGACGTCTCCGGGGCCAGCGCCCAACTCGTCTTCACGGCCCCCGACGGCAAGCGGGTCACCGAAGCTCCGTATGCGGCCGCCATCGACGAAGCCATGACGGCGGCGGGCCGGGCGCCGCAGGTCAGTTCCGTCGTCGGTCCCCAGGATTCCGGCGCCGTCTCGCCGGACGGGACCACGGCGATCGTCCAGGTCCAGTACTCCATACCGTCCGCCGAGGTCAGTGAGTCCTCCAAGCACGCGCTGCAGAAGGCTGCGCGGGGCGCCGAGAAGGACGGCATCGACGCGTCGGTGGGCGGCTCCGTCTACAGCAGCTCAGGCATCCACATCGGCCCGTCGGAGATCATCGGCGTCGCCGTCGCGATACTCGTCCTCGTTGTCACCTTTGGCTCGCTGCTCGCCGCCGGCATGTCCCTGGTGCCTGCCCTGATCGGCGTGGCCGTGGGCCTGACCGGGCTGCTCGCCCTGACGCCCGTGGCCGACATCTCGTCCACCGCCGTCACCCTCGCGCTCATGCTGGGGCTCGCCGTGGGTATCGACTACGTCCTGTTCATCCTTTCCCGCCACCGACAGCAGCTCGCCCGAGGCATGACCGCGATGGAGTCCATCGCGCTGGCCACCGGCACCGCCGGAAGCGCAGTCGTCTTCGCAGGGTCCACCGTGATCATCGCCCTCTCGGCCCTGAGCGTCATCGGCATTCCCTTCCTGACCACCATGGGGCTGGGCGCCGCCGGAGCCGTCCTCGTCGCCGTCCTCGCCTCGATCACCCTGCTGCCCGCCATCGCCGGATTCGCCGGTGCCCGCCTGGCCCCGAAGCCGGGCAGCCGCGCCGCCCGGCGGATCCTCAACGACACCCACGCCACCGGCAAGGACACCCACGGTGCCCGCTGGGTCAAGCGGGTGGTCGCCAAGCCCCTGCTGACCGTGGTGGCCGTCGCGGGCGTCCTCCTCACCCTCGCCCTGCCCGTCACCGACCTGCGCCTGTCCCTGCCGGACAACCGCTCGGCCGCACAGGGCTCCACCGAACGGCAGACGTACGACACCATCAGTGACAAGTTCGGCCCCGGCTACAACGGCCCCCTCCTGGTGCTGACCGAGACCGAGGGCAGCGACGGGGCTCAGGCCGGCGCCGAGGTCGCGCAGAAGCTGGCGCCCCTGGACGGCGTCACAGCGGTCCTGCCCCCGGAGACCACCAGCGACCCGGCACAGAGTGTCATCACCGTCATTCCCGACGGCGGCCCCGACAGCGTCAGGACCGACCAGCTCGTCCGCGACATCCGCAAGACCGGCTCGGACATCCGCCACACCTCCGGCACCACCGTCTCGGTCACCGGCAACACCGCCGTCAACATCGACATTTCCAACCGGCTCTCCGACTCCCTGCTGCCCTTCGTCGCCATCGTCGTCGGCCTGAGCCTGATCCTGCTCATGATCGTCTTCCGGTCGCTCTTCATCCCGGTCAAGGCCGCCATCGGCTTCTTGCTCTCGGTGGCCGCCTCGCTCGGACTGGTCGTCGCCCTGTTCAAGTGGGGATGGCTGGCCGACATACTCGGGGTGCCCAGCACCGGCCCGGTCGTCAGCTTCCTGCCGATCATCCTGATCGGGGTCCTGTTCGGCCTGGCCATGGACTACGAGGTCTTCCTCGTCTCCGGCATGCGTGAGGAATGGACCCACACCCGCAAGGCACGCCAGTCGGTCATCGACGGAGCCCGACACAGTGCACGCGTCGTCACCGCCGCCGCCCTGATCATGTTCACCGTCTTCGCAGGGTTCTTCCCCCTCGACGACCCGATCATCAAGCCCATCGCCTTCGCCCTGGCCGTCGGCGTGGCCATCGACGCCTTCGCCGTCCGCATGACCCTCGTCCCCGCACTGCTCACTCTCGCCGGGCGCCACGCCTGGTGGCTGCCGGCCTGGCTGGACAAGGTCCTGCCCGACCTCGATGTCGAAGGCACCAGCCTCCAGAAGAACGTGCCAACTGCCCTCGAACGCAAGGAACTCCAGCCCACCTCCTGAAGTGATACGGCGACAGCGGCGAACAGCCCTGTCGTCACGACATCCGGTGGGCCCGCGGCACAGCCGGTGCCGCGGGCCCACCTCCCCGAGCTCTGAATACCGACAGGCCCCGCAAGGACAAACGATGCACCGGGTACTCCTGACGGGCGGTCACGCCCTCGTGCGCGACGCCTACGCACACCTCATCGAGGCATCTGCCGCTCTGACCGTCCAGGCACAGATCCCCGCCCTGGACCAGGCTCTGGACCAACTCCTCTTCCTGAGGCCCGACATACTCGTCATCGACACCCTGGCCCTGGCCCCCTCCCCGCGGACCACGACACTCCTGTCCCTGCGCCAGGCCGCCGCCCGGACCAGGCTGGCCCTCATCGGGGACATCCCCGTCGAGGACGTCGATTCACTCCTTCGCGTCGGCGTCACCGGCATCCTCAGCCCGCACGTCGAGGTCGATCATTTCGTGATGGCCCTCGACGTGGTGGGCCGGGGCGGCCTGATCGTCTCCTCGCCAACCGACCGCACCAGTACCCCGGCCAACCCTCCAGACCCGATGCTGGATCAACTCTCCGCAAGGGAACTCCAGATTCTTGCCCTCGTCGCGACCCAGCACAGCAACAACGCCTTGGCGCACCTACTCGGCATCAGTCCCCTCACGATCAAGACACACGTGAACCGGATCCTGCGCAAACTCGGCGCCTCCACCCGCGCCCACCTGGTCGCCATAGCCTACGAGAGCGGACTCGTCACCCCAGGGCTGTAATTTCAACACTGGACGCCGTCCGTCGAGTCCGGCTACTCAGGCAACGTCATGGATCTCGCCACCCGGTTCGACGGCAGGCGCTTGTCCCGGGGCAAGTCATTCGACACCGTCAGGAGACTCCAGCTCAGACGGTTCGGCGACCACAACAGATTGCTCCTGGCGCTGTCGGCGTACGGACTTGGATCCCCAGTCGCGTACCCTCCTTCGTCCCCCACCTGTCAGGCCACGTCCGTCTCGCGCTCGATGACCTGGAGGCGGTTCTTCAGCCGGTAGCTGGGGCCGTTGATCGGGACGACCTCGCAGTGGTGCAGGAGCCGGTCGAGGATCACAGTGGCGAGGACCTCGTCGCCGAAGACCTGGCCCCATTCGCTGACGGTCTTGTTCGAGGTGAGGGTGATCGAGTTCTTCTCGTAGCGCTTGGAGATCCCTGGAAGACCAGGTTCGCCTCGGAACGTTCGAGAGGCTGGTAGCCGACTTCGTCCACCACCAGCACGTTCGGCCGTAGACCAAAGTGGAGTTTGCTGGTCAGGCGCCCGGCTGCCTCGGCGGCCCTGAGGTTGCGGACCATGTCGTCGAGGTGCCGGTTCGTCGTGCAGGGTGCGTCCCGCCGGCGGAGCCGAGTCGGCCTGGGCGCAGTAAGCGGACAGATTGAACAACAGCCGTCGTCACCGAACGCGCCATTAGCCACGCCGCGGTTCGAGCCGGGCTGGGGTCGTTTCCCGCCCCACACACACTGGCTGGGGCATTGGCGCCCCATACAGGTCCCGGCGTCAGCGATCACGGCAGCCCCTCCGAACGCAACCGCAGCCTCGGCCCCCTGCGCACCGGCTCGTTCTATAGACATACCCTGGTCAGAGGAGCGCCTATGGCTGAGGCGCTGGGACGCCGGTTTCTGTCCGTCACGGATGACAACCACGGCAGTCGAGCAGTCTCCTTTAGAGATCGCGCAGATAGGCGCGGGACGCCCCCGTCAGCGAAGCCAGAACAGATCTCGGTGATCTTGGAGTTAGTGGCTGTTGTCGTTCCGAATCTGAGGTCGGTGTTTTAGCTGGTCAGGCATAGAGCCGGTGATTCGGTGGGAGTGGTGGCGTGTTGTGTCGTCGCTCCCCGGGAGGTTGTGGATGCCGTCGGTCGTCGGACTGCTGGAAGAGCACGAGCTCGCTGCTCGCCGTCGGGTCGACGGGTTGCGTGAGGAAGCCGATCGCATCCAGGCCGAACTGGCCGCGGCCGAGCAGGAATGGCAGGAGTGGGTGATCGCCCGCAGGCGAGTGGGCACGGTCCTGGATCCGGACGGCGGCAGCATCGCCGATGAGGAAGCCGCCTCCGGCCCACGGGACGCGGACGCGCGCTCGGTTCCCGGCCAGGCGGCGAAGGCGAAGTCGCAGGTGCCGGTGTGGCGTGAGGGACTGGCCTGGTCGGTGCTGTCGGTGGACTATCAGCGCATCCTTCAGTCCCTCGCGGACCGGCATCGGCTCCATCAAGGGCCGCTGACCTGCCAGGAGATGGCCGTGGCGTTCGGCCTGGACGCGGTGCCGGCGAAGGTGGAGGCGCTGCGGTCGAAGGCGAAACGCCTGGTCGCGCGGGGCTGGCTGGCCGAGCGGCAGCCGGGCCGGTTCACCCTCGCCCAGGGCCCGGCCGGGCAAGGCGGCGCGTCATGAGCAGGGTCATCGACCAGCAGACCATCGCCTCGGCGCTGGTGGTGCGGCGTTCGTAGTCGCGTGCCAGGCGGCGGGTGCGCATCAGGTGGGCGAAGAACCGCTCGACGATCCACCGCTTGGGCAGCACCACGAAGCCGCGCATGTCGTCGCTGCGCTTGACGATCGCCAGGACCAGCGCGAACGTGGCCAGGCAGTACTCGACGAGGCCGCCGGTGTAGCCGCCGTCGGCCCAGACCAGCTCCAACTGGTGGTGGACGTCGGCGACTTGCCGCAGCAGGACCTGCGCGGCGGCGCGATCACCGGTGTCCGCGGCGGTGACCATCACACCCAGCAGCAGGCCGAGCGTGTCGACCACGACATGCCGCTTGCGCCCGTTGACCAGCTTCCCGCCGTCGAAGCCACGGCTGTCCGCACCGACGACGGCGTCCGCCTTGACCGACTGCGAATCGATCACACCCGCACTCGGCTCCGCGTCGCGGCCCAGCTCCTCGCGGACCTTCGGCCGGAGCCGGTCGTGGAACTCCCTGACCAGGGCGTGATCGCGCCAGCGGCGGAAAAACGCGTAGACCCGGTCCCACGGCGGGAAGTCCACCGGCATAGCCCGCCACTTGATGCCATTGTCGACGAGGTAGCGGATCGCATCGAGTATCGCCCGGTGGCAGTACGCCTCCGGCTGCCCCCCCCCGACCCCGCATCCAGCCCGGCACCGGCAGCAGCGGCCGGACCACGGCCCACTCCGCGTCCGTCATGTCCGAGGGATACCGCCGAACACGTTCCGGGTGATCGGCCGCATTTCCGAACCGGTGAGCGACACAATCACACGTCGGTGCAGCCGAGTTGAACTCCACCGGCGCGAGCGCCTACAACTGCGGCAACAGGGTCTCCTGGATCTCGGTTGGCTTCGCAACCCCGAGCTACCAAGAGGCCCTGCCTTCATGCCCGCGACTAGCTGCGATCACCCGATCGAGACTCCCGTTCGACGCACACCCCTCAAGATCGGAACGACAACAGCCACTAAGCTTGACTCTGTCGGGGATCTTGGTGGCGCCGAGGTCAGCTGCCCAGGGTTCGCCAGGAT
>NZ_BMMU01000055.1 GCF_014646095.1 Streptomyces lacrimifluminis | reverse complement strand
CACCGTCCACTCCCCATGCCCAGCACAACTGCCAACTGACCATGTAGGACACCGTCTTAGAGTGCGCGACTGAAATGTCCAGAGCTGATGCCCCGATAGCAGAACATCATCGGTCAGATGATTGGCGGGCGCGCAAGTGCGGCGGTCTGCGCATGGCAGGACGATGCCGGGCGTAGCGAGTAGCGTGGAATTGGATGTGCTCGGAGAAGCCGGCACAGATTATGGAAGCTTCGGGCTCTCTAGCAGGCTCCGCTGACACGGATTGCGACCTCATGCACACCACGGGAGGAACCAATTGCGGTGTGAACGAGCAGTCTCAGATAGGCCCGGCAACATAGCAGGCGACCATGGCGGCGCCTGAGCGGGTCTCGGGGCGGGCGGCTGGCGATCAACAGGGCCAGGGGAGTTCCCTCCCCTCACCCCCGTCCATCTCCCTGCCCAAAGGCGGAGGTGCCGTTCGCGGCATAGGCGAAAAGTTCGCCGCGAACCCGGTCACCGGCACCGGAGCGATGACGGTACCCATCGCCACCAGCACGGGTCGCTCCGGTTTCGGACCGCAACTCGCGCTCTCCTACAACTCGGGCGCGGGCAACGGGCCGTTCGGATTTGGCTGGAGCCTGGCCTTGCCCTCGATCACACGCAAGACCGACAAAGGCCTTCCGCAGTACCACGACGCCGACGAGTCCGACGTCTACATCCTCTCCGGTGTCGAGGACCTGGTGCCCGTACTCCGGCCGGACGGCACCCGTTTCGTCGACGACACCAGCGCACCCGGATATGTCGTACACCGGTACCGTCCGAGAACCGAGGGGCTCTTCGCTCGCATCGAACGCTGGACCCAGGTCGTCACCGGCGATATGCACTGGCGTTCCGTCAGCGCCGACAATGTGACGACGCTGTACGGCACCGACAGCCGCTCCCGCATCGAGCGTCCGGCCGACCACCAGCCGTCAAAGGAATCGTCTCGCGTTTTCAGCTGGCTCATCTGCGAGAGCTTCGACGACAAGGGCAACGCGGTCGTCTACGAGTACGCGGCGGAGAACGCTGACAATGTCGACCACTCTCTGGCAAGCGAACGCAACCGACTGCGCAAAGCGAACCGGTACCTCAAGCGCATCAAGTACGGCAACCGGGTCTCCCGGCTCGTCCAACCGGACCTGAGCCAGGCAACCTGGCTGTTCGAAGTGGTCTTCGACTACGACGAAGGCCACTACGAGACCGTCGATCCCGACCCTGCCCTGCCCCCGGCCGAGCAGCACCAGTTCGCCCGGGCTTCCGCGTCACCAGCCCAACCGTGGGCCGCGCGCCCCGACCCGTTCTCCTCGCATCGTGCCAGCTTCGAGGTGCGAACCTACCGCCGGTGCCGCCGCGTGCTGATGTTCCACCACATCCCCGACCTGCCGACCGGGGAGGACGGCTACGAAGGACTGGTCCGGTCCACCGAGTTCGACTATGCCGACCTCGACTACAGTCGACCGGTCTCCGTGGACGACGAACTGGCCCATCAGGGCAGTACCCGCATCGCATCATTCATCCGCCGGGTCACCCAGTCGGGATATGTTCGCGACGACAACCAGCCCGTCGTGGTGCGCGGCGGCGCCACGTACGCCACTTACCTCAAGCAGTCGCTGCCGCCGCTGGAGCTCGAGTACAGCAAGGCAGTCGTCCAGGACGAAGTGCGCGACGTCGAGGCAGAACCCCCGGAAAGCCCGCCAGTCGGTTCCGACGGCGTATACCAGTGGGTCGACCTGCATGGCGAGGGGATTCCGGGGGTACTCACCGAGCTGAGCGGCGGCTGGATTTACCACCGCAACCGCAGCCCGCTCCCTGACGAAGGCACCGGCGACGGCACCGACTCCACCGCCGCCCGATTCGGTCCGGCCGAACTGGTCGCGACCAAGCCGAACCTGTTCCTGGCCGGCGGGCACGGCTGGTGGATCTCGCCGGTGACGGCCACTTGGACCTGGCGATGTTGGACGGCCCCATGCCCGGTCTGTACGAGCATGACGACGACGAGGGGTGGCTACCCTTCCGCCCCTTCACGTCCTGCCTCAACCTCGACTTCCGCGACCCGAACCTGCGGCTCGTGGACCTCAACGGCGATGGGAACGCCGACGTACTGATCACCGAGGATGATGCCGTCGTCTGGTATCCCTCGCTCGCTGAGCAGGGCTTTGGTCCGGCCACGCGGGTCACCCAGCCGCTCGTCGAGGAGGACGGCCCACGCCTAGTATTCGCCGACGGCACCCAGTCCGTTCATCTGGCCGATATGTGCGGTGACGGCCTGGCCGGCCTGGTGCGCGTCCGTAACGGAGAAGTCTGTTACTGGCCGAGTCTCGGTTACGGACGGTTCGGAGCCAAGGTCACGGTGGACAACGCGCCATGGTTCGACACCCCTGACGCGTTCGACCAGCGCCGGATCCTGCTGGCCGACATCGACGGCTCCGGCACCACGGACATCATCTACCTGCACCACGATGGGGCATGCCTCTATTTCAACCAGGCGGGTAACCGGCTCAGTGATCCGCGTCGGCTGCGTGGGCTGCCGGCCGCCGCCGACGGTGTCTCGGTCACCACGGCCGACCTGCTGGGAAACGGCACCGCCTGTCTGGTCTGGTCCTCACCCCTGCCAGCTGACCATCGCCGACCGATGCGTTACGTCGACCTGATGGGCGGCGACAAGCCTCACCTGCTGACCGGAGCGGTCAACAACCTCGGTGCGGAGACCAGAGTCCATTACGCGCCCTCGACGAAGTTCTACCTGGCGGACCAGCGCGCTGGCCGCCCCTGGGTGAGCCGCCTGCCGTTCCCGGTCCACGTCGTCGAACGGGTCGAGACCTACGACCACGCCAGCCACAACCGGTTCGTCACCCGCTACGCCTACCACCACGGCCACTTCGACGGCGAGGAACGGGAGTTCGGCGGCTTCGGCATGGTGGAGCAGCAGGACACCGAGCACATCGGGGCGCTGTCGAGCAGCGTCGCGTTCCCGGTCGGCGACAACGTTGAGGCGTCCTCGCACGTGCCGCCGGTGCTCACCAGGACATGGTTCCACACCGGCATCCACCTCGGCGGCGCGCACGTGTCGGACTTCTTCGCGGGGCTGCTGGATGCCTCCGACAAGGGCGAGTACTACCGCGAACCCGGGTTGACCGACGAGCAGGCGCGGGCCTTGCTGCTGGCCGACACCGTGCTGCCCGCTGGTCTCACCGCCGAGGAGGAACGCCAGGCGTGCCGCGCTCTGCGCGGATCGGTCCTCAGGCAGGAGGTCTACGCCCTCGATGGGACCGGCACCGACGCCTACCCGTACGGTCATCCGTACACCGTCTCCGAGCAGAACTTCACCGTTCGCCGGTTGCAGCCACGCGCCGTCAACCGCCACGCGGTGTTCCTCACCCACGCCCGCGAGGCCGTCACCTACGGGTACGAGCGGAACCATGCCGACCCGCGCACGGCCCATGCCATCACCCTGGCCGTGGACGACTTCGGCAATGTGCGCAGCTTGGTGAGCATCGGCTACGGACGCCGCCGACCGGATACCTCGCTCCCGTCGGCCGATCAGGCCCGGCAGGCTCAGATCCTTATCACCCATACCAAAAACGACGTCACCAACGCGATCGACTCGACCTCCGACCATCGCACGCCGCTGCCCTGCCAGACGCGCACCTACGAGCTGACCGGGCTGAGCCTACCCGCTGGCCGCCCCCGCTTCACCTTCGACGAGATCCGTGACGCTGTGGCGACGGCGGCCACACTCGACTACGAAGCCGCGCCCATCGCCGGGATCAGGCAGAAGCGTCTGATCGAACACGTACGGACGTACTACCGCCGCGACGACCTCACCGGGCCTGCCCAGTTGTGCGAGCTCCAGCCGCTGGGGTTGCCCTTCCAGAGCTACAAGCTCGCCTTCACCCCCGGCCTCGTCACCCGTGTGTACGGCGACCGGGTCACCGACACCATGCTGGCAACCGACGGCCGCTACGTGCACACCGAAGGCGACGCCAACTGGTGGGCGCCCCTTGGCCGCATCTTCTACTCACCGGACCCGGCCGACACCCCGGCCCAGGAGCTGGCGCACGCCCGACAGCATTTCTTCCTGCCGCACCGTCACCGCGATCCGTTCCACACCGAGGCGGTCAGCACCGAGGGCGTGGTGACGTACGACACCTACGACCTGCTGCTGCAGGAGACCCGCGACGCGCTCGACAACCGGATCACCGTCGGGGAGCGCCACACCGACCCCACCCGCCCACCGGTCCGGCTCACGCAGGACTACCGGGTGCTGCAACCCGCGCTGGTCATGGATCCCAACCGCAACCGGTCCGCGGTCGCGTTCGACGCCCTGGGCATGGTCGCCGGCACCGCGCTAATGGGGAAACCGGAAGACGTGCCGGCCCAGGGCGACCAGCTGACCGCGGCATTCCAAGCCAACCTGACCCGGGCGCAGACCGACGCGTTTCTCGCCAACCCCCGCGGACCGCTGGCGGCCACCCTTCTGGACGGCGCTACCAACCGCGTGGTGCACGACCTCACGGCCCACTGGCGCGAACCCGATCCGGCACGCAAGCCACCGATCCCCATTGCCACGCTCGCTCGGGAACAGCACGCCGCCGAGCTGGCCGCGGGCGGCCTCCCGCGCATCCAGGTCTCCCTCGCCTTCGTCGACGGGTTCGGCCGGGAGATCCAGCAGAAGGTCCCGGCCGAGCCGGGCCCGGTGCCGCAGCGTGCTACCGACGGCACGATCATCATCGGCGCCGACGGACAGCCGCAGCCGACCGCCCACGACATCGACCCGCGCTGGGTGGGCAGCGGCTGGACGGTGTTCAACAACAAGGGCAAAGCCGTCCGCCAATTCGAACCGTTCTTCACCGACACCCACCGCTTCGAGTCCGACGTGCGCATCGGGGTCAGCCCGGTGCTCCTCTACGATCCGATCGGCCGCGTGGTCGCGACCCTGCGCCCTGACCACAGCTGGGAGAAGACCGTCTTCGACCCGTGGCGGCAGAAGACCTGGAATGTTACGGACACCGTGCTCGTCGCCGACCCTGCGGCCGACGTCCACGTGGGCGACCACTTCCGACGCCTCGAGACCGGCGCGTACCTGCCCACCTGGCATGCCCTTCGCACAGACCCGGACCACGCGGCGGCATTGGCCGCGCAGTACCCGGATTCGGACGACCGGGCCAACGAGACCAGGGCCGCACGGCAGACCGAGCTGCATGCCGCGACGCCGACCGTCACCCATGCCGACTCGCTCGGCCGCACCATTGTCACCGTGGTCCACAACCGGCTGCGCTACAGCGACGCGCCCGTCTCCGATCCCCCGGTCGAGGAGTTCCAGCGCACCAGCGTCGTCCTGGACATCGAGAACAACCAGCGCGAAGTGACGGACGCGGCGGGCCGGGTCATCATCAGGTACGACCACGACATGCTGGGCAACCCCGTCCGCCATGCCAGCATGGAGGCGGGCGAACGCCGGATGCTGCACGACGTGGCGGGCAAGCCACGCTACGCCTGGGACGGCCGCGGCCACCGCTTCCGCACCGCTTATGACGCGCTTCACCGGCCGACCGAGTCTTTCCTGCGCGAAGGCGCGGGTGCCGAGTTGGTCGTCGAACGCAGCACATACGGAGAGAGCCGCCCCGACCCGCACCTGAGCAACACGCGCGGGCGGCTGATCGAACACCGTGACCAGGCCGGTGTCGTCACCACCGACGACTACGACTTCAAGGGCAACCTGCTGAGCGGACGCCGTCGCCTCGCCCGGGACTACAAAGCCACCCTGGACTGGAGCAGCTCCCCGTCACTGGAGCCCGAGACCTTCACCAGCCGGACCAGGTACGACGCCCTCAACCGCCCCACCCAGTCGGTCGCCCCGCACAGCGACCGGCCCGGCACCGTGATCAACGTAGTCCAGCCGACCTACAACGAGGCCAGCCTGCTGGAACGACTGCACGCCTGGCTTGACTCGCCCGCCGAGCCGACCCGCCTGCTCGATCCCGCCACCGCGACCCTCGCCGCGGTCAAGGACATCGACTACGACGCCAAGGGCCAGCGCACCTCCATCGACTACGGCAACGGCGTCCGCACCCGCTACCGCTACGACCCCCGCACCTACCGGCTGACCCACCTGCACACCCGCCGCGACCCGGCCGCCTTCCCGGGCGACTGCCCTGACGTGGCCCCGGCGGGGTGGCCCGGCTGCCAGGTGCAGAACCTCCACTACACCTTCGATCCGGCCGGCAACATCACACACATCCGGGACACCGCCCAGCAGACCGTCTTCTTCCGCAACCAGCGCGTCGAGCCGGCGGCCGAGTACACCTACGACGCCGCCTCCCGGCTGATCGAGGCCACCGGGCGGGAACACCTGGGCCTGGCTGGAGGCGTGCCGAACTCGCCGTCCCCGCACTCGTACAACGACGCTGCCCGCATCCCCATACTTCACCCCGGCGACGGCAATGCCATGGGCCGGTATGTGGAGCGGTACGTCTACGACGCCGTGGGTAACCTCCTGGAAATGCGTCACCGCGGCGCGGATCCGGCACACGCAGGATGGACACGCACCTACGCCTACGCCGAGACCAGCGGGCTCGAGCCCGGCCAACTGAGCAACCGACTGACCAGCACCACCGTCGACGGCGTGACCGAGACCTACAGCGCCGCGGGGGGCGGCTATGACGCACACGGCAACCTACTGCACATGCCGCACCTGCACACCATGCGGTGGGACGAGGACGACCGGCTGCGGATGACCCAGCGGCAGGTGGTGAACCCCGCGGACGCCGACGGCGTACGGCACCAGGGCGAACGTACCTGGTACGTCTACGAGTCCGGCGGGCAACGGGTACGCAAGGTGACCGAACTCCCCGGCGGCCAGGTCAAGGACGAACGCGTCTACCTGGGGGCCCTCGAGATCTATCGCGCCCACGGAGCGAACCCGCTGGTGCGAGAGACGCTGCACATCATGGACGACCAGCGGCGCATCGCCCTCGTGGAGACCCGCACCGAGGGGTCCGAGCCCGGAGTACCCCGGCAGCGGATTCGCTACCAGTTCGACAACCACCTCGGCTCGGCGGTGCTGGAGCTCGACGACGCGGCGCAGATCATCTCCTACGAGGAGTACGCGCCCTACGGCAGCTCCACCTACCAGGCAGGGCGCGGCACGACAGAGGCGGCGAAACGCTACCGGTACACGGGGAAGGAGCGGGACGAGGAAAACGGGTTCTATTACCACGGGGCGCGGTATTACGCGCCGTGGCTGGGGCGCTGGACATCGCCCGACCCAGCCGGACTGAAGGATGGAACCAATCGGTACGCGTACGTCCACAATGCCCCGACGCGGCTGGTCGACCCGTCGGGCACGCAGGGCGAGGGTTTCGAGGATCTTGACCAACTGGTCAAGGAGTTGAACGAGAGCAACACGGTCAAGGACCTGCTCACGGACAAACGTGCTCCGTTGACGCCCCGGGGCAAGCCATGGGACCTCAACACGAAGGAGGCACGCAAGTACGGCAACAAACAGGCCGCAGCACACCGGGCGTCCAGCGGCATGAACCAGGGTGCCACCGTCCAGGCGGGCCACACCGCTGCGGCCCGCCACGCCCCGGAGTCTGGCATCAGCGAAGCCGACTGGGACAGGCAACGCATGCAGGAGCTCCACAGCCGCAAAGGACAGGGTCTGGACGTCGACGTCCAGGATCAGACCGGCAAGCGAACGACAAGGACCCGCCACACCGCTCAGGAAGGGCTCATCGACGACGCGGTGGATCGAGCGAGGGCGGGCAACGGCGGCAAGCTCACACCGCAGGGGCAACTCGATGCGGCTGCCGAGGTCGACTGGCGCACGTCCAACGTCCCCATGGACCAGCGTGACGTCGAAGCGGTCCGCAAGGGCGGGGCGGCAGCACCAGAGAAGGGGCCGAAGGTCGGCCCGACGGGAGAGGTTGTCAAGTCGGAAACGGCTGCGGCCAAGGCCGTGAAGACAGAAGCCAAAGCGATCAAGGCCGGAACCGAGGCAATCGAACAGGGCGCGAAGGCAGGCGGGAAGAGCGCACTCAAGAAGCTCGGAACCAAGGCGCTCAAGGTGATCCCGTTCGTCGGCATCAGCGCGGGCGTCGCGTCGGCCGGATACGAGGCGTCCCAGGGCAACACCGGCACGGCCGCCCTGGACGCTGTCGGGCTGATCCCCGTGGCCGGCGACGTGGTGGACGCTGCCAGGCTGGGCGTGGCGGTCGGTGAGGTCGCCAACGAGGCGCTCGGCATCAGCGACGTGGCTGCCGAGCACGGCTCGGCCGTCGAAGGCGCCGCGAAGTCCCTCGGTATCAATCACGACGCATCCGTAATCATCGGGGCAACCGGAGCAGCCTTCAGCGCCATCACGATCGCCCCGGGCATCGCCATAGGCCGGACCATCTCCGGCTGGTTCAACTGAAGGGTCTCGGGGCTGTGCGGCTTGGGCGCCACTATGCTCCTGACTCCCGATGTCGCTGGTAAAGCGTCCGCCCGGACTGCAGCACAGAATGCAGAAAGTGGTGCTCTTCCCTGCCGTACTCCTCAAGCTCCTCGACCGTGACGAAATGCAGGTCGACCGGTACCGCCCAGCCGCCCAGGTACGGTTCCACCTCCGATGCCCTCATCGAGGCAGGGGCGTCCGTCGGCATCACGACGAGCAGGTCGAGGTCGCTGTTCACGGTCGCCCGGCCCTTGGCGTACGAGCCGAACATGAGGATGCGTTCCGGCCGTGCCACTTCAACGATGCGTCCGACGATGGAGTCGATTTCCTGGTCCGTCATGAGTCCTGTCATGGTCAGTCCACCGTGTAGTTGAGGAGGAGGAAGAGCTCGTCGACCGCGTCCGCGGGCAGCGAGTGAAAGTCCGGGGCGCCGGCCTTGCGGATCTTCACCGTCCAGCCGGTCATCGGCGCCTCCTGGCCGGTGAGATCCTTGGTCGCGCGGTGCATGCCCCGGTATGTGGGGTCGGGGGCCAGCGTGAGGAGATCGCCGGACCCGGATCCCAGCGGCGCGAGCTGCACCTCGTACGTGGCTGTGTCCTTCATCCGCGCGGCGATTTCCACGCGCCGCACCTTCTTGGTGGCGAAGGCGCGGGTGAATGACGGCAGCCGATCGGTGAGGTCACCGAGTTCGATCGCTTGGTCGTCGGTCGGGTTCGCGGGATGCAGGAACCGGTAGAACTCGTCCGGGAATTCACGCTTGAGGTCCAGCACGCGGTACAGGCCGTTCCGTCCGCCGGCCAGGGCCACGGAGGACAAGGTCTTGTCGATGTCCTTGAGCGCTTCGGTGCGTAGCAGTCCGCCACCCTCGCGCGCGGTGTACTGGAGGTGGATCACCACATCCGAGATGGAGTCGGTGTCGAACTGTGCGATCTCGGAGTTCAGCCGTAGGTGCCAGGAGCTGATTGCGCCGGCCCCTTCGAAGGGCAGGTACCGCTGGTCGTCGAACCGCAGGTCGAACACTCCGGCGTCATTGACGGCGGAGCTGGTGGCGATCGACTGGACCGCTGTCACTCCGTCGCGGAACCGGATGTCGCCCGCAGGGTCCCTGGGGTACTTCCCGCCCAGCAGGGAGGCGTCCTTGCGCAGGCTGTTCGCGGTCAGGGTGAGCGTGCACCCCACCGTTCCGTAGGGTCCGACGACGCACGGCACCGACAGCGACACCGTCTTGAGCCGGCGGAAGTATTGCCCCGGGTGGTCCAGGTCGAAGATCGCCTCGGGGATGTCGATGAAGCACTCACCGTTGGTCTTCAGCTGTAGCAGTGCGACGGGATCCAGGTCGGCGAGTGAGATGTGCTTGGTCAGCTCATATTCGCGCTTGTGGAGCTCCAGATAGGCGGCGTCCAGTCGGCGCAGGTCGTGTCCGAGCCGTTCGCCGGCCAGGAGGCCCTTCCGCAGGCTGTCCCAGTAGCCGTAGCGGACATAGTTCGAGTCGGAGAGCCCCAGCTCGTGCCGGAAGCACCGTTCAGCTCGCTTAGCCAGGTCGAACGCCAGCTGGTAGCTCTGGAAGTACACGGCGGACAGCTGGCCGACCATCCAGTCGAATAGTTCTTTGTTGGTGAACTTGGTGCGCTGGAAGTCCTCCTCGGCAGTTGCGTTCGCCCGCTGGCGGTCGTGATGGCGGAGTTCCTGTTCGGCGATCTGGTGCCGGATCTCTGCGGCCAGGATCTGCTTGTCGACCTGGGGGAGCTCCGTGGCGGCCATCGCCGCCTGGTGTTGCCACTCCTGCGCGCGCCGGGCATGCCCGGCCAGCACGCTCGCCACGCTGGCACCCTTCTCGGCCGCGGTGGCCAGCGAGCGCAGCACGGAGACCGCAGACTCCGCCGCGCCCCCGATCTGCGGGCCGCCGGTTGATCCCGACACGGTAGGCGTACCGCCGAAGCCTGCAGCACCGGCCAGAAAAGTCGGAATCAGTTTCAGACCACCGCTCAGGATGGTTCCGACCACGATTGTCGCCTCCAAGCCCAGCGAGACGCCGGACAGGGCGAGTGAGACGTGCTCTCCAGTGTTCAGGCCCTCGTCGAGCAACCGCTGGTGGTAGGCCCGTCTGAGCTCGACGACATCGCGGCTGCGCAGGCTGGCTTCCCAGGTCTCCCGCGCCTCGGCCACCTGGCTGTCGCGGACATCCCGCAGGAGATCGAGCAAGGCCATCTCATGACTGGACCGCAGCGCCGTGAACGCCTCGACGTCGCGCTTCTCCAAAGCGCTGAGCATGGCCGCGCCAAGGTTGCTGACCGCGGCGCAGACCTCCTGCGCGCGCTGGAGCATCACCGAGAAGCGGTACGCCGGCATCGGCGCGCTGATGTCGCTGAGCGCCGCGCCGATGTCCAGACCGGCCGCCGTGGCTTTGACCAGCAGGGCGGGGTCGATCGGCGGTTCGAACAACGGCAGCTGACGGACCTGTCCGGCGATGTTCATGCAGTGCCTGATCTTGAACAGCCGGTCATCGACGGTGTCCCACAGCGTCAGCAGCTTCTCGTTGGTCGGGATGCCGAAGTACAGCACATCCAGGCGCGGCAGTTCGGGGCCGTCGGGAACGGGCGCGGACGGGGCGGGGACGCCTGGCAGCAGATTCTCCACCTGCCGCAGCACATTGCCGAATACGTCGATCCCGGCCGCCTGGAGCTGGTAGAAGGTCCGCACCGGGTTCGGTACCCGGCGGGGGACGTTCTTGGGCCGAGGCCCGAGCATCGTCGCGGCCAGCACATACAGCTGAGTCGCCTCGTTGTTGGATTCGATGGTGTCCTGACCGAAGAGCTGGTCACCCCAGGCGATCAGTGTCTGGATGTACTTGATAAGCACGTTCTTCTGGTATGCGACCGTGCGCATTCTCGCGATCAGATGCGGATTGAACGGGTGATCGCGCCATTCGGCAACCTGGGCCTGCAACTTGGCATCGCCCTTGGCGATGACCTTCATGATGTTCTCGATCTTCTGTTGGTAGTAGTCGGCCTTGGTCGTCTCGTAGAACGGCTTGGTGATCCAGAACTTCTGCTGCGGAGTGTCCGGATCGGCGGTTGCGGTGTCGGTGCTGGTCGGGTTGAACACGGAGTGGTACCACTCCAGTGCCTCCTCGAACCGTTGGTTGGCGGCGAGCTTGCCCGCGATGAACATCGGGACGTGGAAGAACAGCTCCCAGTTGTACGCCGCGTACGCGCCCTCGTAGTCGAAGTCCACCTTCTCCGTGGGCCACGGATGCGCGACCGTGTTGTTGTTGGGCTGGTAGGTCGCGAACTCGAACGGCTGCGCACTACCTGGAACGGTTTCCGGGCTCACCTGGATGCGCCGGTTCAGCAGGCCCGGCAGGCCCCAGGTGTTCAGTTCCTTGATGAAGAGTTCCACGAACGGGTGGTAGTGAGGTTGGAACCGGAACGACGAGATGGACCAGCTGTGCCAGGCTCGGGAGAAGTACGTCCAGTACGTGCGGTGGTCGTAGTCGACGAAGTAGGTGCGTGCGGGATCCCAGGTGAAGAAGGAACCGGAACCGGCGAACCCCAGGGCCTGCGAGTCGATCACCGTCCAGGTGCGGCGCGGCACGATGTTCTGCAGCAGCACGATCGGCTCGGCGTTCGAATGGGACTGAATTCGGTGCGGCTCGTCTTTCGGGGAATCGATCTCGGACGAGTAGTAGAAGTACTGGGGCGGGTCGAGGTGTTGGATCAGATTTCCGCTGAACCGGCTGTTCGGTGGCGAGACGAGGTGCTCGGCGAGGGCCGCCTCACCAGGCGTGATCTGCGGGCCCAGCTTCTCGAAGTAGTCCTTGCCGTTCGGCGCGATCCAGTCCGGGACCGGGCTCGTGAACAGGCATGTCCGAATCTGCGGTGCCGTTCTGGTCCGGAAGGTGATGCGATCCAGCACGAAGACGGCGGTCGCCAGGCGTGACACCGTCATCGGGGTGTCCGACAGGACTTTCGGTGTCCATTTCCCCTGTTTGAGCTCGCTCCAGTACAGCTGGACGTCCCAGTACTTCTCCGGCCTGGGCAGAAAGAAGGAAGAATCCGCTTTGGGAGTCTCTACGTGGTCCGGGACTGTTGCCTTCTCCAGGAACTGCGGCCAGAACATGTGAAGACGGCGGTTGTGCATGCCCAGTGTCAGGTGGTCGGACTGGATCTCGAGGCCGACCGGCTGCCACGGGGTCCAGCGGGCCCGGTTGACTCTGGTGCGGTAGAAGTACTCGGCTCCTTTACTGCTGCGGGTACGGCCCACCACGTGGAGCACGGACTCGTCGCCGATCCGCTCCTCGTACATCGCGCGGATCTCGAGATTGGCCACCTTGTCCAGCTTCTCGAGATAGCCGCGGTAAGCCTGCTCGACGGTTTCCGCGGCGACGTCGTTCTGCTGGAGTTCGTTTTCGAGATCGACGAAGAACGGCGACTTCTCGTCGCGCAGTTCAGGCTCGATCCAGTTCTCCGGGTAGAGGAAGACCTTACGGTTGGCTTCCCAGACGCGGTAGCGGCGCATCCATTGCCACTGCTTCCACTTGGGATCTTTGACCGTGCTTGCGACGATGTCCGGCTCGAGGTTCAGCAGCACCCGTTGGACGAACAACTGGGCGGAGCCGGTGGCCTGCTTCAGACGGGACGTCAGTGCACAGGCGCTCATCTCGACGTCGATCAGGAGATGGCTGTACAGGCCGTTCGCATCGGTCCAGTGCTGGTCCAGGTTCGCGTCAGGGTGTGCCACCAGCCAGTCCACCAGGACATCGCGGCGCCGTTCGCGCAACGTGTCCTGCACCGGCTGGTTGGCCTCCAGCCACTGCGGGAGTTCATAACGTGCCTTCAGCGCCTGCTTGATCTCATCGGCGACCGCGGCGCTGGGCGTGGCTTGGGCCCAGGCGACAGCCCGTTTCGCCTCGACCCCCAGCCGGGGCAGCGCAGCCATGCAGTCCGCGACACGACGGAGGTTCGGGGCCTTCGCCAGTTGGGCCTTGACCTGGTCCACGCCCGCTGGTGCCAGCCAGCCGAATGCGGTGACCAGCACAGTGATGTCCTCGGCTTGCCAGGCGGTCAGTTTGGCCAGCGCGGTGATCGTGGCGGTGGACGGCCCGGTGGGGGAGAGCAGCTCGTCGGCGAAGTCCAGTGCTGACAGACTCGAGGTGGGCAGTTGGGACTTCCAGTGGAAGAACCATTGCATCGCCGTCCAGCGGCCGATCGCGACCGTGGTGCTCTGATCGGCGCCGAGCATGTCGGCCCGGATCCAGCCGAGGCGTTCGGCGTGGTCGTCGGACAGCCACCAGCTCACCTCAGCAGGCTTCATGTCCAGTTTACCGATGAGGATCGCGACCTTGTGCAGGAGCCGCAGGGCCTTGTAGATGTCGGAGAAGGTCAGCTCGTCCAGTGGGAACTGGAAACTGCCATCAGAGGCCGTCACAAGCAGCCGTGGGTCGTTGATGACGCTGCGCAGGTCGGCGGTCGAGCCCGGCAGGTGCAGCCTGGCCAGTGCCGTCGCGGCGGATTGTTCGTCGATTCCGAGGAGCGCGGCCACCTGCTGATCGATGTAGAGGTTTTTCTGGTTGCGGAGCAGGAACGCCTGCAACGGCGGCAGGACAAAGGCGAACCGTGCGTCGATCCGGGCCTGTCGCTGGGCCGGTGTCTCACCGGGCGGCAGCGCGGCCAGCTTCCCATGAGCTTCGGCCAGGTCGTTGAAGAGCACACTGAAGTACCGGTCGATGAGGGCCTCGCGTTCGGCGGTTGTTCCTGTCCAACTGCCGTTCACGAGGGCCAGGGCGGTCACCAGATCGGCGTCCGCAGCGAGGGTGGGCACGAGCCCCAGACGGGTGGCGACGTAGTCGGAGTCGGTTTCGTCCTTCTGCCGTGCCAGTCGGTCGGCGATCTCCGTGAGGCCCTGTCTGAGCTGTTTCAGAAAGGCCAGCACGGCGCGGTCCTCCAGCGCGATGCCGGAATTGACCGTGAAGTGGTGGGTCAGCAGATAGTCGAGGTCAGCGACGGAGAACGCCGATGACGTCACCTGATCGACCAGGCTGCTGAACTCCACGGCACTGGCCGGCGACGTGAAGGGATCGGAGCTCCACATTCTCCTCAGTCGAAGGAATTCACCGATGGTGAGGCCGAGCCCTCGGCTCAGTACGGTGATCCGGTGCAGGTCGGCGAGGACCCCAGCGTTGAGCGGGGAGCCGAAGTTCAGCGATCGGTCGCCCAGGATGAGGCCGAGGTCGCTCTCGCTGAGGCGTAGGCCGGCGAGCAGGCCAGGTACCCGCTGGCCGATCGTTCCGCCGAGCTCGGCGGCCCGCGGCGGGAAGCCGCCGGTTGCGTCCACCAGCCGGTTCCGGAAGAGGCGCTGGTAGACGGTCTGGACCGGAATTCCTCCGTCCGTGGCCCGGTCGACGTACTCGTGGTCGTCGAAGCCGGCGAACACCGTGACCAGCGTGGACCAGTCCAGCCCGGTCCGCTCCTGCAACCGCCGGGTCGAGGCGATGCCGCGCAGCCCGGTGTCGTTGAGTGTCCAGGCAGTGAGGTAGCGGTCGAGCTCCCACATCGGAATTCCGAGCCGCCGCCAGAGCCGCACGAAACGGTGGATCTGGCCCAGTGCGTCCGCGGTCAGGCCACCGATGGTGAAGGAGGAGGTGTCGCAGGCGGCCGCGTTCGGGTCGGCCGGTTCGAGGATGGTGAGGGCATTTGCCGGATCGACCCAGCGCATCTCCAGCAGCTGCACCAGGTCTCGGTAGGCGAGCTTGGTCCGGTGCAGCATCACGGGCACCTTGGCGAGCACTTCGATCCAGGTACCGGTCACGTTCTGGGTCGGGTCCGTCGGGGTGTCCGGGTGCGGAATGGAGTTGCCGGTCTCGGCGAGTCCCCAGTACTCCCACGGCTGACGCCCGAGTGTGCCGCTCAGGACCTGCCGCTCGACGTCCCCGATCCCCAACAGCGCACAGTCGACCTGTGCGTCGGTCGGCGTCTTCGTCGCGCCGTCCGGTGAGGACTGCTGGAACAGTTCGAGCAGCCGCGGTTGTGGCACGCCGAGCTGATCCAGGTAGCCGCGGCTCTGCTCGTTGGCGAGGTTGAACGGCAGACTGAACGGAAACACCTCGCCGGTGAGCTTGGTGTATGCAGAGAGGTTCAGATGCTCGGGATTGGCGCGTACCTCGGCTGCGGAGCCGGTCGTCTGACGGGTCGCCCGCAAGCAGAGGGCGGCTCCCCGGTGGAAGACGCTGTACGAGTGGGTGCTGTCCCTGATCACCCACCGGCCCTGGCTGTCCGGGGCGTACACCCAGGCGTCGTCGCTGATGGCGACGTTCTTCGTCCTCAGCTCCGCCAGGATTTCCGGTGCGATCGGCCCTTCGACCAGCTTCGGCTCGATCCCGGGATCGAGGACAACCAGGGCGGGGGGAGTGACGACGTCTTCCAGAATCTCGTTGACCAGGTCGATGTACGGAACGGCTGTGTTGGTGTTCTCGCAGCTCAACTCCACGTCGCCGAGGTCGGGGCGTCGCTCGAGCAGAACCTGAAGAACGCTTTTGCCGCTGTGGGGGCCAGTGCCCTGAGTGCCGCGGTCGCCCAGGAAGCGCAGGACGTCCACGAAATGTGCGGCCGGGCTGTACACCGACCGGCAGGCGGGGCAGTCGCAGTAATCGAGGGATCCGATGAGGGTCTGCAGGCTGGGCAAGGTTCTCGGCTGGGGCTCGCGCTCGAGTTCTGCCTGCGGGGTAGGGAAAGCACCCGCCAGAAGCTGGGACTCAGGCGCCGTCTGCGGACTGGGCAGGGCGGCGGGCAGGGCCCCGGTCAGTGCGCGGTTGTAGTCGGCGAAGGTGGTCAATGCGAGGGCGTACGCGTTCTCCGCTCGGCGGTAAATCCTTCGCGCCTCGATCCTGTTGATCGACCCGGCCAGGACACTGACGAACTGCCCCTCACCCATGAAGTAGATCTGTTGGGCGGAGTCGATGCTCTGGGACAGCAGGGCGTTCGCGGCGCTGAACGTCGGATTGAGTTTGAACACCCGCTGCACTGAAGCGAGCTCCGCGAGGAGCTCGGCATCTGGCTGGGCGGTTGCCGCGCCGTCCTGTCGCTGGCGGTCGCCACCGTTCCGTGAGAGTTGCTCAGCCAGGTAGTGGTCGATCCGGAAGCGGTCGAGGTGGAAGTCAGGATGATCGTTCAGGAACCGGGCGACACGACGACTCAGCTGCTCCGCTGACGAGTCAGATCGGACGATCTTCGCCGCCAGGGACGCGGTCGGATAGGACCGCTCGAACTGCTGGTCGAGGATGGCCGCGTACGTTGCCTTCTTTTCCTCGGTGGTGGTGCCGTCCATGTTGTCCGGCACGCCGACCGGAGTGCCGTTGGGAAGCCGTCGCGCGAACACGTCGAACCAGTCCGCTTTGGAATACTGCGCCAGAGCGCGTTTCGTCAGTCGGCCGCTGTTGATGTCGTCGGCCAGCACAGTTACCAGCGGCACGTGATTGCGGGTCAGCGACCCGATTTCCACTACGGTCCGCACCTTCTTGACGGTGGCGTCCGGCAGTGACGGATCATCATCCAGCCGCTTCCACAGCTCGGCCAGCGAGCCGGTGTGGTCTGACATCGTGGCGAGAATCGTGGTGCGCTGGTCGGCCGGCACATTGGCGACGTTGAGCAGCTGGCCGATCGTGCCCTTGCCTCCGCCCACGGTGATGTCGGCCGTGTACTTGAGCCTGATGTGCGCAAGGACCGCGAGGAATTCACCGATCCTGGGCCGCAGGTTGGCCGACACCAGGTTGTCGTCGATGGCCTTGACCAGCAGGTCTCGCTGCCGTTGTTCATCCAGACCGGACAGCGCCCGGAGCAGCGCTTCCTCCATCAGAGTGATGCGCTCGGGGTGCTGGACGTCGGCGAGCAGGGACTCACGGAAGATCGATGGCTCGCCCTGGCGGAGGAAGGCGAAGAAGACTTCGGCAGGCAACGGCGTCCCGTCCCGCTGGGTCCTGTCGGCGAGCCGCCAGCTAGCCACCCAGGTGCCGATCTCAAGCGCCGTATAGCCGGTCTCGCCGACGAGGAACGACACGTCCTGATGCTGCTGGTCCTCGCGCAGGTCGATCGGCTTGAGAGTGCCGAGTAGCGGTGTGATGGCGCCCGTCTGCACCTCCCACTCGGAAGGACCGGTATAGACCGCACCCTGAAGCGTCAGGTTGACCTCGTAGTCGGCGGGCGCGTTGTAGTGCACGGGAGACCGGAACCGCACCGTGCCGTCCTTGACCACGACGAGGACCAGGTCCGCCGATCCCTTCTCGTCCGCATTGAATTTGTTGTCGGTGTAGGAGATCTCATAGCGTCCGTCCTGGGCCACGGCTTTTTGACCGAGCAACTGCTCCGTCCGTAGGTCTCGGTCGAACGCTTGTACGGTCACATTCTGCATCGCCTGGCCGAACTGGTCCCGTACGATGCCGCTCACCGTTCGCTGGGCGGGCGTCGCTGGCTGGAACCCCGTCTTTAGGCTGATCACCGTCTCCGGTGCCTGCTTGCGGTTCGGCTTGCTCGTGCCCACCACGATTCCGTCGATCAGTACCGTGATGATGACCGTGGCGACGTGGGTATGCGGATCTGAGGAGTCCTCATCCACCCTGATCCGGTAGCGGCCGGCGCTCTCGGTAAAGGCCTCCCCAAGCGGTGAATTCTGGTGACCCTGCCCCGGCCCGGAGGCCCGGACCAGCGCGTCCGGCAGCGGATTGCCCTTAGAATCCGTAATCGTTCCAGTGATCAGATATGATCGCTCTGCTGGCATGCTGCTGCTCCCAGTGTCAACGCGCCGTGTTTTCGGAGCACGTCTTGCCATGCGTTTCCGCTGAGTTAGCACCATGGACAGGCCTAGGCGCCCCTCTTGCCCCGCTATGTAACGACTCTGAGTCTGTAGGGCTAGATTTCGCAATTGCTGCTCCGCCGACGGAGTACACATAGCCGACTATCAACTCACGGTTCCGGGGCCACGTGGCACGCAGCCCGCCCAAGGCCTGCAGGCGTAGGGCGGCCTAGACACTCACGCTGCTCCGACGGTGCGAGCGATGTGTTCCTGCTGTCGACCGGCGTCGCTACGGAAACAGCGGAACCTTGGCAGTCGGCGGGCGACATCGGCCACTGGCCGGGCGGCGCATATCCAGCCCGGCCCGGTATGCAGCTGCACAGAGCCTGCTCTGGCCTCCCTCAGCGGGAGACCAGAGCAGGCGCCCCTGCCTTCTGTCTAGTCGCGGTCGCTGCGGCGGCGGCCTGCCAGGTCGGTGACGGCCATAGCCAGGGTCGTGAGTCCGTTGATCAGGTGGATCAGATCGCCGACAGCCTGGATGATGCTCAACCAGTGCTCCATGGTGGTCAATCCCGCTTTCGTAGAGGCGGGGGCCGGCCGGCTTCCCCTGATGGACGGGCAACAGCTCACCAAGCCGCCAGCCGGTTCGGTCAGATCTGCGGAGGAGCCCGGACAGCGAAGGGCCTGAGATCAGGCTGTGAGCTGGGCGGATGCAGACAAACCAGCCCGGCTCTACGCTGCTTCGGCGAATGCACCACAGAAGACACCGGACAGGGACCGCAGGAGCCACCCATGAGCCAGCCCTCGTCCATGCCCGGCATGGATCCCTCCACCGTGGTGACACCACGCCAGCTGCGCTCGTGCCTGCGTGCGTTGAGGGAACGCCGCGGCCTGTCCTATGCGGAACTCGACGACCGGGCAGGGAAGATGGCGCCCCTTCAGGGCCGAAAGCGTCGGTTGCCGGCCTCCACACTGTCCGACCTGCTGGCCGACAAAGACATCGCCCCGTCCAAGGACGTCGTCTTGACGTTTCTGGCCGCATGCAGTGTTTCCCGTGACGATCTGCCGCAGTGGCTGGCAGCCTGGGAACGAGCCAGCACCGCTGAACTCGCCATGCCAGAAGGCGCCGTGCGTGTAAGCGATGCCCGACCACGTCTGCTCGGGGTACACGCTTCGATTCAGGTCGACGACTCTGTCGCCGACGACCAGCCTGACTACGTGGCCAGGGACGTTGACGCTGCCCTCGGCGCGGCACTCGACGAAGCTGCCAAGCACGGTGGCTTCATCTTGCTACTCGGCGGATCATCGGTGGGCAAGACAAGGACACTGTGCGAGGCAGTCAAGGCGAAGCTCCCACAGTGGTGGCTCCTGCACCCCCGCGACACCGACGCACTGTGCAGACACGCCGAAAATCCAACCCCTCGCACAGTGGTGTGGGTAGACGAACTGCAGCGCTACCTCAACGGCTACAACGGCCTGCCCGCCGGAGCCGCCCGCACTCTGATCGCGGCGGGCACGGTACTCGTCGGAACACTGTGGCCTGACGAGTACACCCGCCGTATCGCAGCGCGCGAACCAGGAACGATCGACCCGCACGACAACGACCGCCAGTTGCTACGCCTGGCCCACGTCATCGACATCCCCCCAGCATTCAGCCCGGACGAACAGCAACGCGCCCGACTGCAAGCACGCAAAGACGCCCGCCTCCGGCTTGCGCTCACGACCCCCGACGCCGGTATCACTCAGATCCTCGCGGCTGGCCCCGAACTCGTCCGATGGTGGGAGAACGCCCCCCATCCCTACGGGAAAGCCGTCATCACCGCAGCGCTCGACGCTCGCCGCGTCGGGGCTCAGCCCCCGCTGACGAAAGAACTGCTCGCCGCAGCTGCTCCGAGCTATCTCACCCTCCGCCAGCGGGCCACAGCCTCCGCCGACTGGCTCGATCAGGCACTCAGCTACGCCACCACCCCGGTGCACGGCGCGGCAGCCACTCTCACACCGATCCCCGGTGCGATCGGTCAGGTAGCTGGCTATGACGTCGCGGACTACCTCCACCAGCACGCCGGCCTGGTCCGACGCACGACGCGACTTCCGGACGAAGTCTGGCAAGCACTGGTCGACCACCACGATGCCCGCGATGTCCTACGCCTTGCGGACAGTGCCGAGCGCCGCGGACGGGCCCCCTACGCCGAGGCCTTCTACCGGCGGGCACTCGATGCGGGCCATCGGGATGCTTCATCGCGGCTGGCTGAGCTCCTGCGGGACCGCGGCAGCGTCGATGAGGCCATCACCGTCCTCCGCCGTGCAGTCGACGACACGGGGCGCAACTCCGACGCAATCCCTCTCTTCCACCTGCTCGCCATGCAGAACCGGATCGATGAACTGACGTCGTGGGCAGACGCCGGAAACGTGTATGCGGCCGACCGGCTGGCCGAGCTGCTGATGCAAGAGGGAAAGACCGACGAACTGATCGAACGCGCAATGGCTGGAGACAGGCAAGCGGCGTTCCATCTGGCGGAACACTTCACCCGAGAAGAGCGGTTCGATGCGGCTGCTTCCGTTCTGCAGCCGTGCGCCGAGGCCGGAGACGAGGAGGCCGAAGGCCAACTGGCTGATCTCCTCGCGCTGAGTGGCCAATCGGAACAGGCCGCGACGATCTGGATCAAGCGGGCCAAAGCTGGAGACCGGACCGCTGTGCGTTCACTCGCCCGGCTCGGACGCAACAAGGAAGCCCTTTCCCTCTGGCGTGCACGGGATACAGACAACACCGGTGAGGACTGGGTCCTGGTGGACCTGCTCCTCGATGACGCATGCCTTGACGAGGTGGCACGGATCGCTGATGCCGGAGGCTTGCGCGCCTCTTACGAGCTGGCCCGGTATCTGGCTGACCACGGCCACATCGAGCAACTGACCCTGCGGGCCGATGCCGGTGACGACAACGCTGATCAAAAGCTTGCGCAATTCCTGGCGGAACACCAGCGTATCGACGAAGTACGCCAGCGCGCTGACGCAGGCAGTTGGCACGCCATCGCAGCACTAGGCAGTGCCCTGACCAAGAAGGGAGAACTTGAGGAGGCTTATGCAATTTGGTGCAAACTAGCCGAGGCCGGAGAGAAGCCCGCTGCCAACGGGCTCGCCGAACAACTGGCTACGCCATGGGCCCGGCACGGCCATGTTGACCAGGCCCTTGCCATGTTGAGGCCTCAAGCGGATGCCGAGCTCGACGGTCCCGATGAACGTGCCGGCAGTCACCTCGCCTATCTCCTGGCCGAACACGACCGCCTCGAGGAACTGGCAGAACGAGCCGAAACAGGCTCACGGTCCGCCACCTCCTCACTGATCAAGACCTTGGCGGACCAGGGGCGCATCAAGGACGCCATTAACTGGCTGACCCGACACCCCGCTTACGCCGCAGAATCGGCCGACTCGTTGGCGCACGTACTGACTCGCCGAGGCGAGATCGACCAGGCAATTTCCGTTCTGCGCCGTTTCCATGCCGATGACATGCTGACGATGAGCCACCTTGTCGAACTGCTTGAACAACACGACCGCCGCGAAGAACTCACGGAGGAGGTCGCGGCAGGCACGCACGGCGCGGTGCAAGCTCTGCATGACAGGTCGGCGCGCCTGCGGAGACGATGATCTCCTCTGTGTCCAGAGGGTGATGGCAACCGTATGGCAGGGCCAACATCGCAGCCCGGTCTCTTTCGCCGCGAACTGGTCGGACTCCTCGACTGATCCTCCTGGCGCAGTGGTCCCAGGCCGGGGTGGAGTTGCTCTGTGGATCACGGTCAGAACGAGTCGGCAAACAGGCGTCAGGCCCTGTCCGAGAGGTGCTACGTTACGCCGACAGAGGAGCGGAGGTCCGGTTCATGCCGATTCGCCGCATGCAGCATGTCTCGGCTGGTCGTCACAGCTGGCGAGCCGACGGCCGTTGATACAGGTCCGACCGCAAGTGGGGAACGTGGCGCAAGCAGGGTCGCATTCGGCGGCAGGCCAGATGACCGGATACCTCTACCAGTGCGAACTGGCCCTGCTGGAACTCGCCGAGCGCAGCTGGGACGACATCACGGTCGAAGTCCGCATGGAAGTCCTCGACGACATCGAGTTCCTGTACCAGGACAGCAGCGACCCGTTCGTGCTGCTGCAGTCCAAACACCGTGAGCGTGCCGGGCGGCTGAGCGAGACGGGCAAGGACTTCTGGCGCTCGGTCGCCTCCTGGGTCGATGCTCTGACCGTGCTGGGGCGTCTGTCCGACGGGACCATGCCGCTGCTGCGGCTGGCCACCACCCAGGTGGCGGCCGAAGGCACCTTCCTCCACAAACTCCGCCCCGGACCCGGGTGCTCCGTCGACGATGCCCTGGCCGGCATGGAGGCGGTCGCGAGAGCGGCCGAGCCCGGCAACACCGCGGACGACCGCAAGAAGTTCACCGACCTCACCCCTGCCCAGCGCTACCGGCTGGTCGCCGCCATGGAGATCAGCGATGCGTCCCCGCTGATGTCAGACCTCGACTCTAAGCTGGCCCGCGCACTGGGGATCAGGCCTGGCCAGCACGCCCGCGCCATCCTCGACGACATCAAGGGGTGGTGGTACGGCATGGCCGTGGAGTTGCTGGACAAGAACCGAGCACGGGCCTCGGTCACCGCCCAGGAACTGCAGTGCCGCCTGGAAGAGACCCTCGACCGGTTCACGGGCAAGAACCTGCCCATCACCGAAACGCTGCGCCGCCTCACCCAGGCCGAGATCACGGCCTACAAGAACGACCTGGTCGTTGCCCAGATGCAGTGGATCGGACTCAAAGACCGCACCATCGCCAGCCACCTGCGCGACTACCACTACGCCCGCGCGCAACGCTCCGCATGGCTGCGCGACTTCACGATCACCGAACAGGCCCTCGGCGGCTACGAGCGGCTCCTGTGGGACGAGTGGGACCACGTCTTCACCCGGCACACGGACGCGGTCGAGGACGACACCCCCGCCGCCGAACGCAAAGCCGTCGGAAAACGCGTCCTCGACGACTCCATGGACAAGGCCGCCGGCATCCCCGCCCGCCCCGGCAGCACCACCGAAAGCTGGATCGGACGCGGCACCCTGCACAGCCTCGCCGGCAGGGCCCACAGCGCCGAGGACGACGAATCGGTCGGCTGGCATCCCGACTATCCCGACCTGTGCCAGAACCACAACGAGCAGCCAGGCCAGTGACCATGACCAACCACCGCGTTCCCGAAGCCCAAGCCCTGCTCAACACAGCCTTCGGCGCCTACCTCCTGGCGACCGGCGTCCACGCCGCGACCAAGAAGGCCAACCGCCCCCTGCCCTGGCCCAGCGCCTTCCTCGTGCTGCCCCTGGTGCTCCCCACCGACACACGCAACGACCTGCCCACCCAGGCCGTCCACTCGATGTCTGCCTGGCTCACCGAACACCCCCAGCACCAGGCCGCCTTCGCCCTGCGGGCCGCTGCCCTGACCGAATACACCCGCGCCAGCCTGCGCACCGCCCTACGCCACCACGCCCTCGAGGTCACCGCAGGAGGACTGCGCTGCCCCCGCCCGCCCAAGGCCGCCTCGCAAGCCCCCAGTGATGAAGTCGCCGACTGCGCCCGCCGCGCCGGCCTCGTCGGCCGCTGGCTCGCCGTCGTCGAGCCAGCCCTTGCCTACAACCTCCTCGGCGTCCGCCCCTGACCACCTCTGCCCAAGGAGCCTACGAACCACCATGCAGCTACTCGCCCTGGCCCTCTACCACCGAGACGGCCGGCCCACCCCCAGGGTCGTGCGGTTTCGTCCCGGGGCGCTCAACATCCTCACCGGCGAGTCCGAAACCGGGAAGTCCGAGATCCTCGACATCGTCGACTACTGCCTGGGCCGCAGCACCCCCAACCTGCCGGACGAACCCATCGACCGGACCGTGGGCTGGTACGCGCTCCTGGTCGCCTTCCACGACAGCCGCATGCTCCTGGCCCGGCCCCGCCCCGCAGGCGCCTCGACCACCCAGGCCATGATCCGTACCGGCGGCGACACCCTCGACCTGCCCCGTGCCGATGAACTGACACCGAACTCGAACGTCGCCGCGCTGCGCAGCCAGGTCAGTGCCCGCCTGGGCATCGAGGACTTCCGCTTCCAGCCGCCCACCGGCGCTGCCCGCCAGGCCTTTGACGTCTCCGTCGCCCAGGCGGCCCTGCTGTGCTTCCAGAACCAGAACGAGATCGCCGACAAAAAGGCCCTCTTCCACCGCCAGACCGAAAACGGCATCGCCCAGACCCTCAAGGACACCCTGCCCTACTTCCTCGGAGCCGCCGGACCTGAACAGGCCCTGCGCCGTCACCACCTCAACGAGGCCCAGCGCGCCCAGCGCGCCGCCCAGCGCAAGCTCGACGACGCCCACCGCCACCGCGACGCCGTGGACGCCAGCGGTGTCGCCCTGCTCCGCCTCGCCCAGAGCGAAGGACTCCTGGAGGAAGTCCCCCCGGCCCCCGGCCCCGAGGAGATCCGCGCTCTCCTGGAGCAGGCGCTCACCGTCACGGTCTCCACCGTGGGCCCGGTGGATCTCACAGACCGGCGTCAGGGCCTGACCGACGAGCGACGGCACCTGCGCGAGCAACTGCAGCAGTTCGACGAGGCACTCGCCCTCGTCGACCGCTGGCAAAAGCAGGGAGAGGCCTTCACCGGCGAACTCCACCTGCAACTCGGCCGCCTGCAGACCATCAACCTCCTGGGACCCGAACGCGACTACGAAACCGCTCTGTGCCCGATGTGCACCCGCCCGCTGGAGGAACCGGACGCCTCGGCGGCAGAGATCACCACACTCACCGCGCAGCTTGCGGAAGAACTCGGCCAGGCCCAGGGCATCCAGCCGATCCGCGACGAGCACCGCAGATCCCTCCAAGCCGAACGGGCAGCCGTCGTCGAACGCCTCAAGGTCAACGGGGCGCAACTGCGGGAACTGACCACCAACGACGAACGCATGCGCAACCTCCAGGACCAGCATGTGCGCATCGCCCGGATCCAGGGACGCATCGACCAAGCTCTCACCGCCGGCACAGGATCACCTGCCGGCGACATCGGCGAACTGCGCAACAACCTGGTCCTGGCCCAGGAGAACGTCGCCACCCTTCAAGCCCTGATCGACGAGGACGATGTCGCCGCCGAGGCGGAACGTCGGCTGGCCGACATCGCCGTCAACATGACCGCCTGGGCCCGGCGCCTGGACCTGGGCCAGGCCGCCTCCGCAGACGAAGTCGCCATCAGCCTCAGCCAGCTCAACGTCGTCGTACGACGCCCCCAAGGACGCCTCCCGCTCAACCGCATCGGCAGCGCCAAGAACTGGATCGGCTACCACATGGTCGCCCATCTCGCCCTGCACACCTACTTCCGGCTCCACCGCCGGCCCGTCCCCGGCTTCCTCATGTTCGACCAGCCGACCCAGGCCTTTTTCCCCGCCAAGATCAAGGACGCCACCACCGTCCAGGACGCCGACTGGAACACCGTCACTGCCTACTTCGAACTCCTCAAAGACGTAGCCGACCTCAACGAAGGCGCTCTGCAGATCATCGTGTGCGACCACGCCAACCTCACCGAAGAGCCCTGGTTCCAGGACGCCATCGTCGAGAACTGGCGGCCGCTCGACGGTCAGCGCAAGGCCCTGATCCCGAACGACTGGCTTGACTGACACCCGCGCACAAGGGGGCCCGGCTCTGCGAGCGCGAGCCGGGCCCCGCGAAGGCTTGGACGCCGGTGCCACGGCCGCAGCACTGGCACCGCGACCTCACCCTGCCTGCGAAGCGATGACTGAACCAGCAGATCCCCACATATTCCCAGACGCGGCTGCGCCACGGCGTCTTCGATTCCTTGGCCTAGATGCTGAAGAGGCATAGAACAGTAGCGGACCAGGTCCGCCCCGAACGGCTGCCGAGGCTGAGGCCCCGAAGCCGACGGGCGAGGAATTCAGATGGTCAGGCAGTTCAGCACTTCGACGGCTGCTGCAGTGGCGTGCTGCTGCAGAGCAAGGTCATTCACGAGAGTGTCGGTGTCGCACTCCTCCTCGCCCAGTGTCGTGGTGACGTGCACCCACTCATCGCCGCCAGTCGCGTACTCGCGCCAGGTCCTACCGACCGTAAGGCTGTCGTGGACGACTCTGTTGCGACGCTTGATCGCCCTCTCGATGACGTCGAGAGCTGGCGGCCATTCGGTGTCACAATGGCCGTCGATCTTCGCCCGCACCATCCGCAGAAGTTCTCCAGCGGGTCGGTTAACTGATCGTTTCAGAATGCTGTCCTGCGGAGACGCTGGCGGCCCCATGGAACAATCTCT
>NZ_BMMU01000054.1 GCF_014646095.1 Streptomyces lacrimifluminis | reverse complement strand
CATGACGTCAATCGCCAAAGCCGTCCTCACCCTGGAGCGGCAACGCTGAAGAAGCTCAGTGAGCGAAGATTGCCTTGAACCCGTAGAGATAGCTGTAGTTCGGTTGCGTCGTGGCGTCAGCGCCGCCTTGCGGCGGCGGCCCTGAGGAGCGGAACGGACCCAGTGGACCCTGTCTGGACCACGCCTTCCGAGCAGCACCCGCGCCAGGCATGCCGTACCCGCTCCGCCTCTGGTGAGCAGGCCATAGGTGCGCTACCCGAGCGGCCTAAGGGAACGGTCTTGAAAACCGTCGTGGCAGCGATGTCACCGTGAGTTCGAATCTCACCGCTTCCGCAGTGGTTCAGCTTGTGAGCTGAACAGAGGGGCGCCCCGACACCGGGGCGCCCCTCCCGTGTGTTCGGCCTCCTCCTCGGTCGGTAGCCCGGCCTGCCCGGGTTCACCCCCGCCACCCCGACATCCGCGCCGCCGAAGCGATCGTGGCCCGTGCCTCCCGCTCCGTAAGCCCTGTCTGTACAGCCGCTTCGATCAGGGGGGCCAGCAGGGCAGGCCCGAGGTCGTTCTCGTAGGCGCGGCAGGCTGCCCAGAAGAGGCGGGTGTTGCGTTGGCCCTCGTGGGCCGCGAGGACGAACTGGACCAGGCCCTGGCCGTGTTCGCCCGGTGTGGGGGACGCAGAACGGTGTGTGCGGGGCGTCGGGAGGAGGAGGCGCAGGAGAGACGGTGGGCAGAGGGCCGGGGTCAGGTGGGCCGTGCCGGGGGCCGTGCCGTAGACACCGTGGTCGGTGCGGGAGCCGGGGCCTACCAGGTAGCCGCCGGCCCCTCTGATGTCGATCCCCGGGGCCAGCCGGCTCGCGGAGTTGGGGACCACGGCGTCCGGTGGGCCGGTCAGCCAGAGATGGCGTCCTCCGGACGGGGTCAGGACGACCACCGTCTCGGGGATCGTGAACAGGTGGCGCAGGGCCAGTTCGCGCAGGGCCGCGGAGGAGTCCGTACCCGACTTGGTGTCGAGGTCGATGCCGATGAGGTGGTGCGGGGGCAGGCCGCAGGCGATGCCGTAGCCGGTGGCCCAGGGGGCGGCGGCGAAGAGTTCGCGGATGCGGGACGGGTCGGTCGTGGCGTCGTACACGCCGTGGCCCATGCCCCCGCACTCACCGTGGCACGGGGTCTGGGTCGGGGCCGGGTCGTCGCGGTGGGGGGAGCGCAGGGCCGGGAGTTTCGTCCGGGACAGGGGGATGACGGCCAGGCCGCGCTCGGCGGCTGACAGGGCGTGTGCGAGGGCCAGCGTCGTGGCCTGCCGGTCTGTGGTGGCCATGCCTCCATGTTCGTACTGATGTTCGAAAAAGGGAAGGGTGTGCCGGTTCGCCGTAGTCCCCGGAATGGAATGGCTGGAAATGTGCGAGAACGCATCGGCCTTGCGTCCCTTGCGTCCCTTGTGTCTCTTGTGTCCCTTGGGTGTCACCCCCTACTGGCTTGGCGCGAATCAGCCCTATCGGGCTGACCTGCTACTTCCATGTTGTGAAGGGGGTTTATCGACTTGTCATCACGCTTCAGAGGGAATGATCAGTTCCGGGGTGGTTCGCCGGGGATTCGGTGGGCAATTCTGATCTCGCGACGCAGTGCGCAGCGGCGAAACAGCACCGGAGCGGATGGCCAACCGCCTCGGGATCAGAGGTAGTTCACGCATCCCATGCATCACACACACCACACACCACATGCATCACATGCATCGCATGCACTCCGCATCACACGTACTTCGTACGGTCCGGCACGGAGCCGGGGCGTACATGTTCTGGAGGAACAGACATGGCAAGCATCCGTACCGCCCGCGTTCTCGCCGCCGTCTCGGCTCTGCCCCTCGCCGCCGCGCTCTTCAGCGGGGTCGCGGTGGCGGACAACGGCGCCTTCGCGGACGACGGATCGAACGCGGCCGTCGCGAGCATCCTCGGCAGTGGCGTGGGCGGAAGCAACAACGGCAACTCGTCCACCTCGCAGCAGCAGGCGGTCGGCTCCGGCGCCTCGAACCAGAACAACACCGCACAGGTCAACGGCTCCGCCTTCACGGCCATCGACCAGTCCAACGCCGTCGTCAACTTCACCAAGCTCTGGTGAGCCGTGGGCCGGGCGGGGGTGTGGGTCCCCCGCGGTCCTGAACTCCCTTGTGGGGGGCGCTTCGTGGGGTGGTAACGCGTCTGTGCGGCGGCACGTACTTCGTGCCGCCGCGCAGACGTTCTCCGAGCCCTTCGCACCCTATTGACACCCTCCAATATCTGACGGACAGTCAGAAACCGTGAGTCACCTACCCAGTCAGCGGCCCAGCCAGCGGCCCCTTCGTGGACCTGATGACCCGCCCAGCGGTCAACTCGCCGAGCGGCTCGCCGTGTTCGAAGGGCGCCCCGCCGTCAGTGGCGGTGTCGGCAAGGATCCCGTCAACGAGCCGATGATCCGGCACTGGTGCGAGGCGCTGGGCGACACCAGCGCGGCGTACGCCGGACCGGACGCCGTCGCGCCGCCCGCCATGCTCCAGGTGTGGACGATGGGCGGCCTCTCCGGGAACGCTGGCCGCTCGGCCGCGTACGAGGAGCTGCTCGGCCTGCTCGACGGCGCGGGCTGCACCTCGGTCGTCGCCACCGACTGCGAGCAGGAGTATCTGCGGCCCCTGCGGCCGGGGGACCGGGTCACCTTCGACTCGGTCGTCGAGTCCGTCTCCGGGCCCAAGAGCACCAAGCTCGGCACCGGGTACTTCGTCACGACCCGGACGGATGTACGAGTGGACGGTGAGCCGGTGGGCACCCATCGCTTCCGGATCCTCAAGTACGCGCCGGTACGCACCTATGCCCCCTCCGTCCCCTCACGCGCCCCTGAGACACCTACGGGACAGAAACCCCAGGTCGCCCCCACCTCCACCCCCACCCCCACGCGCCCCCGGCCCGTCATCAACCGCGACAACGCCGGATTCTGGGACGGTGTCGACCGGCACCAGCTCCTCATCCAGCGGTGTCTCGGGTGTCGTGCCCTCCGATTCCCCTGGCTGCCGGGGTGCAACGCCTGCGGCAGCGGTGACTGGGACACCGTCGAGGCGGGCGGCGACGGCACCGTCTTCTCGTACGTCGTCCTGCACCACCCGCCCTTCCCGGCCTTCGACCCCCCTTACGCCGTCGGGCTGATCGAGCTCGCGGAGGGTGTGCGGATCATCAGCAACGTGGTCGGCGTGCCGTACGACAAGGTGCGGATCGGGATGCCGGTGCGGCTGGAGTTCGTACGGTACGAGGAGGGGCAGCCGGCGCTTCCGGTGTTCCGGGGCGACCTTCCCGCGGAGGTGGGCGGATGAGGACCGGGGACGAACTGCCGGAACTGGAGATCGCGATCACGCGCACGCTGATCGTCGCCGGGGCCATCGCGTCCCGTGACTTCCAGGACGTGCACCACGACGCCGAGTCGGCGCGGGCGAAGGGGTCCCCCGACATCTTCATGAACATCCTCACCACGAACGGGCTGGTGGGACGGTACGTCACCGACTGTTTCGGGCCGGCCGCGGTGCTGCGCAAGCTCGCCATCCGTCTCGGCGCCCCCAACTACCCCGGCGACACGATGGTGTTGACCGGCCGGATCGAGGACGTCGACGGTGACACGGCTGTCGTACGGGTCGTCGGGGCGAACGGGATCGGCCGGCACGTGTCCGGCACGGTGACCGTCTCCGTACCCCAGCAACCCCCGTCGCCCCAGCCGGGAGGCACTCCGTGACCTTGCACGCGCGCGACGATCTCGGCGGCCGGGCGGCCATCGCCGGTATCGGGGCCACGGAGTTCTCCAAGGACTCGGGGCGCAGCGAACTGCGGCTGGCCGTCGAGGCGGTGCGGGCCGCACTCGACGACGCCGGGCTGACGCCGGCCGACGTGGACGGGATGGTCACGTTCACGATGGACACCAGCCCGGAGATCACCGTCGCGCAGGCCGCCGGGATCGGGGAGTTGTCCTTCTTCTCGCGGGTCCACTACGGCGGGGGCGCCGCCTGCGCGACCGTGCAACAGGCAGCGCTCGCCGTCGCGGCAGGGGTGGCCGAGGTCGTCGTCTGCTACCGGGCCTTCAACGAGCGGTCGGGGCGGCGGTTCGGGTCGGGGGTGCAGCGGCGGGAGCCGTCGGCCGAGGGGGTGGCGCTCGGCTGGTCGCTGCCGTTCGGGCTGCTCACGCCCGCCTCCTGGGTGGCGATGGCGGCGCAGCGGTACCTGTACACGTACGGGTTGTCGGCGGAGGCGTTCGGCCAGGTCGCCGTCCGGGGCCGGAAATACGCGGCGACCAATCCGGCCGCCTGGTTCCACGGCCGGCCCATCACCCTCGCCGACCACGCGGCCTCGCGCTGGATCGCCGAGCCCCTGCGGCTGCTGGACTGCTGCCAGGAGACGGACGGCGGCCAGGCGGTCGTCGTCACGTCCGTCGAACGGGCGCGCGAGCTGCGGCAGTCGCCCGTCGTCGTCGCGGCGGCTGCCCAGGGCGCGGGGCGTGCACAGGAACAGATGACCAGCTTCTACCGTGACGACCTCACCGGGCTCCCGGAGATGGGCGTGGTGGCCCGTCAGCTGTGGCGGACCGCCGGTGTGGGCCCGGCCGACATCGACGTCGCCATCCTGTACGACCACTTCACGCCGTTCGTGCTGATGCAGCTGGAGGAGTTCGGTTTCTGCGCACCGGGTGAGGCGGCGGATTTCGTCGCGGCCGAGGGGCTGCCCCTCAACACGCACGGGGGCCAGCTCGGAGAGGCGTATCTGCACGGCATGAACGGCATCGCGGAGGCGGTACGACAGCTCCGCGGGACCTCCGTCAACCAGGTGCCGGGGGCGGAAAGAGCGCTGGTCACGGCGGGCACGGGGGTGCCGACGTCGGGGTTGGTGCTGGAGGCCGCCGGATGAGTGCGACCGTCCGACCGGCCGCTGGGCCCGAGGCTGCCCCCTACTACCGGAGGAGCAGCCTCCGTACTACCGCCGTACGACCGCTCAGGGTCGAACCCTTACAGCCCCGTACCCGGCCTCCACCTTCAGGAGGTGGAGGCAGCCCCCTTCCTACAACCTGAGGGGGACGCGGCTTCGGGACCTGCGGCCGATGAGCCCGAGTAGGGGTCGAACCTAGCGTAGAGCCATGACCACACTCGTCTGCACCAGCGCTTCGAACGCGGCTACGCCGACGACGCAGACCCTGTCGTTCGCGTCCTACACCTCGTACCCCTCGTTCTCGTCGTACGTGAAGGCCCGCCGTCCGGTGCTGCTGCGCACCGCCCGGTCGCTCACCGCGAATCCGAGCGACGCCGAGGATCTGCTGCAGACCGCGCTCACCAAGACGTACGTCGCGTGGGAGCGCATCGAGGACCACCGCGCGCTCGACGGCTATGTCCGCCGGGCGCTGCTGAACACGCGGACGTCGCAGTGGCGGAAGCGGAAGGTCGACGAGTTCGTCTGCGACGAGTTGCCCGAGCCCGAGGGGACGCCGGTCGGCGATCCGGCGGACCAGCAGGTGCTGCACGACGCGATGTGGCGCGCGATCATGAAGCTGCCCGCGCGGCAGCGGGCGATGGTGGTGTTGCGGTACTACGAGGACCTGAGCGAGGTGCAGACGGCCGAGGTGCTCGGGGTGTCGGTGGGCACGGTGAAGTCGGCTGTCTCACGGGCGCTGGGCAAGCTGCGCGAGGACCCTGAACTGGTGCTCGCCCGGTAGCCGCTCGGCACCTCCGCCAGTGGACTGTCAGTGGGCCTGGCAGCGGATCCGTCAGTGACTCCGCCGGTGGATGCGCCCGTTGGTTCCCGGAGGGGAACCTCCGGTGACCCCCGATAGTTCCCGAGGCACGACGTGATCTGATCGATCACTCTCCCCTAGTGACGTACCGCTCGGTATGTGCGCAGAATCAGCACAACCTTTACCACCGAGTAGGCAATGAAGCCCCGGGAGGACGCCGTGCTGAGCACCATGCAGGACGTACCGCTGCTGATCTCAAGGATCCTGACCCATGGGTCGACGATCCACGGCGACTCGCAGGTCATCACCTGGACCGGTGAGGCCGAACCGCAGCGCCGCTCCTTCGCCGAGATCGGGGCCCGGACGGCACAGCTCGCACACGCCCTGCGCGACGACCTGGGAGTGGTCGGCGACGACCGCGTGGCCACGCTGATGTGGAACAACTCCGAGCATGTCGAGGCCTATTTCGCGATCCCCTCCATGGGCGCGGTCCTGCACACCCTCAACCTGCGTCTGCCTCCCGAGCAGTTGGCCTGGGTCGTCAACCACGCCGCCGACAAGGTGATCATCGCGAACGGCTCACTGCTGCCGCTGCTCGCCCCGCTGCTCCCGCACCTCAAGACGGTCGAGCACGTCGTGATCTCCGGCCCCGGTGACCGTTCCGCCCTCGCCGGGTCGCACGCCCAGGTGCACGAGTACGAGGACCTCCTCGCCGGGAAGCCGACCGGTTACGACTGGCCCGAGCTGGACGAACGCACGGGCGCCGCCATGTGTTACACCTCCGGGACGACGGGCGATCCCAAGGGCGTGGTGTTCTCGCACCGCTCCATCTACCTGCACTCCCTCCAGGTCAACATGGCCCAGTCCATGGGCCTGACCGACCAGGACACCTCCCTCGTCGTGGTCCCCCAGTTCCATGTCAACGCCTGGGGGCTGCCCCACGCGACCTTCATGACCGGTGTCAACATGCTGATGCCGGACCGGTTCCTGCAGCCCGCCCCGCTCGCCGAGATGATCGAGAAGGAACGGCCGACACACGCCGCCGCCGTCCCCACCATCTGGCAGGGCCTGCTCCTGGAGCTCACCGCGAACCCCCGGGACGTCTCGTCCCTCACCCAGGTCACCATCGGTGGCTCCGCCTGCCCGCCCGCCCTCATGGCGGCCTTCGACAAGCTGGGCATGCGTGTCTGCCACGCCTGGGGCATGACGGAGACCTCCCCGCTCGGCACGATCGCCCGGCCGCCGGCCCACGCGGTGGGTACGGACGCGGAGTTCGCGTACCGCATCACGCAGGGCCGTTTCCCGACGAGCGTCGAGGCCCGGCTGAGCGGCCCCGGGGGCGAGCGGCTCCCCTGGGACGGCGAGTCGGCCGGCGAGCTGGAGGTGCGCGGCCCGTGGATCGCGGGCTCGTACTACAACGGCCCCGACGGCGAACCCCTGCGCCCCGCCGACAAGTTCAGCGAGGACGGCTGGCTCAAGACGGGCGACGTGGGCACCATCAGCCCCGACGGCTTCCTGACACTCACCGACCGCGCCAAGGACGTCATCAAGTCCGGCGGAGAGTGGATCTCCTCCGTCGACCTGGAGAACGCCCTCATG
The DNA here is from genome assembly GCF_014646095.1 of Streptomyces lacrimifluminis. Taxonomy (GTDB): domain Bacteria; phylum Actinomycetota; class Actinomycetes; order Streptomycetales; family Streptomycetaceae; genus Streptomyces; species Streptomyces lacrimifluminis. The sequence continues at coordinate 19,815 of NZ_BMMU01000054.1, read as the reverse complement.
GCCCACCCTGACGTCATGGAGGCGGCCGTCGTGGCCGTCCCCGACGACAAGTGGGGCGAGCGCCCGCTGGCCACGGTCGTGCTGTCGGAGGGCTCCACCGCCGACTTCGCGTCACTGCGCGCCTTCCTCGCCGGTGAGGGGAAGATCGCCAAGTGGCAGCTCCCGGAGCGCTGGACGATCATCGAGTCGGTACCGAAGACGAGCGTCGGCAAGTTCGACAAGAAGGTCCTGCGCAGGCAGTACGCGGAGGGCGAGTTGGACGTCACCAAGCTCTGACGGCCGACCGAGGCCGACTGAGGTCGCCTGGGGCCGACTGCGGCTGACGTGTGGGTTGGGGCAGTGTTTCACGTGAAACACTGCCCCAACCCATATACGTAATAAGCCGATTAGTGCCCTTAATTGGTTCCGATGCGCGCGAGCAGGTCGACGATCCGCTCCTGCACCTCGGGACTGGTGGACCGTTCGGCGAGGAACAGCACCGTCTCACCGGAGGCGAGCCTCGGCAGGTCGGCCTGGTCGACGGCGGCCGTGTAGACGACGAGCGGGGTGCGGTTCAACTGCCCGTTCGCCCGCAGCCAGTCCACGATTCCGGCCCGGCGACGCCGTACCTGAAGCAGGTCCATGACCACCAGGTTCGGCCGCAACTGCGAGGCCAGCGTGACCGCGTCGGCGTCGCTCGCGGCCCGTGCGACCTGCATCCCGCGCCGCTCCAGCGTCGCCGTCAGCGCGAGCGCGATCTCCGCGTGCTCCTCGATGAGCAGGACCCGCGGTGGATGCTGCTCACTGTCACGCGGGGCGAGCGCCTTCAGGAGTACGGCGGGGTCGGCGCCGTACGCCGCCTCGCGCGTCGCCTGCCCGAGACCGGCCGTCACCAGCACCGGAACCTCGGCGGCCACGGCGGCCTGGCGCAGCGACTGGAGCGCGGTCCGGGTGATCGGCCCGGTCAGTGGATCGACGAACAGCGCCGCTGGGAAGGCCGCGATCTGCGCGTCGACCTCCTCGCGCGAGTGCACGATGACGGGCCGGTACCCGCGGTCGCTGAGCGCCTGCTGCGTGGTGACGTCCGGCGCGGGCCACACCAGCAGCCGACGCGGGTTGTCCAGCGGCTCCGGCGGCAACTCGTCGTCCATGGGCCGCGGCTGCGGCTGGTCGGAGACCTCGACGGCTCCGCCGGGCCCGTCGAGCGGCTCGGGCCCCTCGGCGGCGTTCTCGTCCGGTGCTCCTATGGCGTACGAGCGCCCGGCCCCCTCGGTGAACCCGGGAAGCCGGGGAGTGCCCGGGGCGAGCTGTGTCTGCCCGGCGAGTGAGGGCTGCGTGGGCGAGGGCACCTGGCCGAGCGGGGCTTGCCCGGCGAGGGAGGGCTGACCCGGGACCGGGGCGGCGGGCGTGGCCTGAGCCGCCGGGGGTGTGGAGGCCTGGCCCGTCTGCGGGTGCGGGCGGGCCGTCGTCTCAGGCTGACCCGCGGGCTCGGGGCGCGTACCGAGCTTGCGGCGCCGACCGGAGCCGTTCGAGCCGTTGGTGCCGTGCGGGGGTGTGGCCGTCTGCGGCTGGCCCGGTGTCTGGGCCTGCGCCGCCTGCCGACTGAACGGCACGCCCTGCCCGAGCGTCCGCACGCTGATCGACCGCCCCTGCGTCGAGTTCGGGTCGACCGACGCGGCGGCGGCCTCGGCGGGCAGCGCCTGCCCGAGCCGGGGCTGCGCGATCCTCTCGGGAGGGAGCGGGGCGGCTGCCGCCTGGGGTGCGGGGGCGGCGGCAGGAGCAGCGGCCGGGATGTTCGGGTGCGGTGCTACGGCGGTGCCGGCGTCCGGGGTCGCGTCGTCGGCCGGGGGCCATGGCTGGGGCTGGGGCTGGGGCTGGGGCTGGGCAGCGGGTACGGCCTGGGCCGGGATCGCCTGGCCGGGGGCGAGCCCCTGGGCAAGGGCGGCCTGGGGCGCCGTACCCTGCGCCGGGACCTGCTGGTGCTGGGCCTGGGGAACGGGCTGGGGGGCCTGCTGCGGGACCTGTTGGGGAATCTGCTGGCCCTGGATGCCCTGTGCCGGGACGGCCTGACCGGGGAGAGGCTGCGCGACCGGCTGTCCGGGCGCCGGTTGCGAGGGAAGCCCCTGCGCGGGCAGCCCCTGTGCGGGAACTGCCTGTCCGGGCACGGCCTGGGCGACCTGGGCGGCGGGAACAGCCTGACCAGGCATGGCCTGCCCCTGTCCCGGTACGCCGCTCTGCTGACCGGGGGCGGCCTGGGCGGCGGTTGCCTGCGCCGGAGCCGCCTGCATGGGAGCAGCCTGGCCGGGAATCCCGCCCGGAGGCACGGTCCCCGGCTGTTCCGGAGCCTGGCGCGCACGGCGGCGACCGGTCGGAGCGGAGGTCGGGTGGGGCTGGGGCGGGGTGTGGTCGTCGTCAGGGTCGTGCACGAACCCGTCATGACGGCCACCGTCGTCGAACCGGTCGTCGACCGGCCCGGCGGGCGCAGCCGCGGCGCTTTCGTCCGTCCGGTCGGCCTGGGCCGGGGGCAGGGCGAACACCGGACGCGGGCCCGCCTCCTGAGCCTGAGCCGCACCGCGCTCGGCCGCCGCCGCCAGGGCCCGGCGACGACGTCCTGTGGGCTGCCCGTCCGCGCCGTCGTCGGCGGCGCCCTCCGCACCGGCGGCCCCGGAAGGAGCCGCGGGCAGGGCGGGCGGCAACGCGTGCTGCTCGCCTCCACCGAGCCGACCCGGAGCGCCCGGCACGCCCTGGGGCGGCACCGTCCCGCCCAGGCCGGTCCCTGCGGCAGCGGTGGATACACCGTGCTCGCCCGCCATGACGACCGCGCCGGTGGAGACACCGTCGCCACCGTTCGCATCGCCCGCGTCGGCGGGGCTGGGCCGACCACGCCGACGCCCCGTACCGCCGTCCCCCTCGGCCGAGGGCCGCACCTGAGGCTGGGACTGGGGCTGCATCTGGGGCTGAGGCTGAGCCTGGGGAGCGGGCGCCGAAGCCACGGCGGCCTCCTCGGCCGCACGCCTCCGGCGCCGCCCGGTGGGGGCGACCGCCGCGTTGCCGGATTCACCGGATTCGGTACCGGATTCGGTACCGGTCTCGACCTCGGGCGCGCCGTCCGCAACATCGGCCTCCAGGAAGGCGTCCACAGAGGACCGCCGGGCCCGTCGCCGCCCGCCGACACCACCGTTGCCGTCGCTGTCGCCGCCGCCCGACGCCTGCTCGGGCAAGGCCAGCTCGGCACCGCCCGACGCCTGCGGGACCTCGGCCTCGACCTCGGCCTCGGCGACCACCGCGCCCGCCCCGCCCCCGATGGGCACCTCAAGGACGTACGCACTGCCGCTCATGCCCGGCACCTCGTGCGTCTGGAGCACTCCGCCGTGGGCGCGCACGATCCCGCGCACGATCGGCTCGTGCACCGGGTCTCCCCCGGTGTACGGCCCTCGCACCTCGATCCGTACGACCTCACCGCGCTGCGCGGCGGCGACGACGACCGTGTTGTCCATGTAACCGCCGGCGGAGGCGGGCGAGTTGCCGGTCGCGTCGACGCCGGCGACGTCCGCGACGAGGTGCGCGAGGGCGGTCGCGAGGCGCTGCGGATCGACCTCGGCCTCAATGGGCGGCGCGTGCACGGCGAACTGGACGCGCCCGGGCCCGATCAGTTCGACGGCCCCGTCGACACCGGCGGCTACGACCGCGTCGAGCATCACCTTCGTACGGGTGATGGAGTCGACCCCCGTGTCGAGCCGCTGGTAGGAGAGGACGTTGTCGACCAGTGTGGTGATGCGCGAGTAACCGGCCGACAGGTGGTGCAGCACCTGGTTGGCCTCTGGCCACAGCTGCCCGGCGTCGTCGGCGGCGAGGGTGGCCAGTTCACGGCGCAGCTCGTCCAGGGGTCCGCGCAGCGAACGTCCGAGCAGCACGAGCAACTGCTCCTGCCGACCGGCCAGAGCCTCGTACCGGTCCTTCTCACGCTCCGCGAGCGCCGCGTACCGGTCCTCACCCGCGGCGAGTTCCTCCTCGTGCTCCTCGCGCAGCCGCTCGATCTCGGCGACGTGCTGCTGGCGCAGGGCGGTGAGCTCGGAGGCGTGCTCCTCGGCGACCCGCTCCAGCTCCTCCGCGTGCAGCCTGTCGGCGGCTTCCTTCTCCTCGGCGAGGGAGTCGTACGGACGCCGGTCGGTGAAGGTCATCACGGCGCCGACGAGTTGGTCACCGTCCCGGACGGGCGCGGTCGTCAGATCGACGGAGACCGGGTCCCCGCTCTTGGACCACAGCACCTGCCCGCGCACCCGGTGCTTGCGCCCGGACCGCAGGGTGTCGGCGAGCGGCGACTCGCCGTACGGGAAGGGCTCGCCGTCGGCGCGCGAGTGCAGGACGAGCGTGTGCAGCTCGCGCCCGCCGAGATCGCTGGCCCGGTAACCGAGTATCTGGGCGGCGGCCGGATTGACGAGAACGACCCGTCCCTCGGTGTCCGTCCCGACGACCCCCTCCGCGGCGGCACGCAGGATCATCTCGGTCTGACGTTGCGAACGTGCGAGTTCGGCCTCGGTGTCGACGGTGCCCGACAGATCCCGCACGACGAGCATGAGCAGCTCGTCATTGGTGTAGCCGTAGCTGTCGTACGCCTGCTGGCCGTTCTCGAGATTCGCACTGGTGACCTCGACGGGAAACTCGCTCCCGTCCGTGCGCCGGGCGATCATCCGGGTCGGCTTGGTCTGCCCGTGCGGGTCCATGGAATCGGGGCGCCGCATGGTGCCGGGGATCAGCCGCGAGTCGAACTCCGGCAGCAGATCGAGCAGCCCGCGCCCGACGAGAGCGGTGCCCGGGGTCTCGAAGGCCCCGAGGGCGATCGTATTGGCGTTGACGACGGTCCCATTGGCGTTGACCAGCACCAACGCATCGGGCAGCGCGTCGAGTATGGCTGCGAGGCGAGCAGCGCCTCGGGATGGCCTGCTGCTCACGAGACGCTTCCTCCCTGTTACCGCACCTTGCCTACCGCGGACGCCATCTTGCCTACCGGCCCGCAACGTGTCACGCGAGGGAGTCTAAGGGCAGTGGTTGCGCTCGCGACGCCGGATGAGAGGGAGGTCGCACGACGAAGTGACAGAGAGGCGGTGACGGCGCCCTTCACGCCACCTATGCGCTACGGGGCCCCTGCAGCTGTGGTGCGAGGGCCCGCGGGTGCCTTACCGCACCGGTCAGAAGCCTGACCAGGGGTGCTTGGTGGGGGTTCACCGAAGATCGGGCAGGAGGGGTACGAGCCGGTTCCAGCGGTCCACCTGGCACCCGTTGCCGCGGTCGAACGTGGCATCGACGGGACGCCCGGCCCAGGTTCCGGTCACATGTGCGGTCGCCGGACCGCCGTACATCATCGTGCAGACGCTGTCGGGGGACACGGGGGCGAACGGGTCCTTCCCCCACCGCGTCCCCCGGTCGAGCGATTCGCAGGCGTCCTCGGCGTCGGGGTGAGAGCCGCCACCGGGATGGCAGTACAACTCGAACCGCCCGTCACCGCGCCCACCGGTGCCGCGGACGGTGACGGTGAGGTGGTCGGAGGCCCGCCCCATGGGAGTGAGGAGGGGCGCGAAGGGCGAGAGGGGACGGGTCTGAGGGCCCGCGTCGGCGTACGCGGCCGAGGGCCCGGCGGAGAAGGAGGCCGCGGCGAGGGAGACGCCGGCGGTGGCGGCGAAGACGAGACGGCGGAGGGCACCCCCGGGACGGGCGCCGGGAGGGACAGCGGAGGCGGCGTGCGGAGCATGAGGGGGATGAGGGGAGTGAGAGGCGCGAGAGACGTGAGGGGCATGAGCGTTGACCTTGAACATGACTTGACTAACGCCTGACGCCGGAGGACGTTGCGCGAGCGGGGGGAGGGAGCGCGGGGGCAGCAGGGCCCACGGGGCCAACGGGGAGACCGGGCAGCACCTGTGCCACCACGCCGACCGCAGGCAGAACGGCTTTGCCCTGCGCCCTGCCTGCCTAGTACCGTGGGAGGCGATTGGTGACACCGCGCTCGTCTGTGTCATCATCTGCACGCACCACTCGCGCTCGCGCGGGGGGTTGTGCTGGAGGCGTCGCCTAGTCCGGTCTATGGCGCCGCACTGCTAATGCGGTTTGGGACTTACATCCCATCGAGGGTTCAAATCCCTCCGCCTCCGCACCTCATCCCGAAGCCCTGGTCATGACTGACCGGGGCTTCGGTCGTTCGCAGGCCCTCCAACAGGCCTAGAACGACCGTTTTCGCAGGTCAAGCAGGGTGCGGCAAACGGATTTCACCTGACGCCGCCAGTCATGTAATGTTGTTCCCGCAACGCCAACCGGGTCGAAAACCCCGGAGGGAAGAGCAAACACAACAAAAAACACAAGCACTCGTAGCTTAACGGATAGAGCATCTGACTACGGATCAGAAGGTTGCAGGTTCGAATCCTGCCGAGTGCACATAGGTGAGAGGCCCCGGAGAGATCCGGGGCCTCTCACGTTTCTGTGTTGATGCCTTCAAACGCGGTGCAGCTGCGGAGTGCTGGAGCCGATCACGCCCAGGAGAGGCGTTGGCCATCGGGGCCCACCTGTAGGCGGAGGCGGAGGCGGAGGCGGTCGGGGGTTGGTGCGCCTGCCGCGTGCCATGCGGTGACCTGCTTCGTGATGGTGTCCCAGAGCCGTTCGTTTTCTCCTTGTCGGACGGTCCACTGTTCGTCCGCGTCCTGGGTGAGGCATGCCCATGTCTTGAGGGGTGAGCTTTGCCGGGGCGCTGGTTCGCCGTCAACAGACCTCTGGGGCTCTGGTCCTCTGTGGGCTGAGGGCTTCTGCGTCGCGCCCGCCCTCTACGTGTCCGTCCCGCGGATCTCGTCCATGTACTCCCGGGCCAGTTTGCCCTGGCGGGTGAACCAGTCGGCCAGTACGGCGACTTCGTCGGGGGAGTAGTCGGCGATGAGGGTGGCCAGGCGGGCGTAGTAGGGCTCGTAGAGGGCGTAGGCCCGGGCGACGGCGGCCGGTTCGGCGGCCACGCGCACCCGGCGGCGGTCGCTGGGGTCGGGGCGGCGGGTGATGTAGCCCGCGCGTTCGAGGCGGTTGAGGATTCCGGTGACGGCCCCCGTGGTGACGTGGGCGCGCTCGGCCAGGTCCCCGGCGGTGAGCAGGTCCTCGCCGGCCTCCAGGACGAAGGCGAAGCAGGTGAGGTCGGTGACGTTCATGTCGAGGCGCCGCGCCATCTCCTGCTGGCTGAGCAGGTGCGTCGCGATGGTGTGGTCCATCTCCTTGAGCATCTGGGCGGGGGTCGCGGGCGGCCGGGGCGTGCCGCCCTGTGCGCCGGCGGTGTCGGGCGTGCCTTGCATCGCGAATCGCCTTAGCTCGTGAGAGGTTTTGTTGCTAAACTGCTTACGTCGTGAGAGATTCTCATTCTACTGGGGAGACGTGGTCGTGAGCACATACGACGAGGGGCACACCGTCGCCGGCTGGACCGGCACCGCCATCGCGACCGTCGGGTCCTGCGTGCTCGGGCTGGGCATCTGCACGACCTCGGCCCTCGTGGTGACCGCCGGGAGCGCGGTGGTGGCGGTCTCCGTCCTGGTCACCTGGGTACTGCATCTCACCGGGTGGGGGAAGCCGCCGGGTGTGCGGCCGGTGGGCGAGTGGCCGATGCGGGAACGGGACCGTTCGGCGCGGGCGGGGCATCCGGAGTGCGTGGGGTGCCGGCTCGCGGGACGGGGGAGGCGCGTGGGCAGGGCGGGTGCTGCGGCCAGTGTGCGCAGTGTGGCCGTTGCCGCCGAGGCAGTCCCGGAGCGCGTCTGACTCTTCTGCTGACTGACTCTCATTCTTTCTCACCCTCTCTGACCTGGGATCTTGTCATCCGACGGGGCGTTGTCAGTGGTAGCCCGTACTCTCGCAAGGGATGGCACAGGCGTGGAAATGCTCGGGGCTGCGGTGGACGGCGGACGGTCCCGTGCTGCGATGGGACGGTGGGCGCGGTAGTGCGCTGACCTGGGGGAAGAGGGTGGCCTTCGGGGTCACGGAAGGGGGCGTAAGGACATGTGTGGGAGCGCGGGGGAACGCCTGTCCGGTGCGGGCGGTGGTGTCGGGGCGGAGTACGGGGGCGCGGTGCGAGGAGTGTGCGCGGCTGGACCGGGCGCACTCGGTTGCCGCCGACACGATCGCGGACGATCCGCGGCCCTATCACGTATATCTGGCGTGGTTCGGGCCCGGGATGACCAAGGTCGGCATCACGGCGCTGGAGCGGGGCTCGGCGCGGCTGCTTGAGCAGGGTGCCGTCGCCTTCAGCTGGCTGGGCGTCGGCCCGCTGATGGCCGCCCGGCGTACGGAGGAGCTGCTGCGCGCCGCTCTCGGGGTTCCGGACCGGATTCCGTACGCCGACAAGCGGGCGGTGCGGGCCGCGCTGCCGGGGACAGCGGCGGAGCGGGCCGTCGAGGTCGAGGACCTGCATGCCCGGGCGGTGGGTCTTGGCGGCTGGCCCGAGTCCCTGGAGCGGGCGTCCTGCCAAGTCGTCGACCATGTCGGGGTGTTCGGGCTGGCCGGATTGACGGGGCCGGCGTCGGCCGTGGGTGCGGTGAGCGAGCTGGTCGCGGGGGGTGTTGTCGAGGGCGAGCTGGTGGCGGCGGCCGGGCCCGACCTGCATCTCGCGGTCGAGAGTGGGCGGCAGAACGAGCGGGGGGACGGGAAGGGCGACGGGAGGGTAGTGGTGGTGCTGGACACCCGACTGATGACCGGGTGGGAGCTGGTACCCGTCGGGAGCGGTGGACTCACCGTGCCTGTGCGGGAGTTCAAGGTGGCGAAGGAGTCGGCGGGGATGCAGGACGGGTTGTTCTGAGCCCCCGAGCCCCGCTCCCGCTCCATGCGGCGCCTTACGGCGAGTCACAGTGAGAGGGGATGACGGTGAGCGGCACGAGGGAAGCCCCGGCGGACGGAAACACCGGCGTCGACCGTGAGGTCACCGAGGTCCGGCGGTTCTGGACGCGGCTCGGGCTGCCCGGCCTCGTCGATGTGCACACGCACTTCATGCCCGAACGGGTGCTGCGCAAGGTCTGGGCGTATTTCGACGCCGTGGGGTCGGTGGACGACGGTGACGGCGGTGACGAGGGTGTCGAGTGGCCGATCACCTACCGGCTGGAGGAGGACGAACGGCTCGCGCTGATACGGGAGTTCGGGGTGCGGGCCTTCACCGCCATGCTCTACCCGCACAAGGCAGGCATGGCCCAGTGGCTCAATCAGTGGGCCACCGACTTCGCCGGCCGTACCCCCGACTGTCTGCACACTTCGACCCTGTTCCCGGAGCCGGGCGTCGAGGCGTACGTCCGGGAGGCCGTCGAGTCAGGCGCGCGCGTCTTCAAGGCACATGTGCAGGTGGGGGCGTACGACCCGGCCGACGAACTCCTCGACCCGGCCTGGGGACTGCTCGCCGAGGCCGGGACACCCGTGGTGATCCACTGCGGCTCCGGTCCGGCGCCCGGCAAGCACACCGGGCCCGAACCGATCGGGCGCGTGCTGGCCCGGCACCCCCGGCTGAGGCTGGTCGTCGCGCACATGGGCCTGCCCGAGTACGGGGACTTCCTCGGTCTCGCCGAGCGGTACGACGAGGTGTGGCTGGACACGACGATGGCGTTCACCGACTTCGCGGAGCGGATGGCCCCGTTCCCCCGGCCCGAACTCCCCCGGCTGGCGGACCTCGGTGACCGCGTCCTGCTCGGCTCGGACTTCCCGAACATCCCGTATCCGTACGTCCACCAGCTGCACGCCCTGGAGCGACTGGGCCTCGGGGACGACTGGCTGCGGGCCGTCTGCCACGACAACGGGGCGCGGCTGTTCGGGCTGGCGGATACGGATGAGAAGGGCCTGACGGCGATGTGAGTTCGAGGTGAGAGGGGGCGGTCAGTCGTGACAAAACGGGCGCGCGGAAGTGGGGTGCGTAACGTCGAAACAGGTTCGCCCAGGAGACGCACAGGATGCCCGATGGTGGTCTCAGGGGCTTCCCGGGGGTGGCTCCCGTGGCCTGTGGGGCTACGAAACGTGCAGGTCGGAGAAGTTTTCCAGGTTCACCGACAGGTGGTTCCACTCCCACCCCGCCGGCTTTCGGGGGCGGAAATTCCCAGGGGTTCCCTGAGAGGCGCCTGTGGGTTTCTCAGGAAAATCACAGGTTCCGGAAAGCTTGCTCTCAGAGGACACCGACATGGTTTCCGCTATGACCACGACCTCGCCCCAGGGGCGCACCGAACTGCTGAGGCCGGACGGGAGCCCCGTCCGAGTGCTTGTGGTGGACGACGAGTTGTCGATCACCGAGCTGCTGTCCATGGCCCTTCGCTACGAAGGCTGGCAGATCCGCAGCGCGGGTGACGGAACGGGTGCGGTGCAGACCGCGCGGGAGTTCCGGCCCGACGCCGTCGTTCTCGACATGATGCTGCCCGACATGGACGGCCTCACCGTCCTCGGCCGGCTGCGGCGCGAGCTGCCCGAGGTACCCGTGCTGTTCCTGACGGCGAAGGACGCCGTGGAGGACCGGATCGCGGGCCTCACCGCAGGCGGCGACGACTACGTCACCAAGCCGTTCAGTCTCGAAGAGGTCGTGGCACGCCTGCGCGGCCTGATCCGGCGCTCCGGTGCAGCCGACCGGCGCTCCGACTCCGTCCTGGTCGTCGGTGACCTCACCCTCGACGAGGACAGCCACGAGGTGTCGCGGGCCGGCGAGGGTATCCACCTCACGGCGACCGAGTTCGAGCTGCTGCGCTTTCTGATGCGCAACCCGCGGCGCGTGCTCAGCAAGGCGCAGATACTCGACCGCGTGTGGTCGTACGACTTCGGCGGCCAGGCGAACGTCGTCGAGCTGTACATCTCCTACCTGCGGCGGAAGATCGACGCCGGGCGCGAGCCGATGATCCACACGCGGCGCGGCGCCGGATATCTGATCAAACCCGCCGGCTGACCCCATGTCCTTGGTGGTGCCGCTCCGGAAGACGTGGTCGAGCCCGGTAGGAGGGCAGCACTGTGAGCAGTAAGAGGAAGGCGGGCGGGCAGCGGAGGCTGGGCAGGTCCGAGCAGAGGGCCCAGCGGCAGAGCAGGCCGCGGACTCTGCGTACGCGGCTCGTCGTCTCGGCGGTCTCGCTGATCGCCGTGGTCTGTGCCGTGATGGGCACGGTGACGACCATCGCGCTCCAACAGCACCTCTACAAGCAGTTGGACAACCAGGTCAGCGAGGCCGCCAACCGTGTCGGCGGGCCCCCGCCCGGGGAGCGCCCGGATGGTGAGAAGGACAACGGCCCGCTTCCCTACGGGGTGCCGGGCAGTAGCGGCTCGTCCTCTTCCTCCTCGTCCGCAACGGATTCCTCGTCCGCCGCAGATTCCTCGTCCACCACGGATTCCTCGTCCACCACCGCCGAGAAAGCCCCCTCCGGTGCGGGTACCCGTCCGATGACCGTCCAGCAACGGCTCACGGAGTTCATGAAGAGGGGCGGGACGCAGGAGGACACTGTCGTCGCCAGCGTCGACGCGAAGGGCGGTGTGACCCAGGCGTACATCGCCAAGATGCAGTCGACCACGAGCACGAGCGACACCGGCTTCAGCGACATGGCCGCCGTCAAACTCAACAAGACGCAGAGGGCCGAACTGGCCGCCGTCTCCCGCAGCGACGGCCTGCACACCGTCACCCTCACCGGGCTCGGTGAGTACCGGGTCAAGTACGTCACCAGCAACAACGGCAGCGGCAGCTACTACGTCGCCCTGCCCACCGAGTCGGTCACCACGACCATCAGCACCCTGATCCTCGTGGAGGTCAGTGTCACCACCGCCGGACTCGTCGCCGCCGGTATCGCGGGCTCGGTGCTGGTCGGCGTGGCCCTGCGCCCCCTCCGCAAGGTCGCCTCGACCGCCACCCGGGTCTCCGAACTCCCGCTGCACACGGGCGAGGTGACCCTCAACGAGCGTGTCGCGGAGTCCGAGACCGACCCGCACACCGAGGTCGGCCAGGTCGGCGCCGCTCTCAACCGGATGCTCGACCATGTGCACGGCGCCCTGCACTCGCGCCAGCAGAGCGAAATGCGCGTACGCCAGTTCGTAGCGGACGCCAGTCATGAACTGCGTACGCCGCTGGCGTCGATCCGCGGGTACGCCGAGCTGACGAGACGTGGACGCGAGGAGACCGGGCCCGACACCCGGCACGCCCTGGGGCGGATCGAGTCCGAGGCGGGGCGTATGACCCTCCTCGTCGAGGATCTGCTCCTGCTCGCCCGCCTCGACGCGGGCCGGCCGCTCCAGTTCGACCAGACCGACCTCGTACCGCTCGTCGTGGACACCGTCAGCGACGCGCGTGCCGCCGGTCGGGACCACAACTGGCGGCTCGACCTGCCCGACGAGCCCGCGCTGGTGTCGGCGGACGCGGCCCGGCTGCAGCAGGTGCTGGTGAACCTGCTGGCCAACGCCCGTACGCACACCCCGCCCGGGACGACCGTCACCGCGCGCGTGCAGCGGCGAGGGCCGTGGCTGTGCGTGGACGTGCAGGACGACGGACAGGGCATCCCGGCCGACCTGTTGCCGCATGTGTTCGAGAGGTTCGCGCGCGGTGACACCGCGCGCTCCCGGACCACCGGGTCCACCGGTCTCGGGCTCGCCATCGTGCAGGCCGTGGCGACCGCGCACGGCGGTGCGGTGACCGTCGACAGCGTGCCCGGACAGACCGTCTTCACGGTGCATCTGCCGGCCCTCGCCCCCGAAGCGGCACCCGAAACAAACTGGCAATCGGACTCACAGGCACAGCACAGTGCCACCACATGGGCGCAACAGGGGGCCTGACGAAAGTCGGTCCTATGCGAACCGACTCTTCTCCCGGCACCCTGCCGGCGCGGGAGCACCTCCCGGCCGCAGCAGCCGGTACGCCTGTCCTGGACGTAGTGATCCCCGTCTACAACGAGGAGAAGGACCTCCAGCCATGCGTGCTCAGACTGCACGAGCACCTCAAGCGCACGTTCCCGTACGCGTTCCGCATCACGGTTGCGGACAACGCGTCCACGGACACCACCCCCCTGGTGGCGGCGCGGCTGGCGGCGGAGATACCGGAGGTCAGGTCCTTCCGGCTGGAGCAGAAGGGGCGCGGCCGGGCCCTGCGGACGGTGTGGTCCGCGTCCGACGCGCCGATCCTCGCCTACATGGACGTCGACCTGTCGACCGACCTGAACGCCCTCCTGCCGCTGGTGGCACCGTTGATCTCCGGTCACTCGGACCTCGCGATCGGCTCCCGGCTGGCCCGCTCCTCGCGTGTCGTGCGCGGTGCCAAGCGGGAGTTCATCAGCCGGACGTACAACCTGATCCTGCGGGGCTCGCTCCAGGCCCGTTTCACGGACGCGCAGTGCGGATTCAAGGCCATCCGGCGTGATGTCGCCCAGATCCTGCTGCCGCTCATCGAGGACACCGGCTGGTTCTTCGACACCGAGATGCTGGTGCTCGCCGAGCGCGCGGGCCTGCGTATCCACGAGGTGCCGGTCGACTGGGTCGACGACCCGGACTCGACCGTCCACATCGTCAGGACGGCGACCGACGACCTGAAGGGGGTGTTGCGCGTGGGCAGGGCGCTGGCCACCGGCTCGCTGCCGCTGGACCGGCTCGCCCGCCCCTTCGGCGACGATCCGCGCGACCGCGACATCAAGGACGTACCGAAGGGGCTGGCCCGCCAGCTCGTCGGCTTCTGTGTGGTCGGCGGTATGTCGACCCTCTTCTACCTGGTGCTCTACAGCGCCTTCCGGGGCTTCGCCGGCTCGCAGATCGCCAACGCGCTCGCGCTGCTGGTCTCCGCCGTCGCGAACACCGCGGCCAACCGGCGCCTGACCTTCGGGGTGCGCGGCCGGGGCGGTGCGGTGCGCCACCAGGCGCAGGGCCTGGTCGTGTTCGGCATCGGACTCGCCCTCACCAGCGGTTCGCTCGCCGCCCTCAACGCGGCGACCAGCGACCCCGGGCACTCCACGGAACTGGCGGTGCTCATCGCCGCCAACCTCGCGGCGACGGTGCTGCGGTTCCTGCTCTTCAGGGCCTGGGTGTTCCCGGACCAGAACGACGAGCCGACCTCCTCGTCCATAGTGGTCGCCTCGCACACGCCGACCTCACCCGTCCACCAGGCGTACGCCGCCGGCCCGTACGCCAACGCGTCGTACGGCAACGGCAATGCGTACGGCAACGCCAACGCCAACGGGTCGTACGGCAATGCCGACGCTTCGTACGGCAATGCCGACGCTTCGTACGGCAACTCCCCTTACCGCACCGACCAGTTCCGCGCCGGTGATGTCGCGGACCGCACCTGGGGGGACCAGACCACGCGGCTCCAGCCGGTGCGCCCGCACGACAGTCAGGATCCGAGGAACCCGCGATGACCACTCACTTCGACCGGACGACTCATTCGGGCCCGGGGGGCGCGAGTCCTGGGGGTGCGAGCCCCTCGTACCCCCCGCCGGACTCAACAGCCGTACAGCAGACGGTGGTTCCCGAGACGGCCGGGGCGGCCGAACCGGCTCCCTCCTCCGGTGAGCCCAAGCAGCCCTTCGTCCGCAGACTGTGGCGCGGTCGGCCGGAGGACCACCGTTGGGTGCGGCCCGCGTTCCTGGCCTCACTGCTGGTGATCGGCGCGCTCTACACCTGGAACCTGACCGCCTCCGGATACGCCAACTCCTTCTACTCGGCGGCGGTTCAGGCCGGCAGCCAGTCCTGGAAGGCCTTCTTCTTCGGCTCCCTCGACTCGGCCAACGCCATCACCGTCGACAAGCCCCCGGCCTCCCTCTGGCCGATGTCGCTGTCGGTCCGGCTCTTCGGTCTCAACTCCTTCGCGATCCTGTTCCCGCAGGTCCTGATGGCCGTCGCCACAGCGGGTGTGCTGTACGCGTCGGTGCGGCGCCGGTTCAGCGCCACGGCCGGACTCCTCACGATGGCGGTCTTCGCGCTGACGCCCGTCGCCGTGCTGATGTTCCGCTTCAACAACCCGGACGCGCTCCTCGCGCTCCTCATGGCCGTCGCGGTCTACTGCACCCAGCGGGCCATGGAGAAGGCCGAGACGAAGTGGCTGGTCTGGGCGGGTACGGCGATCGGTTTCGCCTTCCTGGTCAAGACGCTCCAGGCCTTCCTGATCCTGCCGGTGCTGGCACTGGTGTACGTGATCTTCGCCCCGACCGGCGTCCGCAGGCGCATCGGGCAGGTACTGGCCGCCGGGCTCGCGATGATCGTCGCGGGTGGCTGGTGGGTGGCGATCGTCGAGCTGTGGCCGGCCTCCTCGCGCCCCTACATCGGCGGCTCACAGAACAACTCCTTCCTTGAACTGACCTTTGGATACAACGGACTTGGCCGTCTCAACGGCGAGGAGACCGGCAGCGTCGGCGGAGGCGGAGGTGGCGGGGGCAGCTGGGGCGAGACCGGCTGGGACCGGATGTTCAGCTCCAGCATCGGCGGCCAGATCGCCTGGCTGATCCCGGCCGCGCTGATCCTGCTCGTCGCGGCGATCTGGGCCGGTCGCAAGGCCAAGCGCACGGACACCGCCCGTGCCGGGCTCCTCCTCTGGGGCGGCTCGCTGCTGATCACCATGGTGATCTTCAGCTTTATGCAGGGCATCTTCCACGAGTACTACACCGTCGCCCTCGCCCCCTACATCGCGCCGTTGGTCGGCATGGGCGCGGCCCAGCTCTGGCAGGAGCGGGACAGGATGTGGGCGTCGCTGACGCTCGCGGGTGCCATGACAGCCACCGCGGTCTGGGGGTACGTCCTCCTCAACCGCTCCTCCGACTACCTGCCCTGGCTGAAGTGGCTGGTGCTGGTGGGCGGTCTGACGGCCGCGCTCGGGCTCATCTTCGTCAACCGGCTCGGGCGTCGACTTTCCCTGGCTGTGGTCGGGTTGAGCTTCGTCACGGCGGTGGCCGGCCCGACCGCGTACTCCCTCACCACCCTCAACGAGGGTCACTCCGGCTCGATCGTCACGGCGGGTCCGTCCGTGATGGGCGGTCGCGGTGGGTTCGGCGGAGGCGGCGGTATGCCTGGCGGCATGGGCGGCGGTCCTGGCGGCCTGCCGGGTCAGCAGAACGGCAACGGCAACACCCAGGGCGGCCAGGGCAACCAGCAGGGTGGTGGCATGGGCCAGCCCCCGACGGGTGGCCTCCCCGGCGGCGGCAACAACACCCAGGGCAATCAGCAGGGGGGCATGCCTGGCGGCGGCATGATGGGCGAGGGCGGCGGCATGGGTGGCGGCGGTGGCGTGGGCGGTCTGCTCAACGGCGCCAGCGTCAGCACCGAGGCCAAGGCCCTGCTGGAGAAGAACGCGAGTGACTACACCTGGGCCGCGGCGGCCATCGGCGCCCAGAACGCGGCGAGTTACCAACTCTCCACCGGCGACCCGGTGATGGCGATCGGCGGCTTCAACGGCACCGACCCGTCCCCGACGCTGGCCGAGTTCAAGAAGTACGTGGAGGACGGCAAGATCCACTACTTCATCTCCAGCGGCTCGGGCGGCGGTGGTATGGGCGGCAGCAGCACCACGAGCACGTCGTCCCAGATCAGCTCGTGGGTCGAGAGCAACTTCAAGGAGGTGACGGTGGGTTCGGCGACCTTCTACGACCTCACCCAGCCGACGAGCGGCAGTTGATCGGTAGCGGCTGAGGGTTCTCTTTCCCCGGTGGTGGCCCGGAGCGATCGCGAAGTCCCGATCCCGCTCCGGGCCACCGCTTCCCTGTTTGTTGTACGCCGTACAGGAACTGTTCTACGGTGTACAGCATGTCTACGTCCCTGCCAGGCGACCTCCAAGGCGACCTCCAAGGCCATTCCCAGGGCCACCCCCAGCGCTGGCTGATCCTTGGTGTCATCTGTCTCGCGCAGCTCACCGTGCTGCTCGACAACACCGTCCTGAACGTCGCGATCCCCTCCCTCACCCGGGAGTTGGGCGCCGGTACCGCCGACATTCAGTGGATGATCAACGCGTACTCGCTGGTCCAGTCGGGCCTGCTGCTCACCGCCGGCAGCGCGGCCGACCGCTACGGCCGCAAGAGGATGCTGATCGCGGGGCTGGTGCTGTTCGGAGTGGGCTCACTGGCCGCCGGACTGGCCGACAGCACAGGCCAGTTGATCGCGGCGCGCGCCGGGATGGGCGTCGGCGGCGCGCTGCTGATGACGACCACTCTCGCCGTGGCGATGCAGATCTTCACGCCCGAGGAGCAGTCGAAGGCCATCGGCATCTGGGCCGCGGTGAACTCGCTGGGTTTCGCGACCGGCCCGCTCCTCGGCGGCTTCATGCTGAACCACTTCTGGTGGGGCGCGATCTTCCTCATCAACATCCCGGTCGCGGCGCTGGGGTTGGTGGCGGTCGTGGCCCTCGTACCCGAGTCGAGGAACCCCACCGGCGAGAGCCCCGACCTCCTCGGTGCACTGCTCTCCACGATCGGCATGTCCTCGCTGGTGTTCGCGATCATCTCCGGGCCCGAGCACGGCTGGACGTCCGGCCGGGTACTGGTGGCGGCGGCCGTCGCGGTCGTGGTGCTGGGCGCCTTCGCGTACTGGGAGAACCGGATCCCGTACCCCATGCTCGACATGCACTTCTTCAGGAACCGGCGGTTCACGGGAGCGGTAGCGGGTGCGGTGCTGATCACCTTCGGGATGGGCGGGTCGCTCTTCCTGCTCACCCAGCACATGCAGTTCGTGCTCGGCTACGGCCCGTTGGAGGCCGGGCTGCGTACGGCACCGCTCGCCCTCGCGATCGTTGCGCTCAACTTCACCGGTGTGTCGGCGAGATGGGCGGCCAGGCTCGGGACCCCGCTCGCCATCGGGCTGGGCATGACGCTGATGGCGTGCGGCCTGGTCTCCATCGCGACGGTTGCCTCCGGCGGTTACGCGGGTACGTTGCTGGGCCTGTTGCTCATCGGTACCGGGGCCGCGGTGGCCAGCCCGGCGATGGCCCACGCGATCATGAGCTCGATCCCGCCGGAGAAGGCGGGCGTCGGGGCGGGGATCAACGGCACGGTGGCGGAGTTCGGGCAGGGGCTGGGCGTCGCGGTGCTCGGTGCTGTGCTGAACTCGCGGTTCGCGGCGCTTGTTCCGGTGGCGGCGAGTTCCCTGCCGGGGGCGTTGGCGGAGGCGGGGTCGGCGTCCGAGAGGGCGCGGATCACTGAAGCGTTCGCCTCCGGGTTGGAGACCAGCCAGTTGGTGGGGGCTGGGGCGGTGTTGCTGGGCGGGGTGGTTGCAGCGGTGTTGTTGCGCAGGGCGGAGCGGGCAGAGTCCGAGGTGGATGTGGGCGCGGTCGCCTAGGAGCTCGGGCGGTTCTGTCCGGTTGCGCCTGCGGGTTCGTCGTGGTTGATCGCGCAGTTCCCCACGCCCCTGTCGGGGCGCCTAGCATGACCTGCGTTTGAAAGCTGACGAAAGGTACGGCCATGGTGAGGGCAGCCGAGGGGCCGGCGCGGACCAGCGTGTGGTTGGACGGGAAAGCCGCGCGCCGGAGTGGTGGTGGCCGCGCCGGGCAGCCCTCCGGGCTCGACCGGGACCGGATCACCGAGGTGACCGTCCGTCTGCTGGACGCGGAGGGGCTGGCAAGGTTCTCGATGCGGCGTCTTGCCGCCGAGCTGAACGTCACGGCGATGTCCGTGTACTGGTACGTGGACACCAAGGACGACCTGCTCGAACTCGCCCTGGACGCCGCCTTCGCCGAACTGGGCCTGCCCGCCCCGGAGGCCGACGGCGACGACTGGCGGGACCAGCTGCGGATGCTGGCCGGCGAGTACCGCACCCTGCTGGTCCGCCACCCCTGGGTGTCGCCGCTCGCCGGGACCTACCTCAACATCGGCCCGCACTCGCAGGCATTCTCGCGAGCCGTCCAGCGCGTCCTGCGCCGTACCGGCCTGCCCGCGCGGGGCCTCACGGGCGCGATCGCCGCCGTCTTCCAGTTCGTGTACGGATTCGGCACGATCGAGGGCCACTTCATCGCCCGCTGCACGGACGCCGGCATGACCCAGGACGCCTACTTCCAGCACGCGATGAGCGCCGTCGGGGCCGCCCCGGAGGCCGCCGAGTTCATCCAGGAGTCGGCGGACATGATGGAGGCGCGGGGCGGCGGCACGGTGGAGGAGATGCGCGAGCGGGACTTCGACTTCGCGCTGGAGCTGCTGGTGGCGGGGATCGAGGCGATGGTGGAGACCCACCCAGGGGGCGCGGGGAACGGCGCGATCAACCACCAACCACCCGCAGCCGCAACCGCAACCGAACAGAACCCCCCGAGTTCATAGGCGCCCGGTCACTCCGGCGGAGCCAACCGCGCCGGGAACCCACCGGTAGCCACCGGCCCCCACTTCTCGGGCGTCACCCGGATGATCGACTTACCCTGCTTCACCATCGCGGCGCGGTACTCGTCCCAGTCCGGGTGTTCCCCGGAGATGTTCCGGAAGTACTCCACCAGCGGCTCGACCGAGTCCGGGGAGTCGATGACCTCCGCCGTGCCGTCGATCTGGACCCACGGCCCGTCCCACTCGTCGCTGAGCACGAGCAGGCTGACGCGCTCGTCCCGCTTGGCGTTGCGCGTCTTGGCGCGCTCGGGGTACGTCGACACCACGACCCGCCCCGAGTCGTCGACCCCGCAGGTCAGCGGCGAGGCCTGAGGGGACCCGTCCGCGCGCCGGGTGAGGAGGATCGCCCGGTGGCGGGGCCGCACGAAGTCGAGCAGCTCGGCCAGGGACACGGCGGTGTTCGTAGCGATGTTCGGTGCCATGGCGCCAGCCTAGGCGCAGGGGAGCCGCAGGGCCTGTCCCGGCTGGGCCTGTGTTCGGAGCTGCGGCAAGGGGAGTCGGTGAAGCTTCCCCTTGATCGTGGACACCTGGAGACTGGGACCTGGGGTTCCAGAGGAAGTAG
>NZ_BMMU01000053.1 GCF_014646095.1 Streptomyces lacrimifluminis | reverse complement strand
CGCCGCCACAGTCACTACGAACGCCCCAAATCACCTGTAAACCAGATCAGTTGCTCTCTTACAATTCCTGCCATGAGCGATCCGGAGCCCCTCCTTGGCTGGCTGCAGAACTGGTACGTGCAGCAGTGCAACGGTGACTGGGAACACGAATGGGGCGTGAAGATCGCCATGCTCGACAACCCCGGCTGGACCGTCAGCATCGACCTGGAGGAGACCGGCCTGGAAGAACGCGAGTACCCCCGCCAGGAGATCAACCGATCACCGCAGGACTGGGTCGGACCTGGACCGCCGAGAAGACCTTCCACGCCGCCTGCGGCCCCGGAAACCTCACCGAGGCCCTCACTCCGTTCCGTACCTGGGCGACCACGATCGCTCCCTGAGCCGGCGCAGAACCCGGAGACACCAAACCGGTGAACCTATGCGGTCAGATTACTAGAGGCGCTGCAATACCGGCACAGCATCCTAGGCGGATTCCTCGCTGGGACCGGCCTCGCTCTCGACAGACCCAACTGACCCTAAAACGCCGAAGCCAGTAACGGGGCCTGAACAAGTCACCTTTCAGTCACCAATCCGCATCAGGGAAACGTCAACTCCTCTTTCAGGCAGCGCATTTGGCCTACAGTCCTGGGGACGAGGGAGCCGCGAGGGGGGAGCCGGACATGGTGGCGGAGAACATCGACGATGTCGTCGACGGCCTTGCCGAGATCGTGCGCGAGGCCGTCCGCACCGGAGACCGGATCGGATACTTCGCCGCGCTGTACCGACAGGTGACCGTCGAGGTCCGCAAGACCATCCATGAAGATCTGTTCGACGACGGTCCCCGCATGGATCGCTTCGACACCCACTTCGGCAACCGCTACTTCGAGGCGTACGACGCCTGGCGTCGCGACCGGAGCGGGCCGCGCTGCTGGCGCGAGACGTTCGGACTGCTGGACGACGCCGACACCGTCATCGTCCAGCACCTGCTGCTCGGCGTGAACGCGCACATCAACCTCGACCTGGCCGTCGCCGCCGCACGGACCGGCCCGGGCGCGGACATCCACGGGCTGCGGCGCGACTTCCTGCTGATCAACGACATCCTCGCGCGCGTGGTGCTGGCCGTGCAGGACTCGGTCGACGCCCTGTCGCCCCTGCTGTCGCTGCTGGACAAGGTCGGCGGCCGCACCGACGAGCAGATCCTTGACTTCAGCATCCGCCAGTCCCGCGAGGAGGCCTGGTACAACGCCGTCCTGCTCGCCGGCCAGAGCGAGCGGGAGCGCGAGGCCACCCTCGAACGCCTCGACATCCGGGCCGCTGTGCTCGCCAGGCTGATCGCACGGCCGACCGGTATCGTCCGGCCGGCCCTGGAACTGATCCGGCGGACCGAGAGCGGTGACGTGCCGACCGTCATCACGCATCTGGACAGGGCGATGGAGCGCTCCTCCACCTGATGGTCAGCTGGAGTCCCGCGCCACCAGACGGCAAGGCAAGGCACGGTGGCCCCCCGGATCGTGGCCCGGTGTCGGTGGCCTGCGGTCGAGGTGCATCCGTAGGTTGACAGTGAACCTGCGGCCAGGCGGAGAGGCGGGCTCAGGCGTAGTCGTAGACGGTGGCGGTGATGTCGCGTGCACTCAGGGTTGTGCTGATGGTCGGCTGGACGTGCTGCCGTACACGGACGAGGGCAAGCCGGCGGCGGGCACGTTCCGGCTCGGGGTCTCGCCGGGCATGGTCAAGCACGAGGGCACCCGGACCGTGCTGTGGGCAGAGCAGCAGTTCGAGGAAGCCGGCGCGGTGTTCAACATCGCCAACCTCATCAAGAACGACCCGACCGCCGGAGAAGGGGAGTAGCCGACCATGACCGACTCGCTCGGGGACAGCCTGGACCAGGCGCTGGAGGGGGCGTTCACTCGTCGTATCCCGCAGAGCGCCCAGACGCAGATGAAGTACCTGGTCAAGCAGCTCAAGGGCAACAAGGCCGCCGCGCAGGCGCTCGGGATCTCCCAGCGCACCGTGGAGCGGTACGTCGCGGGCAAGTTCAAGCGGCCCCGCCACGATCTGCGGGACCGGATCGAGCGTGAGGTCAAGAAGCGGTGGCAGCCCCAGATCCGGGCGAAGGCCAAGAAGAAGGCCGCGTCCACGGGCGGCTTGGTCGTGAACACCCGGGCGCGCTTCGGGTTCGAAGCCGCCGGGGATACGACCTAAGACGCCCGGATCCGCGACATCACCCAGGCCCTGCCGCCCCGCTGGGCAGACAAGTTGTTCGAGGCCCGCGACGCCGGCGCCATCGAGCAGCAGCTCCAGCGCATCGCCGCCGAAGGCCTTGCGGAGACGTACTTCCGCAACAACAACACCCGGGCGGCCGGCCCGGGCGTGAAGTTCACCGACGTGGAGCACATCCAGATCGAGCTGTAGTGCGCTGAGACGTCCGTACCATGAGGGCGGGCCCTGATCCATGAACCGGATCAGGGCCCGTTGCCGTGTGTGCTGTGGGGCTTCGTGGTCAAAGCCCTCATATGCAGCGTCAGTTGCGCATCTGCCGTGCGCTGGTGAGTGCCTTGTCGATCGAGGCCAGGAGCTTGTCGACCGCGCGGGTCTGCTGCTGGACGCGAAGGCCGTACTCGCCGAACGGGATGCTGTTGTCGACGGGCAGGCCGGTGAGGCTCTTCACGTCCTGGACGACGTCGCCGACGAGGAGTGACAGCGGCGCGGTGCACTGCCCCCTGTGGCTCTCCAGGTAGGGGGTGAGCCGAATGAGCTCCTGGAAGTCGTCGTTGCCGGCCGGGCGGGGCAGAGACTGGAGACGGCGGGTCTCGACGTCGGCCTCGCGCAGGTGCCCGATGAGCGCGTTGAGGTCGTCGTTGGCCATGTCGGCCGTACGGTCCTCGGTGCGGCGCTTGTCGAAGATGATCCAGCCGATGACGGCGAGCCCGATGGTCACCAGCCGTCCGGCCACGGCGAGTACGACGGTCGTGGTGGAGCTGGCCACGGCCGCGATCACTGTGCCGGTCTTCGTGATCTGGTCCGACGCGAGGGCGTACTGGTCCAGGGTGTCCATCGCGCGGTTGAGGGCGCCGCTCATGGGTGCGTTCTCCTTGGGTGTGGCGACGCCCGCCCTCCATCTCGTTGAACGCCTCGAACTCGCCCGCCCCCTCTTTGTCCTGGAGCTCCGAGTGGTCCGAGGTGAGGACCTCGACATCGATCCACTGAGGCGGGGAATCCGGCTCCGCACCCTTGACCTGGACCTTCACCCGCCTCCAGTACGCCAGGAGCAGATCGCGCGCGATCCCCGCGGCGTACTGGCCCTGCGAGTACATGAAGTTGTACTCCCCGCGCACCAACTTGCGGACTAGTACCTCGAACACACCGCTGGCCAGATCTTCCGCGGTGGCCCGGTTGTTCACCCTGCGGTTGAAGCAGCTCACCAGCCTGCCCCGTGCCGCGAGCACCTCTTTGAACTCGTCCCGCACGGCCTTCGGTAGATCGTCGTAGGACGTCGCCTTCTCCAGCCGCACGCTGGCGGTATCGGCCGCCGTCGCCGGCAGGCCTGCCGGTTGGGGGGCCTGCAGCGGCACCGCGTCAGCGTCCGAAGCCGTACGTGGCTGAACGATCTGGGTGCGCTGTTCGGAAATGCTGCTGCGGTCACTCATCCGCGCTGCTCCATGAGGGGAAAGGGGCCGGTGGAGCAGGTGCGGACGCACCCCTCCGCTCTCTACGTGAGATCTGGAGCGCGACGCGTTAGACGCAAGGACAGACTTTTTGTGTGGCCTGCGTCACCCTCTAGTCAGTTGGTGCCCGGCTGGGGCACTGTCGATGCAGTCCGACCAGCAGCATTCCCCCCAACACACAGGGAGCCAGGGAAAGTTGAGCTATCAGCCGCGTGACTTACAGCCCGTCTACGACCCCGCCTCGGGGTACACCCACTTCGTCCTCTACACCGAGCCGAAGTACGGCGTCGTCGGGGCAGCGTGGAACGGCACGGTGTCCATCGAGCGGGAGTCCCCGTACGTGCAGGAGTGGCTGGGCAGGCTCCAGCCGTGCGCGCCAAACACCCTGCACACGACGCTCGTGGCGCCGGACAAGATCGCCTACCTGTTCCATGCGTGCGTGGACGACGACAAGGACTCCCCGTCGGCGGTCGGCGGGTCGGGTTGCGTGTGCTTCAAGACGTTCATGGACCCGGAGTTCGGGCTGCCGGTCGTGGCGGACCACTACCGCACCGTCGGCGGGAACATCGACCAGTGGACCTACAAGGCGTACGCCCCGCTCGATCTGCGGCCGGATGACGAGTTCCACCGCCTGATCATCGACCGGCGAAGCGGCATGTTCTGGATCCGCACCCGCGACGGCCTGCTGTCGATCCTGCCGGAGGAGAACGGACGCGCCTACGGCAGCGGCTACGGCGGGGGAGGCCCCTCCGAGCTCGCCCGGTACATCACTACGCTCCTGGACTCCGGTGGCGAGAACACCGCCGCCGCGGGCGACCGCCGCCATGACGCCCAGCCGGACCCCAAGGTCTTCGCCTGGGTGTCCGGCGAGGCCGCCACCCGCACCCAGGAACTGTCGTACGAGGACCTGGCAGCCATTCAGCGCGGCTAACCACCCGCTCGCACACACGAGGCCCCGTTACCGGCCCAGCAGATCGGTGCGGGGCCCCACACGCGTATCCGCGGGGATCGGATGTGCATGACGCGACGCCGTATCCAACGCCTCGTGCCCGGTTACGCAGTCGGGTCGTCGGAGGAGTCGGCAGAGCGCCGACGGACGATGTCCGGCAGCTGGCGGGAGCGGGCGGCCGGGATGAGGAACAGTCCGGCCATGCCCAGCCCGGTGATCACGACGCTCAGCAGCCCGGCCGACACGTCGGGGTCGTCGAACGCCGCGACGCCGCAGAACACCGAGGTGACCGCGGTGAACACCAGCGTCGCGGCGATCCACGGCTCCCGCAGCGGCGACGGCGTACGCGCCACCGCGCTCATCCACCAGGTCGTCCCGGCCATCACGCAAAACAGCACGGCGGCCGGCGGCAGCAGTATCGGCGGCACCCAGCGTGCGACATCGCCGGCGGGCAGCCGCTGCCCGGTCAGGTAGCCGACCCGCACCAGCCACGCCAGATACACCGGCACGCCGACCACGATCAGCACCCACCTTCGAGGCCCTCGCCGACCTCCCGCTACTGGTCTCGGTCACCAGCGATGCCGACCAGGCAGGCTTTCCCGCGAAACGTCAGCAGGCCCCCGCCGGCCAGCAGGACATGGCAGCCCGCCTCGCCACCCCAACAGGACGGGCCCAGTACCGTCAACGCAGTGCCCTGGTCGAGCCGGGATTCGCCCAGATCTTCCAACGCTTCGGACGACACCTCAACTACCGAGGCCGCCAGGCCGTGGACGCCGAGATCAAGCTCCTCGGCACGGTGCACAACATCAACAAACTCATCAACCACACGCCCAAGAAGCACCCTTGACCCTCACCGGGCAGCAGCCGTGCGACATTCTCTGCCGACTCTCCGGCCAGCGCACCGAAACCCTCGACACCCGGCCCAGGAAGGCCACTTGGTTCGACAAACCGCCGTCCCGCCCACCACAAGGTCGGCACCAAACCCCGCCGTGCGAGCGGCACTGACACCGTTGACGGAGCCCCGTAGCCTGCTTTGACGCAGAGCGGCGTGTTTTTTGGCGGGAGACCCTGATGACAGGCGGCAGCAGGTCCAGCACGGATATCAGAGGCGGCCACATCGGACTGGTCGTCACGATCATTGCGCTGGTCATCATTGCCAGTTTTTCCGGCCCTCGCCGGACTTTGATCGTCGCGGCGTGCTTCACCGCCTGGTTCACCCTCGCGCTGACCGTCATCCGCATCAGGGGCGGACGCGGCGGAGAAGCCATTCGACGGGCCTACGTCGCCACTTTCGGCTGGGGCGACTACGTCACCCCCTGAACGGGTTACTGACTTCGGCGTATTAGGGTCCGTCCGGTCTGTCGAGAGCGAGGCCGGTTCCGGCGAGGAACCCGCCGAGGATGCCGTGCCGGTACTGCAGCGCCTTGAGCCGTCTGCGGAGCAGGGTTTCCAGCTCGTTGAGGGTGCGGGCGGCCAGGTTGGCGAGGCTCCGTTTGATGTGCGCCCACAGGCCCTCGACCGGGTTGAGTTCGGGTGTGTACCCGGGCAGCAGGACCACCGTGAGCCAGTCCCGGCCGGCCACGAGCGTCTTCATCGTCTTGGAGGTGTGGGTGCTCAGCCGGTCCCACACCACGATCAGCGGGGCCTTGAGCAGGTGGTGGGCGCCGTCGAGCAGGTGGATGTAGTCGCTCTCGCCGAGCGAGCGGCGCTCGCCCTTGCGGCCGGTATGGCGGCGCAGCCGGTAGCACATTCGGGCGGGCAGGCCGGGCCGGTAGCACAGCAGCCCGGCCACCGAGTGCCGTCCCCGGCTGCGGCCGGGCACTTTGACTCTCGGGGTGATACCGCGGCCCCAGGTGCGGCCCCTGGGCGGCCGGCCGGTCACACCCGCTTCGTCCTCGAAACAGATGAACGCGCCGGTCGCCGCCCGGAGAGTTTTTGCCTCCTGCCAGGTCACCTCCCGCCATGCGGTGACCGCGTCCTCATCGCGTTCGGCGGCGGGCCGGGCGGGCATCTGGACGCTGAAGCCCATACGGTGCAGCAGCCGGGTCACCCCCGAGACGCTGTAGGAGAAGTGGAACTTCCGCCCGATCAGCGTGCGCACCCTCGCGGCGGTCCACACCTGGTCGTCGCTCCAGCCGTGCGCGACCGGCCCTTCTTCCAGCCAGACGGCGAGCCTGGCCTGCAGGCCGAGGCGGCAGTCGTAGCCCGGAGGCCCCTGGGAACGCAAGCCTTCCCGCCCGCCCAACGCCCAGGCACGGCGCCACTGGTAGTCCGACTTCTCGCTCACCCGTAATTCCCGGGCGATGCACGGGACTTTCACGTTCTCCCCGAAGAGGTCAGCGGCCCGCATGCGTACCTCTTCGCGGCGCTTGCGCTGCTCGGCGGTCAGCCCGCCCCCATCCGGATACCGCATACTTCCGGGCTACCAGCCAAGACGGGCCCTGTCACCAGGTCCGACGAAAAACCAGACGCTATAACGCCAAGGTCAGTAAACGACAAGGATGCGTCACAGGCGGGCCGACGTCGACGTCTCCAGCACCTCTTCGTCGTCGGTGAAGATGCCGGACGCTGCCGCCCCGCCGAGGAGCGCAGTGACGAGCGCCGCCGCGCCGAAGAGTGTCCACCGCGTCCGCCATGGCCTGGTGCGCGCCGGTGCGGCAACCGCGGGTGCGATGTTCGCGGGCGTGGCGTCCGTGGGTATGGCGTCCGTAGGCGTCGCGAGCGTGGGTGTGGCGTCCGCCGGTGCGGGACCGCACGCGATGCCGGTGCGGGCGTCCAGCCATGCCTCCGCCTCGTCGCCCCGTACTCCGCACGCCGCGACGAACGCGGCGACGAGTTCCTCGCGGGGAAGCCGGTCCTTGCCGAGCATGGTCGCCGCTGTGGAGTACGGCAGACAGTGGCCCACGTCCGCCGCGTGGCGTTCCAGTCGGCGGTAGCTCAGACCCGACCATGCCTTGAGGCGCCGCAGCGCCGCCACGAAGGCGGCCGCGTCGGTGTCCGGCGGTGTGGGCAGTGCGGTGGTCATGATGGTGGTCCCCCCTGGTGAGCTGGACGTACACGGGTTCGCACAAGCTCGAACACCCTGACAGCTTGAGGAACGGCGGCAGCGACGGTCAACCTCGGTGCGGATTCCCGATGTTGGAGGTCACAGGTCATATGGGTCTGCCCCGCTGTCGTCGCACCCGTGCCGCCGTCACCGCCCTGGCGGTCCTGATGATGCTGGGCGCGTGCGTCGAAGAACCCGCCGCCGGGCAGCCGGCCACCGGGTCCGCCGCGGCCGCCCCGAAGGCGCGCGACGGGGAGTCGGTCGCCGACTTCCTCCACCGTGTTCTGCCCGCCGGGGCGGGCGGCACCGTGATCGCCGCGCGCGGCGACGAACTCGCGTACTGCGGAGGCTTCGGTGCGGCGGACCGAGCCGTCGGCACTCCCGCGAGCTGCCGGACCGTGTACGACGTCATGTCGATCACGAAGCAGTTCACCGCGGCCGCGATCCTGAAGCTCGAGGTGATGGGCCGACTGCGGGTGAGCGACCGGATCAGTCGGTTCCTCGGGCCGGTGCCCGAGGACAAGCGTGTGATCACGGTCGAGCAGCTGCTCACGCACACGTCGGGCCTGGTCGAGGGGCTCGGCGACGACTACGACCCCGTCTCGCGCGACGAGCTGGTGCGGCGGGCTCTCGCATCGAAGCCGCGGTCGGCCCCGGGGGAGGATTTCCACTACTCCAACACTGGGTACAGCCTGCTCGCCGTGATCGTGGAAGAGGCGTCCGGGGAGGGCTACGAGCCGTTCCTGGCCCGGCACCTGTTCGCCCCGGCCGGGATGGACCGGACCGGATACGTGCTGCCCCGGTGGCCGCGGCACCTGGTCGCCGTGGAGTACGACAGCGATGGGCGGAGCAAGGGCAGGCCCTTCGACCACCCCTGGGCCGCCGACGGGCCGTACTGGAACCTGCGCGGCAACGGCGGCATGCTCTCCACTGCCGAGGACATCTTCCGCTGGCACCGTGCCCTCTCGGGCAACGAGCTTCTGCCGGAACGGGCCAGGCAGAAGCTGTTCGCGCCACGCGTGCGGGTGCCCGGCCTGGACGACTCGTACGGATACGGCTGGGCCGTCCGTGAAACCCCCGACGGGCGGATCGTCTGGCACAACGGCGGCAACGACTGGTCGCTGGCATACCTCACGAGATCGCTGCGCGACGGCGTCCTGGTCTATTGGGTGAGCAACCACGCCTACCAGGACGGCAAGTGGAACCTGGAGGACCAGGCAGAGGAGCTGACACAAGGCATCGCCGACCGCGTCCGCGTCGAAGACCGCTGAACCAGTGACCGCTCCGAGCGGCGCCGAACAACACAGGAGGAGACAGTGCGCAAAGCCGTATTGGGTTTGTTCGTGGCACTGGCGGCCGTGCTCGCTGTAGCACCGCTCGCCAGCGCCGGCCAGACCCAGACCGTCGCCTGCTGCGGCGGCATGCCCGGCCACCCGTAAAGGGCAACCGCCAGAGCAAGGGCTGGATCAGATTTCCCCACTACCAAGGAGATGCAATGCGCAAAGGGGCCTTGACCCCTGATGTTGAACACACGAGACACTGGATCCTGAGGATCTGAGAACGGACATCTCGTGGTCATGAAGAACTACCCGCCGGAGTTCAAGGCGGACGCGGTCGCGCTGTACGAGTCGCGGCCGGAGGCGACGATCAGGTCGGTCGCCGCCGATCTGGGGATCAATCCGGAGACGCTGCGGAACTGGGTCCGGGCAGCCGGAGCGAGTCGGCCCCGCGGACGCCGGACGCAGGAACCGGCCCAGCCTCCGGCCCCGCTGGAGGCGGAGAACGCGGCTCTGCGGAAGAAGGTCCGTGAGCTGGAAGAGGAACGCGAGATCCTGCGCAAAGCGGCAAAGTATTTCGCCGGGGAGACGCGCTGGTGAACCGCTTCCAGTGTGTCGCCGACCATCAGCGCCGCTACGGCGTGAAGCGGCTTTGCGGCATCCTCGGCGTCAGTCGCTCGGGCTTCTACTACTGGCGCCGGACAGCCACGGACCGGGCCGCCCGGCAGGCGGCCGACGCGAGGCTCACCGTCCGGATACGGGCCGTGCACCAGGAATCGGACGGCACCTACGGAGCCCCGAGAATCACCGCCGAACTCCGCGAGACGAGCGGAGAAGCGGTCAACCACAAGCGTGTCGCCAGACTCATGCGGGCGTCCGGGATCGAAGGAGTCCGGTTGCGCCGCCGGCACCGCACCACCGTCCCCGACCCGGCCGCGGCCAAGGCGCCGGACCTGATCGGCCGCGACTTCACCGCGGGCGAGCCGAACACGAAGTACGTCGGCGACATCACCTACCTCCCCATCGACGGCGGGAAGTTCTGCTACCTGGCGACCGTCATCGACCTCGCATCGCGCCGTCTGGCCGGATGGGCGATCGCCGACCACATACGCGCGGACCTCGTCACCGACGCCCTGGCCGCGGCCCTCCGCACCCGCGGCAGCCTCCCAGGATCGATCATGCACACCGACCACGGAGCCCAGTACACGAGCAGAGCATTCGCCGAAGCATGCAGGTCAGCAGGGGTGCGGAGGAGCATGAGCGCGGTCGGGTCCAGCGCGGACAACGCACTCGCCGAGTCCTTCAACGCGACCTTCAAACGCGAGACACTCCAAGGACGAAAGAGCTGGCCGGACGAGCACCGGGCCCGACTCGACGCCTTCCGATGGCTCAACCGCTACAACACCCGACGCAGACACTCCCGCCTCGGACAACGATCACCGATCGCCTTCGAAAACGCCTTCCACCTCACACCAACTACGCTGGCACCAGCCGCATAACCCGTGTTCAGGATTCGGGGTCAAGGCCCCAGGGCGAGCGTGTCCAGGACGGCGGCGGTCTCCAGCAGGTCGTCCCGGCGCTCCAGGGCCAGGCTGCTCATTTGGGAGTAGACGAGGTCCTGGCGACGGGCGGTACGCGCGGCCGCCAGGTGTCGGCGCGCCATGGCGTTGGAGTACAGCCGCGCCGGGATGAGTTCGCCGATGCGGACCAGGTGCTTGCCGTACGCGGCCTGAGCCGTCCGGCTGGTCGACCAGCCCGGCATCGACTGATCCGGGGAAGCTCGGTGTGCGCTCAGACCGCGGGAAGGTACCCACCTCTCAGCAGCGGCGAAGCCGGAACCGGCCATCCCGGTCCCGGCCTGCACCACTGCTCCTTGCGACACCCGGCTTACGCCGTGGTTCGCAGTTCAGCCGGCTGCGGGGCGGCGGCCGCGACGGTCGCACCGTACTGCCGGGCGGCACGGTCTTTACGGGCCTGGCGCAGGGCCGCGATCCGAGTCTTTTCGGCGTCGCGGCGGCGCTGGGCCCGGGCAGCCTCGATCGCGGCCGATGCCTCGTCAGGCTCGGGGAACGCACGGACGCTCAGCTCGCGCATCGCACAGGTCTGCCGCTCGACTGCCTGAGCGATGTCCGGGTCCGCCAGGGAGGGCGAGGCAGCCTGGCGGCGGGCGGCAAGGGCACGGTGGTAGCCGTCGCTGGCCACCTCCCGTGTCTTGTGCGACATCCCCCTGGCAGCGATCGGGCCAGCCATCACCCGACTCGTTCGAGCAGACTCCGGTGCCGTGCCTGCCCAGGGCTGATCGCCGAGGCTTCGAGGGCGACGCGTGTGAGGGAACACAGGGCGGTGCAGTGCGAGGGCCAGGGACTCGCCCGTCGTTCAGGCCCGCTCGGTGCACGGTGGACCGGCGGGGTGCGCGGGAGAGCTGAACGGTCGCGGAGTCCGGTGACGGCCATTCCGGCGAACACCGGTGATTTAGCCGATGCCGGGGGGCGTGGTGCGGCGCCAGAGTGGCGGCCGCAGCGAACTGGCGGTCCCCGCCCGGTGCACCCGGCCTCCCGGCCGGTTCTCTCCGGCGTGGCCCCCGGCTGCCATGACCGAGAGGACCCCACCGTGCAGCAGCACGCCTTGCCCCACCGTCACCGCCCCGTACGCACCCTTCTCGCCGGCACCGTGGCGGGCGGTGGCCTTCTGGCCACCATGCTCGTCCCCAACGCGCAGGCCGCCGAGAACCCCTACGAGCGCGGCCCCGCCCCCACCGTGTCGAGCATCGAGGCGTCCCTCGGCTCCTACAGCGTCTCGCAGACGAGCGTCTCCTCGAGCAGCGTCAGCGGCTTCGGCGGCGGCACGATCTACTACCCGACGACGACCTCGGAGGGCACCTTCGGCGCGGTCGCCGTCGCGCCCGGCTTCACCGCGACCCAGTCCTCCATCGCCTGGTACGGTCCGCGGCTCGCCTCGCAGGGCTTCGTGGTCTTCACCATCAACACCAGCTCCACCTTCGACCAGCCGGCCAGCCGGGGGCGGCAGCTGCTCGCCGCGCTCGACTACCTGACCGAGCGCAGCTCAGTGCGGACTGGGATCGACGCCACCCGGCTCGGCGTGATGGGCCACTCCATGGGCGGCGGCGGCGCACTGGAGGCCGCGAAGTCCCGCCCCTCGCTGAAGGCGTCGATTCCCCTGACGCCCTGGAACAGCGACAAGACCTGGCCCGAGGTGCGGACGCCCACGCTGATCTTCGGCGCGGAGGCCGACAGCGTCGCGTCCGTCGGCTCGCACGCGGAGCCGTTCTACCAGTCGCTGCCCGAGACGCTCGACAAGGCCTACCTCGAGCTCAACTCCGCCTCGCACTCCGCGCCGAACTCGTCGAACACGACGATCGCGAAGTACAGCATCTCGTGGCTGAAGCGGTTCATCGACAACGACACCCGCTACGAGCAGTTCCTGTGCCCGATCCCCCGCCCGAGCCTGTCGATCGAGGAGTACCGGGGCAACTGCCCCCACTGATCACCTCAGCGGTACACGGAAGGGGGTGCGGGGGAACATCCCCGCCCCGCACCCCTGCGAGCCGACCAGTATCAACCCCGTGGCCGGCGACTTCCCCGCCGCGCTGGCCACTGCCCGCACCCTGGGGGTGGCCCCACGGCGCCATGGACCGCGCCGCCGCCGCGTACACCGCCGCACGCGACGAAGCCGCACAACACGGTGTCACCGGTGAGCGCGGCAACAGCCAGGCCGCGAGAACACACGCGGCGACGACTTCGCCTACTACAGCGACATCGCCGCCTTCATGGCCGACATGGCACCGCCCATCCCTCCGGCACTGACTGGATCGACGGCGAGCCAGCCACCCGCCGGCGATGGCGCGCCCTGGTCGCTGCCCGCCGCGACCACCTCACCCGTAAGTAGAAGACCGGCATCCAGCCTGCGGCTCCTGCGGCTTCGTGGGCTCAGGAGACGCAATTCCGCTGGTGGCTGGCTGATCAACGCCCTGACACAGCCGCGGCTGAGGTGGCAGGGTCGGTGAGATCGCAGTCGGCAGATGAGGGAGCTCCATGGACCGCAGTCTTGACGACGACGCGTCCAGCCGCATGAACGATGCTGAGGAGTACCTCAGCGCCGAACAGCGGAGAGCGGCAGCTGCGGAAAGGTCCAAGCTGCGCGATCTCCGGCACGAAGTGAAGCAAGCGGATCGGGAACTGGCCCGCCGCACGACGGCCGTCCAGATCGGATTGCTGGCGCTGATCGTCGCCGGTGTCTCCCTGCTGACAGGTCTGGGCTGGGCCGTCCTGACCTGGTACTCCCCCGCGACGCTTCTCCGCATCGCCATCATCTGCGGCACGCTCATACTGATCGCTGTGGCAGTCGTCATCGTGACCGTGCCGCGCCGGGGCCCACGCCTGGCCGCCCTGATGAACGAAGCTGACACCAAGCGCGAGGAACTGCGGTTCCTCAGTTCCCTCTACTACCCGACGCTGAAGGAACGGCGCAGCCTCTACCGCGAGGATGTTGTCGGGGTCATCGAGCAGCACCGGGCAGACAGCCGCAAGTACCGGCTCGTCCACAACGCGCTGCAGAACCTCATCATGATCGGCTCCGCAGCCACGACGACCGTTGCAGCCCTGGACACCGGTAACAAGCTGACCTGGCAGAACGTCACGATCGTCGCCATCGGCTTCACCGTCACGCTGTCAGCCGCCTTCACCGGCTACTACAAGTACCGCGAGCGCAGCTACTTCCTGCTGCAGACCGCCGACGCCATCGAAGAAGAAACCAACGCCGTCACTCTCGGCATCGGCCCCTACAAGGACTTCGGCCCAAACCAGGAGCAGCAGGCGCTGAAGCTGTTCACCCAGCGCGTCGAAGACCGCCGAAACGAGCAGCGTCGCCGACAGCAGCAGCTGGACCAGCCCGCCGACCAGGCCCCGCCGACGGGGGCATCACCGGGGGGTTGACCGCAGCCTCACCCTGGCATGGAGCATGCGAACGGCCCGCCGCTTCGGGGGAAAACGTCGGGCCGCAATCGACCGGATCGCTCTTGAACTGGGACGTGGGAGGCATGTCGTACGGGACGCCGTGCAGGGCGTTGAGGTCCTCGACCTATGTCGGGAGGGTGTCGTGACTGTTGTCGTCGTCGGTGCCGGTCACGGTTTACGCCTCCTCCGTGCCTTGGGAAGCCTCCGAGGTGGAGGGGAGCGTGTCTGTGGGCCGGACCTGCAGGAGTTCACCGACGCCCGCCCGGACGGCGGCACGCAGCGGAAGGCGTGTCACTGTCCGGAGGTCGGGGAGGAATACGCGCAGCGTGGTCGTCACTGCCAGCAGCGCCAGCGCATCGTTCATGGTCAAAGGCCCTTGTCCCTTCATGCCGAAACAGCGTCAACCTGCCCTGAACCGGGGCGGGTTGAGCTGGAAGGAGACCTCGTCGGCTCCTCAGCCCCAGGATTTCGGATCCGACCCTCCAGACGCGCATAACCACCTCGATCAATAAGGGTCACAAACAATCACCTGCATCCGGCAGGGAGGCCGGGACGCCTGCTGGTGGGCGGCGAGCGCACGGTGGTAGCCGTCGGTGGTTAACTCCCGTGTCTTCACCGGCTCCCCGGGCAGCTAGAAAGCCGCCGGGCATGCCTGGTCCGGCCCCGAGGAGATGGTGCCGGTGCGGTTGGGAATGGAGGGCGGGAGTGATCATCGAGAGGGGCGTCGTGCGGTTGACGATCGACCAACCTACGCGCCAGTCGATGATGCCCTCTGGTTCAGCTTCTACGAATGTCCGAAACAGGACCCTCGTCGCCTCCAACCATTTCGCTTTCCTCTTTGTCTCACATGGCACAGATGCGTGATACGCAGGGAAACGGAAGGGATGTGCTCGCCGATGAGACGCTGGGTAACGGTGCTGGCAGCGCTGACACTGGTAGTGACGGGAGCAGGCACCGCGTCGACTGCGGCTGCCGCGCCGCAGGCCGAGGTGTGTGCGACCGGCTGGGGGAGTATGACGAAGGCCGCGCCGGGGTCGATGGCGATGACCGGTTCCGTGACGGATGTCAGGACCGGCCGGCACGCCTGCTACGACCGGATGGTTTTCGATATTCCGGGCATGACGACGGCCGACCCGGCCCTGTACTGGGTCCAGTACGTTCCCAGCTTTGCGCATCCCCCGTCGCAGACCGGTATCCCTGTCGCGGGAGGCGCGGTCATCGAGATCGAGTTCACCGCGCCGGTCGACGACTCGCAGTACCACGTCGGGCTCGCGGACCCGCTGCCCGGGCTCGACCTCGGCGGCTACCGCACCTTCCGGGACGCGAAATTCGGCGGCTATTACGACGGAGGCACCCACATCGGACTCGGTGTCCGGGCCAAGCTGCCGTTCCGGGTGATGGTGCTGCCCAACCGGCTGGTGGTGGACGTGGCGCACACCTGGTAGCCGAGCAACTGCGAACATCCGCGTGTCGGGCCGGCGCTGATGGTCCAGCAGGTGTCGTACGGTGGGTGTGGCGACTCAGGGTGGAGCAGTTTGGTAGCTCGCTGGGCTCATAACCCAGAGACACCTCATGAAGCTAACTCGTCAAGGCACTGGTTGCGGTGTTCGAACAGCGATTGCCCGTAGAGGTTCACGGCGGATGCCGCTCCGGCTGCGACTTACCTGCAGGTGGAGAGCAGTCAGACGCGGCAGGCGACGAGCCATCTCGTCTGGCGCGGCCGGAGCGGCGCAATTGGACAGGCGGTTTGGCGAAGGTACCGGCTCGTGGCCGTTGAGTTCAGGGGCTGATCGGTAGGTCGTTGCGTGCCTGCTGCAGGTCGGTTTCCCAGATCCACAGCCGGTGCTGGGGCGGCACTTGGTGGTAGTCGTAGAGGCCGACTTCGGTCAGGGTCCGCAGGTCCACGCACACGCGTTGGTAGGCCTGGGCGATCGTCTCGGCCGGGTCGGTCAGCTCCCGGGCGCCGAGCTTGATGCAGGCCCGGTACTCGTATCCCAGCAGCAGGTCCTGCCCGAACTGGGCCCAGGCGCCGAGTTGCTGTGTCCAGGCCGCCTCCGCCTCGTCCAGCAGCAGGTTCAAGTCCCTGGCGGGCGGGATGGAGGGGTAGATGAGGAGGGTGGCCGCCCAGCCGAGCGCCACCATGTCCAGGTTGAACGTGCGCCGGCGGGGGTCGTCGCGTGGCGGCAGCGGATCGGAGGCGCTGCCGGTGTACCAGGGCGCGGTGTAGGCCAGCAGGCGTCCGTTGCCCTCGACGAGCTCGCCGGTGGCGATCACGGCCATCTTGCGCTTTGAGCCGTCGGGACGGGCCAGGCGGGTGGCCACCATGGCCGTATGCGCCTGGGCCGCCGCCTGGCCCGCGGCCTGATGGCGCTGCGCGGCGTCGGGGGTGATCCGGGAGACGAGGTAGTCGCGCAGGTCCTGCGGCAGTGTGTCGTAGGTGCCATCCAGCAGCCGTGTTTGGGCGCGTTCCAGAGTGGCCTGGGCGGTGGCCGGGGCGCCGCCGTAGTGGCTTTCCGGGGTGTCGATGGACACCATGCGGATGGCCATTTCGATGGCGGGGGTGTCGCCGTCGGTGACGCTCACGAACCGGTAGTCGTTGGCGGGCCGGCTGGGGCCCACGAAACCGAGATCAACCACAGCTGCTCTCCCGAAGGTTGGCCCGAGGCCGCGAGGGCGGGACACTCGGCAGAGGCATCACGGCTGATCAGGGGGTTCCGGTACACGTCCGCCTGCCGGTGACATAGCGATTCCTGCCCCGGCATCCGTTAAACCTGCGCGGAGAAGCCTCACCCGCCAGCGGACTACCGCAGCAAAGGGGGCCGCAACTCGTTGGGCGGGGCCACAACTCACTGGTGAAGCCGCAGTGTCGCCAGATCATCGGGGAACGTACCCCGAGCAAGAGCAGTGCCACGCTGGCCAGCACGTGGCCACACCACGGCCGTGTGACGCTCCGTCACCATTTCCGCGCCGAACATCGCCGCAGTGCAGTGCCAGCTGCCATCTACTGGTCACACCAGGTGATCAGCAGCCGATGACGCCGTCAGTGTGACGTACGGTCGCGGCCGCAACCGAAGGGGCCCTTGCGTGCCTCTGGACCTGTGATCCGCAGTTCGCCGGTAAGGAGACAGAAATGACCGCCTGGAGCTACGAGAGCCTCGGTTCGTGCGCCGTCGTCGACCCCTACGCCGCACATCCCAGTGACGATGCCTGGCCGACTCCCGCCCAGCCCTGCGACGACCTCGACTACTTCCTGCCGCCGCCCAACCCCGCCCACCGCCTCAACTACATGCTCAGCCCACACGACCAGCAGCGCCTCGCCCTGCATGCGGCACGCACCGTCGCCGGCATCCCCCCAATGCCCGAAGACCGCGCCGTCATCGACCAGCTCAGCACCCTGCCGGCAGACGTCAACAACACCCTCCAGCGCTGGCTGCACCACGCCCAATGAGATCAAGGGAGCCGCGTCGTGCGCTGTCTCCCTCGTCTTCACCGGAGCTTCCGGCGTCACCGCTGCCGCAGGGGTGGGCTGTGTCGTACCACCCTCCGGTGCGGCGTCGGCGGGTAGAACCCGGAACATCCGCGGCCGCTGACCGCCGGGACCACGTGTGCGTGGGCCCGCGACAGCCGCAAAGGGCCACGGCGTAGGTGCCGGGATGTGCTGCCGACGCGCGAGACGGGTGCATGCGAACGGTTTCCGTATGCAGGTTCGAGCGTGAGAGGCCGAAGCCGGACATGGCTGACGTTTTCGGTTGAGCGGGCCCTCCCTGTGGTGCTCGTCACATGAGGGGCGACGACAGCGCGATTCCGGTTTGCGCAAAGAATTGGGCCTTACGTCCGCTGCACAGGCGAGCGGTGTGGTGCACCGCATGGCGCGGCCTGGCGGAAGGGTAACTGCGAAGCGCAGCGCGGCACTTGGGCGTAATCGAACGGCTTCGTTCCGTGAGAATTCTGGTTCGAGCGATGCACGATCGCGCCCTGTGGCACGCCAACGGAAGCAGAGGGCGCGATCGGGCGTCGCTCCGGGTCCAGAGGAGGGGACCCGCCTATTCAGCGGAGGGATGAAAGCCTGTGTCATTGCATCTACTTGGGGATGTGGTCCTCGTGGTGCTGGTTGTGCGGGTGCTGGGCCGGGACGTGGTGGCGCTGCTGCGCCGCGCGGCGGCGGCCGGGGTGCGGGTGGGCGTAAGCGAGCACGCTTCACGAGCAAGCGTTTTCTGCCATATTCACTCCCGGGCCGATGAGGTCGAGGCGGACTCCAGATCCGGCACGCGAGGTCGTACTGGCGGATTTTCGGGCATCTCCGACTCGTCGGCGTTGAGGCGGTGTCGGAGCGGGCAGGTGATACCCGGCCGGAAGAACAGTCGTCAGCCGACATGCTGGTGTTGCCGTCGCCGACTCACACAGCGCTGGACAACGCCCGCCGCGGAGTCGTTCAACTCGCTGATCAAGGTCGAGTACGTCTACCGCCGACGTTCGCGACCCGCGCCGAAGCGCGCCTGAAGATCGCCACCTGGATCACCGGGTTCTACAACTCCCGACGCAGGCACAGCGCGGCCGACGGGCTACCGCCGGAAGAGTTCGAACGGATCATCATCGAAGCACGCGAGCGCCACAGTCAGGAAGATCGGGCCGCATAACCAAAGCCCCTACGTTTCCACAGAGCTTGGTCATGGTTCCCCGGAGAGCACGCATCGAGGCCATCGAACACGTAGTAGACCGGCAACTGCGTCCAGGCAACGAGCTGCAAATGCGCCAGCACGGCGGCGCGTTCGACAGCATGTCGGCCCGTTCGCCTGCTGGTAACGCCGCCCTTGCAGTCGATCAGGACGAGGTCTTTGGCCTTCGCCGCAATGAGATCCGGGAACCAGCGGATGGAACTGTCGGTCTTCCTGAGCGCGCATTGAAGCGCCCGGCTCAGCTGGCCTTGGCCGGCAGCCTCCGCCCGCGGCCGTTCGACGCCGCCGCTGTGACCGGGGTGGCATCGTGGGCGTCAAACAGAGCGACTGCATCGGCTGCGGGGCTCCGGTCGGCATCATCCATCGTCAGTACTGCTGTCGCTGCACGGCCCGGCAGGAAGAAGCGGCGGCCAGGGCCGCGTGCCCCCGCTGCGGCCAGCAGCGCGTCCTCCAGAAGGACACCGGCCGGTGCATCACCTGCTCACGCGTGTGCTTGGCCTGCGGTCACCCGGTCAGAGACAAGACAGCAACGTTGTGCCGGGACTGCTTGCGAAAGACTGAACGCGACGCCGCCAAAGCACCCTGCCCTCGGTGCGATCGGCCTGGCTATCTGCGCGAGGACACCGGCTGGTGCGGGCACTGCTCGCGTCCTCGCCAGACCAAACAGCAGCCCCGGCCCTGCCGCCAATACGGCCGCCTGCGGCGTCATGCAGGGCTGGGACTGTGCTCAGCCTGCTGGCAGCGTCACCACTGGCCTGTGTCCGCCCCTGGCACCTGCGGATCCTCAAAGACGCCGGGCTCGGCACACTCTTCGAGCCGCGCCACCGTGGAAGACGCCCTGGAGGACGGGCAGCCCGGCTTGCGGTTCTGGAGGTTCGCGGCTCGTTCGACCAGGCCCAGGCCGCCGCGGGCGCGTGTCCCGGCGACCGCTCGTGCCTCGGCGCTCCGCTCAGGTCGGGTCGCGCGGGCACGGGTGCTGTGCCCGGCCGCCCCATTCCGTGACGTTCCTTCCGATCGCGAACAGGCCACATTTCATGGCGATCACCGGTCCGGTGTCCGTGTCGTGGACGACGTACAGCGGCTTGTTGAGGGGAACCCGGGTGGAGTTCTGGGCGCCGTTAAAGCTGAACACGCCCGTGACGCCCTGGATCCCCTCGTGGACCTGGCCGATGCCTGAGTGCAGGATGCTGGAGATCGTGGCCCGGTCGAAGGCATTGTTTTTCGAGTTCTGGTACGCCTCGTTCACGGCCCTGGACAGCACGTTCAGCGCGTCGAAGCCCAGCGCGGGCCAGCCGTCGGTGAACATCCCGTCCTGGGTGCCGAACTCCTTCTCGTACAGGCTGTCGAACTGCTTGGCCTGGACGTTCGGCTCGTCCAGCATGGGCACCGCGTGGGCCACGTGGTACAGGGTGAGGTTGCTGTACTTCGTGGTAGGCCGGGCGTCGGCGATGAGCGAGTTGGTGATGTCGTCCCCGCCCAGCACGGTGAGCTGACCACCGCAGGTGGGCAGGGACTGGAAGTCGTACAGGAACGCGATCAACTCGGGGCCGCGGGCCGCCCAGAAGACCACGGTGTCGCGTCGGGCCGCCAGCACGTCGCACACCCGCTGGGCCAGCGCATTGGTGGAGTCCACGACGGTGACGTCCGGGTTCTTCACCGCGTCCTGGTCAGGGGCGTATCCGAGACGGGTGACAGGGCCCTGCACCTGCTCCAGGAAGCGGCGGTGGAAGTCCTCCGCGAGATTCCGGCTGTAGATGTCGTCCGCGCTGGGGTTCTCCACGACCACGACCCCGCCGGCGGTCGACCTATGACCGTCGGGATGGACGACGACGGCCTGGCGGCTGACGAAGACGGCGGCCGCGGCAGCCTCGCGGTCGTTGATCGGGGCGGTCACTGGTGATCACGGCCGGACAGCGCGGTGACTCCCCGCAGTTCCAGGTGGTCCTGGGGCGTATTCGGATACCCCGGCTCGGGCCGGGCCGCCCGCGCACCCGGCCGGACAGGGTTCGCGCCGACAAGGCGTACGGCTCCCGCGCGAACCGTGCCTACCTGCGCAAGCGCGGCATCCGCTGCACGATCCCGGAGAAGCGCGACCAGATCGCCAACCGCAAGAAGCGCGGTTCCCGCGGTGGCCGGCGGCCGAAGTTCGACAAGGCCCGCCACGCGGTGGAGTGCGGAATCAACCGGCTCAAGCGCCACCGGGCGGTCGCCACGAGGTACGACAAGCACGCCGTCCGCTACGAGGCGACCGTGCTGGTCGCAGCCATCAACGAGTGGCTGCGACCAGCACCTTCGAAACACGCTCTAGCCGGATTTGAAGTTCGTGCCTCTTGGGTCTGTCCCCGGCCTGCCATCATCGGGAGGCCGAGCGACGGGCAGGCTGGCCTTGCGCATGGCCTACGCCTACGTGCTCTACAACAACATAGCCAACAGCCCCGCCTTCCCGACAGCCATAGGGAACGCGGCGTTGAGCGCTTATGGCAGGTCGGCCACGGCGAGATGGTTCGCCGGGATCGCGGTCGGGCCGTCCAGCGTCCAGCCCGGGTACGCCAGGGACTCGCCGATCCGCCCGGCCTCGGCCCTGCCCGCCAGCCGTTCGACCAGGCGCAGCGCGCCGACCGTGCCAGAGGTGATCCCGGCGTTCGTGGTCACCCGGCCGTCCTCGACGTAGCGTTCGCCGCGCACCCAGTGCACAGCGGGGTAACTACGTTGCAAGGAGCCGATGCCGGACCAGAATGAGGTGGCGTCGCGGCCGTCCAGGGCAAACAGCGAAGACGGGCGCGCTGTCCCGCCGGTGACGCGCCGGGGACCCTCCACGAGGTCCCCGCCGCGTCCATGGCCGAGAGGGCCGAGAGCTCAGTTCTCGCAGCTGTCCTCCCGGTCCCTCGCGTCCCCTGTGCAGGTGTCGACGCCGGAGTCTCCGAAGGAGCGGTCATTGCCCAGCGAAGAGTCAACGGCGTCCAGGTCGTCGTTGCCGTTTCTGCCGAACATGATGTCGTCTCCGGGGCCACCAATGATGTTGTCGACCCCGCCACTGCCGAAGATGGTGTCTTCCCC
This sequence comes from Streptomyces lacrimifluminis, assembly GCF_014646095.1. Taxonomy (GTDB): domain Bacteria; phylum Actinomycetota; class Actinomycetes; order Streptomycetales; family Streptomycetaceae; genus Streptomyces; species Streptomyces lacrimifluminis. The sequence goes on along the minus strand of NZ_BMMU01000053.1, from coordinate 6,407 downwards.
GCCCTCACCGTTCACGAAGGTCCTCGAGGTGGCGGCGGGATCGAGCGTGATGACGTCGTCGCCCAGGCCACCGTTGATGTCGGCGGGCACGCTGCCCGTTACGGTGACTATGTCACCGAGGTTCCCGCTGTCGAGGGTGAGGGTGCGGCCGTCGAACGGGCAGCGGACCGTGTCGCTGTCAACCTGCGTGCAGCCGGATCCCGCAGTGACGGTGTCGCCGCCGTCGCTGATGGTGACGGTGTTGCCGGACCGGGTGATGGAAAGAGCGTTCGCCTTCCCCGCCACGGCGTTGACGAAGATGCGAACATTGCTCACACTCACACCGGTCGCCGCGTGCGCCTGTCCGGCAGACAGCAGCGTCGCCGCCCCCAGCACCATGGTCGTCACGCCGGCTTGTACCGCTCTGCGTATTGAGGCCTTCAATGCCCCTCCTCTTTCTTTTCCCCCTGATGAACACGGCCGGTCTTGCCGTGATCCATCCTGCGGGCGGAGCCGTGGGTGGCACAGGGGGGAAAACCCCCAATTACCGATGGTGAGGCACTGTCACGTTGGCTGACCGGTGGGATGATCTTCTGGTTGATCAGCCTGGGAATGGTTGTCCGTGGGGAGCGCGTCGCTGTCGTACAAGGGGCACCGGTACCCGGTCGAGGTCATCTCCCACTGTGTGTGGCTGTACTTCCGCTTCCCTCTGTCATTCCGCGAGGTCGAGGAGCTGATGCTCGAGCGCGGGATCGTCGTCTCCTACGAGACGGTGCGTCGCTGGTGTGCCAAGTTCGGGCAGGCCTACGCGGGCGCGCTGCGCCGCCGGCAGCCCCGGCCCGGTGACAAGTGGCACCTGGACGAGGTCTTCATCAAGATCAACGGCGAGCAGAAATACCTGTGCCGGGCCGTCGACCAGGACGGCAACGTCCTCGACATCCTGGTGCAGAAGCGCCGGGACAAGGCCGCGGCCAGGCGCTTCTTCCGCAGCTGATGAAGAAGACGCGCATGGTGCCGCGGGTGGTCGTCACCGACAAGCTCCGCTCCTACGGCGCCGCCCCCCGCGAGGTCATGCCCTCGGTGGAACATCGCTCGCACAAGGGCCTGAACAACCGGGCGGAGAACAGCCACCAACCCGCCAGACAGCGCGAACGCGCGATGAAACGCTTCCGCTCCGCGGGCGGAGCACAGCGGTTCCTGTCCGCGTTCAGCGGTATCTCGCCCCACTTCCGACCCCGCCCCCATCTGATGGCCGCCCACGACTACCGAGCCGAGATGACCGTCCGCTTCGCAATCTGGGAGCACATCACCGGCGTCGCCACCGCGGCATGAACACAGCCCGGAACCAGGCTCCACACACCACACCACACCACGACGCGCCGTCAGGCAGTCAAACAGCCGTTCTTTTTCTACCAAGATCTTCCTGGCTTGCCGATGGCCTTGAGGGTCTCGGGGCGTTTGACGGTCTTGCCGACGTCGTAGCGGGGTGCCCGGTGCTTGTTCTTGGCGCCGGGTGGCCGTCCGGGGCCAGCGCCTCGGGGTTTGGGAACACGGGCCGGGCAGGCGAGATGAGCGCGGATGTTCCTGAACCCCCGGCGGACCCGGGCCGGGGTGAGCCGAAGCTGGGTGTGAGCGACGATCAGGAGCCAGGTCCAGCGGTCCGCCGCCTCGGGAGTACGGAGTTTCGGGGTGGTCCAGCCGAGGGTCTGCTTCGCGAAGCGGAAGGTGTGCTCCAGGTCGAAGCGGCGGAGAAATGCCTGCCAGAATTGGTCCACGTCGTTCGGGGTGGCACCGGTCTTGGAGGACCATAACCACACCGGCGGGGCATCTCGGTCCTTCGACAGGCGCTCGACCTTCAGTCGAATCAACGTGCCCTCGACCAAGGGCAGTTCGCCGTCGTGGTCGAGCCAGGAGGAGCGGTGGGTGAGCCTGGGGTGCACCCGGTCCCATGCCTGGGTTTCGGCCTTGCCGTAGTTGCTGGTGTCGGTAACCGTGGTGATCGCGGGCTCAGGCCAGGTGTCCGGCTTGGTGAAGCGGAATTCCGGTCCGTGCTTGGGCGGCCGGCCGTTGACGCCATGCATCCTCGGCGGCTTCGGCAGGCGCATGACGCGGTCGGAGCGGACCCGGCCGACCATCTCGACCGGCAGGTCGCGCAGGACCCAGGCCAGGCGGGTGACGTCGTAGCCAGCATCGCTGACGATTACGATGGCCGGGTCCCCGGCCTGCCACTGGCCCGCGTCGATCAGCCGCTCGACAACACCCCATAGCTGTTCGGCGGTGACCGCGGTTGCGTCGTCCACCTGGCCGAGCCGGACCGCATCCAGGATCGCGGTCCAGGACGTGGCACCCGGCTCCAGCACGGCGACGAAGGAGTAGGGCCAGCCCGGAATGAACTGCGACGCCGTCTTCGCGCGACCGTAGACGTGGCAGAACAGCCGCTCTGCCGAGCATGGCGCATCCGAGCGGAGCCACGGCGACACGTCGACCGCCAGGACCAGGCGCCCGCCCTCGAAACGCGGCAGCGGCAGCCCGGCCAGCACCGTCTGGAGCCGGTCGACGTCGATCCGGCCGTGGTTCAGGCCGCCATACATCGCTCCGTGCCCGCGACGATGCTCGGGCAGCAGCGTCAGGTCCACCGGGGACTTCACCGCCCCGTCCGCACACAGCACCGCGTCCACGAGCTCGAACAACTCGTCGCGCCGGGCGGTCAGACACTCGTAGAACTCACCCCGGAAGCGTGACGCTTCCGCGAACGCCTCCCTTCGGACAGCATCAGCCAGCAGACTCACCCTCACGGCCTTCGTCGTGGTCACGTGCACCTTGGTCGGAGCACATGATCAGACGAAGGCCGCCCCCACGTCCGGCGAATCCCCATGCGAGCGAATCCGTTCGAGACGCCATTCGAGACCGTGGCACCATGTACCGCATGACGACGAACCGAAAGGTCCATGCCGCATAGACGGCCAGGACAGATCCGTGCTGGCGTCCCCGGCAGCCACCTGACAACCGGTGCAAGGCCAGTCATCGACGGCCTGTCTTCGCGTGCACTGTCCGAGATCGCCCGTCTCGAGCACACCCGCAACTATCTGCAGCCAGGCGATGTCAGCACGGCTGTGGGCCTGTGGAAGAACTACGTCCACCAGCCCGAGCGGGATCTGTGGCACGACTACGAGTGGGGCAACGTGCACTGGTACTGCTGCGGCAACCCCCTCGAATCCCGAGCCCTCCTCGACACCGTGATGCAGGCCATATCGCCCCGAAGCGCCCGCGAACTTCAGAAGGTTGTCAGCCGGTCAGACGCCGTTTGGAACCGTCCATCCCCGCCCTATGACGCGGACGGTAGATAAAGAACAAGGTTAGTGCCCGTTTCTCAACCTGAGCTCAGCAGGTCAAGGGCCGCGAGTCCCGGAATAGGTGCTTTGCGCAAGCGGTCGGGGAGCGGTCACCGTGACCGCTCCCCGACCGGAACACAAGGCCCGTGCTACGTGAAGTAGCCACAGGTTCAGCAGAAGACCGAGCCGAGCAGGAACTCGTGGAGGTCCTAGACAGCTCCACCAGACCGGAGGTCTTCGCCATGATCAAGCCCGCCCAGCGTTAACAACGCTCGTGATCTACATCTAGGTCATGGCAGATATTTGCAGTCGACCCGCGCGCCGGTTTCGGGGTGGTAGCGGGCCCACTTCATCTTGAGCATGGTCTCGCGGCCGTACTCGCCGTCAACCCTCGCGCCGATCCTGCCCTGAACGTCCTCCAGAGCATCTTCGGTGGCCCGCCCGAAGCTGCTGTCAAGTACGAGACTCTTGCCGTAGCAGCTGTTCATGTTCTTCTGCAGGGCTCTGACTCCGGCACCGGTGTTCCCGTACTGCAGGTAGCAGTTGGACGTGTTGTTCGCGACGTTGATCGGCAACACCCATTTCATGCCCTGCGTGTCCGTATTTGTGCGCATTCCGGTGCACACCCCATCTGCTGCGTGGGCGGGGGCAGCGGTGATCACTCCTCCCAGTAGGGCCGCCATCATGGCTCCTGTCGCGAGAAGTGCCTTGCTTTTACCTGTCTTGCGCATGCCTATTGGTTCCTTTCAATATGGAGTCTGATCTATGCGCGTCCACGCCTGCTGAACAGCTACCTTTTTCTGGCCTCGCCCATGAACCTTAGGGTCGTTGTGGGCTTCGGGCTTTGTCGTCCGTGCAGGGAACTTTGTCAGTCGTGCACCTCTCAGTTGACGCCGCATCAGGCGACGGCCGCCCTGCGGGTGAGGTCATGCGCGATCGCCACGGCCGGTGTCAGCCCCGCACGACGGGCACAGTAGCCCGGCCCGGTTGCTGAGTGTGCCGGTCGTTTGACCCACAAAGAACAGCCGCCGAAGTAGGGATCGATCGACCGCGGTTGGCGGTAGCCTCGATCGTTCATGAGTCCCCGTCGGTTCGCTGACGGGGACTCTGTGTTGTCGGGTGCGGCTTTTCCGGGGTCTGGGCAAGCTGGCGGCCCGGTTGTCGCGTCGGGTGAGCGCCGGGTTCCACTCTCCGGTCTGGTCGTGCAGGTTGTCGAAACGGTCGGGTTGGCTGGTCAGCCGGGGCTCGGGAGGGCCTGGAGCCGGTTCATGGCGCTGGTGATCACGGGTGTCCATGGCCATCGGGCGGGCAGGCGGAGCCAGCGGCGGCGGCCGGTGTTCACGAGCTGGGCGGCGGTGGAAAAGAGCCGCAGGCGGAGCTTCTTGGGTTCCCAGCGGCGGGTTTCGCCGGTCAGTGCGAGCATCGACATCCAGGCGAGGAGGTCGAGGGCGAGGGAGACGATCTCCAGCCAGATCCGGTTCTGGTCGGTGTCGTGCAGGGGCAGGTTGCGCAGGCCGGTGTCGCGTGCGTTTCGGATGCGGTCCTCGCAGCGGGCCCGTCTGCGGTGACGCAGTTCGAGGTCGGCGAGCTGACCGCCTTTGGTGTTGGTCGCGAAGCAGGTCAGCCGCAGCCCGTCGAGGTCGGTGAAGCGCAACTGGGCGCCGGGGTGCGGGCGTTCCTTGCGGACGATCAGCCGCATGCCCTTGGGCCAGGTGCTCAGGTCGTGCATGTCGGTGATCTCCGCGACCCAGGCGCCGGGCCGCTCGGTGCCGCCGGCGTCGTAGGCCGGCGCCCAGGCCTTCTTCGGGATCTTCAGCACGGCCTGGTGGATGGCGTCGGTGATGGTCATGCCGACGGAATACGACAGCCACCGGCCCGTCCGGGAGAGCCAGTCGAGGAATGCGTGGGTGCCGCCGGCGGAATCGGTGCGGATCAGCGTCTGACGTCCCCGCCGCAGGTGCTTGGGCAGTTGGGCCAGGGCGAGCCCAGCGGTGGCGATGTGGTCGGCGGCGGTGTTGGAGCCTGCGTTGCCGGGCCGCAGCAGCGCGGCCACCGGCTCCCCGGCCCCGGCCTGGCCGTGGTCGACGAACGCGACGAGCGGATGATGACCGAAGGTCTTCTTCCAGGTCGCGGTGGCGTCCTGCTTCTCGGAGTGCGCGAGCACCAGCACGCCGTCGATGTCCACGACCACCTGGCCGTCGGCGGCCGGACTGCTCTCACCCGCCAGCTCCCAGACCCGCGTCCGCACTTCGGAACGTGCGGCCCGGATCGCCGTAAGGGCCTTCGGGCCGGACGCGGCGAGAGCGTCGATCAGACGGGAGACCGTCGGATCGGAGGCCACCGGGCCGAACACATTCGGCTTGGCCCGCAGCAGGCCGACGTCGGCCAGACAGTCCCCGCCCAGTGCGACGGCCAGGGCCACATCCAGCAGGATCTTGCCCGGCCCGCGGCTTGCGCCACGACGCCAGCGCCGCCGATATCGCACCGTCCAGCCCGGACTTGCGGACCGTCTCGACCAGCAGCACAGACCCGGCCTGCGAGACCACTCCACGGCCGCTGCCCTCGACACGGACACGCGGGTACGACCCGCTACGCTTCTTCACCTGGAGAGCGCTTCTTTCCTTGCAGCTGACAGGACCCTCGACAAGCCCCATCGCTGCAGGTCAGGAGCACTCTCCGCTTATTTGATCAAGACCCGGACAGGCCCACTCGCGAAAGCGCGAGGTTAATGATCAAGCTAAGGCGCTGCGTTCCGGGGTGGTGGGCGGTCCGGACGTGAAGGTCAGTTGCCGGGTTGTATCTGGGTGACGACGTCGGCTAGGGCGTTGCCGCACTTGAGACCTGCGTACCCGCCGAGTGCGGTGGCGGTGGCTACGAGGAGGTCGGCAAACCTGAACTTGCCTGTCTTGACGGAACTGACAGCCTTCCCGCTGAGGAAACCGGAGCCGACTGCGCAGCCGACCTTGACGGTGTCGACAAGACCACTGGGAAGGTTCTGACTTGCCACCGCGGGCGGGGTCGTCAGCGCCGCAGTCCCGTTGGACGTGGCGGTGAGTGATCAGGCAGACGGCGAGTCCGAGGAACGCTTCGTGGATG
>NZ_BMMU01000052.1:30350-30598 GCF_014646095.1 Streptomyces lacrimifluminis | reverse complement strand
GTCCGGAGACGGTGACCTGGTGTTCACGGGTGGCTTGTTCCAGGTGGGGCAGGGAGGTGTAGCCGGCGTCGACCAGGTGCTCGGCGGGCAGGAGTCCGCGGCTGGAGAGGCGGGTGTGGATGCCGGGCAGGACCTTGCTGTCGTGGGTGGTGGCCGCGGTGGTGGCCACGTCTGTGATCACGTTGGGGCCGTCGGGAGCACAGGTCTCGGTCAGGTGAGCGGAGAACCCCTTCCAGCTGATGATGTGT
>NZ_BMMU01000052.1:29982-30264 GCF_014646095.1 Streptomyces lacrimifluminis | reverse complement strand
GGTGCGCCAGCGCAGGTGTCCTGCGGCGTCACGGTGGTAGTTCTGCACCATGATCTGGCGCAGGGCCTGGACACGAGGACCGGACGCGCGGTGTGCTCCGTGCCGGCAGAGGTGTTCCAGGAGCCGGACGGCGTCGTTTCCAGTGGCAAGGATCCTGGTCTTGGGCTTGGTGGGGTTCTTGCCCAGGCGGACCGGTCGGCCGTAGCGGCGCCCCCAGTCCTCATCTACCAGCTCGTCCAGCAGGTGAGGGGAGGTGTCGGCGACCTCTTCCAGTGCGGCGCG
>NZ_BMMU01000052.1:29626-29911 GCF_014646095.1 Streptomyces lacrimifluminis | reverse complement strand
ACCAGGCCGGCTTCCTTGAGGCGGGCCAGCGCGAGGTCGAGGAGGCGGTCAGCACGGTCGTCTTCGGCGAGACGATCGCGGAAGTCGGCCAGCACGCTGTGATGGAACCCGGGGTCATCCAGCTCCATGGCCATCGCGTACTTGAAGTCGATGCGGCAGCGGACCGCCTCGGCGGCCTGCCGGTCCGACAGGCCGAGCAGGAACTGCAGCACACAGACGGTAGCCAGTTGAGCAGGCGAGATACCCGGACGCCCGTCACGCGGGTACCAGTCGGCGAAGTCCTCG
>NZ_BMMU01000052.1:0-29514 GCF_014646095.1 Streptomyces lacrimifluminis | reverse complement strand
CCCGAGCATGCCCGTTGACCATGCTGCCGCACCGCGAAACGCCAAGATCCCCGACAGAGTCAAGTTAGATCACCTGCGGTTCCGTGTGCCTCGTCCGTTTTACCGATCGGGGAAGAGTGTGCGGCGTCGTCACTTCGGGTTTTGCCGGGCAGCTATGTCAGTAGCGTTGCTGTCGTGTGGTTGTTAGCTGTCGATGTCGTCGAAGATGCTGCGGTTGCGTGGGGGGGCCTGGTGTGAGAGGCCCGCGCGGTGTCTGGTGTACGGACCCTCACCTGGCTCGGGGTCGTAATCGTCGTAAGAGGTGGCTGCTTCTTCTACGTTGGTGATAGCTCGGTCGAGGGCACTCGCAGTTTCGGCGTCTTGTTCAAAAGCTTCGAGGTAAGTTCCTAGCTCATCTTGTAGCACCCTGTAGTACTGGTAGGGATCTTCTCCGGAAGGAAGGTTGTCTCGCCAAGTGTCCAGGGTGTATTCGAGATCAGGAATGAGCTCTTCGCGAACTCGTTGGAGAAGGTATTCTCGGTCTGTGTCGCTGAGCAAGACATGCCACTCGGGCTGGCGCAGCCAGGCGGCGTCCGGGGTTTCGATCGCTAGTTCGGCGACCCTTTCTCGGAGAAGGTTGTGTTCCTGTGAGGTCAGCAGTCCGGCTTCGTGGAGGCGAGCCAGGACCTTTGGCTCGTGAGCAGAGTCCAAGAACGAGATGAACTGCATCATCCGTTCTTTGAACTGGGTATTTGCCTCCGTGTATAGCTGCAAGAAGGTGTCAGAGCATCGCGTAGCGAAGAAGTTGTACCACTCTGCGAGGTAATAGCGGCCGTCCCTTACCTGCGATTCGACAGCTAGCAGACGTTTGATGACAGCCGGGTAGAGGGCGGGAGGTACGCGGAGTAGCGTGCCACGTTGCTGTTGCGTTCCGCAGTCGATGCGTGTGAGAAGTGTCCGCCAGTTCAAGCCGCCGATGAAGATACCCAGCAGGTTGGGATCGGCTGCCATGAATTCGGCGAAGCTCTCCTGCAGGGTGGGGTGGCGGAACGACCAGCCGGTCGTTGAGTCGTTGCCGGGCGGCGAGGCGAAGCGCAGGAAGGTTCCGGTTAGTGCCAGCAGGGCGCGGCTGACACCTGCGGGGGCGCTCCCGATCCGGTTGATGACATCGCTTTGTGACGCGTCCAGAGTCAGCGGTGCGGGAAGTTGCTCGCCTGCTTGGTAGGCCAGAGCGAGGGCGGCCTTTTCATCGGGGCCTAGTTCAGCGTAGACGTCGCGGAGGAAGGCCGTTGGGCGAGCCATGAAGTCAGTAATACCCTCGCCGGTCGGTTCGAGATGGCGTGTGAAGGTCTGTTGCCCGAGGCGTCGGGCAACTTCGGGGTGGAACGGCTCTGTTTCGGCTGCGAAGTCGAGATGTGGCTTCATCATCGCGCGGACCGCTTGTGGCTGGTCGCCGAGTTTGATGTGGTTGTAGAGGATCTGGCGGCGTTCATGCAGGGGCAGTTGAGCGACGTCGACGACAACCTGCTGTTCGTGCAGCAGGGGGTAGGCGTATTCCTTCAAGTAGGGGCGTGCGTCGCGGTAGATGTAGTCGCGCGAGGTGAGGACGACTTTGGCTCCGCCCCGGACGGCGGTCATGACGTTCCGCATGTGACGGGACCAGCTGTCGGTGAGTTGCTGTTCGTGGCGTACGGCACCGAAAGCGTCATCGATCCAGAAGAACTGGTTCGGCTCGTGCGGATTCCAGTGCCGCACTAGTCCATCTGCATCGTGGGCGTTAACGGTCAGGCAGCCCCAGGCGTCGAGGGCGGTCATGGCCAAGGTCGCGGCGATGACGGATTTTCCAACGGCGGGCTCACCGAGGAGCAGGACGAAGCCGTGGTCCTGCACGGATTGGACCGCATGTCTATAGGCGTCGGTGACCACGAAGGTGGCCAGTTCGTCTCGCAGGTAGCCGAGCAGGGACTGGGCTTGGGTGTAGGCGCGTTCGTCGAGGATCTGGGAGAGGTCGCCGAGTCCGTAGACGCGGGGGACGAAGGTCCGTAGGCGCTGGCGGGTGGCGATGGTGTCGCAGATCCACTGGCCGTCGAGGATCAGCGGGTACCCGACACCGGCGTCGAGCAGCCGCTGTCGGATGGTGGCTGCCGAGGCGCCGCTGACCCGCGCGTTGGTGAGCAGGACGTAGCTGCCGCACAGACCCTGGTCCACCAGCGCCTGGGCCTTGGCGAACTCGTCGCTGAGTTCCGAGGGCGTGAGGGTGGTGTTGGCTTTCTTGGTGTGCTTGCACTGCAGGACGAAGGGGCCGTCGGGGACGTCCTGGACGCCGATCGGGTCCGGTGGCTGTTGCCAGGTTCCGTGGAACGCGCCGTCGCGTCCGCCGTCGTTGGAGTCGGCGAAGGTGTGCACGGACTGTGCCCACACTTCGCGGAGTACGGCAGCGCACAGGTCCTGGAATGCGCGCCAGCCCAGGGTGTGGAGGGCGAAGTCGGGGGAGCCCGGTGCTGCGACGGTGCCTTTGCGGGGGTGGGCGGTCACTGTGGCTGGTCCTTGGCGGGGCCGTTGTGGGGGAAGTGGACGGGGCGTTTGAGGTTGTTGCCGTGGGTCCAGGGCAGGGCGCCGTCGTGCTGGAGGCGGCCGACGACGATGCCGGGGGCGATGCCGGCTTCGTGGGCGAAGGTCTTGATGTTGTCGAAGGGCATGGGCCTGCGTGTGAGGCGGCGGTATGCGGCGTTGTGCTCGGGGGGGATGAGGGTCTGGGCGGCGAAGGCGTCGGCTTCTTCTTCGCTGCGGTCGCCTTCGGGTGTGTGTTCGTCGGCGCGGTCGGTGTTGTCGAGGAAGGTCAGTCTTTTGCCGTGCAGGAGGGTGTGGCCGATCTCGTGGAAGACGGTGAACCAGAAGTGGTCGTCTTTCTTGAAGCGGTCGCTGAGGGCGATGCCGACTTTGTCGGGGGTGAGCCAGCGGGTGACGCCGGAGACGCTGGTCAGGGGAGGGGCGGGGAGGAAGACGACGGCTACGCCGGCCTGGGCGCATAGACGGGTGATGTGGTCGGGCCAGGTTGCCGGGTCTTCCAGGGTGAGGGCGCGCAGGCGGGGTAGCAGGGCGGTGAGGGCGGCGCGGTCGAACGGCTGGCAGGGCAGGGCGCGGGCCTCAAGTTCTGCCTGCCGCAGCCATACCGCGGTGGCGTAGTCGTCGGTTTTCAAGAGGGTGGAGCGGCGGAAGGCAGTGCGGTAGCTGCGCCAGAGGTCTTCGGCGATATCCGGATCAGCGACGCCGAAGAAAGCCAGCAGGCGCTGGAGGTTTCCTACGGTCTTTGCTTTGTCCGGCAGGATGTTGCGCTTGACGAGTTCGGACAGTGAGAAGTTGTCGAGCCAGTCGATGCGCTCGCTGAACCGCGTCAGTTCCTGCTGCTGGGTGACGTGGGTGCGCCAGGCGGCTTCGAGTTGGTTCCACAGGGATGCCGGGATGCCGGTGGCGCGATCGAGGAGGAGTGCGGTCTCGGGGGTGAGGACCGCGGTGCCCTGGACGATCTGGTTGATGTGCTTGGTGGACAGGCCGGTACGCCGGGCGAGGTCGGCCTGCGGGATGCCGAGTGCTTCCAGCTGTTCTTTGAGGGTCTCGCCGGGCGGCTGGGCGGAGTCGGGCGCGTAGACGAGGTGCTGGGCGGGAGGCGGTGTCACGGGTGATGCCTCTCTGAGGTCGGGGAGGCGGGGGTGGCGGGGGCGGTCATCGCGTGATGGAGATCGCGGTGACTATCAGGGCGCGTACGGAGTGTTCGTCAAGGGTGCCGTCACGGTGGGCGGCGGGCGGGTCGTCGCGGGGGCGTACGACGAGGTGGCCGTGGTCTCCGAGCGAGACGATCCGGCTGACGCCGTTGTCGGCCGGATCGGGCCGTAGCCGGGCGGCCGCGAGGCGATGCAGGTCGGCCAGGTGGTCGGCGGCGGCCATCTGATCGAGGCGTCTGTGGAGCGTGGCGGCGGCCTCCGGCCCGAAGCGGGCCCGGCGGGCCGCGTCGCTGTTGCAGACGCGGGCGAGCTCCGCGTCGTCGAAGGCGATGTTCACCGGCAGCCCCAGAAACCTCTTGCGTATACCTGTCGCTTCCATGCTACTCTCTCGATCAAGAAAAGTTTCATTAGCTTTATGGGTGCATGAAATCCATCGCATGATAAGGCATCTCCGCAGGTCAAATTGATTCACCATTGGAAGGGGTGCGTCATGTCAGGCAAGTCCAGCAAGGCGAGTGGGTCCGCAGGGAAGCGTGGTCGGAGTGCGGTCACGGGTCGGTTCGTGAAGCAGTCGACGGTGCGCAGGCACCCGTCGACGACGGTGAATGAGCGCGCATCGCGCGGCTCGAAGAAGAGCAAGTAGGCGGGCTTCGAGCCCGCCTTTCACGTTTCCCGGCCCGCTGAGGCGGGCCGGGGGAGATAGGTCGTCATGACGACGGCAGACATGCAGCACGAGGAGACCGGCGGCAAGACGGTCACGGTGAGCCTGTGGCCGGTGCCGAAGTGCACCACGCCGAACGTGATCCTGGGCCTGGCTGGTATCGACGCGGCCACGCACTGCCTGGTCGGGAGCGCCGGACGGAATCAGCAGTCGTTCGCCGGCCACGGGACGAGGAGGTCGCCGTGCGCGAGGGGGAGTTGTTCGTGTCGGTCTCCACCGGCCCGATGGCGGCGTCGTTGTCAGTGACGCGTGGTAAATCTGACCTGAAGTGAATTGGTCTGCTTTTCCTGCTAGTTGATCAATATCGAGTGAAGAGGTAGGACATGGTCGAGACGGAACTTCCCGAACAGGGGGTGGTGTTCTGGCCGGTGGGCACGGGTGACTCCACCACGATCGTGCTGGGCGGCAACCTGGTGGTGCAGGTGGACCTGCGGGATATGAAGGCGGCCGACGAGGACGACGCGGTGGTCGCCGCCGTCATCGACCGGCTGGAGGAGACCCTGCCGCAGCCCGACGGCAAGACGCCCTACCTGGCGGTCTTCGCCCTGACCCACGCCGACTCGGACCACTGCTGCGGCTTCGGCGACCTCCTGGAGAGCTCCATCCTGATCGGGGAGATCTGGGCGACGCCCCGGCTGTGGCGCGAACTGTCCGAGGACAAGCCGATGTGCGAGGACGCGCAACGCTTCCAGGACGAGGTCGAGCGACGCGTGGACGCCACCCTCAAGGCCGTCAAGGCCGGCAAGGAGCCTGCCAGCGGAGACCGGGTGCGCATCATCGGCTATGACGAGGACCGCGAACTGCACTCCTATGCCGAACTGCCCGACGAGTACTTCACGTTCCCCGGCGATGTGATCACCCAGCTCGACGGCGAGGACGTCGCGGACCGCTTCGAGGCGTTCGTCCACGCACCGTTCAAGGACAACTGCGCCGGCGACCGCAACGACACGTCCTTGGCCCTGCAAGTGCAGCTGAAGGCCGACGACGGCACAGCCGGCCGACTGCTGTTCCTGGGCGACCTCGCCTATCCCATCATCAAGATGATCTTCGAGAACAGTGAGGCCGCAGGCAACTCGGACCGGGTGGAGTGGGACGTGCTGCTCTCCCCACACCACTGTTCCAAGAAGGCTATGTACGCCGAGGGCGAGGACGGCGAGGAAGAACTCAAGCAGGACGTCCTCGACAAGGTCCAGGCGCATGCCAGCCCGGACGCGCGGGTGATCGCCAGCTCGCTTCCCTTCCGGGACAAGGACGAGAAGGGCAACAATCCGCCGCACCTGCTGGCCCGCAATGCGTATGAGTCGATCACCGACTACACGGTGCTGTGTACGGGGGAGTACCCCTCCAAAGACGAACCCCGTCCGGTGGTCTTCGCCCTGGAGCCCGGCCTGGGGCTGGAGCTCGTGGACGTCACCGACCTGGAGAACAAGGCCCAGGTGCTGCACGCCGCAGGCGGCGGCCGACGGCTGCTGGCCGCGCTCGGCACCACCCGCTTCCCGGCCGCTTCTTTCACCGCCGCAGCCGGCCTGCCGCACCAGCACGGTACGGACGCAGCCCGCGCCGGTGTGCAGCAGGCCAGGGGTGACAAGGCCGAGCCGGCGGTACAGATCGGATTCGGTGCCGCGTGAAGGACAGCACCACCCCGGAACTCACTGAAGGCCAGCAGCTCGCCCTCGACCAGCTCCACCGGATCGCCCAGGCCTCCCAAGGATCGATGGCGGCCACGCACGTGACCGCCTCCACCGGCCGGCCCGGGTACGTCGAGGCCCGCATCAGCGTCGGCTGCGCCAACCTGCCGCGTACCCAGGGCGCTCTGCGGCTGCGCAGTGTCGAGGCGGTCACCCTGCTGATCCCCCCGAACTTTCCCTTCGCCGCCCCAAGCGTGCGGACTCGGCATACCCGTTTCGCCGGTGCTCCGCACGTCAACTGGGGCCGCCACCTGTGCCTGTACCGCTCGACGGCGACCGAGTGGGATCCGGCCGACGGCATGTACGGGTTCGTCAACCGCCTCCTGGACTGGTTCGAGGCGGGCGCCGCGGGAGAACTGGACCGGCCCGGCGAACCCCTGCACCCTCCGAACGCCCTGACCGACCACACGGCGGGGCTCCTCGTGATCCGCCGCGACGCGCCCGTCGCACGGCCGGACGGTCCGTGGCTGGGCGCCGCCGTGCTGCACCAGGTCGGCGACACGAGAAGCGACGTGGTGGGCTGGCTTGCCGTCGAAGACCCCTGGCCCGCCACCCTGGAGCAGCTGCGGCAGACCGCCGCGCTCCCGGCCGGTGCCCGCGCGTTCCTCGCCCCCGCCGTCGTCACCACGAAGCACCTGACGTTCGAATACCCGCTCACCGCGCGGGACCTGGTCGAAGCCCTGGCCCGCGACCACATCACGTCACGCCTGCTACTGGGGCTGACGGGATTCGTCGCGGACCACAACCGCACCCTGCTCCACCTCGACGGCGACGCGCAGGACGAGGACGACGAAGACACCCCGGCCGCGCCGGTGCACCTGCTGCTGGGCACCCCCTCGCGAGGCATCGCCGGCGACGGCCCACGCCAGACACACCTGGTGGCCTGGCACCTGCCCGACTTCGCCGACCAGATCGGGCGCCTGGCCGTCGGCACCGCCTTCAGCGGCCGCCCGTACCTGGCCGAACTCGGCGACGAAGTCATCCAGTTCGGCACCGAATGGCTCGACCGTCTGCCCACCCGGTGGATGCGCATCTACGAGGCCCGCCCCGAAGTCACCGTCCGCCGCGACCAAGCCACCCCCGCGGCCTGGCTGCGGGGCAAACGCATCCTCGTCCTGGGCGCGGGCGCGCTTGGCGCCCCCGTCGCCGACATGTGCGCACGCGCCGGCGCCGCGCACCTCACCGTCGCCGACCAGGCGCTCGTCCACCCGGGAATCCTGGCCCGCCAGCCCTACACGGACGCCGACATCGGGCACTTCAAGGCGAGCGTCCTGGCCGACCGTCTCAACCGGATCGACCCCCACCACACCCGGGTCGAAGCACTCGTCGGCGACATCACCACCCGGCTGTCCGAACTCGACCTGCACCCCTTCGACCTGATCTGGGACTGCACCGCCAACCGCATCGTCCGTGCCCACCTCGAACGCGCCCGCCGCACCGATATCGCCCCGTGGCCTCACCTGGCCACGCTGATGATCGGCCACCACGCCACCCGCGGCCTCGCCGCGCTCTCGGCCCACGGTGCCACCGGCGGTGGCGCCGACGTCCTGCGCCGCACCGCGCTGGCCGCGCACACCGACACCACGCACACCTTCGATGACCTGATCGAGGACTTCTTCCCCACCAAGCCCCGCACGGAGCTCTTCCAGCCCGAACCCGGCTGCTCGGACGCCACCTTCACCGGCTCGGCCGCCGACGTCACCGCACTGGCCGGACAACTGGTGACCGGCGTCCTCTATGCTCTGGCCGACCCCGCCGACCGGCCTACCATGGCCACGCTCATCGTGCGCATGCCCGCCAGCCCCACCAGCACCCAGCCCGCCGGGCCGCGCTGGCTGACCTGGCCCAACGACACCCTTGTCACGGACAAGGCCACCGGCTACGACGTACGCATCACCCCCGCCGCACTCGCTGAGATGCGCGCGGAAGCCCGTCGCGGCGCCCGCGTGAGGGGCTCGCGCGTGGAAACCGGCGGGACCCTGCTCGGCGTCGTCGACGACGCCACCGGCGTGATCTTCGTCGACGAGGCCACCGGCCCGCCCCCCGACTCCCTGCTGACGGAGACCTACTTCCGGCACGGCCTGGACGGTGTCGGCGCTCACCTCGGCGCCCGCCGGGAGGCGACCGGCAACATCAGCCGCTTCCTGGGCATGTGGCACACCCACCCGCACACCGCCGCGCAGCCCAGTGCCACCGACCGCGCCGCCATGACCAGCCTCACCCTGCCACTGGACGACGCCCCCTCCCGCGCCCTCGTCCTCATCGCCGGAGGACCGGAGTCCGTGTGGCACAAGTGGCTCGCCACCGGTGACGGCCCCGACCTCTACGCCCACCTCGCCACCCGCACCGCCTCCGCCGCAGCCGAGCCGCCCTCGCCGCAACTACCCGCCCGCCTCGGCCCTGTGACGTGGTGGCCCGGCGGCTACGCCACCCGCCCCCACGGCCCGGTTCCCTTCCCACGCAAGGCTCGCCCATGACCCGCACCATCGGCCTCGCCCTGTCCGGCGGCGGCTCCCGCGCCGCCGCCTTCCACCTCGGCTGCCTGCGCGCCCTTAACGACCGCGATCTCCTCGACCGCATCCGCGTCGTCTCCGGCATCTCCGGCGGCTCCCTCCTCGCCGCCCTGTGGGCCTATGGCCCGCCCGACTTCGCCGACTTCGACACCCGCGCCACCGACCTGTTGCGCTCCGGCCTCCAACTGGACATCGCACGACAGGCGTTCAGGCCCTCTGCGGCGGTGCGCAACCTCACCGCGGCCGCCTGCGCAGGCACCCGCCAACTGTTCTCCCGCCACAGCGGTGTCAGCGTCGCCCGCCCCGCCAACCGCACTGACGCCCTAGCCGCCGTCCTCACCCACAAAGCGTTCGGAACCCAGACGATGGCCGACGTCACCCACCCCGGCCTTGCCGTCGTCCTCACCGCCACCGACCTGGCCACGACCAACGCCGTCCGCTTCGGCAGCACCCGCAGCGGCTGCTCCCGCTACGGCACCATCACCGAACCCATCCACGTCGCCACCGCCGTCGCCGCCTCCGCCGCCTACCCCGCGATCCTGCCAGCCTTGGAACGCACCTTCACCTTCCAGCACCCGGGCGGACACCAGCAGCAGCACACCGTGCTGCTCACCGACGGCGGCGTCTATGACAACCTCGGCCTGTCCGTCCTCGAGCCCGGACGCTCACCGCACCACACCCAGCACGTCTACGACGTGCCCTTCATCATCTCCTGCGACGCAGGTTTGGGTGAACTCGCCCTGAAGGCACCGCACTTCATGCCCGGACGCCTCAACCGCTCCTTCGCCACCGTCCACCGCAAGGCACAGGACTCCGCCCGCTCCCGCCTGCACGAATGGGCCGCGAGCGGACGCATCGACGGCTTCGCCCTCGCCTATCTCGGCATGCAGGACGATCGTCTGCCCGCGCCGCCCGCCGACCTCGTCCCGCGCAGCGCGGTTGCCGCGTACCCGACCAACTTCGCCGCCATGGCCCGCGGCGACTTCGAAACCATCACCACCCGCGGCGAACAGCTCATGCGCACCGTCCTGCCGATGTACCTGCGCCCCGCACACCGCTGAGGCAGCAGCGAAGCGATAGGGGATGCCCTTCTGGTACAGATAGCGGTTGGTTGCCCGCCACGGCACCCCATAGCCTGAGCTGCGCACGCCCCGGCCGCCCCCCGCTCTTCGCCGGCCGTGTCCCGCCGACAGCTTCATACCTTGGGCATGCAGCGCTGCTGGAGAGAGCCCGAACGGGCGCAACCCGGTTGTGCCGCTCCGCGAGTACAAGCTGCCGTCGTCCTGCCTCGGCGGCGGTGCCCCCTGCGGCAGGAGGCTGCGGCGCAGGACAGCTGCTTCGGTGTTGACACGCCCACCTGGCCGCCCTGCTACAGACCTGGTTTTGGAGATCTCATGGCTTCTCCTGCCGCTGCGCTCGGTGTTTCTGGGGGGCGTTGTCGCCGTTGGGGCAGCGGTTGCGCGTACTGCTGAGTGCAGAGAGTGTTGTGGGTGATCTGCGCCACTACTTCGGGATCGATCTGCCGCCTGACGTGGCCGCGTTCACCGGCAGTCGGTTCGAGCATCTGGCGGGTGGGGGAGACCGGCCGGAGGTCGCCAACCGGTTCACGGCGGAGGACTTGGTCGCGGTGCAGACTTTGTCGGTGACCGTTCCGGCGTCCGTCGCGCTGGACATTCTGGAGGGCCCTCTCGGCGCGCGGCTGTCCGGTCTGCTGCGAGTCATTCCCAGGGACATCGACATGGTTGATGCCGACGCGGATGTCGTGGCCGACGGTTCGCCGGCGGACCAGGCCTGGCATCTCCTGCGCGGCCAGCCCGATGTCGGATGGGTGATCGCGGGCAAGCTCCTGGCTCGCAAGCGCCCGCGGCTGCTCCCGGTCTATGACCGCGTTGTCCGCTGTGCGGTCGGCCGGCCGTCGTCCTTCTGGCTCGCCCTCCACACCGCGCTGCGTGAGGACGACGCCGCGTTGCACCGCCAGCTGTTCGATCTGCGGCAGGCCGCGGGGCTGCCCGAAACGGTGAGTGCGTTGCGGGTGTGCGATGTGGCGGTGTGGATGAGCCACCGTGCTGTGGGCCATGTCTGCCCCTGATGATGCCTGCCGTCAACGCGACCCGAGGGGGCGTTCTGGCGTGTGAGGGTGACGGACTTTACCAACCGTCGCTGGGGTGTGTGGGACGTTCGTGTGGAGTGGTCCGGGGGTGTGGGGGAGGGGTGTGGACTCGGGGCCGGGGGTGTCGCCACCGGGGCGGTTCCCGGTCCGGTGGGGGCGGCACATGGTGGGTGGCCGGTTGGTGGTGGGCGAGTTACGCGTCCAGGAGATCGTGCGTGGGGACGGGCGGGTCTGTTACACGGTCGTGGATGCGGACTGTTCGGTGGTGGCGGAGGCGGACGGGTTCCTGCGTTCCTGTCGGGCGGGTACGGACCGTACGTATGCGTATGTGCTGGTGGATCATCTGCGGTGGCTGCGGTTCGCGGGCCTGGACGCGGGGTCGGTGTCGCTGGAGGATCTGCGGCACTACATGGCGGCTTTGGGTGCGGATTATCCGGGGCCGTTCGGGTTGCCGTGGCGGGAGGGGAAACGCCCGTACGGGCACAGCGCGTTGAAGACCGCGGCGGCCTGTCTGAAGGGCTTCTACCTCCACCTGGGCATCCACGGCGTGAACCCGTCGCTGGCGGAGGCGCTGCGTGTGACGCGTTTGCCGACGCGGGCGGATAGGCGGCGGGCGATGCTCGGACACGTCCTGCACAGCATGCCTGCCAACCCGCTCGCGCCCGCCGAACGGGTGCGCCGGCATCCGAAGATGCTGCCCGAGGGCGCCCGGGAGGTGTTGCTGGGGGCGGTGTCGTGCGCGCGGGACCGGAGGGTGGTCACGTGGCTGGCCGACGGCGGGTATCGCGCCGTTCATGCCTGCCGCCGTCCGACGGTGCGGGCGGCTGTCACGGTCACCCGCTCATGCAGCGGGGCGTCCAGCGGAGCCGACAAGGCGCCGTTCCAGAGCGCATGGAAGACCACCGGGAGGACCCCGACCGGATCTCCGAGCCCGCGAACCCCTTCCATCAGCGGCCGAGAGCGCTGAAATGCCTCGGCCACGCGCCCCGCCAGGGCGCCGCCCCTGTAACGGGGATGCCGGTAACCGGCCAGCCAGGAGAGATTGGCTGCCAGAACCGGATCCGGAGGCCGGGCAATTCTGTACCGCCACCCCACAGAGGCCACAGCAGCAGCCACCACCTCAGCACGATGGGCAAGGCGCCGAGAGACCTCCTCCCGTCCGGCACAGGCGACCAGCAGACCACTGCCATCATCGAGCCGGGCCATCAGATGCGGGGCGTGCTCCAAACAGGATCCGTCAGGCTCACGCCAGACGAACTCCACAGGGCGGCACGCCACTGCCACTACCTCGGGGTCGTGGTCCAGCAGCATCACCTGCGTCCGCATGACACCCGACCCGTAGCGCACAAGCCGGCCGTCGGTCGCCGACCACCACCAGCCTGGCGCCATCCGCCTTCCAGACCGCACGGGAAACGAACGCACCGGACCGCAGTCCTCCAGGCGGACACTGCGCACCAGGTCCGCCCACGGCATTCGCTGGCCGATGCCCAGGGGATCGATGAACCGCGCATCGACGGAGCCAGGGGCGGCTACCGGCTTCGATGTGGCATCCCGCGTCTGCACACACGCTTAACTGCTAATCGCCCCACCCGGTAATGGCCCCCCCAACGTACGAACTGCTCTGACCGCAGCCCGGGCGGGCAGTCGGACTTGGCCACCCTCGGTTTCCTGGGCGGGGCAACAGTCGCTCGGGAGCCACGCTGTGGAACGGAATATTCGGTGGCTGGAGGCCTACCGGCACCGTGCTGACCAGCGCCACACCTACGCCCACTCCACGCCCAGCTCCCGCAGCGCGTCCAGCTGCTCCTGGGTGAGTTTGTCCCGCCTGGAACGGACATTCGATGTCCATACGCCGAGCTTGTGCTGGTGTTCCTGGCCGTCGATGACGACGGCTTCGACGTGCCCCCTCGGCACTGCCTTCTGGGTACCCTCGCGCTGGACCCACTGGGCGAGGGCCGCCAGACCGCGCTGGAAGGCTGATGCCTTCCCGGATGCCTTCGCGCCGTCCGGGGTGGCTGGTGCCGGCTGTTCGGCGGGCTTCACTCCCAGGCTTGAGAGTCTGCGCTGCTGTTCCTCGGTGAGTTGGAACCAGTCGTGGGTCTGCCGTTGCAGCCATCGTCCGAGGTCGTCGCCCTCGAAGAGCACACCGGGCTCGACGGCCGGGAGGACGCCGTCGGGTTCGTCGGCGGCGAGGTCGGCGAGGACACGGTAGTTGCGCTGCCAGTCCAGCGGCCAGGGGCAGTTCCAGTCGGGGTCGATCGCGGCAAGCTGCGCCGCCCGCACCGTGGCGCGTTCGGGGTTCTTGCCGAGGCCGTGGGTGCGGCGGAGGTTGGCCATGTGTTCCCCGACCGGGGCCAGTTCACTGTCGGCGTGGCCCCATAGGGCGTCGCGTCGGGGGGCGAGG
This sequence comes from Streptomyces lacrimifluminis, assembly GCF_014646095.1. GTDB lineage: Bacteria > Actinomycetota > Actinomycetes > Streptomycetales > Streptomycetaceae > Streptomyces > Streptomyces lacrimifluminis. The sequence continues at coordinate 16,377 of NZ_BMMU01000052.1, read as the reverse complement.
TGGCCGTGGGCGCGGTGGTAGGAGCGCAGGGTGGCGAGTTTGGTTTCCCAGGCTTCGTCGCCGGGTTCCCACACCATCCCGGCGTCGTCGAGGAGTTCTTGGCGGTGGTCGTCGAGTTCACCGGCGCGGTAGGTGCGCCGCTGCTGGTGGACCCAGCGTCCCAGCGGAAACGCCTTCGTGACGCCCACCGTCGTCTCGGTGTCGTACGGGACGGCGTACAGCCCCGTGATCCCGTTCTCTTTTCGCCAGCGCAGCAGGGCCTGGTAGCCCTCGAGCCACACCAGGGATTCGGGCCGGTAGACCCGGGTGCGCAGGAACGCGGCGATCGTGGCGGCGTCCCGGGGAGAGGAGAAGTGCAGCAGCGCGGACTCCACCGCGCCCTCGGCCTCGTCCTGCCCGCCCTCTCCTTCGGACGTGGTGCCGATGATCCGCCCGTCCTCGTCCCGCTTCACGTGCACCTGCCGCTGCCCGCTGCTCAGCGCCCGGCTGGCGAGTTGTTCGACGAGGCGTTCGGAGTGTGAGCGCAGGCCTTGGAGGACGGCTGTGAGGGGGCGGAACGAGGCGGAGGCGATCATGTCGCCGGGGTCCTCGCCGGGCTGGAGGAAGACGGGCACGATGATCCGCGCGATCTTGGCCGTGCCGTCGGGGTTCGGCCGGAGGGCGCGGCCGATGTTCTGGACGATCTCGACCTGGGAGCCGCGGGTGTCGGCGAAGCAGATCGCCTCGACGCCCCTGGTGCCCACGATGTCCACGCCTTCACCGAGGACGCGAACGCTGGCGAGGAAGGCCCGGTGTACGCGCTTGTTGTCGGCGTCGAGGCCGTCGGCGAACTGGCGCAGGGCTTCGCGGCGTTCGGCGACGAGGTGGTCGCCGCACAGCCACGCCGACCACACCCTCTCCGGGGGGACGTGGCGGCCGGCCTCCAGCTCGTAGAACTGCGCGTCGATCGACGACGCCGGCAGGGCCTCCGCGCCGGCCAGGTCCCTGTCGCAGACCTCGGCCGCGTAGAGCCGGGCCGCGGTCTGCGGCATCTTCTCCGCGAACGCGGCGGCTTCCTCGACCCGCTGGTGGAACGTCATGACGGTGCGCAGGTTGCGCGCGGCGGCGTGCTCCAGAAGTGCGGTCTGCAACAGCGCCAGACGCCGGCCCCGCTGCGCCTCCTCCGATTCCCCGAGGACGGGGGAGGGGTCGCGGATCTCCAGCACGTCGATCTCGAAGCCGGCGAGGATGCCCCGCTCGACGGCCTCCGACAACCCGAGCTCGAACAGCCACTCGCCGTACGGGCCGTTGGGGTCGCTGGCCATCGTCGCGATCTCCAGCTCCTGGCCGTCCGTGCCGCGCTGCGGGCGGGGGGAGGCGAGGATGCGCGGGGTCGCGGTCAGATAGAGCCGGAAGTCCGCGGGGATCCGGGAGTTGTCGTGGATCGCCGCCCACGGCCGACCAAGATCACCGGTGGTTGAGTGGGCTTCGTCGACGACGGCGAGGTCGAACGGGGCCATTGTCTGTCCGTACAGACGTTCCCCGCCCGCCAGAGCGGCCTCCAGCGGCCCGCGTACCTTCGCCCGGCCCGTGATGTCCTCGGGATCCTCGCGGTCCACGAGTGAGGCGTATGTGGCGAACACGACCACCGGCCCCCTGCCCGCCCACAGGGCGAGCTGGATCGGATTGGTGGTGGTCCGCACGCCGAGCTGCTCCAGGACCTCGTCCTTCTCCAGCGAGCACACCGCGGCCATCGGCCCGTGGTGGCCGACCCTCCGCCACGCCTGGGCGGTCTGCACGAGCAGGTCGAGGGTGGGGACCATGACGAGGATCCGCCCGCCGCGGAAGCACTCCCGTGCGGCCCACGCGGCGGTGATCGTCTTCCCGGATCCGGTCGCGGAGACGACGGTCCCGCGCAGCCCGTGCGCCGGTACCGGTGACCTCGTGGGGAATCCCGCCCACGCGCGGATGCGCGCGTTCGCTTCCACCTGGTGTTCCCGCAGGCTGATCATCACTCAGCTCCCGTCTGGCCGACGGGTTCCGGGCGGTCCTGCGGCGTCGGTTTCCCGGCCGGTGGCTGCGGGAGGGGCGGGGTCTGCTGTTTGCGGCGCCGGCGGTGTTCGCGCTGCGCCTGGGCACGGGCACATTCGCGGGTGCAGTACTTGATGCCGCTGGTGCGGTTCTGTCCGTACGCGGCGCGGCCGCGCTGGCGTACGAAGCTGCGGCGGCAGGTCTCGTTGGCGCACTCGCGGATCGTGGCGTCCTCGGCGAGGTGGTTGTAGAGCTGGAGGAACGCCACAGCGAGGACGGTGGGGTAACGGTCGCCCAGACTGCCGATGCCGATACTGAACGGCCTGAGCGCGGCGTTCAGTTCGCTCACGAGGTTGCCGATCCTGATGTCCAGGACGAGTTCGCGCAGGTGGTCCAGGTCCCGCGGCCACGCTTCCTCCCGGTCAGCGTTGCTCGCCTGCCACTGCGCCAGTTCTTCCTCGGACACCTCCGGCTCGACGAGCGCGTCGAGTCCGCCCTCACGGCGCAGGGCCAGCCAGGTGGTGATGGCAGCCTGCGCCTCCCTCATGAACAGCGTGGCCAGTTCGCCGTGCAGGGCGAACGGCGCGCGGGGGTGCTCGCGCTCGCTGAGCTCCTTGAGATGCTCGTAGACGTCGACGTCCCAGCTCCCGGTGTTGATGCTGCCGCCGAGGTGTCCGTAGGCGCCCATCAGGGCGGCCACGGCGTCGAGGTCCTCGGGGTCGACCTCCATGAACTCGCGCAGGTAGAAGTCCTCCGGCATGGGGACGGTGTGCGCGCGGGAAGGGAGCTGCGGGGTCCAGACGATCCACTCGCCGTCGGCCCGCACCTTGCGAAGAGGCATCAACTCCGGTGTCGGCACGGGCGTCCCGGGCCAGAGAGTGGGACGAAAGCGTGGGTCAACGTATGCCGCCATGAGGAGCATCATACCGTCCAGGAGGGTAGGACGAACTATGAATCCTTCGTATCACGCGCAGGGATCGCGGGACGTACCCGAGGGGGAACCGGAGTTGACGCAGTGGCAGGACCGTAAGGCGATAGGCGACATGCACGAACGTCGGGTGGCGGCCGCGCTGCGCGCCCGCGGCTGGACCGTCCAGCCCTGCGGGCAGGGCACCTACCCGCCTGCCGTGCGGGAGGCCCTGCGCCGGACCCGCTCCGCCCTGCGGCACTTCCCCGACCTGATCGCCGCCCGCGGCGCCGACCTGATCACCATCGACGCGAAAGACCGTATGCCCAGCACCGACTCCGACCGCTATGCCGTCAGCAGGGACACCGTGACCGCCGGTCTCTTCTTCACTGCGGCCCACGCCCCGACTCCGCTGTACTACGTCTTCGGCGACCTGAAGGTCCTCACCCCGGCCGAGGTGGCCCACTACAGTGCCCACGCCCTGCGCCACCGCAGCGGCGCCTTCCACCTCGTCCGCGCGGAGCAGGCGCACCGCTTCGACGACGTCTTCGGATCGGCCGGCGCAGCGGCTGCGGCATGACGGCCACCGCGCCCCGCCCTGCCACCGGCTCCAGGCGGATCAGCCGTGCGCGTCGGGATCGGACCACGCCGGCACCGCCCGGGCCACCCGCTCGTGTGTCGTAGAAACCGGGAGGTGACCTCGGACTGGAACCCCTCGGGCTGAGGGAGCTCGTACACGTCGAGCACGCCGCACACTCGGAACTCGCTTTCGCGGGTAACCCGCTTAAGGGAGGTCTTCCCCGTGGGGCGCCTGCGGCCAGCGGTCCGTGTCCATACGACGAGCCCGTTCTCGCGAGCCGACCGGAGCCGAATGCGGGCGGCAGATTCCGAGAGCTGCGCACACGTGGGAGCCGTGCGCAGTGGGCAGAGCGCAGGGGCGGGCGCGATCAGTTGGCCGACGTGTTCCGTGTCATCTCGGCTGCCTCGGTGATGGCACGTTGTCTGAGATCGCCGAACAGCTGCATCGTGATGGCGGCCAGGACGTCGTCCCTGCCAACAGTCCGCGTGTCCCCGCGGCGGGTGGACAGGGCGTGGAGGGGGTCCTTGAGCAGCGGGGCCGGGGCTGGCTCGCCCGGCACCACCAGACTGACCGTCCCGAACCGCTTGGCCCCGCCCTCGCGGACGACCTTGGCCGCGTCCCGGGCCAGGGCCGTCAGGAACACGCTCGCGATTCCGTCCAGGTCGCGGACCATCGCCGGGACGGCCCTCACTCCCCGGCTCCCCAGCAGCCTTTTCACCCCGGCCTCGAACCGGTGGGCGCCAGCCACACCATCCGGTGTACGCGTCCCGCGGCGCTCACGAAGAGACACGAGCGCACCATCGGCGTTGCGCACCTCGCCCATCAGGCCGTGGAAGGTCGGGCTGTGCAGGTACCACGCCGATCCCACCTCCACCTCGACGTTCCGGTCGATTGCCGAGATGAGGTCCTTGGGAATCAGTCTCGTCCTGGCCTCTTCGGCCGCCGGGCTTCTTGCGCCGTCGATGATCTCCGTCAGTACGGTCCGCGTCACCGACGCGGCGGCCCACGCGGCTGGCCGGGAGACGTGCAACGAGGTCACGTCTCTGAACACGGCTTTGACGAGCTGCGGCTTGAACGGCAGGTCGGTCACGACGGAAGTGGTCTGCGGACCGCTGCGCGCGGTGCGTAGGAGTTGTGTGGTCATCGAAGAATGTGCTTTCTGCTGTCGGAGGTGTCAGTGGCCCATGCCGCACCGGGCGGAGAGACCACAGAGCTCTTCGGACCGACGATTGGCTCGGAGCACCGCAAGTTGGGGCGTCCGCCTGAAATCCGCTGGATGCACTCCAGATGGAGGCTCTGCGGCTACACCGGCTGCGTGGTGTGTGCTGCCCACTCCATCCCGAGTTCGGCGAGTGCGGCGAGTTTGTCGGTGGTGAGCTTGGTGCGGCGTCCCTTCTGGTTCATGATCCATACCTCAAGCCGGACTTCTGTCCCGTCCTCCAACTGCTCTGTGTGGCCTCTGCGTCGCAGTCATCGCCCCGGTAAGCAGAAGCGGGGAGGCGGGGGGCTCATGAACCGGTTGCTGTTGCGGGGAGTAGGTGGTGTCAGTTGGCGGGGGCGGGGGCGATGAGCCGGTTGAGGAATTGCTGGGTGTCTGGGTGGGGGGTGTGGATGCGGGTGGTGTGGGTGCCGCGGGTGAGGAGGACGCGGTAGGTGTTGAGGGCGTAGGGGAGGTATTGGTCGGGGGTGAGTGTGCGGAGTTTGGGGTCGTGGCTGTGGTGGGGGTGGGCGGTCCAGTGGTTGTCGGTCCAGGTGAGGTCGGGGCCGATGATGACGCCGGCGTGGTGGTATTCGAGGCCTTGGGCGCTGTAGATGCAGCCGATCTGCTGGTGTCCGCCGGTGTGGGTGGCCCAGAGCTGGTTGTGGGGTGCGAGGGGGAGGCCGTCGGGGTCAGTGAGGGTGTCGGTGGCGTTCCAGGCGGCTTTCCAGGTGCGTGCGGGGCCGGCCGGGGTGGCGGGGACGGGGAGGGTGATGTCGAGGGGGAGTGTGGTGGCGCCGCGGGGGCGGGTGCGGGTCCAGGGCCAGCAGAATCCGGCGGTGGTGCGGGCGGTGTGTCCGGCGTTGGTGGCCTGTTCGATCCAGTGCTGGAGCTGGAAGGGGTCGTCGCTGAGGGCCAGGTCGTAGTCGTGGTGTGCGGTCCACGGGGTGGGGGTGCCGTAGAGGAGGTTGTCGACCCAGGTGGTGTAGGCGGCGGAGCCGTTGCAGCGGAAGGAGCCTGTCAGCTCCAGGTGGTGGTGGGTGCGTCCCATGGCCTGGGCGGCGTCGCGCAGTTCGTCCACGCTGGTGCCCTCGCCGGGGCGGATGATCTGGCGTTCGTCCAGGAACACCACGACCAGCGGCACCTTGCGCAGGACCTCGGCCAGGGCAGGTGCCAGCCTGTCGTGTGACCTGGCCATGCGCTGGGCCTCGTCGATGATGACGGAACCGGCGTGCTGTGCGGCGCTGTAGAGGGAGGAGACGGGGGGAAACAGGTCACGGGCCTGCCCGTGTCCGCCGGCGGCCTCGAGGAGATGGGCGCGCAGGGTTCCCGACGGCGTGACGAACCGCGGGCGGCTCTGCCCCTGGTATCGCATCAGATAGCCGAGCAGGCGCACCGCGAGAGCGGTCTTGCCGCTGCCCGGCCCGCCGCGCACGGTGACGACCGCGCCCTGGGGGTCTCCCTCCAGCAGATCGGCGACGAGTGCGCGGATCTGTACGTAGGCGTGCTGCTGGTCACCGACGAGCGCGAACGTCGTCTGCCCGTTGAGCGCGTCACCGACCTGGGCGAGCAGCCGGGCCGACGGCGCCCACACGATCCGCTCGAAGGCGCCGACCTCGTCCACCGTGGGAGAGGCCAGTCCTGCGCACCCCAGGCGGCCGGACAGAGCGGCGCCCTGAACGGCCAGGTCCTGCCCGCTCACCACCGGCACACCGGCCCCCTCACCGTCCCGGATCCGCAATGCCTCGGCCTGCTCCCGGTCGGCGTTGTGCAGCACCACGGCCGCACGGATGTCCAGCACGGGCGCCGTCTTCGGCCGCCAGAACTCGAAGAACCTCCCGTAGGCCAGGACCTGATGCACCGGATGTGCGGTCACCAGGCCGTCCGAACGCTGCACCCGCAGCCCGTCCAGGACCCGCGCCGTCTGCCACTGCTTCAGCTCGATGACCACAAGCCCCAACGCACCCTCTGCCGCCCTGCCGACCAGCACAGCGTCCAGGCGCTGCCCCCCGCCCGGGGTGCCGTACTCCAGATACAGCTGCAGATCCGATAACCCGGCCCGCACCAGCGCCTCCAGCAACGGCGGCCAGCTGTTGCGCCAGCTGCGCACCTCGGCCTCATCGGGTATGCCGAAGCCCGCCGCCGCGTACTGCCGTACGCACCGGTCGATGAACGCCGGGTCGCCTGCCGATGCGGCGATCTCGTGTACCCGGCCCGCCGCCGCACACCGCACGCCGGCCCCCAGCTCTCCCGCCGCGGCGCCGTTGCCGCGCGGCGCCACCGCGAGCGCGCGGGCTGTTGTCGACGACCTTTCGGACATGCGGATCCCCCTGCTTTTCCGCAGCACCGCACCGTACGGCCTGCTACGACGATGACAGCTTCCCTGGCCCTGCTGAGACATTGTCAGCGGCACTGCCCAGGCGGCGAGTTGAGCACATGGCCGGGGCCCGGCAGCATCCGCAGCCTACCCCAGTCAAAAATCTATCGACCACTCGATAAGAGCATGCTTATGATGGCCTGCATGAAGAGTTCGACGTTCGTCATGGTCCACGTGGGCCAGAGCACCGAGTCCCAGCGCAACCTCGAGCACGGCATCGAGACCCTCTCCTGGGGCTTCCCCGAGAGGAAGCCCGAATACGAGGGTGCTCAGCCCCAGTTCGCCGTCCTGGCCACCGGTGCCTCACCACGCGTCCAGCTGGGGGACTGGCTGCAGGGCGCCGCCACCCTCTACCTCTTCCAGGTCCGCGGCGGCTTCTACGAGGGCAAGGCGTGGCACTGGCCCGACGAGGAGGCCGAACGGCGCCTGAAATACCCCCAGCGCTTCGGCATCGAACCCCTCGCCAAACTCGAGAACGTCCCGCTCGGCCCCAAGGGCCCGCTGACCGAGACCGGCAGCGACGCCATCCGCCGTTCGGGCACCGACCGGGGCATGGGCAAGCTCGTCCAGATGCCGGCCCAGCACCTCCTGGAACTCGCGGGCATCCCGTTCGACCCCGACGACCCCGAAGACGTCCCCCTGGACAAGTCACCGGGCTTCACCGCCGAGCAGGTCGAGGGCAAGAAGAAGCCCCAGCGCCGCCGCCGCGGAGCCGGCTACATCTCCGATCCCAAGAAGCGCAAAGCCATCGAGGAGCACGCCGAACAACTCGCCACCACCCACTACGAGGCACAGGGCTGGACGATCGAGAAGCTCGGCAAGCCCTACGACCTGCGCTGCACCCGAGGCACCGAAGAACGCCACGTCGAGGTCAAGGGCACGACCGGCGCCGCCACCAGCGTCGAACTCACCATCAACGAGGTCCTGCACGCCCGGGACAAGGACAACACCGTCGACCTCTACGTCGTCAGCGACATCAGAGTCGACACCGTCACCGACCCCTACACCGCCAGCGGCGGAACGGTCTCGCACTACCCCGACTGGGAGCCGGCCGAAGAAGACCTCCGGCCCCGCAAGTACGAGTACCGCCTCCCCGACCTCACCGCCTGAACACATGCCTCGTTGTGTGGTCTATCAGGATTCCTGATAGACCCTCGTGCGCTGGTGGGCGGGCCATAAATTGTCGGTGGGTGGTGGATGGGGGCGGTTGTCGCCATGGTGGAGGTAGGCGGCTGAGGGGTGGACATCGTGGTGGTGGATGAGGGCAGCCAGGGTCGTCTTTTGACGGCCGATGAGCGTGCCCAGTGGCGGGAGCTGGGGCAGGTGCGCCGGTTCGGTGACGGTGGGGTGCTGTTACGTGAGGGGGAGAACCCGCGCCGGGTGATGCTGCTGGTGGGAGGCCGCGTCAAGGTGGTGACGTCCACTGACGAAAGAGCCGAGGTCGTGCTCGCCTATCGGGAGCCGGGCGAGGTCTTGGGTGAGATGGCGGCTTTGGGCGGCGCAGAGCACTCGGCGAGTGTGATCGCGGTCGGGCCGGTCGAGACGTGAGCGTTGTCGCCCGAGCGGTTCGAAATATTCTTGGACCGGAACCCGCGTGCGTGCAGGGCCATGCTCATGGTGATGGTGTACCGGTTGCGTCAGGCTGACCGTCAGCGCCTTGAGTACCGTGCCTGCAGCGTGACCGAACGCATCGCGGGGCGGTTGTTGTTCTTCTCCGATCAGACGGGGGAGCCGATGACCGATGGCGGGGTACGGATCGGCATCAGGTTGACCATGCCGGAACTGGCCGCCACGGTCGCAGCCGGCCGCGACATGACAGTCAAGGCGATGAGCCGACTGCGGGCGCTGGAGGTCGTCAGAACCGACGCCGCCTGCCGACCTTTCGCCGTCAGCCCGCCCCCATCCGCATAGCGCATACCGACGGCATAGCGCGCAGATGACCGTCAGTCAGCTACAGAAACAGGCCAATCACCTCGAAGTGCCGAGGTCAGTAGGAAGCGAGTTTATGGTCGTCCTGCGCGTTCCGGGGCTGGGTGGGGACGGGAACGGCGATCGCCTCCCAGTAGCGCTCCACGACCGCATCGGCCAACTCCTCCATGGGACCGATCACCTCGGCGTACCGCCCCGCGGTCGCCGGATGGTGACGAGCACAGCCTCGACTTTGCGGCGCAAGACAACACTTGCCGTCACACTGCCGGTGGCCTGGGCGTCAGGTGTCTGGTGAGGTTGTCGCCGAGGCGGTCGGTCAGCGGGCCCGTGTGGTCGATCCCCAGTGTCTGGGACAAAGCGACGGCGTTCAGTCGCGTTGCGGCCTCCAGCAGGTCGGCGTAGACGGAGGTGGTGATGCGGATGCGGTGCCGGGCGGTGAGGCCGATCGCCACGGCGAGAGGTGCGGCTGGCCACCACCACCAGGTGAGGGGTATGTAGAGCATGGCCCAGGCGGCCAGGGTGGCGGCTCGGGAGAGAGCGCTGCGGGCCTGGGTGATCTCGGTGCGGCTGGTCTCCGGGAGGATCAGCCACACGTACGGCCAGACGGTCGCTAGGTCGAGGTGGTGATCGCGGTCCAGGCGGATCGCGGCTGCATGGATGCGGTCGCCAGTCCAGGTGGGGCGCTCGGGACGGTCGACCGCGATCTTCATACGACGATTCGCGGCGATGCTCAGGAGGGTGGGGGACGGGCGCAGGCTCGGATCGGGTGCCAGCGCAGCCTCGTACTGGGTGCAGTAGTCGATGTGAGCCGTTTTCCATCGACGCTGCCGGACGGTCACCCAGCATTCGGCCAGGTACCGGAAAGGGTTGGGCCAGGTGTGCCAGTCCGCGGCCAGCACTAGGCGTTCCGCGAAGGCGCCGAGCGCCTGGGCCGCCAGGCCGAGGGCGGCGGCCCCGATCAACACGGCGACGAGAACCACCACTTGGCCGCCTACTGTGCCGACGGCCGGGTCTTTCGCGTACGAGGTGATCTGCCGACTGAGGTATCCGAGGTCGAGCGCGTGGTCCCGGCGCAGGGTGTGGGCGATGGCGGCGACTGCCAGATATAAAACGCCAGGCAGCACGAGGAGCGTCAACCAGCGCTCGGCCAGCTTCTTGGCCAGTTCGTTCCACAACTGGCCCACTCAGACGAGCCGTTCCCGTAGCAGTTCGCCTCCGCTGATCGCGCAGTGGGGCGGGAACTCGGTGACTTCCGCGCGGGAAAATCCGGCGCAGCGCCTCAGCGGGCACCGGTAGACGATCTGGAGGCTGCTCAGGCCGGCGGCATTGAAGGGGAGGCGGTACCCGTACACCCCCGGTGCGTCACCAGCGCGTTGGAGAGCACGGTGCAGCTCGTCCAGGACCGCAGCGAGGTCCTGCTCCGCAGCGTCGTCCTCAAGTGCACCCTCCAGGCGCCCCAACAGCGCCTCGCCCTGCTCGCCCAGCATCTCGCGCATCTCAGCGAGGTGACCGCACACGTACGCCAGCGCGGTCGCATGGCGCCGGCAGTCGGCTTCGTCCCCTGCATTAGTGGTCAACAACACCCTCCGAGCGTGTGCACTATGACGATATCGGGGCGCGGTGGCCGTGTCCGGGTAATGCTGCTCCTAGCCGGACGGTGCGAAGGGGAGGCGCGAGTGGGAGCGGACGAGCAGAGCCGTGGCGGGTTGCGCAAGGCGATCGAGGATCGTCTCGACCGGTTCACCAGCGGGGACGTCCGAGCCGTCCTGGAGCTTCGGGCCATGGAACAGGCACAGGCACTGCGCGCCCTGCTGCGCGTGGACGACAGGGACGTGGAGTCCCGGTTCACGCTCGGCTGGCTGTACTGGCGCCGGTATGAGGTGCTCGGCGACGCGGAGGACGAACGGCAAGCCGTCGACATGCTCGTTCTCTGCTTCCTCACAGGCACCGAAGTCCGCCGTTTACCGGGAGCGCTGCTCCCCGTCCTCGGCAAGGAAGCCGTGCGGACGGCCGAACAGCTGTCGAACGCTCTTGTTGCCCATCCCGATCCTCAACTGGCCACGGCCGCAGTCGAGATCTGGACCCGCATTTTGGACGTTGCCGACTTCGGCGGCCGTCGGCGGGCGACGACGCTGTCGAACCTCGGGGCCGTGCTCCAGACGCGGTACGACAACGGGGGTGCAGCAGAAGACCTCGACAAGGCCATCGGCTGCTTCCGGCAGGCACTGAGCATCGTAGATCCGAACGATCCCAACGCGCCGATGATCCGTTCCAACCTGCTGTCCGCGGTGAATGCGCGCTTCGCGCGTCACGCCAGCCAAGCCGATCTCGAGGAGACGGTCCACGTGTATCGGCAGTCGATCGCCACCGTCCGGGCCGACCACCCCCGGTGGTGGGACTGGCACGCTGATCTGGCGCTGTCGTTGATGGCCCGATGGGAGTTCACCGGCGCTCGACCCGACCTCGAGGAAGGGATCACGAAACTCCGCGAGGTGATCGACGGTGCGCCTGCTGGGCATCCTCGCCTCAATGCCTGGCGGTCGCAGCTGGGGATGGGACTGGAGTCGCGGTTCCGGGTCGCCGGCGACTGGGCCGACATCGACGAGGGGATCGGCATTCATCGACGAGTGGTGGCCGATACTCAGATCGGCGACGCCGACCGCGCGAACCACCTCACGGAACTTGGAGACGCACTGACTGCACGGTTCTACTTCCGCGAGTTCAAGGACGACATCGATGAGGCCATCACGGTCCACCGGGAAGCCCTGGACGCCACCTCACCGGAGGATCCCGCACGACTCAAACGACTGTCCATGCTCGGATCCGCCTTGGAGACACGGTCCAGTGTCATCGGCGGTCCGCACGACTTGGAAGAGGCAATCACGCTCCTCAGGGAAGCGACCGCCGTCATCTCCGCCGATGACATCCAAGCGCCCGACCGGCTGTTCAACCTCGGCAACGCCCTGCGCGCGCGTTTCCAGCAGACGAGGCAGCAAGCGGACCTGGACGAGGCGATCGATCTGCTGCGCCGGGGGGTGGCCGCCGCACCCCCCGGAAGTCCCGGACGGGCGAACCGTCAGGCTGCCCTGGGCATCGCACTGCATCTGAGATTCGGCCACACCGGCGGGCCCAACGATCTCGACGAAGCAATCGAGGCGCACCAGGAAGCGGTCGCCGCTTCCGGTCCCACCGACCCCGAACGGCCTCGCCGACTGTCCAACTTGGCACGGACACTGAGCTCCCGGGCCACATGGACCGGGACACTGGCGGACCTGAACCGCGCGATCGACGCTCTGCAAAAGGCAGTCAAGGCCACAGGGGTCGGCGACGCGGCGTGGCCCGCCCGGCTATGCAACCTCGGCGGCTTGCTGTACGTGCGGTTCAACCACAGCGGCGCGCGGGCGGACCTGGACATGGCCGTCCGAATCCTCCGCGAGGTGGTCTCGGTGTCTCCGGACGACCATCCCGAACGACCTCTCTTCGAGGTCAATCTCGGAATGGCCCTGCGGATCAGGTTCGAGCGTTTCCGTAATCCGGCGGACCTTGACAAGGCGATCGAGCAGATCCGAGCGGCGCTCGGCCGCGTGCCAGCCAGCGACGAGCAGTACGCCAAGCTCCTCGCCGCCATGGGAATGACGCTGAGCACACGTTTCCGACTCAGCCGCGACCTGGCGGACCTGGACGAAGCGATCGCCGCGCACCGCAAGGCGGTGTCTGCCGTCCGGGACGACGCCCCCGATCGAGCGATGATCCTGTCCACTCTCGGAATCGCGCTCGGCCTGCGTGCCGAACACACCGGCGACGAGCACGACGAGGACGAAGCCGTACACGTCATGCAGGAATCAGTGGCGCTCGCTCCCCCGAACCATCCCGACCTCGGGATCGGACTGTCCCACCTCGGGGATGCCCTGCTCCGCCGCTTCCGGCGCACCGGCGCGCAGGAAGACTCCGCTGCGGCCGCCGACGCGTTCGCGCGTCACACCGCGCTCACCGCAGTCCCGCCGTCCGATCGGGTCCGCACGGCTCGCCTCGCGGCAGCTTTGACCATGCCGTCCGAGCTGACCCGGGCGGCGAGACTACTGGCGGCCGCCGTCGAGCTGGTGCCTGAGATCGCACCGCGGGAGTTGGAACGGCCGGATGTACAGCACGCCGTGCGGCGTCTGACGGGCCTGGCCCCCGAAGCCGCCGCGCTGACCCTGCAGGACACCACGCTTCTGCAAGGCGAACGGGCGCCCCGGGCACTGCAGCTGCTCGAAGCGGGACGCGCCGTACTGCTCAGCCAGGCACTGGACACCCGCAGTGATCTGACGGACCTCCGGGCGCAACATCCCGAACTCGCCGATCGGTACGTCGAGCTGCGAAGCCTGCTCGACCGCTCACCCGAGCCTGGGCAGAAGACAGAGGTTCGCGACGTCAACGGTGAGGCGACGGTTTCCCTGCTCCCCGCCGACGCGTTCGACCGGCGCCAGCTGGCGGGCGAGTTCGTGAGCCTGGTAGCGCGCATCCGCGCGCGGGACGGGTTTAGCTCCTTCGGACGGACACCCGTGACGAGCGATTTGGTTGCCCAGGCCGGTGACGGGCCTATCGTCGTCTTCAACACCAGCACTTACCGTACGGACGCCCTGTTAGTCACATCGGCAGGCGTAACTGCGGTACCGCTGCCAGGCGCGTCCCACGACACGCTGATCAATCAGATCAACAACTTTCACAGGGCACTACGAACCGCCTCCGCCGGTGCCACCTCGCGCGCCCGTATGGCGGCTCAGAAGCAGCTGTCGCAAGTCCTGCGATGGCTCTGGGACACCATCGCCGAACCCGTCCTGCTCGCGCTCGGCTTCGACCATGCCCCGGGCCCCGGCAAAACCCTGCCCAGGATCTGGTGGGCGCCGGGAGGACTGCTCGGGCTCCTGCCCGTCCACGCGGCCGGCCACCACACCGACTCCCCCGACGACCCTGGCGCGCGCACCGTGATGGACAGGGTGGTGTTCTCCTACACCCCCACCATCCGCGCGCTGCGCCACGCGCGGCAGCGCACGGATCACGGCCGCCGACCCGGGCGGCGGGCGTTGATTGTGGCCATGCCGACTACACCTGGCCTTCCGGGCGAGGGGCGGCTACACCACGTACGGGATGAGGCTGCTGTGGTCGCATCCCATCTGGCGGACTCCGACACCCTCATCGAGCCCGATCTCCCGCACCCTCTTCCCTCGATCGGGAACGGGTATCCGACCCGCGTCGAGGTCCTCAATCGGCTCCCCGTCTACTCCATCGCGCACTTTGCCTGTCACGGAACAAGCTTCGCCGGTGACCCTTCCCAGAGCCATCTTCTGCTCCATGACCACGCAACTGCCCCGTTCACGGTTGCCGCCCTCGCGCCGTACCACCTCGACAACGCCGACCTGGCCTACCTGTCGGCCTGCGGCACCGCCCTAAGCACCAACGCCGAACTCATCGACGAGTCCATTCACCTCGCCGCCGCATTCCAGCTTGCTGGTTACCCCCAGGTCATCGGCACACTCTGGGAGATCAACGACCACCACGCGGTCGACGTGGCCAGCTCCTTCTATGCCGGTCTGACCGATGAGAAAGGAACCGTCGACCCCAAACGCGCTGCTCGTGCACTGCATGGCACAGTTGTCACGGCACGAAACGCGCTTCCCCAAACTCCTTCGCTATGGGCCGCCTATATCCACGTCGGCGCTTGATGAAGCTCATCCGCGTCCCAATGCCCCGCTAGCGCGCCCGCCACGTCCCGGAGGCCGAGGCGGGCGCCCTCATCGTCTGAGATCTCGAGGTGGGCACCGAGCTGTCAGTCAACCGGTGACGTCCCAGCACGCCGTGGACTATTGGCTGGCGGCTGTTCCTGCCGCGGCCGGGCGTCGGGTGTGAGCGGAAGCCGTCGCCCAGACGCTGATGATCTTGCAGAGAATTATTTATATTCATGAATGGCATTTCTGTTAATTATAGATTCGGTGCCCTTTCCCAAGAAGGGTCTACCAGATATGTCTTCCTCGACCTCGTACTCTGCCTTTGATCGTGAATAGGGCGCGCTCCGCTGGAGGCGGCGGCATGGATAGGCATTGTGGACTCGCCACGTTCCTCGATGAAGCCGCCGTACGTCGTGCCGGGGGCCTCGTCCCTGCCCAGGTCTCGACCAACGTGTCCTGCTCGTACGTTCCGGAGGCGGACTTCCACATCAAGTTGCTCCTGCAGTGAGTGCCTGTCGTGCAGTTCCGGTGCTCGTATTCGTCCACCGTGTCGCCGTCGTACACTCGTGCGCTTCTACGACGGACTTCGTGATGACCTCGATCGCGAAGGCCATCGGGAACCTTCCTGCTGGCGTTGTCCGCCTCGCACGGCGCCGCTATGGCCATTCAATCTGGCAGTCCTTCACCGTCGCCCTGGCCACCGCCGGCGTTCCGCGCCTGCCAGGCCAACGCTTGCGCGCCCTCGCGCGCTACGCGTGTGTGCCAGGCCGGGTACGGGGCGGCCCGGCACTTGCTGTCACCGTCCGGGGCCGGCCCGGCCCCGGAGGGGGCGCGCGCCCGGTGCCCAGGCCGCGGCGACCGGGCGCGCGGGCACCGGGTCGGTGGTGGCCGGGGTGGTGGGCAGTCGTTCGGCGGCGAGCTGGGCGCGGCGCGGCGGCAGCTTGGAAATGCCTCGCGCGGGCCAGATTCGGCTTGGTCGGGTCGGGGGGTTCAGCGGGGTCGGCGGATTGGGCCCGTGCGGCGTGGGGTTGCCGACGCCGCACGGGCCCAATACCGCCACAGGCAAGAAGTCGGCGCCCACCAGGGGCCGCCTGAGCACCCCTTGTCCAGCAGGTCAGAGGTGCTGCCGCCCGTCCGCCCAACCGGCCGTGCCGCCGTCGCGACCAGAGGCGCGAGCAGAGGGGTGACCTGCGTGGCGGCGGCGGCCTCCGCGTGTCCGGAGGGAAGCGGGGCTCAGCGTCGAGTGACGCCGACGGCCGTTAGGAGTACCGCTGCGACGCCTGCGGCCACAGTCAGCGGTTGCGCGAGGGTGGGGTGCTGGTAGGTCACGTACATCGCGATACCGCTGGTCAGGATGATCACCAGCACGGCCAAAAGACCCAGTAGGGCCATCACGTTCGGCTCACGGGTCGGGCGAGAGGGCACCTACTGGTCCTTCACAGATCCAGGCGCGCGGAACGAACCGCACACAGCGACGGGACGTGCCTAACGCCCGTCAAACTAGCACAGTTTCGATTCGATACTGCCTCTGACCTGCGGAAAGCATGGTATTGCCATGCCGAAATGGGTACCGTGGCGCGACCTGGCAGGTTCCTCTGCGGCGTGTGCGGCGCCACCGATGTGGCGTAGCTGACGCGTTTGCTTATTGATCTTGGTTGTGGGCTGGTG
>NZ_BMMU01000051.1 GCF_014646095.1 Streptomyces lacrimifluminis | reverse complement strand
AACACCGCCCGATTGACCATGATCGCCACACCTGGATCATGCCACCGGCCAGACACGACGCCTCACCCGCAATCACGCACCAACTCGTTAGCGCACGATCTGACATGGATGTTCCTCAAGCCCCGTGAGTCCCGCGAGTTCACGCAAACTGAAGGGTTCTCGGTGGGAACTCAAGGGTCCGTCGTCGTGCTCTACGGAGTTGCTTCCGTGGGTTCCAGGCCAACTCGCGACCTTGCCGTTCCTGGTCCCCTGGACGGGTAAGACGCCGAGCGGGTTAGCCAAGAGGGCGGCGGTAGCGCAACTTGTTGAGAGAAGCCCCACCGGTGGTGTCCTTCACGGCTGTGCCGTCTGCGCGCCAGCCGGCAGCTTCGTAGAAGCGCCGGGCGCGACGATTGTCTTCCAGGACCCACAAGGTGGCTTGCGTGTACTCGGCCTGTCGGAGAGTCGGCAACATGGCCAGCATCAAGTGCTTCCCGATCCCAGTGCCCCAGACCTCGGGCATCGCGTAAAGCGTGCCGATTTCCGCGACGGCAGGGGTCTCCTGAGACGGGCCGAAACCTGCGAATCCGACGATCCCCGCCTCGGTTTCGGCTACCAGTACTCCCGACAATGGCCATCGTGTCTCCGCGATGCGTGTCTTCCACTCGGACTCTTCGCGGCTTGGGTCCATGGCGTCGAGGTAGGGCTGGGGGACAAGACCGGCAAAGGCCGCCTGCCAGGAGCGCACGTAAACACCGGCGACCGCTGATGCGTCATCAGGCCATGCCTGTCGAGTCTGCATGTCCGTCATTCTTCAAGTCCCGTCAATCCGGGCCAAGTTCTTTTCCCGGGGGCGATGCCGAGTACTCGGCTGCCTGTTCCAGTAGTGCCCGTGCGGAGTCCGCGTAGCGCATCGCGGTCTTCTCGTCGAGCCCGAACACCTCGGCGAGGTGAAGCGGATCGGGCCCGTGAGTCAGGGCCTCTTCGAGCTGCCGGTCGACGCGGAGCCGCTCCAGCGTCGCGTCCTGGCCGCGCATCGAGGCGCTGATCCAGTGGTTGCTGGCGCGGCTGGTCTTGGTGGCGGTCTGGTTGTTGATCAGCAGATGGAGGTTCGCGGTGCTCGGCCACCGGTTTCGCCGGTGCTCCAGCCAGTCCAGCAGCAGTTTCAGGGTGAGGTCGTCGAGCGGGCGGACGCGTCCGGCGATGGTCAGCCGTCGGTTGCCGAGGTCGACGTCGTCGAGCATGAGCGTGCCGATCTGGGCGACCCGGGCGGCGTGCACCGCTGCGAGGGCGAGGATGAGTCGTGTTGCCGGGGTGGTGGCCGCCGCGACGGACCGGTCGACCTGGGCGGGGACCAGCGGCTGGAGCACGCCGTACTCGTACTGGCCGACCTTGATCCGGCTGGTCGGGTTGCGGAAAAGCAGCCCTTTCCGCTTGGCCCAGGAGAACAGCGAGCGCAGGGCCACGAGTTGGTCACGCCGCTGGTGGCCGTGCAGTGTCTCGATGTAGGTCCGGACGTCGTCGCGGGTCACTTCCCGCAGGTGGTCATAGCGGTCCGACCATTCCAGCAGGGCCGGCCGGACACGGTTGAGGTAGAGCCAGACCGTGCCTTCCCGTCGCGGGAGGCTGCGGGGGCCACCGTCGCGCAGGACGCGGGTCCAGCGCTCGGCCTCCGAGCGGATGCCGGGTGCGAGACCCTCCAGACGCTCGGCGAGCCAGCCCTCGAAGGAGGGTTCGCTGTCGTCCTCGAAGATCCCCATCTCCTCCAGGACCGTGACGACGTGGCCGACCGGGAGGTCGCGGGACCGGAGCGGGTTGAAGATCTCGCTGTGCCGGATGATGTCGCCCTCGACGTACCCGGTGAGGACAAGTGCCAGGCCGCGGTTGACGGCGAAGCGGATGTTGCGTCCCCAGCCCCGTGCCTCGGCGAACCGATGAGCGATGTACTTCGCCCAGGTCAGCCAGGGGCTGGTCAAGTCGACGCCGGAGGGGGCGAGACGGCCGTAGTCACGCGGGACCTGTCCGAACAGCGGCAGCTGTCTCCAGTCGGCATTCGGCCGCCAGGCCGGCGCGGGCGGCAGCTTGCGAGGGGCGCCCCGCCGTCCGCCGCGCCGCCGAGGGGCGAGTGCCGATCCATTGCGGTGGTGCATGCCCATGAAGAACAGCTGATGGTGCCGGACCGCGTTGAGGCGGGCCCTCACGTCGGCCTCGGCGGCCAGCCGGCCGACAGTGGCTTGGGCGTCCAGCCGGGCCTGACACCAGCACAGACGGCAGTAGCCCCACTTCAACGGCTGGATGCGGCGGCAGCCGACGCAGGCGGCCGTCGCGTGGCTGCGGCCGAACATGTAGCAGGCAGGGCAGAGTCGTCCGCTGAAGTCGCCCCAGGCCAGGCAGCCGTCGCAGGAGTCGGTGGGCTTGTAGTAGCCCTTCGGATACCGGCTCATGCAGGCGGCAGCGACCGGCCGTCGCGGCGCTTGGGCACCACCGCCGGAACCGGTGCGGCGGCGCCGACAGCGGTCTGGGTGACGTTCTCATCGCCGGGGCGGATGACCTTCTGCGGTTCCGGGATCAGCAGGTCGCCGATCTCGCAGCCGAGCACGACGCAGATGACGTCCAGGTCGTCCAGTTTGAGGGAGACCGGCTGGCCGGACCACAGTCCGGACATCTTCCCGGCCGAGATCACCAGGCCGTGCTCGGCCAGGCTCCGCTGGAGCTCGGACGCCTTCCAGATACCCTTGTTCGCGGCGGTCAGCCGCAGGTTCCACCTCATCGGGCCAGTCCTTCCAGCCGCTTCGCGGCCCGTTCCATCCCGGCGACCCAGGCGTCCTCGACCCGGGTCTGCTGCACGTGGATATACCGCATCGTGGTGGCGATCCAGGAATGTCCCAAGACCTCCTGGATTGCAAGCAGGTCCAGCCCGTTCCCATAGAGTTGGGACGCGCAGAAATGCCGCAGGACGTGCGGCGTCAACTTGTCCGTCCAGCCCGGCAGATGAGCCTCGACGGCGTTGTCGAGACCGTTGCGCAGGGCGTCGTCGCCGACCCTGCGGGCGGAACCGTCGGTGTTCTTCCGCTCGCTCGGGAACAGCGGGGCGCCGGGCCGTGTGTGGTCGTCGTCGAACTGGCCCCACACGTCCTCGATGAACCACCGCAAGGTCCGGTCGGCGCCGTTGATCAGCGGCACCATCCGCTCGCGCGGCCCCGAACCGCGGGCGCCCTTGCCGTGGCGGACGTGCAGCTTGCCGAAGCGGCCCAGGTCCCACTTGATGTCGTCCAGGTCGAGGCCGCATGTCTCGCTCACCCGCAGGCCGACCTGGGACATCAGCTTTGAGGCGGTGTAGTTCCGGGCGGTCGGGGCGAACTTCCTGCAGGTCGCCAGCTCGCCACCCCAGCCCGAGAACAGCTCCCCGACCTCCGGCTCACTCGGCGGGATCCGCAACTGAGCGTCCTTGGCCCCGCGCGGCCGGTTCAACTCGTCGATCGGGCACTCGACCACCCGGCCGGTCATCCGGTGGATCTCGACCTTGTGCCGCAGCTCCAGGAACATGAAGTACGTACTCAGCGCCTGTGACCGGCCCAGCCGGGTGCCACTGGGCGAGTGCCGCAGCACCTTCCCGAAGTACACGTCCGCGTCGGCGGGCTCCATGTCCCACAACGGCCGGCCGAACCAGGACCTGATTTGATCCAGGTGGCCGACGTCCCCGCGGATGGTGCCGTCCGCCAGTCCTGCCGAGGCCCGCGCGAGAACGAACCCTGACAGCACGTCGGTCTCGAACCGCTCCAGTTCCTCCGCCGACGCGGGCGCCCAGTGCTCACGCAGGTCTCGCACGACTGCCAGCGCCGCCAACCCGAGCCTCCTCGCCTTCGGCCCGACTACGGATCGGTCGGACGAGATGAGAACGCTTCAGGAATCCCGAAGTTACGTCACAGGCCACCAGAGCACACGAAGGAGGAAGAATCCCCCGGCCACGGGCCCCGGGAGTCAGCAGAGCTCAGGGGAACTCGCGGGATGTCGCACATCCTCCATCAAGGTGTTCGTCGACGACATAACGACGCCCAAGATCTCCGTCGGCGACGCCACCTACCGCAGCGGCGCGAACGGCGTCCGGGTCTTCGACACCGCGGCCTCCTTCGACAACGTGGCCTCGCACCCGCCGGGTGACGCACCACGTAGACCCGGCGGGGTGCACCGGCCGGGTTCACCGGTGTGTCCTTACCCCCTGCGTCACATGGCTGTCGAAGCATTCCTTCTTGCCGGTCGCGACCGGGCGGAAGCAGACACTGACGACGGTTCCGGGACGGGTGACCGCCATGGAGGTGTAGACGAAGGCGTCCCTGTCGGCGACGTCTTCGATCTCGGCGCGGCGGACGGGACTTCCTGCGCCGCCCGCCCGCATCTCGATGCGGTCGCCGATCCGCGTGCCCCACATCCGTGCCCAACTGGCCCCGCAGTACCTGTTGTAGCGCAGTTCCATCCACGCGCCGGTGGACATGCGGTGCCGGGCGAGAGTGTCGGGCTGGGCGCCGCATTTCATCGCCATCGGGTCTCTGCCCTCGCAGGCGACTCCCCGGCAGTACGGGCCCGCCGGGGACGAGGCCGCAGACGGGGGCGGGGACGATGACGGCCGCGGCTCGCCGGGCAGCAGCAGGAGCGCCACGGCCACACCTGCGACGGCCGCGGCACACACCGATGCCAGTACGGCGATGAGCACCGGCGTCCGGTGACCGGCCGCGGAGCCGACCCGGCCCGCGGGAGCCGGCACCGGCGGAGGAGCCGAAACCGGAGGAGCCGAAACCGGAGGAGCCGCAGCCGGATAGGGCGGCGGCTCCTGCGCCGCCCGCCCGCTCCACTGCGACTCCGCGATCTCCCACAGCGCCAGACAGCGGCCCTCGGGTTCACCGGCCAGGGCGCACAGTTCCCGCACCACCGGGCGCGGTGGCAGCGTCCTGCCGTTGAGGTAGCGCTCCCAGGACGACTTGCTGCAGGCGGTCTTCGCCGCGAGACCGGCCAGGCTCAGGCCGGTACGCTGCCTCAACTCCCGCAACTCGGCGCTGAGCCGGACGTGTTCCGGTGGCAGTGTCATTTCCGCAGGGCTTTCCAGGTGCGCGGTCCCGCGATGCCGTCCACCTCGAGGTGGACCCGCTTCTGGTAGCGCTCGACCGCGCCCATCGTCAGCGGCCCGAACATCCCGTCGATGCCGCCCGGCGAGATCCCCGCCCTGCGCAGCAGACACTGCACCTCGGCGACCTGCGGCCCGGAGTCGCCGTAGGCCACGGTGGCGTCCAGGGCGCGGCTGTTGCCCGCGTACCAGCGTCCGCCGCTCCGCTCCAGGCGGCAACTGTAGGCGGGCCTCGTGTAGGCCGGTGACGCCGATGCGCTGGCCGCGGTGCGCGTGGCGGCCGCCGGTGCACCGCCGGCCCCGCCATCCGTGATCCGCACCGTCACGAGCACCGCGCAGACCATGACGACCAGGGCCGCCGAGCCCGACATGAGGGCGACGCGCAACACGCCCCCGGGTAATCGCCCCTCGGCCACGGAACTCGCCGAAAGACTCCCCGCCGCCGGTACGGCCGGCTCCGGCAGCGCCGGTTCCGCCAGGGCGGGGGCGGGTTCCGGCGCGGGCGCGCCGTCGCGTCCCGTCCGCCAGGCCTCGGTGGCCACGTCGTGCAACGCGAGGAGCCGGGTCGGATCGTCGCCGCCGATATGGGCCATGGCTTCAACGGCGTCGCGCGGCGGGAGGAACCGGCCGCCGAGGTACCGCTCCCACGACTTCTGGCTGTACCCCGTCCGCACCGCCAGTTGCCGCATGCTCAGCCCGCTGTGGTCCTTCAGCCGGCGTAGGTGCACCAGCAACTGCCGCACGCTCGGATCCAGTTCGCCGGGCAGCGCTTTCCAACGCGGCATGATTCCCCCGTACACACTCATGATCAGTGACCGTGGCCGACAGTCCCTGTCATCGCATTATGTCTAAGCAACCACGTGACCGCACCGCACCGTGGTTCCTGCACAGATACGCAGCCGGCCGCCACCCGCCGCCGCCGTCCCGCCAGAGCGTCCCGCCGGACGACGTCCTTGCAGGTCAGCGGGGGAAGCGTCCCGTCAGGACGTCACTTGTGCGACAACCGTGGCGCCCCTCGCCCTCCGCGACCCACTCTCGTCTCGCCACCTGCACCGCGACCGGGGCAGGGGCGCCCAACGATCCGAGAGGTAAACGACGTATGCGATCGAACGTCTTGGCCAGGGCACTGGTCAGCACCACCGCAGTGATCGGACTCGCCGCCGGCGGCCTGGCGACCTCGGGCACCGGCTTCGCCGCGTCCGGACCGGCCGCGAAGGCCCAGTCGGCCACCATCCTCGCGACGAACAACCTCGGACTGAGCTCCACACAGGCCAAGTACGTCCAGTGCTTCATGCGTGACGCCCCGGCGAGCTACACCGGCGGCATCGACGGACAGCTGGGCACCAACAGCTGGAAGGCGATGCAGCGCCACCTGCGGGCGTACTGGGACTACAACGACAGCATCGACGGCGACCCCGGTGCGAACACGATCAGGGCGCTGCAGCGCATGCTGGCGTTCGGCTGGGACTACAACGACGACATCGACGGTGACCCGGGGAGGAACACCAAGGCCGCGTTCAAGCGGTTCGCCAACGACTTCGCGTTCACCTATCCCTGCTGAGTCCGCTCACGCAGACCTGAGCCGCGCACCGTGGCCCGCCCTCCTCGCGCGGGGAGGGCGGGCCACGGTGCGTCGTTCGGGCTCCGGCCCGCGGACACTGTTCCTTGATCTCTTTCCACAGTTGCTGACCACGACGGGGCATCCGGTGCATCCCTCGCGACGCGCTGACTTCGGACGGTTCTCAGAACCGATTGTGATCGAGGACAAGGTGTGGATCGGCAGTAACGCGGTGGTCCTACCCGGCGTTCGTATCGGATACGGGTTGGTCATCGGCGCCGGCAGCGTCGTCAGCCACAGCATTCCCCCGATGACCGTCGCGGTCGGAACCCCTTGCCAGGTGGTCCGCCCCATCATGGACGAGGACCTCACCACACGTACCGCCGTGGATTAGCGTGAAATCGCAGTCGCCCTGGTTCTCACGCCAGGCTCGGAGTCGGCGCGGCAGTGCGGCAGCAAGGGCGCCGAGCTGTGTGGCAGTGTCACTCACGAGGTGGCCCTCCAGCGGGGGAGGTCGTTGTCAGGCCGATCGGGGCTGGCGAAGTGAAACGGCACGCCGAACTGCTCGGCCAGAGCACGACCGACAGTCTCTGCTTCCTGTGCTTCGGGCCTTGGCGGGACTGCCCCGTTGAACAGTCACAGGTCACTACCGTGCCGGATGGTGGCACCCCGGGCTGCCAAGGGGCCCTCCCGCTCGCCGTCCTGTCACGTTCCCGACGAGACCGTGGTCTCCTCGTCCGAGGTCGGGTCTTTCGCTCCGGCCGCCTCCAGTGCCTTGTTGCGGCGGACGGACGACAGGAAGGAGGCCGCGATCAGGATGACGCCGACCAGGCCGGTGATGATCTCGCTGATCTCGTACTGAATGGTGATCAGCAGGATCGAGGCGAGGGCACCGATCGCGTAGTGGGCGCCGTGCTCTAGGTAGACGTAGTCGTCGAGGGTGCCCTGGCGGACCAGGTAGACCGTGAGCGAGCGGACGTACATGGCGCCGATGCCCAGGCCGAGCGCCATCCAGAAGATGTGGTTGGTGATGGCGAAGGCGCCGATCACACCGTCGAAGGAGAAGGATGCGTCCAGGACTTCCAGGTAGAGGAAGAGGAAGAACGCCGCCTTGCCCGCGAGGGCGACCACCGAGACCGGCCTGCCCTCGGCCTTGGCCGTTTCCTCCGCCTCGTGTTCGTGTTCCTCCTCTTCTTCGAGCTTGTCCTCGAAGTATCCGGAGAAGCCGCCCACGACCAGATAGATGATCAGACCGGCGACCCCGGCGAGCAGCACCGTGGCGGACTTGTCCGCATGGCCCGTGCTGACATGCGCGTGGGTGGCGAACGTCAGCGCCGAGACCAGCAGCGCGATGAGCGCGACGCAGATCGACAGCATGTCGACCTTGCCGAGCCTGGCCAGCGGGCGTTCCAGCCTGCCAAGCCACTTGATGTCACGGTCCTCGAAGATGAAGTCGAGGAAGATCATCAGCAGGAACATCCCGCCGAACGCCGCGATGGCGGGGTGGGCGTCGGTGACGAGGTCCTCGTACCGACCGGGGTTGTCGATGGCGAGCTCGACCGCCTCGATGGGGCCGACCTTCGCGCTGACGGCGACGATCACGACCGGGAAGACCAGCCGCATGCCGAACACGGCGATCAGAATGCCGACGGTGAGGAAGAGCTTCTGCCAGAAGGCGTTCATCTTCTTCAGGATTCCGGCGTTGACCACGGCGTTGTCGAAGGACAGCGAGATCTCCAGGATCGACAGGATCAGGACGACCCCGAACGCCTCCCATCCCCACTGCCACGCCGCGA
The DNA here is from genome assembly GCF_014646095.1 of Streptomyces lacrimifluminis. GTDB lineage: Bacteria > Actinomycetota > Actinomycetes > Streptomycetales > Streptomycetaceae > Streptomyces > Streptomyces lacrimifluminis. Next base: position 22,648 of record NZ_BMMU01000051.1, on the reverse strand, counting down.
AGACAAGGCCGGCCGCCGTGACAGCGAACGACCAGCCGAATGTTCTGAACACCATGGCTATACCGCCGCCTTCACCGCGAGAACGGGGCAGTCGGTTCCCAGCAGGATCTGTTGCGCGGCCGAGCCTGTGATCAGCTTGCCGACGGCGCTCCGGCGCCGCAGACCGATCACCACGAGGGTCACGTCCATCTGCTCCGCCAGCTCGATGATCTCCTCGGCGGCATCGCCCCCGCCCAACACCTGGCGGATGTCGAACTCGATGCCCAGCGCGGCGAGATCCTCCCGGACATGAGCCAGATCCGGCTCCTGCGCGAACCGCGGGTCCACATAGGCGTCCCCGCGCGAGGTGTTCACCACCAGCAGCTTCTCGCCGCGCAGCCGGGCCTCGTCGATTCCTGCCCGCAGCGCGGCCTCACCCTCGGGTGAGGGTACGTATCCGACCAGTACGGTCATTTTTTCTGCACTCCCTCTCAGGCACTTCGCTCACGCAGGGGACGTACGGGGACGTACGACGAACCGCCGTACGAGCGGCCAGACGAGCACCAGCACGATCACCGTGTAGACCGCGTAGGACACCGGTCCGCCCACCAGGCCCGACAGTTCGCCGCCCGACAACTGCAGGGAGCGCCGTCCCTGGAGTTCGGCGCGCGGGCCGAGGATGACGCCGATGATCAGCGGCAGTACGGGCAGTCCGAACCGTCGCATCGCGAAGCCGAGGAGTCCCAGCAACAGCAGCAGGAACAGGTCCAAGGGCTGTGCGTTGACGGCGTACGCACCCATCGACGCGAAGAACAGGATTCCCGCGTACAGATAGGGGCGCGGAATCTGGAGCAGTTTCGCCCAGGCCGGTGCGAGCGGCAGATTCAGCAGGAGCAGCATCAGGTTGCCGACGAACAGGCTGGCGATCAGTACCCAGACCAGGCTCGCCTCCCGCTCGAACAGCAGCGGGCCGGGCTGGATGCCGTACGACTGGAAGGCGGCCAGCATGACCGCGGCGGTCGCGTTCGTCGGCAGGCCGATGGCCAGCATCGGGACCAGCGTGCCCGCCGCGGAGGCGTTGTTCGCCGCCTCAGGACCGGCCACGCCCTCGATCGCGCCCTTGCCGAACTCCTCCGGGTGCTTGGTCAGCCGTTTCTCCGTCGCGTACGACAGGAAGGTCGGTATCTCCGCACCGCCGGCCGGCAGCGCACCGAACGGGAAGCCGAACGCCGTACCCCGTAGCCACGGCTTCCAGGACCGCTTCCAGTCCTTCTTGCCCATCCACGGTCTGCCGACCGGGATGACCTCGACGGGCTTGCGCCGCAGATGCGCGGCCACCCACAGCGCCTCGCCGACTGCGAAGATACCGACGGCGACGACCACCACGTCGATCCCGTCCGCCAGTTGGGGGACGCCCAGTGTGAGCCGCTGCTGTCCGGACACCGTGTCGATGCCGACCAGGCCGATCGTCAGCCCCAGCAGCAGGGAGATCAGGCCCCGGATGCGTGACGCGCCCAGCACCGACGTGACCGCGATGAAGGAGAGCAGCATCAGGGCGAAGTAGTCGGGCGCGCCCAGGCTGACCGCGAAGTCCACCACGACCGGGGTGACGAGCACCAGCAGCAGGGTGGCGATCGTGCCCGCCACGAAGGAACCGATCGCGGCGGTGGCCAGGGCCTGCGCCGCCCGGCCGGACTTGGCCATCTTGTTGCCCTCGATGGCCGTCACCACCGAAGACGACTCCCCGGGGGTGTTAAGCAGGATCGAAGTGGTCGACCCGCCGTACATGCCGCCGTAGAAGATGCCGGCGAACATGATGAACGCCTGTACCGGCTCCATGCCGTAGGTGATCGGCAGCAGCAGGGCCACGGTCATCGCCGGGCCGATACCCGGCAGCACACCCACCGCGGTGCCGACCAGGACGCCGATCAACGCCAGCAGCAGGTTCATCGGGGCGATGACGTCCTCGAAGCCCTGCATGAGGTTGTTCAGGTTGTCCATCACAGGATTCCTTGCAGCACACCGGCCGGGAGGTTCACACCGAGCCCGATCGCGAAGGCGTAGAACGTGATGAGCGACAGCGTCACCGCGATCAGCAGATTGCGTACGTAGTGGCGGTTCCCGAGGGCGAAGGCCGTTCCCCAGAACAGCAGCGCGCCGCTGATCACCCAGCCGAGCCGCTCGATCAGCACCGCGTTCACCACGAACGCGCCGATCAGCAGCAGCACCGTGCGCCAGTCCGTGCCCTGCGTCAGGTCGACGTCCTCGCCGGCCTCCGGCTCACCGTGGCCGCCCCGGGCCACATCGACCGCGTACAGCAGCGCTACCACCAGGAGCAGTACACCCAGGAGCACGGGCACCGTGCGCGATCCCACCGGGTCGGTGCTGCTGGTGACGTGCGGGATGCCGAGGCCGTCCACGATCACCGCGGTGCCCACCAGGACGAGGAACGCGCACACGCCGTACTGCGCGCGGTCCTTGCCCTGCGGCGGACGGGCGTCCTCGACGCTCCGTTCGTCGATCTGGGAACTCATGCCAGACCGAGCTCGGTCAGCAGGTCGGCGACGGACTTGTCCTGCTCCTTCAGGAAGGAGCCGAACTCATCACCGGTGATGAACGCGTCGGTCCAGCCGCGCTTGGTCAGCTCGGCCTTCCACTGCTCGGAGTCGTGCATCGTGGTCAGGGAGTCGACCCATGTCTTCTTCTGCTCGTCGGTGATCCCCGGAGGGGCGACGATCCCGCGCCAGTTGGTGAACACCAGGTCGATCCCCGAGTCCACCAGCGTGGGGGCGTCCTTCACCGCGTCGATGGGCTTCTCGCTGGTGACCGCGAGCACCCGCACCTGACCGGCCTCTATCTGGTCGAGGAACTCGCCGAACCCGCTGGCGCCGAAGGCGATCTTGTCGCCCAGGATGGCGGGCAGCAACTCGCCGCCGCCGTCGTACGAGATGTAGTTGACCTTCTTCGGCTCGATGCCGACCGCCTCCGCCAGCTGCATCGGCAGCAGATGGTCCGGGCCGCCCGGCGACGAGCCGCCGCCCACGGCGACCTTCTTGGGATCCTTCTTCCACGCGGTGACCAGGTCGTCGATCGTCTTGTACGGGGAGTCCTTCGACACGACAATCGCGCCGGCCTCCTCGATGAGCTTGGCGAGCGGCGTGGTGTCGGTCAGCGTCGCCGCAGACTTCGAGGTGTACGAGGAACCGACGACGCCCAGCCCCATCTGCATGGCGAGCTTGCCGTTGCCCTTCTCGTTCACCAGGCGCTGCAGGCCCACGGTGCCGCCGGCCCCGGGCAGGTTGTACACCTGGGCCCCGGACGCCACCTTGGAGTCCTGCATCACCTGGGCGACGGTCCGGGCGGTGACGTCGTACCCGCTGCCCGGAGTGTTGGGCACCATGATCCGCAGACCGGTCACGGGCTTGTCGCCCGTGTTTCCGCTGCCCGATTCCGCCTTGTCCGCGGTGGCGCCGCAGGCGCTCACGGCGAGCATCGACACAATGGCAAGAGCTGAGAGAAATGCGGCTCTGCGAGTTCTCATGGCTCATCTCTTTCGCTTGGGCGAGTCCGGCGCCATGATTGTGCGACCCCCCGGACAACCCGTCTGCCTTGTGTTGCCATTGAAGGTTGAGTTCATAGTGGTCGTTACGTCACGCCGCCACACACTGGCCGGTGAGCTGCTGGTATTGCAGCTCGCCATCGTTGTGCTGGTGCTCGTCGCGGTCGCCGCGGTGTCGCTGGCGCAGTCGAAGGCGACGTTCGACCGGGTCGAGGGACGCCGGGTGACCACCCTCGCCGAGGAGATGGCCGGAAACCCACTGTTGCGCACCCAGCTCGTCCGTCCCGCCCCCGGCGAGACCCTCGCGCCGCTCCTCCAGACCACGCTGACCCGGTCGAACGTCACCTCGGTCACGGTCGCCGACGAACACGGTGCGATCGTCGCCTCCACCAACCCCACCCTGGTCGGGACACAGCTGCCGGTCGACGGGCCCGGCGTCGCGCAGGCGCGCGGCTGGTCGGGGGAGCTGCCGGTGGACGGGGTCCGCGAGCTGGTGGCCCAGGTCCCGGTGCTCGCCGAGCACCGGGAGCACGTCGGGGAACATCTCGGCACGGTCATGATCGGCCGGGTCTCACCGACGGTCTGGCAGCGGCTGAGCGGCGCCTCGTCGTATCTGCTCGCCTATCTCGGCATCGCGAGCGTGCTCGGCGTGGCCGGCTCCTGGCTGCTGGCCCGGCGGATCAAGCGCCAGACCCTCGGCCTCGAACCCCGCGAGATCGCGGGCCTCGCCGAACACCGCGAGGCGATGCTGTTCGGCATCGCCGAGGGAGTCATCGCGCTCGACCCGCACCTGCGGCTCACCCTGGTGAACGAGGTCGGCCACAAACTGCTCGACCTTCCCGAGGACTGCGTCGGGATGAGCCTGTCCGACCTGGGCATCGAGGGCAGGCTGTACGACGTCCTGGCCGGGACCGGCGGGGAGCACGGCACCGAACGGCGCGACGAGGTGGTCGTCCGGCGGGGCCGGGTGCTGGTGATGAACCGGATGGACGTCACCAAGGACGGCCGTCGGCTGGGCTCGGTGACGACCCTGCGGGACCGCACCGAACTGGCCCAGCTGGAACGCGAGTTGGGCTCGTTCCGCAGCAGTACCGAACTGCTGCGCGCACAGGCCCACGAGTTCTCCAACCAGCTGCACACCATCTCCGGGCTCATCCAGATCGACGAGCACGACGAGGTCGTACGGTATGTTCGCGCCCTGCGGAAACACCGCGAGTCGCTCGACCTGACCCTCACCAGCCGGGTCGGTGACCGGGCTGTCGCCGCGCTGCTCATGGCGAAGTCCGCGCTCGCGGCGGAGCGCAGGGTCCGGCTGCGGATCTCGGAGCTCACGGCCCTGGACCGGCTGGAGCCGATGGACTCCGCGGACGTGGCGACGGTGCTCGGCAACCTCGTCGACAACGCCCTCGACGCCGCCGCGGCCCCGGAGCACGGGAGCGAGGCCTGGGTGGAGGTCGAACTGCGCCAGGACGCGTCGAGTGTGGAGATCGTGGTGCGGGACTCGGGACCGGGCGTGGCTCCCGAGCTCGCGCAGGAGGTGTTCGCCCGCGGCTACACCACCAAGGCCGCGCAGGGCGGGGACCGGGGCATCGGCCTGGCGCTCACCCGGCTGGTCTGCACCCGCAGAGGAGGCGAGGTGTCGGTGGCCAACACCCAGGCCGGCGCCGTGTTCACCGCCCGGATGTCCGTGGGCCAGTTCACCGATCGGGAGACGGAGGAAGTCCGGTGATCGACGTACTCGTGGTCGAGGACGACTTCATGGTGGCGCGGATCCACCGTGGATTCGTCGACGGTGTCGAGGGCTTCCGCGTGGTCGGGTCGGCCAACTGCGGGGAGCAGGCGCTCGCCGCCGCCGCCGAGCTGCAGCCCGACCTGGTGCTGCTCGACCTGTATCTGCCCGACATGTTCGGTCTGGATGTCATCCCCAGGCTGCGGACGGCGGCCCAGGACTGCGATGTGCTGGTGATCAGTGCCGCCCGCGAGGCCGAGGCGGTCCGGGGCGCCGTGCGCCAGGGCGTGGTCGACTACCTGCTGAAACCCTTCGACGCCGACGACCTCAGGGACCGGCTGGAACGCTACAGCGCCCGGCGCGGCAACCTGCACGCCGCCACCGTCAGCGGGCAGGCCGATGTGGACCGCGCACTGGGACGGGCGGCGACGCCGACGGTGACGGCCACGCTGCCGAAGGGCATGAGTGTGGAGACCGCCGAACTGGTCGAGCGCGCGCTGCGCACCGCCGACGGAAGCCTGTCCGCGGCCGAGTGCGCGACGAGGGTCGGCATCTCGCGTGTCAGCGCACGCCGCTACCTGGAGTACCTCAGCGTCACGGGCCAGGCCGTGGTGTCGCTGCGCTACGGGCAGGCCGGCCGGCCCGAGCGCCGCTACCAATGGCACGCCTGACGGTGTCCTGCACGGTGGCCGGATGGGGGGGGCGGTTCTCGACGGCCGGCGGCCGTCCGGTCACGTGCGGTGCCCGGTCCGCCGCGCGGATGACCTGGCGTGGTGTGCGGCAACGGCCATGACGACGACTGCGCTCAGGACGATGCCGGCGCCGACGGAGAACGGCGCGGTATAGCTGAGGCCCCCGGTGATCGCCAGGCCTCCGAGCCAGGCGCCGAGTGCGTTGCCGAGGTGGGACACCGACACGTTGGCGCTTGCGGCCAGTGCAGCTCCGTGCGGGTGATCATGCCGGGCACGCTCGCGAACCCGAACACCCCCACCAGGAAGGTCAGCACCACCGACGCCCCATGTTGACGACCCGGCACGATCCCGCCCCGTACAGGAGTTGGGCCGTCCCCGCAGCCGCCACACCGCGCCACCCCGGCAGCCTGCGGGCCGTCACCCGAAAATGAGTAACAGCCCTCGCCCAGGTTCGTGCCGCCAGGAGGCGGTAGGCGCGCAAGCACTTCCACAGACGGTGTTCCAGACGTGCTGCATCTGGAACCGGTCGTCTGGGAAGCCGGTGGAGTCCATACACCGGCCGTCCACACGGATCGAACCCAGACCACCGGACAGGCCATGACGGGCAAGGAGAAAGTAGGTGCTGAGTCCTGCACTGTGCAGGCAGGATGCCAGCATGTCCACCGAAGTCAGCGGGATGATCGAATGTCGACCAGGGGCTCGCCTCTGGGGCCCCGACGACGAAGACTCCGGGTGGCACGCCGCCATCGACATCTTCCTGCTCAACAACGGCAATGCCTACGACGCCCTCGCCTGCCTCTTCGGTATCCGCAACTCCTTCGGCTTCCGCCCCCTGGCCGAAGGCCGCGGCTTTCCAAGCGATGCATCCGAAGGGCTGCGCACCGAGTACGCCGCCTACGGCACCTCGGCCGACGTACACGGCACAACGCAGATCACCTGGGCGGAACTCGCCTCCACCGACTGGCAGGCAACAGACAGCTCCGGCACACGAAGCCGACAATCGGTCGCCGGAGACCGTACCCACTGGGGACCGGTCTGGAGCGTGATGCGGACACTCGGCGAACTCCACGGAGCGGACCATGTACGGCTTGTTGCCTGGTTCTACTGAACTCGCCCTTGCGGCGAGTCCCTGCTTGCCCGGTGAGAGGCACTCGTGACCGAACGCGACGTCATGCTCAACGAACTCGCGCAGGGAATGCGCCCGATGTCACAAGGCATCGAATGGTTCGACGCACTCGGCCCGGAGGAACAGTCTGAAGCGTTGCTGTTCCTGGACCACCACTGTGTCCAGGCGCGTGCCGTCGCCGAGGGCGGACCGGAGAGCGTTCGCCGGGCCGGCCTGTGCCCGACGCACACACCCGCAGTCCTGATCGGCGTTTTCTCCCGACGCCAGCCGCGTCCGGTCCATGCCGCCTTGCGACCGGCCCGTCATTGCTGTGTCCGGACGCGCAGAGCCCGGACGGACCAGTCGAACACTGGACCCAGACTCTCCGGGGCCGGCCAGCCGTTGACCACTGCGAGCAGTTGGAGGTACCGCTCCCTGCGGGGGTCGTTCACGCTCTCCAGCCGAGTCGCCAGCCGGCGGCGAAGCTCGACGTCGTCGGGGCGGCCGAGGAGGTGCGCGTAGTGCGCCGTGAACGCCGCGACGATCGGATCGGCCTGGGGCGAGGCCGGGTCGATGCCGGCGGTCAGGGCCGAGCCGGCCTGGTCACGGACGGCTGCGGCAATGTCGCGTCGCGGGCCCATCATGTCGCTTCGGGTCTGCTCGGCTGCCTGGTCCTCGGCCATCCGCCGCATCCTGGCGCGGAAATCCGGGTCCAGGGATATTTCGGCCAACTCCACCCACGCCTGGACCTGCTCCGCCTCCGGGTTGTCGGGCAACTCGGGGGTCATCGAGCGCATGACCCCCGCGAACGCGGGGGCGGCAAGACCGCCGAAGACGGCGTTGAGGAAATCGCCGATCAGACGTCGGCGTTCGTCCTCGGAAAGCTGGGCCAGCCGGTGCATGAGTTCCGTCTCCTCAGGTGTGGACCCGCGCTCGGCAACCGCCGTCAGCACCGCACGCCGCAGGCGCAGGACGCGGATCTGCACTGCCAGTGCTTCGGCGTGCGCCGCGGCGACCTCGGGAAGCGAGAGCTCACGGTCCACGACCTTGCGGATCGTGGGAAGGTCCAGTCCCAGCTCGCGCAGGGTCCGCACGAGGTCCAGGCGTGCGACGGCGTCGATGCTGTACAGGCGGTAGCCGGCCGGGCTGCGGTCCGTCGGCGCCACGATTCCGCGATCAGAGTAGAACCGAATGGTCTTGACCGTGAGACCGGTCCGTCGAGCGAGCTCGCCGATCGAGTAGAGCGTGTCGCCGTCCATGCCCCCACCTTTGTGTCTCCCCCTACTGGAGACTCAAGTCCCTTCGCCTGCCAGCAGGCAACCACTCCTCATCCACAAGTCTTGACAATTGTTCGTTTCCAGGACAACGAACCCACATGGATTCGCCATAGCCGGAGAACCCATCGGCACAGCAATGGTGTCCCATAGAGACTCAGTTCCCCGGACAGGCTCACCCCCGCCCGAGTCCGCCGCGACTTCCGGCACATCCGCCCACAAGCGGTCTGCCCAGCCCGAGCACCGAAACCTTCTCGTTCGGGCCCCGGACGGCCACCGGGCCAAAAGAACACCCTGCCCGCTCCCCGCCACGACGTGCACCCCCCACCGCAGGACACAACCTGCGAAACAGCGGACGAAGAAGTCAACTACCCCACGACCACGCCGCACTGGTTAAGGATCAAGCTAGCCGATACGCCCGGGTGGGTGCCCCGGCTACCGCTCCGCGTCCTGCACCAGGCACTCGATCAGGTAGTCGCCCGTCTCCTCGTCGATGGTCACGCCGTGGGTCTCGCTGCGGAAGCCGGGGAAACGACGGTCGAAGGACTCCAGGGCGGCGAGATAGCGCAGCAGCGGGCCGTCGGGGGCGCCGACGGACTCGCCCGGCATCAGGACCGGGATGCCGGGCGGGGTGACCGTCACCATGGCGGCCGCCACCCGGTCCGCAGCCGCCGAGATCCGCACCCGCTCGGTGCCGCCCCGCACCAGCCGCTGGTAACAGTGCTGAGGTGGCGCCACGGGCTGTGGGAGCTGCTGGAAGGCGAGGTCCAGCAGCTCCACCAGGCGCGCCGAGCGCAGGTGGTCGTGCATTTCCTGGCACAGCTCGCGCAGGGTCAGTCCCGCGTATCGGCGGGGGTGCGCGGCGACCGCTTCCGGCAGGACCCGCTCCAGGGGGGCGTCGGCGTCGTAGAGGGCTTTGAAGTCCGTCAGGGCGTCCAGCAGCGTGCCCCACTTGCCCTTGGTGATGCCCATGGAGAACAGGATCAGCGTGGTGTAACTGTCGGTTTTCTCCACCACGATCCTGCGGGTGGCCAGATAGGCGGTGAGTACCCGGGCGGGGATGCCCTCCTCGGCCATCTCGCCGGTGGCGCTGATCCCCGGGCAGGTCAGCGTGACCTTGACGGGGTCCAGCATGCAGTGGCCGTCGGTCAGTCCGAGGAAGCCGTGCCAGTCGGCGCCGGGCTCCAGCAGCCAGCAGGCCTGCTCGGTGCGCAGCAGTTCCGGCGCGGCTTCCTCGAACGGCAGCTGTTCGGCGGTCGCCGGGTCGGTGACGGTGTCCGGCTGCCACGCTCCGAAGAACCATGGTGGGCGGTCTCCGGCGCGCTCGATCCGCCGTCGCAGGTGCACCATCTCCTGACGGAAGCGGATCGCCTCGGTCACGGCCTCGTCGATCAGCCACTCGCCCTGCGGGCCGTCCATCATCGCCGTCGCGACGTCGAGGGAGGCGATCATCGGGTAGAGGGGCGAGGTGGTGCCGTGCATCATCAGCGCTTCGTTGAACCGGTCGTGTTCCACCGGTGCCCGCGGTGCGGGCCGCACGTGCACCATCGCGCTCTGCGACAGCGCCGCCAGCAGCTTGTGCGTGGACTGAGTGGCGAACACGGTCGGACGGTCCGGGCCGGGGAAGGCCTCCTCGTCCACCGACATGCCGTAGCGGCCGGCGTAGAGCGGGTGGAAACGGGCGTACGCGAACCACGCCTCGTCGAAGTGCAGCCGGGGCGTGCTGGCGGCGAACGCGCGAGCGGTGGGTACGGCGTCGTAACTGAGGCCGTCGTAGGTGGAGTTGGTGAACACCGCGTACTGCGGGTGCGGGGACACCGCGCCCTCGGTGAGCGGGTGCGCGGCGATCCGGGCCGCCACCGCGTCCGCGGCGATCTCGGCCGGAGGCAGTGGTCCCGCGAGGCCGTAGCCGTTGCGGGTGGGGACCAGGTAGACCGGCCTGGCGCCCGAGACGACCAAGCCGTGCAGCACGGACTTGTGGCAGTTGCGGTCCACCAACGCGATCTCGTCGCGGGTGACGCTGAAATGGCCGACCAGGCGGTTGCAGGTGGAGTCGCCGTGCAGCACGAAGTAGGTGAGGTCGGAGCCGAACACACGGGCCGCGTTGCGCTCCGCCTCGCCGATCGGGCCGGTGTGCTCGAAGAGCGAGCCGAGTTCCTCGACCGAGATCGACAGGTCGCTGCGCAGCAGCCGCTCCCCGAAGTAGTCGTGGAAGGCGCGTCCCGCTGGTGACTTGAGGAAGGCGACACCGCCGGAGTGGGCTGGGGTGTGCCAGGAGTACTCGTGCGCGTCGTGGAAGCGGCGCAGGGCCCGGAAGAACGGTGGCAGCACGGATTCCCGGTAGGCGCGAGCGGCGGTGGTGATGCGGCCCGCGATGAAGCCCGGGGTGTCCTCCAGTGGCCAGACGTAGCCCACAACCGTTTCGGACACCCACAGCGGCAGGTCCCGTACGCCCTCGTCGGCCGTCACCAGGAAGACCGGCAGGTCCTGGAAACGGCGGCCGATCCGGCGCAGTACAGCGCCGCCGCCCGGGGTTCCGTCGAGGGTGCTGCCTGGCCGGGCGAGTGTGCTTCCCGGGGCGGCGAGCGCGGCGCCGGGCCCGTCACCGGCGGTCCTGGGTAGGTTCCAGGCCACCAACGCCGCCGCGAGACCGGCCTCGGTGCGCAGTACCGCGTCCGCGTCCTCTGCCGTGAGTGCCCACGTGACTTCGAAGCCGCCCGCCTCGATCGCGTCCCGGATCTTCCGTAACTGCTGGGACGCGGCGCCCTCGCCCCGAGGGTGTTCCGGTACCGCGACCAGGATCCTGCTGTCGGCCATACGTTTGCCGCCTCCACATTCCACGGCGGCGCCCTCGGCCGCCCCGGCCAGTGTCCTGACAGCGCGCCGGGCAGGGCGGTTGCCGGGACGCAAACCACCGCTAGGGCGGAAACCACCGTCTTGAGGTTGACCTTCGCCGCAACAGGCCTTAGTCGATCTTGATGCCCTCGCCGGGCTCGCTGTGTGCCTGCGGCTTCGGCAGCACGCGGTAGGCCGCGTGCTGCAGGTCGAGTTCGGCGATTATGCCCTCCGTGCTCGGGCCTACCAGTGGGCCTGGCGTCGCACCTCCTACGCCAGGACGCCAGCCAGAACGCGGAGTTGGGCGCCATGCGTCACCGGTCCTCCTCCTGCTGATTCTCCACGGCTGTGATCCGCGCCCGCGCCCTCGGATCCGATGCCAGCTGTCTCGGAGGGTCGGTAGACCGGTCAGGGCGTCCGCTCACCACTTGTCTCACGCTGATGGCCCTGGGCGTGAGAAGTTTGCGTCGGTGAGGTTCGCGTGCGTGAACTTCGCGCCGCTGAGGTCCGCGCTGAGACAGGCGTCAGTGAAGTTTGCGCCGGAGAGGTCTGCGCCTACAACGTCCGCGAGCCTGAGGTTCGCGCGGCTGAGGTCTGCGTCGGTGAGGTTCGCTTACGGAAGGCGGACCTGGTGGATGGGCCGCCGCCGGAAAACTGTCATAGGCGTCAGCTGCCGAAGGCCGCCGCGGTGCCACGCACGAGAGCGATGTGCTCGACGAGGTCACCGAACGCAGGCTGCTGACCAGGAACTTGCGGACCGTCAACGCCCTGACGGACCCGACGGTCCTCGAGCCGATGATCGTCGGTGTGACCACGGGCTCAAAGGGGCGGGCACAGTGCCGCCGGTCGGGCGCCTGTCCATGTGTGAGTGGGGCTGCCGCATGGACAGGCGTGACCGTGGGCCTCAAGCCGCTTCGAGGAAGGGGTAGTCGGTGTAGCCCTCGGCGCCCGGCCCGTAGAACAGTTCCGGCCGCGGCTCGTTCTCCGGATGGCCACCCTGCCAGCGCTCGACCAGGTCGGGGTTGGCGATGAGGGCCCGCCCCACGACCACGGCGTCGGCGTGGTCAGCCTCGATCTGATGGAGCGCCTGCTCGCGGGTGGTCTGTCCCCCGAAGGGGCCACTGTTGACGATCAGCTTGCCGTCGAAGCGCCGCCGCAGCTCCTGTACAAGGTCGCCGCCCGGCTCGGCGTGCAGTACGGAGAGGTAGGCCAGGCCCAGCGGGCGAAGTTGGTCCATCAGGGTGCCGTAGGTGGCCAGGACGTCGTCCCGGTCGGTCTCGAAGACGTCCCCGAGGTCGACCTCCGGCGAGATTCGCAGCCCGACCCGCTCGGCACCGACGGCCTGGGCGACCGCCGTGACGACCTCGACGACGAAGCGGGCGCGGTTCTGCGGCGAGCCGCCGTACTCGTCGGTGCGCTGGTTGGCCGCCGGGGAGAGGAACTCCTGGAGCAGGTAGCCGTTGGCGCCGTGGATTTCCACGCCGTCCGCTCCCGCCTCGATGGCCCGGCGGGCCGCGGTGACGAAGTCCTCCAGGGCTGCCCGGATCTCTGCGGTGGTCATCGCTTCCGGTACGGGGTAGGGCTGATCGCCCTTCTCGGTGAACGTCTTATTGTCGATGGCGATCGCGCTGGGGGCGAGGACGCGACGGCCGCCGTTGATGTCGGGGTGGGTGCCGCGGCCGGCGTGCATGATCTGCAGGACGATGCGGCCGCCCTCGGCGTGTACCGCCTCGAACACCCGCTGCCAGCCGGCCGCCTGCTCGCCGGTGGCGATGCCCGGCTCACCGACATATCCCTGCGACGCGTGGTCGGGGTAGGTGCCCTCGGTGATGATCATTCCGACGCTCGCCCGCTGCCGGTAGTACTCGACCATCAGGTCCCCGGGAATGCCGGAGGAACCGGCCCGGACCCGGGTTATCGGTGCCATGACGATGCGGTTGGCGAGCTCGATCTTCCCGAGGAAGACGGGGGAGAAAAGCGACGGAACGGGCGTAATTTCTGAAATGTTGACAGTCATGGGTTTCTTTCTTTCTGTAATACGGAGGAAAACGGGGGAAGGTCTGCGCCGCAGGGGGGCCACGCTGTCCCGGCGGAGGCGCGGATGCGGTCCTCGGGCAGGCGCGGGCCCGCTGACGGTGACGCGGTTCCAGGGCTGCGATCGGGGTGTGGGTGGTGTTGGCGGCGAATGCGGGGAGAGCCGCATACCGTCGACGTCGACGCCGGTCAAGCGCAACTGCCCGCCGGAGTACCAGCGTTCGCTCCTTGCGCACGATCAGCATTCAGCCAGGTGACGAAGTCATGGGTACCGCCGCCGGAGTCGGTACGGATCGGTGTCCGCAGACCGCGCCGCGACCGGCTCCGTCGTCGCACCCCCGCGAAGGGGACCGATACGCAACTTCACCTGGAACGCGCTTTTCGGCGGTGGGCGGGAACAGCGATCTCAGCGATCCTCGTTCGCGCCGGCGAGGCACTTCCACCGGCCGGTCGCCCATCGGACAGCCTGCTTCACGCAGGCGCGGGCCTAGTTGAGCGGCACATCCGCGACAGCCTTGAGGTGGCTGAACGCCTCGAGGGAGTACCGGCCGTGGTAGCGGCCCATGCCGCTGTCGCCGACGCCACCGAAAGGCAGTCCCGGCATGAGCAGCTGCATCACCGGCTGGCCCCAGGCGACGCCGCCGGAGGACGTCTCGTTCACGAGGCGCGACTTGGTGGCCTCGGAGGTGGTGAAGGCGTAGAGCGCGAGGGGCTTTTCGCGTTCGTTGATGAAGGCGATGGCAGCGTCGAGGTCTTCGACTTCGACGACGGCGAGGATCGGACCGAAGATCTCCTCCTGCATGACCGGCGATGCGGGGTCGACATCGGTGAGCACGGTCGGTGCGATGTACAGGTCGTCGCGGTCGTGCTGGCCTCCCACGGCCGTCCGGCCGGAGTCCAGCAGGCGAGTGAGCCGGTCGAAGTGCCGCTCGTTGATGATCCGGCCGAAGTCGGCTGCGGTCTGCGGGGTGGAGCCGAACTGGGCGTCGACCGCCGCGCGCAGGGCGGGGACCAACGCGGCGGCGGTGGCAGGATCGGCCAGAACGTAGTCCGGGGCTATGCACTGCTGCCCCGCGTTGCCGAACTTGGCGCCGACCAGCCGCTTCGCGGTCTCGTCCACGTCGGCGTCGGGCGCCACGAAGACCGGCGACTTGCCCCCGAGTTCAAGCGTGACCGGGGTGAGGTTCTTGGCTGCCGCGGCCATGACGATCCGGCCGACTGTGCCATTGCCGGTGTAGAAGATGTGGTCGAAACGCTGTGCCAGGAGGGCCGTGGTCTCCTCGGCGCCCCCCTCGACGACGGTGAGCACGTCGGCGTCGAAGTACTCACGCAGGAGACGCGAAGCGACCGCCGATGTGTGCACCGACATCTCGCTCGGCTTGGCCACCACGGTGTTCCCGGCAGCCAGCGCACCGATGATGGGGTCGATGAGAAGGTGCAGCGGGAAATTCCACGGAGCGATCACCAGGACGACCCCGAGCGGGTCGTACGTGGTGTAGGCCGTGGTCATGGGACCGAAGTGGGCGGGAACCTCCACCGGGCGAGGCTGAAGCCAGGTTTCGAGATTCGCCAGTGCCTCGTCGATGTCGGCGACAGTGAAGCCGATCTCCTGCACCTTCGCCTCGGCGGCGTTCTTCCTCAGGTCAGCCCACAGGGCCTCGATCAGTTCCTGCTCGTTCTCGACCAGCAGTGCCCGCAGCCGCTGCAACTGATTGACGCGCCAGTCCAGTCCGCGGGTGACGCCGGTGTTGAACGTCGCGCGAAGGCGGCCGACCACCTCCGCGGCCGTTTCGGTCCGGTGCGTCCTCGGCTCGGTCGCCTGTGTTGTGGTCATGGGGTGTGCTCCGTTCTTGATGCAGGCCGCGCCGTCAAAGGCGTTGGTGGCATGCCGTAGTACCGGTGATGGGCAACCCGGTGGATGACGGATGAAGGGTCAATCCGTGCCTTCACTGTAGCTCATGTACGCACTAACGCGAACATGAGGCAGGGGCTATTCTTTCCTTATGGCCAGTCGCACCTCATCCCCCCTCGTCCACCCCGACACGGACGACCTTGACCTCTTCAAGATCATGAGCGCGCTGACCGACGAGACCCGGCTCACCATCGTCGTCACCCTCTCCGTCTCCCCCGGTCTGGCCTGCAGCGGCTTCACGCAGGACGTCACCGCGTCCGTACTCACCCGCCACTTCCGCGTCCTGCGCGAGGCCGGTCTCATCCGGCAGCACGATGTCGGCACCCGCCGTGTCAACACTCTGCGCAAGGAAGATCTGGACCAGCGGTTCCCCGGACTGCTCGACCTCGTCCTCAAGGAGAGCGTCGGCCGCGTGGAGCCCTACGTGAACGCCGAGTGCGCCTGACCCTCCGGAGCACCCCTCCACGGCCGCGACGAACCAAACCCACCACAGCCAGGCGTCCAGCTTGCGGTCGGCATCGATCACGTCGAACGACACCCCCGGCGCAACGTCGACCAGGCCACGGCCGAGCCGGGCGAGGTCAGCCGCCCGACGCGCACGCGCCGAGCGGCATTAACCCGCGCCAGCTGTTCGCGGAGCGCGGCCTGACGGCGCCGTGGGTACTGTGCCCGTCGGCGGTTTACCCGGCCGACCAGCCCTGCCGGCGCTGGGCGCGCGGCTGGCCGTTCGGCGGCGCGGTCAGGGTACGGCGGGCGCCTGTGGTCAGTCATCATCCGGTCTCTCCCTTTGTGCGTTGGCGTCCCCCACCGGCCCTGTGAGGCCGGTGGGCGTGCCCGCGCGAGAGAGACGCCCCGATGCGCGGTGGCCGCTGCATGCCCCTCCTACGGTCGCGTGGCGGCCATCGTGAACACCCCCCTTGTCCTCTACCTGTTGGCGGCCGGTAGCGAGGTCGGCCCAGGAGAAACACCCGCCCCTGGCGGCCCCCACCGAATCGGACAAGAGGTCATGGTCGGCCCGACCATGACTCGACAAAGGGCGCGTGGTCTGAAGAGGCGCATTGGCGACCGGAGACAGACGGTTCCCCCTCCGCCGGCTGAGGAGCTGCGTCAAATCGCGTCGCCATTCTGGAGCGGTGCAGGCCTGGACGATCGCTTTGACTACCGGTCGACAGCGAGATTCGGACAACCAGCCAAGCTGCAGGCCACGGAGACCCTAGCCTGCGCGTTTCACTTGATGCTGTGTCCGGATCTTGAGCGGAGACACGAAAGTGCCTTCTGAGCTGGGACGATGAGGCTCGTCTAGGGCTTCTGTCACCACAGCAGGAAGGCACTTTCTGCGTGCACGCTACCGGGTCGCGTCCCAAGCGCGTCGTCTCGGCCGACGGTCACGGAGTGGTCAGCCACGCGGGATCACGCCTGCTGGCCGATCTCGCCGACGCCACCGGTCTGACCGGCTCCTTCGCCAATGCGCTGCACCGGTTGCGGCCGCGCGGCACAGGCCACGATCCCGGCCGGGTAGCGGTCGACCCTGGCGGTGATGCTCGCCGACAGCGGCGAGGCAATTGCCGACCTGGCCCTCCTGCGCGACCAGCGCGAGGTATGCAGTCCGGTCGCCTCCACCCTCACCGCATGGCGCCGGATCTTCGGCGAACCCTGCGGGCCCGGGCTGGCGATGGAGCTCCACGAGGCCCTGGACCCGCTGGCGCCCCACCTGGCCCCCGCCGGCCGGGAGGCCATCCTCCTCCAGGGCGCCCGTATCGCTCTCGCCGACGGGCCGTACACGCCTGCCGAACGGGAGACCCTCGCTACGGTGGGCGCTGCGCTGACGATCTGTGCGGATGATGTGACGCGATTGCTCACGGTGGTGCGGACGCCGTCGTGAGCCCGGGTGGGCCCGGGCCCCTCGCGCCCTCTCGGCGGGGGATTCATTTCTGCTGCGGGTCGGTGAGGGCTGGTCGCGCGGTTCCCCGCGCCCCTTCCGGGGCGACGCGCCGTCCGCCGACTACTCCCCAGGGAGTAATCCGCACCCGCCGTCGCCCCCGGCAGTACGTGTCACCTCGCCCTCCCGCCCGACGAAAGCCGTGATTCTCACCGGAAGTCTGGGGACCGAAGCAGACGTCACCCGGAGGGAGATCGGTCAATGAGGGCCGGAGAAACAACCACGACGAGGACGGGGCGCGGGCGAGCCGTTCCATGGGCGGTGCTCGGGCTGTGGATTGCCGTGATCGCGCTCGTCGGGCCGTTCGCGGCGAAGCTCGCCGACGTGCAGCACGACAAGGTCACCGACTACCTGCCGGCGAGCGCGGACTCGACGCAAGTGGCAAAGATCGAGGAGAAGTTGCCCGGTGGCGAGACCACCGAGATGGTGCTCGTCTACCACCGGGACGGCGGGCTCAGCGCCGTCGACTGGGAGACCGCGGCCGGGCAGGTCGCTGAGATCACCCGGCAGCACGAGCTGATCGGCGGTGCTCCCAAGGGGATTCCGTCCAAGGACGGCACGACCCTGATGTACCCGGTCGCCAGCAACGAGCCCGGGGCGAACGAGGAACAGCGGGACAAGCTCGTCAACGACGTCCGCGAAGTCGCCCAAGGCGAAGGCGGATTGAGCGTCGATGTGGGCGGCACCGGCGCGCTGGCCACCGACTCCGGCGCGGTCTACGACTCGCTCGGCGGACCGCTGCTCTACACCACCGTCGCCGTCGTCGCCGTACTGCTGATCCTGATCTACCGCAGCCCCGTGCTGTGGCTCGTGCCCCTCGTCGTCGCTGGGATCGCCGACTACATGTCGATGGGTGTCGCCTACGGCCTCAACCAGGCCTTCGGCACGACCGTCTCGGGGCAGAGTTCGGGTGTGATGACGATCCTCGTGTTCGGGGCGGGCACGGACTACGCGCTGCTGCTCGTCTCGCGCTACCGGGAGGAGCTGCGGCGCATCGAGCGACCGTACGAGGCCATGGTCGCCGCCCTGCGCGGCTGCGGGCCCGCCGTGCTCGCCTCCTCCGGCACCGTCGCCGCCGGACTGCTGTGCCTGCTCGCCGCCGACCTCAACAGCAGCCGGGGCATGGGCCCGCTGGGCACCATCGGTGTGCTGTGCGCTCTGATCGCGATGCTGACCCTGCTCCCCGCCATCCTCGTACTGGTCGGACGGCGGGTGTTCTGGCCGCTCGTGCCCGCCTTCGGGAGCACGCCCAAGCAGCGGCGGAGCCTGTTCTCGGCGATGGGCAGCTCTGCCGGACGCAGGCCGCTGACCGTACTCGCGAGCGGTGCCGTACTGCTCGGCGCCCTGGCCCTGGGCTCGCTCAACCTGCCGGGACCGCTCAAGCAGGAGGACTCCTTCGTCAACAAGCCGGAAGCCGTCGTCGCGATGGAGACCCTTGCCAAGGCCTATCCCGGGCGCGGCAGCCAGCCCATCGACGTGATAACCCCCCAGGGCCGCGCCGACGAGACCCTCGCGGCCGTCCTCGGCACCCCGGGAGTCGACAGCGCGGAGAAGGGGCGTACGGGAGACGGCTGGACCGAGATCTCCGTCTTCGCCAAGAGCGCACCCCAGTCGGCGGGGGAGACCGCCACCATCAAGTCCCTGCGGGACGAACTGAAGGGCTCCTATGTCGGCGGGGACAGCGCCCAGCAGATCGACCTGGAGGTCACCAACGCCCGGGACACGAAGATCGTCGTACCGCTTGTCCTCGTCTCCGTGATGCTCATCCTGATCGGGCTGCTGCGGAGTCTGGTCGCACCGCTGCTCCTGGTGGTCGCGGTCGTCGCGGTGTGGGGCGCCTCCCTCGGGATCGGCGGACTGGTCTTCGAACCGCTCGTCGGCCTCAAGGGCACCGATCCGGGGCTGGGACTGCTGTCCTTCGTGTTCCTGGTCGCCCTCGGCGTCGACTACGGCATCTTCCTCATGCACCGGATGAGGGAGGAGTCCCTGGCGGGAGCGGAACCGGCCACGGCGGCACTCACCGCACTGCGCACCACCGGCGGCGTCATCGCCTCCGCCGGACTCGTCCTCGCCGCGACCTTCGCCGTGCTGACGAACATGGGCCTGGTGCAGCTGGTCCAGCTCGGCTTCGTGATCGCCGTCGGCGTCCTGCTCGACACCTTCCTCGTACGGACGTACCTGGTGACCAGCGCCAGCGTCGCTCTGGGCCGGAAGGTGTGGTGGCCAGGCGTGCTCTCACGGGAGCCCGGGCCGGCCGAACCGGCCGGGTCGAGCGGACCGGCCGAGCCGCCCCGGCAGCCGGAAAGCCTCAGGGCACCCTGAGCACGCTGATCGAAGGCCTCGGTCGAACACTCTGGTCGAGCACGCTGATCGTGCACCTTGATCCGGCGGACCGGCCTGGGCGCCCCTCCTTTCGGAGGGGCGCCCAGGTTCCCGCACGAGTACCGGAAGATGGAGCCGTGGAAGAACGGGGAACGACCACAGCAGGGGTACGCGACCGGTCGGCGGCGGAGACGGCGGCCGGTGGCGGCGGGCGGTCCCGTCGCGTCGAGCGCATCATGTCCGCCATCAACCGCGAACCGCTGACCGCACCGCACCGCACCCGCGACGACGCGGTCCTCGCGCTGGGCGTCGCCGTGCTGGCCGTAGCCATCGCCCTGATGGGCGGTGAAGGGATCCGGCCCGACCCGCTCGGTTGGACGCTGCTGCTCGCCGGGCACGTGCCCCTCGTATGGCGGCGCCGCCGTCCGGTGGTGGCCCTGCTCGGGGTGGTGGCCTGCGTGGCTCCGTACTACGCCCTCGACTACAACCCCGCCGTGCCCATCCCCGCGACCATCCTGGCGCTCTACACCGTCGCGGCGACCGGCACTGTACGCCGCACGCTGCTCACCGGTGTCGCCGTCCTCGGCCCGACAGTGATCAGCAACGGCCTCACCAACCCGACGGGGGCGCTGGAGTCCCTGGAGATCTCCGGCTGGATCATCGCGGTCCTGTTCATCGGTATCGCCGTCCGCTACTACCGCCGGTACGTCGCCTCCGTCGTCGAGCGGGCCGAACGGGCCGAACGCACCCGGGAGGAGGAGGCCAGGCGCCGCGTCGCCGAGGAACGGCTGCGGATCGCCCGTGACCTGCACGACCTGCTCGCCCACAGCATCACGCTCATCGGCGTGCAGACGTCCGTGGCGGCCCACGTCCTCACCGCCGACCCCGAGCGCCTCGACCGCAAAGCCGTCGCCCAGGCACTGGACGACATCGCGGGGACCTGCCGGACCGCCCGGGGGGAACTGCGTACGACACTGGAGGTGCTGCGGGCGCATGACACGGTCGTGGGAGCGCGGGCCGGTTCCGTCTCCGGGGCCGAGGACATGCGGGGGCCGCTGCCCGGGATCGACGGACTGGCCGGTCTCGCGGAGACCGGCCGGGTGGCCGGGGCCAAGGTCGAACTGTCCGTCCGCGCGGACGGCATCCCGCCCTCCGTGGGCGCCGCCGCGTACCGGATCGTGCAGGAGGCGCTCACCAACGCCGTACGTCACAGTGGCCGCGAGGACCTCACCGTGCGGGTGGGGCTGTGGACCGCGCACGGCGCACTGCGGGTGAGTGTCAGGGACGACGGCTCGGGCGGCGGGGTGGGCCCGTCCGACGGCACGCGGGGGTTCGGGCTCGTCGGAATGCGTGAGCGGGCCCGTAGCGTGGGCGGCACACTGGACGCGGGTCCGGGGCCCGCCGAGGGCTTCGAGGTGACCGCCACACTGCCGCTGTCCCGGGAGGACGAGGCTCGATGACCATCCGCGTACTGCTGGCCGACGACCAGAACCTCGTACGGGCCTCCTTCGCGATGCTCGTTTCGTCGGCCGGGGACATGGAGGTCGTCGCCGAGGCGGGCACCGGGCGGGAGGCCGTGTCGCTGGCCCGGTCGGCGCGGGCCGATCTCATCGTGATGGACATCCGCATGCCCGACCTCGACGGGATCGAGGCGACCCGGCTCATCGCCGCCGACGAGGATCTCGCGGGGGTGAAGGTGCTCGTCCTGACGACGTACGAGACCGACGAGCACATCGTCGAGGCACTGCGGGCCGGGGCGTCCGGCTTCCTCGTGAAGGACATCAGGCCGGCCGAACTCCTCGACGCCATCCGGACGGTGGCCGCGGGGGATTCCCTCCTCTCGCCCGGTCCCACCTCGCGGCTGATCGCCCGTTTTCTGCGCGCGCCGAACACCGGGACGACATCCTCGGTGGGCGGGCCGAGCGGGCTGTCCGAACGGGAACGGCAGGTGCTCGCGCTGGTCGCGCGCGGTCTCAACAACTCCGAGATCGCCGACGCGTTGGGACTCAGCCCGCTGACCGCGAAAACCCATGTCAGCCGGATCATGGGCAAGTTGGGGGCGCGGGACCGGGCACAGCTGGTGATCGTGGCGTACGAGTCGGGGCTTGTGATACCTGGGACTGTCTGAGTTCGGGCCGACTTCGGGTCGGGTTCAGGTTGCGTTCCGGGGGTCGGTTGTACGGTCCCTCAACTCCCTGTGGTTGCACAGGCATTGCTCTGTCCCTCGGTGCGCACTAGTCTGCGCGTTTCGCTTACGGCAGTGTCCGAAGTCTTGAGCGGAAAGCGAAAGTGCCTTCCGAGCTGGGAAGATGAGGCTTGTCGAAGGTCTCTGTCATCCAGCAGGGAGGCACTTTCTGCGTGCGCCCTACCCGGTCGCGTCCCAAACTCGTCGTGTCGGCCGATGGCCACGGGGTGGTCAGCCAGCCGGATCCCGCTTGCTGGCCGATCTCTCCGATGTCACCAGCCTGACCAGTGCCTTCACGGACGCACTGCGTCCACTGCGACCGCGTGGCACCGGGCACGACCCCGGCGGATCGCGGAATATCTCGCGATCATGCTCGCCGACGGCGGCGAGGCGATAGCGGACCTGGCCCTGCTGCGCGACCAGGCCGAGGTTTTCGGTCCTGTCGCCTCCACTCCGACCGCCTGGCGCCTGCTGGCCGGCATCGATTCGGCTGCACTCGCGCGCCTGCGCTCGGCCAGAGCCACCGCCCGGGAGGTCGTCTGGCTGCAAGCCGCCGAGACCACGGCAGGGATACCCGCAGCCCGCGCGGGCGGACGCGACCTGCCCGGTCTTGTCCTGGACCTCGACGCCACCCTGGTCACCTCCCACTCCGAGAAGGAGCAGGCAGCGGCGACCTACAAGCGCGGCTTCGGCTACCACCCGCTGCTGTGCTTCCTGGACAACACCGGCGAAGCCCTGGCCGGAGTTCTCAGGCCCGGCAACGGCGGTGCCAACACCGCCGCCGACCACATCACCGTCCTTGACCAGGCGCTCGCCCAGATCCCCGACGCCCACCGCCACGGCACACGCATCCTCATCCGCGCGGACAGCGCCGGAGGAGCGAAAGTTTTCCTGCGCCACATACGCACCCTCCACTCGCGCGGGATCCTCACCTGCTTCTCCGTCGGATACCCCGTCACCGAGCCGGTCCGCCGCACGATCCGAGCCCTGCCCGAGCAGGTCTGGCATCCCGCACTCGAACAGCGTCGTGTCTGGCCGGTGGCATGATCCAGGTGTGGCGATCATGGTCAATCGGGCGGTGTT
>NZ_BMMU01000050.1 GCF_014646095.1 Streptomyces lacrimifluminis | reverse complement strand
GCACACGCCCCCGGCGCACTCCCTCACCTTGATCGGCTACACCACGTCAAGGGACGCCATCTGCGCATGCGTCGTCCTTCCAAAGAGGGGGATCGAATGGAACGGAACGGGAAGCGATTGCATTCGCGCGGGTGCCCCTCTTCACTCCTGTTACTCCCTCACTTCCCGTCACTGGCAATGGACTTCTGGGGGTTCAGGGAGTCAAGAACAGTGACTTCCAGCCACGGCGATGACGGATGGCGTGCAACAACACGCTCAAGACCACCCAGCCACTCACCGCGCCGACCCTCCAACTGCGCATCGCCCAGAACACCGTCAGCCGGCAGCCGTCAACCCCTGACCACGGACGGCTTCACCGTCGCCGTGCAGGAGAGCGGCGTGCTGGTCTACCGCTGGGTCCTCAAGCGGGGCCGTATGGTGCCGCCCGGGCAGCACGCCTTCGCCGCCACGTGCCTTGTAGGTGAGCACCCGCAAGAAGTCCCCGACGCCACGCGAGCCGCGCTTGCCGAGCCATATCCCAGCTCAGAGTCATGATCAAAAGTCGCCGACATGTCCGTGCCGTACAAGGAGACGGCACGGGGTGGGCTCGCGGTGAACATCATCGAGTGCTGAGGGAGGCGGAGGTCGCGGCCCGGCCGGCACTCCCGGGTTGGGTGGCGGCGAGAGGCTGAACCGGCAATCACCTGTGGCGCGGGATCACTTGTGCAAAGGTGGGGAAGCAGCAACTCCTGTCCCCCCACCGGACTTCAGGGAGCACCCCATGCTGCGCGGCATAGACGTGAGCGCATACCAGTCCTCCACCTACGGCACGGACGGCCTCTCCTTCGTCTTCGTCAAGGCGACCGAGGGCCGTTCGTACATCAACCCCAAGCTCGCCGCGCAGACGGAGCGGGCCCGCGACGCCGGCTGTGTGGTCGGCTTCTACCACTTCCTCTGGCCCGGCAACCTGACCGCCCAGGCCGAGTACTTCCTCAGCAAGGCCTCGGCGAGGGCGAGCGCCGACATCCTCGCCGTCGACTGGGAGACGACGGGTGACGGCACCCACGCGTCGAACGCCGAGAAGGACACCTTCATCCGCAAGCTGAAGGAGCTGCGGCCGGAGAACCGGGTCGTCCTCTACTGCAACAGGAACTACTGGCTGAACGTCGATACGAGCTCCTACGCGGGCGACGGGCTGTGGATAGCCGACTATGTGACGGCCGGCGAGCCGCGTATCCAGGCGCCGTGGCGCTTCCACCAGTACACCGACGACCCGGTCGACACGAACGTCGGCGACTTCGCGACCAAGAAGGCACTGCAGGAGTGGGCAGCCTTCAACTGACGGGCACAACCGGCACAACCGGCACAACCTCTGCTCCTCGCACAGCCGCACACCTGGACCGGGGGCCATCCATGGCCGAGACGCACAGGCAGCCGTCGACCGGCCACCTTCTGGGAGGCCCTGGCGCCCGCGGACCGGGCCGCGGTGCTCCGGGGGGCGACCCGGGTGTCGCTGCCCGCCGACGAGCAGTTCCTGGCGCCGGGCGAGGACTCCGATCATCTGGTGGTGCTGCTGCGCGGCTGGGTCAAGGTCGTCGCCCAGTCCCGCGCCGGCTACCGCGCGCTGCTCACCCTGCGCGGTCCCGGTGAACTCCTCGGTGACCAGGCGGGGTTGGAGAGCCGGCGGTGCTCGGCCTCGCTCCATACGGTGACGACGGTCGACCTGCTGCACCTGCCGGCCGCCCGCTTCCAGGCACTGGCCCGCGCCAGCACCGGAGTGACCGCCGCGCTGGAGCAGACACTGTCCGGGCGGCTGCGCGAGGCCGACGTCAACCGCGCCTCGCGCGTCAACGCCGTACAGGCCCCGACCTGGCGGCGCTGACGGCTGCGTACCGGCGGGGCGGCGCCGGTGCCGGGAAAGCCTGCGCACCCGGCTGACGGTCCTGGCCGGGGCCCGCGACACGGCCTCCACCGCCTTCCGCACAGCGGCGTCGCCCTGGCCGGCCTGCGCGAGCGACCGGACGCGGGCCGCACTGGGCGCGATGGCCGTCCGCGAGGGCGGGGGTGACCGCCCCGAAGGTCCGGGCCCTGCGCGACGCCGCCCGCGGTCACACGGTCGTCGACCGGCAGGGCCGCACCCGCGAGGTCGAGGTCGGCGCGGGCGTCCTGAACACGTTCGTGGCCCGCGCTCTCGCGCGGACGTGAGAGGGCGCCCGCCGACGATCCGGCGGGCGCCCCGTCCACGCACCGATCAGCCCTACTTGTTCAGGTACGTCCAGAACTCGTCGAACGACAGGAGCCTGTCGCCGTCGAGGTCGCGGGAGGCGATGATGACCTCGGCCACGGACTCGGTGACGTTCCAGTCGCCCTGCTGTGCCAGGGCGGACTTGAACTCGGCGGCCGTGATGAGACCGTCACCGTTCGTGTCGATCCGCTCGAACTGCTTGCGTGCTTCCTCGATGTCCGCCACCGGGACCCGCCCCTTCATGTACGTACTACTGACGAGGTCAGATTAGCTGGCCAGGTGCGCGCGCAGCGCCGCGACCACCCAGGCGAACTCCTCCCGGTGCGCGGCAGGCGGTTCCTGGCCCTTCACCGCGAGCGGCAACTCGCGGTAGCGGGCGACTGTTTCGTTCGCCGGTGACTCCAGGCGCGCGAGTTCGCCGGCGGGGTCGGCGTCGTCCACCAGGTCCCGCAGGACCTCTGCGGCCTCCGGTTCGCCGGGAGCGACGCCCCGCGCACGGGCATCGGCCGCCAGTTTGATCATCCGCTGGGCGAACCACAGGGACGCGCCCTCCTCGGCATCGCGACCGCGGTCGGCGGCGTTGAACGCCACCGCCCGCATCCGCGCCGTGAACTCCAGGTCCTGCAACAGCTCGGCCAACTCCGCCCAGACGTCGTCCTGTTCGGGCGTCGGGTCGTCGGGCAGGTCGGCGGCGACGTTCCGCATCGGTCGTGGATCACCGGGTCCGCCGTGTCGAGGCCGTGGAACATCTCGTCCACGAACTCCTCAAGGATGCGTTTGCGTTCGGCGGCCGACAGCCGCGCCAGCCCGGGGGTCTGGGGGTATCCCCCAGAAAGCACAGCATGAGCGTCATCTCCGCCGCGGTCGAACCGCGTCTCGCCACGGACGACAGCACCGCACGGGTCACCCGCGGCGTCCGGATCTGCGTGTCCACCGCCGTCACATGCGTGGCGGCCACCTCCTCGACCGTCGTCTCCCCGGCCGGCACCGCGCGTACGTGGTCCAGGCCGAGGCCCGACTCGCGCAGGGTTCGGATCAGTTCGAGGCGGGCCACGGAGCCGGGGTCGTACAGCCGGTAACCGCCGGACAGCCGGGGCACGGGCGGCAGGGCGCCCCTGTCGGACCAGTAGCGGTTGGTCCGTAGGTCAGTCCGGTGGCCCGGGCCGGTTCGCCGATGGTGAGATGTCCGGTGCCGTCATACGGGGGGTCTGGAGGGCTTCCCACCAGATAGCGCAGCATGTTCGCGAGTCCGGGCCTTCCAGTGGGTGGAGACTCAAGAAGCCGGGAGGGGCACTGTGGGGGAAGCGCTGAAGGACATTCTCGACTCCGTGGCGCGGGGCGTCTTCCCGCCTCCCGACGGCCGGACGACCGTCGTGCCCCAGGCCTCCCACCGAGACGCCGGGGTCCTCGCCTTCACCGCGCACGCCGTCGTCTTCACGGATGAGGATCCCGAGTGGGTACGCCGGACCCTGGCCGGCGTCGACAGCGACGCGCTCTCCGCACCGATGAACCCGCGGTTCCTGGCCGCCCTCATGGACCGTACGGGCCGCTCGAACGAGACGATCGACCTCCTCGCGGTCGCCTCCCCGCTCCAGGGGGACCCGCCACTGACGCTGACGCCGGTCGACGACCCCGGGCATCACCGGATCGCCCGGGCCCACAAGCACCGCGACGACGTCCGGGTGTGGGCGGCCGACGGCGGGGTGCTCATCCTCGGGCGCGGGGTCGCGGGCCGGCTGGAGGCCGCGGTGGAGGTGACGGAGGCGGTACGGCACCGGGGGCTGGGGCGGGCCCTGGCGTCTGCCGCGCGGCAGCTGAGCGGTGGGGAGCCGGTGTGGGCGCAGTTGGCGCCGGGGAACGCCCGCAGTGTGCGGGCGTTCCAGGCGGCGGGGTTCGTGCCGGTGGGCGGGGAGGCGTTGCTCCTCGCCCCGTAGACGTCCCGGGTGGGCTCAGTGCCAGGCCTCGAAATGCGGGTTGCTCTGGCAGCCGCTCATGATCTCGACCTTGGTGGTCTTGTTCACCGGGCAGACGCCGATGATGTACTGCCGGTCGATACCGCCGGGGAAGGCGACCTCGACCTGGTCGGCCCATTTGTGGGTGTCGCCGATGGTCCTGTTCACGTCCACGCCGCCCGGGGCGTCGATGTAGTAGTTGTAACCCGACTTCCACCACGTCTTGTACAGGTCGTGGTCGTACGTCGTGGAGACGTACGGGGAGGGCTGGTTGACCAGGACGTACTTCTCGATGTCGTACTGCCCGTTGATGACGTCCCTGGGCTTGAGTCCCTCCGCGAAGACGATCTCCGGGCCGCGGCCGTCGCTGCGGTAGAGGGTGCCGCAGGTCTTGCGCCAGACCGGGTCGGGCGTGATGCGGTCGACGTCGACGCGGCGGTCGACGGCGGACTTGATGGGGTCGTCGAACTGGGGACAGACCGGGGCGGCGGCCCTGGCACCGGCCTTCGGAGCCGCCGCCGGGAGGGTGGCGGCCGAGGTCGCGAAGACGGCGGCCAGCGAGAGGGCGACGGCAGCGGTCCGCCGCCGCAGGCGAGTTGTGATCATGGGTGCACCATGTCGGGTCTGCGGCGGCGGGCCGGGGATCATCACTCGATCGGCGGCGTGTCACATGACGTGCCTCAGGTGCTTCAACTGCTCCCGGATCAGCGGAAGATGCCCGTGTGACCCAGTGAATAGCGGCCTGGCTGCGGGTAGACGGCGAGACCGTGCGGGCCGCTGCCCACCTTGACGCGGGCGAGCTGCTTCCCGGTCCGGGTGTCGATGGCGTACACCTCGTCGTCGTAACGGCCGGACAGCCAGAGAACCTTGCCGTCGGCGGAGACGCCGCCCATGTCGGGACTGCCGCCGTCGGGCAGCCGCCACTTCTTCGTGACCTCGCCCTTCTCGAAGTCGAAGACGGAGACGGTGCCCTCGCCCCGGTTGGAGACGTACATCTCGCGGGAGTCGCGGCTGACGTACAGCCCGTGGGTGCCCTTGCCGGTGGGCAGGAGGGTGGGCTCGGTGAATGTGTCGCCGTCCAGGACCCACATGCCGTCGGCCATCATGTCGGCGATGTAGAACCGCTTCCCGTCCGGCGAGATCTTGACGTCCTGCGGCATCGCGCCCTCGTGGGGCAGCTTCTGCTGCGCGACGACCTCCATCTTCTCGGTGTCGACCTTCAGCAGTTCGCCGCTGAACTCGCAGGACACGATGAAGTACCGGCCGTCGAGGGAGAAGTCGGCGTGGTTGACGCCGTAACAGCTGACCGGCACGGTCTTGGCGATCTTCATGGTGTGCGGGTCGCGGAAGACGAGCTCGCGGTCGAGGGAGGCCATGACGACGGCGTATCTGCCGTTGGGCGTGAAGTAGAGGTTGTACGGGTCGTGGACGTCGACCGCCTTGCCCGCCTTCCCGGTCCTCGGGTCGATGGGCGTGAGGGTGTGGCCGCGGTTGTTGTTGACCCAGAGGGTCTTCAAGTCCCATGAGGGAACGACGTGTTGGGGCTGGCGCCCGACGTGGATCGTCTCGACGATCTCGTACGTCTTCGGGTCGATGACGGAGACGGTGTCGGACTCGGTGTTGGGCACGTAGACGCGGGACGGGAAGTCCCGGACGACCGGGGAGAGTTTGTTCGGCCGGTCGGCCGCGTACACATCACGCGGGTGCAGGACGGGTGGCATCCCGGGCAGTCCCCGGACGACGGACTCGGCGGGGACGGCGGGTCTGGCGGGCTTGATCGTGCCGAGGGCCCGGTCCGGCTGGTCGCGGGCCTCGGTGCCGCAGCCGGCGAGTCCGGCGAGGACGGTGAGAGCGGCCCCCGAGACGAGGGCGCGGGTGATGGCGGTGGGAGGCATCAGGTCAGCAACTCCGTGGTCGTGACCGCGTGCAGGCCGCGGCGGTCGAGTTCGTGCAGGAGGCCGGGGAACGCGGCAACCGTGTCCGCGTATCCGAAGTGCAGGCTCACGATCGATCCGGCGCGGACGCCGGCCATGACGTTGCGTACGACGGCGGGGGCACCCGGCGAGGTGAAGTCGAGGGAGTCGACGTCGTACGACAGGACGTGCGGGTAGCCGGCCCGCTGGGCGAGCCGTTGGACGAGCGGGGTGGCACGGGCGGCCCGCGAGGGTCTGAACCAGGTGCCGATGGACCCGGTGAGCCCCTTCAGCCGCTCGGCGCACCCCCGGATCTCGGCGTCGGCGTCCGCCTCCGGCATGGCGTTGACGTCGAGGTGGCGGAGGGTGTGGTTGCCGAGTTCGTGACCGCCGTCGAGGACGCGGCGGGCGAGGCCGGGATGGGCGTCGAGCCAGGTGCCGACGGCGAACACGGTGACACGGGAGCCGTGCTTCTCGGCTGTGGAGAGCAGTGCGTGCGCGGTGGCGGGGTCGCCGTTGCCGTGGAAGGTGAGGGCGACTCGGGGGCGGTCGCGGGGGCCGTGGGGGATCTGGGCGGGGTAGTGGAGGAGGGGGGCGCGAGCGGGTGCGGGGGTGCGGGAGGTGGGTGCAGGGGAGGGGCCGGCGGGGTGAGGGGCGGCACCGCCGGTGGCGGTGCCGGGCGCGCACCCGGTGGTCAGCACCCCCGCGGCGACGATCCCGGCGCTCGCGCGCAGCACCGCCCGACGGTCGGTCGTGGTCACCCGCACCATTTAAGGGGGGTCGGTCCGGAAAACGGGGGATTAGCCCGATCGGCGGCCCGCCCATGCGGTCAGGCCCTCGCGGTCGACGCCGTCCTGCACGGAGGCGACACACAGCCGCAGCCGATGAGTGGCCCCCGCCCGGTCGTGGGACTCGCCTCGCACCCGGTCGCGCGCGCTCTACCGGTCGGCGACCCGCATCTCGAACCACGTCGTCTTCCCGCGCGGCAGCAGGTCGACCCCCCACCGGTCGGAGAGCTTGTCGACCAGCATCAGTCCCCGGCCGCTGATGTCCATCTCCTGAACCGGCATCAGACAAGGCAGCCCCCGCGAGGGGTCCCGGACCTCCACCCGGATCCATCCGCGGCGCCGGCGCATCCGCAGGCCGAAGACCCTCGCGCCGGTGTGGCGCACCGCGTTGCCGACCAGTTCGGAGACGAGCAGTACCGCGTCCTCCGTCATCTTGGGGGTCAGCCCCCAGTGGCGGAGGACGACGACCTGGGCGAGGCGGCGCGCGGTCGCGGCGGACTCGGGGCGGGACGGCAGCGGAACCTCGGCCTCCGTCGGGTCTCCGAACAACTCGAGCGCCTTGAGCGCCCGTTCGTCCTCCACCGCAGGCGACCACCGCGCCGCGGTCGCACGGCCGTGTCCCCGCGGCTGTTCCATGCCCTCCAGCCCCGCCATGCCCCCATCATGGCCGCCCGAGCCGTCCCGGGGGGCCGTTCCGCAGGAATACGCCCCCCGGAACGCGTCGTTCCGAATGACCCTTTCGGCATATGCCGACGGCATCCCATCGGCCCCCAAAGACTCTCCGACCTGCGACGGAAGCTGACTTTCGGGCAAGCGACAGGCCCCCTCGACACGACGGACTTAAGGTTGGCTTAAGGCTCCCATAAACCGCCCGATCGAGGGACCCGGATAAGACATCGCGTCAACTGCAAGTACTTTGTTCGACGGAACTCCACGGATCTCGGTGGAACTCGGCGGGAGTCAGAGGAACTTGGCCTTACCGGGGCCCTCCTCCACGAAGCTCCGCATCCCGATCTCCCGGTCCTCCGTGGCGAACAGGCCCGCGAACCAGTTCCGCTCGATCGCGAGCCCTGTCTCCAGGTCCGTCTCCAGACCCGCGTCGATCGACTCCTTCGCCGCGCGCAGTGCGATCGCCGGTCCCTGCGCGAGCTTCGCCGCCCACGCGTGCGCCTCCGTGTACACGTCGGCGGCCGGTACCACGCGGTCCACCAGGCCGAGTGACAGAGCTTCGTCGGCCTTGACCATCCGTCCGGTGAAGATCAGGTCCTTGGCCCTGGACGGGCCGATCAGCCGGGACAGCCGCTGCGTACCGCCCGCACCGGGGATCACTCCCAGCAGGATCTCCGGCTGACCGAGTTTCGCATTGTCGCCGGCGATGCGGTAGTCCGCGCAGAGCGCCAACTCACAGCCGCCGCCGAGCGCGTAGCCCGTCACCGCGGCGACGACGGGCTTGGGGATACGGGCGACGGCGCTGAAGGAGTCCTGCAGGTCCCTGGACCGGACGACCATCGCCGCGTGGTCCATGGCCCGCATCTCCTTGATGTCCGCGCCGGCCGCGAACACCTTCTCCCCGCCGTACACGACGACCGCCCGTACGTCCTCCCGGCGGGTGACCTCCTCCGCGAGCTCCTTGAGACGGTCCTGGGTGGCGACGTCCAGCGCGTTCATGGGCGGCCGGTCCAGCCGGATCGTGCCGACGCCTTCGGCGACTTCGAGATGCACAGTCATGGAGGCAGGTTAACGAACACTAACGACAACGGGCCCGGTGCTGTCGGTCACACCGGGCCCGCGGAACGCCGTAGCGAGGGAAAGAAGGAAAGAAGGAGAGGAGGAGGGAAGGAAGGAAGGGACTACGCCTTCCACTTCTCCCAGGACATGTTCCAGGCGTTGAGCCCGTTGTCCGGTTCGACGATCCGGTCGTTGGAGTTCTTCACGATCACCACGTCGCCGATCATCGACCGGTTGAAGAACCAGGCCGCGGCCACCCCGCTGTCGTAGCCGCCGCGCACGTCCCGCAGTCCGATGCAGCCATGGCTGGCGTTGTAGTTGCCGAAGGCGTCGCCGCCCCAGTAGTTGCCGTGGATGAAGGTGCCGGAGGTGGTCAGCCGCTGGGCGTGCGGGACGTCCTTGATGTCGTACTCGCCGCCGTAGCCGACCGTCT
The DNA here is from genome assembly GCF_014646095.1 of Streptomyces lacrimifluminis. Classification (GTDB taxonomy): domain Bacteria; phylum Actinomycetota; class Actinomycetes; order Streptomycetales; family Streptomycetaceae; genus Streptomyces; species Streptomyces lacrimifluminis. The sequence continues at coordinate 25,541 of NZ_BMMU01000050.1, read as the reverse complement.
CGCCGTTCATCCGGGTCACTTCGAGGCGCTCGGTGATGACCATCTGGCCGTTCCAGGTCTCGTACCCGGGAGCGCCGGTGGTGACGGGGATGGTCTTGATGACCTTGCCGTCCCGTCGTACGACCATCTTCTTGGTCTTGACGTCGACCGTGGAGACCTGGCTGCGGCCGATGGTGAAGGAGACCTGCTTGGCCTGCTTGCCGTAGACACCGGGCCGTCCCTCGACGCCGTCGAGAGCGAGGGAGACGGTGACCTTCGTACCCGGCGCCCAGTACTTCTCCGGGCGGAAGTCGAGGCGGTCGTTGCCGAACCAGTGCCCCTCGACGTCGACGGGCGGCTCCGTCCTGACCGTGATGGCCTTCTCGACGTCCTCGGGGTGCGTGATGCCCCGGGTGAAGCGGACCGAGAACGGCATGCCCACGCCGACCTTCGAGCCGTCCTCGGGTGTGAACGTACCGACGAACGTGTTCTTCGGAGTGAGGGTGGTGAAGGAGGACTCCTCCGCCGCCGTGCGCCCCTCGGTGTCCTTCGCCACCACGTGCACCTTGTACGTGGTTGACGCGGTGAGATGCGTCGAGGGTGCCCACTTGGTGTCGCCGGCGGTCAGCGTGCCCGCGACCGCGTTGCCCTTGGAGTCCTCGACCTTGACCTCGGTCAGCCTGCCCTTGGCGGCGCTGACGCTGAGCGCGCCACTGGTGTCGACGGACTTCGCGCCGTCCTTGGGCGCGATGGTGACGACCGCCTGCGACTGCTGGCTCTGTGCGGTGGTGGAGTCCTTGGCCTTCGGCTTGGCGTCGTCGGACCCGGAGCCCGAGCCGCCACCCCCGCCGCACGCGGTGACGGCGACGAGCAGGACACCGGCGAGCAGTGCCAGTGGCCCTCTGCTGCCGCGTACGCCGTGTGTCCCGCTTGCCCGTACCCCGCCCCGCCGTGCCGCAGCCGAAGCCCCCGATATCGGTCGCGTGTTCAAGCTTTCTCCCCTCCCCGTGGCCTGACTCAGGCCCGCGTTCCCGGCGCGTCCCGCGCACCCCGGGCGCATATTAAGCACAAGGTCACGCCCCCCGGCGGCCCCAGAAGGTCACCATTCCGTCCCAACATCATCAGATTGTCGGACCCGACTGTTTACGTCACTCCGGTGACCGTTGCGCCGCTGATTCGCCGCTACTTCACGGCACTGCCGGCCGTCCACTGCTTCCAGCCCATGTTCCAGCCGCCGAGCCCGTTGTCGGGAGCCACCTTCTTGTCCTTGCTGTGGACGACCTCGATGACGTCCCCGACAAGACTCCGGTCGAAGAACCAGCCCGCCGGACTCGCCGAGCTGCCGCCCTTCACATCCCGCAGCCCGACGCAGCCGTGGCTGACGTTGGTCCTGCCGAAGACGTCGCCGCCCCAGTAGTTGCCGTGCAGGAAGGTGCCGGAGGTGGTCAGCCGCATCGCGTGCGGCACGTCCGGGATGTCGTACTCGCCCTTGCCGTCCTTCTTCGTGAAGCCGACCGTGGCACCGTTCATCCGGGTCAGCTCCAGCATCTCCATGACCACCATTTTCCCGTTGTACGTCGTGGTCTTCGGCGCCCCCGCCGTGATCGGCACCGTGGCGAGCAGGTCACCCTCGCGCCGCACCTCCATGGTGTGCGCGGCGGCGTCGACCAGCGAGACCTGGCTGCGGCCGACGGTGAAGGTGAACGTCTTCCGCTGGATCCCGTACACCCCCGGCGCCCCCTCGACGTCCCGCAGCGCCAGATCGACGGTGACCCTGGTGCCCGGCGCCCAGTACTTCTCGGGCCGGAAGTCGAGGCGCCCGTCGCCGAACCAGTGCGGCCGGATGTCGACGGCGGGCTCCGCGCTGACGCGGACGGCGCGTTCGACGGCCGCCCGGTTCCTGATCTCGCGGTTGAACTCCAGCGACACGATCATTCCGGTGCCGACGGTGGCGCGGTTCTCCGGGGTGACGTATCCGATGAACCGCTCATCGGGGACGTACGTGGTGAAGGTCGTGTGCCGCGCCGAACGGCGTCCGTGGGCGTCGAGCGCCACGACGTCGACCGTGTATCTGGCGGCCAGCGCGAGCCGCGCGTCGTCGGGCCGCCAGGACAGCCCGTCCTCGGAGATCCGCCCCGATACCTCCGACTCCTGCGCGTCCTGTGCCCTGACGACCTTCACCGACTCCAGGCGCCCACTGGGCACCCGTACGAGAAGGGGGTTGTCGGGGCGCACGGAACGGCTGCCGTCGTCGGGCGAGACGCGGATCACATCCTCCGGCGCCCGGGGTTTCCCGAACACCGAGTCCTCCCCGCGCACCCCCTCCGACGTGCAGCCGGCGACTCCGGCCAGCAGTCCTGCCCATGTCAGTACGGCGACCAGTCCGGCCCTCGCGCGCCCAGCGCGCCCTTGTACGTGCCTCACACCGCACCCAACGACGCGGCCCGCCCCGGGGAAACGTGAGTGCGAGCCACGCGCTGGGCAGAACAGGGGGAAGAAACGACGCGAAGAACAACGCAACAGGGCGCCGCGGCCGGGACGCCGCACACTTGTTCAAGCTGTGCTCGCTTCGTTTTACTCGTTTCACTCGTCCCACGAGTCGCGGGAGGCGGAGAGGTGTCCAGCGCAGCTGAGCAGAAGGCGGTCGCGAAAGAGCGCGCCGTCGAGGAGAGGCGCCCCGAAGCCGTGTTGCACGACACCGATCTCGACACCGGTACGCCTACCGGCACCGACGGCGCACCGAACGGCGCGCCGCGCGCCGCGCTGCCCGCCGTGCCCGTGTGGCCGGGGACGCCGATGCCACTGGGCGCACGTTTCCGCACGGGCCCGGACGGGGTGTCGGGCACCAACTTCGCGTTGTGGGCGGGCGGGGCGGAGGCGGTGGAGCTGTGCCTGTTCGGGGAGGCGGGCGGCGGGGAGGTGGAGACCCGCGTCCCCCTCACCGAACTGACGCACGAGATCTGGCACGGTTTCGTGCCCGGGGTCATGCCGGGCCAGCGGTACGGCTACCGCGTGCACGGCCGCTGGGACCCGTGGACCGGCGCCCGCTGGAACCCGGCCAAGCTGCTCCTGGACCCGTACGCGCGTGCGGTGGACGGCGATTTCGATCTGCCCCCCGAGGTGTACGGCCACGTCCGCGACTGGCCGCAGCAGCAGGTCGCGGACACCGTGCGCGACGACCGCGACTCGGCGCCGTACGTCCCGAAGGGTGTCGTCGTCCACGACGACACCCCCGACGACGAGTGGGCGGACGACCGCCGCCCGAAAACCCCGTGGGCGGACTCGGTGATCTACGAGGTCCACGTCAAGGGCTTCACCAAGCTGCACCCGGGCATCCCGGAGGAACTGCGGGGCACGTACGCGGGCCTGGCCCACCCGGCGGCGATAGAACACCTGACGAACCTGGGCGTGACGGCGGTCGAGCTGCTGCCGGTGCACCAGTTCGCGCACGAGGACCACCTGCTGCGCCGGGGCATGAAGAACTACTGGGGCTACAACTCGATCGGCTACTTCGCCCCGCACGCCGGGTACGCGGCGACGGGTACGGCTGGCCAGCAGGTCGGCGAGTTCAAGCGCATGGTGCGCGCACTGCACGAGGCGGGCATCGAGGTCATCCTCGACGTGGTCTACAACCACACCGCCGAGGCGGACGAGCACGGCCCGACGCTGTCCCTGCGGGGCATGGACAACAGGGGGTACTACCGGCTGCAGAGCGACGCACGCCGCTACACGGACTACACGGGCTGCGGAAACACGCTCCACGTGGTCCAGCCGCACGTCCTGCGCCTGATCACGGACTCGTTGCGGTACTGGGTGACGGAGATGGGGGTGGACGGCTTCCGCTTCGACCTGGCGGCGGCCCTGGCCCGCTCGATGCACGACGTCGACATGCTCTCCCCCTTCCTCGCGGTGATCGCCCAGGACCCGGTACTGCGCCGGGTGAAACTGATCGCCGAGCCGTGGGACGTCGGCTCCGGGGGCTACCAGGTGGGCGCGTTCCCCCCGCTGTGGACGGAGTGGAACGACCGCTATCGCGACGCGGTGCGCGACTTCTGGCGGGGCGCGCTGCCGGACGTACGGGATCTCGGCTACCGCCTGTCGGGGTCGAGCGACCTGTACGCGTGGGGCGGTCGCAGGCCCTACGCCTCGGTCAACTTCGTCACGGCGCACGACGGTTTCACGCTGCGGGACATGGTGTCGTACGAGCGCAAGCACAACGAGGCCAACGGGGAGGGGAACCGGGACGGCACGAACGACAACCGCGCCTGGAACTGCGGTGTGGAGGGGGAGACGGACGACGAGCACGTACGGGCCCTGCGGCGCCGCCAGTTGCGGAATCTCCTGACAACCCTGCTGCTGTCGACGGGCGTTCCGATGCTGGTGGCGGGCGACGAACTGGGGCGCACCCAGGGGGGCAACAACAACGCGTACTGCCAGGACAACGAGATCAGCTGGGTGGACTGGAGCCTGCTGGAGGATCCGGGCTGGCGTGCGCTGACCGAACTCACGGCCCGCCTCATCGAGTTGCGGCACCAGCACCCCGTGCTGCGCCGACGCGCGTTCTTCTCCGGCCGCGCCCATTCGGCCGACGGACTGAGGGACCTGGCCTGGTTCACCGCCCGGGGCGCGGAGATGACGGAGGGGGACTGGTACGCGCCGACGGAGACGCTCGGCATGTACCTCTCGGGCCGCGACATCCCCGGCCGGGACGCCCGGGGCGTACCGATCACCGACGACAGTTTCCTGGTGATCCTCCACACGGGCGACGGCCCGACCGGCTTCGCGCTGCCGGGGGCCCCCTGGGCGCAGCGGTACGAGGTCGTCGTCGACACGTCGCGGGAGGAGCAGGGGGAGGCGCCGGGGGTGGGGTACCGGGCGGGAGAGGAGATCGGTGTGCCGGGGCGGGCCGTTCTGCTGTTGCGGGTGGTCAACACGCAGGTCGTAGGACCTTCGCATGACCCGAACCGGGCCAAAACTCGGTAGGCACTGTCAGTGGTGGTCCGTAGGCTCGGATCGATGTCCACGACACGTGCAACCGCAAAGGACCCCGAGGTCCCCACCGGCCGTTCCGCCGTGCGCACGCTGCTGCGCCTGTGGCCCTATGTGCGGCCGGTGCGGGCACGGCTGTTCACCGCCGCCTTCGTAGCCGTCCTCGCGTCGTGCATGGGGCTGGTGATCCCGCTCGTCCTGAAGTGGCTGGTGGACGGGCCGATCGCCGACCGGGACTCCCGCGGTGTGTGGGTCGGGGCGCTGTGGCTGCTGTTGCTCGGGCTCGGGGAGGCGCTGCTGTTCGGGCTGCGCCGGTGGCTGGTGGCCCGGCCGCTGGCCGGGGTCGAGGCGGCGATGCGGGCGGCTCTGTACCGGCGGCTCCAGCGGCTGCCGGTCGCCTTCCACGACCGGTGGCCGTCCGGGCAGTTGCTGTCCCGGGCGACGTCGGACCTGATGCTGCTGCGGATGTTCCTCGCCTTCCCGCTGACGTTCCTGTTCGTCAACGCGGTGACGATCCTGGTCGGCGTGATCATCATGCTGATCCAGGACTGGTCACTGGGGCTGGTGATCCTGGGGCCCGCCGTCCCCGTCCTGGTCGTGTGCATCGTCTTCGAGCGGCGTTACCACCTCGTGGCCCGGCGCGCACAGGACCAGGTGGGCGATCTGACGACGGTCGTCGAGGAGAGCGTGCTCGGCATCCGGATCATCAAGGGGTTCGGGCGGCACCGGAGTCAGGCACGGGCGTTCCGTGAGCTGTCGGGGACGTTGCGCGGGACCGAGTTGCACAAGGCCCGGCTGCTGTCGGCGATCTGGGCGGTGATCGTCACCCTGCCGGAGCTGGCGATCGGGGCTGCGCTCGTGCTGGGGACCGTGCAGGTCGCCGACGGCGATCTGTCGGCCGGCACGCTCGTCGCCTTCCTGTCCACGGCTCTCGCCCTGCGCTGGCCCGTCGACTCCATCGGCTTCCTGCTCGCGATGAGCCAGGACGCGGCAACCGCCACGGAGCGGTACTTCGAGGTGATGGACGAGGATCCGGAGGGCGTGGGGCAGGTTGTTTCCGGTGCCGGTTCCCCTTCGGGGGCCGCCGGTTCATTTCCGGGCTCCGCCGGTTCCCCTACGGGGGCCGCCGACCCGCCATCCGGTTCCGCCACCGGCTCCGATACCGCGAGCTCCGTTTCCGGATCCGCCGGTCCCCTTCTCGGTGCCACCGGTTCCGGTTCCGTCGTCTCCGGCGCCGACGGCGACCGGGGACTCCGCTTCCACGGTGTGTCCTTCCGGTATCCCGACGCCCCCGCGGACTCCCCGCCCGTCCTCGACCGCGTCGACCTCCACATCCGTTCCGGCGAGTCCATGGCCCTGGTCGGCACGACCGGCAGCGGCAAGACCACGCTCACGGCGCTCGTCCCCCGGCTGCACGAGGTGACCTCGGGGCGCATCACCCTCGACGGGCACGACATCTCCGTCCTGCCCAGGGAGGAGCTGCGGGCCCTGGTGGCCGTGGCCTTCGAGGAACCCACCCTCTTCTCGGCGAGCGTCGGCGCCAACGTCCTCATGGGGGCCGGGGACTCCGCGGGCGAGGACGAGTTGCGTCACGCGCTCTCCGTGGCGCAGGCCGATTTCGTGCACTCGCTTCCGCAGGGCACGGACACCCAGGTCGGCGAGCAGGGCCTCAGCCTCTCCGGCGGCCAGCGGCAGCGGCTCGCGCTGGCCCGGGCGGTCGTGGGCAGACCCCGTTTCCTCGTCCTCGACGACCCGCTGTCCGCGCTGGACGTGCACACGGAGGCCGCCGTCGAGGCCGCGCTGCGCCGGGTCCTCGCCGACACCACGGCCCTGATCGTGGCGCACCGCCCGTCCACGGTCCTGCTCGCCGACCGCGTCGCCCTCCTGTCCGGCGGCCGGATCACCGCCGTGGGCACGCATCACGAACTCCTGCGGACGAACGCCGAGTACGCCTGGCTGATGGCCGGCGCGGACGAGGAGACCGACCGCGACGACGACACCCCCCACGGCACCGACAGCTTCGAGGAGGCCGCCCGATGACGGCGCCCACGACCACCGCGCCGACCCCCGACGACGAACAGCCCCCAGGACCGGACACCGAACCGACGGCCAGGCCGGACACCGAGCTGACCGCCGAGCCGGATGCCGGACCGGGCACCAGGCTGGGCACCGACCCGAACACCGGACACGACGCCACGCCGAACGCCGCGCCGCACACCGACCCGGACTCCAAGCCGGACACCGGACGAGGCACCAGGCTGGAGACCGACCCGAACACCGGACACGACGCCACGCCAGACGCCGGACCGAACGCCAAGCCGAACGCCAAGCCAGACGCCGCGCCGCACGCCGAGCCGGACACCGGACCAGGCGCCAGGCTGGGGACCGACCCGGACACCGCGCCGGACGCCAAAGCCGCCCCCGCCGCTCCCCTGCCCTCCGCCCCCGGCGACCCCTTCGACCAGGACGACCTGCCCACCCCCAAGGGCGCCACCGCCAACCTGCTCCGGTCCCTCCTCGCCCCGATGAAGGGCCGTGTCGCCCTCACCACCGTGGTCCTGCTGCTCCAGCAGGCGGCCGTCCAGACCGGCCCGCTGCTGGTCGCGTACGCCATCGACCGTGCCGTACCGGCCTTCCGCGACCACGACAACGGGCCGCTCGTCGCCGTCGGCATCGGCTATCTGCTCTGCGCGCTGGCCTCGGGCGCGCTGCAGTACTGGTTCGTCTCCGCCGCCGCCCGGGTCAGCCAGGACGCGCTGCTCGATCTGCGCGGGCGTATCTTCCGGCACGCGCAGGCGCTCAGCCTCGACTTCCATGAGCGCTACACCTCGGGCCGGTTGATCTCGCGTTCCACGGCGGACGTCGAGTCGCTGCGCGAGCTGCTGAACGACGGCCTCCAGGAACTCGTCACCATCGCGCTGTCGTTCGCCTACATCTCGGCCATCCTGCTCTGGCTGGATCTCAGCCTCGGCGCGCTCGCCATCGCCTCCTTCGTGCCGCTCTACGGCCTCGTCCGGCTCTACCGGCGCCGGGCCGGCCGTGTGTACGCGCTGCGGTCCACCGCGGTCGCCGCCGTCATCGTCAAGTTCGTCGAGACGATGAACGGCATCCGGCCGGTGCGCGCGTTCCGCCGTGAGGCCGCCAACGACGCGGAGTTCGAGACCCTCAACCGGGACCACGAGCGGAAGAACGGCGACGCGCTCCTGGAGATGGCCCGTTACGTCGTCGGCTCCCGGGTCGTCGCCAACTCCGCTGTCGCGGCGATGGTGTTGTGGGGTGCCCACCGGGTCGCGGACGGCTCACTCGAGCTGGGTGTGCTGGCCGCCGCCGTGCTCTATCTGCGCCGGTTGTACGACCCCATCGACCGACTCGGTATGTTCCTCAACTCCTACCAGTCGGCCACCGCCTCCCTGGAGAAGATCTCCGGGCTGCTCGCCCAGACGCCCTCGGTCCCGGAGCCGTCGGCTCCGGTGGAGCTTCCGGTACTCGAGTCCGAGCATCCGGGTCGCGAGGTCGTCTTCGACGGGGTCCGGTTCGCCTACCGCACCGGCGGCGAGGTCCTCCCCCGCTTCGGCCTCACTATCCCCGCCGGGCAGACCGTCGCGGTCGTCGGCTCGACCGGCGCCGGCAAGTCCACCCTGGCCAAGCTGCTCGCCCGCTTCTACGACCCCACCGAGGGGCACGTCCGCCTCGACGGCGTCGATCTGCGCGACCTGTCGGGCGCCGACCTGCGGCGCGGGGTCGTGATGGTGACGCAGGAGGCCTTCCTGTTCTCCGGCAGCGTCGCCGACAACATCGCCATCGGCTCCCCCGACGCTCCGCGTGAGGAGGTCGAGCGCGCGGCCAAGGCGATCGGCGCCCACGACTTCATCACCGCCCTGCCCGAGGGCTACGACACGGACGTACGTAAACGGGGTGGCCGTATCTCCGCCGGGCAGCGCCAACTGGTCGCGTTCGCGCGGGCGTTGCTCGCCGATCCGGCGGTGCTGATCCTCGACGAGGCGACCAGTTCGCTCGACATCCCGGGTGAACGGGCCGTGCAGCGCGCGATGTCGACGGTCCTGAAGGGCCGTACGGCCGTCGTGATCGCCCACCGGCTGTCGACCGTCGAGATCGCCGACCGGGTGCTGGTGATGGAGCACGGGCGGGTCGTCGAGGACGGATCCCCGGCCGAACTCATCGCCGGTACGGGCCGGTTCGCGGATCTGCACCGGGCCTGGCGGGACAGCCTGGTGTGAGTTCGCGAGCGCGTGAACTTGCAGGCAGCAGGCAGCAGGACGGGACGGGGGGACGAGAAGGAAATGATCGACGCGTACGAGGATCCCGGCACACCCGACTCCCGCGGTCCCGCCCGCTATCTGCTGTGGCTGGTGCGGCAGCAGTGGCGGCGGTGTGCGGTCGGGGCGGTGCTGGCCAGCACCTGGATGACACTGATGGCGCTGTCGCCGTATCTGATGTCCCGGGCCGTCGACGACGGTCTCGAACCGGGCGACCAGACCGTGCTGGCCGGCTGGGCCGGTGCGATCCTCGCCGCCGGGACGTTCAGCGCGTGGCTGAGCATCATGCGGCACCGCACGATGACCCGGGTGCGGATGGACGCCAACTTCCGTACGGTCAAGGTCGTGATCGGGCAGGCCGTGCGGCTGGGGGCGGCGCTGCCCCGGCAGGCCGGGGCCGGGGAGGTCGTCACGATCGGCGTCGGCGATGTGTCGACGATCGCCCAGTCGCTGACCTTCGTCGGGCCCGGTATCGGCACGATGGTCTCCTACTGCGTGGTCGCCGGACTGCTGCTGTCGGTGTCGCCGACGCTCGCCGCCGTGATCCTGCTCGGCGTGCCCGTTGCCGCCGTCCTCGTCGGGCCGCTGCTCGGCCGGCTCCAGGGAGTGGAGTCGTCCTACCGGGAGCGGCAGGGCGTTCTGACCGCCCGGATCGGGGACCTCTCGGGCGGGCTGCGCGTCCTCAACGGCCTTGGCGGCAAAGGGCTGTTCGCCGACGCCTTCCGCCGTGACTCGCGCCGCCTCCAGGAGCAGGGGTACCGGGTCGGGGCGGTGAGCAGCTGGATCCAGGCGCTCGGGGTCGGGCTGCCGACGCTGTTCCTGGCCCTGGTGACCTGGCTCGCGGCCCGGCTGGCCGCCCAAGGGTCCATCAGTGTTGGCGAGTTGGTGTCGGTGTACGGCTATGTCGCCGTGCTGATCATGCCGGTGGCGTTCTTCATCGAGTGCGGTTTCCAGATCAGCCGCGCCCTGGTGGCCGCCCGAAGGGTCGTACGGTTCCTGGCACTTGAGCCCGACGACGACAGCAGCGGCGTTCGGGGGGTGGACGCGCCCGCGTCACCGTCCGCGCTCCACGACCCCGACTCGGGCGTGACCGTCGTACCGGGGCGGCTGACCGCGCTCGCCGGTGCCCGGCCCGCCGATGCCGCCGCGGTCCTCGACCGGCTCGGCCGGTTCGTGCCGTCGGCGGCGACCTGGGGTGGCGTACGGCTCGACGCGATGGCCCTCGCCCAGGTGCGCGCCCGCATCCTGGTCGCCGACAACGAGGCCGATCTGTTCGCCGGGACCTTGCGCGAACTGGTCTCCGGGCGCGGGGAGTTCGGGGAGGAGGCCATCGCGCGGGCGGTGCGCGCGGCCGTCGCCGACGACATCGTCCTCGGGCTGCCGGACGGGCTGGACTCGGCGATCGACGCGCAGGGCCGCAACCTCTCCGGCGGGCAGCGGCAGCGCGTACGGCTGGTGCGGGCGCTGCTCGCCGACCCCGAGGTGCTGCTCGCCGTCGAGCCCACGTCGGCGCTGGACGCGCACACCGAGGCCGCCGTCGCGGACCGGCTGCGCGCCGAGCGCGGCGAGCGCGCAGGCCGTACGACCGTCGTGGCCTCGACCTCGCCCCTGCTGCTGGACCGGGCGGACACCGTGTACTACCTGGTCGACGGCAAGGCGGCGGCCGTCGGCAGCCATCGGCGGCTCCTCGCGGACGAACCGGGATACCGGGCCCTGGTGGCACGCGACGCGGACGAGATGGACGAGGAGGAGGGCCCGACAGACCTGGCGGGCGAAGAGGGCCCGACGGGCATCCAGGAGTCCGCACGGTGAGCGCCCAACCGCCCGTCGCCAGCACAACCGACGCCCGGCGGACCACCGGCCGGCCCACCCTGGACCACAGCCGTGCCTCCGCCACCGGCTCCGGACTCGTGCCACCCCGCCCGCTCCGGCGCATCACCGACCGCACCCGGGCCCGCGCCGAAGTCGCAACCGACGACGACAGCCCGGCAAGCATCAAGGAGCCTGCACGGTGAGCGCCCAACTCCCCATCGCGACCACAGCCGACGTCCGCCGGGCCGCCGGTCGGCTGATCCGTGCCGACGGTCGTGCCTTCGTCGCGCTTCTGGTGTTGAACTCCCTCGCCGCCGGCGCCGGGCTGGTAGCGCCCTGGCTGCTCGGGCGGATCATCGACGAGGTGCGGGCGGGTGGCGGGGTCTCGGCCGTGGACCGGCTCGGGCCGGTCATCGTGGGGTGCGCGGTGGGCCAGTTGCTGCTGGCGCGCTGGGCGCGGTACGTGGGGTACCGGTTCGGGGAGCGGACGCTGGCGCGGGTGCGCGAGGAGTTCGTGGACCGGGCGCTCGCGCTGCCCGCGTCGGTGGTGGAGCGGGCCGGGACCGGTGATCTGACGGCCCGGGGGACGGCCGACGTCAGCACGGTCGGCACGACGTTGCGCGATGCCGGGCCGGAGCTGCTCATCGCCTCGGTGCAGTGTCTGTTCATCGTCGGCGCCGTGTTCGCGCTCGATCCGCTGCTCGGCCTGGCCGCGGTACTCGCGCAGACCGGCATCTGGTTCGCGCTGCGCTGGTATCTGCGGCGGGCGCGCACCGCGTATCTCGCGGAGGGTTCCGCGAACTCCGAGGTTGCCGAGATCCTCGCGGCGACCGCCTCGGGGGCGCGGACGGTCGAGGCGTTCGGGCTTGCGGAGCGGCGGGTGGCGGTGAGCCGGGAGGCGCTGGACCACTCCAGGAGCAGGCGCCTGCACACGCTGTATCTGCGGACCGTGTTCTTTCCGCCGGTGGAGGTGTCGTACGTCCTTCCCGTGGTCGTCGTGCTGATGGTGGGCGGTGCGCTGCACGGGCAGGGGGCGATCAGTCTGGGCGCGGTCGTGGCGGCTGCCCTGTATCTGCGGCAGCTGGAGGCGCCTCTCGACGAGGTGCTGACCTGGATGGAGCAACTGCAGGGCAGCAGCGCCTCGTTCGCGCGGGTGGAGGGGCTCGGGCGGGCGCCGAAGGGGGGCGCGGAGGCGTCGCCGGTGCCGGTGGGCGACCGGATCGATGTGACGGGGGTGCGGTATGCGTACGACCGTGGGGGCGAGGTGCTGCGCGGGGTCGATCTGACGGTGCGGCCGGGTGAACGGCTCGCGGTGGTGGGGCCGTCGGGCGCGGGCAAGACGACGCTGTGCCGGCTGCTGGCGGGCATCGACGAGCCGCGTTCGGGCACGGTGACCGTGGGCGGCGTACCGATCTCCTCGCTCGGGCCCGAGGAGCTGCGGCGGCAGGTCGTGCTCGTCACCCAGGAGCACCATGTCTTCCTGGGTACGGTCCGGGACAATCTGCTGATCGCCGAACCGGCGGCCACGGACGCCGAGTTGTGGGCGGCGCTGGCCGCTGTCGGCGCCGCCGACTGGGTGCGTGAGCTGCCGGCCGGGCTGGACACCGGCCTCGGCCCCGACGGGGAGTCGACCGACGGTTCACAGGCCCAGCAACTGGCCCTGGCGCGGGTGGTGCTGGCCGACCCGCACACGTTGATCCTGGACGAGGCGACGGCGTTGCTGGATCCGACGACCGCGCGTCATACGGAGCGGGCCCTGGCCGCCGTACTCGCGGGGCGGACGGTGATCGCGATCGCACACCGGCTGCACACCGCGCACGACGCGGACCGGGTGGCCGTGATGGAGGAGGGGCGGCTCACCGAACTCGGCACGCACGAGGGGCTGGTGGCGGCGGGCGGGGCGTACGCGGCGCTGTGGCGGTCGTGGCACGGGGAGCAGCAGCCGACTTCCGCGCAAAAGATTGAATAGCCCGTATAGCGAACATGACCATCCGGACAACGGACTGTTTCCAGCCAACTTGTTGACGCGGTCCTGACAGGATATGTGCCCGCCTGCCACTCTTCCCACGGCACCTTCACAGCGGCTCCACAGCCACACCGCTGTGTTCTCGCCGCGCATCCGCACGCACCTGATCTGCCCCGGACGGACGACACCGTCCGGTCCCCCCTGGCCGCTCGACCAGCGGCCAAGCAGAAGGAGTCAGTGTTGAGACGCCAGTCCCACAGACGCACCCCCCACGCCACCCCCACCAAGTTCTCCCGCTCCGCCCAGCGACGGGTCGCCACCGGCGCCCTCGTCGCGGTAACCGCCCTACTGGCAGCGGCAGTTCAGTCCGGTGCCGCCACCGCAGCCCCGGAGAAGGCACCGTCGGCCGCGGGCAAGGTCATACCGGGCGCCGAGTCCGTCAAGCTGTCCCCCGCCCAGCGCGCCGCACTGCTGGCCGAGGTCAACGCCACCAAGGCGGAGACGGCCAGGGAACTGGGCCTGGGCGCCAAGGAGAAGCTCGTCGTCCGTGACGTCCTCAAGGACGGCGACGGCACCGTGCACACGCGGTACGAGCGCACGTACGACGGACTCCCCGTCCTCGGCGGCGACCTGGTGGTCGACACCGCCAAGTCGGGTGCCACGGAAGGCGTCGTGAAGGCGTCGCGGGCCACCATCAAGGTGGCGTCCCTGACACCGAGGATCGCCGCCGCGAAGGCCGAGAGCCAGGCCCTGGGCGCGGCGAAGGCGGAGGAGGCCAAGAGCCCCGACGTCAACAAGGCCCCGCGCAAGGTGATCTGGGCGGCGAGCGGCACCCCCGTCCTCGCCTACGAGACGGTCGTCGGCGGCTTCCAGCACGACGGCACCCCGCAGGAGCTGCACGTCATCACGGACGCCACCTCCGGCGCGAAGCTGTTCGAGTGGGAGGCGGTCGAGACCGGCACCGGCAACACGGTGTACAGCGGCACGGTGGATCTCACCTCCACCCAGTCCGGGTCGACGTACAACCTGACCGACGGCGCACGCGGCAACCACAGGACGTACAACCTGAACCGCGGCACCTCCGGCACCGGCACGCTCTTCTCCGGCCCCGACGACATCTGGGGCAACGGTTTGCCGTCCAACCTGGAGTCGGCCGGCGCCGACGCCGCCTACGGCGCCGCCCTGACCTGGGACTACTACAAGAACGTGCACGGGCGCTCCGGCATCCGGGGCGACGGTGTCGGCGCGTACTCGCGCGTCCACTACGGCAACAACTACGTCAACGCGTTCTGGCAGGACAGCTGCTTCTGCATGACGTACGGCGACGGCTCGGGCAACGCCAACCCGCTGACGTCGATCGACGTGGCCGCGCACGAGATGACGCACGGCCTCACCGCCAACACGGCCGGCCTCAACTACAGCGGTGAGTCGGGCGGGTTGAACGAGGCTACCTCGGACATCTTCGGCTCGACGGTCGAGTTCTACGCCAACAACTCCTCCGACGTCGGTGACTACCTCATCGGCGAGGAGATCAACATCAACGGCGACGGCACGCCGCTGCGTTACATGGACAAGCCGAGCAAGGACGGTTCGTCCAAGGACAGTTGGTACTCGGGTATCGGATCGATCGACGTGCACTACTCGTCCGGTCCGGCGAACCACTTCTTCTACCTGCTGAGCGAGGGCAGCGGCGCCAAGACCATCAACGGCGTCAGCTACAACTCGGCGACCTCGGACGGGCTCGCGGTGACGGGCATCGGCCGGGACAAGGCGGAGAAGATCTGGTTCCGCGCGCTCACCACGAAGTTCACGTCGACCACCAACTACGCGGCGGCCCGCACCGGCACCCTCGCGGCGGCCGGTGAGCTGTACGGCACGACGAGCGCCGAGTACACGGCCGTGCAGAACGCGTGGGCCGGCATCAACGTCGGTACGCGTCCGGGTGGCGGCGGCGGTGGCACCGGGACCTCCTTCGAGTCCTCGACCGCCGTATCGATTCCGGACAACGGTGCTGCCGTGACCTCCTCGCTCGCGGTCACCGGCATCACCGGCAACGCGCCGGCCAACCTGGTCGTCACGCCGGACATCACGCACACCTGGCGCGGTGACCTCGTCGTCGACCTGGTGGCGCCGGACGGCTCGGTCTACAACCTGAAGCCGTTCAGCTCCTCGGACTCGGGGGACGACGTGAACGAGCCGTACACGGTCAACGCCTCCTCCGAGGTCGCCAACGGAACCTGGGTGTTGAGGGTCCAGGACCGCGCGGCGCAGGACGTCGGCAGGATCAACGGCTGGAAGATCACCTTCCCGTCGGCCTGAACACACAGCAGTCAAGGGCCTGTTCGAGCACCGTTCAGGAACTGAGATAGGCAGGACGCCGCCCCGGTGGATCAACTCACCGGGGCGGCGCTGTCTTTACCGCCCCCGTACTGCGCTTTTGTTGGCACCGTGCCTGATCTTTGTTGTCGCTTTGCCAAGATCGCGCCGCGTTACATACGCGAAACGTTCACCAGACAGTCGGTTTTCGGCCAACATCACTTCGGGGTCCTGACATGTACAGGCCCTCAATGTCACTCTTCCACCGCACGCCGCAGCAGCACTCCAGCTCCACAACCACCTCCGGTCGATCACCCCAAGGTCGCCCGGAATCCCCACACAAGGAGTTCGCGTGACCCCCCTCTACGCGCGTCACAAGCGCACCACCCTGGCCATCGCCACCGCCGTCGCGGCCGGAGCCCTCATCACCACCGCTCTGACCACGGGCGCCTCCGCGGAGAGCGCGCCGGCCGGCGCGAAGGCCAAGGTCTCCGCCGTCCCGGTGGCTCTGTCCCCCGCCACGCGCACGGCCCTCATCAAGGAAGCCGCCGCCGACGCCCCGGCGACCGCCGACGAGATAGGCCTCGGGGCCAAGGAGAAGCTCGTCGTCCGTGACGTCGTCAAGGACGCCGACGGCACGCTGCACACCCGCTACGAGCGCACCTACGCGGGCCTGCCGGTCCTCGGCGGCGACCTCGTCGTGCACGAGAACGCGGCCGGCGGGACCGAGAGCGTGACCAAGGCGCAGAAGGCCGCCATCAAGGTCACCGACCTCGCCCCCGAGGTCACCACGGCCGCCGTCGAGAAGCAGGCCGTCACGCTCGCCAAGAAGGCCGGTTCCACCAAGTCGGAGGCGTCGAGCGCCCCCCGCAAGGTGATCTGGGCCGCCTCGGGCACCCCGGCCCTCGCCTACGAGACCGTCGTCGGCGGCCTCCAGCACGACGGCACCCCGCAGGAGCTCCACGTCATCACCGACGCGGAGACCGGCAAGAAGCTGTACGAGTTCGAGGCCGTCCAGACCGGTACCGGCAACAGCCAGTACAACGGCTCGGTCACCATCGGCACGACCCTGTCGGGCTCGACGTACAACCTGACCGACGCCTCCCGCGGCAACCACAAGACGTACAACAAGGCCCGCGCCACGTCGTCCTCGGCCGGCACGCTCTTCACCGACGCGAACGACGTCTGGGGCACCGGCACCGCGACCAGCGCCTCGACCGACCAGAACGCCGCCGTGGACGCCCACTACGGCGCCCAGGTCACCTGGGACTTCTACAAGAACGTCCTCGGCCGCAACGGCATCAAGAACAACGGCGTCGCCGCGTACTCCCGCGTCCACTACGGCAACGCTTACGTCAACGCCTTCTGGTCCGACAGCTGCTTCTGCATGACGTACGGCGACGGCGCGGGCAACGTCAAGCCGCTGACCTCGCTGGACGTCGCGGGCCACGAGATGACCCACGGCCTGACCTCCAACACCGCCGGCCTCAACTACAGCGGCGAGTCCGGCGGCCTCAACGAGGCCACCTCGGACATCCTCGGCACGGCGGTCGAGTTCTACGCGGCGAACTCCTCCGACCCCGGTGACTACCTCATCGGCGAGAAGGTCGACATCCGCGGCAACGGCACCCCGCTGCGCTACATGGACCAGCCGAGCAAGGACGGCAACTCGGTCAACTCCTGGTCGTCGTCGACGGCCGGCCTGGACGTCCACTACTCGTCGGGCCCGGCGAACCACTTCTTCTACCTCCTCTCCGAGGGCAGCGGTGCGAAGACGATCAACGGGGTCAGCTACAACTCCCCCACGTCCAACGGCTCCACGATCACCGGCATCGGCCGCGACAAGGCCGTCCAGATCTGGTACAAGGCGCTCACCACGTACATGACGTCGACGACCAACTACAAGGGCGCCCGCACGGCGACCCTGTCGGCGGCCTCGGCCCTGTACGGCGCCGGCAGCACGGAGTACGCGGCGGTCAACGCGGCCTGGGCGGCCGTCAACGTCACGGCGTGACGACCGACGCGTGCCGCTCGGCGTGAACGGCAGTTGAGCAGGTGATTGGCGGGGCGGCCCCCGGAACGAAGGCATTTCCGGGGACCGCCCCGTCGTACGCGCGTCCGTATCCCGCACCCCGCCGCACCGCCTCACGCACCCCCCGCCCTACCCTTGGGTCCCATGTCCTTCACGTACGCGGAGGTCGGCGCGACCCGCGAGCGCGGCTTCCGTTGCCCGCCCGGCTTCCACCACCTGCATGTACGCACCCGCATAGGCGAGGGCGAGGACGTCTTCCGGCGCGCCGCCGAGGCAGTCCTCACCTGGGAGATGCACCGCGCGATGGGCGTGGGCATCGACGCCACGTCCGAACGCGCGGCCCCGGACGTCGACGTGACCGTCACCCTGGCCGGCGTCATCAAGGCGCCCTGCCGCGTGGTCTGGACGGTGGAGGAACACCGCCGCGCCGGCTGGGCGTACGGCACCCTGGCCGGTCACCCGGAGTGCGGCGAGGAGTCCTTCGTCGTGGACCGCACGGGCGACGGCACGGTATGGCTGACGATCAGCGCGTTCAGCCGCCCCGCGAAGTGGTACACCAAGGCGGGCGGCCCCGCGACCCGGGGACTGCAGCATGCTTATGCACGGCGGTGCGGGACGGCCCTGCGACGACTGTGCGGGGGATACGAAGAGGACTGACCCCGGCCGATTCTGGCCGACACGGACCGTCGGCGGACTCACGCAGGCCGGGCCGGGCCGGGGCTGCACGAATTCCTGGCCGCAGAACCGGCCCAACTCCCCGTTTCGCACAGGTGTACTGCGCTAACCTCGCGGTCACCCGTGCCACGCGAGAGACCAGGGCCCTCCATGCCACCCCAGCACCGCAGCCGCACCGAAGAGTTGGCCTATGCGGCGGCCGGTATGGAACCGCCTCCCGTGGTCCCGCTGCGCAGGAACGACCCGAGGCAGGCCGGCCCGTACCGGTTGGAGTCGCTGCTCGGCAGTGGCGGCATGGGCCGCGTCTATCTGGGCCGGGACACCACCGGCGCGACGGGCCCGGCCGCCGTGAAGGTGATCCGCCCCGAGTACGCGGAGGACCCCCTCTTCCGGAAGCGTTTCGCGCGCGAGGTCGGCGCGCTGGAGAGCATCCAGGGCGCGCACATCGTGCGGCTGCTGGGCAGCGGCTGCGACGAGGACCTGGTCTGGGTCGCCACCGAGTACATACCGGGGCCCACCCTCGCCGACGTCGTCGACGCGCGCGGGCCGATCGACCCGGCGGCGGCCTGGCGGCTGCTGGCCGACGTGGGACGCGCGATCGAGGCCATCTGGCAAGCGGGGCTCGTCCATCGCGACCTCAAGCCGTCCAACGTGATCCTGGGCGCCGACGGTGCCCGCGTCATCGACTTCGGCGTCGTCCAGGCCCCCGACGGCACCACGATCACCGCCACGGGCCAGAACGTCGGAACCCCCGCCTACATGTCCCCGGAACAGGCGAGGGGCCGCGAGGTGACCGCCGCCTCCGACGTCTTCTCGCTGGCCTCCACCCTGACGTACGCCGTCACGGGCCGCACGCCGTTCGGTGAGGGGACGGGCGTCGACGTTCTCTTCGGGGTGGCTTTCGAGGCACCCCGCGAGGAGATCCTCGACCAGGTGGGGGCCGTCGACGCGGAACTGGCCGCGTTCATCCGCACCTGCCTGGACAAGGATCCGGAACGGCGCCCCCTGCCGGAGACGGTGTTCACAACGGCCATCGGGCATCAGATGTCGGCGCCGCCGTCACCCACGAGAAGACCCGGACCGAAGGCCCGTCCCCAAGCGCCACTCCCGGCCGCCGAACCCGGCGCACCCGCAGGACCCGCCACGCCCGGCGCGTCTCCAAAGCGCCGAAATCGCGGGAGAGCAACGGCAGTTGCCGTCGCCGCCGCAGTCGTCCTGGTCGCCGGGGGCATCACCCTGGCGCTCCCGGGACAGGACGACGGCGGGACATCGGCCGCCGCCGACGGCATCACCGGTACGTCGGCTGCCGCGGAGCCGGAGACGTCCCCGCCGACGACGGAGTCCGCGTCGGCGACCCCACGTGACGCGGCTGCGCCCACCCCCTCGAAGCCGGTCGGCCGAACACCGCAGAAGGAGTCGAGCCCGACATCGGCCCGGAACCCCGCCACCCTGGACATCCGGTCCGCCGCCTGCGCCGCCGAACTCGCTTCGGGCGCCGGCGGCGACTGTGTGAAGGCCCTGCAACTGCTCCTCGGCGGCCACGGTCTGCACGTCACGGTGGACGGCCGGTTCGGACAGGAGACCCTCGCCGCGGTCAAGGCGTTCCAGACCGAGGCCGGAACCCTCGTGGACGGCAAGGTCGGCTCCGAGACCAAGGAAGCCCTGTACGCCACGGCTCGCGGACCGGTCCGCACCGGCGCGCTGACCGTGACGCAGCACGTCAACGGCGTCGCGGTCGCCCGGTGCCTCGACGCCCGGGACGGCCTGACCGTCACGGTCTGGACGTGCAAGGGCACGGCCGCCCAGGAGTGGGCCCTGTACCGCGTACCGGGCCCGGCCTCCCAGTATCTCGTCGTCAACCGGGGCAGCCGACGCTGCCTGGACGCCGACGTGGGCACCATCGCCCAGAACGGCCAGAAGATCCGCCTCCGGAACTGCGACGGCCTGCCCGCCCAGCACTGGCAGCTCGGCAACACCGGCGGCCCGACCCTGGTCAGCGTCCCGAACGGCTTCTGCCTGGACGCGGACGCCCCGACCTCCGGAAAGGAGGGCCAGTTGGTGCAGACGTGGGGGTGCGCGGGCACCGTCAACCAGGTGTGGAACTGGTCCTGACGCACGGCCAGGACCAGCAGGAGGCGCTCACCACCGGTGCGGACCGGAGGTCACCGCATCAGTACCCCGGCCCCCTCCCCCAGTTCCTCCGAGGGCACCGCGACCAACCCCATCTCCGCACTGGACGCCAGCAGCCGGTGCGCCGGCAGAATCCGCACCGTGTACCCGTAGGGCCCCGTCCGATGCAGCGACAGTGGCCCCTCGTACATCCAGCGCCCTTCGTGGTCCGGACCGCCGACCGCCTTCAGTGGCACCGTCGTGGCGTCGGTGATGCTGTCCTGCGAGTCGACCCGCCCCGATACCGCCTGGACCTCGACGTCGTCCGGGGCGAGTTCACCGAGCCCCACCCGCACCCGGAGCGAGAGCGTGCTCCCCAGTTCAGCCGTCAGGGCGGGGGCGGTCGCCGCCGAGGTCTCCACGTGGTCGACCGTCACCGTGTGCCAGGCGGCGCGGACCCGGGACTTCCAGCCCGCCAACTCCCTTGCCGTGTCCGGGGTCATGGTGCGGTGGGCGCGGGCCGCGGGAGCGTACAGGCGCTCCACGTACTCGCGGACCATACGGCCGGCCAGGACCTTCGGACCCAGGTGGGTCAGGGTCTCGCGGACCATCTCGATCCAGCGGTCGGGCAGGCCCGTCTCACCGTGCTCGTAGAAGCGCGGGGTGACGCGCTGCTCCAGCAGGTCGTACAGGGCCGCGGCCTCCACGTCGTCCCGGTGGTCGGGGTCCGTGCCCGCGATGCCGTCCGCGGTGGGGATCGCCCAGCCGAAGTCCGGCCGGAACCATTCGTCCCACCAGCCGTCCAGGACCGAGAGGTTGAGGCAGCCGTTCAGCGCCGCCTTCATACCGCTCGTGCCGCACGCCTCCAGGGGCCGCAGGGGGTTGTTGAGCCAGATGTCGCAGCCCGGGTACAGCTTCTGCGCCATCGCCATGCCGTAGTCCGGGAGGAAGACGATGCGGTGACGGACGCGCGGGTCGTCCGCGAAGCGCACCAGCTCCTGGATGAGCCGCTTGCCACCGTCGTCCGCCGGGTGCGCCTTGCCCGCGATGACGATCTGGATCGGCCGTTCCGGGTGGAGGAGCAGATCCAGCAGCCGGTCGCGGTCGCGCAGCATCAGGGTCAGGCGCTTGTACGAGGGGACACGGCGGGCGAATCCGATGGTCAGGACGTCCGGGTCGAGCACGCCGTCGATCCAGCCCAACTCCGCGCTACCCGCGCCGCGTTGCCGCCAGGACGCCCGCAGCCGCTCCCGTACCTCCACCACCAACTGCTCGCGCAGGGACCGTCGTAGCTCCCAGATGTCCTGGTCGGCGATGTCCGCGACCGAGTCCCACCGGTCCGAGCCGCCGACCGTCAGCGCCTCCTCGGTGCGCTCCGCGCCGATCTGGCGGGCGCCGAGCCTGAACACCTCCGGCGCCACCCAGGTGGGCGCGTGGACACCGTTGGTGACCGAGGTGATCGGGACCTCGGCCGGGTCGAAGCCCGGCCACAGCCCCGCGAACATCTCCCGGCTCACCTGGCCGTGGAGGAGGGACACGCCGTTCGCCTGGCGGCCCAGCCGCAGTCCCATCACCGCCATGTTGAAGAGGTTCGGCTCGCCGCCCGGGTAGGTCTCCATGCCCAGGCTCAGCACGCATTCCACGTCGATGCGCGGAAGTTCGGCGTCGGCGCCGAAGTGGCGGGCGACCAACTCCCGGTCGAAGCGGTCGATGCCGGCCGGGACGGGCGTGTGCGTCGTGAAGACCGTCCCCGCGCGGACCGTCTCCAGCCCCGCGTCGAAGTCCAGCCCCTCGTCGCAGAGTTCGGCGATCCGCTCCAGGCCGAGGAAGCCCGCGTGGCCCTCGTTGGTGTGGAACACCTCGGGGGCGGGATGGCCGGTGAGGCGACAGTACGTCCGTACCGCGCGCACTCCTCCTATGCCGAGCAGCATCTCCTGGAGCAGCCGGTGCTCGCTGCCGCCCCCGTACAGCCGGTCCGTGACACCCCTTTCACCGAGGTCGTTCTCCTCCACGTCCGAGTCGAGGAGGAGCAGCGGTACGCGGCCCACCTGGGCCAGCCAGACCCGGGCCCGCAGCGACCGGCCACCGGGCAGGGCCAGGGAGACCTGGGCCGCGGAGCCGTCGGCTTCCTTGAGAAGGGTGACGGGGAGTTCGTTGGGATCGAGGACCGGATAGTGCTCCTGCTGCCAGCCGTCCCGGGAGAGGGACTGCCGGAAGTAGCCGTGCCGGTACATGAGTCCGACGCCGATCAGCGGTACGCCAAGGTCACTGGCCGATTTCAGATGGTCCCCGGCGAGGATGCCGAGGCCGCCGGAGTACTGCGGCAGGGCGGCCGTGATACCGAACTCGGGGGAGAAGTAGGCCACGGCGGCGGGGAGTCCGCCCCCCGGGCCCTGAGTCTCCGACTCCGTCTGCGTCTGGTACCAGCGGCTGCCGGTGACGTAGTCGTGCAGGTCCTCGGCGGCCTCGGTGAGGCGGCGCAGGAAGCGGTGGTCCTCGGTGAGTTCGGTCAGCCGCTCGGGCGAGAGGCTGCCGAGGAGCCGTACGGGGTCGCACTCCGAGGCGGTCCAGCGCTCGGGGTCGACGGACTGGAAGAGTTCACGGGTCTCCGCATGCCAGGACCAGCGCAGATTGCGTGCCAGGTCGCTGAGCGGCCGGAGGGGCTCGGGGAGAACGGGACGGACGGTGAACCGACGGATCGCCTTCACATGCCACCTCGGTGGTCGTGCGTGATGTCAAACCTGTACGTACCAGGACGCACGGCCGTGTGCGTCCCGTCATCATCCCCTTGACGGTATCGGGGAGGGAGCGCGGGAACCATGGCGCGTATTGCGCGCCCCCTGCCAGGGCCGACCGGCGATATGGCCGATTCCACCCCGTAGGCCACCTTGTGACACCTCCCCCCGCACGAGAGGCTGCCCAGAAGGCCGCCGGACGCCGGCGGCCGAGGAGGGGGAACTCCAGCCATGCAACGGACGCGTACCAGACGTCTGCGCTGGGCGGCGGGGCTGACCGCGGTGACCGCGGTCTCGGTGCTCTCGGTCACCGCACCGGCCCAGGCCGCCCCGGAAGGGCGCATAGCCGGCGCCGGTGAACCCGGCTCCGTCGACGGAAGTTACCTGGTGACACTCAAGGGAGGTACGGCGGCTTCGTCGGCGAACGGCAGGAGTCTCGCCGCGGCGTACGGGGCGAGAATAAGCCACACCTACAGCACCGCCCTCAACGGCTATGCCGTTCAGGCCGACGAGAACCAGGCAAGGCGCCTCGCCGCGGACTCCCGCGTGGCCTCGGTCGCCCAGGACACCCGGATCACGTACGACCGATCCTCCGAACGCGGTCCGCAGAACCCGCCGTCCTGGGGCCTGGACCGGATCGACCAGGCCGGCCTGCCGCTCGACGGCGGCTACACCTGGCCGAAGTCGGCGGGCAAGGGCGTCACGGTCTACGTGATCGACACCGGTATCCGTGTCTCGCACCGGGACTTCGGCGGGCGGGCGAGCCACGGCTGGGACTTCGTCGGCAACGACGGACGGGCCGGCGACGGAAACGGCCACGGCACGCATGTCGCGGCGACGATCGCCGGCTCGGCGCTCGGCGTCGCGAAGAAGGCCAAAGTCGTCTCCGTACGCGTCCTCGACAACGCGGGCGGCGGTACGACGGCACAGGTCATCGCGGGTATCGACTGGGTGACGAAGCACGCCAGGAAGCCCGCTGTCGCCAATGTGAGCCTCGGCGGCCACCGCAACACCCAACTGGACACGGCCGTACGGAACTCGATCGCGTCCGGGGTGACGTACACGGTCGCCGCCGGGAACTCCGGCGAGCCGGCGGAGGCCTACTCACCGGCCGCCGTCAAGTCGGCGATCACGGTCGGCGCGACCGGGCGGACGGACGCCCGGGCCGGCTTCTCGAACTGGGGACCGGCTCTCGACCTGTTCGCCCCGGGCGTCTCGATCACCTCGGCGTCGTATGCCAGTGACACCGGCCGGGTGACCTATTCGGGTACGTCGATGGCGGCGCCGCACGCGGCGGGCGCGGCGGCTCTCTACTTGGCGGATCAACCGAAATCCACTCCGCCGCAGGTCGCCAGGGCGCTGACGACTCTGGCGACCCCCGGGAAAGTCTCCGACAGGAAGGCCGGTTCACCGAACAAACTCCTGCGGATACCGCTCCCCTAGGAGCAGTGTGCCGCTGTCGGCCCCGTCCGCAGGACGGGGCCGATGTCGTTCGCCGACCTGGCTGATCCTGGGTGCAGACATACGCGCGAGTAGTTAGCAAAGTGCCGGATTGCCTACCCGAATAGGGTGGGAAGGCTCCCCCGGTACACGACTGGGGTATACGACGCAGGACCCCCTCCCCCACATCCATCCGCCCACCCACGTTGACGCGGACAGGAGCGGTAATGCCCGCCACGCACCACTCGTCACCACCCCCGACACCCACGTCCGGCACACCACCGATACCCCCGCCGGAAGCCGCCGTCCCACCGGCCACCCCGGAGACACCCTCTCCGGCCCCGGAGACGTCCCCCGCCGCCCGGTCCACGGCTCCGGAGCAACCCTCCGACCCCGGCCCGGCGGCCCGCGAGACACCCCTCGCCAAGGGCGGTCCGGCCCCGGTCACGCCCTCGGTCAAGGGCGAACCGACGACGGACAAACCGAACCCGGTCAAGCACTCCGTCACCGGCGAACCGACCCCGGCCGCGCCGCCAGCCATCTCCGGCCAATCCGCGTCGAACGCACCCACCTCCCCCGCCCCTCCGGCCACGAAGCCGGCCCCGGCCCCCCGGAGCGGTCCGCCCCGCCCCGCCCGCACGGGCAACGCGGTCGGCCGTATCCCCGTCCTGGACGTCCGGCCCCTCGTCACGGGCGGGCGCCGTCCGGCGAAAGCGGTGGTCGGCGAGGCCTTCGAGGTCTCGGCCACCGTCTTCCGCGAGGGCCATGACGCGGTCGCCGCCAATGTCGTGCTCCGCGATCCCAAGGGCCGCGCCGGCCGCTGGACCCCGATGCGCGAACTGGCCCCGGGCACCGACCGCTGGGGCGCCACCGTCGAGGCCGACGCGCCCGGTGACTGGACGTACACCGTGGAGGCGTGGGGCGACCCGATCAGCACCTGGCGGCACCACGCGGGCATCAAGATCCCGGCCGGGATCGACACGGAACTGGTGCTGGAGGAGGGCGCGCTGCTGTACGAGCGCGCCGCCGCCGGCGTACCGAAGAACAAGGGCAAACGGGACGTGCTCCTGGCCGCCGCCGAGGCCCTCCGGGACGTCGAACGCCCGGCACCGGCCCGCCTGTCCGCTGCCCTCACCCCTGCCGTGAACAAGGTGTTGCGTCGGTATCCGTTGCGTGAGCTGGTGACGTCGAGTGAGCCGTTGGCGCTGGTG
>NZ_BMMU01000049.1 GCF_014646095.1 Streptomyces lacrimifluminis | reverse complement strand
AACGACGTCACCAGATACAGCGTGCCGATCGTCTTGTGGTCAGTGGTCGTCAGCCACTTGATGACCACGTTGCCGGGCTGCTTGCGCCGTACCGGCAGCTCGTTCTCGTACGAGTCCTCAGCTGCGGCGGCACCCTGGGGTTCGTTGAGGATGCTCACAGGTTTGTCGTCTCCCGGTTCTTCTCGTGGCTCGTCTGCGCGATGCCGGCGGGAATGTAACCGGTCTGCCCCTTCTTCGCGAGGTCCTTGAGGTGCTGCTCGTAGCGCTCGGGGGAGACGACCTTCACGTTGAACAGCATCCGGGAGTGGTCGACACCGCAAAGCTCCGCGCACTTGCCCAGGAAGGTGCCCTCCTTGTTGGGGGTCACCTGGAAGGCGTTGGTGTGGCCCGGGATGACGTCCTGCTTCATCAGGAACGGCACCACCCAGAAGGAGTGGATGACGTCACGCGAGGTGAGGACGAAGCGGACCGTCTTGCCCTTGGGGAGCCAGAGGGTCGGGCCGGGGTTGCCGGTCTGCGGGTTCCGCGTACCGGGCGTGCCGACGTCGTAGACGCCGCCGGCGTTGGCCGGGAAGTCCTTCTTGAACCGGTCCGGAATGGCGGCCAGGTTCTCGTCGGTGTCCGCGTTTCCGGTGGAACCCTCGACGTTCTCGATGTAGTTGAAGCCCCAGCTCCACTGGAAGCCCACGACGTTGACCGTGAGGTCGGGCTTCTTGGAGGTGTCGAGGAGCTTCGACTCGTCACGTGCCGTGAAGTAGAAGAGCACCGAGACGATGATCAGCGGAACCACGGTGTACAGCGCCTCGATGGGCATGTTGTACCGGGTCTGCGGAGGTACTTCGACCTTGGTGCGGCTGCGCCGGTGGAACATGGCGCTCCACAGGATCAGGCCCCAGACCAGCACGCCGGTGGCGAGCGCGGCTGCCCAGGATCCCTGCCACAGGGAGAGGATCCGCGGAGCCTCTTCCGTGGTCGGGGTGGGCATACCAAGGCGGGGGAAGTCCTTGTATGTGCAACCGGTCGCGGTCGCCAGGACCAGGCCCGCAGTCAATGCCTGCAGCAGCTTCCGCCGCAACGGGCGCCGCGGCGTGGGGGTACCGCCCGCGCCCCCCAGGGCGTGGGGGAGGTCGGAGCCGTTGGGACTCACGTAGCGCCTTCCCGAGAGTCTCGCCCGCGCGGATTGGCTGCGGCCTGCCTTCTCGGTGGTCGGTCGCCGCCCTGCGTCGGGCAGGGGTTTGGATGTTTATGCGGACCAAACCCTACTGGACGCAATTTGGGGTCGCGCGGGGAGGGTCCCCAACGCGCCGGGGGTCACCCCGAAGGGGTCTGACGGGGGGTCGGGCGCCTGATGGGGTGGGGGGTTTCTGTTGGTTCGGCGGGTGCGGGTCGCGTGTGGCTTGTCGCGCCCCGCGCGGAGCCGCTGATGTCACAGCCCCGCGCCCCTCATAGGTGGGACCTCGCACCCCTTGTTGAGGACTTAGCGTGGGGTTGTGTCCTACTTCGATGCCGCCTCCTCCGCTCCCCTCCATCCCGTTGCCCGGCAGGCTCTGCTGGCCTCGCTCGATGAGGGGTGGGCCGATCCCGCACGTCTGTACAGGGAGGGACGGCGGGCCCGGATGTTGCTGGACGCCGCTCGGGAGGCCGCTGCCGAGGCGGTGGGGTGCCGTCCTGACGAGCTGACCTTCACTTCGTCCGGTACGCGGGCCGTGCACACCGGTATGGCGGGTGCCCTCGCGGGCCGGCGCCGCGTCGGACGCCACCTGATCGTGTCGGCGGTCGAACACTCGTCGGTGCTCCATTCGGCGGAGGACTGGGAGACGGCGGGCGGTGCGGTGACGACGGTCGCGGTGGACCGCACGGGCGCCGTGGCCGTCGAGGCGTACGAGACCGCCGTACGGCCCGACACGGCGCTGGCGTGTCTCCAGTCGGCCAACCACGAGGTGGGGACCGAGCAGCCGGTGGCGGCGGTGGCCGAGGTGTGCCGGGCGGCCGGGGTGCCGTTGCTGGTGGACGCTGCCCAGACGTTGGGGTGGGCGGCGGTCGCGGGGCCCTGGTCGCTGTTGACCGCGAGCGCACACAAATGGGGTGGACCTTCCGGGGTCGGACTGCTTGCCGTGCGCAAGGGGGTGCGGTTCGCGGCGCAGGGGCCCGTGGACGAGCGGGAGTCGGGGCGGGCGGCCGGGTTCGAGAACCTTCCGGCGATCGTCGCGGCGGCGGCCTCGTTGCGCGCGGTACGGGCCGAGGCGGCCCAGGAGGCGGTACGGCTGCGGGAGCTGACGGAGCGGATCCGGGCGCGGGTGCCGCAACTGGTGGCGGACGTGGAGGTGGTCGGCGATCCGGTCCGGCGGTTGCCCGGTGTCGTCACCTTCTCCTGTCTCTATGTCGACGGGGAGACACTGCTGCACGAGCTGGACCGCGCCGGTTTCTCCGTCTCCTCCGGGTCGTCCTGTACGAGCAGCACGTTGACGCCGAGCCATGTGCTCAGGGCGATGGGGGTGCTGAGCGAGGGAAACGTGCGGGTGTCGTTGCCGGCCGGGACCCCGGCCGAGGAGGTCGAACGGTTTCTGTCCGTCCTGCCGGGCGCAGTGGCGGTCGTACGGGAGAAGCTGGGCGCGCCCGTTCCGGTGACGGTCCGGGAGCGGGACGCGCTCGTCGTGAACGCGCTCGGCAAGCGGTGCCCGATCCCGGTGATCGAGCTGGCGAAGGTCATCGGCGATGTCCAGGTGGGCGCCACGGTCCGCGTCCTTTCGGACGACGAGGCGGCCCGCCTGGACATCCCGGCGTGGTGCGAGATGAGGGGCCAGGAGTACGTGGGCGAGGAAGCGGCGGAGAACGGAACGGCATATCTCATCCGCCGGTTGAGCTGACCCACCTGCCTGTGGGGGCGCGGGGAACTGCGCGACCAGCCCCCGCACACCCGCAGACGAAGAAATCAGCCCAGATGCCCCTGAACCTCTACCGCGGCGTCATCCCCGTACGCCTTGCGGAACCGCTCCATGAAGTGGGCCCGCCGCAGCTGGTACTCCTGCGTACCCACCGTCTCGATGACGAGAGTCGCCAGCATGCAGCCGACCTGTGCGGCCCGCTCCAGGGAGACGCCCCAGGCCAGGCCGGAGAGGAAGCCCGCGCGGAAGGCGTCGCCGACGCCCGTGGGCTCGACCCTGGCCTCCTCGTCCGGGCAGCCGACCTCGATCGGCTCCTCGCCGGCACGCTCGATGCGTACGCCACGGGCGCCGAGGGTGGTCACCCGGGTGCCGACCTTGGCGAGGATCTCGGCGTCGGACCAGCCGGTCTTCGACTCGATGAGGCCCTTCTCGTACTCGTTCGAGAAGAGGTACGCGGCGCCCTCCAGCAGGACCTTGATGTCGTCGCCGCCCATGCGGGCGATCTGCTGGGAGAAGTCGGCGGCGAACGGGATGGACCGCGTG
This sequence comes from Streptomyces lacrimifluminis, assembly GCF_014646095.1. Taxonomy (GTDB): domain Bacteria; phylum Actinomycetota; class Actinomycetes; order Streptomycetales; family Streptomycetaceae; genus Streptomyces; species Streptomyces lacrimifluminis. The sequence continues at coordinate 31,285 of NZ_BMMU01000049.1, read as the reverse complement.
CGGCACTCCTCGGTGTGGCGGAGCATCGCCTCCGGGTCGTCCGCGCCGATCGAGACCAGGTCGAGGCCGCCGACGCGGTCGGCGACGGTCTTCAGCTCGATCAGCCGGGCCTCGCTCATGGCCCCGGTGTAGAAGGAGCCGATCTGGTTGTGGTCGGCGTCGGTGGTGCACACGAAACGCGCGGTGTGCAGCGTCTCGGAGATCCGCACCGAGTTGGTGTCCACCCCGTGGCGGTCCAGCCAGGCGCGGTACTCGTCGAAGTCGGCGCCGGCGGCACCGACCAGGACCGGCCTGGTGCCGAGCTGACCCATGCCGAAGGCGATGTTCGCGCCCACGCCACCCCGGCGCACGTCGAGGTTGTCGACCAGGAAGGACAGCGAGACCGTGTGCAGCTGGTCCGCTACGAACTGGTCGGCGAAACGGCCGGGGAAGGTCATGAGGTGGTCGGTGGCGATGGAGCCGGTGACTGCGATACGCACGACGGGGACACTCTCCTGCGAGGGGAGGGGGGATTGACAGTTCACGCTACCCGGTCGGCCCGCGCTCGCTGTAGCGGCAAAACTACCCGATAGTAGATCTTTCTTGGCCGGGTATCCGGTGCATACGGTTCCGATATGACGAACTTCAAGGTTCACCAGGCCCTCCAGGTCCAGCAGGTGCACTCGGGACCGGGTGCCGCCCCGCAGGATCTCGACGGGGATCTGGCCTCCCTGCGCGGTGACTGCGCCCGGATGACGCCGCACTGGGCGGCCCCCGAGCGGATCACCGCTCTGCCCGTCTCGCCGTCCCGTATCCATGGCGTGACCGTCCCGCCCGCCTCGGCGCGGCTCGTGGACGCGATGTCCGAGTACGGCGACTAGCAGGACGGCCCGCGACCGGCGGCACCCCGTCGACCAGCGCTCGAGGGGAACCGTGCGCTCCCCCGCTGCGTCCCATCGCTGTCCCCCGTAAAGAGGACGCGGTGTACGACCCATCGGTGCCTGTCGGTGACAGGGCCGGTCGGTCGGGACAGCCGGGACAGCTGGGAGCCGAAGGAGCGATGCGGTGAACACCGAGCGACCCGATCACGACGACGATGCCAATGCCGACGCCAAGGCCGTCACCGAGGCCGAAGCGGAGGGCACCACCGAGGCCTCGCCGGAGGAGAGCGGCGCGGAGCGCCCGTCCCGGCGCCGGTCCCCGGTGCTCGTCGCCTCGGTCGCCGCCGCGGTCCTGCTCGTCGGGGGTGGCGGGGCGTACCTCTCCACCGGCCTGACGGGCGGCTCGGGCGACGACGACCGTACGGACACGGCCGCGCCGGGCGGCGACGGCACCACTCCCCCGCCTCTGGCCCTCGACGGCTACGCCGAGGGCGGATCGGGTGACACGGGGGGCACGGGCGATACGAGCGGCATCGCGCCCGGTGAGCCCGACCCGAACGGTGTGACCTACCGGGCGGACGGCCCGTTGCCCGCCGGGCCCGCGTCGGCGCCGGTGTACTCGACGGCGAAGGACGGCGAGGCAGCGATCACGGCCGCCGAGGTGACCCGGCTGGCCAAGGCGCTGGGCGTCGGGGGGAAGCCGGTGACGGAGGCCGACAGCTGGCTGGTCGGCACGGCGAAGGACGGGACGGGTCCGTTCCTGCGGGTGAACAAGCAGGCGCCGGGGACCTGGTCCTTCAGCCGGTACCTCGCCGGGGGCTCCGACAACTGCAAGAGCACGACCGTGTGCCCGCAGAAGCCCTCCGCCGAGGGGGCGACCGTCGATCCGGTGAGCGAGGCGGTGGCGAAGAAGGCCGCGGCACCGATCCTGAAGGCGGTCGGCCAGGACGACGCGAAGCTGGACGCGAGCGGCATCATGGGCACCCAGCGGGTGGTGAACGCCGATCCGGTGATCGGCGGGCTGCCCACCTACGGCTGGACGACCGGTCTCCAGGTCAGCGCACAGGGCGAAGTGGTGGGCGGCAGCGGCCAGTTGTCGACACCGGTGAAGAGCGACACGTACCCGGTGCTCGGCGCCAGGGCGACGCTGGCCCTGCTCAACGAGCCGGGGGCGGCGGTGACTCCCGAGCACCGGATGGGCATCGGGGGCTGCGCCAGCGCCGTACCGCTGAAGGACCGCCTGGAGGCGCCGTGCGGTACCACGACGACGGGGCAGAAGGAGACGCTGACCGTCGGCAAGGCGGTGTTCGGGCTGGCCTCGCACTCCGTGTCGGGGCGGCCGGCGCTGGTGCCGTCGTGGCTGTTCGAGGTACGGGCGCAGGGCGCCGCCGAGGGCTTCACGGTGACGTATCCGGCGGTCGACCCCCGCTATCTGGCCGGGGCCACGCCGAGCACGGAGCCGTCCCCGACGGCCACGCCGACAGCGCCGGGCGACGGCGCGACGATCGAGGGCTACACGGTCTCCGCCGACGGCAGGGAGCTGACCGTGGGCTTCTGGGCCGGAGTGTGCAGCGACTACTCGGCGTCGGCGAAGGAGGAGGACGGCGAGGTGACGGTGACGGTGACCTCGAAGTCCGAGAAGGGCAAGGTCTGCATCATGATCGCCAAGGCCGCGTACGAGACCGTGCGGCTGGACGAGCCGCTGGGTGACCGGAAGGTCCTGGGCACGGACGGAAAGGCGATTCCCGAGGGCGACTTCGCCGACAGGTAATCCGCCCGGGCCGCTGCTCGGCTCCCCGTTACGCGTGAAGGCGGCGCCCCCGTCGGAGGGGGCGCCGCCTTCACGCGTACCAGCCTTATGGCCCTACGGGCCTAGCTGAAGGAGTCACCGCAGGCGCAGGAGCCCGTCGCGTTCGGGTTGTCGATCGTGAAGCCCTGCTTCTCGATGGTGTCGACGAAGTCGATGGAGGCGCCGCCGAGGTAGGGAGCGCTCATACGGTCGGTGACGACCTTGACGCCGTCGAAGTCCTTGAGAACGTCACCGTCGAGGGAACGCTCGTCGAAGAACAGCTGGTAGCGCAGACCCGAGCAACCGCCGGGCTGGACCGCGACACGCAGGGCGAGGTCCTCACGGCCTTCCTGGTCGAGCAGGGCCTTGACCTTCGCCGCGGCGGCGTCGGACAGGATGATGCCGTCGGTGACGGTGCTGGTCTCGTCCGATACGGACATCTACATCTCTCCCGGGTTGTACGGAGACTTCTGCCGACGAGTGCAACCGGCGGGGCCGCGGATTCATTCCGGGCCGAGAGTCTGTTTCTTTCCGTTCTCCTCTCCATGCTCGCACACGCGCGGAAACGCCAACAGCGACCTGGGGGACGGGCTCCAGCCGGGCTCCGGGATTCATGTCACATCGACGCTATGAACCTCGTCAAAGTGACGTGAAGGGGTTACGATAGATAGCGTCAATTAGACGAAAAGGCTTGAACGGCAGAACAGAAAGGGTGCGTGTCGTGACCACCGCCCAGACCCAGGACCTCGACGTACAGCCGACACCCCTCGCCCTGCTGCTCCTCGGCCGCGAGGCCGACCCGCGGAGCGAGCGTGGTGTGGAGTGCCCCGGCGACCTGCCCTCCCCCTCCGACCCGGACCTGGTGGCACGTGCGCGTGCGGCCAAGGAGAAGCTCGGCGACAAGGTCTTCGTCCTCGGCCATCACTACCAGCGCGACGAGGTCATCCAGTTCGCGGACGTCACGGGCGACTCCTTCAAGCTGGCCCGGGACGCGGCGGCGCGTCCGGAGGCCGAGTACATCGTGTTCTGCGGTGTGCACTTCATGGCGGAGTCGGCGGACATCCTGACCGGCGACGAACAGAAGGTGGTCCTGCCCGACCTGGCCGCCGGCTGCTCGATGGCGGACATGGCGACGGCCGAACAGGTGGCCGAGTGCTGGGACGTCCTGACGGAGGCCGGGGTGGCCGAGGAGGTCGTGCCGGTCTCCTACATGAACTCCTCGGCGGACATCAAGGCGTTCACGGGCAAGCACGGCGGCACGATCTGCACGTCGTCCAATGCCGAACGCGCCCTTGAGTGGGCCTTCGAGCAGGGCGAGAAGGTCCTGTTCCTGCCGGACCAGCACCTGGGCCGCAACACGGCGGTACGGGACATGGGCATGTCGCTCGACGACTGCGTCCTCTACAACCCGCACAAGCCGAACGGCGGGCTGACGGCGGAGCAGCTGCGCAACGCCAAGATGATCCTGTGGCGCGGCCACTGCTCGGTGCACGGCCGCTTCAGCCTGGACTCGGTGAAGGACGTCCGGGAGCGGATCCCCGGCGTGAACGTCCTGGTCCACCCCGAGTGCAAGCACGAGGTGGTGGAGGCGGCGGACTACGTCGGCTCGACCGAGTACATCATCAAGGCACTGGAGGCGGCCCCGGCCGGCTCCAAGTGGGCCATCGGCACGGAACTGAACCTGGTACGCCGCCTGGCGAACCGTTTCGCGCCCGAGGACAAGGAGATCGTCTTCCTCGACAAGACGGTCTGCTTCTGCTCGACGATGAACCGCATCGACCTCCCTCACCTGGTCTGGACCCTGGAGTCCCTGGCGGCGGGCAAGCTGGTGAACCAGATCTCGGTGGACCGGGAGACGGAGGCGTTCGCGAAGCTGGCGCTGGAGCGGATGCTGGCGCTGCCGTAGGCGGTGTCAGTCCCTCCGGCGTTGGAGTAGCGGGGGTTCGGGGGCAGCGACGCCCCCGAGGACGGGACAGGTAAGGGCGGCGGGGGCGAGAAGATCCGCCCCCGCCGCCCCACGTACCCGCCGCTGCCGGCTAGACCCCCGCGGGTTCCGGCGCGTCCGAGTCGGCCGGCGCCTCTCCGCCGGCGAACCCGCCCTTCTGCTCCCGCTTCGCGGCCTTCTTCGCCGCCCGTCGTTCCTTCCGCAGTTCCACCATCGCGTACAGCGTCGGAACCAGCAGCAGGGTCAGGGCCGTTGACGTGATCAGGCCGCCGATGACGACCACCGCCAGCGGCTGGGCGATGAAGCCGCCCTCGCCCGTGACGCCCAGCGCCATCGGGAGGAGGGCGAAGATGGTCGCCAGGGCCGTCATCAGGATCGGGCGGAGGCGGTGACGGCCGCCTTCGATCACCGCTTCGACCACCCCGTAGCCCTGGCCTCGGTACTGGTTGATCAGGTCGATCAGGACGATCGCGTTCGTCACCACGATGCCGATCAGCATCAGCATGCCGATCATCGCCGGGACGCCCATCGGGGTGCCCGTGGCGACCAGCAGGCCGATCGCGCCCGTTGCCGCGAACGGGATCGACACCAGGAGGATCAGCGGCTGGACCAGGGAACGGAACGTGGCGACCAGGAGCATGAAGACGATCGCGATCGCCGCCAGCATCGCCAGCGCCAGGTTCTTGAACGCGTCGTCCTGGTCCGACGACACCCCGCCGATCTCCGCCGTCGCGCCCGCGGGGAGCTTGAGAGCGTCCAGCTTCGAGGTGAGCTCCGCGCTGACGGCGCCCGTGTTGTCGCCGGTCGGGCGAGCGGTGATCGTCGCGGCCCGCTGGCCGTCGATCCGGGTCATCGACACCGGGCCGTCGACCAGGCGTACGTCCGCGATGTCGCCCAGCTTCGACGCGCCCAGCCGCAGCGCCTTCAGCTCGTCCAGCGTCTCGGCCGGCTTCGCCGACCTGATGACGACGTCACGCTCGGTGTCGTCCAGGGTCGCCTTGGCCGCCGTCGTGCCCTTGACCGCCTCGGCGACCGCCGCGCCCAGCGTCTGCTGGTTGAAGCCGGCCGCCGCCGCCTGGGAGTTGGCCCTGACCGAGATGCGCGGCACGCTCTGCGCCAGGTTGCTCGTCACATCGGTGACGTCGTCCAAGTCCGCCACCGTGTCGCGGACCTCGTCCGCCGCCTCGCGCAGGACGTCCGCGTCGGCCGCCTTCACGACCACGCTCAGGTCCTGGCTGCCGAAGCCGTCACCGGCCGCGATCGTGGTCGTACCGATGCCGGAGAGCCTCCCCAGCCCCTCCTCGATCCTGTCCTGGACGTCGTCGGCCGACGCCGAGTCCTCCAGCATGACCTGGTAGGAGGCCTGGTTGGTGTCCGTGCCGCCGCCGAAGGCCGCCAGGAAGCCGGACGAGCCGATCGTCACCTGGTAGTCCTTGACGCCCTTGACGTCCGCGAGCCACTGCTCGACCTTCTTCGCCTGGACGTCCGTGGCCGCCAGGCTCGTGCCCGGCTTCAACTGCTGCTTGACGGTGAGGACTTCCTGCTCGCCCTGGTCGAAGAAGTTCGTCTTCAGGAGCGGTGCCATGCCGAACGTGCCGATGAGGACCACCGCCGCGATCGCCACGCTGGTCAGACGGCGCCGGGTCGCGAAGCGCAGGACAGGGACGTACACGCGCTGGAGCCTGCTCCTCGCCTCCTTCTCCTCCGCCAGCCTGCGGGCCTCGTCCGCGTCCTCCGGGGTGTCCTTCGGGGCGCGCAGGAACCAGTACGAGAGGACCGGGACCACGGTGAGGGAGACCAGGAGCGACGCCAGCAGGGCCGCCGTCACCGTCAGGCTGAACGAGCCGAACAGCTGGCCGACCATGCCGCCGACCAGGCCGATCGGCAGGAACACGGCGACCGTCGTGAGCGTCGAGGACGTCACCGCTCCCGCGACTTCCCTGACCGCCTTGAGGATCGTTTCCTGGCGCTCCTCGCCGTAGCCGAGATGGCGCTTGATGTTCTCCAGGACGACGATCGAGTCGTCGACGACCCGGCCGATCGCGATCGTCAGCGCGCCCAGCGTCAGCATGTTCAGCGACAGGTCCCTGGTCCACAGGACGATCAGGGCCAGGACGACCGACAGCGGGATCGAGACCGCCGTGACGAGGGTCGAGCGGATCGACGCCAGGAAGACCAGGATGACGATCACCGCGAAGAGCAGACCGAGGCCGCCCTCCGTCGTCAGGCCCTTGATGGACTTCGCCACCGCCGGTCCCTGGTCGCTGACCACCGTGATCGTGGCGCCTGTCCCCAGGTCCCCCCGCATGTCGGCGAGCTTGTCCTCGACCGCGTCAGAGATCGCCACCGCGCTGCCGTCGTTGTCCATCGTGACGCTGACCGCGAGACTCGGCTTGCCGTCCGTACGCGTGATCGAGTCCGCCTTCGCCGACTCCTGCCTGACGGCCGCCACGTCGGCGAGGCGTACCGGCTCGGTCCGAGAACCGGGCGCGCCCGTGACCATCAGGTCCTCGATCTGCTCCACCGAGGTGAAGCCGCCGCCGACCTGGACCGTGCGGTTGTTGCCGGCCTCGTCGAAGGAGCCCGCCGGGACGGTCGCACCGCCCGCCTGCAGTGCCTGGGCGAGAGCGGCGGAGTCGAGGCCCGCCGCCGTCAGCTTCCTGTCGTCCGGGGTGACGGTGACCTGGACGTCCCGTACGCCGTCGACCGTGACCTGGCCGACGCCGTCGATGGCCCGCAGGTCGGGGACCACCGTGCGGTCGAGCAGGTCGGCGAGGGCCTGCTGGTCCTCGCCGGAGGTGACGGCGAGGACGACTGTCGGGATGTCGTCCGTCGAACCGGCGACGACCTGCGGGTCCACGGCGTCCGGGAGCAGCACCCGCGCCCGGTTGACGGCCTGCTGGACATCGGCGACCAGCTGCTTGGTGTCGTTGCCGTAGTCGAAGGACGCCGTGATCAGGGCGTTGCCCTCGCTGGCGGTGGAGGTGACACCGGTGATGCCGTCGACGCCTTCGAGGTTGTCCTCGATGGGCTCGACGACCTGCTTCTCGACCACGTCGGGGGACGCACCCTGGTACGGCGCCAGGACGGACACCACCGGGAGCTCGATGGTGGGCAGCAGCTGTTGCTTGAGCTGCGGTATCGCTATCGCCCCGAAGACGATCGCGACGATCGACATCAGCCCGATGAGGGCCCGTTGCGCGAGGCTGAACCTGGACAGCCAGGACATGGGTGAGCGTCTCTCTTCTGTGGCCTGAGCGGAGGAAGGACGCATGTGTGACACCTACACATCTGCATGTGCGTGTCACACAAATGAGCGCCCGCTCCTACACCCTGGGCCATCGAACACCCCTGTTCCCTAGACCCCAGGTCCCGTTTCCCTACCCGGTCCCTACTCCGGCCGCAGTACGCCTCGCGCAGCTCACTCCACCCTTGGACGTACCAGTCCCGACTCGTAGGCGATGACGACGAGTTGCGCCCTGTCCCGGGCGCCCAGCTTGGCCATGGCCCGGTTGACGTGCGTCTTCACCGTCAACGGGCTCACCTCCAGCCGCTCCGCTATCTCGTCGTTCGAGTGCCCGCCGGCGACCTGCACCAGCACCTCGCGCTCCCGCCCGGTCAGCGCGTCCAGCCGCTCGGCACGCGCGGGGTCCCGGCCGTCGTCCAGCACGTCGCCCTGCGCGAGGAACTGGGCGATCAGCCCCTTGGTCGCGGCCGGCGACAGCAGCGCCTCGCCCCCGGCGGCGACCCGGATGGCGTTCAGCAGCTCATCGGGCTCGGCCCCTTTACCGAGGAACCCGGACGCGCCCGCGCGCAGCGACTGCACCACGTACTCGTCGACCTCGAACGTCGTCAGCATCACCACCCGCACATGCGCGAGCCCCGGATCCGCGCTGATCAGCCGGGTCGCGGCCAGTCCGTCGGTGCCCGGCATCCGGATGTCCATCAGGACGACGTCGGCGCGCTGCTCCCGGGCCAGCCGCACCGCCTCCGCCCCGTCGGACGCCTCCCCGACCACCTCCATGTCGGCCTCCGAGTCCACGAGCACACGGAACGCGCTGCGCAGCAGCGCCTGGTCGTCGGCGAGCAGGACACGGATCGTCATGGGCGGTCCTCGTGGAATCGGCGCGTCGGCGCATCGGCGAGAGCGGTTGTCTGTGGAGTGGAGGTCGTCCGTCAGGCGGTTCTCTGTACGGGGGTGCCCGCGCCGTCCGCGGGGCGCGGCCTGCTCTGCACCGGCAGGATCGCATGCACCCGGAAGCCGCCTCCGTACCGGGGACCGGCGGTGCAGCCGCCGCCGACCGCGGTGACGCGCTCCCGCATCCCGAGCAGCCCGTGCCCGCCGCCCTCCTCCGGGCCGCCTTGGCCGACGCCGCGCCCCGGCCCGTTGTCCAGCACGGTGATCTCGATGTTCGGCCCCACCCGTACGACGCTGACCTCGGCCTTCGCCTCGGCTCCCGCGTGCTTCTGTACGTTCGTCAGGGCCTCCTGGATCACCCGGTAGGCGGCCAGGTCGATGGCCGCGGGGAGGGTGGTGTCCTGGTCGGCGCGGGCCACCTCGACCTGGAGTCCGGCGCTGTGGAAGGTGCCGACCAGCTCGTCGAGCCGGTGCAGACCGGGGGCGGGCTCGGTGGGTGCCTCCGGGTCCCCGGACTGGCGCAGCAGTCCGACGGTCGCGCGCAGCTCGTTCAGCGCCGAGCGGCTGGCCTCCCGTACGTGGGCGAGGGCTTCCTTGGCCTGGTCGGGGCGCTTGTCCATGATGTGCGCGGCGACTCCGGCCTGGACATTGACGAGGGCGATGTGGTGGGCGACGACGTCGTGCAGGTCACGGGCGATGCGCAGCCGCTCCTCGGCCACGCGTCGGCGGGCCTCCTCCTCGCGGGTGCGTTCCGCTCGCTCGGCGCGCTCTCTCATGGCGTCGATGAAGCCGCGGCGGCTGCGTACGGCGTCTCCGGCGGTCGCGGCCATGCCGGTCCAGGCGAAGATGCCGAGGTTTTCCTGCGCGTACCAGGGCAGGGAGCCGGCCAGCATCGCGGAACCGGTGAGGACGGTCATCGTGAGGAGGCCGACGCGCCAGGTGGTGGGGCGGTCGGTGGTCGACGCGACGGTGTAGAGGGCGATCACCGCGGACATCGCGACGGGGGTACGGGGGTCGGCGGTGACCGACTCGACGACGGAGGCGACGCCGGTGAACGCGAGCACCTTCATGGGAGCGCGTCGGCGAAGGACGAGCGCTGCGGCGCCGAGGACCATGAGGACCAGGCTGAGGCCGTCGGGGGTACGGGCCGTCCAGCCGCCGCCGTCCTGCCCGTGCGGGTCGACGAACGAGGCGGCCAGCATGCAGAGGAGGACGGCTGCGGCGAGGGCCACGTCCAGCGCGAGGGGGTGCGCTCTCAGGTGGCGTCGGGCTCGCTGGAGCGGGGTCACGTTTGTCAAGGTAGCTCACCTGGGCGTTGCTGGGGGTTGCACCCCCAGACCCCTGCTACGGCCCTGAACGGGCCTTGTCCTCAAGCGCCGGACGGGCTGAGATGGGGAACCTCACCCCGGGATCAAGCCGTCGTCGCTCAACATCTCCCGGACCTCCTCCAGGGTCGCGTCCGGCGACGGGAGGATCAGTTCCGAGGGCTCCAGGGAGTCGTCCGGCAAGGGGTCGCCGAGTTCGCGGACCTTGGCCAGGAGCGACTGGAGGGTGCTGCGGAAGCCGGGGCCGTCGCCGAGCTCCATTTCCGCCAGGAGCACGTCGTCCAGCTTGTTCAGTTCGGTGAGGTGGCTGTCCGCCAGCCTCACCTGGCCCTCCCCCATGATCCGTACGATCATGTCGCCCTCCTCAGGCGTGGCCTACTGCTGTGGGTTACTGCTGTGGGTCCCCGCTGTGGGTTACTGCTTGTCGAAGCGCGGAGTGTCCTTCGGCTGCTGCTGGGACTGGGACTGCTGCTGGCCGCCGCCCTCGATGGCCTGCTGTCCCGCCGCCGAACCTCCGGCCAGCTCCGCCTTCATGCGCTGCAGCTCCAGCTCCACATCCGTACCACCGGAGAGCCGGTCCAGCTCGGCCTGGATGTCGTCCTTCGCCATGCCCGTGGGGTCGTCGAGGGCGCCCGAGGCGAGCAGCTCGTCGATCGCACCGGCGCGTGCCTGGAGCTGTGCCGTCTTGTCCTCGGCCCGCTGTATCGCCAGGCCCACGTCGCCCATCTCCTCGGAGATGCCGGTGAACGCCTCGCCGATCCGGGTCTGGGCCTGGGCGGCGGTGTACGTCGCCTTGATCGTCTCCTTCTTGGTGCGGAAGGCGTCGACCTTGGCCTGGAGGCGCTGCGCCGCGAGGGTGAGCTTCTCCTCCTCGCCCTGGAGGGTCTGGTGCTGTGTCTCCAGGTCCGTCACCTGCTGCTGGAGGGCGGCTCGGCGCGAGAGCGCCTCGCGGGCCAGGTCCTCGCGGCCCAGCGCGAGTGCCTTGCGGCCCTGGTCCTCCAGCGTGGAGGACTGCTTGTTCAGCTGGGCGAGCTGCAGCTCCAGTCGCTTGCGGCTGGTCGCCACGTCGGCGACTCCGCGGCGCACCTTCTGGAGCAGCTCCAGCTGTTTCTGGTACGAGTAATCGAGGGTTTCGCGCGGGTCCTCGGCCCGGTCAAGGGCCTTGTTCGCCTTCGCGCGGAAGATCATCCCCATACGCTTCATGACACCGCTCATGGGCTTCGCGCGCCCCCTTCTGACGGACTCCAGCTCCAGCACCTGCAACAGGACCAACAGTACGGGCCCTGCCTCCATTACCGCACTGTTCCGGGCCCGATGCGCTCATCCCCAAGGACGACTGCGATCTGTCCCACTCCGGCGTAGGGAGTAGGTGACCCCCTACGGTCTGTCCTCCTGAAGACGACCGGTGTTGCCGGATCGTTCCCCACTCGGCTGGGGTCCATGCCCCGATACCCCGTACCCTTGGGTTTTGTGTTCCGTAGCCGTGCCAAGGAAGAGAAGGCCCCCGCCGACAAGGCGCCGGTGACCGACTCCAAGCAGACCCGTGACCCGCAGGCCCCGAAGGGCAGGCCCACTCCCAAGCGGAGTGTGGCCCAGTCCCAGCGCCGCAGCGTGGCCAGTACTCCCAAGACGCGCAAGGAGGGGGCCAAACGACAGCGTGACGAGCGTCGTGCCGCGATGGAACGCCAGCGCCAGGCGCTCGCCAGCGGGGACGAGCGTTATCTCCCCGCCCGCGACAAGGGCCCGGTGCGCCGTTTCGCGCGCGATTTCGTGGACTCGCGCTTCTGTGTCGCCGAGTTCTTCCTGCCGATGGCCGTGGTCATCCTCGTACTGAGCATGGTGCGGGTCGGCGCGCTGCAGAGCATCGCGCTGCTGCTGTGGCTCTTCGTGATCGTGCTGATCATCGTCGACTCGGTCTTCATCGCGATCCGGCTGAAGAAGCAGCTGGCCGCGCGCCATCCGAACGAGCGGACGAAGGGCGCGGTCGCCTACGCGCTGATGCGTTCCCTCCAGATGCGTCGCCTCCGGCTGCCGAAGCCCCAGGTCAAGCGCGGAGAGCGGCCCTGAGCACTACGTCGTTCTCCGGGGGCGCGGCGGATGCCTGGCTGGACAGGCTGGGCGGGCTGCGGAATGTCGTGCGACAGGAACTGGTGGCCCGGCAGCTCGACGAGCAGATAGCCGGGCGGTTCCCGGTCGGGCAGCGGCTGCGGGTGCTCGACGTCGGTATGGGTCAGGGCACGCAGGCGCTGCGGCTGGCCCGGGCCGGCCATCAGGTCACCGGTGTCGAGAAGGACCCGAGGATGCTCGGCGCGGCCCGTGAGGCGCTCGCCGCCGAGCCGGAGGGCATCCGTGATCGTGTCCGGCTCCTTGAGAGCGACGGCCGCGACACCGGGGTGCACTTTCTGCCGGGCAGCTTCGATGTCGTGCTCTGCCATGGCGTACTGATGTACGTCGAACTGCCGGACGCCCTGCTGGCGGGTCTTGCCCGGATGCTGGCGCCGGGCGGGCTGCTGTCCCTGCTGGTGCGCAACGGCGACGCGCTGGCCATGCGGCCGGGGCTCGCCGGGGACTGGGCGGGGGCACTGGGCGCGTTCGACACCGACTCGTACGTCAACCGGCTCGGCCTCGAAGTACGCGCGGACCGGCTCTCCGCCCTCACCGACACGCTCGCCGGCATCGGGGCGCCGCTGCACGCGTGGTACGGGGTGCGGGTGTTCACCGACACGGCGGACGACTCCGCCGAGGTTGCTCAGGCCGAGGTGGACGCCCTCCTGACCGTGGAGGAACGGGCCGGGCGGACCGATCCCTATCGGCAGGTGGCTGCGTTGTTGCACCTGTGCGGCGTCCGAGGCTGACGGGACAGGCAGTTCATCGGCCGCGGGTCGGCGGGGGCTTGTCGCGCAGTTCCCCGCACCCCTGAAAACCTGCCCCGCGCCCCTTCAGGGGCGCGGGGCAGGTTTTCTGTCCGGCTACGCCTCCTGGGCGTCCTTCAGGCTCATCGGGCCGTAGATCTGGGTGGTGTCCTCGAACAGCCGTACCTGGTCCGCGCCGCCTGCGAGAAGGTCCTTCCAGTACTCACCGATCCAGGACTCGGCGTCCCCCTGCGTCGTGAACTCCTCGGGCTCCACCGCGGGCTGGACCTCCGCCCCGTCGGTCTTCTCGAACCGCCACGTCCATGCCGCCATGTACGCCTCCAAGATATGAACCGCTGCAGACGAGGAGCCGGACCTTGATCCGGCTCCTCGTCCGAAAGCCTAGCCGGGCGGGCAAGACCTGCGGGGACACGCGAAAATCAGGTTCGTGGAACTCACTCTGCTCGGTACCGGTGCTCCCGCGGGTCTCCCCCGCCCCGACTGTGTGTGCGCGGCCTGTACCGGCGCGCTCGGTGTGAACGCGCGGGCGGCCACCGCGCTGCTCGTGGACGGCACGCTGCTGCTCGACCTCACCCCCGGCGCCGTACTGGCGGCGGCGCGCGCCGGGCACTCGCTGGGCGGCGTACGGCAGGTGCTGCTGTCGCATCCGCACGACGGGCCCGCCGTCGAGGTGCCGGCGGGACTCCCGCAACCCGGACGGGTGCCGGACGGGCGGGAGTTGGCGCTGCTGACCGGGCACCGGGTGCGCGCGGTCCCGATGGACTCACCGGGTACGGGGTACGCGGTGACCGGTCCCGACGGGCAACGCCTGCTGTACCTGCCGCCGGGCGCGGCGCCGGCCGGACTCGACGGGAGCGGTCCCGCGTACGACATGGTCCTCGCGGATGTCGTCGGGCGGCCGGACGCCCTGGCCCGGCTGCGGGCGGTGGGCGCGCTCGGGCCGGCCACGGATGTCGTCGCCGTTCATCTGGACCACGACGTGCCGCCGGGTGCCGAGCTGCGGCGCAGGCTCGCGGCGGCGGGCGCGCGGGCGGTGGCGGACGGTACGACGTTGACAGTCGGGGTCTACGAGGACGTACCGGACGTGCCCCGGCGGACGCTGGTGCTGGGTGGGGCGCGGTCCGGGAAGTCGGTGGAGGCGGAGCGGCGGCTGGAGGCGTTCCCTGACGTGCTGTACGTGGCCACGGGCGGGGCGCGTCACGGGGACGGGGAGTGGGCGGCGCGGGTGCACGCCCATCGGGAGCGGCGGCCGGGGTCGTGGCGTACCGCCGAGACCTGTGACCTCGTACCGCTGCTGAAGGACGAGGGGGCGCCGCTGCTCATCGACTGTCTCTCGCTGTGGCTGACGGACGCGATGGACCAGGTGGGGGCGTGGGACGACGCGGAGTGGGCGGGGGGCGGGGAGCGGGAGTTGCGGCGGCGGGTACGGGAGTTGACGGCGGCGGTCCGGGCGACGCGGCGGACCGTTGTCGCCGTTTCGAACGAGGTGGGGTCGGGGATCGTGCCCGCCACGGCCTCCGGGCGGCGGTACCGGGACGAGCTGGGGCGGCTGAACGCGGCGTTCGGGGCCGAGTGCGAGCATGTGCTGTTGGTTGTGGCGGGGCAGGCGGTTGTGCTGCGGGGGTGAGCGTTGCCTTCAGCCTGTGGGATCGCGGCGGGCGATGATCCGGTAGGTGTTCGCGAAGCGGGTTCTGCGGAGCAGTGGGGCCAGGGCGTGGTCCAGGGCTGTGGTCAGCGCCAGGAAGGGGACGGCCGCCCGGAGCAGAGGTGTGCGGCGGGCCGGGAGGGCTCGGGTGACCGCCAGTGAGAGGGCGCCGGTCAGGTCGTAGGGGATGTGGGGTGCCCGGTGGTCCGTCGTGATGATCGTGCAGTGCTGGGACTCCAGTTCCGCCACCAGGTTGGCCGACGGAATGAGGTGGAGGTGGCGGGGCTGGGCGTACCAGGGCCACCACCTGCCCAGCAGGGTGCCGAACGCGCAGTGCGGGTCCGGGACTTCGATGAGGAGGTGGCCGCCGGGGCGCAGGACCCTGAGGGCGGCGCGGAGTTCCTCGCGGGGGTCCGGGGTGTGTTCCAGGTGATGGAACATGCTGACGACGTCGTAGCGGGCGTGCAGTCGGTTGACGATCTCCTCGTCCGTGAGACGGCCTCGGTGGGCCTCCTCGATGTGGCCGGAGGCGCGGGCCTTCTGGACGCGGCGGGTGGTGTCCACGCCGTCGAAGGCCGTGTACGGGAAACAGCGTTTCGCCGCCGCCGGGAAGGCGCCTTCGCCCGTCCCCACGTCGAGCCAGCTCTCCGGCTCCGGGAAGGGGAGCATCGCCCGGGCCGCCGCGCGGTGGCGGCGGGGCGAGACCGGGTGGGGGGCCTCGGGCAGGTCCTGGTGGTGGAGGGCGAGGCCCTCCGCGGTGAGGCGGGGGTTCTGGAAGGCGTGGGCGCAGTCGCGGCACTCGTCGACGACGAACGTGCCCGGCCCACGCTGCCGGAGGTCCGGCGTGCGCAGGCGGGTGCGCAACCGCCTGGAACCGCACCAGGGGCAGTCCTCGCGGCGCGGTTCGTGGAACCCGTCGGCCCCGGTCTCCTGCGGGGCGGTCGCCTTGGGGGCGGGGGACATGGGCGGCTCCTGCTGAAGCGGTGCACCGAAGCGGTGCACTGGTGCGGTGCACCGAGGCGCGGTGCGACATTACGTCCCAAAACGTTACGTAGGGGATCGCGGTCCCGGGTGCAATGACATGGCTCCAACGTGACGGCGCCCTGTTCGATCGCTGCCGGTACTGTTCGGCGAATGAGCTCGCTTAATCTCGACGACTTCACCGATCTGATCGAGCGCCCGGACGGCGGTGTGCGCCGCGACGCGGAGGCGCGGCGGGAGCGCCGGATCGTGCCTCCCGGGTCGCTCGGGCGCCTCGACGACCTGGGTGAGTGGCTGGCGGCGGCGCAGTCCTCCGTGCCGGTACGGGCGGTGGAACGGCCGCGTGTCGTGCTGTTCGCGGGAGATCACGGGATCGCCGGGCTGGGGGTGTCGGCGCGCCCCGCCGGCAGCGCCGAGCAGTCCGTGCGGGCCGTGCTGGACGGCTCCAGCCCCGTCGCCGTGCTGGCGCGGCGGCTCGGCGTGTCCGTGCGTGTCGTCGACATGGCGCTGGACTGCGAGCCGGACGCGCTGCCCGCCGAGGTCGCGGGGCACCGGGCGCGGCGCGGCAGCGGGCGGATCGACGTCGAGGACGCGCTGACCCTTGAGGAGGCGGAGGCGGCCTTCCTGGCGGGGGTCGCCGTGGCCGACGAGGAGGCCGACTCCGGTACGGATCTGGTGGTGCTCGGCGATGTGAGTGTGGGCGGCACCACGGTCGCGTCGGTGCTGGTGGCCGCGTTGTGCGGGACGGACGCTTCCGTCGTCACGGGGCGGGGCGGGCTGCCGATCGACGACCTGGCCTGGATGCGCAAGTGTGCCGCGATCCGTGACTCGCTGCGGCGTGCCCGGCCGGTGCTCGGGGACCAGTTGCAGCTGCTGGCGACGGTGGGCGGCGCCGACCTCGCCGCGATGACCGGGTTCCTGCTGCAGAGCGCGGTGCGCAAGATGCCGGTGATCCTGGACGGCGTGGTGTCGGCCGCCTGTGCGCTGGTCGGGCAGCGGATCGCCTTCCGGGCGCCGGACTGGTGGCTCGCCGGGCACAACAGCGGGGAGCCGGCCCAGGCGAAGGCCCTGGACCGGATGGCGCTGGAGCCGCTGCTCGACCACGGGGTGACCGTGGGCGAGGGGGCCGGGGCGCTGCTGGCCCTCCCTCTGGTCCAGGCCGCGGCGGCACTGGCGGCGGAGCTTCCGGCAGCTCCGGAGGTGCCGGAGGTGTCCAAGGCCCCCAAGGCGGAGGACGCGAAAGAGCCGGAGGAGCCGGAGGAACCAGGGGCTCTCTGACCACCGGAGGGCATGGAGGGCATATGGGGCACACGGCACAACATGCCCCATATGATCACTTTCCATGGGAGATGCCCGGCTCACTCCGAATGTTCAGCGAAGTGCCAGCACCACCGCCTCACGGCGGGCCGCCGCGTTCGCCGTCTGGTATCTGCGGGTCGTCACCTTCGTCAATCTCCTCAGCGCGGTATGGGTCTCCTTCGGGAACGACGTGCGGCGGCACAACGAGGAGAACTTCTTCACGCCGTACCTGCTGACCGCCGGCTTCGCCTCCGGTGTGTTCACGATGTTCCTCGCGATCACCATGCGGCGCCGCAAACGGGCCGCCTGGATCCTGAACATCGTGATCGGCACGCTGTTCCTGCTGCTGTTCGCGTTCGCCATGTTCTTCGCGGAGATCCGGGAGCACGCGCAGAACTGGATCTCGCTCGCCCTCACGGCCGCCTTCGTCGCGGCGCTCGTCGTCGGGCGGCGCGAGTTCTACGCCAAGGGCGACCGGGCCAATCCGCGGCTCGCCGCCGCCGTCGCGGTCGGCGGCCTGCTCGTCTCCTCGCTCCTCGCCGCGCTCCTGGTCACCGTCGCCAACCAGGCGCACGACAGCCACCGTTCGACGTTCCTGGAGCGCTGGAACTACGGCACGATGCGGCTGGTCTCCGTCGCCGCCGACGACACGGGCTTCGCCGGGATCTCCACGCCGAACTGGGTCGACGTCACCATCAACGTCATCAGTACGGTGCTGATCCTCGCCGTCCTCTACGCCGCCTTCCGCTCCCGTCGTGCCGTCGACCCGCTCACCGAGGACGACGAGGCCCGGCTGCGCGCCCTCCTCGACCGGCACGGCGACCGCGACTCCCTCGGCTACTTCGCCCTGCGGCGCGAGAAGAGCGTCGTCTGGTCCCCCACCGGCAAGGCCGCCGTCACCTACCGCGCCCTGGGCGGGGTCTCCCTGGCCGCCGGTGACCCGATCGGCGATCCGGAGGCCTGGCCCGGCGCCATCGAACCGTGGCTGGCCGAGGCCCGCGCCCACGGCTGGATCCCGGCGGTGATGGGGGCGAGCGAGGAGGCAGGCACGGTGTACGCGCGGCACGGCCTGGACGCCCTCGAACTCGGCGACGAGGCCATCGTCGAGACGGCGGAGTTCACGTTGGAGGGGCGGGCCATGCGGACCGTCCGGCAGGCCTGCAACCGGGTCAAGCGGGCCGGGTACACCGTGCGCGTCCGGCGCCACGCCGACATCCCGGCAGCCGAGATGACGTCCCTCCTCCAGCGCGCCGACGACTGGCGGGACGGCGCCACCGAGCGCGGGTTCAGCATGGCGCTCGGGCGGCTCGGCGATCCGGCCGACGGGCAGTGCGTGATGCTCGAATGTGCGGACGGCAGCGCGGGGGAAGGTGCCGGGGAGCTGAGAGCAGTGCTCTCCTTCGTGCCCTGGGGGCCGAACGGCCTGTCGCTCGACCTCATGCGGCGCGACCGTGACTCCGACAACGGGCTGATGGAGTTCATGGTGATCGAACTCCTCCAGCGCGCCCAGGAGATCGGGATCACTCAGGTCTCACTCAACTTCGCGATGTTCCGTTCCGTCTTCGAACGTGGCGGGCGCATCGGCGCGGGGCCGGTGCTGAGGCTGTGGCGCTCGCTGCTCGGCTTCTTCTCCCGCTGGTGGCAGATCGAGTCGCTGTACCGCGCCAACGCGAAGTACCGGCCCATCTGGGAGCCCCGGTTCCTGCTCTTCGAGAAGAGCGCGGACCTGCCGCGCATCGGCATCGCCGCGGCGCGCGCCGAGGGCTTTTTGGAGGCGCCGGGACTGCCGAAGTGGCTGCACCGCAGGCACCTGGAGTCGAAGAGATGAGCACGTGGACGGGCACGAACGGATGAGGGCCGGGAGATGAGTACGGTCGCCCCCTGGGCCCGCGCCGAATGGGGGCGGCTGTACCTCGCCGTGCGCGGGCCCCTGCTCCGGCGGCGGTGGCGGGCGCTGCCCATGACGCTCGGTGTCGTGTGTCTGACCGCGCTCGTCCACTTCGCACAGAACCAGTCCTGGGGCTACCGGTTCGTCCAGGACATCGGTGCCGTCCGCGCCGAGGAGCCTCTCCTGGTCGCCCTCCTGCGCACCCCGCTCTCCCTCTTCGTGCCCGCCCCCGACCTGCCGGTCTGGGGCGCGTTGGCGCAGCTCCTGATCGTCTTCGGCCTCGCCGAGATCTGCCTCGGCCGGTGGCGGACCCTCCTCATCGCGTACGTCGCCACCCTCACCGGCACGCTCTACGCGCGCGTGGGCATCGCCGTGGGTCCGGCCGGCTTCCTGGGGCTGCCCGGCACGGACGCGCAGGTGGTGGACACCGGCCCGTCTGCGGCCGTGGTGGGCCTCGCGGTGTTCCTGGGGTGGCGTTACCGGGCGTACGTGACCGCCGGTGCGGTGATCGTCGCGATGGTGGTGGAGGTGATCCTGAAGGACAACCTCGCGGGCAAGGAGCATCTGGCCGCCATCGTCGCCGTACTCGTCCTGTGCGGGGTCTCGGCGACGCGTCACCGGCTCACGGGGGTGCGGGCCGGGGCGGGGTCGGGCTTGCCGCCGATCAGGTCCTGGATGCGGCGCCGGGGGCCGGCCCAGCGGCGGTCGTGTCGGTAGGCGCGCAGGGTGGAGCGGGAACGGGCGCGCGGACGGCGGCCGTAGAAGCGCTTCGCCCAGAGTGAGCCGGGGCGGGCCAGGCGGAGCGCGCCGAGGAGCGCGACGAAGGGGACGATCACGCCGAAGATCGCCGTGCGGGCCTTGCCCTTGCTCAGGGCGAGGAGGGAGAAGAAGAAGTTGACTCCGACACTCAGCATGGCGCCGCCCCGGTTCTGGATGTCCTCGTCGCTGAGGTCGTTCACCCCGAACGGCAGGAAGCCCAGGAGGACCAGGCCGACCAGGGCCGCCGTCAGCACCACCACCTCGACGCTCTTCCGGCCTGCCTCGGTCCAGTAGACGTCGTCGAGGTGCAGGATCAGCGCGAACTCGTCCAGCACCAGGCCGGCGCCCATCCCGAACAGCACCGCGCACAGACCCGCGCCGAACCCGCTCTGTCCGCTGGCCACGGCCCCGAACCCGCCCACGACGGTCAGGACGACGCCCGGGACGACGTGATGGATGTGCATCCCGCCCGCCTTGACGTTGCCGAACGGCCCCTTGCCCGCGCGGATCATCCGGGTGACCACCCGGGTGATGAGAAACGTCAGTACGAAGGCGGTGAGCGCCAGGAGCAGCGGCAGCTTGCCCGGCTCGACGATGTTCCGCTCCAGCCAATGACCCATGTGGGCACTTTATCCAGGTATGCACCATTCGCGACGCCCACTCGCTGCCCACTCACTGCCCGCCCTGGGCCACCACCACCCCGCCGGATACTCTGCGCCGGTGTCCATGCCCCCGCCCACGCCCCCGCCCACGGAACCTGCCGGGCCCTCCGCCCCCTTCGACCCTCTCGGCGGGCTGCGCTTCGCCTTCGGCACGCTGACCGTGCTGCCGGTGCCGGTGACCCGCTGGGACCGGGACGCGGCGCGTGGCGGCATGCTGTGCGCGCCGGTGGCCGGTCTGGTCGTCGGCGTGTGTGCCGCCGGTGTCGGTCTGCTGCTTCTGTTCCTGGGCGCCGGTGCGCTGCTCGCCGCCGTCGCCACGGCCGCCGTGCCCGCCGTCCTCACCCGGGGGCTGCATCTCGACGGTCTCGCGGACACCGCCGACGGGCTGGGCAGCGGCAAGCCCGCCGAGGAAGCGCTGCGCGTCATGAAGCAGTCGGACATCGGCCCGTTCGGTGTGCTCGCCCTGCTGTTCGTGCTGCTGGCCCAGGTGGCCGCGCTCGCTCAGGCGTACGGCGACTCGTGGGCCCGGGGGGCGTTCGCCGCCGTCGTCTCTGCGACCGCCGCCCGGCTGGCCCTCACCCTGGCCGCCCGCACCGGCGTACCGCCCGCCCGGCCCGAGGGGCTGGGGGCGGCGGTCGCGGGAACGGTGCCTGTGCGCTCGGCGCTGCTGGTCGCGGTCCTGGTGACGATCGCGGCGGCCGGCTTCGGCGCGTTCTTCGGGGCGTTCGACAGCGTCCGCACCGCCTTCGCGGTCATCGTTGCCTGCGCCGCCGCCGAACGCCTCCTGCAGCACTGCACGCGCCGGTTCGGCGGGGTGACGGGCGATGTCTTCGGCGGTCTCGCGGAGACGGCGGCGACGACGGCACTGGTCGTGCTGTCGCTGGGCTGAGGGATCGGGCCGCTCAGCCGCTCAGTCCACGGGCACGGCGTGGGGCAGCGTGCCCCAGGGGTGATCTCCGGTGCCGGGCACCGCACAGTGCAGGTCGGCGCCCCGGGTCCTGGCCTCCGTTTCGAGGTCGGCCTCCGGTGGGACGCCGTACACGAGGTGGCACAGGCGTGTTCCCGGGGTGCGCAGGGGGTGGGGGCGCTCGGCGCGGTACGTGTCCCAGGTGCCCTCGAAGGTCACCAGGACGTCGGCGATCCTGGCGTAGGAGGGGTGCGGCTGGACGCCGTGGTTGAGGACGAGGGTGCGGAGGCCCGTGCCCCAGGCCGCCGACGCCAGGCGCCGGTAGTGGTCGAGCCGGTCCGGTTCCGAGGTGACCTGGTCGAGGAAGGCGCCGTCCGCGCCGTACCACTCGTGGTGGCGGACCAGGTCGCGGATGACCGCGGTGACCGGTCGGCGGGCGTAGTCGGTGTCGGCGTACCCGAGGACTCGTACGCCCTCCGCGCGCAGTCGGCCGGCGATCCCGGCGAACGCCGGGTCTGGGCGGTCGCCGGGGCCGCTGGCCGGGTTCAGGACCACCCCGTACAGGCCGGGCGCGGCGGCGAGGATCGCCTCCCATTCGGCGGGGCGGACGGACGGGTGCTCGTAGTACGGGACCAGGAGACTGCTCGGACTCATGTGGGGGTTCTTGTCCATTCCGTTCGACTGGGGATCCTGAGGCTCAGCGGTGCGCGGTCGCTCTGCCCAGCAAGCCGCTGACCAGGGCCGCCTGGACGCCGGCCGCCGTCCCGTACACGATCAGGCCCACCCAGTGCGGGTCGCCCGCGTGGGTGGCCAGGGCCAGGGTCTGGGCGAGGGCCGCGACGCAGCAGATCACGGCCGCGCTGAGAACGGCGCCGGCGGACTGGAGCAGCAGGCCCGTCCAGAGGACCACGCCGAGGAGGAGCAGGCCGGCGAGTCCGATGCCCCCTACGCCTGGAGCGTGCGGCCAGAGGGCCGAGACGGCGAGGCTGAGGGCGAGGAGGGCGGCGAGGTAGGCGCTGAGGCACTTGACGAGGGTGGCGGCTGTGGTGCGCCAGAAGTCCTTCGAGGTGCTGGTGGAGCGCAGTCCGGCGAGGCTGTCGCTGCGGAAGCGGTGCAGGAGCCATTCGGCGGGGCCCATGCTCAGCGTGAGCGCTACGGCCGCGGGGGCTCCGCCCAGGGCCGCGTAGAGGACCAGGATGCCGCTGCCGAGGCCGAACAGGGCGTACGGGAGTGAGCCTGCGAGTCGGGGGCCCGTGGTTGTCGGTCGTCTGCGGGCTCGTTGTGGCTGGTCGCGCAGTTCCCCGCGCCCCTTGAGTCGGCTGCTGCCAGGCGTGACTTCCAGTAGGCCCAGGATCACTACAGCTATGAGGGAGCCCAGGAGCAGGATGGCTCTCGCCTCGTCCGGTACGGGTCGGATCATGGCCAGGACCGCGCCCGCCGCCATCGGCAGCAAGGCGGCGAGGAGGGCGCGTTCGCGGCCCAGGACGAGGAGGGCGGTGGCGGCGGCGAGGTAGCAGGACTGGCCTGCGGCGAAGGCGACCGCGCCGATACCGGCCGTACCGACGGCCGAGAGGGCCACCAGGGAGCCGAGGAGTGCCCCGGCGGGGGCGCCCAGCAGGAGGGAGCGGCGGGCTGCCGGGCGGTCGCCCAGGCTGAGCCAGGAGTAGGCCCGGTGGGCCAGGCCCTGGTTCCAGGTCCAGCCGACCAGGGCGCCGGCGAGGAGCGGGATCGTGCCGGCCGGGAGGCCCAGGTCGCCCTGCGGGCCGGCCAGGAGCGGGGCCCCGAGGACGTAACCGAGGCCGGGGAGGGCGAAGACGACACCTCTCAGGAGGCAGCCCAGCAGGCCTGTCTGCCAGGGGTCGTGGGCCGGGCCCTCGGGTTCGGGATAGCGGCGCTCGACCCGGTCGTACAGTTCCTCGGCGAGCGCGAAGGAGTTCCTGACGCCGTACCGCTCGCGTATCTGGTCGTCCGACAGGCCGTCGGACTCCAGAAGGGCGGCTATCTCGTCCGGGTGGACGGCCGCGGCTATGAACTCGTCCAGCCGGGCCGCGAGTTGGTCTATCGGGTCGGGCTCAGCCCAGCTGGGGGCGGTGCGCTGACGGGGAATGGCGGGGAGCGTGGCGGGGCCCGCTCCGGGCGGCATCCAGATGCTTCCGCTCACCAGGAGGCCCCTTCCGTCGCGACGGCCCCGTACCAGGGGTCGCGCAGTTCGAGGGTCCAGTCCGCGACGGTCTCCAGGGTGGGTTCGTACACCTCGGGCCGGCCCGCGAGTTCCTGGTAGATCGTCCGGAAGGCGTCCACGGATCGGCGGAGCGTGAAGCGGTCGATCACTCGCTGGCGGGCCGACCGGCCGAGTTCCAGGCGCCGTTCGTCGTCCCGGAGGAGGGTCAGCGCGGCGGCGGCCATCTTCTCCGGTTCGCGCGGCGGGACCACCAGGCCGGTGTCGCCGACGGCCTCGCCGACTCCGCCGACGTCCGTCGAGACCGTCGTACGGCCGCAGGACATCGCCTCGATGATGGAGAACGGGAAGCCCTCGGAGATGGACGACAGCATGACGATGTGACCGGCCGCGTAGGCACGCCAGACCTCGGTGATGCGGCCCTCGAAGGTGAGCCCGTCGGTCACGCCGAGTTCGGCGGCGAGCTTCTCCAGGCGGGTCTGGTAGGCCTCGCCGCCCGCCGGTACCGGGCCGAACAACCGCAGCCTGGTTTCCGGGAGTTCGGCGCGGACCATGGCGTAGGCGTGGAGCAGTGTCTCCAGGTCCTTGATGGGGTCGACACGTCCGCACCAGGTGAGGGTGGGGACCTCGGGCTCGGGGCCGGCGTGCGGGAAGGCGTGCGGGTCGACGCCGTTGTAGACCGTGCGGATCTTGTCGCTGTCGGCGCCCCCGCGCTCCTCCCAGCGGCGGTTGTACTGGTTGCAGGGGGTGATGAGGTCGGCCTCGCGGTAGCCGAGGGAGTTCAGCGCGCGGTAGAAGCCGAGCATGAACGCCTTGACGGGCCAGCGCTGTTCGGCGCTGCGGTAGCCGAGGTAGCGCTCGCGCAGATAGATGCCGTGCTCGGTGAGGAGGAACGGCACACCGTCCAGCTGGTGCGCGGCGAGCGCGGGCAGGGTGGCGAGGCCGCTGCTGACCGCGTGGGCGACGGAGTCCTCGGGGATACGGGTGCCCAGCGGCCGAAGTGCGTGCTCCAGCAGGTCTGTTGCGGTCAGGGCGTCGTGAACCGTCGGGCGGGCCTCGGCGGTCGGCAGATGCGGCATCGTCCATATCCACATCAGCGAGCGCAGCGCCGACTCGGTGCGCAGGGCCGCCGACAGGCGTCCGTCACGGGCGAGTTCGGCGAGTTCGTAGAGGGCCTCACCGAAGTCGCAGGGCGCCGCCGGGTCCAGGAAGGACAGCAGAAAGCGCTCGTAGGAGTCGATGAAACGGCGACGGGACCGGCCCAGCGGCGCTCTCGCGCGACCGGGTCGCGGTCCCCACGTCGGCACGGAGGTGTGCCGGTAGACGTTGGGCGGCAGCTCCCAGGTGACGGGTTCACGGCCGCTGCCGGTGAGCGAGACTATGTGGAAGTCGACCTCCGGCATGCCCTTGACCAGCTGGTCGCACCAGGTGCTTACCCCTCCGTGGACGTGCGGGTAGGTGCCTTCGGTGAGCATCGTGACGTGACGGCCTGTGCGGAGCACTGCGTTGCTCTCCCTGGGATGCGGGTGATGTGGGGGGACTGCGCGACCTTCCCCGACTGCGGGTGCGTCGTGGCTGGTCGCGCAGTTCCCCGCGCCCCTCGGGCGCTGCCCCTTCGGGGCAGTTGCCTCTACGGCAGGTTCAGCTTGACTGCGGACTGCAGCAGCTCCGGAGTGGTCCAGGCCGAGAGGCGGCCCGCGTAGGGCGTGCCGAACGTCGTGGTGCTCAGCAGGAGTTGCTTGGTCGTGCCTGTGGGTGCGGTGAACGGGATCCTGGTGCCGGACGGGGCCGTGACCGTGACCTTCTTGCCGACGCGGTACGCCGTGACGGTGCCGTTCGCGACGGCGGTCTTCCAGGCGGCGCGGCGCTCGAGTTCGGTGCCGATCGCGCTCTGGCGGGGGTTCTCCAGCGGGGTGTTGTCGGCGAACAGCGCGCGGTAGTCGGCGAGGACCCTGTCCAGCACCGGGTAGAGGGTGCGGTCCTCGGCCAGGTTGGACTGGTGCGCGTAGTGCGGACGCGGGTCGCCCGAGATGGCGTGCCCGAGTGCGGTGCGCGCCTCCTGCGGGACGATGTACGACAGATAGCCGGTGGCGGTGTCCAGGGGCTCGTCGAGGCAGGTGGACGTCGGGTTGTTCTCGCAGATGCCGCTGCCGCCGTCGGCCGCCGAGGCGTAGATCCAGTTGTACTCGTCGGCCATCTCTGCGTTCGTACCCGTGTTGTAGTACACGTTCATCGGGTGGCGCGGCACGGTCAGTGTGCTGCTGCCCACCGAACGCTGCTGCGGCTCACGGGAGTTGTCGGAGGCGGTCCACCGGATGCCGTTGTCGGCGAGGGCCCGCGCGAGGTTCGGGTTGTCGGCGGGCTGCTGCGGGAGCGTCTTCAGACCCGAGTGCTCACCGGTCACCAGCTCACCGCGGTCGGTCGCAAGACCCTGGGCGAGGCCCCAGTTGTAGTTGCTCGCGATCTCCGCCGAGATGTCGGCGCGGCTCATGTACCGAGTGGAGCCGTCCGCGTTCTTCGCGCAGCTCCAGGGCACGGTGGAGGTGTCCTGCACACAGCCGAGGTACTGGTGGGTGTAGGTGTGGTTCACCCACCTGTACCGGGCCTTGTCCGCGAGGAGTTGGTCAGCGAGGGCGTCCGTGCCGCCGTTCTCGCTCTTCCACTCCTCTCCCGAACCGGCGTTGTAGACCATGTCGAGTGTGAAGCCGCTGCTCTGCTGCCACTGGGCGGCGTGGACCGCGTCGTCCGCCGTCATCCGGATCGGCGTGGTGCCCTCGCCGTCACCGCCCACGCAGTCGAAGTCGCCGGGGGTGCAGTTGCGTTCGGTGTCCCAGCGGCTGTCGGGCGCGAAGACGTCGTCGACGTGCACGGAGAAGGAGTTGCGGCTCTGCCCCAGGTGCACTCCGTCGGTCAGCCATTCCACGATGCCCCGGGCCAGTACCCGGAACTGCTGCTGGTACTCGTTGTACGCGAAGGTCACGACGAGTTCGCGGCGCCCGTCGTGCGCGTACTCGCCGATCAGGCTGCCGCGGCCGGTCCCGCCGGGCACGGCGGTGTCGACGTAGCTGGTGAAGCCCGCCCGGGGCGTGGCGACGAAGCCGTAGCTCTCCTGCACGGACGCCGAGTTGTCCTCGAACGTGAGCGGGCCGTCGAGATAGCCGAAGTACCCCGACCGCCCCGCGTCGGTGACCGCGGCGGCCTGTCCGTCCAGCGTGCCGGAGTAGGAGCTGTAGTCGAGGCCGACCTCCGGGTGCGCCCAGGTGTAGGCGTCGACCTGGGGGATGCCGTACGTCGTCTCGTAGGCCTCCAGGGCCGTCTGCTCGGCGGAACCCGTCCCGAACGGTGCCTCGTTGGGCAGCACCACGCCCTGGAACTTGGCCCGGGGTGTGCCGTTCACCGTGCCGCTCAGGAACGCGGCGTCGATCGTCGGGCGGTTCGCGTCGTTCAGGTCGACGGTCGTGTACGGGATGCCCGTGTCCGCCAGTTCGGCCGTGATGGCGTCGACCGGGCTGTCGCCGTTGTCCACGACGAGCACCCTCAGGTCGACGCGCGGCTCCGCGGCGGCTGCGGCGCCGGGCACCCCCAGCCCCAGTGCCAGCAGTCCGGCAACCGTCACGACGGCGGCCGTGTCTCGGGAAAATCTCCATCTGGGCGCTATCTGCGCCATGTTCGCCCCTCCCCCAACCGGTCCACCTCAGGGGTCAATTCCGAGGGGATCCGTGGAAATGATGCATAAGCGGTGACAGAACCGCTGACCAGAACCTGACGAGTGTGACTCAGGTCACCGGAAGTGAAGGGTGGGACGTGACCAAGACGCCACCACCAAGTGAACGCTCGCAAGAATGTGCGAGCGCGGCCACCGAGCGTAGGCTCGTGCAGGGTGTACCCATCCCGGTACGGACCGCCCCCAGGCCGGATCAGTGTCGCTTGTCGGGCCCGGTCGACCCATTCCACTCGGCCACAGAAGTTTTCAGACGGAAGCGAGAATTCACCACCGTGACAGCACTCACTCTCAGCACCGCCGCGGCGCCCGGCCTTCGGGCCGACGCGATCGTCGTCGGTGTCGCCAAGGGCGGCAAGGGCCCCGTCGTCGCACCGGGCGCCGAGGCCGTGGACAAGGCGTACGACGGCAGGCTCGCCGACGTCCTGGGAACCCTCGGTGCCTCCGGCGCTGAGGGCGAGGTGACCAAACTGCCCGCCCCGGCCGGCTTCAAGGCACCCATCGTCGTGGCCGTGGGCCTGGGCGCGCTGCCCGAGAAGGACGAGACCTTCGGCGCCGAGTCGCTGCGCCGGGCCGCCGGTGTGGCCGCCCGTACCCTCGCCGGCGCCAAGAAGGCCGCCTTCGCCCTGCCCATCGAGGACGCCGCCGACGCCGGCGCGATCGGCGAGGGCGCGCTGCTCGGGGCGTACGCCTTCGACGCGTACAAGGAGATCGGCAAGGACGCCAAGAACGGCAAGGCCCCGCTCGGTGAGGTCGCCCTGCTCGGCGGCAAGCCCCGTGACGCCGCGTACAAGGCGGCCGTCGCCCGCGCCACCGCGGTGTCCGAGGAGCTCAACCGCGCCCGCGACCTGATCAACACCCCGCCGAACGACCTCAACCCGGAGGCCTTCGCCGCCGTCGCGCAGGCCGCGGCCGAGGAGCACGGCATCAAGGTGCAGGTGCTCGACGTGAAGGCGCTGGAGAAGGGCGGCTACGGCGGCATCCTCGGGGTCGGCATCGGTTCCGTCGCCGGTCCCCGGCTGGTGAAGCTGACGTACACGCACGAGGCGGCGAGCAAGCACCTCGCCTTCGTCGGCAAGGGCATCACCTACGACTCGGGCGGCATCTCGCTCAAGCCCGCCGGGCACAACGAGACGATGAAGTGCGACATGAGCGGTGCGGCGGCGGTCTTCGCCGCGGTCGTCGCCGCCGCGCGGCTCGGCCTTGAGGTCAACGTCACCGGCTGGCTGGCGCTCGCCGAGAACATGCCGTCCGGTTCCGCCACCCGCCCCGGTGACGTGCTGCGCATGTACAGCGGCAAGACCGTCGAGGTCCTCAACACCGACGCCGAGGGCCGTCTCGTCCTCGCCGACGCCCTGTGGGCCGCGTCGGCCGAGAAGCCGGACGCGATCGTCGACGTGGCGACGCTGACCGGCGCGATGATGCTGGCGCTGGGCAACCGGACGTACGGGATCATGGCGAACGACGACGCGTTCCGCTCCGCGGTGCACGAGGCGGCGGAGGAGGTCGGGGAGCCGGCGTGGCCGATGCCGCTGCCGGACCACTTGAAGAAGGGGATGGAGTCTCCTACGGCCGACATCGCCAACATGGGCGAGCGGTACGGGGGCGGGCTGGTCGCGGGACTGTTCCTGCGGGAGTTCGTGGGTGAGGGGATCACCTGGGCGCACCTCGACATCGCGGGGCCCGCGTTCAACGAGGGCGGGCCTTTCGGGTACACGCCCAAGGGCGGTACCGGGACGGCGGTGCGTACGTTGGTGCGGCTGGCTGAATTGACCGCCGTCGGCGACCTGGGCTGAGGGTGCATTTAGTGACGGGACCTCGCGTGCGGGTAGTGCCGAGGTCCCGTTCCGCCTCATAGCTCGATACCAGGTGTGGTCTGGCGGGTGCGGGTCGTTGTGTGGCTTGTCGCGCCCACGCGGCGGAGCCGCACATCAGACACAGCCCCGCGCCCCTGTGTGGGTCACCGCGTCCCCCTCTGAAAAGTTCTGGCAAGTGTGGGGCGTCTCTCACACAGGCCCGGCGTCTCTTCCACGCCCGACAAGTGCGAAGATGGGCTCGGCAGGATAGGGCCCCCACCACAGGGCCGAAGAAAGAGCGGCCGGACACCAGCCGCCGCCCGGTCACTGACGACCGGCGTACGGCGCAATGCATGGAGGACGTGACGTGGCGAACGACGCCAGCACCGTTTTCGACCTAGTGATTCTCGGCGGTGGCAGTGGCGGTTACGCCGCGGCGCTGCGCGGGGCTCAGCTGGGGCTTGACGTCGCCCTGATCGAGAAGGACAAGGTCGGCGGCACCTGCCTGCACCGGGGATGCATCCCCACCAAGGCCCTGCTCCACGCGGGCGAGATCGCCGACCAGGCCCGCGAGAGCGAGCAGTTCGGCGTGAAGGCCACCTTCGAGGGCATCGACGTCCCGGCGGTCCACAAGTACAAGGACGAGGTCATCTCGGGCCTGTACAAGGGACTCCAGGGCCTCGTCGCCTCCCGCAAGATCACCTACATCGAGGGTGAGGGGCGGCTCTCCTCCCCCACCTCCGTCGATGTGAACGGGCAGCGGATCCAGGGCCGCCACATCCTGCTGGCGACCGGCTCCGTGCCGAAGTCGCTGCCGGGTCTGGAGATCGACGGCAACCGGATCATCTCCTCGGACCACGCCCTCGTCCTGGACCGGGTGCCGCAGTCGGCGATCGTCCTCGGCGGCGGCGTCATCGGCGTCGAGTTCGCCTCCGCGTGGAAGTCCTTCGGTACGGACGTCACGATCATCGAGGGCCTCAAGCACCTGGCCCCCCTTGAGGACGAGAACTCCTCCAAGCTTCTTGAGCGCGCGTTCCGCAAGCGCGGCATCAAGTTCAACCTGGGCACCTTCTTCTCGAAGGCCGAGTACACCGAGAGCGGTGTCAAGGTCACCCTTGCCGACGGCAAGGAGTTCGAGGCCGAGGTGCTGCTCGTCGCCGTCGGCCGCGGCCCGGTCTCGGCCGGCCTCGGCTACGAGGAGCAGGGCGTCGCGATGGACCGCGGCTACGTCCTGGTCGACGAGTACATGCGGACGAACGTCCCGACGATCTCCGCCGTCGGTGACCTGGTCCCGACGCTCCAGCTCGCGCACGTCGGCTTCGCCGAGGGCATCCTGGTGGCGGAGCGTCTGGCCGGTCTGAAGGCCGTTCCGATCGACTACGACGGCGTGCCCCGGGTGACGTACTGCCACCCCGAGGTCGCCTCCGTGGGCATCACCGAGGCCAAGGCCAAGGAGATCTACGGTGCGGACAAGGTCGTCGCTCTGAAGTACAACCTCGCGGGCAACGGCAAGAGCAAGATCCTCAAGACCGCGGGCGAGATCAAGCTCGTCCAGGTCAAGGACGGTGCCGTGGTCGGCGTCCACATGGTCGGCGACCGCATGGGCGAGCAGGTCGGCGAAGCACAGCTGATCTACAACTGGGAGGCGCTGCCCGCCGAGGTCGCGCAGCTCATCCACGCCCACCCGACGCAGAGCGAGGCGCTCGGCGAGGCCCACCTGGCCCTGGCCGGCAAGCCGCTGCACTCCCACGACTGACCCTCGGTCGACGGACGACGACACAGACTTCCGCAATTCGTAAGGAGCAACCGAAACCATGGCGGTTTCCGTAACCCTTCCGGCGCTCGGTGAGAGCGTCACCGAGGGCACTGTCACCCGCTGGCTGAAGGCCGAGGGCGAGCGCGTCGAGGCCGACGAGCCGCTGCTGGAGGTGTCGACCGACAAGGTCGACACCGAGATCCCCTCGCCCGTCTCCGGCGTTCTGGCGTCCATCAAGGTCGCCGAGGACGAGACCGTTGAGGTCGGCGCAGAGCTGGCCCTCATCGACGACGGCAGCGGCGCGCCTGCTGCCGCCCCCGCCCCGGCCGCCGAGGAGGAGGCCCCTGCGGCCCCCGAGCCGGCGCCGCAGGCCCAGCCCTCCACCGAGCAGGAGGCTCCGGCCCCGGCTCCCACCGCTGAGGCCGCCACCGGCGGCGGCTCCGCCGAGGGCACGGACGTCGTCCTGCCCGCGCTCGGCGAGTCCGTCACCGAGGGCACCGTCACCCGCTGGCTGAAGTCGGTCGGCGACAGCGTCGAGGCCGACGAGCCGCTGCTGGAGGTCTCCACGGACAAGGTCGACACCGAGATCCCGGCACCCGTCTCCGGTGTGCTCCTGGAGATCGTGGTCGGCGAGGACGAGACCGCCGAGGTCGGCGCCAAGCTGGCCGTGATCGGCGCCCCGGGTGCCGCTCCGGCGGCTGCCCCGGCTCCGGCTGCCCCGGCCCCGGCGCCCGCCGCCGCGGCCCCGGCCCCCGCTCCGGC
>NZ_BMMU01000048.1 GCF_014646095.1 Streptomyces lacrimifluminis | reverse complement strand
CCATCGGCGAACTCCCCTACCTCCTCACCCTCGCAGGCCACGGCTTCTACTGGTTCCGGCTTCCCCGAGCCGCCCCACGCACTGCCCGACGACCGTGAGTGTGTGCTCGCGAAAGGACGCGTCACCATGCCGAAGACCGCATCTCTTCGCCCGAGCAGGACGGCCCTCGCCGAGCCGTTGACCTCGCTCGGTGGTCTGCTGCGCGAGTGGCTGCCCCAGCAGCGCTGGTTCGCGGGCAAGGACCGGCCCGTCACCGACCTGGGCCTGCTGTCGATGACCGAGCTGTTTCCGGGCTGCCTGCACCTCATCGTCCGCACCGGCCACACGGCCGTACCCACCCCCGGCGGCCCTCCCCCGCCCGGTGACTGCTACCAACTGTTCCTCGGCCTACGGGACCGCCCGTCACCGCGCCTCGGCCGGGCCCTCATCGGCCGCGCGATCGAGGGGCCCCTCGCCGGGATGCTGATCTACGACGCCCTGCAGGACCCCCGGGCGGCAGGGCTGCTGCTGGAGCGGCTGCGGCGCCCGGGAACGGCCGGCCCCCTGCGCTTCGAGGCCGACCCCGGCATCAGCGTGCCCGCCGGACTCGCCCCGCGGCTCCTCGATGTCGAGCAGTCCAACTCCTCGCTCGTGTACGGCGACTCGTTCATCCTGAAGGTGCTCAGACGCGTCCAGCCGGGTGTCCACCCCGACCTGGAGGTGCCCGCGGCCCTCGCCCGGCAGGGCTGTGCCCGGGTACCCGCCCCGGTCGCCTGGTTCCGGACCGATCTGCCGCAGGACGCCACACTCGGGGTGCTCCAGCCCTTCCTGCCCGGCGCCTCTGACGGCTGGACGCTGGCACTGCGCGCCCTCGGCGCGGGGCACCCGTTCACCGACGAGGCCTACGAGTTGGGGCGGGCCACCGCCGACGTACACCTGGCCCTCGGGACCGCCTTCCCCCGCGACACCCGCGGCGTGCGGCACAGCAGGCGTACGGCGGCGGCGATGACCGAGCGTCTGGATGCGGCCGTGCACTGCGTACCGGCGTTGCGGCCGTACGCCCAGGGGCTGCGTGCCGCCTTCGACACCCTGGCCGGGCTCGACGCCGGTCCGGCCGCACAGCGCGTCCACGGTGATCTGCACCTCGGGCAGGTGCTGCGCACCGGCGGAACCGGCGGGGACTGGTTCGTGATCGACTTCGAGGGCGAACCGTCCCGCCCGCTCGCCGAACGCCGTAGCGCCCAGTCGCCGGTCCGGGACATCGCCGGCATGCTGCGCTCCTTCGACTACGCCGCCCGCACGCGTCTGCCGTGGCGCCCCGAGTGGGCACTGCGCTGCCGGAAGGCCTACTGCGCGGGGTACGCCGCCCGGGCCGGGTGGGACCCGCGCCGCGACCCCGGGCTGCTGCGCGCGTACGAGACCGACCGGGCCGTGTACGAGGTGGTCTACGAGGCCCGGCACCGCCCCGACTGGCTCCCCGTCCCCATGGCGGCGATCGAGCGACTCGCCGCCCAAGGAGGCTGACCGCTGTGGCCCTGCACGACCCCTCCCTCCCCGACACGCCGTCCCTGGGCAGACCCGATGCCCTGTGGGACCCCGGCGACAGACAGCGCCTGCTCGCCGGCACCCATCACGACCCGCACGCGCTGCTCGGCGCGCATCCCGCACCCGGCGGCGGGATCGTCTTCCGGGCGTTGCGCCCGCACGCGCGTGGCGTGAGCGTGCTCGTCGACGGGCTGCCGAGCAAGCTCGACGACGACGGTGACGGCTTCTTCAGCGCCGTACTCCCCTTCGGTCCCTCCTCCGCTGCGATTCCCGGCTACACGCTGCTGGTGTCGTACGAGGGCGGCGAGTCGGAGGTCGAGGATCCGTACCGCTTCCTGCCCGCGCTCGGTGAGCTGGATCTGCATCTCATCGGCGAGGGCCGGCACGAGGAGCTGTGGAAGGCCCTGGGCGCCGAGCCGATGACCCACCAGGGCGTCACCGGCACCCGCTTCACCGTCTGGGCGCCGAACGCGCAAGGGGTCCGCGTCGCCGGGGACTTCACCTTCTGGGACGGTACCGCCCACCCGATGCGCTCGCTCGGCAGCGCCGGCGTGTGGGAGTTGTTCGTGCCCGGCGTGGGTGAGGGCGAGCGGTACAAGTTCGAGGTCGTGGGCCGGGACGGTGGCCGGGTCATGAAGGCGGACCCGATGGCCCGGCGTACCGAGGTGCCGCCCGCGACGGCGTCCGTCGTCACCGCCTCCCACTACGAGTGGGGCGACGAGGAGTGGCTCGCCCGCCGGGCCGGCACGGCCGTGCACGAGGAGCCGTTCTCGGTGTACGAGGTCCATCTGCCGTCCTGGCGGCTCGGGTTGACGTATCGTCAACTGGCCGACGAACTCCCCGCGTACGTCGCGGACCTCGGCTTCACCCATGTGCAGTTGATGCCGGTCGCCGAGCACCCCTTCGGCGGGTCCTGGGGATACCAGGTCACCTCCTACTACGCCCCGACCGCCCGGCTGGGTTCCCCCGACGACTTCCGGTATCTGGTCGACGCGCTGCACCGGGCCGGTGTCGGCGTCCTGTTGGACTGGGTGCCGGCGCACTTCCCCAAGGACGAGTGGGCGTTGGCCCGGTTCGACGGGGAGCCGCTCTACGAGCCCGGTGATACGCGGCGTGCCGAGCATCCGGACTGGGGGACGTACGAGTTCGACCTCGGGCGGACCGAGGTGCGGAACTTCCTGGTCGCCAACGCGGTGTACTGGTGCGAGGAGTTCCATCTCGACGGGCTGCGGGTGGACGCGGTCGCCTCGATGCTCTACCTCGACTACTCGCGCGATTCCGGGCAGTGGACGCCGAACGTGCACGGCGGGCGGGAGGACCTGGACGCGGTCGCCTTCCTCCAGGAGATGAACGCCACGGTGTACCGGCGGGTCCCGGGGGTGCTGACGGTCGCCGAGGAGTCCACCGCGTGGGACGGGGTGACCCGGCCCACCGACAGTGGCGGGCTCGGCTTCGGCCTGAAGTGGAACATGGGCTGGATGCACGACTCGCTCGGCTACATCCAGCACGAGCCGGTGCACCGCAAGTACCACCATCACGAGATGACGTTCTCCATGGTGTACGCGTACAGCGAGAACTACGTCCTGCCGATCTCCCACGACGAAGTCGTCCACGGCAAGGGCTCGTTGGTGTCCAAGATGCCGGGCGACTGGTGGCAGCAACGGGCGAACCACCGCGCGTACCTCGGTTTCATGTGGGCCCATCCCGGCAAGCAACTCCTGTTCATGGGCCAGGAGTTCGCCCAGGGATCCGAGTGGTCCGAGGCCGACGGGCCGGACTGGTGGCTGCTGGACCCGAAGTACGCCGCCGAGCCCGACCACCGGGGCGTCCGCGACCTCGTCCGCGATCTCAACACCGTCTACCGGCGCACGCCCGCCCTCTGGCAACGCGACACCGACCCCGCCGGTTTCCGGTGGGTGGCCGGGGACGCCGCCGAGGACAACGTCTTCGCCTTCCTCCGCTACGACGCGGAAGGACAGCCCCTGTTGTCCGTCAGCAACTTCTCGCCGGTGGTCCGCCACGACTACCGCCTCGACGTTCCCGGCCCGGTCCCCGCCTGGCAGGAGGTCCTCAACACCGATGCCGCCCGCTTCGGCGGCAGCGACGTCCGCAACCCCGGAGCGGTGACGTCCCGGTCGGCGTGCGTCCGGCTGACGTTGCCACCGCTCGCCACGGTGTGGCTGACGCCCGCGCGCGGGTGAGATGAGGTGATCCGAGGAGCGGGGTTCGCGGAAAACGGCTTCCGAAACCTCCACGGGGAAATCGACTTCACAGTTCCCGACAACAAAGTCCCTCACCTGAGCTAGATTCGTTCACCGTCGATAACTCCCCTCGTCGGCGCGGTCACAGCCAGTACGATCCAGGAGCAGCGCATGCGCGACTTCGCCCTCGCTCCCCCCACCACCACCGCACCGCTGACGGGCGGACTCGCCGACAGCGTCTTCGACACGGCGCTCCGTGAACCGAACACGCCCCAGCTCGCGCGCCGACCCGACCCTGCCAAGCAGGTCTGGACGCAGGTCACGGCCGCCGAACTGCGGGACGAGGTCGTCGATCTGGCCAAGGGGTTCATCGCCTCCGGCATCTCACCGGGCCACCGCGTGGCCATCATGGCCCGTACCCGCTACGAGTGGACGGTGCTCTGCTACGCGCTCTGGTCGGTCGGCGCCGAGGTCGTGCCGATCTATCCGACCTCCTCGCGCGACCAGGTCGCCTGGATCCTCGCGGACTCGCAGTGCAGCGCCGTCGTCGTCGAGGACGAACAGGGCCTCATGACGGTCGGCTCGGTGTGCACCTCGCTGCCCCTGCTGCGCAACGTGTGGCAGCTGGACGACGGAGCTATGCCCCAACTCGTGGAGCTGGGGCGGACGGTGCCGACGACCACGGTCGACTCGATGCGCCGGATCGTGCTGCCCGACTCGGCCGCGGTGATCGCCTACACGTCCGGCACGACCGGGCATCCCCGGGGCTGCGCCCTGAGCCACCGCAGCCTGGCCAGCCCCTGCGACACCCTGCTCGCGGGCTGGAGGCACACGGCGGCACCGCCCGGCGTACAGCCCACGGTCCTCGCCTTCCTGCCCTTCTCGCACGTGTACGGCCTGATGATCCAGGGCCTGTGCCTGCGCGGCGGCCTGCTGATGGGCCACGAGCCCGATCTGAGCGGGGAGGCGCTGTCGTCGGCGCTGCTCTCCTTCCGGCCGACGTATCTGTACGCGGTCCCGTCGGTGTTCGAGAAGATCTACAAGAACTTCCTGCGCGCCGCACAGAAGGCCGGCCGGGGCGCCCTGTTCGAGCGGGCCGTCGGCACCGCACGGGACTTCGCGACGGCTGTCGAACGCCAGCGGCTGGGCACGGGCTCGGGGCCCGGATTCGACCTGCGGCTCCAACACGCCCTCTACGAACGGACGGTGTACCGCAAACTCCGTGCCGCGCTCGGCGGACGGGTGTGCGGGGCGGTGTCGGGCGGCTCGCCCCTCAACCGTGAACTCGCCCTGTTCTACTCGGGTATCGGCATCCTCGTCCACGACGGCTACGGCCTCACCGAGACCAGCGGCGGTGTCACCGCGCAGCCCGTGGGCCGGGAGAAGTTCGGGACGGTCGGGCAGCCCCTGCCCGGCACCGAGATCCGGGTCGCCGGGGACGGGGAGATCATGGTGCACGGCACCTCCGTCTTCCAGGGATACGTCAACGACGACGCCGGAACCCGGGAAGCGCTACGGGGCGGCTGGCTGGCCACCGGCGACATCGGGCGGCTGGACACGGAGGGGTATCTGACGATCACCGGGCGCAAGAAGGACATCATCATCACCAGCAGCGGCAAGAGCGTCGCTCCGGCCGCCCTGGAGCAGCGGCTGCGTATGCACCCGCTGGTGCACCAGGCGGTGATCGTGGGCGACAACCGGCCGTGCGTGGGCGCCCTGATCACTCTCGACCCGGACTTTCTTGCCCACTGGCGCGCTTCCCTGGCACTGCAGGAGGATACGCCGCACCGCCAGGCGCGCGAGGAGAACGCCCTGCGGGAGGAGATCGGACGGGCCGTCGCCGCCGCCAACAGCACGGTGTCCCGGTCCGAGTCGATCCGGGTGTTCCGGGTCCTCGCCGAGCCCTTCGCCCTCAGCAACGGCCTGCTGACCCCCTCGATGAAGCTGCGCCGGGACGCGATCGTGCGGCACTACGCCTTCGAGATCGACGCGATGTACCAGGCCAGGACGCGCTCGTCCCGGCCGAACGCGGCGGCGGAGGAACTCGCGCACTGGGACGACTCGGACAACGTGTTCCGCTGAGCACACGGCGCTGCGCGGCGCGGATCCTGGTTGACGGTACGGCGGACGGGCCCGCAGAGTGATCTCCGTATCGGCCTCCCGTACGGATTGGACCCTGCCGTGACCAGTACCGCCGCACCGTGGTCGCACGCACCCGTCAGGGTCGGTCTCGTCGGGGCCGGTCCCTGGGCGCAGGGGGTGCACGCGCGCGTACTGGCCGCCGGGCCCGAGACCGAACTCGCCGGGGTCTGGGCACGCCGCCCCGAGGCGGCCCAGGAGACGGCGGCGCCGTACGGGGCCGCGGTCGCCGCCCGGTTCGAGGAACTGCTCGACACCTGCGAGGCGGTGGCGTTCGCCGTGCCGCCCGCTGTTCAGGCCGAACTCGCCCTGCGCGCCGCGAAGGCGGGCAAGGCGCTGCTGCTGGAGAAGCCGATCGCCGAGGATCTCGGGGCTGCCAGGCGGCTGGTGGACGCCATCGAGGAGGCCGGAGTCGTTTCCCAGGTCACCCTGACCAATCGCTACCACCCCGAGACCCGCCGGTTCGTGGAAGCGGCGAGCGAGGCCGACGTGTTCGGCGCGCGGGCGTGCTTTCTGAGCGACGCCTTCCTGGGCGGCGCGTTCGCGACCCCCTGGCGACTCGAGCACGGCGCGCTGCTCGATCTGGGACCCCATGTCCTCGACCTGCTCGACGCGTCCGTGGGGCGCATCTCGCGGGTACGCGGGACCGGGGACCCGCGCCGCTGGATCGAGCTCACCTGTGAGCACGAGAACGGCGCGGTCAGCCAGGCGTCCCTGTCCGGATCGGTGAACGTGGCGGAAGGTGTCGCCCGCGTCGAACTCTTCGGTTCCGGACCGGAGTTGGTGTTCGACAGCTCCGAACTCGACTACGAGGAGAGCTGGCCGGTGCTGCGCCGCGAGTTCGCGACCGCCGTACGCACCGGTGTCTCCGGCGAGCTCGACGCCCGTCGTGGCCTTCGTCTGCAGACGCTGATCGCCCAGGTGTCCGAGGGCTGAGCCCTCTCCGAACACGGGCGTGACCTGGATCACACGCGGCGGGGGGGGTGATGCGGAACAACCCGGAGGGGTCGACCGTTCTTCTGTACGTGGCTGCGGAGGGGACAGTGTCCCCGGGCCTCACCTATGGCCCATGGGGAAGATCGTTCGGCTGAAGCCCCATGGAGCCTTTCGCCGCGAGGCGACCGCCCTCCGCGTGCCACCACCTACGGCCCTGGCTGGTCTCCCCCGTCCAGCCAGGGCCTTCTTTTGTCAAAAAACACATTCATACCTCCCGCCGAGGTGCCCGGCGCGTCCGCAGCCGCTGAAATGGATGGAGGGGAAGCCACCGGAGCCGGGCAGTGCGCTGCCGCGGCCGACGTCTTCCCTCCGGATCGCCGGCGAGGAGCCCTGCTCATGACCAAAGCGACAAAGCTGCTGACCGCCCTGCCCCCGCCCCGCCGTGAGCGCCTGCTCTCGCTCGCGACGGAGGTGTCCTTTCCCGAGGACTCCAGGATCTTCGAGGCGGGCGACACCGCCGACCGTTTCTGGGTCGTCCGCTCCGGTGCGGTCTCCCTGGTCCAGCAGGTGACGCCGGTGCAGCGGGTGACCGTGGCCAGCCTCGGCGCGGGCGACCTGCTCGGCTGGTCCTGGCTCTTCCCGCCCCACCGGTGGGACTTCGGCGCCGAGGCCTTCAGCCCCGTACGCGCCTACGAGTTCGACGCCGCGTCGGTGCTCGAACTCTGCGAGGAGGATCCGGCCCTCGGACTTCAGCTGGTGCGGGTCATCGCCGAGATCCTCGCCCATCGGCTGGAGCTGACCCGGGGCAGGCTGATGGAGCACTTCTCCGTGCACAAGCGGGCGTCCGGCTGAGGTGTGCCGGTCCGGCTATTGGACGCGGTAGCGGCGCAGCGCCGGCATCGCGGCCGTCAGGGCCAGAGTGACGGCGACGACCAGGAGTCCGCCACCGGCGACGGCCGTGCGGGGGCCCAGGGCCGACGCCGTGGTGCCGTGCAGCAGGTCCGCCAGCCGGGGACCGCCCACGACGACCACCGTGAAGACGCCCTGCATCCGGCCGCGCATCTCGTCGGTCGCCGCCGACATCAGGATCGCCATCCGGAAGACACCGGAGACCATGTCGGCGACGCCGGCGACGACCAGGAACGCCACCGCCACCCACAGGCTGGTGCTCAGCCCGAAGCCCGTGATCGCGAGCCCCCAGCCGACGACCGCGCCGATCACCATCCAGCCGTGCCGGCGCGCCCGCGAGAACGTGCCGGAGAACAGGCCGCCGAGCACCGCGCCCACGGGGATCGCCGCGAACAGCAGGCCGAGGGCGAGGCCCTCCCCGTACGGGGCGTACGTCTGGGCGGCGAGCTGGGGGAACAGGGCGCGGGGCATGCCGAAGACCATGGCGACGATGTCCGCGAGGAAGGAGAGCAGGAGCACCTTGTGCAGGGCGATGTAGCGGAACCCCGCCACGATCTCGCGTGCGCCCGCCTTCCGGGAGGCCGCCGGCCCCGGTGGGAGCGCGGGCAGCCGTATGACGGACCACAGGGTGACGCACAGGGCGAGCGCGTCGATCAGATACAGCTCGGCGAGGCCGATGACGGGTATGAGGGTTCCGGCGAGCAGCGGACCCGCGACCAGGCCGGTGTACATGACGGTCATTCCCAGAGAGTTGGCCGCGGCGAGTTCCTCCTCGGGGACCAGCTGGGCGACGACTGCGCTGCGGGCCGGTGAGTTCAGGCCGAAGAACGCCTGCTGGAGGGCGAGCAGGACCATCAGGGTCGCCACCGAGTCGAGGCCGACGAGGGCCTGGATCCAGAACAGCAGCGAGGTGACGGCGATACCGGTGTTGGTGATCAGGAGGAGCTTGCGGCGGTCCATGCTGTCGGCGACCGCGCCGCCCCACAGGGCGAACACGACGAGGGGCAGGAGTCCGGCCAGGCTCGCGTAGCCGACCCAGGCGGAGGAGCCGGTGATGTCGTAGATCTGCTTGGGCACGGCGACGGCGGTGAGCTGGCTGCCGACGGCGGTGACGGCGGTCGAGGACCACAGGCGGCGGTAGGCGGGGCGGCGCAGGGGCCGGGTGTCCATGGCCCAGCGGCGCCGGCCCCGGCCAGGCTCGTCGGCGGGTGCGGTCGGCCGAGGGTCCGAGTCGTTGCCGGTACTGCTGTTGCTGGGGTCCACAGGTGTCCTGGTTGCTCGCTACATCCAATCGGCTCGGCCTTCAATATCACAGGCCCTTCCGGGGCCTTCTGCGGTGAGCGTCCGTGCGGCACTGTCCAGCAGCATGTCGAGGGCCGTCGGATAGGCGCTGGCGACCATGCGGGCGGCGAGCAGCGGAGCCGCTTCGGCGATCCGGGGGTGGGTGCTGCGGGGCAGGCGGGCGTAGGTCGAGCGCCACATGTCCTCGTCGGCGGTGAGGCTGGCGCGCGGCAGGGCGACGGAGGCGGCGTCGAGGGCGGCGAAGGCCAGGGTCTGATCGATGAAGGCGTGGTAGATCCGTACGGTCTCGGGCAGCGGAAAGCCGGCTGTGCGCAGGACGTCGAGGATGGCCTCGTCGGCGGCCAGTTCGTTGGCGCGGCCCGTGACACGGCTGGCGGTCAGGACGGCGGCCTGCGGATGGGCGAGGTACACGGCGTGGATGCGCAGCCCGATGGCGCGCAGGTCCGCCGACCACTCCCCCGTGGGCCGCCAGCCGTGCAGTGCCTGGCCGATGAGCGCGTCGCCGATGGCGAGGGTCAGGTCGTCCATCCCGCGGAAGTAGCGGTAGAGGGTGCTGGGGTCGGCATCCAGGGCCAGGCCCAGGCGGCGGGCGGTGAGGCCGGCGCTGCCGTGTTCGCGGAGCATGCGCAGGGCGGTGTCGACGATCAGCCGCTCGGACAGCACGGTGCCGTTCCTGGTGGGACGGCGGCGCCGCCGCTTCTCCTCCGGCACGACCTGCTTGGGCACGGCCACCCCTCGCGCTCCTACCGCTCTTATGCCAACGCCATTGACCTTAGACGACGGCAAGGCGTTGGATCGGCGGACAACAGCATCTGAACCTTCACAAAAGGGAGTTTTGCCATGCGTGTGCTGCTCGTGGGAGCCGGCGGTGTGGGGACCGCCATCACCCGGATCGCCGCCCGGCGCTCCTTCTTCGATCTGATGGTCGTGGCCGACTACGACCCGGCGCGGGCCGAGGCGGCGGTCGCGGTGCTCGGAGCCGGGGAGCGGTTCGTGGCGGAGCGGGTCGACGCGTCCGACGAGGCGGCGGTGGCGGAGTTGCTGGCCCGGCACGGGTGCGACGTCCTGCTCAACGCGACCGACCCGCGCTTCGTGATGCCGCTCTTTCGCGCGGCCCGCGCCGCCGGGGTGACGTACCTCGACATGGCGATGTCCCTGTCGCGTCCGCATGCCGAGCGGCCGTACGAGGAGTGCGGGGTCAGGCTCGGCGACGAACAGTTCGCGGCGGCGGACGAGTGGGCGAAGGCGGGTGCGCTGGCCCTGGTCGGCATGGGTGTGGAGCCGGGCATGTCCGATGTGTTCGCCCGGTACGCGGCCGACGAACTCTTCGACGAGATCGAGGAGATCGGCATCCGGGACGGAGCGAACCTCACCGTCGACGGCTATGACTTCGCGCCGTCC
Organism: Streptomyces lacrimifluminis; assembly: GCF_014646095.1. Lineage (GTDB taxonomy): Bacteria > Actinomycetota > Actinomycetes > Streptomycetales > Streptomycetaceae > Streptomyces > Streptomyces lacrimifluminis. Next base: position 24,903 of record NZ_BMMU01000048.1, on the reverse strand, counting down.
TTCAGCATCTGGACGACGATCGAGGAGTGCCTCAACCCGCCGGTCGTCTACGAGTCCGGCCGGGGCTGGTTCACCACACAGCCCTTCAGCGAGCCGGAGGTGTTCGACTTCCCCGAGGGCATCGGCCCGGTGGAATGCGTGAACGTCGAGCACGAGGAGGTGCTGCTCGTACCGCGCTGGATCGACGCGCGCCGCGTCACCTTCAAGTACGGCCTGGGCGAGGAGTTCATCCGGACCCTCAGGACACTGCACCTGCTCGGCCTGGACCGCACCGAACCCGTGACCGTCCCGAGCGCCGCAGGACCGGTCGCCGTGTCGCCCCGGGACGTCGTCGCCGCCTGCCTGCCCGACCCGGCGACGCTGGGCGAGCGTATGCGCGGCAAGACGTGCGCGGGGACGTGGGTCAAGGGCACGAAGGACGGGGCGCCGCGCGAGGTGTACCTGTACCACGTGGTCGACAACCAGTGGTCCATGGCGGAGTACGGCTCCCAGGCGGTGGTGTGGCAGACGGCCGTCAATCCGGTCGTCGCCCTGGAACTCGTCGCCACCGGTGCCTGGTCCGGCTCGGGTGTCCTCGGCCCGGAGGCGTTCCCGGCCCGCCCGTTCCTCGACCTGCTGACCGCGTACGGCTCGCCGTGGGGCATGCGCGAGCAGTGAGGTGCCCTCCCCGGGCCGCAGCCCGGGGAGTCGGGCGGTGCTACGGCGCGGAGGGCTTGCCCTTGGTGCCGATCCAGGTCAGGAACAACTGGTCCAGGTCCTTGCCGGAGACGCGCTCGGCGAGGGCGGTGAACTGGGCGGTCGCACCGTGCCCGCCCCGGTGGTCGGTGGCCCAGGTGCGCAGGATCGCGAAGAAGGCCGGGTCACCGACCGTTTCGCGGAGCTTGTGCAGGGCCATCGCGCCGCGGGCGTAGACGGGCCCGCCGAAGATGTTCGCGCCGCTGCCCGGGTCGGCGGGCGGGAACGCCCACAGGTCGTCGCTCGCGGCCTTCGCGTACAGGTCGTCGAAGGTCTTCTGGGCGCTCTGGCCGCCGTGCTGTTCCGCGTACAGCCACTCCGTGTAGGTCGCGAAGCCCTCGTTGAGCCAGATGTCCTTCCAGCTGGTGAGGGTGACGGAGTCGCCGAACCACTGGTGTGCGCTCTCGTGGACCAGGGTACTCAGGTCGGGTGCCTGGTCGTACACGGGACGGGTCTGGGTCTCCAGCGCGTAGCCGACCTGCGGGGCGCGGTCGACGATGGCTCCGGCGGCCTTGAACGGGTAGGGGCCGAAGAGCCTGGCCTCCCAGTCCAGGACGGACGGCAGCTTCTTCAGCACGGGCGCCGCGGCGGAGGCCTCGCGCGGATCGACGGCGTTGTAGACCTTGATGCCGCCGCGGGTGGTGTACTGCTCGACCTTGAACTTCCCGACCGTGGCAGTGGCCAGATAGGCGGCCATCGGCTCGGACTGGCGCCAGCGGAAGGTCGACCTGCCGCCCGCGGTCCGCTGGCCGAGGAAGACGCCGTTGGCGACCGCGGTGCGCCCCTGGGGGACGGTGATCGTGAAGTCGTACGAGGCCTTGTCCTTGGGGTGGTTGTTGCCGGGGAACCAGCTCATGGAGCCCTGCGGCTCACCGGCGACGAACACGCCGTCGTCGGTGGCGATCCAGCCGTCCTTCGAGCCGTCCGGGTCGATGACCGCCTTGGGGACACCGCTGTAGGTGACGGCGACCTGGAACGTCTGATCCTTGTTCAGGGCGCGGCGCGGACTGACGATCAGTTCCTGTCCGGAGCGCCGGAAACCCGCCTTCACACGGTCGACGGTGAGAGCGGTGACCTTGAGGCCGCTGAGGTCGAGGTTGAAGCGGGTCAGTTTCTGGGTGGCGCGCACCGTGAGGACGGCCTTGCCGTCGAGGCGGCGGCTCACGGGGTCGTAGCGGAGGTTCAGGTCGTAGTGACCGACGTGGTAGCCACCGTTTCCGGACAGCGGGAAGTACGGGTCGCCGACACCGGAGGTGCCTGTCGTCGTGGCTCCCGCGGGTGCGGCGGCGGCCAGCAGGGCGGCGAGAGCGACGGGCACGGTCGCGACGACGGCGTCACGACGGAGCACTGCGGTGCCTGTGCCTGCGTACTTCGTGGGGGGTCTCACGCGAACTCCTCCAGCAAGCGGTCCGATCATCTTCAGGCTTTTCACCCTAGAGGCGCCACCGCGCGGATTCCTCCTCCTTCCGGTCAAGTTGCGAGCCACCGTGACCGGGCACATCCTTCTTTCGGTCCCGTTTCTCCCCACCTTGCCGGAGGCCGCTCGTGACCGTCCGCGTCCGTCGTGTCCACGAACCGCCCGAGCCCGACGACGGCGTACGTGTCCTCGTCGACCGGCTGTGGCCGCGCGGTGTGTCCAAGGAGGCGGCGCGGGTCGACGAGTGGCCGAAAGCCCTGACCCCGTCGACCGGGCTGCGCCGCTGGTACCACTCCCAGGAGGACGCGGCCGATGCCTACGAGGAGTTCCGGCTCCGGTACGAGGCGGAGCTGGCCGCGCCCGAGGCGGCCGAACTCCTGCGAGCCCTGCGGGAGCTGGCCGCCAAGGGCCCTGCGACGCTTGTCACCGCCGCCAGGACCCCTGAGCGGAGCCATGCCTCCGTGCTGGCCGGACTGCTGGCGTCCGACGGAGAACCCTAGGCCGTCGCCCGGGCCGCCGCCCGCCCCGCCGCGCGGCCCGAGAACAGGCAGCCGCCGAGGAAGGTGCCCTCCAGGGCGTTGTAGCCGTGCACGCCGCCGCCGCCGAAGCCGGCCACCTCACCGGCCGCGTACAGCCCTTCGACGGGTTCGCCCGCCACGCCCAGCGCGCGTGAGTCGAGGTCCGTCTGGATGCCGCCGAGGGTCTTGCGGGTGAGGGTGTGGAGTTTGACGCCGATGAGCGGGCCGGCCTCGGGGTCGAGGATGCGGTGCGGGGTGACGGTTCGGCCGAGCCGGTCGCCGATGTAGCGGCGGGAGTTGCGGATGCCCTGTACTTGGGCGTCCTTGCTGTACGGGTTGGCGATCTGGAGGTCGCGGGCCTCGATCTGGCGGCGCACCCGGTCCACGTCGAGGAGCGGCTTGTCGGTCAACTCATTCATTTTTACGACGAGTTGTTCGAGGGCGTCGGCGACCACGAAGTCCGCGCCGTGCTTGACGAAGTCGGCCACCGGGCCGGGGGCGCCCTTGCCGAGGATGCGTTCCTTGAGGAACGCCTTGCGGTTCTTGGCGGTGATGTCGGGGTTCTGCTCGGAGCCCGAGAGGGCGAACTCCTTCTCGATGATCCGCTGGGTGAGGATGAACCAGGAGTGGTCGTACTCGGCGATGTCCTCGGTGGTGCGCAGGTACTTGAGGGTGCCGAGGGTGTCGTACCCGGGCAGGCAGGGTTCGGGCAGCCGACGGCCGAGCGCGTCGAACCACATGGAGGACGGGCCGGGCAGGATGCGGATGCCGTGGCCGGGCCAGATCGGGTTCCAGTTCTGGATTCCCTCGGTGTAGTGCCACATGCGGTCCCGGTTGACGAGACGCGCTCCGGCCTGGGCGCTGATGTCGAGCATCCGCCCGTCGACGTACGCGGGCACGCCGGTGGCCATGTCGACCGGCGCCGTGCCGAGTCGCTCGGGCCAGTACCGGCGCACGATGTCGTGGTTGGCGCCGATCCCGCCGGTGGTGACGATCACGGCCTGCGCGGTGAGTTCGAAGTCGCCGATCCGCTCCCGGTTGGACGCCACACCGCGCGGCGAGGTGTCCTCGGCGAGGACCGTGCCGCGGACGCCGCGCACGGCGCCCTCCGTGACGACGAGTTCGTCGACCTGGTGACGGTGGTAGAAGGTCAGCAGGCCGGCACGGGACGCCTCCTTGGCGCTGAGCACGAAGGGTTCGACCACTCCGGTGCCCGTACCCCACGAGACGTGGAAGCGGGGTACGGAGTTGCCGTGCCCGTGGGCGCGCAGGTCGCCGCGTTCCGCCCAGCCGACCGTCGGCAGGAACGAGATGCCGTGGCCGGCGAGCCAGGACCGCTTCTCCCCGGCGGCGAACTCGACGTAGGCGCGCGCCCATTTCACCGCCCAGGAGTCCTCGTCGTCGACGCGGTCGAAGCCGGCGCTGCCCTGCCAGTCGCTCCAGGCGAGCTCGAAGGAGTCCTTGATGCCGACGCGCCGCTGCTCCGGGGAGTCGACGAGGAACAGCCCGCCGAACGACCAGAAGGCCTGTCCGCCGAGGTTGGCGGCGTTCTCCTGGTCGACGAGCGCGACCCGCCGGCCCTTGCTGGTCAGCTCGTGTGCCGCGACCAGTCCGGCGAGGCCGGCTCCGACGACGATGACGTCCGCATCCATGGCGACCGTTCCCTTTCTCATCCGCCGCTGCGCGCGGCGGGGTTGTCGCTGCCGTCGGTGAGCAGCGCGGTGAGCAGCTGCTTGAGCCACGCGCGCGCGTGCTCGACGTCCTTGTCCAGCAGCAGTTGGGTCGTGACCCCGTCGTACGCGGCGATCACCGCGTGGGCGGCGCCCTCGGCGCCGCCGAGTACGACGGGCAGTTCGGTGTGTTCGGTGGCGCGGGCGAGCCTGTCCGCGACGGCCCGCCGCAGCCGCTCGCGGTGTTCCAGGAGGGTCTGGGCGACCGCGGGGTCCCGGGCCGCGTGGACCAGGAAGTCGGTCTTGACCAGCAGCCAGTCCAGGTCGAGCAGCAGGACCTCGGTGACCCGGTCGACGGCCGCGGGGACGTCGAGATCGGGGCCGTCCAGGGCGAGCGCGCCGGTGACCTGGTCGGCGATCAGGTCTGCGCGTTCCCCGTAGAGGGCGAAGAACAGCTCGTCGAGGCTGTCGAAGTTCGAGTAGAAGGCGCCTCTGCTGTAGCCGGCGGCTTCGCAGACCTCCTCGATCGAGACCCGCCCGAACCCCTTCGCGGCGAACACCGCGAACGCGGCCTCCAGCAGATTGGCCCGCGTCCGCACGCGCCGCCTGGTCACCCGCCCCGTCGTGCCCTCGACCGTCATGTCCGGCCCTCCGTTCGATACAGGAATGTATCCGATACATCGATGCATCCAAAGAGCTCGGGGGCCGATATTTCGTCACCCCCTCCAAATAAGAACACCTATTCGAATACGGGAGTACGCTGGTGGCATGGCCGCGCATCTCCAGGGCTCCCTCTTCGACCAGACCGACGAACTCCGGCTCGGCACACTGGCCGGAACGCGCCGCACACCGCTGGGTCACGGCGCCTGGATCGACGAACTGCCCGGCTGGCTCCGGGGAGCGGACGCCCTGTTCGAACAGCTGGCCGCCGAGGTCCCCTGGCGGGCCGAGCGCCGGCAGATGTACGACCACGTCGTGGACGTACCTCGACTGCTGGCCTTCTACGGCGAGACGGAGTCGCTGCCGCACCCGGTGCTGGCCCGCGCGCGGGACGCGCTCGGCGCCCACTACGCCGCCGAACTCGGGGAGCCCTTCACCACGGCCGGCCTCTGCTACTACCGCGACGGGCGGGACAGCGTCGCCTGGCACGGGGACCGGATCGGGCGTGGTCAGCGCGAGGACACCATGGTCGCGATCCTCTCCGTTGGTGCGCCGCGCGACCTGCTGCTGCGGCCGGTGCGCGGCGGTGGGACGGTGCGGCGCTCCCTGGGGCACGGGGACCTGATCGTGATGGGCGGCTCCTGCCAGCGGACGTGGGAGCACGCCGTTCCCAAGAGCGCGCGGGCCGCAGGTCCCCGGATCAGCGTCCAGTTCCGGCCGCGCGGGGTGCGGTGAGCCACAGGGCCGCTCGCCCCGCAGGGTTCCACTCCACCGCCGTCTGATGTGCTGTGCGTCATCCGGCAGTGAACTGCAGAACGGGAAGATCATGCGGGCAGACGTCCAGCAAGTCGCCGACGGCATTTACCTCGTACACGGAAGCAACACCAACTGGGTGATCCTCACCGAGGGGGACGCCGCCACCCTGATCGACACCGGATACCCGGGCGACCGGCAACTGGTCCTCGACTCGCTCGCGCAGGTGGGCAGTTCACCGGAGGCGGTCGCGGCGGTACTCGTCACGCACGCCCACAACGACCACATCGGCTCGGCCGAGTATCTGCGGGCCGCGTACGGCACGCCGGTGCTGACGCACGAGGCCGAAGTCCCGCACGCACGCCGGGACTTCCTGCATCAGGTGAGCGTCGGGGAGGTGCTGAGGAACGGGTGGCGGCCGGGTGTGCTTCCCTGGGCCGTGCACGCGATCCGCTCCGGTGGCACCGCGCAGGTCCCGGTCGCCGAGCCCCAGCCGTTCCCGGAGGTGCTCGACCTGCCGGGCGGCCCCGTCCCCGTCCACACCCCGGGGCACACGGACGGGCACTGCGCCTTCCACCTCCCGGACGCCGGGGTCGTGGTCTCCGGTGACGCCCTGGTCAGCGGGCACCCGACCGCCCGGCTCAAGGGCCCGCAGCTGCTGCCCGACATGTTCCACCGCGAGCGCGAGCGCGCGGTGGCCTCGCTGGACCTGTTGGAAAAGCTCGCGGCCGATGTCCTGCTGCCCGGCCACGGGCCCGTGCACCAGGGCAGCGTGCGGCAGGCGGCGGGGCAGGCGCGGGAGCGGGCCCGGTGAAGCCGCGCTCTACAGTGAGGTGACGATCACCAGCGGAACGAGAACGGTCGAGCCATGGCATTGCAGATCAGCGCCACCAACCCCGAGCACCCCGCACTGCTGCTCGAACTGCCGTGGCACCTCCCCCTGGAGGAGTGGCCCGACCACTACCTCGTTCCACTGCCGCGCGGAATCTCCCGCCACGTCGTGCGCTACGCACGTGCCGGCGACGAGGTCATCGCCGTCAAGGAGCTGGCGGAACGCCCCGCGCTGCGCGAGTACGAGCTGCTGCGGGACCTGGACCGGCTCGGCATCCCGGCCGTCGACCCCCTGGCCGTGGTCACCGGGCGAGCCACCGACGAGGGCGGCGCCCTGGAGCCGGTGCTGATCACCCGGCACCTCGGCGGCTCCATGCCGTACCGCTCGATGTTCGAGACGACGATGCGCCCGGCCACCATGCACCGCCTGATGGACGCCCTGGCCGTCCTGCTGGTCCGGCTCCACCTCTCGGGGTTCGCCTGGGGCGACTGCTCCCTGTCCAACACCCTCTTCCGGCGTGACGCGGGCGCCTACGCCGCGTACCTGGTCGACGCCGAGACGGGCGATCTGCACCCGCAGCTCAGCGACGGCCAGCGCGAGTACGACCTCGACCTCGCCCGCGTCAACATCAGCGGAGAGCTGCTGGACCTGGAGGCGTCCGGGGCACTGCACCCCTCCGTGGACCCGATCGAGTTCGGCATGGAGATCTGCGCCCGCTACCAGCGCCTGTGGCAGGAGCTGACCCGCACCTCCGTCTACCCGGCGGGCAAGTACCACTACATCGAGCGCCGCATCCGGCGCCTCAACGAGCTCGGATTCGACGTGGCCGAGATGCAGATCGAGCACTCCTCGAACGGCGACACGGTGACCTTCGTACCGAAGGTCGTCGACGCCGGCCACCATCAGCGGCAGCTGCTGCGGCTGACCGGGCTCGACACCGAGGAGAACCAGGCGCGGCGGCTCCTCGGCGACCTGGAGAGCTGGATGGCCACCCAGGACGACTACGAGCCCGGCGACCCCCTCGGCGCCAGCCCGGAGGTGCTCGCGCACCGCTGGGTGCGGGAGGTGTTCCGGCCGACCGTGCGGGAGGTGCCGCGCGAACTGCGCGGGAACGTGGACCCCGCCGAGATCTACCACCAGCTCCTGGAACACCGCTGGTACCTGTCCGAGCGGGCGCAGCACGACATCGGGCTGGACGAGGCGGTCAATGACTACATCGTGAACATCCTGCCCAAGGCCCGCCAGGCGCTGCCGCTGCCGACGGACGAGGCGGCGCCGCCCGTCTGAGTCACCCGTGCGGGACCACGGCCACCGGGCAGTGCGCGTGGTGCAGTACACCGTGGGCGACCGAGCCGATCCGCGCGCCCACGGCCGAGCGGCGGGCGCGCCGCCCGACGACCAGGAGCTGCGCCCGCGAGGCCACCGACAGCAGTACCTCCCCCGCGCTGCCCATCTCCACGTGCTGGGTGACAGGTACGTCGGGGAAGCGCTCGCGCCACGGTTCCAGCGCGGCGGCCAGCGCGTTCTTCTCGTACGGTTCCAGGCCGCCGGCCTCGTCGAGGAGCTTCAGCGAGCCCGGGCTGTACGCGAACACCGGCGGCAGGCTCCATGCCCGTACGGCGTGGACGGCGGCGCCCCGTGCCGCCGCGGCCTCGAAGGCGAACCGCAGGGCCGGCGCGCTCTCCTCCGGGTCGCCGTGCTGCCCCACGACGACCTCACGCCCGGCGGCCTCGTCGGAGGCGCGGTCCTCCGCGCGGACGAGGACGACGGGCCGTGCGGACTCGGCGATCACGTGCTGCCCGACGGAACCGAGGAGGAACCCGACGAGAGCCCCATGCCCACGGGAGCCGAGAACCAGCATCTCGGCCTGTGCCGCGGCCTCGGCGAGCGAGTGTGCCGTGCCGCCCTCGACCACGTCGACGGTCAGGTCCAGCTCCGGATGACGTTCGGCGACGCTCCGCGCTGCCTCGTCCACGCCCTCCCGCACCCACTGGTCGTGGGTCTCCCGGCTCGCCGCCCCGAACGCCTGGTCCGGCACCAGCTCCCAGGCGTGCACCACCCGCAGCGCGAGGTTCCGCCGTACGGCCTCACGGGCCGCCCAGGACAGCGCGGCATGGCTTTCGGGGGATCCGTCCACCCCTGCCGTGATCGGGCGCGTCATACGGTTCCTCCGTGTCGTGATCATGGATGCGTACCGGGCCCAGTCTTCACTACCCTGTCCGCATGGCATTGGAATGGGAACAAGTGATCGTGGACGCGGCGGACCCGGCGGCGCTGGGGCGCTGGTGGGCCGAGGCGCTCGGCTGGGCGGTCGTCGACGACTCCCCCGAGGAGTACGAGATCCGGCCGACACCGGACCAGATGCCCGGCCTCCTCTTCGTACGGGTCCCCGAGGCGAAGTCCGTCAAGAACCGGCTGCACCTCGACTTCCGGCCCGACGACCACCAGGCCGAGGTGGACCGGCTGCTGTCCCTCGGGGCGCGGCACGCGGACATCGGCCAGGGAGAGCAGTCCTGGACCACTCTGATGGACCCGGAGGGCAACGAGTTCTGCGTGCTCAGGGCGCGGAAGAGCTGACCGGCGCGAAGCGGGACGATCGAACATACGATGGGTCGAAGGCGGCGCGGCACCGGGCTGACGCCGCCCGGTGATTCCGACCGCTCGGGGTGGGAGACGTATGGCACAGGCCGCGGACGCGGCGCGGACCGTCATCATGACCGTAGACAAGCTGCCACGTCCGGCTTTGATCCATAGACGCAGGTCGGAGACATCACCCCAGGTCAGGGAAGTGTGCCGCACGGTTACACCCGTAGATCGAGCATAATCACGGCCCGCCCGCCTGCCAGGGAAGGCCGGGTGAACGAGCCGCGGCGCCTACGGATCACAAACGTCCAGGTCAGGGCCGGACAACCCGGCGGCGCAGTTCATTTTTGGCACCCCAGCCGCCGGGATCGTGCCGCGCGGAGCCCCGGTCGATCGACCGGCTGAGCGAGGACCGGGACAGCCGGGCGCGCAGCTCTGGGGGTCGCGTGGCGATCGCCTCCGCGCCGGGGCCGGCGGGCGGCTCGGGCTCGCGTTACGGGCGGAGTACGGCCTCCGGAAGCCGTCCGGCCTGGTTGAGGCGGGCGGCCTCGCCGCGCAGCCGCTGCGCCTTCTCCCACGCGCCGGGACGGCCGGGTTTGGCCGCCAGCTCACGCAGGCGCCGCTGGATCATCTTCAGGTTCATCCTCCTCCTCGTCCTCTCCGAGCGGTCCGAACTCCGCCTCGAATTTCGCTACTTCGGCCAGTACGGCCTCCGCGCCGTCCCGCTCCTGCCCGGCCGAGGGGCCCGGCGGGAGGGCGGGCCGGTCGACGGTGGGCGCGGGCTGAGGCTCCACAGCCGTCACCCGGTACCGCAGCCCCTCAGGGCCGCCCGTCGTCGGCCCGGTAGGGCGTGGGTGCAGCACCCAGCGGCGGCAGGGGCTCCGGCACGGTGAAGTCGCCCTCGATGGCGTGCAGGCGGGCGGAGGCGGCCTCCAGTGCAGACGCGCGCCTGTCGTCCGGCAGGGAGACGGCGTCCACTGCCACGAGAATGGCGGATCGCGTTGACCAGCAGATTGCTCAACACCCGGCTCATCTCAATCGCGGTCACGGTCATCTCCGCCTGCGACTCCGCCCGGCGCTCCAGGGCGATGGTCATGGCCTCCGGGGCGTCCGCGCCCTTGAGCTTGCGCAGGGACTCCTCCGGCCGCAGACACCTGTCCCACGCCCGGCCCCAGGCGTCCGAGTCCTTCTCCATCCGCGTGAGGGAGCCGTATGCCCGGCGGTACAGATCCTCCAGCCGGACCTCCCGCATGGCGATGAACTCGTCCGAGGCCCGCTGCGTTTGGGTGCGGAGCAGGAGCGACAGCCGGTCGTGCACGGTCGACTTGGCCAGGCCCACCTCCTGTGCGATGCGGCGGACGGTCACGCCCGCCGCAGCCATGCTGAGCATCACGTCGTCTACGTGTCCGCGCTCCGGCTCAGGCCCGGGGCCGTCTGTCCGGCCGGAGGACGTCTCGTCCGGCGGTGCGTTCATGATCAGTCTGGCCGAGGACGCGTGCGACCAGGTGGTGAACACGCTGGTCAGCCTGGCGCAGGTGTTTGGGAAAGGCATGACAAGGTCAATCCCGACCCCGGAGGCGCCGGCCAGTATGCCGCCCCGAGCCAGGCGGAGAGGACGGCTGGCGCCGTGCTGCTGCACGGACCGGCTGCGCGCCCAGATCGGCCGACGCGAGTCCATGGCTGCTGCTGCGCGACCGCACAGCGAAGCGCCTGTAACCGACTCACCAGCAGCAGCCACATTCAGGAACGCGCCAGTCGCCCGGGACGCCGGCGAGGCAGCCCTGCACCAGCCCGTACAGGCCGCGCGGAACCAGCCTGCAGACCAATGCCCAGCGAGGCCCAGACAACCCCTGCGACCCCGCTGGCGCTCCCCGGGGTGTCTCCGTGTGTGTGCTCAGGTCAGCGCAGGCCGTCTGTGTCGTCATGTTCTTCGCCGACTGGGAGTGGCCGAGGGGCATCCCCGGGATCCTCGTTGTAGGTAACCGGAGGATGCTTCTCGGAAGTTGAGCCTGAGCTGCTCTTCTGACGGAGCATCAAATAGGTAGAGGGCCAGTCAGCCGGCCCTCCTACCCGATTGATACGTCAGCGTCTCGCCATGGAGCAATGCTCATGACCTGTGGATCGGCCTCGGGCTGGCATGCGAAGGGCGTACCTTCCCAAATGACGGGTATTCCGAGCTGGCGTGGCGTCGGGCCGGCCGGGGTAGGGACGTCGGTGAGCTGTGCCAGGAGTTGGTCGAGGGCAGCTTGGCCGTCGTCGACGGCGGCGCGTTCGTCGTCGGTGAGGGGGACGTTGGCCAGCATCTTCTGCAAATTGTCCTTGGCCTCCAGCAGTTGGCCCCGGCTAGAGTCCTTGGGGGCCTCTATGTCCTTCGTCAAGCATGCGCTGGTCATGCGACGGCTGCTTCGGGGAGGCGGGGTTCGTAGAAGGTGCCGTCGCGGAGCATCGCGAACAGCACGCTGATCCGCTGTCGGGCGAGGCGGAGGAGAGCCTGCGTGTGGGTCTTCCCGCGGGCCCGGCATTTGTCGTAGTAGGTGCGGGAGGCGGGATCGTGCAGGGCGGCGAACGCGGACAGGAACATCGCCCGCTTGAGGTGCCGGTTGCCGCCTCTGGGCGCGTGTTCGCCGTGGATCGAGGTCCCCGAGGACTTCGTCGTCGGGGCGAGGCCAGCGTAGGAGGCGAGGTGGGCGGCGGTGGGGAAGCTGGTGCCGACGGTGACCAGCAGTACTGCGGCGGTCCTGACCGCGACCCCCGGCATCGAGGTCAGGACCTTGGAAAGAGGGTGGTCCTCCAGCAGGGCTCTGATCTAAGTCTCCAGGGCCCGGCGCTGTTCATGGACGGCAGCGAGGGAGCGGGCCAGGGACGGGATCACGACGTCGAGGGTGCCGGTCCCGGGGACGATGACGGTCTGCTCGTCGAGTGCGTCGAAGACATCGTCGATCAGTTTCTGGGCCATGCGTGGGGCTCTGGGCCGGATCACCTCGACCAGCTTGCGGCGTCCGGCTTTGTGCAGCGCGGCCGGGGAACCGTGGCGTTCCAGCAGCCAGGTCACGGCGGGGTGGTCCAGGCGGGGGCCGAGGATGCGTTCCAGGCTGGGGTGGAACTGGGTGAGCAGGCCGCGTATCCGGTTGGAGGTGCGGGTGGCCTCGGCCGCCAGATCCTGGTCGAAGCCCACGAGCACGGTCAGTTCGGCGGTCATCTCATCGGTCAGTTCCAGCGAGCGCAGCGTGTGCGGCATCGTCCGGGCCGCGTCCGCGATCACCGCGGCGTCTTTCGCGTCGGTCTTCGCCTCGCCCGGATACAGGTCGGCGATCCGACGCATCGCGAGGCCGGGCAGATAGGCGACCTTGCAGCCGGCGTCCCGGGCGACCGTGAGCGGGAGGGCTCCGATGGAGGCGAAGCCACTCCATGCTGAGCAGCACGTGGGTCAGATCTGGCCGAGGTCGATCTCTACCAGGAAGGGGGCCAACGCTTTGAGGATGCCGATGAAGACGTCTCCGTCCCGGTAGGTTCTCGTCGCGGGGTCGAGAACGTAGGTGTACACGAGAGGAACGCCTGTCGCGGCCTGCTCGATCCGCCAGTAGAAGCCGATGCCTGCCTTGGCATACTGGTCGACCTTCACGATCCGGTCGGTGGTTTCCGAGCCTGGCGACACCACTTCCGCGACCAGCAGCACGTGCTCAGGGCGAGTGGGGGTGATGTCGATCGTGTCTGCGCGGTACACGACGACGTCCGGACGGCGATTGGTGAGCGGGACGTCCTGGAGCCGGACGTCGAAGTCCGTGTCGGCGTTCCACTCCGGGCCCGCAGCGCCATCCAGGGCGTTCGCCAGAATCCGGGCCAGACGGTTGTGCCGCTTGGACGCACTCGGACTCACAACGACCATCCCGTCCACGATCTCGATTCCGGCGCACTGTTCCTCGGACCAGGACTCGTACTCCTCCGCCGTGATCTGCTCATGCATCCACGCCGGCGCCATCGTCTCGGCCGTCATGAAGCACCTCCCGAACACTGGACACTGTGCTGCGGGCCCGGTCCCGCTGGACTCAGCGTACTGTCTGCCGTCCGATGGGCACGCTGCTCCCCGTCACTCCTCTCCCCGTCGTCCGGTCTGGGGCACCGAAAGCTCCCGCACCACGTCTTCGTCAAAGCGTTGTCACGTTGTTGGGTGGGTAGGGCCTGGCGGTGTGGCGATGCATGGTTCAACGGGCCTCCGGGCCTGTTGCTCAGGCCGCTGTGGGTCGGCCGGTTACCTGGTCCCAGATCGTGAAGCGGATGGTCCTCTCAGCTCGGTATCCGGGAGCGGTCATCAGGTGGCGGCGGGGCCGGAAGTGGGGTGAGATGCCGCTGAACGCAGACAGGAACCGCTGGGCAGCGCCTGTACTGCGGAAGCCTTTCATCGCGCGTTCGCGCTGCCTGGTGGGCTGGTGGCGGTTCTCAGCCCGGTCGTTCATGCCCTTGTGGGAGCGGTACTCCCACAAGGGCATGACCTCACGGTGAGCGACGCCGTGAGAGCGGAGCTTGTCCGTGACGACTACCTGCGGCACTGCGCCCGCCGTCTTGAGCAGCTGGCGGAAGAAGGGCCTGGCCGCAGCCTTTGTCCCGGCGGTTCTGCACGAGGATGTCCAGCACCATGCCGTCCTGGTCGACGGCCCGCCACAGGCACGCACACCGCACGCACGTCTGCACACAAACAAACCCCCCTCCAGGTGTCAGGCGGGGGAGTCCGGCGGGGCGGTGTGGACGTCCTTCCTCGACCTGCCGAGCTTGGTCAGCACCCGGGCCACGTGTTTCTCGACGGTGCGCGGGGACAGGAATAGTGTCAATCCCCTGGTTCCGTAGGGACTTTGGTTATGCGGTCTGATCTTTCTGGCCGTGTCGCTCGCGCGCTTCGGCGATGATTCTTTCGAACTCCTCGGGCGGTAGGCCGCCGGCCGCGCTGTGCCTTCGTCGCGGGTTGTAGAACCCAGTGATCCATGTGGCGATCTTCGGGCGGGCCTCGGTCCGGGTCGCGAATTGCCGGCGGTGGATGTACTCGACCTTGATCAGCGAGTTGAAACTCTCCGCGGCGGCATTGTCCAGAGCGGACCCCACCCGTCCCATGGACTGCACCACGCCCAGGCGGTCACAGAGCTTGTCGTACGCCTCGGACGTGTACTCCGCGCCGCGGTCGCTGTGGAAGATCGTCGCGGCCAAGCTCCACCTCTCGGAGTCCACGGTCCGCAACTACCTCTCCTCCGCGATCGGCAAGACAGGCACCCGCAACCGGATGGAGTCAATGCGGGAGGCGCGGCAGCAAGGGTGGTTGTGACCCTGCTGCCGCGGCGGGGGTTGTGACCCCTGCCGCGCCGCCCTGCCCGCATCGCTCACCTCACCTCGTGACCTCCGCCTTCTCGTAGTTCACTCCGTCCGGTCCCAGGCACACGAACCAGTCCTTCGGGGAGCCGTCCACCTCGCGGATCAGGTTCTTGAAGTCGCCGGCCCCCGCGGGGCAGCCGACCTGTGGCACTGACCGCGTAGAGGCTGGCTGACATGAGTTCGCGTTGCCGGGCAGCTGCGTCAATGCGGGCCGATACCCGGGTGACAGGCAAGGCAGTGATCGCTGCTGCTGCCGCTGCAACGGCGGCCGCTCGCTCGGGCGGCATCCAGATTGCCGCGATGACTCCCGCCAGTCCGGCGATCCCGGCAAGCACGAAGCAGGCGATCCACAAGTGGACGCGACCTGCCACGATCCCTCCCCCGATGATCTGGAAGAACACATCCTGAAGGCTCGGATCAGCGCCGTCTAGACGTGCGGCCGATCGTGCCGCGGGCTCCCTCCCAGACGCGGTGCCCGGCGTAGCGCTCGTAGTCCCAGACCTCACGTGCGAGCCGGGCCTGCGACATGGTGCCGTTGTCGAGCTCGAAGAGGCGCACCTCGCTGATCTGGGTCGGCACGACGAGGACGGCGTCGGTGTTGAAGCTCAGGCCGGTCTCCTTGATGGCGTGGTTCACCTCCACCTGCCAGTCGGTCAGGCACTCGCGGTCGCCGGACAGGACCGTGTCGGTGTAGGCGAGGATCATGTCCGTCACCGCGACACCGTGCGGGCCGAGCCCGGCTCGAACGGCCTTCGCTCCGGTGCCGGCCTTCGGACGCAGCGGCAGTTCATTGCCTTCTGTCCCGCCACCGTCAGGTTCCAGATCTGGTGCTTGCCGTCCTTGCCGTTCGTCTCCGCCAGTCCGAGCTCCGCCAGTTCCTTCATGGCCCTGCGCACGTACGACCGGCCGTCCGACTCCTCCTCCGTGATCACCTCAGCCATCTGCCGCACCGTCGCTATCCGCACACACCCCAGCAACCGCAGCGCATCGGCCCTCACCTTCCCGGCCGTGGGAGTGGACTTCTTCCCCTTCGCTGGCACTTCAGGGGAAGGGAGAGAGGTGTCAGCGTGCCGGGAGGCCCCCTGGCGGGCGGTGTGAGCTGCGGTGATGGGCACGACGTTGGAATCGTTCGCGGCACTGGACGCGGCACTGCTTCCCGGGACCCCCGGCAGGTTCTCAGCACCCCTTGTCCAGCTGGGGCGCGGCTCAGGTTCGGGCTGCCGGGCGCTGCTGTACGTCATGAGAAGGCTCCTCACGCAGATGGCGCGGGACTCCGGACAGAATCCCGCCGTCACTTGCTAGAGGTGTCGAAAAAGCCGTCCGTGTGACCTCCGCCGGTTGCCGATACCAAGCCGTGATCGTCATGGACGGCCGGTGTGACGACGCAGCCTTGTTGGCGAGAGCCGGAATCGGTTGCCGCTGGGCAGACAGCTATACGCAACGTAGTTGGCAAGAGCGACGCAGGTTAGTCGGCGACCTGCTATCACAGATTGTGATCGGTCACGGCTGCTCTCGACGAGGCACCGCACCGACTTCGAATGGGACGGCACGCTACCCGCCCGCTTCAGGAACTTCAGGTCAGGGACGAGTGGTGATGTCGGTCGCCTCCGCCGACCCGACCGGGCCCCTCACGCTGACACTCATGGAAGCGGGCGGCGGCGGAGACGGATTGGAGATGCGCCATGTTCGGCGGCCGGCCGGTTCCGCAGGGGGAAGTGGCCGCGCTACATGGAGAGGTTGGAGAAGGGCTCACTGGCCAAAGTCACAGATCAGTAGATTCGGCCACTTCATGCGATTAGGTGGTTTAAGTCACTACTGTGCGCACACTGTCACAGGTTTCTGTTTCCTGGTGGCGAGACGCGGGGGTGGTCACAACGGGGAGCGGATACTGCGACGTCCTGCTGCTGCGTGTCGGCTGTCCTCCCGCTCGTTGAACACCGACCAGTGTCAGGAGCGCAGAATGCCACCCTCTGGGATTGACCCGGCCGTTTTTCCGTGTCTGGAGGCGGACTTGGACAGGGTCCGTGACGCTCTGGGACCAGTGCGTATCCAGGGCCGGCCCGAACTCGACGCGCTCACTCAGGAAGGGCCCGGTACGTCCCGTGGCCTGGTCCGTCCCACCCTTGCTCTGCTCTCGTACTACGTTCTTACGGATCCTTCGGTGCCGGCCGATGACCAGGCCGTGCGTGCCGCCGCAGCCGTCGAACTGCTGCACCTGGGCGCGCTCTACCACGATGACGTCGTGGACCACGCTCACGAGCGCCGGGGCCGCCCCAGCGCCAACGCGGTGTGGGGTGAGCACCTCGCCATCCTCGCCGGGGACTGCGTGATGCTCACAGGCCTCAACATGCTGGCGCAGCTCGGTCAGCGTGAAGTCATCGCCGGGACGATGGCGAACGAGCGGATGTGCGCCGGCATGGTGATGGAGGCGGCCGACCTGCATTCGGCCTCGCGCAGCGAGCAGGCATACTTCGACGCGATCGACGGCAAGACGGCGCAACTGTTCGCCCTGGCCTGCCGGGTGGGCGCGATGCAGGCGAACAGCAAGGGCGGCCGACAGGACAGCCGGCAGGAGGACCGGGAGGAGGCTCTGGCCGGGTTCGGCTGGCAGTTCGGGCGCGCCTATCAGCTGCGCGATGACATCCTCGATCTGACGTCCACGGCCGAGGAGCTGGGCAAGCCCGTCAACACGGATCTGTCCGAGGGCGTCTACACCCTGCCGGTGATCCGCGCGGCTTCCCGCGACCGCGACCTCGGCCGCCTTCTGGGCAAGGAGCTGACACAGGAGGAGGCCGCACGCGCCCGGGACCTCGTTCTCGCCTCGGGGGCTGTGCAGGAGGCCCAGGCGATGGCCGACGCGTACATGGCCAGGGCCACTGATGAGCTCTCCCGTCTTGTCGATCGCGCCCATGCACTTGATGGGCTGACGGCCTACGCGCAGGCCGTACTCGACCGGCCGGCTGCTTCCCGCCCCGTGACCGTTCCCCGCCAGGTCCGGCAGGCACCCCAGCCGCAGGACAGCACGCAGGCTCGGCAGGTCACGCAGTGGATGAAGGACTGGCTCGTGGACACCGGCATCGCCGCCACCCCGGCCGAGGCCGATCACCACCGGCTGACGGGCTCTCTGTCGATGATCGAGCGGATCCTTCCCCGGGTGGCGGAGGGAGCCACCAACGCCGATGGCAGCGACGATGGCCTCCTCGAGAGGAAGCGGACCAGCGCAGCCTTGGGCACGGTGTTCGCTGTGTGGGACGACCTGTTCGAGGATCCGCAGCTGACAGACCCGCAAGCCGTCACCGCACTGAGGGAAGGACTGGTGGCGACACTGCGCCAGGACCCGGGCAAACCCTGGACACCCGGCGCGATCCCGACGTCCTGGGCTCAGTTGTGGCCACGCCTGTGCAAAGGCAGGACAGCGCGATGGCAGGAGGCATTGCTCGACAACATCGAGGACTGGCTCCACGCCTGCGAGCGTGAGACGCGCCACCGCATCAGCGGTTACATTCCCTCACCGGCGGACTGGCTGTCTCTGCGGAGGTCGACCGGTGGATTCGAGGTCGGCATGGCGTGCTCGGAGATCGTGCAGGACCGGGAGATGCCGCCGACGGTGCGCAGCCACCGCATGGTCCGACGCCTTGAGGACCTCGGCTTCTTCGTCATCTTCGCTGAGAACGACATGGCGGGAGTGGACCAGGACGAGGCAGACCAGGTCCCCTACAACCTCGTCCGGGCGATCCGTCACGAGATGGGGTGCAGCCGCGCGGAAGCCATCGAGCGTGTGGAGCGCCAGGTGGCGGAGAAACGCGCCCAGTTCAACGCGGTATTCACGTACGTGCCCGTCCTCTTCCGCACGTTGCCCGGCCTCTCCGGCCAGGGCAACCGGTATGCGGCGATTTACGACATGCTGAAACTGTTCCTCGATATGCGGCAGGACGAGTCTGAGAGGTACCAGCCGCAGACCACGGCCGCGGGACCGGACTTGGAGCGTCTGCGTCGTGAGATCAGCCGGTACGCCGTCCCGGCCTCGTCCACGCGTTAGACGCCGGGGGGAGAGACACTCGGCGTCCCTGCGCGGGTTGCTTGCGCGGGGACGCCGCCCTCATCGATTTGCCGACTTCTTCAACGGAACCAGGTCGGTATCGGTCTGCCGGCCGATCTGCACGGTGGCTGTAAGAGCTGACCTGGTGCGCCGGTGGAAGGCCAGCAGCCCGAGGAGGCCGACGGCGGTAAACCAGGCCAGCTGAACGGTGAAGTCCACGGCGGGCACGGTGGAGGAGAAGCCCGCGGCTGTCGCGGCCTGCATGGCACCGTAGGAGGGCAGCCAGCGCACCATGTCGCTGTTCGCTCCGCCGCTGGCGAGGGGATTCTGCAAGCCCAGGTCCACGACACTGATCATCACAATGGCGAACATGCCCTCCACCTCGCGGTGCAGGAGCGTGCCGAGGGCGACGCCCAGCGTGCCGTAGGTCATCGCCGTGCAAAACAGCGCCGCGCCGAGCAGCACGGGCTGCCTGGGCGACCAGAAGCAGCAGATGACCGCGGTGGCGTAGGAACAGACCACCACTGACGCGATGACCAGGCAGGCGACCTTCGCCAGCCCCAGCGGAACCCGGTGGAACCCGGCCATGGACAGACGCCGGTCGAAGGCCCCATTGCTGAAGGTCGCCGCGAACATCATGAACCCGGTGATCAGCGTGACCCCGTTCAGCGCCCCGGTGATCTGGGTGATCTTGTCACCTCCGGCGGTCAGCACGTGACCGGTGCCGTGCAGCCGGAACTGCACCGGCTCCTTGGCGATGGCCCAGCCCGTCATCATGACCCACACCGGCAAAAACACCGCCACGAGCAGCATGGCGAACCGGTTCCTGGCGTGCTCCACCAGGCCATAACGCGTGGCGATCTTGAACAGCCGCATCCCCCGCCTCACCGCACGTCCTCCTGCCGTCCGTGCAGCACACCGTCCCGCAACCGCCACACCTGATCGAGCCGATCGGTGTCGTAGGCCAGATGCGAGACGACGAGGACCGATCGGCCGGCCACACGCAGGTCTCCGACCAGATCCCAAAACCGCAGGTACGTCTCCCAGTCGAAGCCCTGGTACGGCTCGTCCAGCAGCAGCACCTGCGGGTCGTGCATCACCGCGAGCGTCAGGTTCAGCTTCTGCCGAGTACCGCCACTGAGCGTCCCCACCAGGACGTCGGCGTACTGGTCGAACCCCAGGATCTCCATGACCTCCTCGGCCCGCCGCAGATCCGCAACGTCATAGGCCGCAGCGAAGAAGTCCAGGTGCTGGCGCACCGTAAACGCGTCGTTGAGCACCACCTGCTGAGGGCAGTACCCGAACCGCCCACCGTGCCGGACCACGCCCCGGTCCGGTCGCAGCTCCCCCGAAAGGATCTTCAGCAGCGTCGACTTGCCCGCCCCGTTCTCGCCGACGATGCCCACCACCGACCCCGCGGGCAGCGCCACGTCGATACCGCGCAGTACCCGCCGAACGCCGTAGGAATGATGGACTCCCTCTGCCTCCATCAACGCCCCCTCCCTCAGCCCCGCTGCAGGCCAGATGGATGTCCCTCAACTGCCAACGAACCAACAGCCGCAAGGAAACGTGACAAGGCGGGACCGGCCGTCACAGGAAGATGCCTGCGACGAGGGGATGGGCGGCGGAGCTCGGGGCGCGCTCACCGGTAGTGCGCACCATGCGTGGCCGCCGGGCGGGACTGCCGACGGGACGGTGGCCCGTGTCAGCAGCCGTCGGGGTGGAACCGGTGATGTGGTCGAGGCCGTGCAGGTCCGTGAGCTCCTGAGTGCAACCGCACAGTCGCGTCGCCGGGCTCCGTTCCGCGACGTCCAGCGCGCGCTTCCGAGGCTTGGCGGCCGGGAGGTTCAGGCGTCGAGGATGTTGTCGAAGTAGCCGGGGCCGGAAGGCGGCAGGGTCTGGTTGGTGTGGGTGTAGCGCAGCGTTTCGGTTTGCCAGGCGTGGTAGCCGGACATCCACGCCGTCATGACCCCGGCGTACCGCTCCACGGTGGCCTGCTGGTGGGGCTCGAGCCCGAGCTGGGCGCAGAGAGCCGGAACTTCGTCGGCGAGTTGCTGGAAGCGTGCGATGCGGGTGGTGACTTCGCGGCGGGCGGCTTCGACGGCCTGGGGGCGGGTGAACTGGTGGGTGTGTTCGAGGACCAGGACGAGGTTGTCCATGTCGCCTCGGGCTTCTTCCTTCTCCAGGGAGTACACGTCGTTGCACATCAGCGGCACGTCCATGGCGATCTCCCGCATCAGACGCAGCTGCGGGCTGTGGAAGGCGGCAGCGGGGACGTCGAGGTGGGCGGCCAGCTCGCCGCAAGAGATGGTCAGGGCCGTCCCGGCGATGCCCCGGCGGACCTGGAGGTAGGTGTCCATGTCAGCGGGTATGCCGCGCAGCCGGCCGGCGGCCTCGTGGGCCTGGGCTGCGAAGTAGTACTCCCACTCGTGTGCCACACGCGCCACCCACCCGGCGGGCGCACCCTGACGGCTGCGCTGCCACAGGCCGACGAACGCCCTCGCGCACGGGTCGACTCCCGGGCCCGGGGCGGCGCCGTGGACGATGTCGATGAGTTTCTGGCAGATGCGGGCGACCTTCTCGGGGCGGCGGGAGAGGGGGCCGTCGAGCTGGTCGTCGAAGACGAAGAAGAACCCCATCACGTCCGCGGCCAGGTCCAGTTCCGGGCCCTGGGCGTAGGGGAAGCCGTAGGCGGCCAGGCGGGGCATGTCCCACGAGACGTACCACTCCAGCCCGGCCTGGCTGGTGACCAGCCCCTGCTGCTGGACCCAGTGCAGGTTGCGAACGCGCGCGCCTTCCAGGTCGGCGCTGACGCGTAGGGGAAGGGCAGAGCGAAGTCGATGTCCTGCGGCATGCCGACCGTCCTCATCCGTGCGTGCGGGTCACAAAGGGCTTTCTGCTTGATCGCGTACCGCGGCCACGGCTGCTGTCACGCCAGCGGGAAGGGCATCGCGCCCCCAGCGAAGCCGAAGGACGCTGGAGTTCGAAAGAGCGAGAACGGGCCGCGGGGACGGCCACCGACCTGACCGGTTGGGCCCTTCCACCGGTCAGGCGGCCGAGCCATGGACCGTCGCGGCGAGGCCGGCTTCTGCGGGGCCCAGGGCGGCCTGGGCCCTCACCAGGGACGCAGTTCGTGAACCCCTCGGGCGCGGCCAGCAGGGCGGGTCGTGCTGTGGAGGACCGGGCCAGGGCGGCGGAGGTGCCAACCTGAGCGAGGCTGTGCGGGCCGCGGTCTCAGATCCTGCGTGGCCGGATTTCCACCAGTGCGGGGGCTCGTCGAGTTGGAACACTGGAAGCCGTTCAGATGTACCTCCAGCGCACTTCTCGGCTTCCTCTCGCACGCCCGATCCCCTTCTTCCGCAGGAGTGAGCATGGGCATGGTCCGCACGGCTCCCCAGGCCCCCGGTGCACTGCCTTTACTCGGTCACGGTCTGGCCCTGCGCAGGGACCCGCTGGCGTTCATGATGTCGCTGCCCGCCCACGGCGACCTGGTGCAGATCAGGGTGGGACCCGTGCGGGCGCTAGTGGTCTGCGACCCGGGTCTGGTTCAGCGGGTCCTGACTGACGACCGGACCTTCGACAAGGGCGGCCTGCTCATCGAGCGGGTCCGCGAGGGACTGGGCAACGGCCTGGGGACGTGTCCGCACGGCGACCACCGCCGCCAGCGCCGCCTGACCCAGCCCGCCTTCCACGCCCAGCGGATCCCCGCCTACGCCGAGGTCATGACCCGCGAGGCCGCACGCGCTGTCGACGGGTGGACCCACGGGCGGGACATCGACGTGCTCCCCGTGATGCAGGAGATCGCCGCCCGCACGACCATGGCCACAATGTTCGCCGACACCCCCGGCACCGACACCACCGCCGTGCTGGAAAGTTTCAACGTCTTCTCCCACGGCATCTACCAGCGGATGCTACTGCCCCACCCGCTCGACCGGCTGCCCCTGCCCGCCAACCGCCGCTATGACCAGGCCCGCGCGCACCTGCACAAAGCCATCGGCGCGATCATCGCCGACCACCGCGCCCGCGGCGTTCAGGGGGCAGATCTGCTGTCGATGCTCCTGACCACGTCCGAGAACGGGCAGCGCCTGACCGACGACGAAATCGCCGATCAAGTCATGTCGTTCTTCTTCGGCGGCATCGAGACCGTCGCCGCCACCCTGGCCTGGGCCCTGCATGAGATCGCCCGCCACCCGCAAGTGGAACAGCGCCTGCATGCCGAGGTCGACGCCGTACTGCCTGCCGGGGCTCCCGCTACCTTCGACCTGCTGCCCCGCCTCGCCTATACCGGCCGGATCGTCACCGAGATCCTGCGCCTGTACCCGCCGGGCTGGCTCCTGACCCGCATCACCACGACCCCCACCGACCTCGACGGATACCCGATCGCGAAGGGCGCCACCGTGGTGTGCAGCCCCTACCTCATCCACCACCACCCGGACCTGCACCCGGATCCGGAACGTTTCGATCCCGACCGGTGGATGGGCCAGAGCGCCACCGGCCGCAACGGCCTGCTGATCCCCTTCGGTGGGGGCGCCCGCAAATGCATCGCCGACACCTTCGGCGTCACCGAAGCCACCCTCGCATTAGCCACCATCACCGCCCGCTGGCGCCTCACCCACACCCCCGGCACAGACGTCACTCCCGCCCTCGTCAACCCCCGCGGACTACACATGCGCCCCACCACCCGCGAACCGACACGCACCCGAACCATGTAAGCACTGGGACCTGGCCGAACGGGCGCAAGCCTCGGCCAGCCGGGCTCCGCTTCCACGGGTTAGTTGGCAACCTGCGATCAGGAACCGTGATCTGCCTGTCCGAGGATTGTGCTGGCGTAGCCCGGCAGCAGGCCGTGGAGGTATGGGTAGAAGGGATGATCCGGACGTTGGTTCAAAAGCGAGGAGAGGACCGCGGCGTCGACCACGGCAACTCCCTGGACGGGTAGTGGCTGCAGGTCGGGTGCCAAACACCACTTGCTGCCGGTGAGGTGGGACCAGATCAGGGCGGAGAAGCCGGTGCGACCTCAGACGCCATCCGCTTATCGATCACGGGACGGTCTGGTCGAACAGGGTGCCTGATCGGGTGATGGTGCGCGAGTCGGCGCATGAGAGCAGTGCCTCTTGGTAGGTCGGGGGTGCGAACCAAACCGAGTACCAGGAGGCCCTGTTGCCGCAGTCTGTCGCTTCCGCGTGTGTGGAGGCCGACTGTGTCGATCCCGAGGAGCCTGACCCTGGCGATGCCTCCCGGCTCCTGTCCTTCGTCCTCGTCAGGCCCGGTGTACTGGGTCGGCAGCAGAGCCTGAAGGCAGCTCCGGCAGCAAGTGCTCAGGGCCGAGCTTCGGATCGACCTCCACGACCAGGTGGTCGGCGCTGGGATGAACGCGCGCGACGCCGACGGGGTGGGCGCAGTAGTCGATCGTTCCGCCACCCAGGAGCACGAAGACGTCGCCGACATCCTCCGGCAGATGGAGCCGTCAGCCTGGGCCAGGCCTTTGATGCGCACCCCGCACCGGCCGGTGCGCACCCGGTGCGCCTGACCATCGTGTAGTCCACGCCCGGGGACGGCGGTGGTGCGCACCGCGCGCATCCGGTGCGCACCACCGCCGGGCGGTGTACCGCGCCGCGCGCACCATGCGCCGCGCCACCCATCGCGGTGCGCGCCATCGTCTGCCCGCACTGCACGAGGTGCGCACCGGAATCCGGCCGCGCGCCTATATCACACACCCCTTGTCCGAGACCTGATCGGCGCCCGGGACGGAGCCTGACAAGGGGAAACGTGCCGGTAGCGAGGCTGGTCTAGGAACGACGGGCGCCCGGCCGCACCTGGTCAAGGTGCGGCCGGGCGGCGTGCGCACCGGTGCGGTGCGGAACATCGAGTGCGGTGCATCGTGGTGCGCGCGGGAGTGCCGGGCATCGTCGATGGTGCGCACCGGGTGCGGTGCGGGACATCGTGGTGCGCATGACGATGCGCAGCATCCGGTGCGGTGCGCATCGGATACGGCGAATCCGTCACCACAGCCATGCGGTGGAGTGCCGCACCCGGGACAGGGCGCGAGCGTCACGGCGGGCGGCGGCGTTCCCGATCCGGCCGTGCCGCGCGCGGGGCCGACGGGATTCTGTGGCGGCGAGGCGGCGGCGTCCGGCGTCCTGGAGCCGCCTGCGCTGCCTGCGCAGCTCTCGCTTCGTCTCCGCCTTCGACTTCGCCTTCCGGGGGCGCCTCCAGACCGGCTCCCAGGGTGGCGGCTCATCGAGGACGGCGGCCAGCTCCTTGGAGGCTTCGCGGACGCGAGCGAGGGCGTCCTCGAAGCTGGGTTGTTCCGGGGTGCTCATGCGACTCCTGGGGTC
>NZ_BMMU01000047.1 GCF_014646095.1 Streptomyces lacrimifluminis | reverse complement strand
CCAGCCGGAGCAGCCGACCTTGCCCCTCCCAACTCCAAGATCGTTACGGGACAGCCCTTAGGTTCTGTCTCTTTGATGCCGCCCTGCGCAACCGCTGGTCAGTACGCACGTACACCACGGCAGTGAACACGGCCCGCTCATCACACGGAGCCGTCCCGCTGCCCTGTGGACGAGCAGCGAATGGCGGCAGCAAGAGCTCGTAAAGGGTCCTGGGTGGGCCTTCTTGAGGCGTCGTCAGCAGGTGAGGCTGAGTGTCAGGGAGACGAAGGCGTCGTGGAGTTCGAGGCGTCGTTCCCCTCGGATGGCGAGGCGTTCGAACTGGTGGAGAGGGCGAAGGCCTGCTCGACGACGTAGCGGAGTTCGTGAAGTTTCGTCTGTCGTTCGCGAAGTTCACCGTGTGGCGTGCCTGCTACCGGTTGGCCGCGAGAAAGTCCTCCAGGATCTCGACAAACCGCGCCGGCTGCTCCTCGGCCGGGTAGTGGCCGCAGTCGTCGAGGACGACCCCCGTGACGTCGTCGGCCGCCAGCCGCATCGTCTGGGCGGCATTCGCGCCGCTCCACAGCGCGCCGCCGACGGCGAGCACCGGCAGCGTCAGCCGGGTCTTGCTGCGCTGCTCGTTCTGCGCGATCGTCTCGTCCAGCGCCCGGTAGTACGCGAAGCTCGCCCGCAGCGCGCGAGGATCCGCGGCGATCGCGTCGACGTAGACGTCGACGGCGTACGCGGGGATCGCGTCCGGGGTGGCGGCCTTGGTGGAGAACTGGTAGCCGAAGAAGAGCCGCTCCCGTCCCCGGACCAGTTCCTCGTTGATGTCGGTGAGCCGGTTGAAGCCGAACTGCCAGAGTTTCAGGTTGACCGCGGCCGGGCCGAAGAACGGCGGGGACGGCGTGAGACCGGGGATCACTGCTTCGAGGATGCCGAGCCGGCCCACCCGCTCGGGGTGATCGGCGGCGAGGGCGTATCCGGTCCACGTACCGATGTCGTGGCCGACCACGTCGAACCGGTCGTGCCCGAGCGCGGCCATCAACGCGACCAGATCGGCGGCCAGCGTGCCGGCGTCGTAACCGTCGTCGGGCTTGTCGGAGAGCCCGGCTCCGCGCGAGTCGACGGCGACGACGGTGTGCTGGCGGGCGAGCGCGGGCATCACCTCCCGCCAGGCGTACCAGGTCTGGGGCCACCCGCCGATCAGCAGCAGCGCCGGGCCGTCCCCGCCGGTGACCGCGTGCAGCCGCAGTCCGTTCACCTCCACGAGCCGGCTGGTGAAGACGTCAAGAAACCCGTCAGGCAGCCGTAACGAACTCAAGCTTGTCATGCTGGCGACCATACACATCCTTGAATGATCGGTACAAGATGTGTAGACTGACGGACCATGGCAGGCCGCAAGCAATTCGACGTGGACGAGGCGCTACGACGTGCGATGCACGTCTTCTGGCGCTGGGGTTATTCGGAGGCCTCGATCGATCGCCTGACCGAGGGCACGGGCCTGGGCCGGGGCTCGCTCTACGGCACCTTCGGCGACAAGAGCGCCCTCTTCCGGAAAAGCCTCCAACGGTACGCGCAGACCTACCACCCGCTGTACGAGCAGGCACTGTCCGGCCCCCACCCGAGCCCGAGCGCCGTTGTGACCGCCTACCTGCAGGTCGCCCTGAACCGCATCGCCGACCCGACGGTCCCGGATGGCTGCCTGCTCACGGTGTCGGCAACGCAGTTCCCGGCCCTCGACGCGGAGGGCCGGGCGATGGTCCGCGCCATGATCGACGGTTTGCGGGCGATGCTGGAGCAGGCGTTGCTGGCGGCGGGGGCCGGTGAGCAGGAGGCGGCAGAGCTGGCGTTGTGCACGCTGGCGACGAACAAATCTCTGGCGGTGCTGAGCCGCGCCGGCTTCTCGGGCGAAGACCTGGCAACCATCGCGGCAGCCGCCGCCAAGAATGCCCAGGCTCTGCCGAATCGACCGGCCGAACCGTCGGGGCCGCGATAGGCGGGAACGGCCCCGTCGCCCATGGATCTGCAGAGACCTTGGGGCAGTCGGCAACTCGGCCGGTTCCGGGAGGCCCTGGCGTTCTCCGAGCGAGGCCTGGCACTGTCCCGGAGACAGGGAACGAACTGTGGGTGTCCGAGTGCCTCGTCGAACTCGCCTGGTTGCGTTCCAAGACGGGACAGCCCGAAAGTAGCCTCGCCTACAGCGAGGAGGCCATCGCCCTGTTCCGGCGTCTGGACGCACGGTGGCAGGAGGCGCAGGGCCGGGACGTTCTGGCCCACGCACTCCGTCTGCTCGGCCGGTACGAGGAGGCGATGGCCACCTACCGGCGGGCGATGAAGGCGTTCGACGAACTGGGGACCACAGGAACGTCGTCGGCGTGCTGATGCGCATGGGCGACACCCGTCTGGCCATGGGCGAGCGGGAGGCCGCACGACCGGACTGGATCCGCGCGCTCGATGACGCCGAACGGCAGTCGCTGCTCCACACCGCACAGCAGGTACGGGACCGGCTCGCCGCCCTGCAGGCGGACGAGCCGCATGGCGCCAGGCACGGCTGCGCCTCAGCGCTCGCGTTCCCGCCTGCCTCGAAGAACGCGTCGCCTTAGTGAACGTGAACGTCCTGGTCCACCCGGAGTGCAAGCACGAGGTGGTGGAGGCGGCGGACTGGGTCGGCTCGACCGAGTACATCATCAAGGCGCTGGAGGCGGCCCCAGCCGGTTCCAAGTGGGCCATCGGGGCAGGATCTGAACCTGGTCCGCCGGCTGGCGAACCGTTTCGCGCCGGAGGGCAAGGAGATCGTCTTTCGCGACAAGACGGTCTGCTTCTGCTCGACGATGAACCGCATCGATCTGCCGCACCTGGTATGGATCCTGGAGTCCCTCGCCGAGGGCAACCTGGTCAACCGCATCGAGGTCGACCGGGAGACCGAGGCGTTCGCGAGGCTGGCGCTGCCGGGGCCGGGCTCCCGGCCCCGCTCACCCCGAGGCGGATTTCCGCTCGGGGTGAGCGGGGTCGAGGCTGAAGACCGTGCCGTCGGGGGTGACCACCACTAGCGTGCCGTCCTGGAGCAGCAGCGAGTGGTCGACCCAGCCGCCGGACGCCCGCTCGACCCGGGGCAGCGTCTCCCACAGCAGCGTCCCCGCCCGGTCGAGGGCCGCCACCCGGCCACTGGCGCTGGCCAGGTACAGGGCACGGGTCCGCCGGTCGTACCGGACCTCACCGGGCTGTTCCAGGTTGGTCTGAGTCCGCCACAGCGGCTTTCCCGTGCCGGGCGACACGGCGGTCACCTCGCCGCTGGGCGAGGCGAACCACAGAGTGCCGTCGGCCAGCGTCACCTCGCCCACGTACTCCTTCGTCAGTTTCGTGGTGCTGCGGGCGCCGGTGCGAGGGTCCACCAGCTCGATCCGGACGTACGGGGCGTCCGGCGCGTTCTCGTCGTCCCCGCCCTGCACCAGGAACAGCAGCCGGCCGTCGAAGGTACCGGCGAGGCCGCTGTTGTACGGGGCCGCCAGCCGCCTCGTCGAACCGTCCGCCGAGTCGAACGCGAGCACCACGAAGTCCTTGGGATCGTCCTTCTCGGGGATGCACTGCGCATACAGGGTGCCGCCCGCCTCGACGAACCCGCAGTAGTAGCCTGCGGGCAGGAGGGCCGTCCAGCGCCCGGCGCCGGTCCGGGCGGAACGGGCGGTCACCGACCGGCCGTCGGCGTTCGGGATCACGACCAGGTCGCCCCAAAAGAGCGTGTTGCCTGTCGTCTCGGTAACCGGACGGGTCCACAGCCGCGCGCCGCTCGCGGTGTCGAGGGCCACGACACTGGCCGCGTAGCTGTCGCTGGTGAGGACCTGCTGGACGACCATCGTCCCGCCATGGACACCCAGGAGAACTGTGGAGTACGACTCCCTGGTGGCGCCGGGCGGTGCGATGGCGGCGCGCCAGACCGTCTCGCCGGTAAGGCCGTTCAGGCGCACCGGAAGCACCCCGTCGCCTCCGCAGTAGACGGCGCCCTCGTACGCCTGGCAATACGGCCCGACGTCGGTCACGACGCTCCCTTTCAGCGAGGTCCTCGCCCCGTGGGCGGCGGTCTCGTGCATGGTCGTCCGCCAGGGTCGCCAGCCGTCGGGCGGGGCGCTGGCCCCGTCCTGCGCCCGCTCCGGCCCGACCAGCAGATAGGCCGTCAGCCCGAGGGCCAGCGCGCCGACCGTGCCGGTAGCGGCCCACAGGGGGCGGAGGCGACCGCGTCGCCGGCCGGGCCGGCCCTCGTTCCCCGGTCCGGCGCCCGCCCCGGCGCGCTCCCGCCCGGTGACCGGGGTGCCCGAGCGCAACGTCACCGTGTGCGCGTCGCCCGCGTCCGTCTCCGGCAGGGCTTCGGCGAACTCCCGGGCCAGTTCCTCCAGGTCCGGCCGGTCCGCGGCCTTTTTGGCCAGACAGCGCTCCAGGATGCCGCGCAACGGCTGCTCGACCCCCTCCAGCACGGGCTCGTTGTGGACCACCCGGTAGGCCGTCACATAGGGGCTGTCGGCGTCGAAGGGCCCGCGCCCGGTCCTGGCATAGACCAGCAGCGCGCCGAGTGAGAAGACATCCGAGGCCGGCCCGACCGTGCGGGCGTCGGTGAACTGCTCCGGGGACATGAACGGCGCGGTGCCGATCATCTGGCCGGTCTCGGTGAGGGTGAGGTGGTTTTCCGCCGCGCGGGAGATGCCGAAGTCGATAACTCGGGGACCGTCCTCGGCCATCAGGACGTTACCCGGTTTCAGGTCCCGGTGCACCACGCCGGCCCGGTGGATGTCCCGCAGTGCCTCCACCAGCCCCAGCGCCAGTCGCCGCAGTTCGCCGCCGCGGAGCGCGCCCTGGTCGCGGATCCGCTCGGCGAGCGAACGGCCGGGCACGTACTGAGTCGCCATCCACGGCCGCGGCGCCTCCGGGTCGGCATCCACCACCGGTGCGGTGAAGACGCCGCTCACTTTGCGGACGGCCTCGATCTCCTGCCGGAACCGGGCACGGAAGACGACGTCCTCGGCGTACTGGGCGTGCACTACCTTGACGGCGACCTCACGGCCCGAGCGCGATCTGGCCCGGTAGACGGCTCCCATGCCCCCGGCGCCGAGCCGGTCCATCAGCCTGTACCCGCCGACCGACTTCGGGTCGTCCCTGTGCAGAGGCACCGTCCGAAATTCCTTCCCGCGTAAAGTTGTTCGAGTCCAGGGCACAGGATACGCAGCGGTGCGACGGCGGAGCCGGTGTCTCCGGCCCGGGCGAGGGCTGCGGCCACGGCGCGCCTTCCTGACCTACGGCCGGGCTCGGCTCACTCCGCCCGCGGACGGACCAGCCCCGACCCGTACGCGATCACCACCAGCTCGTGGTGCGTGAGGCTCAACAGCGACGCCTGTGCTTGACGGATCCTGCCCGGAGGCACTGGCCGCCCCGGCCGGAGCGGTCCGGAGAGCAACAGTGAGGCCGTGCCAGCGGGGAGGGCAGCGGGCGTCACCCTCTTTCTGCGGCGCAGGAAGAAACGACGGGAACGAGGCATGGGGAATTTTCCTGGGACGGGAGAGAGGGGTACAAGTCGTCGCCCCGCTGATCGGTGGGCGACACGCGGGCGTGCCTCTCGTCCCAACGTCGTCGGCGCAACATCTGGTTCACCGCGCACAGCGTCTCGCCGAACCGAACTGGATCCAGCACCGACGGCCGAACGCCTCACGGATCCTCCACGGAGTCCGGGTCACTCACATCGGGCCCCGCGGATCCATCCGCGCGACCTCCACGAGCGCCATCACCTCCCGCCGGGCCCGGTCGTCCGGCAGGCGCCCCATGACCTCCTCCGCGAGCTCCTCCACTACGTCGTACCGCATCCCGCACACCCCCGTGTGATCGACTCGGGCAGCAGCGTACGAAGAAAACGCTGATCGCGTTCCGGCCTGTGGATAGCCCGCCTCCGTGCGCTCAACGGCCCCGCAACGCGGCGCGTACGCGTCAGATAGCCACGCCCCACGAGTGGATCATGGCAGACCTTGATCCACTTATGAAACAGGCCCTAGAGATCGTCTTCAAAGGTGGCCAGGTGATGAGGGATCATGCTTGTCGTGGTGCGTCGTCATGAGCTTTCGGATGCCGAGTGGGCTGTGTTGTCGCGGTTGTTGCCGAGCTCGGGGACTGCTGGGCGGCCCCGTTCGGACGACCGGGTGGTCCTGAACGGGATCGTGTGGAAGCTGCGGACCGGCTCGGCCTGGCGTGATGTGCCGGAACGTTATGGTTCCTGGCAGACCTTGTACACGCGGTTCCGCAGGTGGGCGCTGGACGGCACGTTCTCACGCATGCTGCGGGCGATCCAGGCGGAGAAGGACGCGGCCGGAGACATCGACTGGCTGGTGTCGGTCGACTCCACCATCGTGCGGGCTCATCAGCATGCCGCCGGCGGCAAAAGGGGGCAGTCGACAGGGACGAAGCGGGTGATCACGCCCTCGGTCGATCCCGTGGCGGACTGAGCACGAAAGTCCACCTGGCCTGCGACGGACTCGGCCGCCCCCTCGGCTTCGTCTTATCCGGCGGCAACACCAACGACTGCACCCGCTTCGAGGAGGTGATGGGCTCGATCAGCGTGCCCAGAGTCGGGCCCGGGCGTCCGCGGACCCGGCCCGACCATGTGGTTGCCGACAAGGGCTACAGCTCTCGGAAGATCCGCGCCTACCTGCGCCGACGAGGCATCCCGCACACGATCCCCGAACGCGTCGACCAGGTCCTTGGCCGACTGAACCGCGGCACACGCGGCGGCCGGCCGCCCGGCCTCGACCGGTGCGTCTACCGCCGCCGCAACGTCGTCGAGCGCTGCTTCAACCGTCTCAAGCAGTGGCGCGGGCTGGCCACCCGCTACGACAAGACCCGCGAGTCCTACCACGCTGCCGTCACCATCGCCTCGATCCTGCTCTGGCTCTGACCTTTGAAGACGATCCCTAGTTCTCCGCCAGGGCTTTGGTGCGGTCCGGTGGTGCCGGCCGCCGCTCGATGTCGATCGTCGGATCGCCTTCGATCCAGCCCTGGCGCTGCCACCAGCCGATCGCCTTGCGCGCGATGGACAACTCCCGGTTGACGGTGTCGGCGTCCATCTCGTCCGCCCGCGCCGCCGCCAGCTCGGCCAGCACCTCCGGCAGCGCCGGGTCGTCGATCGCGGCGACAAGGAAGACGGGCGGCTTCGCGCCCCGGCGGGCGGGTCCGGTCGGCGCCGGTTCGCCGGTGAGCATCCACCCTCATGTCGTCAGCGAGATCCGGTAGATCCGCGCGGAGGACTTCGCGATGCCCGCGCCGGTGAGGTATCGCTCGACCGCCGCGGCGTACGACGACGGCGGGGCGGACAAGGACACCACCCGGGCGCGCGGCAGCCGAAGCGCGCCCTCGCTCCCGAACTCGGCCACTGGTGCGATCGCCATATCCGCCCCGCCCTTCCGGCACTGCCGCAGTAAATGCGTATACCTCGCCCTGGCGGCCGTGATGGCCCGCCGCAGGTCGCGGTGATCACGGTAGGAGATCTGCCGCAGTAAATCCGGCAACCCCTTGACGAGGCGTCAGAACCTAGAAGTTCGATACGCCAACCTCGAAGCGGAATCACTGCTACCGCTATTCACTGCTTTGGGTCCTCACCCCGAGCCAGCGACCGACCGCCACATTGACTACAGAGTGCTACTTGTCACTTCGTTCGCCACTCGTTAACGGCACCCCGAGTTGGGGAATGATGGGGCAGCCGTCCGTCCGCCGCTGGTGCAGGTAGGGCTTGTGCTCGTCCAGGAGCGTCGCCCGGTTAATGCTCTGGACCAGGAGTTCGCCGAGGCTGCGGCGAAGCGGCGCACGGTGGAGTGGTCGAGCCGCAGTTCACGGCCGATCGCGGCCAGGGTCTTGCCCTCGGCCAGTCGCATCTCCGACGTCCAGCCGCCGCGCCGCCGCACCACCTTCTCGATGCGCTCCGCCTCGGACAGCCCCTTCTCCACCCATGAGCGCGTGGCACCCCAGCCCTGACTGTCAAGATCCGTGCCGATGCCCTCGGCACCCTCACCCGAACCCATGGAGGCAGACTATCCGCCTCCCAGTGAACGCATCCCGTGAACTGAGTTCGCCAACAGTGTCACTCAGTTGCCGGGGACGAGGCGTTTAGACATCCCACGAGGGTAGATCCACAGTCATGGCTGACGGGTTCTGCCGCCGGGGGTTAGGAACTGTGCTTCTCCACTTCCACCATGACCTGGGCGACGACCTCCTCCGGTGTCTCCCCCAGGCGATTCACCGCCGTCGCCAGCAGCACCGTCCCAACTCGGGCGTTGGCGTGCGCGATGTGCGCAGTCACGTCGACGAGCTCGTCCCAGCCGGCCTTGGCCTTCTCCAGGTCACCCGTCTCGACACCCGCTCGGAACGTGGACTCAGCCGCATCCAGCAGGTCGCGGTATGCAGGCGCGACCGCTTCCCCGCTATGCCCGCCCCCAGCCTTGGCCAGGTTGTAGAAGGCGACTAGCGCCTGACCGGCGCGACGGTCATAGTCACGCGACTTGTCATCGTAAGTTCCCATACTGCAGAGGCTATCGAGCGCCACTGACACACAGCAGATCACCCATCGACGTGGCGTGGCGTTCGAGCGCTGCGGGCGGAGGGGCTCTGTCGTACCAGGCCCAACGAAGCCTCGACACCCTCCGACTCGGTGAGCGGCCACGGTGGTACTGGCAGGCTGTGCGGCCCGGGATGGTTGCCGGCCGCGTGCACCGCGAAGACGTCGCCCCGCCCTGTCCACACCGCACGGCCGGCGCGGGTCAGCGGATCGTCCCACTTGCACACTGCCCCGGTCGGCAGGGCCTGCTCCTCACCGTGGTGCTTCCTCAGCCGCTCTCGCGACGGCCGGGGCGGTCGCCCGCACCGTCACACCGACCCCGGGCCGTTCGTTCGGTGGGTGCCTCGGTGCCGGGGGAGGCGGCCGGGCCCTGGCCGTGTGGCGCTTCGCGTGACATGACGTTGGATCGACCGAACCGAAGTGGACTTCCTGATGCCGACGCTACCTTGCCTCGCGGAAGTAGACGGTGTCCCCGGAGAACGCCTCCCGGCAGAAGTCGACTGTGCCGCATGAGAACGTCGCCCCGCTGAAATCTCCGCCGCCGAAAGTGACGCCCGTAAAGTCCAGGTTGGACCTTGCCGCGAGTGGCGATGTTGGAGGGGCAGGCGGAGGTGGTCCCGTATGAGGCGGATGCCGGTGCGCCGGAACGGCCCAGCGGTCCCTCGGCAACACGGCTTGCCTGCGAGCCGTCCCTTCCAGCCGCGTCCCCGCAACCGGCAGCGCAGCAGCATCGGCCCCCTCAGGGGTGCCCGTTCAAGACGCTGCGCAGCAGGTCGACGAGGGGCTGCACCGGGACAGTCGGGTCGAAGGCGCGCTGGACGCCGAGCCCGATACCGAGGCTGAGCAGGGTCAGGGCGGCGGTGTCGGCGGGCAGGGCAGGTGTGATGCCGAGTTCGTCCGCCTGCGCCCGAATCAGGTTCGCGAGCGCGTCGGTGACGGTGCGCCGACGCTGGGCGAGCTGCTGGCACACCTGCGTGTCGCGGCGGTTGGCGGTGGCGAACTCGACTTCCAGCGAGGTCCACGAGCTGTCGCCGATGGTCTCTTCGGCCCAGCGGGCGAATCCTGCGATCCGGTTCTCGAAGCGGGGCGCGTCGCCCATCGCGGCGGCCAGCTGTGTCACCTGTTCCGCGGCGATGCGGTCGAGCACGGCCAAGCACAGCTCGTTCTTGGTGGCGAAGTTGGAGTACACCGCCCCCTTCGAGTAGCCCGCCGCCTGGGCGACACGCTCCATTGACGACGCCGTGAAGCCGTCGCCCAGGAAGAGCGCGTACGCGGTGTCGAGGACGTGTTCGCGGGTGCGGGCCTGGCTCTCGGCCCGGGTCAGTCTTGCCACCCTCGGAGGATACCGCTAGCTTTCGGATCCCCTTGGAATTCAAATACCGGGAGAATTTATGTTGGAGTGTCCACGACGCGGGCTGGTCGTCGGGTGCGGCGGCACCCTCGGCTTCGCTTGGGCGGTTGCTGCCCTGGCTGCGGTCGAGGAGCAGCTTGACTGGGATGCCCGCACGGCAGAGGTGCTGGTGGGGACGTCGGCGGGGGCGGAGGTCGTGTCCGCGCTCGGGTCCGGCCGGTCGATCTCCGACCTGCTTGCGGCACTGCAGGGCCGGTCCGACGCGGACCCGCTGCTCCTGCAGCACGTCGGCACGCACCCGGGAGCCCTGCCACCGGTTCCGTGGCCGGGACTGCCGGGCGCCGGGCTGGCGGCGGCGGCAGCCCGGGGCCGTATCCCGCTCGGCTCGGGGCTGCTGGGCCTCCTGCCGCGCGGCCGTGGGAATGCGGGGTGGCTGCGGGGCTTCGGCGCCGCGCTGGCGGACGGTCACACGTGGCTCGCCTCGTCACGTACGTGGCTGGTGGCGACCGAGGCGCGCTCCGGAAGGCGGGTCGCGTTCGGTTCGCCCGACGCCCCGGTTGC
This sequence comes from Streptomyces lacrimifluminis, assembly GCF_014646095.1. GTDB lineage: Bacteria > Actinomycetota > Actinomycetes > Streptomycetales > Streptomycetaceae > Streptomyces > Streptomyces lacrimifluminis. The sequence goes on along the minus strand of NZ_BMMU01000047.1, from coordinate 25,414 downwards.
CGACATCGGCAGCGCGGTGGCCGCGTCGTGGGCGATCCCGGGCTGGTTTCCTCCCGTACGGATCGACGGGCGCGCCTACCTCGACGGCGGGGTGGTGTCGCCGACGTCGGCCGACCTCGTTGCCCCGCTCGGCCTGGACGAGGTCGTGATCGTCGCCCCGATGGCGACGTCCGGGGGCGCGCCCGCCACCGGGTTGAGTCGCCTCGAACGCGTCGCCAGGCGCTGGATGACCCGGACCCTCGACGCGGAGGAACACCTGCTCCGGGCAGGGGGGACCCGCGTTGTCCGGATCGAGCCCGGCGCCGAGGAACTGGCCGTCATGGGCTTCAACTTCATGGACGTCGCCCGCCGCCCGGCCACCCTCGACGTCTCCCTGCGTACCGGGCCCGACCGTGTTAAGCGAGCCATCGACAGGAGTACCGCGGCATGAGCGCCCAGTTCGAGGTCGTCGTCATCGGCGCCGGCATCTCCGGGGTCGGCGCGGGAGTCCGGTTGCGCGAGGCCGGGATCCGGGACTTCCTGATCATCGAGGCTGCCGACGACTTCGGCGGCACGTGGCGGGCCAACACCTATCCCGGCTGCCAATGCGATGTGCCGTCCCGGCTCTACAGCTACTCGTTCGCGCCGAACCCGGACTGGACGAGGGTGTACACGCATCAGCCGGAAATCCTCGCCTATGTGAAAGGGGTCGCCGACCGGCACCGGCTGCGCGAGCAGACCCGGTTCGGCGTGCGCATGGTCGAGGCGCACTGGCAGCCCGACGCGGCACGGTGGCGGATCAGCACCAATGTCGGCGAGTTCACCGCCCGGTTTCTGATCACCGGTGCCGGGCCGTGGAACGAGCCTCTCATACCCGACATCCCGGGCCTTGTGGAGTTTCCCGGCGAGGTGTTCCACTCCGCGCGCTGGAATCACGACTACGACCTGCGCGGCAAGCGGGTCGCGGTGCTCGGCACCGGGGCATCGGCCGTGCAGTTCGTCCCGGCCATCGCCTCGCAGGTCGACCGGCTCCACCTGTTCCAGCGCACTGCCCAGTGGGTGCTGCCCAAGCCGGACCATCGCATACCGGCGGCCGAGCGGTGGGCGATGCGGCACGTGCCCGGTGCCCGGGCCGCGGTGGCTGCCGTGGAGTACCGGGCCATGGAGATGCTGGGCCGCGGATTCCGCAGACCCTCGCTGCTGCGTGGCGTACAGGCCGTGGCACGCGCACACCTGCGCGCTACCGTGCGGGACCGGGAACTGCGCCGCAAACTGACCCCCGACTACACCATCGGCTGCAAGCGCATCCTGTTCTCCAACCACTACTACCCGGCCCTGACCCGCCCGAATGTGGACGTGCACGCCTGCGCCGTCCGCATGGTGGACGGCACCACCGTGCTCGGCGCCGACGGCAGCAGTGTCGACGTGGACGCGATCATCCTCGGCACAGGCTTTCACATCCTCGACATGCCCCTGTCGAACCTCATCCATGACGGCGCCGGACGTTCTCTCGCCGACCACTGGCAGGGCTCCCCCGAGGCGTACCTCGGCACCGTCACCGCCGGGTTCCCCAACACGTTTCTGCTTCTCGGTCCCGGCCTGGGCACCGGACACAGCTCCGCGTTCACCATCCTCGAAGCCCAGCTCGATCTCGCCTTCGGCGCAATCCGCTCAGCACGCGCCGAGGGGTGGGCGTCGGTCGAGGTACGCCGCGACGTGCAGACCGCATACAACACCGAACTGCAGGCCGCCCTCGCGGGCACCGTCTACAACACCGGCGGATGCCGGAGCTACTACCTCGACGTGAACGGCCGCAACAGCTTCAGTTGGCCCTGGTCCACTGGCCGGCTCCGCACACAGGTGGCACGTTTCGACGCCCGCGACTTCACCGTCATGCACCCCATCGACCGGCAGGAGCTCAGCGCATGAGATTCCCCGCCATCGACAATGCGCAGCGCCGACATCGCCGTCACCGGCGCCGCACGCGGCATCGGACTCGCCACGGCGAAGGCGTACGCCCCCCGGGGTGCCCACGTCACGCTCGGTGACCTGGCCCGGCAGGCCGCCTACAACAGAAACGATCGCGCGTTCTCGACCCAGCCAGACCAAGAGAAAAGCCGACGGCGTCTCGTGCCACGCCTGGAGCGCAGCACCATCTGGCCCGCGTCGACGAAGGTCCGAGCCCGGAACCCGTCCCACTGTGGCTCACCCGCCCAGCCCGGCCACGGATCAGGCTTGGGTATGGGAGCGCTCAGCCTTGGCTCCGGCAGCGTCCACGGCACGCCCGATTTCTTCCACTACCAGGGGGTGCCCTTGGTCTTGCGTGGCGGGGCGACGGGACATAGCGCGCAGGTGGCCGCTGGTGATGTCCATGATGTCGGCGAGCAGGGAGATCTACTCGGGGCTGAGGACGTCCACGAAGCCCTCACGAACCGTGGCCGGATGGCCGGGGGCGGCGGTTTCGAGGACTCGCTGCCTCTCGTCGGTGGGGATCGCGAGCACCCTGCGTTCGTCCTCGGGCTCGGTCTCACGACGCAACAGTCCGGCATTCTCCAACTGGGCGACCTGGTAGGTCATTCCGCTGCGCGAGAAGACGGTTCGCTCGGCCAGCTCGGGCCTCCGGCGTCGCCGCCCCGGGCTCCCGCGGATGCGAGTGAGGATCTCGTACTGGACCCGGGCGCCCCCGCCTGCTTCGCCGAGTTGAGCGTCGACCATGCGAGCGATCAGGCTCGCGGTGTGAGAAAGCCGTTCCCAGTGCGCATCTCGACTCGTCCAGCCAGCGGGGCTCGTGTTCGGTCATGGCACCGCTCCACCCACCTGCTTCGAACTCGAAGTACATGCTTCGAGTTCGAAGTGAGGCTAGGGTTCCCGCCATCGCACTGAAGATTCGAGTTCGAAGCGCCTTCCGCCCATGCGTACTCAGCCCTATCCCAAGAGCACTAGTGAAGATCAGCATCATCGCCGCCAGCAATCTCGGTTCCGTCCTCGCCCGGCGGTTCGCCGAGAGCGGTCACGACGTCACCACCGCCGACTTCGCCACCGACCCGGCTCGCCGCCGATGTAGAGGCTGCCGAGGCGCCGCCGGACCAGGCAATGCCAGAACAGCCAGCCGATCGGCATGTAGGGGAGTTCCTCCGTGAACGGTGGGCGGCCGATCAGCTCGCTTACCCGACCGCGTTTTCGCGTTCGACGAGTTCGGGCCGCTCGGCATCCGCCCCACACCAGGTGTCCGCGTACTCCTTGAAGTGCTCAGCCAAGTACAGATAAACGTGCTCAGCTCTCAGGCAACGTCGGTCTCGCGCTCGATGGCGGCGAGTCGGTTCTTGAGCCGGTAGCTGGGGCCGTTGATCGCGATGACGTCGCAGTGGTGCAGGAGGCGGTCGAGGATCGCGGTGGCGAGGACTTCGTCGCCGAAGACCTGGCCCCATTCGCTGAAGGTCTTGTTCGAGGTCAGGATGATCGAGCCCTTCTCGTAACGCTTGGAGATCACCTGGAAGACCAGGTTCGCCTCGGCGCGTTCGAGGGGCTGGTAGCCGACCTCGTCGACGACGAGGACGCTGGGCCGCAGGTAGGAACGGAGCTTGCTGGTCAGCCGGCCTGCGGCTTCGGCGGTCTTCAGCTGGCGGACCATGTCGTCGAGCGTGGTGAAGTAGATCGAGAACCCGGCCCGGCAGGCCGCGACGGCCAGGGCGACGGCCAGGTGTGTCCTGCCCACTCCCGGCGGGCCGAGCAGAGCTGCGTTGGCCTTGGCCTCGATGAACGAGAGGGTGGCCAGGTCCTTGACCTTGCGCGGGTCGAGTTCGGGCTGGAAGGAGAAGTCGTAGTCGTCAAGCGTCTTGTGGTGCGGCAGCTTCGACAGTCGCAGACCCTGGCGGAAACGCCGGTCATCGCGGACCGCAAGCTCTTCAGCCAGGACCAGGTCAAGGAAGTCGAGGTAGCCGAGCTTGCCCTCCTCGGCCCGCTCGGCGTACTGGTTCAGGCTCTCGGCCAGGTGGGGCAGGCCGAGTTTGGCGGCCGTGCTGCGGATGCGGGCGGTGACCAGCTGGCTCAACGGGCTTCCCTCGTCGTCGAATTGGTGGTGAAGGGGCGGGTGCCGGTCAGCTCGTCATAGACCGACAACGGACGCCGGCTGACCTCGATGCGGCTGGCGGCGGACCGGTTCAGCAGGGCCTTGAGCGGTCCGGCCGGCGTTGTCACGTTGACTGAGCGGAGTGGGATGATCTTGTGGTTGACCGCGTCTGGATGGGATCGCCCGTGTCGTCCGCGTCGCCGTCGTACAAGGGGCACCGGTACCCGGTCGAGATCATCTCGCACTGCGTGTGGCTGTACTTCCGGTTTCCGCTCAGCTTCCGCGAGGTCGAGGAGCTCATGCTGGAGCGCGGCGTCGTCGTGTCCTACGAGACCATCCGCCGCTGGTGCCTGAAGTTCGGGCAGGCCTACGCCAACTCCCTGCGCCGACGGCGCCCTCATCCCGGCGACAAGTGGCACCTCGACGAGGTCTTCATCAAGATCAACGGTGAGCAGAAATACCTGTGGCGGGCCGTCGACCAGGACGGCAACGTGCTGGACATCCTCGTGCAGAACCGACGCGACAAGGCCGCGGCCAGGCGGTTCTTCCGTGGCCTTCTCACAAAGACGGGTACGGTGCCGCGGGTGGTCGTCACTGACAAGCTCCGCTCCTACGGAGCCGCCCACCGCGAGGTCATGCCCTCGGTCGAGCACCGCTCCCACAAAGGCCTGAACAACCGGGCCGAGAACTCCCACCAACCGACCCGGCAGCGCGAACGGGCCATGAAAGGCTTCCGCAGCACCGGCGGAGCGCAGAGATTCCTCGCCGCGTTCAGCGGGATCTCACCCCACTTCCGACCCCACCGCCACAGCCTGTCCGCTACCCACTACCGAGCCGAGATGATCATCCGCTTCGCCATCTGGGACCACATCACCGGCATCGCCGGCCTGCCCGCAACAGCCTGACCCAGACCGACACCCGGGCCGGCCACACCCCAGCACGCTGTCAGGCACTCACGCACCCAACAACGTGACAGCGCCCTGCCCCGTTCTAAACCGCACCCACCGCGCCTACTGGGCAATCACTCCAACGAGGGCGTGTCGCACCACCACCCCGCAACGATGCAGACAGAGGGCATGCGCCGCATCAACGAAGTGGCGTTGTTGTCTTCATGGTTTCCGGACGTGCCGTTGGGCCCCCGCCCCACACGTAACCATCACAACAGTCGAGTTGCACCGTCTATTGAGTCCCCATTGGACCTGCGGTCAGGCAGATCGGGCCCGTTCGGGGTACTGCTGTGGAACCGCGGCCGACGCGGTGACGCGAGACAGCGCCTGCTGGTCGTCAAGGACGATTCTCGCGACGCCGAGTGGGACCTGGCCAGGGCGCCGTCCGAGAGCGTGTCTGAGCTCGGAACTCGGTGGAGTGGATACTGAGCACGGTGTGGGCCACTCCCGGCCGGTGGACTCCACTCGGTGGAGTGGATGCCGGACATCGTCGGTGCGCACCACGGCATCGGGTGCGCGGCATCGGGTGCACTCAGTGGCTGGCCTCCCGGCCGCGGTGCGGTCCGGGCTCCTGCGGGCGGTGCGCCTGCTGGTCGTCTTGGCGCACCGGGTGCGCTGCGTCGGCGTCGTCCGGTTCGGCGTAGCGGGTCGCGCGGGTGCGGGAGTCGTCGGCCGCTTTGGTGAACGCGTCCTGGAGGTGGTGCAGCCGCTCGGCAGTGAGATCGAGGGCTTCCACGTCCGTGCGGGACTCCCAGAGGGCCCGCAGCGCCGTCAGGTCGATCGGCGTCCGGCCTCCGGCTCCTGGTCGTGGCGCTCCGAGTCGGCGGCCGCAGGCGTGAGCAGTTGCTCGGGCATCGCCGCCTGCTGGTGCGCGACGACGTCGTACGCCCGGCCCCGTGCGGTGGTGGTGGTGAACAGCTGCTCCCGCACCACCGCACCGGCGAGGACAGCTCGCTCGTACTGCAGCGGAACGCGGGGTATCTCCCACTCCCCCGCTTCCTGGCCCGGGGGCCGGGGCGCAGCCGGCTCGCCGGGATCGGCCGGGGGTCGCCGGTCCGGATCGGGCACGGCGGGTGGGCGGCGCCGGGCGGGGAGGGCGGACAGGGACCACCGGGCGGTGTAGAGGCGGTAGTCGACCTCCAGGCCGCGCACGGTCTTCGGCTCGCTGATGTCCAGGCAGTGGGTGGAGATGGCATCTGGTCGTCCAGGCCGGGGTCGCGGCGGCGGCCGCGCAGGACGAGAGCGAGGTGGCGGCGGGCTTCGGCGAGCAGGTGCCGGCGGTGGAAGCGGCCACCTTCGTTCATCACGAACACCGTCGCGGCGACGTCGACGGCCGCCAGGGCGACGTCGACCACGGCGGCGACCCGGGCCCGGATCGCGGCAGCCGCGGCACGGGCGTACTCGAGGAGGGAGTTGATGATGTCGACGGCCACCCCGGAGGTGAGGATCGCGCTCGTCTTCCACCACGCGCGCAGCTGCGCGAGCGGCTGGGTCTTCTGCTTGGGCGGGCGGGTCTTGCGGGCGGCCATCTGGTTCAGCTTGGCGCGGGCCCGTTCGGAGACCACGGGCAGGAACTTCAGCTCGCCGTTGTCGTCGACGGCGGTGACGTACTCGTGCTCAAGCTCTGCCAGGCAGGCGGCGATCTGGTCGCTGCGCCGGGAGGTCCAGCGGATCAGCTCGTGCGGCACCCCGGCAATCTCCATCACAGGCCGGCGCTCCGGGTGACGGTGCGCGGCTCGGTCGCCAGCCCCAGCACCTCACAGACCTCCGCGGCCACGAGCTCGTTGTAGAGCGCGGAGGCGGCCACGGTGTTCTCGTGCAGGGCCAGGGCGTGGATCGACCCCCACTTCCCGTCCAGGCGCTGCCCCTTCACGGACAGAAGCAGATGGTCATGGAGCAAGGGCATCCCGGAGCGCGCCTCGTAGTGGCGGAAGCTGGCGGCGACCAGGCCGCCGGGCGGCCGCACCCGGTAGATGCCGTCCTTTCCGTACCGGATCACCGCCACCTCGTCCTCGATCCACTCCAGCACTCGCTCGATCGCCCGATCGTGCGCGGCCTCGATCACTAGACGGGTCTCCTCATCCCCCAACGCCCACAGGAGGTCGGGGACTCGTCCTTGGCGAGCAGGTCGGCCTCGATCCGGTCCGCGTACGGGTGCCGGCCCCGCTCGCCGAAGAGGTTCCGCAGCTGGCTCTCGGTGACTTCCTCTCCCGGCGCGAGTCCGAGCACGGCCAGGCCGCGGCCCATCCATCGCCCGGCCGGGACACCGGCTTGTTCCTGGGCCTCGCGCAGCGGCGTGCGGGCCGGGCGCCGACCGTCACCGACAACGGTCTCGCGCAGGTAGTAGCGGTACATCTGACCGGACCGGACGATCTTGATATCCACTGTCATGCAGACCACGCCACACGGCTGTGACCCGCAAGAAAAGGCCGATCAGCGGTAGGTCCCGCCAGGCGGGAGCGATCGTCTTCGCGATGTTCGGCGGGTTCAGCTTCTGGTGGCCGAAGATGACCGGCACCATGCTCGACCACCGTCTGGAGAAGATCCACTTCTGGACCCTCTTCGTCGGCTTCCACACCACGTTCCTGATCCAGCACTGGCTCGGCGCCGAGGGCATGCCCCGCCGGCACGCCGACTACCTGGCCGCCGACGGCTTCACCGCCCTCAACACCGTCTCCTCCATCGGCGCGTTTCTGCTGGGCCTGTCCACCCTGCCGTTTCTCTACAACGTGTGGAAGACCGCCAAGCACGGCGAGCGGGTCGAGGTCGACGACCCCTGGGGGTACGGCCGTTCCCTGGAGGGGGCCACCTCCTGCCCTCCCCCGCGCCACAACTTCACCACCCTGCCCCGCATTCGCTCAGAATCCCCCGCCTTCGACCTGCACCACCCGGAACTGGCGAAACTCGACCAGCGCGAGGACACCGGCAAACGCGACGTCCTGGACGCCGAAGCCACGAAGGCAAACAGCAGTGATCTCCGGCCGGTCCTCCGGCCCGCCGGACCGGCCGGGCTCCGGGCTGGACAACGAGGTCGAGGGCTACCTCCTCCTCCACGCCGGACGCGACCAAGCGCAGCACGAAGCCGAGACCTTGCGCTCCCGTCTGCCCTGGCTCACCACGGCCCAGGCCGAGGATCTGCAGTCCAGGGGCAACGGCCACAGGGCCTGCGCACAGACCGCAGATCAGTACAGGTGCTCAGGCGGCACTCCACTGGTGCGCGTGGCCACCGCTCCAATCAAACCACCGGTCGTCGTCCAGGATGCTGTCGGGATCCTGAACGCCCGCACCCTCGAGGAACACCACCAGATCGTGATCGCTGTAGGCGGTGCCGAGGATCTCGTCCCGCCCCCCCCCGGAATGCACCGTGACTCTCCGGCCGCCCGTGCGGGAGGCCGGGTGTATGACGATCGGCGCGGTGGTCATGCTTCCCAGCATGACCACCGCAGGCCCACCCGGCGAACCCACTCGGCGGTCAGGGGCTGTCAGCCGAGCAGTTTGAAGCGGCACATCACGCGGAAGCGCACTAGAGGCGGCCAGAAGGACATCCGTCGTCGCCGGAGCCAGGGAGTACGACGGATGACGGCGGTCTGGGAGCGGCGGCTGTGTCCGGACACCGGAAGTTATGGTGTCCGGACACAGCCGCCGCTCCCCGGCTCAGCCGAAGTTCACGTCGCTGCACCACATGTAGGCCTGGTCGAGGTGCGAGGCCTGCCAGATCACGAACAGGATGTGGTGTCCGGTGTAGCCGGAGGTCTGGACGGGGAACGTGATGTTCTGCGCCGGGGCGAAGCGTCCGGTCTGCGTGATGAAGTCGAGGTTGCTCCAGCCCAGGGTCTGGGTCTTGGGGTTGAAGCCCTGCTTGCTCACGTAGACCTTGAAGTAGTCGGCACCGTGGGACGCCTGGTCGTACAGGTGGACCGAGAAGTTGTTGCCGACGGTGGTGGTCTTCCACTGCCCGGGCTTGTTCAGGCTGGCGTTCCTCGAGAGGTTGTTGCTGCAGAGCGTCCCGTCGGGGGTCCGCGCCTGGAACTGGCCACCGAGGCCGTCGCGGAGCGCGCTCATCCAGTTCCACATGGTGTCGGGGTTGGCCTGGAAGGCCTGCCAACACATGGGGTCTTCGGTCTGCATGGCCGGGTTCGTGTGGTTGCTGCCCCACGTCTTCCAGCACTGGTACGCGCGGGAAGCTGGGCCGACGACGGTGCCGTGAGCCTGGGCGGGAGCCGACCAGGTGAGTGCGCCGACAACCACGGCGAACAGCATGGCGAGCGCCTGGAGAGGCCGGCGGAGGGACGACCACGAACGCCCGGCTAACGGACTCTGTTTGCGCATGTGGGGGGACTCCTTCCAGTTTGCAAGGCTGTCATGGGAGCGCTCCCAACGGTAGGACTTCCGAGTGAGATGTCAATGACACAAACGGAGTTGATTACCGGCGTGGGCAGCGAGCAGGGAATCTGCCGTGAGCCGGGAGTCAGAACCGTTCCCGGGACCGGAAAGCAAGGGTGCGGCCCGGACTGGTGTACGGGCCATCCCAGGGAGGGGCGTTCGCAGCATGGCAACGGAACCTGGTTCTGGCGTGAGGGCTGCCCAGTTTGAGGTTCCCCCGGCGTGCGGGAGGTGCTGATCAGCTGGTCAAGGCGGGGTGACGGGGTTTCGAAGGCGGCAGCGACACCTCGCCATCAACCAGTTGGGACATGGTTCGGGCCGGCCACAGGGCCGGCCCGTCGGCCCCGTGAGCGTCACACCAAACGCCAGCGACGCGCCGGGCCATCGTGGGCCGGGCGCGCCGTCGTCTCACAGGCGGGGGCGGGTGCATGCTCAGCCGCCCGCGTGGTGGTGGTGTCAGCGGCGGGCGTCACCATGGCGGTGGTCGCGGTCGCGGCCCCTGGACTCGTCATCGAGAAGCGGCCACGGTCGTTGCGCAGGTGTCGTGGTCGTTGTTCCACACGTAGTGGCGGCGGTCCTGGTAGAGGTCGCTGCGGGTGTCGCGGCCCTCACCGGCGTGGATACGGACCGTCGTGCGGCCGGCCAGCCGGTATTGGTCGAAAGTGTAGGTGTGGCCGGCCTGGTCCGTGAGGGTCCAGCCGTCGAGGTTGACCGTGTTGCGGGTGGTGTTGGTGAGGTCCACCCACTCCTTGTTCAGCGACCGGTTGGAACGGTCGTCACGTCCCGGGGAGTCGTACTGGACCGCCAAGATCTCCACCTTCGGACGCTGCGGACGGACGTGGTCGGCAGCGGACGCCGGCAGCGCCGCCACCGAGACCAGAGCACCGGCAGCAAGCACGGCAGCGGCCAGACGACGGGCCGGTGACAGAAGCAGAAGCGGACAAGAAGTCCCCAGAAAATACAGGCACCACTCCCCCGCCAGCGGTCTCACGGCCGCCGCGGGAGTCGGTGCGGTGTGCGGGTGGCGGCCGGACTGGCCGCACACCCACACTCTGTCCACCCCGTACTGGAGTTGGGTAGAAAACATGGACTGTGTTACTGGTTGCCCATATTCCTGTGACTCTCACCTGCCTCATCCACGTATGCCACTGACGCCCCACGTTGACGACCCAGCACGATCCCGCCCCCGTGCAGAAGCGGGTCCAGACCCTGCGGCCGCCACACCACGCCACCCCGGCACCGCGGGGACCGTCACCCGAAAGTGAGTAACAGGTCCCCTCGTTCGTCGCTTCTGGCCTGCGGAATATCCCCGCCTCCCGCAGGCTCACGGTCCATCGCGGTCGGCCATCGCCTCGGACTCGTCGGGCAGTGCCTCCATAAGCGCGGCTGGCCGCCGCACCACGAGGTGCTGGACCTCGTACGACATCTCCTTGACGTGGGGAGCCGGTGGCGGGTGATAACGGCCCGCGCACACCGACAGGTTGACGATGAGGTAGGCGTGCCAGGCACGCCCCACGCCCCGACGGTCGGCGAACACCCGGCTGCCGTTCACCCACCAGATCACGGACCTCGAGCCGAACTCAACGCGAAGGTCGACCCACGCGCCCGGGCCGATAGCGGCGTCGCGGTAGTAGAGGCTGCCGCCGCGGACGTGGTTGGTCAGCTCCAGAAGGTCGGGGTTGTCGGGGTGGTACTCGAAAACATCGATCTCCTGGTCGCCGTCCCGCCAGGTCCAGATGGCCGGCCAGGCCCCGGCCTCGTACGGCAACCTGACCCGCGCATCGAGCACATCCCCCGCACTGACGGTGAAACCCTCCTCGCTCCCCTCGGTGGTGAGCAGGCCCGTGTCCCACCGGCCGTCCTTGCGGAGGCTGGCACGGAAGGTGCCCGAGCGGCTGTACGCGGGGTCCGCCGTCAGGTGATCCAGTTTGTTGTCGCCGGGGTTGACCGGTCCGCCGTTCGGATATGCCCACGAACGCCCTGCCACCCATTGACGGGTAGACGCGAAGTCCGCCGTAAAGACGACCTCAGGTCCAGACAAAATCCCCTCCGCCGACGGTGTCCCGTCACATGCAGGATTCTCCATGAACGAATACTGCTCCATATAGGACTTCAGCATGCAAATGCTATTGAACTTGAATGGGTGAAGTCGGGGAACGGTGAGCGTTGTGGTGCCCCGAACCCCTCCGCGTATGGCTGTCGCGTGAAGATGACCGCATGACGGAGAGTGAAGCGGATCTGCTGGCGTTGCTGCGCGGGCTCGATGTGAAGCTCGATGTGAAGCTCGATGTGAAGCTTCCCCGTGGACTTGGACACCTGGAGACTGGGACGTGAGGTTCCAGAGGAAGTAGAGCCAGGTGAGCAACAAGCAGGGCAAGCGGTATTCGGAGGAGTTCAAGCGGGACGCCGTGGCGTTGGCCCGGTCCTCCGGCAAGACGGTCACCGAGGTTGCTCGGGACCTGGGCGTGAGTCCCGAGGGCCTGCGAAGCTGGGTCAAGCAGGACAAGGCCGACCGTGGTGAAGGAGGCCCGGGCGACCTGACCAGTGCCGAGCACGAGGAGCTCCGCCGCCTGCGCCGGCAGAACCTCGAACAGCAGAAGACCATCGAGGTCCTGAAAAAAGCGACGGCCTTCTTCGCGCGGGAGAGCGACCGGTGAGCGAGCTCTACCGGTTCATCGCGGCGGAGAAGGCCACCTACCCGGTCACGCTGCTGTGCCGCATCCTCGGTGTGCTGCGCTCCACCTACTACGCCTGGACTCAGGGGCAGGACGCCCGGGGCGCGCGTCTGCGGGCCGACGAGGCTCTCGTTCACGAGATCACCGTGGTCCATCCCGCCTCGCGGGGCGCCTACGGTGTCCCGCGCGTTCACGCCGAGCTGCGGCGGCTGGGTCACGGCGTGAACCGCAAGCGGGTCGAGAGGCTGATGCGCCAACGCGGTATCGCCGGGATTACCCGCCGCCGGCACCGCTCGCAGACCCGACCGGACAAACAGGCGCGGCCCGCGGCGGACCTGATCGGCCGTGACTTCACCGCCGCCCGGCCCGGAACGCGCCTGGTCGGAGACATCACCTACCTGCCCACCGACGAGGGCTGGCTCTACCTGGCCTGCTGGCTGGACCTGGCCACCCGCGAGGTCGTCGGCTATGCGATGGCCGACCACCACCCCGCCGACCTGGTCGTCGATGCCCTGCACATGGCTCACGGACGAGGCCACCTGGAGCCGGCGGTGCTGCATACATCCCAGACGTCTCGCCGGCCCCTGCCAGGACTGGCCAAACGACCAACCACGTGCCTATTAGGCCTACTCATCCCGCGCTAACCGCACCTATTTGCGCAAACGCAACATCAAAGCAGTCATCCCGGAGAAGAAGGACCAGGCTGCCAAGCGGAAGAGGAAAGGCAGCCGGGGCGGCCGGCCCACAGGTCACGACGCCGGTCTCCACAAGGAACGGAACACCGTCGAGCCCCTGATCAACAAGCTGAAGGCCCGGCGGGGCATCGCGACTCGATACGACAAGACGCCCGAGAACTACCTCGCCGGCCTTCACCTCCGCGCCTCGATGATCTGGATCAACGACCTGCTGAAGGCCACTGGTTGATCACGGCATCACGCAGGCCCTAGTCGGGGATTCCTGGCATGCCCCATTGGGCGGCTCTGTTGCTGACTTTGGCTTTCGGGCATGTATGGCGCCATGTCGTGAGGCCCGGGGGGCGGCCCGGGCGTCCGAAGAGGAGCTGCCTGCCGTGCAGGCTCAGGCGGAGTTTTGCCAGGTCGTGCACGTTGTCGTGGATGAGGACGACGCGGACTACGTGGTGGGGGTCGTGTTCGGTGATCTGTCCGCCGACGCGGCGGAGGCGGAGTCTGGCAGGGCCGTCGGCTTCGCCCGGGACGATGCGCGCCTCGACCAGACGCCGTCGGTCCCACGCCCAGTACGCGATCTCCCCGAGTAGGTAGAAGGCACCTGCGTAGAGGACCCATGTGGCGTCCGAGTCTGTCCACAGCGCCAGGCCGAGGAAGCCGAGGCAGCCAGCCGTCACCCCGATGCGCCGGAGCCGCGGAACCATCTGCATGCTCTTGTCGTCCGCGTCCCAGAGCACGTCTTCGCTGGCAGCCATGCCGCCATCATGGGCCCTGCCCGTCACCGCGGAAAGCCCAGAGTGTGCCTCCAAGGACATCTTGGCCCAGGGGACTTCGACTCAGACTGTGCTGCGTGTTGGTCCGGTCCGTGGGCTGCGCGGTGACCCGTCCAGCATCGGGGTCGATGCGGCGGATCGTGGAAGGCGGACCGCAGCGAGCAGGAACCGGCGAACCAGCCGCTGATGGGCGATCCTCTGCAATTGCTTCCCTGTTGAGTTTCTCGAAGGAGACTCCCCAGCTCTCCGCCCAGCAGCCGATTGATCACGACATCACACAGGCCCTGGTGCACACCGCGTGCGCGCGGCGCGACACCCGGTGCGCACGATGCCGTGCACTCCCGCCGGGCGGTGCGCATCGTGGTGCGGGGTGCGCACCGCACCGCGCATCGGTTCACCCAGCGTAAAGGGCCCAAGGACGGGTGAGGGAGGGAGAGTTCTCCCCTCGGTGCACAGCATCGCGCACGCAAAAGGGGACGCTGTGGACGGTAGCGAACGTGGTCTAGGGAAAACGTCGGCATCTTCGACCCCGACAAGGGTTGATTCCCAACTCGACAAGGGATGCGCATCCGGCGCGGCCTCTTTGGACAAGGGGTGCGCACCGGTAGGTCCGGGCGGAGTGCGCGACATCGTCGACGCGCGGGCCGGTGCGCGCGGCGCGGCTGGCCGTGCGCACCCGATGTTCCGCGGCGCAGTGCACGGCGAGCGCACGACATCGTCGGTGCGCGCACCGGATGCCGGGATGTCCCGCACTCAGTGCCTGACGCTGTCGGGGATCTTGGTCACGACCAGGGATCCGGGTGGTACCCGCCCACGTCGCCGCCCGCAGGAAGCAAGATCGCGACGGCGTCAGGCGCTTACATGTCGCCGTCGACGTAGGGGTACAGGTCGCGCACGTTCTTGAACTCTCCGACGGCGGCGCAGCCGGCCCGGTCGTTGAGGTTCAGTGTCTGTTGGGTGACACCCCACCGCTTCGTCTCGGTCCATTTGCCGTTCTTACTGAAGTAGCCGTACCGCTTCGCCCGGCCGTAGTGGCCGTTGAGGGAGTTGTACGGATCGTTGGCCCTGAAGGAGATGGCTTCCGCTTCCCGATCTCCCTCGAAGCCGCACGTGCCGTCGGGGAACAGAAGAGCGGACCAGCCCAGGTTGGGGGCCTTCATATACCCCGAGGAGGGCTGGTCCCATGCGGCGTGACCGCGCAAGGAGTAGTCCGTACGGGCGTCAGTGATGGGGAAGACCCAGATCCTGGCGGACTTGTCCTTGTTGAGGTCGTGGTCCTCATAGAGGCACAGGCTCATGCTCGGGCAGTCACCCGACCCCTGTCCGACCAGTTCCTGTACCTGCGGGGCCGGCTCTCCGACGGCCGACTCGTGCCCATGGGCGATTCCCGACAGGGTGAGTGTGAGAGCGACGGCGATTGTCGTGGTGATCGTGAACTTCTTCATGATCGACTTAACGGGCCGACCGTCGAACAGTTACCGGCTCGGCCGGGTGGGATATCCCGGCTACCAAAGCAGATACCGACTGCACGTTGCAGTCCCTTGCACCCTTCCCGGCCTGCATGGTGCAGCGTCCGTTGCGCAACCGGCTGCTGCTCCTGGTGGTGAAGTGCCAGGCACTCACCGCCGGGGGTGTCGGCGCAGGACCTTCGGCCGTGTGGACGCGGGCCTCTGCCGCCCGTGGGTGAGCGCGGCGATCCGGGCGAGGTGGCTCTGAACAGCTTCGCTGGCCCCAGAGGAACGAGTCCGGTGGCCCCAGGGGGGGGTGATCGCGACATGAATGTTCGTCAGAAGTGGCCCCCACGGGTGGTCTTGCGGTGGGAGCACCGTTGCGCTTCCGAGAGCCGCGTCGATAGACGGCCAACCGAACGGCAGGGTAAGGATCTTCCGGCAGCTGCTGCGAGGGTGGTGGCGACCGTCTCGGGCGCCACTGACAACGCGGCCCGCTGAACCTACCCGGGCCCTTGCCCTCAAGTGCACTCCAAGTCCTAGGGTGACGCTTCCAACCCGCCCCCGCCTGCGACGGAGCACCGGTATGCGCTATCGAGTCCTTGGTAAGACCGGCATCGAGGTCAGCACCCACTGCCTTGGCACCATGATGTTCGGTGCCGTCGGCAACCCCGACCACGAGGACAGCGCACGCATCATCCACGCTGCGCTCGACGCCGGCATCAACTTCGTGGACACCGCGGACATGTACTCGGCCGGCGAATGCGAGGAGATCGTCGGCAAGGCGCTCAAAGGCAGACGCGACGACGTCGTGCTCGCCACGAAGGTGCACTTTCCGCTGGGGGAGGGACGCAACCGCAGCGGCAATTCGCGCCGCTGGATCCTCAAGGCCGTCGAGGACAGTCTGCGGCGCCTGGACACGGACTGGATCGACCTCTACCAGGTGCACCGTCCTGACCACACCACCGACATCGAAGAGACGCTGTCCGTCCTCAGCGACCTGGTCAGGGCAGGCAAGATCCGGATGTTCGGCTGCTCCACGTTCCCCGCCGAGGACCTCGTCGAGGCTCACCACGTGGCGGAGCGGCGCGGACTGATGCGGCTGCGCACGGAGCAGCCGCCGTACTCGATTCTCGCGCGCGGCATCGAACGGTCCGTGCTGCCCACCGCGCAGCGCCTGGGCATGGGAGTGCTGACCTGGTCACCGCTCGCCTCGGGATTTCTGTCCGGCACCTACCGCGAGGGCCGACCCGTGGACCTCACCACCGGCCGCGCCAAGCACACTCCGCACCGCTTCGACCCTGCCGTCCCGGGCAACGCCGCGAAGCTCGCTGCCGTCGAGCAACTCGTCACTCTCGCTGAGGAGGTGGGCTGCACCCTGCCGGAACTGGCCGTCGCCTTTCCGTTGGCACACCCGGCCGTCACGTCCGTGATCATCGGTCCGCGCACCATGGACCACCTCGCCTCGCTGCTGAAGGGAACTGACCTGCTGCTCGACGACGGCGTGCTCAACCGTATCGACAACATCGTGGCTCCTGGCGCCGATCTCTATCAGGCCGACGGTGCCTGGCAGCCGCCGTCGCTCACCGAGCGCGCGTGGCGCAGGCGCCCGGCTGGGGAGCGGGCGGTCGCGGACTGAGCCTGTCATTCGAGGGTCCGGTCATCAGGGGAGTAGGCAGGTGGATGGGTCACCGGAGGTGGTCGCACCACTGTTTCCCGTGCCCGGGGACCGGTCGACGACTGGAGAGGTGAAAGCCGGTCGCGGGCCTGGGCCAGCCGCGTCGGCCGGCCCACGACAAGCCCCCTGGCCTGTACCGGAAGCCGATTCCACTTGCCATGTCAGGGCCCAACACAGCTCCTTACGGGCTCGGGCTCAGGTGGGGCCAATCGACTCGTTCACACCAGGCCCCGAACATCGCTGATCTGGGCCAGAGGACTCGTTCCTCTGGGGCCCGAGGAATCGTTCGAAGCCAGCGAGGTTCTGCGGCGAGGTCATCCACGTCCCGGGGTCCATCGTGCGGCCCTCGAAGTACTCCTGCGGCATCACGATCGCCTCCATCTCCCCGGCGGGCTGACAGCAAGGTGAAGCTCCGTCAGGACCGGGAGATGTGCTCTAGCGTGAGCGCTCCCGTCTCCCGCTGGGCAGAGGAGCTGAAGGTGCCCGAGGTCTGGATCGGCTCGCGCCGCTACGCGACGAAGAAGGCCCGACAGGAGGCGGTGCAGGCAATCCTGGGCCGCTACGGCCTCGGGCAGGCCGTCGACCAGAAGGACGACGACCTGTTACTGCTGGACATGCACCCCGACGCGGCGGAGAAGGTCGGCCCGGGGGTGGACCGCTTCCGGGTCATCGCCACCCCGCGCGGTCACCACAAGGGCCCGGAGGCGGTCCTGGCCGACGGCAGCAAGGTCGTCTTCTCGTACCAGAAATGCCTGGACCCACCCACACACCGGCAGCGCGTGCTGGCCGCGATGCGCACCGAGATCCAGCCGCAGGTCAACACCTACTACGAGTCCCGCAAGGCGTCCCACACGCTCGTGTCCGACGAGAGCGGCCAGCCCCTGGCCCCCGCCGACGTACACGTCTCCTACTTCAGCGGCCCGCGCTTCCACGACATCGCGATGAAGTTCGTCCAGGCCGCCGGCGGCTTCGATGCCGTCGACCTGACCGGCGAGACGGCGCGGGGACTGGCCCTGTTCACCGACCGGACCCTGGCGGAGCGCTGGCACGCCCACCACCAGGAGCACGCCGTCCTCGGGCTGCTGTCGGCCAAGGAGAACCCGCGCCGCCCGCGCGTGTAGCGTCTTGTGCCCCACCGCGTCCCCTCTCACACGGTCACTTCCGATCCTCGGCCGGGAGCGCGATGGAGTCCACCGTGGCCGCTCAGCCCCGGCGGCGGCGCAGGCGCGCGGTGCGCCACGGGTTCGGCCGGCCACCGGGGTACTGCCGGGAGCGGGAGCGGCGCCGGATGGGCGGCGGCTTCGGCGACGGGTACAGGGCCGCGCGCAGCCGGGACGCGTCCGCGAGCTGCTGGAGATGCTCCAGGCGCTCCGGCGAGAGGTACGGCAGGGTCGGGACAACCATCGGGGCCTCCGTGCTCAAGGGGATCGGTCGTTCACACCCTCGCCTTTCCCTGCGGGCCCGGGGGCGGGCGGCCGATCGCGTCCCGGCGTCTGGCGCGGTGACTTCGTCTTCCGTCCCGCCGGACGGTCCGCGCCACGTCACGGCTGGAGGCCCTGGCCTTGGCCCGGTCCGGGCTGCTGGTGCTGCTCGTGCTCCTGGCGTCGCCGGTCCACCGGGTCGGAGGCCGGGGCCGGGAGCTCCCCGTCCTCGAGGACGCGGCGGCGGGCGTTGGCCACGCGCGTGAAGGCGGCGAGCCGGTCCAGGTTCTCCGGTGTGCGCATCCATGTCGCCGGGTCGGTCGTAAGGCCCTCCAGGTACTCCTGCGGCATCGCGGCCTGCTGGTGGGCTTGGATGGCGGCGGCTTGCTGTGCCGGGGTGAGCGCGGCGTCCCGGCCGGGGCGGTCGACGGCGTGCGGCGCGTCCGACGTCTGGTCGTGGTGGTGGTCGTCGGTGTATGCGGCGGCCGACGCGGTCGCGGCCGGGGCGTCGTCCTGCGCGGCGGCGAGCGGGGTGCGGGCGGCGCGGATGGCGTTCTGCACGGCGAGGCTGGCGACCTGGGCCCGCTCGTACCGGCTCGACTCGCGCGGCGGCTTGCCGTCGGCACCGGCGATCCACCAGCGGTCGGGCCAGTCGAAGTTGGCGGTGTAAGTGATCAGGTCGGCGGCCGGGGTCCGGTGGCCGGGATCCGGTGGCCGGGATCCGGTGGCCGGGATCCGGTGGCCGGGATCCGGTGGCCGGGCTGGGGAACGGTGGACTGACGGGAGCGGTCGGACAGGGCACGGCCTGAGATGTAGTCGTCCAGGCCGCGCGTGAACTCCTGGCCGCGCAGCGTCTCCAGCAGATGCCGGCGAGCTTCGGCCAGGACATGGCGGCGGGCGCATTTACCGCGGACGGTGAAGACGACCGCGGCGACATCGACAGCGGCGAGTACGGCGTCCACGTGCGGATCCACCCGGGCCCGGATCGCCGCCCCCGCCGTGCGGCAGCGCTGAAGGAGCCCGTAGACCATCTGCTGGCCGAACGTGAGGAGCGCGGACGCCTGTCACCATGCGACCAGTTGCTTCACCGGGCGCGGGGGTCTTCTTCTCGGGGCGGGTGTCCTGCGCCGCCTGCCAGGCCAGGCCGTGGCGGGCGCGCTCGCCGGGCAGCCGCCCGTTCTTGTGCGCGAACGTTTAGGTGAGGCCCTCCAGGACGTCCTCGATCCGCTGACGGCGAGTGGAGGACCAGTCGATGAGCACCTCGTCGACACCGGCTATCTCCATCACCGGGCGCAGGCCCGCCGTCACCTCCCGGGGCACCATCGCCAGCCCCAGCTCCTCACACACCTCGGTCGTCATCGTGAGGGTGTAGAGCGTCCCGGCCGCCACCACATGCCGGTAGAGACGGCGGGTGTCCAGGGCCCCACACCGGCTCGCCGTCCTCGCCCCTGCGCTGCACGCGGTTGAGGATCAGGCAGTGGTCGTGCAGGAGCGGGAACCCGTCCCGGTTGTCGAAGTGACGGAACGCCGCAACGACCAAGGGCCAGCGTCTTCGCGCGCCCGCGGCCCGAGGACCACCGGGTCTCCGCGACCTCATCCTCCAGCCGGCGCAGCACCTTGGCGATGGCCCGCTCGTGCGCCCGCTCGATGACTGGGCGCGTCCTGGCGTCTCCCAGCGCCCACAACACGATCAGGGACGCCTGCGGCCGGAAGGTGAAGTCGAGCGCGAGCAGAGGCGTCTGCTTACGCGCCTCGATCTCCTCGATCGGCTGCCCTAGCTGTATTGACCCGTGAGGTTGGGGACGCGGCTGGCGGGTGGATGGCCCTTGAGCGCGGTGTGTCCGCGGTGGTGATTGTAGGTGTGTAGCCAGCGGGTAGGCGTCACGCCGTTCGCTCTCGGTTCGGTAGGGCTTCGCGTAGGCCCATTCGTCGAGCAGGGTGCGGTTGAAGCGTTCCACTTTGCCGTTGGTCTGGGGCCTGTAGGGCCGGGTTCGTTTGTGGGTGATCCCGGCTGCGGTGAGGGCGTCGCGCCAGAGGAACGACTTGTAGCAGGAGCCGTTGTCGGTCAGGACTCGCCGCACGGTGATCCCGCAGGAGGCGAAGTAGCTGTGGGCCCGCTGCCAGAACGCGGTGGCGGTCTCCTTCTTCTCGTCGGCGAGTATCTCGCTGTAGGCCAGGCGGGAGTGGTCGTCGACGGCGTTGTGCAGGTAGCTCACGCCGGCGTTGGCGCGGTTCTTGCGGCCTGCCTGACGGCCGAGGACTTTGTGGCCGCCGCCGTCGGGGATGTTGCCGAGTTTCTTGATGTCGACGTGGACGAGGTCGCCGGGTGCCGGATGTTCGTAGCGGCGGACGGCCCGGCCTGTGGCGCGGTCCAGGTGGGAGAGGCGGGACAGGCAGTAGCGGGTCAGGACGCGGTGGACGGTGGCCGGGTTCAGCCCGAGGAGGTAGGCGATGCGGGCCGGTCCCCAGCGGCGCAGGACGCGGACCTTGATGATCCTGCGCTCGGTGCGTGTCGGGGTCCGGCGCGGGCTGTGGTGCGGGCGGGAGGAGCGGTCGGCCATGCCCGCCTCGCCGAGCCGGCGATAACGCCCCGCCCAGCGGGCAGCGGTGGTGACCGATACCTGAAACCGTTCCGCGGCCCGCCGCAGCGGCCATCGGTCCTCGACGACGCAGCGGGCCAGACGCAGGCGGCCGGTCTCGGTCAGGGGTGCATTACGGTGGGGCATGAGGGCCTTCTGATCGTTCGTGTGTAGACGTCGCAATCCACACCGAACCCGGAAGGCCCTCATTCGTTCAAGATCACCCTCCAGTGATCGCTGTCACCAACCTCCGTGGACAGAACACCTAGCACGGTGACCAGCCGTGCCGTGGCGGGGTCGGCTCCGTCGCCCAAGAGGCCGCGCTCGATGCGGTCGGCGTCCGGGTGCCGGCCCTGTCCGAACATCAACGCCATCTGCCGCTCGGACGCCTCCGCGCCCTCGGTGAGCCCGAGCGCGTCCAGGCCGCGCCCCAACCACCTCCCGGGCGGGAGGCCAGCCTTCACCTGGGCGTCCTTCAACGACTGGCCGACCGGACGGCGGCCGTCCCCGAACCCGACTCCGCGCACGTAGTACCGCCACGCATTACGCCTCTGCACCTTCGCGACACTCAGCATCCCCACAGCAGACACCGACTCTGACCTGTACAAAAGCGCGATCCCGTGCGGCGGGAGAGTTCACCGGAACTTCACGGCCGATCCCGTACAGCGGGCGCCCGCGGCGACACCGTGCCCGCCCGGCGGACACCACCAGGGCCATGCAAATACTGCGCGGCACCCCGTCACACGCGCCTCACACACGCCGAAAACCGCCAGCAAACGACGTCCACCGTCAGCCAACGCACACCTACGTACCGCTTCCCCACCCGACGGCCAAAGACGCCTCTCCCCGCACCACGTCACCGACTCTCCGCCCCCGGCAACGCCGGGGGCTTCTTGCTGCCTGGAGGACCGACGTGCCGGCCTACGAGACCCTGCCCCGCTTCACCGCCGACCTGGACCGCCTCACCCCCGTACAGCGCCGCCGCTTCCGCCAGACCGTCACCGCCTTCGTCGACGACCTACGCACCGGCCGCTTCCGCGCCGGCCTCCGCGTGAAGGGTGTCCGCCGCGCTCCTGGGGTCTTCGAACTCACCTGGGACGGGAACGGCCGGGCGACCTGGCAGTACGGTCCGGAGATAGTCCGCGGCGTGTTGACTGAACTGTCTTCGACGTTTTCGCAGGTCAGAGCGCTTGCCCTGCCAGCTTCTCGGCATGCTTGATCACAGCGGTCCCGGGAGGGATCTGAGGAGTTTCACCCTGCCCCAATCCGGTCGACTGCTGGCGACGGGAGACGTCTGGGAGCCGTACCAGTTGCTCGATCGACATGGTCTGCGGGTCGAGCCGGTCGCCATGCACTTCAAGGACCTGCTCGCGGCGGACACCCCGGCAACCACACTGCGGTCGTGCGGCAACGACCTGCTGCGGTGGTGGCGGTTTCATCTCTGCCCTTTGCGGGTCTGGGTGCCCGCGGCGTCGCTGTAGCTGCTGTGCGACGATCGCGCGATGTTGCGCAGCCTTGAGATCACCGCGGTTCTGTCTGGGCTTGAGAAGGTTCATCGTGATCGGTTGTTCTGGAAACCCACGATCCAGCTGAACTTGGATTGCTTCGTCTGCGAGCGGGTCGGACGAACCAACGCTCTGGAGCGGGGGGCCGAGCGGGCCATCTGCTGGAGCGGCAGGAACGAGCAGCACTTCGCCGCGGCTCGGATCGCTGCGTTCGACGTGACAAGCCAGGACGACCGGCTGGCGTTGCGGACTCTGGTGGACTTCTGGTGGGCGCCGTTCAAAGACGCCAAGCGGGGCGTCGACGCAACGCCGTTGAGCAATTGGGTTCGCGTGCACTACGGCACCTACTGCCCTCACCAGGAGACGTCCAGCGAAGGTTCGGTCCAGACGAACGTGCGACGTCCCACGAGTGTGTACTGCGGAGGCTGCAACACGGAGATCGCGGTGGATGCGGAGGTTCCTTCGATTCGGCTGCTGGTGTGAGCCCTGTGCGGGACAGGGGCGTATGTCCATGAGACTCATTCCGGCTTCCCTCTGTCGGTGGCGGTTGAATCCTGACTGAGCCAGGATTCAACCGGCGCCGACAACCAGATCACCTGAGACATGGACCAGATCGTCCGAGACGAGACACTCGGTTCTCTGATGTCGGGGACGACGTCGTCCTTGCCCATGTCGTCGGACAGCTCTGAGGGTGCGGATGCCGGAGGATCACGGCGTGCGTGTGGACGGCGCGCAGAATGCGGGGGATGACCTCCGACGGGTCATCGCCTCGGTAGAGGGGGAGGTTCCGCCAACCGTGGACGCTGTCCATGTAGGCGGCCGCGGACTCGATGCACACACCCGGTACATTCGGCCGGACACACCAGGACGAATACAACGGGGGGTTCCATGATTCGGTCGCTCCTACGACGTCGCCGGGCGGCCTCGGGCCTCCCGGTCCCGGACGCGTGCACGCCCGGCCGGCACGCCCTGGCCACCCGGCACCTGCTGCTCTACACCCCGGTGACCCAGCTCGACGCGTTGGCGGCCATCGCTGCGGGCGCGGACCCCGAAGCCCAGCGCTGGCACGGGAACCAGGCCGCCCAGGTCGTACCGGACGCCGACACCAGACGGGCCTTGCTGCGCCTGGGCCCCACCGGCGCCACCCCGCGTGGGTTCATCAGGTCCAACCCCGAGCTGGCCGAGCCCTTCGAACCCAGTCCCGAGATGCCCGAGTTCATGGTCTGTGTACGCCGCGACACCGGGCGCTACGCCGGATACCTCGAACTCGACCACGACAGGGGTGAGATCGGCGGCATTCTCGCCCCTGACCATCGAGGCCAGGGCCTCGGCGCTGAACTGTTCCTGGCGGGCGCGGAGTTCGCCCATGGCCACGCCGGTCTGCCGACGGTTTGGGCGGGCACGGCGACGGCGAACCTCGCGTGCCGCCGCGCCCTGGAACGCGCCGGCTTCGTCCCGGCCCACGGCCCGGCCCGCCACACCCTCCCGGACGGCCGTGAGCTGGACAGCGTCTGGTACCAGCACGAGGGCGCCGCGTCGGAGTGTGCGAGGCCTTGAGGCAGTTGGAGGGGCGGAGGAGCGAGTCCGCCGCCTCGGAACTCGGCCGTGTCCAGCTCGAACCCGGGAGGAGCGGGCAGGGACACGGTCAGCCCGAGGTTGTGCCGGGCAACTCTTGGCGCAGGCGTCGGCGCGGCTCGGAGTGAACCGTCACCTCGCCTGGCTAGGTGTTCTGTCTCGGGAGGTTGTGGACTGGTGAGGGAAATCTCGGCTGGGGGGGGATCTTGAAGAGGTGAGGGCCTTCCGGTTCGGTGTGGATTGCGATGTCTACACCAACAGAAAGGCCCTCGTGCCCCACCGTAATGCACCCCTGACCGAGACCGGACGCCTGCGTCTGGCCCGCTGCGTGGTCGAGGACGGCTGGCCCCTGCGCCGGGCCGCCGAACGCTTCCAGGTCTCGCCGACCACGGCCCAGCGATGGGCGGACCGCTACCGCAAGTTCGGCGCGGCGGGCATGAGCGACCGCTCGTCCAGACCGCATCACAGCCCGGGCCGGACCCCGAACCGCACCGAGCGGCGGATCATCAAGGTCCGTGTCCTGCGCCGCTTGGGACCGGCCCGCATCGCCTACCTGCTGCGCTTGAACCCCTCCACCGTGCACCGAATACTGGCGCGCTACAAACTGGCCCGTCTGGCTCATCTCGACCGCGCCACCGCACGGGTGATCCGCCGCTACGAACGGTCCGCACCGGGCGAGTTGGTGCACGTGGACATCAAGAAGGTCGGCAACATCCCCGACGGTGGAGGCCACAAGCCCCTGGGCCGCCAGGCTGGCCGCAGGACCCGCTCCGGCGTGGGCTACAGCTACTCTTACCGACGTGACGTGGACGCTGGAGATGTTCCGGGGGTGTCTCCGCTGCCCCTCCCCCGCCAGGGCTGGACTGGCGTCTTGCCCGTCCACGTATGCCACACGGGCTGGCCCGGAGGCGACCCATTCCGGACTCCCCCATCCGGCATCGTTTTCGGGATGCTGATCGCCCCACCGTGTTCGGCCAGAAGTCGGAGAAGGAGTCGCAGCTTCAGGAAACCCTTGTTGGACGGGCCGTACCTACAACAACCGGTGCCTCCTCGAAGGGCCCGTCTTCAATCCAGAACCCTTGGACGCTCAGAATCGTCCGCAGTGCCTGGTTCATGGCGGCCTGCTGTGCCTCCCACTGCCCGGCAAGCATTTGCCCTCGGCAGCGGGGTCCTGCCGCCAGGCCACCCGCACCGCTGTGTCCGCGACCAGTTGAAGATCAGCAGACAGGAAATGAGCATCGCCCAAGAAGCGCAGATAACCGACCGCTGCACCAGGGCCGTGGAAAACCTCGGCGACGACGCCATGGACGTCCGTCTGGGCAAAATCTACGCCCTGCAGCGCATCATGGAGGACTCCACCCGCGACCACCCCACCATCGCCAACGTTCTGGCCGCCTACGTCCGCACCCACGTCGCCAAACCCCCTTACGCGGTGGTGCGTGATTGTGGGTGAGGCGTGCTGGTCCGTTGGAGGACCGCTGTTCAGGCTTGAGCGGTGCGGTCGGAGACGAGGCCGGCGATAGCGCGGTACGTGTCGGGCAGGCGGTCGCGTCGGTGGGTCCAGCGCAGTAGTTGCTTCCAGCGTTTGTGGTCGGCGAGGGCGTGTTCGACGGTGGTGCGGTCGAAGGAGTGCCAGTGGCGGTCGCGTTCCCACTGTTCAGTGCTGCCGGGCAGTGCTCCCGGCCGCGGCTTTCTG
>NZ_BMMU01000046.1 GCF_014646095.1 Streptomyces lacrimifluminis | reverse complement strand
CGCCGCGTCCAGCACATACACCCGCATGTTCGGCAACGGCCGACCGATCGGGACGACGTCCGCGTCGGCGTCCGGGGGAACGGGGAAGACGGTGGAGCCGACCGACGCCTCCGTCGGGCCGTACTCGTTGATCAGTTCCGTGCCGGGGGCGAGTGCGCGCCAGCGCTCCAGCGTGGCCCGGGTGAACGCCTCGCCCGCCACGACCAGCACCGGGGCGAGGGAGGCCGCCTGCTCGGCCGTGAGCTGCCGGGCCAGGACGTCCAGGTGCCCGGGGGTGAGCTTGACGAAGCTGTAGGGGGCCGAGGCGACGAGGTGCTGCCCCAGGTCGGCCAGGTCGACATCCTGTCCGACCGTGTGGACGGCCTGGCCCACGGTCAGGGGCGCCCACAGGTTGGGGACGACCAGGTCGAAGGCGACCGAGGAGAAGAGCGGGGCACCGCCCGTACCCCGGGACGCCAACTCCCGTGCCGCCCACGCCACATGATTCGCCAGACCCCGGTGCGCAACCTCCACCCCCTTGGGAACACCCGTCGAACCCGACGTGAACACCACATACGCCAGCCCGTCCGGATCGTCCGTACGCACCGGCGCCGACACCGGCAGTGCGGCCAGGACGTCGGCGTCCGGAAGCTCGGTGAGTGTCAGCACGGCCGCGGCGGCCTCGCGCATGGCGGTCACGCGCGCTGCCGGGTGGGACGGGTCGACCGGTACGTACGCGCCGCCGGCCTTCCACACCGCGAGCAGTGCGGTGAGCAGGTCGGGCCCGCGGTCGAGCCGGACCAGGACGCGGGACTCCGTCGTCACGCCGAGGCCGCGCAGGTGGTGGGCCAGCCGGTTGGCGCGGGCGTCGAGCTCGCCGTAGGAAACGGTGGCGCCGGAGTGCTCGACGGCGACCGCACCCGGGGTGCGGGCGGCCTGGTCCTCGAAGCGCCGGAGCACGGAAGAGGACCCGTCGGACAGTTCCTCGTCCGCCGTGTCGTTCCACACCACCAGCTGCCGGTGCCGTTCACCCTCCGGCAGGAACGATGCCCGCGCGTCGCCCTCCGGGTCCGCGGCCATGGCCTCGATGACCTGGCGCAGCATGTCCGCCAGGCGGTCCGTGCCGGACCGGCTCAGGGCCCGTGGGGCAGCGGTGAGGACGAGGTGGCCGATGCGGGCCGACACACCGAGCGAGAACTCCGTGGGGCTGTCGTCGATGCTGGCCAGGTAGTCGACCTGCTCGTGGTCGACCTGGTCGAAGTCGTGGTAGCTGAACCGGATGTCGACCAGCCGCTCGCCGTCGGCGAGTTCGCGCTGGATGACCGGCATCGGGTAGGCCCGGTGCGGCCACAGGTCCACCTCGCGGGCGAACACGGCGGCGACCAGCTCCTGCCAGGTGGCCGCCGAGCGGTCGTACGCGAAGGGCAGCGTGTTCAGGTGCATGCCGTAGACCCGGTCGGCGCCGAGCACCTCGGGCCGGGCGTTGCACACCAGGCCGGTGAAGAAACGCTCCTCCTCGGTGAGCAGGCTGAGCGCCTTGAGATGGGCCGCGAACAGCACGCTCTTGAGCGAGGCGCCCGCTCTCGCAGCGAGTGCGCGCAGCCGGTCCTCCAGGTCATGGAAGGGCACGGGCACCCGGTGGGGGACACCGGCGGCGTCCGGGTCGCCGCGCCACGGGGCGGGGACGACGAGCCGCGCGTTGGCGTCGACGACCGACTGCCAGTAGGCGCGGGACTCCTCCGACCCGAGGGCGCTCAGCTCCGCGGCGACGAAGTCGGCGAACCGGATGGCGGGGCTTGGCCGCCCGGCAGGTTCCCCGCCGTCGCGAATGCGGCCGTACTCCTCCAGCACCTCCATCAGCAGCGAGTGGTGACTCCAGCCGTCCAGGATCGCGTGGCACTCGGTGTTGGTGAGCCACCAGCTGCCGTCGCCCGCCACGTGTGCGGTCAGACGCAGCAGCGGCGGAGCGGTCAGATCGAACAGGTCGGTGCGTTCCTGCCGGACGAACTCCCCAAGTACCGCTCGGAGTTCGTCTTCCGGCAGGTGCGAGACATCGTGCACGGCCACGGGCAGCTCGGCCGTCGCGTGCACCAGCTGCATCGGCACGGAGTACCCGGTGAGGTCGAACGAGGTGCGCAGCACATCGTGGCGGGCGGTGATCAGCGCGGCGGCCACGCGCAGCGCCTCGGCCGAGAACGGCCGGCCGTCGCGGATCCGGAACGCCGTCGCGTTGTGGTAGGGGTGCTTTCCGTCGTCGGTCAGCATTTCGACGACCATGCCGAGCTGTACCTGTGACAGCGGATACGCGTCGACCACCCCCTCGGGCAGCCGAGCCGCGTCCTCGGCCGTGATCGACGCGAACGGCTCGACCGTGCGGTCCGCGTCGGCCGGCGCCGGACGCCCGGTGACCAGCTCGGCGATCCGCGCGACGGTGCGGTACTCGAACACATCGCGCACGGCGAGGTCGTAGCCGATGGCCCGCAGCCGGCCCACCAAGGCGACTGCACGGATGGAATGCCCGCCCAAGTCGAAGAAGCCGTCCTCGACACCGACGCGTTCCAGCCCCAGGACGTCCGCCCACACAGCGGCGATCCGCTCCTCCACGACCGTGCGCGGGGCGACGTGGCCCGCGGAACCCAGGGCGTCCTGGCCGGAAGCGGGCAGCGCACGCTTGTCGAGCTTGCCGTTGGTGGTCAGCGGCAGGGCGTCCAGAGCGACGAACGCCGCCGGAACCATGTACTCGGGCAGCCGGCCCCTCAGATGGGAACGCAGCGCGCCCGGATCCGGTGCCGCCCCGTCGGCCGGGGTCACATACGCGACGAGCCGCTTGTCCCCGGGCGTGTCCTCCCGTGCCAGCACGACCGCGTCCCGCACCTCCGGATGAGCGGCCAGAGCGGTCTCGATCTCGCCGAGCTCGATGCGGAAGCCACGGATCTTGACCTGGTCGTCGACACGGCCCAGGAACTCCAGGCCGCCGTCGGCCGACCGCCGGGCCAGGTCACCGCTTCGGTACAGGCGGGCGCCGGGCGGTCCGAACGGGTCCGGCACGAACCGCTGCGCGGTCAGGCGCGGCTGGTTGAGGTAGCCGCGCGCCACTCCGGCGCCACCGACGCAGATCTCGCCGGGCACGCCGAGCGGCACCAGACGGCCGTCCTCGTCCAGCAGAACGACCCGCAGGTCGTCCAGCGGGTGACCGAGTGGACTGCCCGCCCGAGGGTCCAGGTCCCGCTCGGTGAGGCGGCGGTAGGTGGTGTGGACCGTGGTCTCGGTGATCCCGTACATGTTGACCAGGGCGATCCGGTCGAGGCCGAACCGGTCCGCCCACGGCCGCAGTTCGGAGACCTCCAGCTTCTCGCCGCCGAAGACCACCGCGCGCAGGGCCAGGTCCGCGTCGGTGTCGGCCAGTGCGCGGAAGGCGGTGGGCGTCTGGTTGAGGAACGTGACCCGTTCGCGCACCAGCAGGGCGAGGAACTCCTCGGGGGAACGCGAGACGGAATCCGGGACGACGATCAGACGCCCGCCGTACAGCAGCGCCCCCCACATCTCCCAGACGGAGAAGTCGAAGGCATAGCTGTGGAACAGCGTCCACACGTCGGCCGCGTCGAAGGCGAAGTGCTCGTGGCCCCGGTCCATGAGGCGGACCACGTTGGCGTGGGTGAGCGCCACGCCCTTGGGCCTGCCGGTCGAACCCGAGGTGTAGATCGTGTAGATCAGGTTCTCGGGGCTGCCGGCGACCGCCGGGTCGGTGTCGGGCTGCGCCGCGATCAGCTCCGCGTCCGCGTCGAGCAGCAGCAGTTCTCCGTCGAACAGTTCGGCGTGGGCGCGAGTGGTGACGACAACCGGTGCCTGGGCGTCCCGCACGATGTAGGAGAGCCGGTCCGCGGGGTTCGCCGGGTCCAGGGGGAGGTACGCGGCACCGGACTTCAGGATGCCGAGCAGCGCGGGGATCAGGTCCACGCCGCGCTCCAGGCTCAGGCCGACCAGGGTCTCCGGGCCGGTTCCCCTGGCGATCAGGGCGTGCGCGATGCGGTTGGCACGCGCGTTGAGCTCGGCGTACGTCAGGTCCGTGCCGTCGAAGGAGAGGGCGACACGGTCCGGGGTGCGCGCGACCTGCTCCGCGAACAGCTCGTGCGCCCGGCGGGTCACCGGGCGCGGCTGCTGGGGCGGGGCGGTCAGCAGGGCCCGCTCCGCATCGCCGATGATCTCCAGGGCGGACAGCGGGGCTCGGGGGTCGGCGGCGATGCCCGCGAGCAGCCGCAGCAGATGACCGCGCAGCCGTTCCACGGTCGTACGGTCGAACAACGCCGTCGCGTACTCCAGGTGTCCGCCGAGCGATCCGTCGGCGCCCTCGCGCAGTTGCAGGTCCAGGTCGAACTTGGCGTTCCGGCCGGAGCCCTCGAACGGCGACACCTCGACACCGGGCAGCTCGAACGTCGCGCTCCGGTCGCCGTGCATGGTGAACGCGACCTGGAACAGCGGGGTGCGCGACAGGTCGCGCTCCGGGGCGATCGCCTCCACGATCTGGGCGAAGGCCACGTCCTGGTGGTCGTAGGCGTCCAGCACCGTGGTGCGGGTGCGGGCCAGCAGCTCGGTGAACGCCGGGTCGCCGGACAGGTCCCCGCGCAGCACCAGGCTGTTGATGCCGTAGCCGATCACTTGCCGGAGCTCCGGGCGGCCACGGCCGGTGACCACGGTGCCGACCGGGATGTCCGAGCGGCCCGTGTAGCGGGCGAGCAGGGTCTGGAAAGCGGCCAGGAACAGCATGAACAGGGTGCTGTCGTGTGCGGCGGCCAGTTCGCGCAGTCGGCCCGCGAGCTTTTCGGGCACCTCGAACGGCACCGCGTCCCCGGCTCCGTCGCGCACCGCCGGACGAGGCCGGTCGGCGGGCAGGTCCAGGGGCGCGAGGTCGGCCAGCTTTCCGGTCCAGTAGCCCAGGTGACGGGAGATCACCTCGCTGGTGGTCGTCGAGCGCTGCCAGGCCGCGAAGTCGGCGTACTGCAGGGCGAGCGGGGCCGGGGTCGCGCCCGAGTACAGGTCGCCCAGTTCCTGGCCGAAGAGTTCGGCGGACCAGGCGTCGCAGGCTATGTGGTGGAACACCACGGTGAGTACGTGCTCGTCGGGGGTGACCCGGATCAGCCTGCCGCGCACCGGCCAGTCGCGGCCGAGGTCGAACGTCCTGGCCAGGTCCGCCTCGACCAGGACGCGCACGGCGTCGTCGTCGGCCGCCGCGGACCTTTCGAGGGGCAGCGGCCCCGGCGCATCGACGACCTGGACCGGCTCGTCGCCTTCAAGGACGTAGCGGGTACGCAGGATCTCGTGCCGCTCCAGCACGCCCTGCCAGGCCCGTTGCAACGCCTCCGCATCGAGGTCGCCGCGCAGCCTGAGGACCAGCGGCACCAGGTATTCGGAGCTGTCGGGCTCCAGTCGGCTGAGGAACCACATCTGCTCCTGACCGTGCGACAGCGGGAGTGGGGCGTCCCGGTCGGCACGGGGAATCCCGGTGCGGCGCGCGGCGGCGCCGCGGTGGCCGGCGAGTCGGCGGCGCAGCAGCTCGGCGCGGAGCGCGTCGGTATCCGTGCCCGAGTCGACGGGCCGCTCCATTTCCCCGTTGCTCATGCCTGGTGCTCCTTGGTCGGCGAGGTGAGGTCGGCCGTGGCAAGGGGGCCGACGGCGTTCAGCAGGTCGTCGTCGGAGAGCGCAGCCACCTCGGCGGTGACGCGCTCCTCGACCGTGGCCGCGAGCTGGGCGATCGTCGGGCCCTCGAAGACGGAGCGGACGGCGAAGTCGATCCCGAACTCCTGCTGGATGTGCGAGATCAGGCGGATCGCGAGGATCGAATTGCCGCCGCTGTGGAAGAAGTTGTCGCGTGTCGAGGCCCGGACGCCGAGCAGGTCGGTCCAGATCTCCGCGATGCGCTCCTCGACGGGCCCGCTGGGCGGGACGTGCGCCGCGTCGGAGGCCCGCCCGGGCTCGGGCAGAGCCCCGCGGTCCACCTTGCCGTTGGCGTTCACGGGCAGGGCGTCCAGGGCGGTGAAGGTCGCCGGGATCATGTACTCGGGCAGCCGTCCCGCACAGTGCGCGGCGAGATCGGGCAGCGGGGCACCGGGCTCGGCCGGCACCGCGTAGCAGGCCAGCGCGGGTTCGCCGGCTGCCGGCCGGTGGACGGCGACCACGGCTTCGCGCACAGCGGGGTGCTGCTCCACCACGGCCCGGATCTCGCCGGGTTCGACGCGGTGGCCGCGGATCTTGACCTGGTCGTCCAGGCGTCCGAGGAACGCCACGTTCCCGTCCGGCAGCCTGCGGACCAGATCCCCTGTGCGGTAGAGGCGGGCGCCGGGCCGGTCGCCGTACGGGTCGGGGACGAAACGGTCGGCCGTGAGGTCGGGACGGCCCGCGTAACCGCGGGCCACGCCGGTGCCGCCGACGTACAGCTCGCCGGCGACCCCGACGGGGACCGGCCGCAGGCCCGGGTCCAGCACGTACATGGTCATGCCGGGCAACGGCCGGCCGATCGGCAGGACCTCGGGGGCCGGCAGCGCCTCGTCCGGCGGTACCGGGTAGACGCTGGTGCCGACGGAGGCCTCGGTCGGACCGTACTCGTTGATCAGCAGCATCTCCGGGGCCAGCTCCCGCCAGCGCTCCAGCGCGGCCCGGGTGAACGGCTCGCCGGCCACCACCGTGAGCGGGGTCAGCGCACTCGCCTGGGCCGGGGAGAGCTGGTGCGCCAGGATGTCCAGGTGCCCCGGCGTCAGCTTCAGGAAGCTGAACGGAGCGGCCTCCGCCAGGCGCTTGCCCAGCTCCGACATGTCCGTGTCCTGGGGCAGCAGGAACAGCCGCTGGCCGGTGACCAGGGGCGCCCACAGGTTGGGTACGACGAGGTCGAAGGCGACCGAGGACAACAGCGCCGCGCCGCCGTAGTCGTGTCCCGCCAGCTCGCGCGCGGCCCACGCAACGTGGTTGGCCAAACCCCGGTGGGTAATCTCGACACCCTTGGGGACGCCGGTCGAGCCGGAGGTGAAGACTGTGTACGCGAGCCGGTCCAGGTCCCTGGTCCGGGCGGGCGCGGCGCCGGGGCGCGCGGCGATCTCGTCGGCGTCCGTGTCGACGCGCACAACCCGCACCCCGGGGGCGGTGAACCGCTGCTCGTACGAGGAGGAGGTCACCGCCGTGTGCACCCCGGCCGCCTCGCACATCGCGGCGATGCGCTCCGCCGGGTACGAGGGGTCGATCGGCACATAGGTGCCGCTCGCCTTCCACACCGCGAGCAGCGCGGTCACCAGGTCGGGCCCCCGGTCCAGCAGCACCGCGACCCGCGACTCGGCGCCCACACAGTTCGTGCGCAGGTGCTGCGCGAGCCGGTTGGCGGCGGTGTCCAGTTGGCCGTAGCGGACGGTGCGCTCGCCAAAGGACAGCGCGATGTGCTCCGGGCCGCTGCGGGCCCGGCCCTCGAACAGCTCGAAGACGGTACGGTCGTCGGCCGGTCCCACGGTGTCGCTGTCGTTCCAGTCGGTGAGCAGCTGGCGGCGCTCCTCCTCCCCGAGCAGCTCCACGGCCCCGAGGGGTACGTCGGGGTGGTGCGCGACCTGGTCCAGGAGGGTGAGGAAGTGGCCGGCCATGCGCTCGACGGTGGCGCGCTCGAACAGCGAGGTGGCGTACTCGAGAACGCCGTCCAGGGCGCCCTCGGGGGTCTGCCGCATGAACAGCGACAAATCGGTCTTCGCCACCTGCCAGGCCTCGGTGAAGGCGGCCAGGTCCGTGTCGCGGGTGACGACGCTGGTCACGCCCTCGCTGTGCAGGTCGAAGGCGACCTGGTAGAGCGGGGTGCGGGACAGGTCACGCTCGGGCTGCAGCTCGTCGACGAGCCGTTCGAAGGGCAGCTCCTGATGGACGAACGCCTCGCGAGCGGCGTCCCTGACCCGTTCCAGGGCCTCGGAGAAGCTCAGCTCGGCGGTCAGACCGCAGCGCACCACGAGGGAGTTGAGGAAGAAACCAACCATGTTCTCGGTCTCGGGCCGGGTGCGGCCGGCCACCGGGGTGCCGACCGGCACGTCCCACTGACCGCTGTAGCGGGCCACGAGCGTCGCGTACGCCGTCAGCAGCGTCATGAAGGGCGTCGCACCGTGCGCGCGGCCCAACTCGGTCAGGGCCGCGGCGGTCCCGGCCGGGATCCGGAACGGCACGACGGCTCCGTGAGGGTCGCGGACCGCGGGCCGGGGGTGATCGGCGGGCAGGTCGACGGGGGCGATGCCGTCGAGGGCGGCCCGCCAGTGGGCCAGCTCGCGCTCGACCCGCTCCTCCGTGAGCCGGGCGTGCTGCCAGGCGCCGTAGTCCGCGTACTGCACGGCCAGGGCGGGTAGCACGGGCTCGCGCCCCGCCAGGTGGGCCGCGCAGAGTTCACGCAGCTCGCGTTCCAGCAGCACCGTCGACCACCCGTCGCAGGTGATGTGGTGCAGCGTCAGCAGCAACAGGTGGTCCTCGCCGGGCAGCCGGAGGAGCAGCGCCCGCCACAGCGGCCCCGCGGCCAGGTCGAACCCGCGCCCGAACTGCTCGCCGAAGAGCCCGGGAACCTCCTCGCGCGCGGCGTCGGCCACCCGCAGCTCGACGGTGGTGGTACCCGGCGCGTCGATGACCTGGCGCGCACTCCCGCCCTCGGCGACGTACCGGGTTCGCAGCGGCTCGTGCCGGGCGGCAAGGGCGTCCAGGGCGGCGCCCACGGCCGAGGGGTCCAGGTCTGCGGGAAGCCGCAGGAAGAGCGGGGCGACCCACTCGGGGCTGCCCGGGTGCATCCGGTCCAGGAACCACAGGCGACGCTGGCCCGAGGACAACGGCGGTTCCCCGCCGCGCGGCACCGGGCGGATGCTCTCTTCCGCACCGGACGTCGCGGCGGCGCCGATCAGTTTCGCCTGTGCCTCGACCGTGGTGGCCGCGAACAGGCCACGCAGTGAGATCTTCTCGCCCGACGCGGCACGCAGCCGCGCGGCGAGCCGGGTCAGCTGGAGGGAGGTACCACCCAGGGCGAAGAAGTCGTCGTGGGCTCCGACCCGTTCGCGGCCGAGCAACTCCGCCCAGACGCCGGCGACGAGTTCCTCCGACGCGTCGCGCGGGGCCGTGAGAGCGGGCCGGTGCACGGCGGCGATCTCCTCCGGGCCCGGCAGCCCGGCCCGGTCGACCTTGCCGCTGGGCAGCAGGGGAAAGGACTCGAGAACATGGAAGAACGCGGGGACGTGGCTGTCGGGCAGCCGCTCGGCCAGGAAGACCCGCAGGTCGGCGCCGTCCACGGCGGCGCTCGCGGTCAGGTGCGCGGCCAGCCGCGTGCCGCTGTCCTGCGCCTGGTACGCCGTCACCACGGCGCCGGTGACGGACGGGTGGGCGGCGAGGACGGCCTCGATCTCACCGGGTTCGATCCGGACGCCGTTCACCTTGATCTGGTGGTCGAGGCGCCCGAGGTACTCCAGGGTGCGGTCGGCGCGCCAGCGCACCTGGTCGCCGGTGCGGTAGAGGCGCGCGCCGGGCTCGGTGGCATAGGGGTCGGGGACGAACCGCTCGGCGGTCAGGCCGGGGCGGCCGGCATAACCGCGGGCGACGCCCGTGCCGCCGACGTACAACTCGCCGGGGACACCGACCGGCACGGGGGCAGCGTTCGGGTCGAGGACGAGGACCCGCAGGCCAGGGATGGGCCGACCGATGGGTACCGGCCCGGACGCGAGGGCGGCCTCGACGGGCTGGGCGGTGACATCGATGGAGCATTCGGTCGGGCCGTAGGTGTTCCAGACCTCCAGATCCGCGCCGGCCTTCTCCCGCACCCGCGCGACGAGTTCCGCGTGCAGGGCCTCGCCCGCCGAGAAGAGGAGCCGCAGCGATCCGCAGCGACCCCAGTCGCCCGCGCCGTGCCCGGGGTTCTCCTCGACGAGCAGGCGCAGCACGGACGGCACGACCTGGAGCACGGTGATGTCGTGGTCGGCGACCGCGCGCAACAGGGCGGCCGGGTCGCGCTCGGCGCCCGCCGGGGCGAGTACAACGGTGCCGCCGCTCACCAGGGGGGCGAAGATCTCCCACCCGGCGGCGTCGAAGGCGATGGTGGTCTTCTGTAGTACGCGGTCCGCGGCGCCGAGCGCGTGGCGCTCCACGGTCCAGCCGACCCGGTTGGCGATACCCGCGTGGGTGACGGCGACGGCCTTGGGCTTTCCGGTGGAGCCCGAGGTGAAGATGGCGTAGGCGACGTTGTCCGGGTCGACTGCGGGCAGCGGCGCGGACGCGCCCGGCTCCAAGACGTCCGGCAGTTCCCCGGGACCGATGCGCCGGGCCCCTGCCGCGCTCACCGTGGTCTCGAGTTCCGGGGCGGCGAGCACCAGGCCCGCCCCGGAGTCGTGGATCAGGTCGGACAGGCGCGCCGGCGGCTGGGCAGGGTCGAGCGGGACGTACGCCGCCCCGGCCCGCCAGATGCCCAGCAGCGCGACCACCAGGTCGACGCTCCGGGGCAGGCTCACCCCGACCAGCGTCTCGGGCCCCGCCCCCAGGTCCCGCAGGCGGCAGGCCATGCGTACGGAGGACCGGTCCAGCTCCTCGTACGTCACCGTCCGCTCACCGTCGACGACGGCAACGGCGTGGGGCGTGCGGAACGCCTGCTCGGCGAAGCGTTCCGGAAGCAGTTCGGCGTTCACGGCAACTCCTGTCACAGACCTGGGTGTCGGGCGGGCGCGGGCTTCAGACGGCGGAGGACTCGTGCATGCGGCGGCGCAGGCTCAGCGGGCGCATGTCGGTCCACACCTCGGCGATCCGGGCCAGGCACTCCTCGCGGGTGCCTTCGGTGCCCTCGGCGTGCCACCCGGCGGGCAGCTCCCGCCCGACGGGCCACAGCGAGTACTGCTCCTCGTCGTTGAACACCACGCACTGGCGGGGGCCTTCGGTCTGTTCGGCGGTCATGGGAACTCCTTGGTGGATGCGGTCGGCGGCCGTGGCCGGGTCGCCGCTCGGGGTGGCGGTGCGATGGATCCGCACCGGGCGCGGTGCCCGGGCGGTGCTCAGCCGGGCAGGAAGTCGTCGACGCGGACGCCCAGGCCGAGCCGTTCGGCCTCCTCGCGCACGAACTCGGCCAGCGCCACGTCCAGGACGCCGAGGCCGAACGGGGAGTAGACGACGGGCCGTCCCGGCTCCCGGCGCAGGGTGGCGGTGCCGCGCAGCAGTGCGCCGATCGGGGCGGCGATGAAGTCCCGGTTCCCGGCGGCCCGCTGGGCCAGGTCGAGGGAGGTGCGCTCGCGGCAGACGTGGTCGGCGTCGTCGACCACGTTGACAGCACCGAGGATCGCCTCGGCCGTCAGGTCCCGCAGTGAGACGTGCAGCACGGTGGTGTCCGGCCCGCAGGTGGAGAGGTCCATGTGCGGGGTCCCAGCGGTGGTGGCCAGCGAGACCAGGCGGTGCGCGCCGAGCGCTGCGGGCAGGTCGCTCACGGGGTACGCCTTCACCCCGGGCACCGTCTCGGCGCAGCGGGTCGCGAAAGCCTCGGCCCGCGCGGGGTCGGTGTCGTAGAGCGCGGCCTCGCGCAGGCCTGGGAGGGCCGCCGTGAGGAAGCGCAGGATCTCCAGGTTGATCACACCGCAGCCGATGAGCAGGACGGAGGCCGGCGGCCGCTCCGCGGTGAGCTCCGCCGCGGCGAGCGCGGCGCTCGCCGCGGTGCGCCTGGCGGAGATCACCGCGCCTTCGACGAGGGCGACCGGACGGCCGCCCTCGAGGGAGTTGAGCAGGACGGCGGCGCTGGCCCGGTCGGTCCCGACGGCCACGTTGCCGGGGAAGGAGGAGATCCACTTCATGCCCGCGGCCGGTCGTTCCCCGCCGCGGTAGGCGGGCAGGCCGATGATGCGGTCGCGGCTGTGGTGTTCCTCGGGGAAGCGCAGGAACACGGAGTGCGGCAGCGATGTCTGCCCCGCGTCGTGCAGCCGGTAGGTGTCGGCGACGAGGTCGATGATCTCCGTCTCCCGGCCGGACAGGACATCCGTCACGTCGGTGCGTCGGAGGATCAGCATGGGGTTGCCTCTCTGCGGAACGGGCGGGACAGAGTTCTGGTGACGGAGAGATGGTGGGTTCCGGCGCTATATGCGCCCTATACGGCTCGTACGGCCTCGACGTCGTACAGCGACGTGCCCGCGAGCAGGGAATCCTGCCGCACCCGTACCTCGAATCCCCGCGCACGCAGCAGTTCCTGGACGGCGGCCAGCCTGTCGGCGTCGTCGTGCACCTCGGCGACGACCGAGCGTACGAGGGGCCAGTGGTGGTGTTCGATGCCGTGCAGCACGTCGAGTTCGGCGCGTTCCACGTCCACCTTGAGCAGGTCCACCCGTTCGACGGAGTGGAGCCGCAGCAGGTCCGACACGGTGAGGGCGGGGACGGTGAACTCGACACCGTCATGCAGTCCTTCGACGAGTTCGGCCGCGTCCTCGGCCACGATGCCGCTGTTGCGCAGGAAGGCCAGGGTGATGTCGTCGTCGGCCCTGCGGTCGGCGTGCAGACCGGAGTTGCCGGGCGCCTCGGGGTAGTAGGTGAACGGCAGGCGGCCGGGGCGGTCCGCGACGGCCGCGCACTCCGTCCGCCAGCGGGTGCCAACGTGGTCGGCGAGGTTGCGCACCAGACAGGCGTGGAGCGCGGGGGCCGGCTCGACCGCGACGACGTGGATGCCGGGGCGCAGGAGCGCGCAGTACACCGACATCAGACCGATGTTGGCGCCGATGTCGAGGACGGTGTCGCCGTCGCGGAGACGGTGCGCCGCCCGGTGGTAGGCGCCAGGCGGGAGCATCTCGCGCCACATCGCCACCGAGGCTGGTCCGTTGGTGCACCACACCGGGGGGCCGTCGGGCAACTGCTGCAGGACCGGATCTTCGCCGGGTCCCGGTGCTGTCCCGGTCATGACGCACCCGACCCAAGAGCCAGCAGGAACTCCAGGTCGTCCTGCGCGACCAGGGTGACCTCGGCCACCCTGGTCGCGGGCGCGTCGAGGGAGACACCGACCATGCGCCGCCACACGCCGCCGAAACGCTCGATGGTGGCGGCGTCGAACAGGTCGGTGTTGTAGCGCAGCAGCGCTCTGAAACCGCCGGAGTCCTGGAGGATCTCGACGGTCAGGTCGAGCTGACCCTCCTGCTGTGGTACGTCGCACAACTCGGCCCGCAGACCGCCGAGCCGCACCGGCCCCTCGTACAGGCCCTCGATCGGCAGCCGGTCGGCGGCGACCAGGGTGCAGGAGATCCGGAACAGGGGCCCGCCGGCCGGGCCGCCGGCCAGCAGTTCGACGGGGTGACGGGCGTGGGCCAGGCCCGTGCGCAGCTGCCCCTGCGCGGACTCGACCGTCTCCAGCAGTGTCGTCGCGGAGGTGAAGCGGCCGGCGACCGGAAGGACGTTGACGTAGTAGCCGACGGCCTCCCGCGAGCTGGGGGTGAAACGGGTGGTGACCGGGCAGCCGATGAGGAATCCGTCACCGCATCCGGACCGGTGCAGCGCGGCCTGGAAGGTGCCGAGCAGCCAGGCGAACGGCGTCACGGCCCGCTCCGCCGAGGTCTCCCGCAGCCGCTGCGGGGTCCGCGGGTCGAGCGCGACCTCGTGGGTGGCCCCGTCGAGGGAGCGCTGCGGCGGTCGTGGCCGGTCGGTGGGGAGCACCGCCGCATCGAGTCCCTCGCACACGGACCGCCAGTGCGCGGCCGCCCGCTCCCCGCGCGGCGAGGCGACGAAGTCCTGTTCCGCCCGTACCTGTTCGTCCCAGCCGGCCACCGCCGGGGGTTCGGCCGCCGCGGGCTGCCCCGTGCGCGCGCCGTACTCGGCGAAGAGGTCTCGGACGAGCAGCCACTGCGAGGTGGCGTCGCTGACGATGTGGTGGGTGACCGTGACGAGGACCGCGTCGTCGGCGGCCCGGCGCAGCAGGACCGCGCGGAAGGCACCCGACCGGGCGAGCCGGAAGGGTTCCCGGCCGGCCTGCCCCGCGAGCCGGAAGAGCTCGGCGTCGTCGGCCCCAGGTACCTCACGGACGTCCATGCGTACCGTCGCGGGCGGTTCGGTCCGGCGCCCCGGGCCCTCGTCCGTGGCGGGAAAGCGGGAGCGCAGCAGTTCGTGGCGGACCACGAGCGCGGTCAGCGCGTCCTGCAGGACGTCGGTGCGGACCCGGCCGCGCAGCCGCACGGCGAGCACGACGTTGTACGCGGGACTGTCGGGGTCCAGTTGGTGGGCAAGCCAGAGGGCTTCCTGCCCCGCCGAGATGAGCATGGACCATCAGTCCTTCCACAGGTGTGAGACGTCGCCGAAGTTCTCGCCCACCCAGCTGTCCGAGTAGATGGTGTCGAGGTAGCGGTCGCCGCCGTCGGGGAAGATGAGAACGCAGTTCGAGCCCTCCGGAACGCGGTGCCTGATCTTCCACAGCGCCGCCACAGTCGCTCCGGACGAACCGCCCGCGAGCACCGCTTCCCGGGCGATGAGCCGCCGACAGGCGACGACGCATTCCAGATCGGATATGTGCACCACCTCGTCGGCCGCGGAGGAGTCCATCAGCGGAGGCACCACCGAGGCGCCGTGGCCCGGGATGAGCCGTTGGGTGGATTCCAGACCGAAGATCGCGCTGCCCATGGCGTCGACGGCGACCACGGTGGTGTCCAGACCACGTGCCCGGATGTGGTCACGGCAGCCGCGCAGGGTGCCGAAGGTGCTGACCGAGCAGAAGAGGTAGTCGACCCGGCCGTCGAGGCTCTCCTCGATCTCCCGCATGGTGGTCTCGTGGGCCTTGGGGTTGAGCAGGCTCTCGTACTGGTTGGGCCAGTACGCGTCCGGGATCTGCGCCACGAGCTCACGCACCCGGCGCAGCCGGACGGGCAGGAACTCGCCTGTCTTCTGGTCACGTTCGGTGATGACCTCGACCTCGGCGCGGAACGCCCTGAGGATGGCGCGGTTCTGCTCGGTGGTCTTGCCGTCCACCACGCAGATGAAGCGCAGCCCGAAGTAGCGGCAGATCTGTGCGAGTCCGACGGCCAGGTTGCCCGAACTGGACTCGACGATCACGGAACGGCCGGGCTCCACCGCGCCGGTGCGGATCGCGGCGAGCAACATCCCGAGGGCGGACCGATCCTTGATGCTGCCGCCCGGGTTGAATCTCTCGATCTTCCCGAAGATGCGCGAACCGAAGTGAGGTATGAGTCTTTCGAGTCGGACGAGTGGAGTGTTCCCCACGGTCGACAGAATGCCTGGGAACGTTTTCTCGGGCACGTCGCCCCTTCCCGGAGAAGTCACGACAGAACGGGCGGGTCTACGGGGCCAACTCAGCCGCGAGGTACGCGGTGATCGCTTCGACGGTCGGGTGGTCCCAGGCCATGGTGGGCTCGACGACGAGCCCGAAGTGATCCTCCACGTCTCCGCAGAGGTTCAGCGCGTACACCGAGTCGAGCCCCAGCTCGGTGAGTTGCGCGCCCTCGTCGACATCGGCCGGTGCGCATTCGAGGTAGTAGGCGACACGGTCGATCAACCAGCCCCGGATCGCCTCGGGCGAGGCAGCGGCGGACGGCACAGTGGCTTCGGTCATCGGTCAACTCCCTTGGCGGGCACGGCTTGCGTGGCGAGCCCGGTACGGAACAGGTCGAAGGTGCGGGCGCTCCGATGCCGTCCGGCGAGTTCCTCGAAAAGGGCCTCGACGACGGGTTCGGGCAGTGGATCGCGGCTCAGGCCGAGCTGTTCGGCGAGCCGCCGCAATGCCGCTGTGGCCCAGAGCGGATCGGCCAGGAAGGGGTCGTCGGTACCGGCCGCCCGCCAGACGCCGAGGCAGGCGGCGGCAGCGAGGAGCAGGACGTACCGCTCGGCCAGCAGGAAGGCGCGCCGGCCTGCCACCGGGGTGCGGTCCCGGGGCGGCAGGGAGCCTGCACGGCGCGCCAGGTCGGCCAGTTCACCCGTGAACACGTCGGCCAGTACGGCGAGTTCGGCGACTTCCGGTCGGTCCGTCGCCTCCCGGGCGAGTTCGTCGGCGAGCGCCGGGAGCACGCCGGCCAGGCTGTCCGCGCCGCGTGTGGTCAGTGCCAACCGGGCGAAGTCGAGGGCGGGCAGCGAGTCATGGAGGCGGAACACCGTTTCGGGGGCCACGGGTGCGTCGGGTGCGCGGTCCAGGGCCGGTCGCCAGGCCCGATCGGCGAGCCGCGGCAGCTGCGGCACGATGTTCGACAGGCACACGGCCCCACTCGCATGGGCAAGGGCGACGACGGGCAGGTCCCGTGCCGCCTTCTGGAAGCCGGCGTACGGGCCTTCGCGTACGTAGCCGCGGGCACCCAGCAGCACACCCAGCCGGTACGAGTTGTCCTGCAACAGCTTCGGTACGAGGTACTTCACGGCCGCCGCGCGGACGCTCGCCTCCTCGGGCAGCAGATGCAGTGACCTGGCGGCGACCATGGACAGCGCGTCGCAGATCAACAGATCGACGAAGGCGTCCGTCAGGACGGAGCGGGGCAGGGGCAGTGCGCTCACCGGTTTCCCGTACAGCCGGCGCTCCCCGGCGAAGGCGAGGACCGCGCGCAGCTGTGCGTCCCCGATGCCCACGACCATGCCCGGCAGCACGCACCGGGTCACCTGGAAGACCTTCAGTACCGTCTCCATGGCGCCGCCCTCTAGGCCCAGCAGCGCATCGGCCGGGACGGGGCAGTTGTCGAAATCGACGCCGCCGAGCAGACAGCCCCGCACGCCCGAAGTGGCGTAGCGGGCGGAGCGCTCCGTGCGATCGGCGGGCAGCCCGTCGAGGTCGACCAGCAGATGCGAATGTCCGCGGCTGCCCGGCCGGTCGTCGGTGCGAGCGAACAGGACGGCCGCCTCGGCCCGGCCGATGTTGTTGACCAGCTGCTTGCCACCGTCGAGGAGATAGCCGCCGGGTGCGGGCCGCGCGGCGAGCGAGACTCGGGCGAAGTCGCTGCCGTGGTCGAGCTCGGTGTACGCGGCGACGATCCGGCCGCCGCGGCACAGCAGCTCGGCCGCCCTGCGCCGCTGCTCGGGGCTGCCGTCCGCCCAGACCGGCAGCCCGGCGATGAAGCTGGTGACGCCGTGGCCGATGCCCAGGCTGCAGTCCCGCCGGAACAGGCTTCGCATGAGCAGCGAGAAGCGGTCGGCGCGCTCGAAACGTCCGCCCAGCGCGGCAGGGACGAACTCGGCCCCAAGCCCGAACCGGGCCAGCGCCCGCTCCCCTTCAGGCAGCAGTTCCCCCCGTTCGTCCGCGTCGAGGACGGCCCGCAGACCGAGGGGGTTGTCCGGATCATCCGGATCACCCAGCAGGGCCTCGAATCGGTGAATGCGCTCCAAGGTGGCGTCGCGGTCCACCGGGACCCGAGTCGCGCCGGTCAGCAGGTCCGTCATGCCGCGTCCTTCGTCGGGTGGGTGGGGTCGGTCGGCAGGCCGCCCGGCGCCGCGCTCTCCGCCAGCGGGCAGTGCAGCAACGAGAACAGCAGTCCCTGCCCCGCCTGCGCGTACAGCGCGGGCAGCAGACGGTCCAGGGCCGGACCGTCGGCGTCGTCCAGGTCGGGCTCCCGGGTCAGGCGGCGCAGCAGCCGGGCCAGTACGGCGTCCAGCCAGGCGGCGTCCTCCCACAGCGGGCCCCTCGCCCGGGCGGTGCCGGTGTTCTCCAGCCACAGGTGCAGGCTCGCCGCGCCCGCGTACACCAGGGCGTACCTACGGGCGGAGACGAACGCCGCCGCGGGCACGGCGCGCGCACTGTGCCGATGGGCGGCCATCTCCTCGTGCAGCTCGTCCGCGACGGACAGCAGGACCCGGGCGCGGTCGGCCACCGACTGCGGCGCCGTCTCCTCGACCCGACGCACCGCCTCGGGCAGCGACTGCACAACGCCGATACCGGACCGGGCGTACAGGGTGAGGCGACCGTGGTCGAGGGCGGACGGCGGCCCGTCGAGCCTGGCGGCCGAGGCGACCCCGTCGAGGTCGGCGAGCCGCCTGCGCCACCCGCGAGCGAGCACGGGGAACTGGTTGATCAGGGAGTTCAGGTTGACGGCCGTACTGCCGTCGAAGATGCCGACGATGCGGTGATCCCGCTCCAGCTTCTGGAAAGCGCCGTCGGCGAAGTCCGCCACCAACATCGCCCGGGCGCCGAGCAGCCCGCGCAGCGCGCCGATCACCTCGTCGCCCAGGGTCGGCACCAGGTACTTGACCGCGGCCGACACCACGCTCTGTTCCTCGGTCAGGGTGTGCACGGAGCGGGTCGCGACGAGGCTCACGGCCTCCATGGCCAACAGGTCGGTGTGGCACTCGGCCAGGGTGCGCGCGGCGTGCGGGAGCTCGGCGAGCGAGCGCCGGTACAGCCGGTGGCCACGGGCGAAGTCCACGGCGATGCGCAGTGCGTGGTCCGTCATGCCCAGGGACATCGCGGAGCACAGCGTGCGGGTGATCTGGAAGCCCTTGAGGATCGTCTCCAGTCCCTCGCCCTCCCCTCCCACCAGAGCGTCGGCGGGTATCTCGGCGCCGTCGAAGGAGATGCCGCTGATGTCCGCGCCGCGCACGCCGTGCGTCGGCACGTGCGGCAGCGCGCGCCAACTGCCCTCGGCCAGCCGGGCCTTGTCGACCAGGAAGAGGCTGAAGCCGCGGCTGCCGCCCTCCGGACTCGTGCGGGCCAGGACACAGACGAGGTCGGCCCGTGCCGCGTTGTTGATGAGCCACTTCTCAC
Organism: Streptomyces lacrimifluminis; assembly: GCF_014646095.1. Taxonomy (GTDB): domain Bacteria; phylum Actinomycetota; class Actinomycetes; order Streptomycetales; family Streptomycetaceae; genus Streptomyces; species Streptomyces lacrimifluminis. Next base: position 17,640 of record NZ_BMMU01000046.1, on the reverse strand, counting down.
CGTCGAGCCGCCAGCCGCGCTCGGTGCGTTCGCCACGCAGCCCGCCGGCCAGTAGGTCGCTGCCGTGGGCCTGTTCGGTGAGCGCGAGGGAGACGACAGCTCCCTGGACGATCCGTTCGGCGAGCGCCTCGGCCTGCTCCTTGCGCCCCGCCACCCAGACGGACACAGCACCCAGATAGGTCTTGGCATGAGCGAGAGCGGAGGTGAAGTCGCGGCGGGAAAGGATTCTGATCAGCTGCAGCAGTTCCTCGCTGCTGTGCAGTTCGCCGCCGTGCTCGGCGGGCACGAACCAGCGCGGCACCCCCAGCGCGTCCAGCTCCCGGCAGACCGCCTCGGGAAACGCCTCCGCCCGGTCGAGCTCCGCGACCCGCCCGTAGGAGAACTCCTGGCGTTCGTCACGCGGGTCGCCCAGGCGCGCCTCCAGCTCCCTGGCCAGGGCAAGGGGGTCCCAGTCCGCGCCGGCCGGCGTCGGCTCCACGCTCACCTCGTACGCGGGGCGTTCAGGGCTTCGCGGTGCACGGAAGGCGGTGCGCAGCCCGGCCGACAACTCCTCGTGCAGCGACGCCAGTTCGCCGCTCTCGAACAGCGTCCGCATCCGGGTGCGCCGGATCTTGCCGCTCGTGGTGCGGCTGATCCGTCCCGGCCTGACCAGGACGACACCGCCGATCCTGACGCCGAGGCGCCGCGCGAGCCCGGCCCTAGCGGTGCGGGCCAGGACGACCAGCTCGTCGGCACCGCGGCCACGGCTGCGCACCTCCTGCACCGCCACGATCTCCTCGACGCCGCCCGCACCGGGCCGGCATGCGAAGACGGCGGCAGGCAGATCGGCGAAGGCCGCGTCGAGGTCACGCATGTCGCGCTCGATGTCGTGCGGATAGAGGTTCCGCCCACGTATGATGATCATTTCTTTGAGGCGGCCGGTGACGTACAGCTGCCCTGAACGCAGGGCCCCCAGGTCTCCGGTGCGCAGGAAGGGACCGTGACCGCCGGCGGTCACGGCGCGAAAGGTCCGCTCGGTCTCTGCGGGCCGGTTCCAGTACCCGAGGGCGACGCTGCCGCCGCGGATCCAGATCTCGCCGACCCTCCCTTCGCGCACCTCGGTCCCGGTCGTGGCGTCCACGACACGCACGTCGAGGCCGCGCACGACACCGCTGCTCGCCAGCTCCCGCACGGCTGCTCCCGGCCCTGCCTCGGCCACCTCGTCGCGGGCCAGGGCCGCGGGGTCGGCACGCAGGACCGTCGGCGGCTCGTCGGCCGGCGTACCCGAGACGTAGAGGGTGGCCTCGGCGAGTCCGTAGCCGGGAAGCAGGGACCGCGCGGAGAAGCCCGCGCCCGCGAAACGCTCCGCGAAGCGGGCCAGAGTTGCGGCGTCGACCGGTTCGGCGCCGTTGCACGCGTACGCCCAGCGGGACAGGTCGAGCCCTGCGGTCTGTTCCTCGGTGAGGTGCCGCGCGCACAGGTCATAGGCGAAGTTCGGGGCGCAGCTGATCTCGGCGCCGTACCGGTCGATCAGCCGCAGCCAGGAGACCGGGTGTTTGAGGAAGTCGGTGGGCGACATGAGCACAGCGGTGCCGCCCAGGTTGAGCGGGGCGAGCATCATCGCGATGAGCCCCATGTCGTGGTATGCGGGCAGCCAGCTGCACCAGGTCATGCCGCCGTGCCATCCGTGGCTGTCGCGCATCAGCCGCAGGTTGTGCACAAGCGCGCCGTGCTGAACCATGACGCCCTTCGGATCGCTGGTGGAGCCGGAGGTGTACTGCAGGAAGCACAACGTGCCTGGTTCCACGTGGTGTTCGGTCCAGGCCTCGGCGTCGCCCGTCAGCTCGGCGGTCTCCACCGACGCCGCGGCGAGTTCCGGCAACCCGGTCCGCTCGGACTCCAGCCAGCGGGTCACGGCCAGCAGCCCGGCCTCGTCGGTCAGTACCAGCCGGGCCCCGGTGTCGGCGGCGATCGCGGAGGTGCGTGACTCCTGGCGCCCGAACCCGCCAGGCAGGGGTACCGGCACCGGTACCACGCCCGCGTAGAGGCAGGCGACAAAGGCGCGGACGAACCCGGTGCCGGGGCCGCAGGACACCAGCACCCGCTCGCCGGAGGCGGTCCGCCGCCCGAGCCACTGCGCGGCGGCCCTGGCCCCGCGGTCGAGTTCCCCGTACGACAGGTTCTCCTCGGTCCGTCCGGTGCTGTAACGGACGGCGCTGTGCGCGGGCGCCTGCGCGGCCCTGCGGCGCAGCGCGCAGACGAAGCTCTCGAAATCGGTCACCCCAACTACTCACCCTCTGCGGCTTGCCGAGCCGCGTTCGCACAGCAGCGGTAGGAGCGCCAGCCAATCGGCGTCCGCTATGCGGCTCCTATATGCGGTCCTACGGCTCGATGACGGCAGATGGGCCGGGGTGGCTCAGCCGCATCCGCCCGCGTGCCCGTCGTCGACGGACCGTTCGGGCTCGGCGAGCCGGCCCCCCGGGTCGTCCGCGGCGTCCGGGTCGTCCGGGTCGTCCGGAGGCTCCGCGAGAGACGGGTTCTTCGCGGTGACTGCCGCGACGAAGGCGGGCAGCCGGTCGACGCCCCAGTACTTGTCGTAGTGATCGACGAAGAAGGGGACGCCGAAGACACCGTCGCGCTGTATCTCCAGCAGGATCCGCACTCCCTCGGCGCGCATCCCCGGGTCGTCGGAGGCAGCGGCCAGTTCCTCGGGATCCAGGCCCAGTTCGGCGCCGAACCCGGCGATCACCGACCGGTCGCAGATGTTCTGCCCCCGTTCCCAGCGGGCCCGGGCGGCGAGCGTGATGTACTCGGGTCCCCTGCCGTGCCGGGCCGCGGCGAGGTAACCGAAGTGCGGCACCTCCCACACGGGATTCCGGTCCACCGGCCAGCTGAACGCCAGCCCCCGCTCGGTGGCGAGGCGCCGTACGTCCTGGAGGACGTAGCGGTGCTTCTCCGGGGACATCGGGGTGTAGGGGAAGGCGCCGCCCGCCTCGGCCAGCAGATTCCGGCTCAGCTCGTCCGGCTCGAAGAACGGCACCCACTCCAGGGCGACTGCGGTGCGCGGATGCCGCTGGAGCAGGTCCCGGTAGGCGAGCCAGGAGTACGGGCTGCGCAGCGAGAAGTAGAAGCGCGGGGGCCGTCTGGTGCGGCGGCTCGTACGGGCCGTGGCACTCACAGGGCGATGCCGCCGTCCACCTGGAACACCTGGCCCGTGATGTACGACGCCTCAGGCGAGACCAGGAAGGAAACGAGCGAGGCGACGTCCTCGGCACTGCCGAAGCGCTTGAGCGGGATGCGGCCCAGCATCTCCTTGGCTTTCTTCGGCGGCATCTCCGACGTCATGTCGGTGTCGATGAATCCGGGCGCCACCGCGTTGGCGCGGATCCCGTGCCGCCCGGCCTCCTTCGCGAAGGAGCGGGTGAAACCGATGATCCCGGCCTTCGATGCCGAGTAGTTGGTCTGTCCCGCGTTGCCGGCCACCCCGGCCACCGAAGAGAGGGTGACCACGGTGCCGCCACCCCGTCTGACCATCGGGAAGGCCACCGCACGGCACAGGTTGTAGGTGCCGTCGAGGTTGGTGCGCACGACGGCGTCCCAGTCCTCGTCCGGCATGAGGACCAGCGGGCTGTCGCGGGTGATGCCGGCCGAGGTGACCGCGGCCGACGGCGGGCCGAGTTCCTGCTCGGCCGCAGCGACGAAGTCCCGCACCTGGGTGCGGTCCGCCACATCGACGCGGCGGCAGAGCACACGGCGCCCCAGCGACCGTATCTGCTTCTCCACGAGGGCCGCCGCCCGCTCGTCGGAGCGATAGCAGAAGCCGATGTCGTAGCCGTCCCTGGCAAGGCGTTCGACGACCGCGCGGCCGATGCCGCGTGAGCCTCCGGTGACCAGCGCGACCATGTCACTCTGTGCGGGCACTGCGTCCTGTACAGACATTGTGTCCTCTCCCTCAGACGTTCAGCACGGCGCGTTCGGCTGTCGGGCGCAACTCGTCGACATCGCGCAGCGCCACCACGAACGTGCCGATCCGCAGTACCTCGCGGCCTCCCGCGTACGACTCGCCAGCGAGGATCGCCGTCTCGCCGGCGGACTTCACCAGGCGCACCCGGTGTTCCAGGACGTCACCTGGGTAGGCGCGCGCGCCGACGGTCACTTCGTTGATGGAGCCCGCCAGCTCGACCTTTCCGGCCAGCACGTCCGGGTTGGGCGTCTCCCACACCGACAACAGCACCGCGGCCTGGGCCCAGGACTCGATGGCGAGGGAAGTGGGATAGGCGTAGTCGGCCGGGGCGGCGTCCTGGCCAAGCCTTGCGTAGCAGGGCTCGTTGCCGGAGACCGCCTTGACCGCGGTCAGGGTCTCGCCCGGCACCACCCGCGTGACGCGGTCGACCAGGAGGATCTCCCCCCGGTGCGGGATGGTGTTCTTGATCCGGTCGACGCCGTACCCGGTCACGGGGTGCTCTCTTCCTGGTCCCGCACGTGCCGCACGCGATAGCGCAGGCGGATGTCGGCGACCTTGCCGCGGTTGGTGGCGACGACCGCCTTGAAGAGCAGCCCGGCCGCGCTGTCGATGACGGACACGTCGGACAGGACCCGGTCGCCGGGGAAGACGGGCCGGTGGAAACGGCAGCGTTCCATGGCGACGAGTTCGACGCCGTCGCCGTCCGTTGCGGGCACATGGGTCCTGGCCCACTGGCGCACCGTGCGGTCGGCGGCCTCGATGAGGAACACGCCGGGCAGCACCGGAAATCCGGGATAGTGACCGGCGAAGACGGGATCGTCCGCCGGGGCGTCGAAGACGGTGGCCGCGCCCTCCGCACCGGTGCGGATCAGTTCCAGATCGCGCAGCGGCGAGGCGGCGGTCACCGTGTCTCCCGCAGTTTGTGCCCAAGCAGTTCGTACGTGCTCTGGAGGGACGTGATCGAGGCCAGCTCGGTCTCGGCGAGCCGCACCCCGTACTCCTTCTCCAGCCGCACTGTGATCTCCAGCGCCATCAGGGAGTCGACGTCCAGGTCGTCCACGAAGTGAGCGTCGTCAGTGACCTCGGCCACGTCCAGGTCGAGGACGTCGGCCACCAGGTCGCGCAGTTGTTCCTTGTCGAGCCCGGATGTGGTGGTGTCGGCCATGGTGTGCACGAGTCCTTTCGGATGGTGGGTGTACGAGTACGAGGGGTGTGTCACCGGGTGCCGGTACGCAGGACGGCGGCTCCGGTCTGGCCGTCCAGGTCGACGGAAGTGACGAGCACCGGCTTGTCCGCTTCGGCGGTGAGTGCTGCGGCGAGCTGGAACGACGCGGAGGCCGCGCCACAGTCGCCGGTGAGTCTGCGCAGCCGCAGCCTGGGCGGCCGGTGCTCGCCGAAGATGCCCGCGAGCGCCGCGTCCTCGCGTGCGCCCAGCGGCCCGCCGCTGTCGGAGGGCACCAGCAGGCCGACCTCCTCAGGGCGTATGTCGGCCTCCTTGAGGGCCTCGGTAACGGCCCGCGCGACAGCCTCGCCGGCCCGCTCGGGGTCGCTGAAGGCGATGAACCGGGTACCGGCCAGCGCGGCGAGGGCGGTGCGGCCGTGGGCGCGGGCCCTGCTGAGCGGTTCGAGCAGCAAGAGCGCGCAGCCCTCACCGAGCGGCCCGGCGGGCTGCCGCCCACCGGTACGAGCCCGGTACTCCAGCCAGGCGCGCTCGGTCGAGAACTCCTCGACTGCGCCGCACAACACGGCCTCGCAGTGCCGCTGCCGCAGCAGCCGGGCCGCGTAGCTGAGGGCAAGCAGTCCGGTCACCGCACCACCCGCCACCGTGGTGTTGGGCCCGCGCAACCGGTGCCAGATGGCGCTCTGGCCGGCGGCCCGGTTCATCACCGTGTTCGGGAACAGTGCCGGGTCGACGTGGAAGGGTTTCTCACCGGTCAAGGAGTCCCGGGTGAAGTCCATGATGCTCTGCACGCTGCCGTGCCCGGTGCCGAGCACCATGCCCACAGCTTCCGGGTGGTCCTGGGCGAGTCCCGGTCCAGCCTCCTCCAGGAGCAGCCCGGCAGTGGCGACGGCGAGCGCGGTGGCCCGGTCCATCGACCGGGTTCCCTTGCGGCCCAGCACGCTCCGCACGTCGAAGTCCGGTATGCGGCCGGCCCGTTCGTACGGGCCGAGATCCGACGCGGCGTCGTGGGCACGCACCGCCGGGCGGTCGCCCCGCACGCCCTCGGTGAAGGCCTCGGCACCGAGCCCGTACGGGGACGCCGCGGACCAGCCGGATACGACCAGGGTGTCCGGGTCCGCCCCGGTGGCAGGACTGGCACTCATCGCTGTCTCCTCCTGAAGGTAGAAGTCGGGGAAGGCGTGCGGGAGGACGAGCGGCCGTGCTCAGCCCCACGCACCGGCGGCGGCGTGCAGCTCCGCGCCGTCGACACCGATGGTGTTGCCGGTCAGCCAGGAGGACTCGGTCCGGGAGAGCAGCGCGACGGCGTCCGCGACGTCCTCGGGGCGTGTCAGACGGCCATGCGGGTTGTTCTCGGCGGCACGCTCGATGTAGCCGGTGTGTTCTGGAATGCGGCGCAGGGCCGGGGTGTCGGTGGTGCCCGCGCGCAGGGCGTTCACCGCGATACCACTGGTCGCCAACTCGCATGCCAGCTGCCGGACATGGGACTCCAGGGCACTCTTGGCCGCGGAGACCGGGCCGTAGCTGGGCAGGTGCTGCGAGGTGCCGGCGCTGGTCAGCGCGTACACCTTCGAGCCCGTGCGGAGCAGGCCGTAGGCGCACAGGTCCTGCGTCCAGTACACGAGGCTGTGGGCCATGACGTCGAGAGTCATCTCCAGTTGTCGTGGGGTGAGCTGCTTCTCCCAGCCCTCGCGCGGCAGGAAGGGCACCAGGGTGCCGAAGGCGAGCGAGTGGACCAGGATGCGGATGCCGCCACCGGAACGGGTCCCACCGGTCAGTTCCGCCAACTCGGGGATGAGCCGTTCGCGGGTGGCGCGCGCGGCGGCGTTGGCATTGAAGAGGTGCGCCTCGACGCCCCGCCCGCGCAGGTCGACGACCAACTGCTCGACCTCCTCGGCGCGCGCCGCCGTGTCGAAGTGCACGCCGGCGATATTGACGCCCTCGTTGGCGAGCCCGAGGGCGACGGCCCGGCCGATACCGCTGGAGGCCCCGAGAACCAGGCACCAGCTCCCCTCAAGCGGCTTCAGCATGCTCTGACTCCTGTGTTGTGGTGAGGCGGTACGGGCTGACTCGGACCAGGGCGACATGGCCGGCGCCGGTCGCGCAGACCACGAGTTGGTCGCCGCCCTTGGCCGCGTTGACGGCCCGGGCGACGGCCAGGGCGGGGCCCAGGCAGCCGATCCGGCGCGGTGGGAGGAGCCGGCCGGTCCTGGCAGGATCGTCGTCCTCGGGCGGCCCGTCCGGGTACGGGCCGTCGCGGGGCGGCTCCGGCAGGCGTACGGGGATACCTGCGAGCGCCGCCACCACCGCCGCGGAGACCGGGGAGGAGTCCAGGTCCACGTGGACGGTCGAGGGAGGGTTCGCCGACGGGAGCACCTGCGTCAGCGCCGCGGCGAGGACGCGGTCGGCGTGGGCCCGCCCCTGTGCGCCGTCCAGCGCCGCGGGCGGTACGAAGAGCGAACGCGTCCTCAGCGTGGCGCGCACTGCGGTGCCCCGGGCCCGGGCCGCGACGGCGGGCTCCAGCGTGAGCGCCACGGCGCCCTGTTCGCCCCCGCCTCCGCGACCGTCCGGGACGGGCTCCTCGACCGCGGCCAGCACCAGCGTGTCGCACCGGCCCGAGGCCAGCGCGAGCGCGCCGGTGGACAGAGCGTCCACCGCGGCCGTACGGGCGGTGGCGAAGGTCAGGGCGAAGCCGTTCAGGGAGAGTTCGGCTGCCAGCCGGTTGCCGAGGACGTTGACCGCGAAGTACGGGGCCGAGGCCGGGGAAATGCCGGCCGCCCCCTCCGCTGCGATGGTCGCGTCCATGCTGTCGAACAGACCGGCGAGCCCGGCGTTGGTGGCGAGCAGGAAGCCGCGCCGGTCCGCCGGATGCGCCTCGGGGCACCCCCTGTCCACCTGCGCGGCGCGGGCCGCGGCAAGGATGTACTGGGCGGCCGACGGAAGGTACTTGTAGCCGCGGGGGCCGAGCCGCGTGCGGTGGTTGAACCACTCACCGGCCGGGAACGGAGCGGACCCACCGACCACGGCCGTCTCCGGGTCGTCGCCCCACGGGGAGACGACCCCCACACCGGTGACGGCCAGTTCGGCCGGACCCGGACACCGGGTGCTCACCACGGCTCACCCCCGTCGTCCGGTCCGGGCCCTCCGGCCAGCACCAGTGAGGCGTTGTTCCCGCCGAACCCGTACGCGTTGACCAGTACCCGGCGGGCCGTCGCGGGCAGCGGCACCGCCGCGCCCTGCGGTAGCAGTACCTCGCACTCCGGGTCCTGCTCCTTGAGCGGCACGTTCGGCGGGACCACGCCGTGCCGCAGGATCAGCGCCGCCGCGACCGCGGCGAGCGCGGCGGACGCCCCGCCGGAGTGGCCGAGCAGTGCCTTGAGGCTGTACAGCGGCACGTGCGCGGCGCGTTCGCCGAGGACCCGGTGCAGGGCACGGCTCTCCAGGACGTCGTTGAGCCGGGTGCCGGTGCCGTGCGGGACGACGCAGCCGACTTCGTGTGCCGCGCCGCCCACGGCCTCGCGCATGGCCCGTACGACCTGCTCGCCGTCGGACCTGGGGGCGGTCGGATGGTCCGCGTCGCAGCTCCACGCGACACCGGCCAGGCGCAGCACGCGGCCAGGGACCTCCGGTGCGTTCTCGTCGGGGGACAGCGCCCCCCGCGCCCGGGCATGGGCGGCCGACTCCACGACGAGTACGCCCGCACCCTCGGCGAAGACCGTGCCACCGCGGTCCTTCTCGAAGGGACGACAGCGCTCCGGGTCGACGGCGCCGAGCCGGTTGAAGCAGCCGAGCGCGACCCGCGAGTACGCGTCGGAGCCACCGGCGATCACGACCTCCGCCTCGCCCGCACGCACCAGGTCCGCGGCGATGCCCAGCGCGTAAGCGCCCGCCGCACAGGCGTTGGCGACATCGTGGACGGTGGCGAACAACCCCAATTCTCCGGCGAGCGCCGCCGCGAGGCGGAACGGCGGCAACCAGCTCTCGCCTCCCCGGCCTCGCTCGTTGGACCCCGGCTCGCCCATGCAGCTGCCGATGACCACGGCCGTGCGGGCGGCAGCCAGGGACGTGGCGTCAAGCCTGGCGTCGGCCAGTGCCTCGGCGGCGGCGAGCGAGGCAAACCGCGTCGCGCGCTCGGCCGTCAGGTCGGGGTCGGGCACCAGGCTGATCAGCGGCAGGTCCATCCGGGCGAGCGGGTCCGCCGGCCGGTCGGGCAGGCGGCTACCGGCCGCCGTCATGGCCCGCCACAGCGTGTCCGCGCCGCCACCGTGGCAGGTGACGGCGCCGACCCCGGTGACCACTGCCTCGACCTCGCGGTTCATGTCGTCCGACCCTCCAGGGCCGCGTTCATGCGGTCGTCGAAGGGCACGAGGGACCAGTCACGGCGGTTTTCGATGACCGCGTAGCCGTGGGTGATCCGGCCGGTCGCGGTCTGCACGAGCTTGCCGTCGCGCACCACGTAGGTGTCCATGCGGGAGTCGTACGTAAAGCCCTTGAAGACGCTCTCGACGGTGAGGACCACGTACAGGTCCTCCTCCATGCGCGCCTCGTCGAGGACGGTGATCCGCGAGTGCGGCACCACCGGGATCCAGTTCTGCTCGTCCAGGAGCGTCTTGATGGACACGCCGCGGTCGGCGACCAGACGGTCCTTGGCCTCCTCCATCAGGCGCAGATAGCCGGACATCTGCTGACGCTCGGTGAAGTGGCAGTACCAGTACGGGATCCGGAACCTCCAGGCGTACGCGTTGCGCCCGGCCGTCAGTTCCTTGACCAGGTCGTCGGCGGCGAGGTCCACCTCGACGGGTTCGGGCGTCCAGCCGGGCGCCGTCGCGAGCCGGTCGACCGTGAACGGGGCGAGCGCCGCCGGGACGGGTTCCGTGGCGCCGCCGCGCGGGTCGAGGCGGAGCTGCACCTTCACCGTGGAGGTGACGGCCTTGAGCAGTGACTCGCGCCGCACGTGCAGCGTGACGGCGAAGGCCAGTTCGCCGTCCTTCGCCCTGCGGTGCGGCTTCACCTCGGCGACGGCGGTGTCGTCGATGTGGAAGGCGTGCAGGATGCGGGTGTCGAGGTCGACGATGTCCGTGCACAGGCCGTACACCTCGTAGACGGTGCCCGGGGCGATCCCGGCCTGCCTGAGGTGGTTCAGGACGGCTTCCTCGACGAGGTAGTTGACATGCTTGAACCCGATCCAGGTGCAGATGTTGGAGCCCTCGTAGCGGGGGCGGATCTCCAGGCGGCTGGGTTCCTTCAGGGCGAGAACCGAGGCGGCGAGGTCAGCGGTGTGGGTGGTCACGTCGACTCCGGTGCGTAGAGGGGGAGTTGCGGAAAGGGCGGTCGGACGGGAGAGGAGAGCGGACGGAGCAACCGTCAGGAGGCGACGCGGGCCGGGGGTGCCGTACCGTGTCCGAGGCCTGGAAATACCTCGGACAGCAGCCCGTGCACCGCGTCCGCGAACCGCTGCGGCTGTTCCGCCATCGCGAAGTGGCCGCAGTCCCCGAAGAGCTGGAACCTGCCGTCGGGCAGCGCCGCGGCCAGCGCCCGGGCGTCGTCCGGCGGAGCGGCGAAGTCGTCCGCGCCGGCCACCACGAGCACCGGCAGGCGCAGCGTGTCGACGTCGAGCCAGGGACTGCGCAGGTACGCGCCGAAGAACTGCTGCCAGCCGTACGGCCCGATCCGGTCCCGCACCCGCAGTGCCATCGCGCTGCGCAACTCGGGTGAGATGCGGTCACCCGCGCCGATCCGCAGCCCCTCCTCCAGGATGCGGTGGAAGCCGCCGAGGTAGTACAGGGCGTCGTCCCAGGTGAAGTCGTCGGGACTGCGCCGGTGGAAGGGGGCGGCCACCACGGCGGCCCGCGGCCCTCGCCCGGGGCCCCGGCGGGCGAGCGCTTCCAGGGCCGGCCCCGCTGTGAAGGAGTGCACGACGATCACGTCCGCCCCTCCGGGCACCCCGTCAAGCGCGTGCTCCACATGGTCCGCCGGGTCGTCGCGCAGGCTCCACCCGGGGTCGCCTTCGGCCCCCCAGGGCAGCACGGCCTCCCAGATCTCGACGCTGTCGGGCGCCAGCCGGTCGTACGCGCGCCACACGGACGTACTGCCCGCCAGCCCGTGCAGAAGCAGCGCCCGCACCGGCGGCCCGGCGGCCCGGGCGGCGCGCCGCCGGCGGACGACGGCAACCCCGTGCCCACCGGGTCCGGCCGTGGCGTTCTTGCCCTGCGACCCCTGCGCGCTCATCGCGTGCTGCCCGCGAGCCGGGGCACGACCGCGTCCGGCGTAGTCAGGATCAGAGCCGCGCTCGCGTCGTCGCCGCCGACGTCACCGATGCCCGCGCTGACGAGCACCACGTCGTCGCCCGCTCCGCCGCGACCGTCCAGCCACACGGCCGCCGCCGCGCACTGCAGCACACCGAGCGCACCGGACGCGGCGCCGTGGAGCGCGGAAAGGTCGTGAACCGGAACGCTGCCCGCCGCCGCGCCGAGGGCCGGCGCGGGGGCGCACACCCCCTCGGGATGCTCCGGCACGCACCACAGCCCGACCCGGCCCGTGTGCAGGGCCCGCACCTTGGCGACGGCGTCGGCGTGACCGCCTCTGCGGGCATAGGCACCAACGGCGGCCAGCGGGCGCACGCCCCGGGCCTCGGCCGACTCGGGCGACTCGACCACGAGCGCCACGGCTCCGTCGAACAGGTCGGGGGCACCGCTCGTCCCGTCCGGGGCCAGGTCGGGCATGTCCGCGACATGGCGGACGGCCGGGTTGTCGGGCTCGGCCCCGACGACGAGCATCCGCTCGACCCGGCCCGAGGCGATCAGCAGCCGGGCCCAGTTGACGGCGTCGAGCCCGGAGGTCGGCCCGTTGCACAGGGTCAGATTGGCGCCGCGCAGACCGTGGGTGATGGCGATCCAGGAGGCGACGACGTTGCTGGAGGTGGCGGGCAGCATCATGGGACTGGTCGCCAGGTAGGTGGACTCGGCGATGGTCCGTACGGTCTCGCAGACCGTGTCGACGTTGCCGTAGTTGGTGCTCGCGCTCACGCCGACGCTCTCGCCCGGGACCGTCAGGCCTCCGGCCTCGTCGGTCAGGCCGGCCGCGCTCAGCGCGTCCCGGGCCGCCACCATCGCGAGCTTGGTGGCCCGGTCCTTGTAGCGCAGGCCGCGTCCGGTGAGCCGGGAGACCGGGTCCCCTGCCCGGCGGTGATCCGCGGGCAGCGGCCCGAGCAGACCCTCCGGTCCCGGCAGACCGCGAACAGCGGTGCCCAGTCCGGTGATCACGGCGTGCGCCGTGCGTACGCTCCTCACAGGTCCACTCCTTCCGGGTGCCCCGCGGTGTCGCCTGGGTCCTCGACCCGCTCCACGATTGCCACGGCGTTGAGCCCGCCGAACCCGAACGAATCGATCTGTGCGAGACGCAGCGGCTGCCGCGGCCTCTCGGCCGTGCCCCGCACCAGGCGGAAGCCCGCCACAGCGGCCACGGGGTCGTCGAGGTACACGGTCGGCGGAACGATCCCCGTGCGCAGGACGTCGACGGCCGCGACCAGGCTGTGCAGCCCCGAGGCACCCGCGGTGTGGCCGGTCATCGACTTGATGGCGGTCATGTACGGCGACGGGGCGAGCCCCGCGAACACCGAGCCCAGTGCGGCGGACTCGGCCTCGTCGTTCAGCGCCGTGCCGGTGCCGTGCAGCATGACGAGGTCGATGTCCGCGGGCCGCACGCCGGAGCGCCGGTGCGCCTCCTGGACCACGGTGGCGATGCTCTTGGCGTCGGGCGCCGACGGGTGGTACGCGTCGCAGTTGACGGCGACCCCCCGCAGCCTGGCGTGGATCCGGGTCCCGGGACCGGGACCGTCGGCCTCCCGGCGCAGCACCACGGCCGCCGCACCCTCGCCCTGGAGCATCCCTCGCCGGCCGCGGTCGAACGGCCGTACCCGGTCGGGGGCTTCGGGGTAGCAGCGGTCCAGCAGCCCGTAGGTGCTCTCGGTGATGGTGTCGACGCCTGCGACGACTACGGTGTCGGCCTCGCCCAGGTCGAGCAGGTCCGCGCCCAGGGCCATGGTGTACAGCGAGGCCGAGCACGCGTTGGCCACGGTGTGGGTGTCCACGGCGCCGAAGCGGCGCCGCAGCATGGTGCCGAAGTGCAGATCGGACGCGTCGAAGGGGATCCCGTCCCGCCAGGCCAGTTCCACCGAGCGCAACTCGCGCAGGGTGGTGCCGACCAGCACCGGTACGCGCGACAGGTCGTCGCCGAGCCCCGCGTCCGCCACCGCCGCTGCGACGGCCTGTTCCAGCCAGCGCGTCGCCCGCAACGGCACGTCCACGCCGGGCGCCGGCCGGTCGTCGATCTCGTACGCCATCCGCGCGCGGAACCTGTCGCGGTCGTATCCGCGCAGCGGCCCCAGTCCGCTGCGGCCGGCGGCCAGCGAGTCGAAGATCTCCCGGACACCGGCGCCGATGCTCGCGACGGCGCCCATCCCGGTCACGATCCAGCTCATGCCGCGCTCCGGTACGCACCGAGGATCAGGACAGCGTTGTTGCCCCCGAATGCCAGGGCGTTGTTCTGCACGATGTTCAGCTCCGCCTCGACGGCCTTGTTGGGCACGCAGTCGAGGGCGCACTCGGGGTCGGTCTCCCGGTGGTTGATCGTCGGCGGAATGAACCCTTCGGTGATCGCCAGCGCACAGGCGGCGGCGGCGACGGCGCTGGCCGCGCCCATGCTGTGGCCGATCATCGATTTGATGGAAACGGTGCGTGGCATGGCGTCCGCGCCGAAGACCTGGCGGATGGCGCCCGCCTCAGTGATGTCGTTCGCCTTGGTCCCGGTGCCGTGCGCGGAAACGAAGTCGATCCGATCCGGGGTCACACCCGCGTTGCGGTGAGCGATCTCCATGGTTCGCGCGATGCTGTCGCGGTCCGGGGCGACCGGGTGCAGCGCGTCGCAGGCGAGCCCGTAGCCCAGGACTTCGGCGTAGATCCGCGCCCCGCGGGCGACGGCTGAGTCGAGGCTCTCCATCAGGAGGATGCCCGCTCCCTCGCCGGTGAGGATGCCTTCGCGGTCCTTGTCGAAAGGACGGCAGACCTCGGGGGCGACCGTGCCGAGCCGGTAGAAACCGGTGAACGTCTTGCGGCACGCGGCGTCGGCGCCGCCGCACAGAGCAATGTCGACGTCACCGCTGCGCAAGGCGTCGTAGCCGTAGCCGACCGCGTAGTTGCCCGCCGCGCACGCCGTCGGAATCGTCACGGCCTCCACGTCCTCCAGGCCGAGCTCACGCACGATACCGACAGACAGCCGACTGGCCGGGACGCGCCGCGCGACGCCCGGGTCGTACTCCTCGGGACCGGTCTCCATGCCGACGGCGACGAGCTGGTCCAGATCGCGGGACTCGCCGTCCGTGGTGCCCACGGACACCAGGGACCGGCGGGAACGTACGTCCGCCGCGGTCAGGCCCGCGTCCTCGACCGCCATCCGCGCGGCGGCGACGGAGAACTGGCTCGCCCTGCCCAACTCCTCGGGGTGCTGCCGCGTGATCCAGCGCCCGGGCTCGAAGTCGGTGACCTCACAGCCGTTGGCGTGGGCGAATCCGGTCGTGTCGAACGCGGTGATCGGCTTGACGCCGCTGCGTCCCTCACGGAGTCCGGCGGTGAAGGCCTCGACACCGATGCCGATGCTGGTGACCACACCGAGTCCGGTGATCACCACCCGACGTCCGTCGGCCCCGGGGCGCGGGCCCTGGGGGCCACTGTGACCTCGTGCGTCCGTGCTGATCGAAGCGTTCATCGAAGCTCACCCATCTGGCGGTCGGGACGGCGATCAGTGCTGAGCGGCTTCGGCCACCACCACGTACACGCCCTCCAGGTTGACCATGCGGCTGAGTTCGGCCTGGTCGATGGTCACCTTCTGAGTTCGCTCCAGAGCGGCGAGGATCTCGATGGCGCGGAGGGAGTCCGCATCGTGCTCCTCCTTGAACAGACTGGTCTCGGTGACCTCGTCCTCGTCGATCTCGAGAATGTCGCAGACGATCTCTTTGATCTCCTGCTTGCGGGCAGCATCAAGGCCGTTCGTCACGCTCGCGTTGGTCATCTCGACTCCAATGAGGGATCGGTGCCGGAGTCCAGCGACTCCGCCGTCCATGTGATGGGTCGAGAGTGGAATGGGCGGCTATACGCGGCCTATACGGCTTCTGCTTGGGCAGCCCAGCCCAACTGGGCGGCGCGCAACCCCGCCTGGAAGCGGCTGCGGGCGCCGAGCCGACTCATGAGATCGGCGGTGATCCGACGCGCCGTGCGCACCGACACGCCCAGCTTACGGGCGACGACCTCGTCCGTGAGTCCCTCACCGAGCAGCCGCAGGATGGCCTTCTCCTGCGGCGACAACTCTCCGCCGGTGCGCTCCCTGTGCGGTGATCTGCCGCCGAACGCGATGGCGTTCTCCCATACACGCTCGAAGAGTTCGCAGAGCGCGACGATCACGCCACGGCCTTGGAGCACGAGGGCGCCGGCTGCGGAGTCGTCGGGATCGGTGGGCAGCACGCCGTATGCGCGGTCGAACACGAGCATCCGGCACGGCAGCGAGGCCGTGGTCCGCACGTCGTCGCCCTGCGAGCGCAGCCAGCGCAGATGTTCCACCGTCGCCGGGTCGTTGTGAACGCTGTCAAGGTAGATGCTGCGTACGGCCACACCACGTACGGCCAGATCCTCACTGAGTGGTCGGCTGGCCTGGCGGCTCGGCTCGCTCTGCGGACCACCGGCCGCGAAGGTGAACAGTTCCGACTCGCACTTCTGCGTCAGTTCCTCGATACGGATCCGTATCTCCTCGAGGCCGCTGAGCCGCTCGATCACCGCGCCCCGCAGATCCTGCTGGGCCACGTTGTAGTCGTCGACGAACCGGGCCACTTCCGTCCGCGCGTCCGCCAGTTGCTGCTGCCGCTCCAGGAGGTCGTTTTCCTGACGTGCCAGAAGCGCCTCGAGAGCGACATCCGGACTCACCGCGCGTAGATTTCCCGGCGCACCCCACGAGGGTTTCACGAGAGAAAGGCGGACACATTCGTCCAGCGTTGAGCGAACCAACTCCCGCGACCATCCCAGCGAGGTCGCAAGTTCATCAAGATTGCAATCAGGATTTCTCAGCATGGATCGATACATCTCGGACACGCGAGACGGCAATCCGATCAAGTTCAGCATTACACCACTCCCCCGTGAGCGCAAGCCTGTACCCGGACACTATGTATAACCCGAAAAGGATCCGCAACGAATATGTCACGAGCACCAGAAAGTGGACCGCACAGCACAAGAAGAGCCCACTCCGAGGGAGCGGGCTCTTTTCAGACACTGATGGCCGAATATCAATCCCAGATGGGGTCCTGCACAGAGGCAACCTCCACCACCACGACCCTGCCCGTTACCGTCGGGGTCGGCACCATGGAGCCAGCCGCACTCAATACACCCGCGCCGGTGAGAGTCAGCACGACGACACCGACACCAGACGGACTCTTTCGCATGAAAAGAATTCCCCCTAAAGAAAGAATGCGTTCAAATTCTCAAACAAGCCCCTGCTGATCAACTCTTGAATCTTTCCGATGCGCGCCAGAAATCTCCACGAAAGACCGATGCAACATGCTGCACTGGCAGGATAATGACAGCGGATTCCAACCCCCCGCTTCCCACCCGGGGAGACCGCCAAACACTCGACCACTGGAAGATGCACCATGCCCCTCGACCTTCCCGAGAGGACGTCCCGTTTGACTGGGAGATAGTTCATGGATTGTGCCAGATTATGGTCATTTCGCCGGTTGCCCGTCTCGCGAGGTTCGAGATCATCGCGAGGCGGATCATGCTCTCGGAGTGGGCGGGTTTGGCCTCGTAGTCGCGAGCGAGGCGCCGGTGCATCATGATCCGACCGGTTGCAAACTTCACTCCACCACCCAGCGTCGCGGTACCACTGAGAAGCCCTTGATCTGTGTGTTTCGCGGGACGGCGTCAACGTCGATCCCGAGGGTGGCACCGTGTTCGATGGCCTGGGTCTTGTAGCCGGTAGCGACCCACGCCTTGGTGATCGTGGGGTGGCCGGCGGCGATCTGACCGAGCAGCTGCTCGCCGGCCTCGCTGTCGGAGACGCTGGCCGCGGTCACCATGACCAGGGAGTAGATAAGCCGAGGGTGTCGACGACGATGCCGCGTTTTCGGCCCACGATCTTCTTGCCGGCGTCGGTGCCCTGGGTGTCGGTGGGCACGCCGGGAGCGGTCTTGACGCTCTGCGCGTCGATGACGCAAGCCGTGGGCTCGGCAGTGCGTCCTTCCTGCTCACGGACCATTCGGTGCAGGTGGACGCCGAGTTTCTCGATGGTGCCGTCGGCGGTCCAGGCGCTGAAGCAGCTGAACACGGTGGTGTGTGGCGGGAAGTCGGGCGGAAGGTAGCGCCACGGGACCCCGGTCCGGTTGAGGAAGAGGATCGCGTTCATGACTTCCCGCAGATCAGTGAGCTTCTTCGAGCTGGCCACCGATCAGGTGACGGTCCACGAAGCACAACGAGCGAGG
>NZ_BMMU01000045.1 GCF_014646095.1 Streptomyces lacrimifluminis | reverse complement strand
CGCATGACGTCAATCGCCAAGGCCGTCCTCACCCTGGAGCGGCACCGCTGAAAACCCTCACTGGTCAACCAGATCACCGCCGCAGTCCCCGACGCGACCGTCCTCGTCGCCTCGATGGTCGTGTCCACCAGCGGCAGCGTCGAGCAGCACCGTGCCGCGTACAACCAGGCCGTACCCCAGATCGTGAGCGAGGCCCGGGCCGCGGGCAAGCACGTCGCATACGTGGACATGAGCAGCCTGACCACGGCCGACCTGGCCGACACCCTGCACCCCAACGACTCGGGATACCGGAAGATGGCGGACGCTTTCCATCGCGGCATCCAGGCCGCGGACAGCGCCGGATGGCTGAGGAATCCCGCCCCCGCTCCGGCACGTGTGCAGTCCGGCATCGCCGGCAAGTGCATGGATGTCAACGGCACCGGCACGGCCGACGGGACCGCTGTCCAGATCTGGGGCTGCGGCGACGGTGTCAACCAGTTCTGGTCCGCCTACACCGACGGCACCCTGCGCTCCATGGGCAAGTGCCTCGACGCCGCCGGCGGGGGCACGGCCAACGGCACCAAGGTGCAGATCTGGACCTGCCACGGCGGCTCCAACCAGGTCTGGCAGCCTTACAACGGCGGCTACCGCAACCCCGCCTCCGGCCGCTGTCTCGATGATCCGGGCTATTCCACGGCCGACGGCACGCAGCTCGTGCTGTGGGACTGCCAGGGCGGCTCCAACCAGAAGTGGACCACTCTGACCGCCGGATGACCTCCGCTCCCGGGACCTTGGCCCTTTTCGGGCTCCGGTCCCGGGAGACCCTCCGTGGCGGGCAGCGCCGGGCGCGACGCCCGCCGTGGCTGGAGTGGGTGGTCCGGCGGTCCGGCACGTTCCGGGCCCGTGGTCAGTAGGGCTCCGGAGTCCGTCGACAAGCACCCGGATGTGTCGCTCCGAGTGTGTTGCTTCGAGCACGCTGTCGGTGTGTGCCGGGCGAAGGCCCGATCGGCCGGTGAGCGGGCTCTCTTCATGTCAGGACGGGTGCGCTGACCGGCTGAGGCCCTCAAGACCTGTGCCGGGCCGAGCGGCCGAAGAAGGTTGTGTGGACATCCCGCACCAGGCGGCGCCGTGCGGCGGCTCGCCAGCGGGGGCACGGTGTGTCGACCAGGCGCGGCGGCGGCCGGATCGGACGGGGGTGGCATCGCGGACCGCTCGTCGCGCATGAGCCGTTGGAGCAGTCCGACGGCACCTCGTTCCCCAGCCATCCGGGGAGTCGCATACGGAAGGCCGGTCAGCGGCTGAAGGGCTGCCCAACCCACGGTCCGCACCCCTCGAAAGCCGAACGTGGATCCTGACGTGGAGCCGACTCTACAGCGTGAAAGTCGAAGCGCTTCGACGATGCCATTCACCCTGACAGGCTGTCAATGGACGAGTATGAAGAAAGTATCTCACGGAGCAGGCCCTTGTTTCTCACGAAAGTTGCCCGTTAACTTACACCTTGAGTGAAGCGCTTCGACAGCTCCCGTCAGGGAGGCCGCCGCCATGAGTCATGACCGCGGGAGGCGGTGGCCCCGTGTCCTGAGTAACTGGCCGGGCAGTACGCACCCGCCCTCACCGGCGTCTCCGGACCGGCACAGGAACCGGGCCGCGTGGCGGTCGAGCAGATGACCGGCCGGCTGATCACCGCCCTGCCCGCTGTGCGACCCGAGCATGAACAAGTACTGCTGTCACCGGCCCTGCCACCCGCCAGAGCTCGATTCGACTCTCCGTACCCGACGAGGACCCGTCATGACCTCACGCAGCCTGACCGACCGCCTGGGCGGACTCGCCTTCGGCGGGGACTACAACCCCGAGCAGTGGGACGAGCCGGTGTGGAAGGAGGACGACGAGCTGATGCGCCGGGCCAGGGTCAACCTGGCAACCGTCGGCGTCTTCTCCTGGGCGCTGCTGGAACCGGAGGAGGGCCGCTACGACTTCACCTGGCTGGACGCCCACCTGGATCGCCTGCACGCGAACGGCGTGGCCGTCGACCTGGCCACCCCCACCGCCTCCCCGCCGCCCTGGTTCACCCTGGCCCACCCGGACGCGCTGACGGTCCGGCCCGACGGCACCCGGCTCGTCCACGGCAGCCGGGACACGTACTGCCTCACCGCGCCCGCCTACCGGAACGCGGCCAGCCGGATCGCCGGGGCGCTCGCCGCACGCTACGGCGACCATCCCGCCCTCGCGCTGTGGCACGTGCACAACGAGTACGCCACCCTGTGCTACTGCGACCACACGGCCGCCGCCTTCCGGGTGTGGCTGCGCGCCCGCCACGGCTCGCTGGACGTCCTCAACGAGGCCTGGGGAACGGCCTTCTGGAGCCAGCACTACACCTCCTGGGAACAGGTGCTGCCACCGCGTGCGACGAACTGGCACCACAACCCCGGCCAGGCCCTGGACTTCCGCCGATTCTGGTCCGACGTCGTCATCGCCGCCTACCGCGAGCAGCGTGACGCGATCCGCGCACACAGCGACCGGCCGGTGACCACCAACCTGATGCTGCCCGGGTATCAGAACATCGATCTGTGGGCCCTCGCCCGGGAACTCGACGTGGTCAGCTGCGACCAGTACCCCAGCGCACCCGGCCTCGGCGCCGCCGCCGACGTCGCCTTCCACGCGGATCGCGCCCGGTCGCTGGGCGGCGGCCGTCCCTGGCTGCTGATGGAGCAAGGCACCAGCACCGTCTACGACGGCGACCGGGTCCTCGCCAAGGACCCCGGTGACATTCTGCGCCACACCCTCGGCCACATCGCCCGCGGCTCGGAGGGCGCCCTCTTCTTCCAGTGGCGGCAGTCGAGAGCCGGTGCCGAGACCTGGCACTCGGCGATGGTCCCGCACGCCGGACCCGACAGCCGGATCTTCCGCGAGGTCACACAGGCCGGGGTGGCCGTCGCCCGCCTCGGTGAACTGGCGGGATCGACACTCGGCGCGCAGGTGGCCGTTCTGCACGACCCGGACGCCTGGTGGGCGCTCGGTGTGGACGGCCTGCCCACCACGGACCTCGACTACCACGCGGCACTCGCACGCGCCCACCACACGCTGTGGGACGCCGGTGTCACGGTCGACTTCGCCCACCCCGCACACGAGTTGAGCCGCTACCCGCTCGTCGTCGCACCCGCCCTGTTCCTCCTCTCCGACGCGGCGGCCGAGAACCTGCGCCGTTACGTCTCCGACGGCGGAACGCTCCTCGTCCAGCACGCCTGCGGCTACGTCGACGACCGCCTCCACGCCCGCCTGGGCGGCTACCCGGCCGCTCCCCTGCGCGAGGCACTGGGCATCCGCGTCGAGGAGTACCGGCCACTGCGGCGCACCGAGCAAATCACCCTGTCGGACGGAACACAGGGCACCGCCTGGAGCGAGTCCCTGCGCACCGAGGGCGCGGAGACGCTCGCCACTTACACCCACGGGATGCTCGCCGGGAGCCCGGCCCTGACCCGGCACCGCTTCGGCACCGGGCAGGGCTGGTACCTCTCGACCCGCCTCGACGACGCCGGCCACGGCGCCCTGGTCGCCCGACTGCTCGCCGAGGCAAGGGTGGGACCGGAGATGCCGGGCCTTCCCCCGGGGGTCGAGGCCACCACCCGACGCGCCCCGGACGGCCGCCGCTGGCGTTTCCTGATCAACCACGGCACCGAACCCGTGTCCCTGCCCGAGTCCGCCCACGACCTGCTCACGGGCGGCACGGTGTCCGAACTGCCCGTCGGCGGCTGCGCCGTGCTTCGCAGCGCCTGAGCACGGCTTCCTCCGTCCCTCTCCGGAAAGGCATCCATGACCAGCGCACCGCAGATCCTCCGATGGGGCCACCGGACCCTGGAGGTCGTGATCGGCGTCGGCGAAGACGGCACCGCCCGCCTCACCCGTATCGGCCTCCCTGGTGGGACGTCTCCCGAGCGGCGCTCGTGACCCGCGCTGCCCCTGGTGGAGGTGACGGCCGCGGGCCACGGCCGCGCCTGGTCGGCCGGGCGCCTCATCGACACGTCCCTCGGCCGACGGCTGCGGTACAGCGCACACCGTGTGACCCGCGACGGCGACTGGCACGTGCTCACCGTCGGCCTCCACGATCCCGAGACCGGTGACCTGCTCTACCCCTCGGCCGGCCGGGCCCGTCCCGCCTGGACACCCGACACGGCCGAGCTGAGCCTGACCCTGCCCACCGCGCCGTCCGCCGTCCTGCTCCGCATCACCTCCAGGGACGCCGACGCTCCCTGAACCACCCCGCACCCGCACCACGAATCACCAGTCACGAATCACAAATCACGAGAGGACATACCGGGTGCCTCCTCCGCCGATGTCTCGACTCATCCGCGAAGCGCGGCCAAGCGTCCTACTCCCTCACCGTCTTCCACCCGCGCCCACGTCTCTCTGATCCAGCCGGTCACGGCATCCTCATCGCGTTCGGCGGCAACATCATCGAAGCCGCCAACGACTCCTACCGCCTCGCGCACACCAAGGCCCAGCCGGGCGGCTGACTGATGACCAACAGAGGGATCACCGGAGCGCGAACGACGCTCGCTGCTGCCACCTTGTTCCGTCGTGGACCACCAAATCGACCGACGACACGCGGGCAGTGACGGGAAGACGGCTGCGAAGGTTGGCCTCGGCCTCCTCCAGCACGGCATCGTCTTGGCCCTGGGTGATGGTCAGATGCGGGACGACATCGTCGAACTGCCCGCCGAACGGCGGGGTCTGCGGCCACCGGTCCGCGATCGCCTCGGTGAGCCGACGGAACGGGATGTCCGGTTCGGGGACGAGATACAAGATCCCCGGGAATCGCCCGCGGTGCTCGAACCGGGCCTCGAAGGGCCGGTGACGCCCGATCACTTCTGCCATGGCAGCGCAAGCACCGCTGTCGATGCGGCTCTTGTCGAGAAACGGGAAGAGGACGGTGGCATGGGCCGGAACACCCGCACGGGCTGAGGGGTCCAGCCGGTCACGCCACGCTCGAACAGCAGGTTCTGCCTCGGGGACCCTCACGACGAGTCCCGACTGCCCTGCTTGAAACCCACCGGAGTCGCTGCCTGCCATCGCACATATGTATCAGCGAGCCCAGAACGGCAACGACCCGATTACCGACGCAGTCGTCTCGCTCCCGGCCGAGGTCCGTCGGGGCCGTCGACACGGCGAAGGGTGCGACGACCGCCGCTGCATTCCCACCGGGCCCTCTTCCTCGTACGGCACGCGTCTGTCTAGCGTGCCGTCATGGATCACCGACAGCAGCCGTCCGCACTCTCGTCCGACCGCTTCGACCACTGCCCCTGGCTGTTCGAGAAGGAGGCCACGGAGGACCGGCGAGCCGTGCAGCGGGAGCGCCAACAGTCTTTGGGCGGGGACAGCGAGGTGGGCGAGCGTTGCTACGTGGCCGAGTCGGCGGCGGTCTTCCCCGACCTCCTCCGACTGGGCGACGACTCGTACATCGCCGCCCACGCCTACGTCACCGGCACCCTGACCACGGGCACGGACTGCACGCTGAACCCGTTCACCGTGGCCCGCGGCACCGTCTCCCTGGGCACCGGCGTGCGCATCGGCGCCCACACGTCCCTCCTGGGCTTCAACCACTCGACGGCCCCCGACCGGCCTGTCTTCCAGCAACCCCAGACCAGCCGGGGCATCACCGTCGGCGACGACGTCTGGATCGGCTCCCATGTGGTTGTCGTGGATGGCGTCACGATCGGCGACCACTGCGTTGTCGGCGCCGGGGCGGTGGTGACGAAGGACCTACCGGCGTGGACGGTGGTTGCGGGCAACCCGGCGCGGCGGCTTCGGGACCGGCGCGCGACAGGGGGCCGCCAGCGGCCAAGCATCCCGGCCGGCGATGACGGTGACGGCGATGCCCTGGCCCGGTTCGCGGAGACCGCCCGTACCCAGGCCGCCGACATCCTGGCCCGCTGCTGGACTGGCGACCACTACACCGACCGCCCGGGCGCCTCACCCACCGTGCGGGCACACTGCGACGCCGTCGAGATCTCCGACCTGCTGCTGTCGTCCGCCCCCGAGCAACTGGACAGGACCGAACACATCGAGCGCCTGGCGTCCCTCCAGGACCGGGCAACCGGCCTGGTGCCCGAACTCGGCGAGCAGGCACCCACCATGGACGCCGACGGCTTCATCGGCGAGGGCCCAGCCCTGTACCACGTCCTGTCGGTGGGCTACGCGCTGGAACTCCTGGGCGCTTCCTTCCCTCAACCGATCTGCGGCGTCAGCGATATGACGACCAGTCAACTCATCGTACGTCTGGAGGAGTTGCCCTGGCGGGACAGCGCCTGGGGCGCGGGTGCCTGGATCGACTCCTGGGCCACAGCCGCCCATTGGAACCTACGGCACCCCACCACCTCCCATCCCACTCCCGGCACACTCGAAGCCCTCTTCGGCTGGCTCCTCACCCGGGCCGACCCCTGGACCGGCATGTGGGGCAGCCCCTCGACCACCGCCGGCCGCCTCCAGGTGGTGAACGGCTACTACCGGCTCACACGGGGTTCCTTCGCACAGTTCGGGATGCCCGTCCCACATCCGGAGCGAGTCGTGGACGCGGTACTGGACCACAGCCGGGACGCCCGCTACTTCGGCGCGGGCCACGAGAACGCCTGCAACGTACTGGACGTCGCGCACCCGTTGTGGCTTGCCTTTCTCTCGGGCTTGAAGTCGAGTGGACCCGACGGGCGCCACGTTTTCCCAGCTCAGTGGCATGACTCGTTCGGTGCCGTGTGCGCGACAGGTGTCGTGGATGCAGGCAGCGGCTGGTGACCGATACAGATGCTCACGAGTCCGACACCACAGGGGCTTCAACTGGTTCCATGGTCAGACCGTGGCGCGCCGACTGTTCAGCGCTGGTGCCAGACCAGCGTGTAGCGCCAGAACAGTCGCCGACGCAGCCGTGCGCCGGGTAGTGCGTGGCGAGCGTCGCGCACGATGTCAGCGAAGGTCATGGTCGCCGGTCGGGTCGGGGCAGTCATCGAGGTCGGTCGCGGTGGCTTGCGGCCCTTGTTCTTGATCCATGCCATGGCGACATTCGACGGAATGGCGATGGCGTCGATCAGGTAGTCGCTCCGAGAGTGCGGGCGGTAGAGACCGATGACGACCAGGGTTCCGCCGGGCGTCAGGTGCTGTCGGAAGCGGGTGAGGGCGTCGCTGAACGGCAGGTGATGGATGGTGGCGACACATGTGATGACGTCGTAGGGGCCAGGGGGTATGTCGTTCAGTGCGTCTCCGACGGTGAAGGTCACCGGGGCTGCGGGGGCTGTGAGTTCCCGCGCGCGAGCGACGATGGTGGGGTCGACGTCGATGCCGTGCACCGCTCCGGCTCGTGAGGCCAGCAGTCTGGCGAGGTCACCGCTGCCGGATCCGACGTCCAGGGCGCTGTTGAAGCGTCTCGGGAGCTGGCGCAGGATCCGCCGGTGGTAGTGGGCGTTGTGGTCCCAGGGGTGGGAGGCATGGAACTTTTCAAGTGCTCGAAAGATGCGGGACAGCAGCGTCGTCATGGCATGAGTCCATCAGAGTGGCTTTGTTCACGGGTTGACGACAACACCCCGTCGGCGGGGTTACGCAGTGGAGCGCCATTCCCCTTCGAGGCTGCTGAAGATCATGGAGTCTCGCCAGCCGTCGCGGAGCAGCGCCGTGTGGCGCATGCGCCCCTCATACGTCATACCGATCTTGGACAGCACCCGGGAGGAGCCGAGATTCCTCGGATCACAGGTGGCATAGATCCGATGAAGCCCCAGCTCGTCGAACCCGTACGCGAGCAGTTGGCGACCGATCTCCGTGCCGATGCCCTGCCCCCACACTCGGGGATGCACGATGTATGAGATCTCGCCCTGGCGCTGCTTATGGCTACGGACATGCAGTTCACCCATGCCCGCCACATCCCGACCGACACGAGCGACAAACGGGAACCGGCGCTGAGGGGTGCCCGACCAGACCTTGACCGCGGAGTCCACGAAGTCCTGCGTCTGAACCTCTGTGTTCGGCCCCCAGGACTGATAGCGGCACACCTCCGGGAGGCACGCCCACGAGTGAACGGCTGGCCAGTCCTCCAAAACGATCTCGTCCAAGGTCACCGAGTGCCTAGTCATGCGGCGATCATGAACGCGTCTCCGTGCGAAGAGCAAGCTCAAGGAGCCCGCCAAGCTTCGCCGACGGCCACGCGGGAGGAAGGTCTGGTGCTGCCAGTTCTCGTGAACATTGCGATGCTCCGTGGCTGAGTACGCCTCCCCAACCCACGTCGAATTGCTGCCCCTTGTCGCGAGCAGAGCCAATCAGAGGCTGATCGTCTGGGACACCGCCCTCGGGGAACCGTGGGTGCTGGCGACCACGCCGTCAGCGGTTGAGCTGGGCCATCAGCTCACGGTTCGTGGCGCGGGCGGCTTCGAGGTCCTCGTCCCGTTCCGCGAGTTCGCCGCGGAGGTCGAGAATCTGCTGTTCCAGCTCGGTGGCGCGGCGTGTGAGCGTATCGACGTCGGCCGGGGCGCCAAGGCCAGAGGCTTCCCAAGCCGCCTGGCCCAGGGCCTCGGACAGGCGCCGTTCGAGCCGGGTGATGTGCGCGGCCAGTCTCCCGTTGCGGGCCGTGAGATTCGCAACGTCGGCCAACAGCGACTTGCGGCTGACCTGCGTTCCGGCGGTCGTGCCGGGCGGGGGCTGGCCCGCGCGGGCGATGACGGCCGCGTGCAGGTCTCCGTGGCGGTGAATCAGGCTGCGGTGGACGCCGGCGGCGCGGGCCACCGAGGAAACGCTGATTTCCTCGCCAGCGGAGGCCAGTTGGTCGAGGGCATGCAGGTAGACCTGCGAGCTGGCCGCGCTGGCGTGCCCGAGGAGGTCGGCGATCTCGTCCAGGACGGCGCCGGCGTCGGCCGCGTTACTGGCGAATCCGTGCCGCAAAGCGTGGGGATGAACGCCGTCGGCCAGGCCGGCCCGACGGGAGAGCCGATCGAAGAGGTCGTTCAGGGCGCCCGGCGGCATGGGCGCCCCCAGTGGGGGCCGGAACAGGTTCACCAGCACGAAGTCGCTGTCGCGGGCTTCGCGGCAGGTGTCTCGTTCGACGACGTACTGGTCGTAAGCCTGAACCAGCAGAAAGTCCACCGGGACGGCGCGCGAACGCTTTGACTTCGCCCAGGCGCCGTTGTCGTTGTCCCGTCGCACCACGTGCAGGTGAGAGCCGGGAATCCGGCAGCCCAACACGCTGGCATCCAGGATGAAATGGATGTCCTCGCGCCGCATGCCCACGGCCTCGCTGCGGCGCAGCCCGGCCCTGGCGAGCAGGAGGACGATGAACCGTCCCGGGCCGAGCGGCAGGCCCGCAGCAGGGCAAGGACTTCCTCGTCGCTTGCGCGGCCGACCGGTTCTTGCGGTTCGGCTGCCCGGTGCCGAGCCTTGGCGTAGTAGCGAAGGTGGCTTCCCTCGCCGCGGGCCTGCATCGGCAAGTCCCGGTCGTCAGCGACCTCGTAGAGCTGGGAAAGCACGAACGTCGGCACCGTGCCGAGCGTCGTGCCGTGGGTGAGGAACTCGCGGACGCCGGCCAGCACGGTGTTGATCCGGCGAGGCCCGCGAACGGGTTCACTGCCCGGCCCGGCCGCCACCGGACTGCCGTCACCGGTCGAGTGCCGCAGCCAGAACATGAAGCTGCCCAGTCGGCCGGCCGCCGTCGTCCAATCCCGGCCGGTGCAGCGGCACCACGTCAGGTAGAGCACGACTGCCCCGGCGTATGTACGCGTAGTCGACTCCACCTGATCGCGGCCGAAGCGCACATGCCGCAAGAACTCGTCCGCTTCCGGTACAGGCAGCAACTGATCGTCGTCCAACACGGTCCAGTACCGCTGCCCCGACGGCATGTGTACCGGGAAGGGCCGCAGCCCTCTGGAGATCACCTGATGAGTCACGAGCCTTCAACGACAACTACGACGTGCACGACACGGCAACGCGAACCGTCGCACACTGCACCCCTCTTGGGGCGACGCGACAGTGCACGACGCGGTGACGAACCGAAGAGAATGTGCACAAGGCAGTTGGGCGGCAGGGGCGGAGACGACGACACCTACCGGGGGGCCGAGATCCGGGCCTGGGCCGAACGCCGACTCACCGCCGCCCTGGCGACCTGGCAGGACGGCAAAGGCTTCGGGTTCGGACCGGGTACGGCGGGGCCGGGCCCGGAACCGGGCTTGCAGGGGACGGAGATGTGGCTGGCCATCATCTGGCTGCTGGCAGATCTGGTGGGACGCTCGAACCACCTCGGGTATCGGCCACGTGGGATCCATCGCCCCGAACCGGGTGACGGGCCGCCGCCCTTGCGTATCTCTTGAGCTCTCCCTTGATGGTCCCCGCGGGTCCCGTGGGCGTCGGCCGAGTCGTACAGCAGGGAGCACCCCAGCGGAAAGGTGGCCTGCTGCACGGCCTACGGCTCTCCGGAGGCAAGGTGGTGAAGCGCGTGGATGTGGAGGGACCGGCCGCATGGCGGAGTGAAGAGAACCCGCACGTCGTGCAGTTACGTGTGTACCACCGATGCGAAGACCGATGAGGTCTTCATGCACCCATCGACCCTGAGTCTCGCCACCGCCCCGTCCCTCCCCCAATCTCAGCATCCCCCTCCCCAATCTCCTCTGGACCTGTTCGACAGCTAGTCCCGTCTTCCGCACATGGGCACGGGTGACTTGATCGGATAGGCCGGTGTCCACCCGATCAGGGCCTCTGCCAGGGTGTTCAGTCGTGGATCAACGTGAACGGCAGCAAGCCCGATACGTCGCGGCGAGTATCGAGAAGACACTGGGCGCGTTGCCGGTGGTGGCCGACTACTGCCGCCGTCTGAACCTGGCCGGGATCATCGACCTGGCCTGCCCGATACGTGATCTCGCGGACTTCACCCACGGACAGGTGATCGAAACACTGATCGCGAACCGGTTGACCTCACCCACACCGCTGGTCCGAGTGGCCGACTGGGCCCGCGAGTCGGCGGTCGAGGAGGTCTTCGGCATCGACCCGGCCCTGCTCAACGACGACCGACTCGGACGGGCACTGGACGCGATCGCCCCCGAACTCGACCACATCATCGGAACCGTGGGCGCGCAAGCGATCACCGCGTTCGGGATCGACACCTCCCGCCTTCACTGGGACATGACCTCGATCTCGCTGTACCGGGCCTACGACCAGACCGACGACGAGTACGCCGCACCGAAGTTCGGCCACCCCAAGGACCGCCGGGTGGACCTCAACCGAATCCAGGCCGGGCTCGCGGTCGCCGGGGACGGCGGGATACCGGTCTTCCAGCGCGCCTACGACGGCGGCGCCGGAGAGGTCGCCCAAGTGGTCGCGGCGATGACCGAGTTGACGAAGATGACCGCGCCACGGGACTTCCTGCTGATCGGCGACTCCAAACTTGTGTCCTACGGCAACGTGTCGGCGATGATCGAGGCCGGTGTCGGGTTCATCGCCCCGCGTCCGCTCTATCCGCACGCCGCCAAGACAAGGCAGAGCAGTTCGCCCTCGTCGTCGACGATCTCGTAGCCGGTGACGTACTCCGAGTCGTGCACGGGGAAGACGAGGGCGTTGGCACCGGTCTCCCGGTCCACCACGACGTTCGTCCAGTTGTCCTTGCGGTGGCGTGGCCCTTTGGCCAGGATGCCGTCCCGTGCGTCACGGACGAACGAGGACGCGTCGTCCACGTGCGGGAGCGAGCGACGCATGGCCTCTTCGCCCCACAAGACGGCGAAGTCCTCGATCAGGTGGACGTCGTGGTAGCCCGCGACGTCCCAGTTTGCCCTCTCGATCCGATAGGGCTCGGTCAGTGGGATCACGACCATGGTGACGGTGCGCCAGAACGCCTCGGGGTCCTCGTCTTGCGGGGGAAAGGCGCAGGTTCCCGCGTACACCGGGTGAGTACCCGCCGGGAGTTGATGACTGAACCCTCCTTCAGTGAGCCATGGGGTCTCCCAGGTGATCGGACCGTCCACCACGACGAGATCACCAGCGTGGTCGAACCACGTGGGCCTTACCAGCATGGAGTACGCCGGCGGAGCTGGCGCGTACTTGTCGACCAGGCGCCACAACAGTTCTTCCACCTTCACGGGTCGTGTCCTCCTGGTTGATCGCCATCCCGTCGCATCCGGCTCTCCGCGCAGCAAGCGGTCATCGTCCTCACCTCGGCGTCGCAGGCCATCCAACGACCACATTCACCAAAATGACCCTGCCCAGGTCAGCGCGACAGTCATCGGATGAGATGGACAGCTAGTTCGATATCTCACACATCGAAGCGTCTCGCCACCGGCGATGAATATACAAGCCCGATCAGTTAATTCAAGCCCCTGCTTTATCGGGGGCTCTCCCAGGGTGTTCGGTTGTGGATCAGCATGGACGACACCGGGCTCGGTATGTCGCGGCGAGTATCGAGAAGCAGCTGGGCGCGTTGCCGGTGATCGCCGATTACTGTCGCCGTCTGAATCTGGCGGGGATCATCGACCGGGCCACCAAGGCCCCCTGGCTGTCGCGCCGATGTTCCTGAAGAACAACCGGCGCATCGCCGCCCTCATCACCGTGATCTGCCTCGCGCTGCTGATCTTCTGCCTGATCGAACGGCAAGTCCGCCTGGTGATCGCCCCGCACATCAAACTCGACGGCCTCTACGCGGGCAGACCCGCCAAACCCACCGGACGGCTGGTCTTCGAGGCGCTGGCCCGACTCCGCCTCATCCCCGCCGTCAACGGGCAGCCACCAGGGATTCCTCAACCACCACCACTCCAAGCCCGGCTGCTGGACCTACTCGGTGTCGACCCCACCCTGCCACGATGATCAAATAACACCCCACTCGACGATCACCAAGAGTTGATCAATCCCCATGTGCGGAATGCCCGGCTAGTGGCGCGCGATCTCCCCGATCAACGTGCCCTTCGACCTCAAAGCCGTCGCGCTCGGCCAGCCGGGTTCTGCCCGCCCCGGCGGCAAGGATTCCGACGCCCGCCGCATTGATCTGGCGGGCGCGGTCCTACTCGTCAGCGTGCAACAGTTCTCCGACGCCAACGCCAACGGCTTCGCCGCAGCGCAGTTGGTCTTCGGCATCTGCGCCGTCCTGCCCTTCCGGACCCCGCAGTTCGTCGGGCTCCTGCCCAGGTGCTCACAGCAAACCTGAAACCCGGGCACCGCAGCCGGGTTCCTCCCCGCCCCCTGGCAGTACGGACCCACAGCACCGGCCTGGACTGCTCCACACGCAGCTGACTCCCGGTACGTCAACGGCCCTCAACGCCGCAGGCTGCCGCTGAACAAGCGACGCGCCCGGCCCCCTGGACAACCCCTACAGACCGGCTCAACCGGACCCGGCCTCATGCCCTGGAGCCACACTCCCTCTGCTGATCATCCGCAGTCTCCCCCTACGTCGACAGGCGGGCCTGGCACCGACGTTGCTCACGGAAAGACGTCGGCCTCAGGCACGCTCGGCGGTGAGTCTCCTTCCCCGTGTTCCGTTCGCATACCGGGCAGGGCAAACCGGCCGAGGTCGGGAGAGTCGGGCTTGCCCCGCCCCGCTGTCAGCACCAGGACCTCGTCCTCGGCGCTCCAGACGCGCCGTTGGGACTTGCCAGGGCACAGGCGGACGTTGTCGTGGGGGCGAAGCGCGTGCGGGTCGTGGGGGCGGTAGCCGATCGCGCACTCGTCGTGTCGCAGTGCTGCCGCGACCACGGTGGCGAAGGAGGCTTCGCGGCCGGGCAGCACGTAGTGGTCGGCCGGGCGCAGGGCGAGTGCTCCGCCGCGCGCGGCGAAGATCTCCTCGAACACGGCGGCCAGTTCGGGGTTGTGCACGATCTGTGCCATCAGCAGGGCGGTGAGTTCTCCCCGAAGGACGACGTCGGACGCGCGGCCGAGCGGGGTGATCCTCCGGCTGCGATGGTCACGCATCTCGGCCACCACGGGCAGTACCCGGTGTGTTCTCTCTTCCCAGGAGCGCAGGGTCAGCATGCTCAGCAGCGTTCGGTCGTCGGCCCGCTCGGGACATGTCTCCGCGTCCGCTCCGAGGGCGATGACACTGTCGTAGGCGCAGAGGTCGAGGCCAGTGAGAGTCTCGGGGGCGGCCGGGTCACCGGCGCGGTGCTCGACGCGCAACAACGAGGGTTCTTCGCGGCCCGGGGGCCAGTCCTGGGGGAAGCCGGTGTCCGCGGCGGCGACCACGTCGAGGACGGAGCCCGGCCGGGCGGTCCGGCGCAGGATGTCCACGATCAGCGGGGCGCGGCGGTTCCATCCCAGGAGCAGCAGCCGTGCGGGAGGGCCGGGCCGTGGGCAGGGTGGCGCCATGGCAGTGGTGTCGACCTGTGCTCGGCAGTCGGTGAGCGGGACGCGGCGGTCGTCGTGGGCGACGGTCACCAGCCGGTCCCCCGGTTTCAGCACGGTCCGCGGCGCCGGAGTGAGGATCGGAGGGCTGTCGGCCCGCAGGAGTCCCACGACGCAGGAGGTCTCGAGGCGCAGTGCCACATCTTCGAAGAAGAGCCCCGCTGCCTGCGGGATGTCACTCACGTGGAATTCGGCTCCGGAGAAGTCCAGGAGGTCGCGCAGCACCGACGACATCCCGGGTTGCCCGGCGGACTGGAGGAGCAGTCGCGCGGTGGTCCGGTCGGTCTCCAGGACGGTGCCGCGCGGTCCGGCGGCGAGCCGCGCAGCCGGCAGGTAGCGTCCGTCGCGTACGGCGGCCAGCACGCGCGGGCCGTTATCGGCGTGGAGCAGGGTGCGCAGTGCCAGCAGGGTCCGTACGACCGTCAGGTCGCCGTCGGTGTCCTCGGCGGGCAGCACTGTCACCGTTCGTGCCGTGCCCGGTGTGACCAGGGCCAGGGCGTCGGGATCGGTCGGTGGGCCGGTGCGGCATTCCAGGCGAACGCCGGCGGTGACTCCCAGGGTTGTGGTGAGGGCTGTCTCCATGGCGGCCGGGTCCCGGTCCGCGAGGATGGTGATCACATGTCGGACACCGGCGGGGCGTGCGGCGATCAGTTCAGCGACCAGGGGGAAGATCTGGTCGGACCAGCCGAGTACCACGGTGTGGTCGTGCTCCAGGATCCGGGAGCGGCCTCGTCTCAGTTCCGTGAGTCGGTCTCCCAGGCTGGTGGTGACCACTCCGACGACCGTCGATACGCACAAGAGGGCAATCAGGCCGAGCAGTACGGACAGCAGCATTCGCAGGGGTGCACCCGTCGCGGCACCGAGGCGCAGCGTTTCCGCGCTGGTGCGCCATACCTGGGTGAGCCGGCCGGACAGGGAGTGCGGGGCATCGGGGTCTGTCCACACCAGCAGGGCGCTGACGGGTACGACGATCGAGAGGCAGCACAGGGCGAGCCAGCCGAGCAGTGTTCCGGTGCTGCGGGCCAGGGTCCTGTCGAACAGGTAACGCGTCCGGTGGTGTAACGAGGTTCGTTCCTGTCGCCGTACCACGTCAGCCCCCTGATCTCTGCACCCGCCTCCGGAAGTCGAAGCGTGCCGGTTCCGCCATCCGCGACACGCCGTTCCACCGGGACCTTCACTCTTTCGGGCAACGACACGGGCTGAAACCTGGGCAGAGCCCGCGGGCGCGACTGGCTTGAGTGACTTGGCCGCCCGGAGCCCCGCGACGACTCGACCGCTCAGGCAACGAGCCGGCGGAGGTGACAGCGCCCGAGATCCGGGCCGGCCGGTTACGGCAGGCGCGGCGCGGGCCAGGCGGGGTCCCACCGCCAGCCGGCCCATGCGTCGGCGTCCCCGAAGGGACCGGAGCGTTCCTCGATCATGGCGAGGACCTGGGTGCGCGCAGCGTCCACGGCCCGGTGCTCCGCCTCGGAGACGATGCCGAGCCGACGCCCATGGGCGTACTCGTCTTCGTCCTTCCAGCGCCACCGGCTCAGATCGGGGTCGACGACCAGGTCCACAGCCAGGTCGAAGGTGTCGAACCCCTTGGCGGTCCGGACCGTCGGGTGCTCGAAGTTCACGTACCAGTTCCGCAACCGGCGCCCGCCGCCGGAGGGGACGAAGAAGGCATTGACGCTGAACCACAGGTCGGGCGACTTCCACAACAGCAGCTCGGTCTCCTCCCACCGACTGTCCGCAAGGTCCCACTCCCCCGCCGCCATGGCTTCGAACGCCTCCGTACGCACCGAACGGTCACCGTCGGCACGGGCCTTTACGTACAAGGCGGGCCAGCGCGCCTCCGCTCCCGGCGCACACGCGGTCACCAGCGCCTCACCTGTGTCGGCGACGACACGCAGTGCCTGCTCGCTCCACACCCGCCCACTACGGTGTACATCCCGCCGTACGACCGTCTGCCCCGTCTCGAAACTGCGCACCGCTCCTCCGTCTCGGCCGAAACGCCCGGCCTGGGCAAGCCGCCGCACGGGGGATCGTGCCCACGGCAGATCGGCACAACCCGGCAATCACCGAACCGGGGCCCAGCGGATCATCCGCAGCAGGCGCTGCCCCTCGTCATCATCGATCTCCGGACGCGTACTTGCTCGCTCAGTCACCGGCGCCGCTTCCCTGCCGGGCGCTGCCGGGCGCTGTGCGGCCGACCGGCCCTCGATCCGACGGGCCCTGGCCCCTGCCGCTGGTCCCTGGTCCCTGGTCCCGTAACGGTGAGCTGACCGTCGCGGGACCTCAGTGAACACCTGCACCGACCAGCGGCTGGGAGGGCTGAGTGGCCCCAAAAGGGGTAGTCGAGCCAAGGAAGGTATTCGCCGTACCGAGGGATGGAGCCACAAATGCCGCGCATGATCGAACGTATCAAGCAGTTCGCCAAGAGCCCTCAAGGGCGTCGTACGGCCGAGCAGGCACGGCGGGCCGCAGCCGACCCTCGTCGCCGGAGCCAGGCCAAGAGCCTGCTGAGCAAATTCCGTGGCCGTCGCTGACCGCACCCACCCGCAGGGAGTGGGGTGCAGAATGCCGCCGACAGGCAGCCTGGGCTGTCCTGGCGGAATGTCTGATCACGCTGTGAGGCGATCGGCAGCACCCGGTCCTCCCGCGACAGGCCCGAGGGCCATGTCCTTGCGGACCGGGTCCACCCTTCGTGTCGTGCGCACAACGCAGTGAGGGCTTTCAGCCTGGCCGCTGATCGGGTAACACCAGTGGGGTGCGCGGGAGTTGACGTGAACGTGCGTCCGCCCAGTCTCAAGGAATGATGACGACCTTGCCTCGGGTCCGGCCGGCTTCCCTGAGGCGGTGGACGTCTGCGAGGCCGGTCACCTAGATGTGACTCGCCGAGTCGATGGTGACCGCACCCGCCTCGACGAGTTCCACCAGCGCCGCCAGTTGCGCTCCATCGTTTCGGGCAACCATGTGCGTCGCAGTCGCCCCTGCATCGACAGGTGACTCGACCGGGGCGCGATCGAGACAACACGCCCGCCCGGCCCACCAGAGGCGCCAGAACTGCGGCGTCCGGCGAGTTCAGCGGGACCAGATTGAGCAGCATGTCCACCAGGCCGCCGAGCGACGCACGCCCCCCGGCCCTGCGATGTAGTCGATCACTTGGTCCGCGCCCTACCTCCGGGCCACGCCAACGCTTCGCGCACCGGCCTTGGCGATCACTTCGGCTCCGGCATATTCCGCGAGCTGCCTGACGAATCCACCAACGCCACCGCCTGCGCCATTGACCATCACCCGCTGACCAGCGGCTACCTCCGTGCTCGAATTTCGCCTGCCATGCCGTCAAGCCTGCCAGGGAAGAGCTGCGACGACGGAACGGCATCCTTCTGCCCCTGGGATCGCCAAGCGCTGCCCAAGCTCGGCGATAGCCGGTGTCGCGTGTTCATGCCAGTTACGCAGCCACAGGAAATGTCGTCACGGAACAGCACAACCTCGCTGCTCGGTGAACTGCACGGGCTTTCTTCATCGAGCCAGGGTTCATTGGGCACGGCGACGATCCTGCCCGGCAGATCAGCGGGGCCTACTCGCTTGCAAGATGTAACCCAGGCGGCGGCTTC
The DNA here is from genome assembly GCF_014646095.1 of Streptomyces lacrimifluminis. Lineage (GTDB taxonomy): Bacteria > Actinomycetota > Actinomycetes > Streptomycetales > Streptomycetaceae > Streptomyces > Streptomyces lacrimifluminis. Next base: position 21,808 of record NZ_BMMU01000045.1, on the reverse strand, counting down.
TCCCGATTCTCGGAGGCGAGACCAGTTCGTCGAACTCAGGATGGTTCGGTATTCGCCGTGTGTGCGTTCGATGCCGACTTCGAAGAGCAGCGCAAACCCGCTGCCGCCGAGTGTCAGTGCTGTCTCCATCGGCTGAGTTCATGAGACAAGGGATAGATAGAGGGTCAGCCGAGATACAGCCCGGTGGGGCAGCCACCCTCCAAGTGGTGCCAAAACGCGGGGGCTGGCATGGGACGGGGGTGGGTGCTCGCGGCACCGCAGCCCCGTCCCACGCCAGCCCCCGCCGCCCGCGATGTCCAAGGTAAACCGCTCCATGGCGTCACCGAACTCGTATGATCTCGCGGTGAAGATCTGGACGGAGCGCCCTGCCGAGACCGACGTCGAAGCGGTCCTACGCGGCTACTTCAGCCTGCTCCGAGCTGGGAGGACCCCTGAGGCCGAACAGCTCATCGATCACTGCCCGGTCCGGCATGTGCTCAAGTCGCTGTGGACCGGTTCCGTCGAAGCGAGTGCCGATGAGGACGAGGCGAGTGGCAGCCCTGCTGCCGACGAGTGGGAGCAGGACCTGTCCTGGCTCGGCGAACTCGATCTCGCGGGCTTCTTCTGGGGCCACACCGGCAGTCATGTCAACGTTGAGATCACCTACCGCACGCAGATAATCAAGGTGGCATTGGGCTTCTGGGTCAGGCCCACCGACGCCGGCTGGGTCATCACGGGACCGGCCACATACTGGTAGGAAACTCCGAAAGAGCAGCACGTCCAGGTGTCAGCGCATTCCGCCGCTGGCGGACCATCACATGATGTCGACCAAGGACCTGACCAGGCCGAGCACGCCGCCCCCGCCCCACGCCGACCCCGTGACCCGCAAATTCAGGCTGGAAAAGGCTGACGGTTTTTACGGACGCCTCGTGAGACAACACGACATCGCCAGACCCGTGAGGCCTGTTACTCCCCGACAGGCCGACGGCTCCCGTCCCGTGAAACAGGGGGAGCCGCCCAGCAAGTCGCACATGTATTGCCCTCAGCGGGTCATGCGTGACGGCTCGAATGCCGGTTACCGGTGACGACGCGGTAGAGAGCGAGCAGGATGAAGGAGCCGACGATCGCGGCGATCCAGGTCGAGACGTCGAAGAACCCGTCGATGGAGTCGACGCCGAATATCACCTTGCCGAGCCAGCCGCCGAGCAGACCACCGGCGATACCGATGAGCATGGTGATGATGATGCCGCCGGGGTCCTTGCCCGGCATCAGGGCCTTGGCGATGACGCCGGCGAGCAGGCCGATGACGATCCACGCGATGATGCCCATGGTTTCCTCCGCTTCCTGGATAAAGGTTGTGTCAGCTCATCGTCTGCACCGATTACGCCCGAACAAACGTCTCCTGCGCGTCTCAGCCCCGACAGCCTTTGATCCAGATGAACGGTCCGGCGGCACATGGACCCAGCGGCTCACCGCGCCGCCAGGAGTTGTCTGCAATCGGAATCGCCAAGGCCTTGGCGAGCAACCCCGGGCTGCTGCCCGATGAACCCACGCCCGGCCTGTACCCCACCGAGCGAGACCACTTCCGCGCCGCACTTCGGCACCTGAGTGGCACGACGACCGTGGGTCCGTCCACCGTCCTATGGAGGACGTGAACGCCTGTTGTGACCCGCAGTCGTGCCCCACATATCCCGCAAGATCTTTCAGGGAACCCCACGGGAACTGGAAGCCGCACGAGGCTACCCCAGCGTGATCACGGACGGCCCCCCTCAAGGCACCCGCCGTCGCCCCCCCCACGACACGCGGTTCCGTGCACGCCACCCGCCCGAGGGCACATCCCGGGACCGTCACCTGACGGACGACGAGATCGGCCGCCGTCGGGCCTCAGGCGTCCGCGTCCGGGGATCGTCATGCGCAGTTCGCCAGGCCTCACCCGCGCCCCCGGACCAGGCGCGCCTTACTGCCACGGAGCCGAGGGAGCCGACAAAGGGCCCAGGAGAGTTCCCCCACGTGGACTTGCGCACGGAAACCGATCGGTTTACCGTTACTGAAAACCGATCGGTTTACCTCAAGGGTTCGGGAGCCTATGATGACGACAACTCGGCCGGTGGCACTTGTGACAGGTGCGTCGTCCGGCATCGGGAAGGAAGCCGCACTCGCCCTGATCGCTGCGGGTTTCGACGTGGTCGGCACGAGCCGCGACGTCTCGCGTGTCACCCCGCTCGACGGCATGACGTTCATCGACCTCGACGTGGCCAGCGATGCGTCGGTGACCGCCGCGGTCCAGCAGGTGGTCGACCGGTTCGGGCGGATTGACGTCCTGGTCAACAATGCGGGTATCGGCTTGATGGGCGCGGCCGAGGAAAACTCTCTCGCGCAGGCTCAGGCCGTCTTCGACATCAACGTGTTCGGCGTCATGCGCATGGTGAAGGAAGTTCTGCCACACATGCGCGCCCGGGGGCGCGGACGCATCATCAATCTCTCCTCCGTGGTCGGCTTCCTCCCCTCGCCCTACATGGCCGCCTACGGCGCCTCCAAGCATGCGATCGAGGGGTACTCCGAGTCCCTGGACCACGAGGTCCGCGGACACGGTGTCCGGGTGCTTCTCGTCGAACCCGCCTACACCCGGACCGGATTCGAGGCCAGCAGCCCGCGGCCCGACACGGCTCTGCAGGCCTACTCGGATCAGCGGCGCACCTTCGACCGCATGATGGAGGCAGCGATCAAGAACGGCGACGACCCCGCCATTGTTGCCAAGGTGATCGTCGCGGCAGCGACCGACCCGAAGCCGAAGCCGCGCTACACCGCCGGTCCCATGGCCGGGCGCGCACGAATGTTGCGCCGCCTCGCTCCCGCCGCGGTCTTCGACAAGCAGATCCGGAAACTCAACCTACTGGCCGACTGACACCCGCCACCCCGCGCACGCCACTGGCCACGCACGTCGGGAGAATGACGTACGTCATGAGCAGTCACCGGGCCGACGGGGCCGAACGCCTCCCGCATTTCACTCCAGAGGGGCGTGACGCCTCTCCCTGGACCACCAACACACACCCAAACAACCGGAGTTGCGGCGACCGCGCGATTTGCGCCGACTTCGCGGCTGCCCCGTCTCCGGTGACCTGGTCCGCCGGGACTACTCGTAGGTCCGGGCTACCGAGAGCCGGCGTGCCGCCAACGGTGAAATCGCAGCCAGCCAGTTTTTTCACGCCGCGCAACGCATGGGGCCCGTCCGCACAACGGACGGGCCCCATGAGCGAGCGCCGGGCAGGCCTTGCACCTGCATTTCCCCACAGGAAGCGGGGCGTCTTTCCTTGGACCACCAACGCGCAACCAGCCAACCGGAGTTGCGGCGACCAGCTCAAGATCAAGCTTAGCGCACCCAACCAGCGCTTCCTCGCAGGGTGGGGCACTTTGACGGTTCCGGCCATCCACCTGGGTGAGTTGGCGATTCCCTCTGGGTCAGAGGGCCTTCCGAGGGTATTGGCATCACGTTGGTGTTCAAGTTTCTCCGAGAGAGTGGTGCCACAACCATGGCCGACGATGCCTTGTTGTTCGTTCTCCCCGAGCGCCATCCGCGTCTGGGCGCGGCCCTGGCCTCCGTCGGCGAGTTGGAGTGTGCCGAGACTCCTGCAGTACTGGGATGGCTGCACGCGCACGGGGTCCCCGCCTCTTCCGAATGCGTCAGGATCGTCCCGTCCGGGGCCGAGGTGCTCATCCCCGACGATGCGGAGCGCCTGCCAGTCCCCCTGAGCGAGGAGGAGACGGTGCGGGTGGAGCAGGCCTGTGCGCCCCGCTCCGTGACGGACATGGAGTCCGAACTGCTCAGCTTCCGGGACACCACCCAGGACTGGCAGTCCCTGGTTCACCGGGCGCTCACCTCCGGGATTCCCGCGCAGCGCATCGCGCAGCTCACCGGTCTGGACCCGCAGGACATTGCCCAGGCTGTCGACGGCTGACACCCGCTGGATCAGCGAACTCAGGCGTCAGGATACAGAATTCCGTTAGTCCGAGGATCCTGGGATCCAGGGATCCAGGGATCCGTGTCAGGGAGATGCACCCTGTTGAGGACGCCGAATCCGGCAGCCTGATCTCGTACCCGGTGGGTCGCTCGCCGACCGGGGCTCTGTCTCCGTGTCGCGATCCCGACCTCAAGATGCAGGCCGCGTGAGTGCCATCTCTTGCGGCTGGGGTGCATCACTCACGCTGATGTCGGTGTCGGTGTCGGTGGGGAGGCCGGCCGACGTCCGGCTCGGCGTCGAGCAGGTCAGCGTTCGGATACAGGATGCGCCTTCCATCAACCCGATCGCGGTGGGCCGTCCGGCTGCGATTCGGCTGATCGGGATTCACCAGCTGATTCCGGCCGCCACCGGCAGGTGGTCACTGCCCGTGGTCGGCAGCGACCACGAACTCTCCGGCTTCACGCCGCGGACCAGGATCTGGTCGATCCGCACCACCGGAAACTCTGCCGGCCAAGTGAAGCCGAAGCCGTCGCCGGCGGCATCCTGGGTCGATCGCAACTGCGAGGTGATGTCGGCGAACGCGCGGTCGTCCATGGTGCCGTTCAGGTCGCCGAGCAGCACCACCCGCTCGTTCTGCTCGGCGGCGATGGCCTTGCCGAGCGCCTGCGCGCCTCTGTCCCGCGAGTCTGTCCAAAAGCCTGCCCGGGGATTCACCCGTGCCGACCCCAGGTGGGCCACATACACCGCCAGCGGCCCCTGGTCCGTGGCCACCGTGGTGCGCAGCGCCCTGGTGTAGGCCATCTTGACGGCGACAGGCTTGGTGTCCGCCAGCGGTCCGACATCCATCTGGATGTCGACCGGCTTGGTGTCCGCGAGCGGCAGCTTGCTCCACAACCCGACCGTGCCCTGCACCGTGTGGTACGGGTATGCCTTCGCCAGTTCCTTCTCGTACAGCGGCTTCGCCTGGGGGGTGATCTCCTCCAGGGCCAGCACGTCCACGTCTGCGGCGGCCAGTTCACGGGCGGTGCCGGCCGGGTCGGGGTTGTTGGCGCTGACATTGTGGCTGGCCACGGTGAGGTCGCTGCCCGGGTGGGACTTGTCCTTGAGCAGCCCGCCGAAAAGGTTCAACCACACCAGGACCGGCAGCGTCAGCGCAACCATCGCTGAGACGGAGCGGCGCCACAGCGCCCCGGCCAGCAGCACCGGGATGAACAGACCGAACCACGGCAGGACTGTCTCCACCAGGCTGCCGAGGTTCCCGATCCGGTTCGGGATCTTCGCGTGCAGCAACATGAACAAACCCAGCAGCAGAGCCATTGCCGCGAGCACGAGCCCGCGCTTCCAGGGCCCTGGGCGGAAGCCCATGAGGATCGCCCGGCGGATACGGGCACGCCGGGTACCTGGGCCGGTCTCCCTGGGGTCGCCGACGGCCTGCCCCGTCTCCGCCGTCTCCACCTGCGTCATCGTCTGCCCTCGCTCTCGCTGACGGTCACTGCCGCGGCCTCGGGTCCTGGGTGGGCTCGGCATACATACGTGGACACCCCCGATCGATCGCATGGGTGCGGAGTTCGTAGTGCCAGAGTTCGTTTCTGCAGATCGGGCCCAGCCCGTACATGGAGAACGCATCACGAACAAGCTGTTTCTCGCACTCCAGGGAATGCCGGCCACTGTCGACGTAGAACTCGGCCCCGTCCTCCGCGGCATTCGTTGCATGCCTGCAGAGGGCGCTGAGTAGCTCCCGATCGAAAGTGGTGACGGCCGGAATCTCGTCGTCGAAGGCAGTCACGGAAGACAGTCATGCTGCCAGTCAAGGCAGTTCGGTGTTGCCAGCGCGTATGTGGATTTCGATACGCCGACGATATGCGTCGGCTCGTAGCATCGACAGCATGCGTGTGTTGATCGTCGAGGACGAACCCTATCTGGCAGAAGCCATCCGCGATGGCCTGCGCCTGGAGGCGATCGCGGCCGACATCGCAGGTGACGGCGACACCGCTCTGGAACTGCTGAGCATCAACACCTACGACATCGCCGTCCTCGACCGAGACGTTCCTGGACCGTCCGGTGACGAGATCACCGAACGCATCGTCGCCTCGGGCAGCGGCATGCCGATCCTCATGCTCACCGCGGCCGATCGTCTCGACGACAAGGCATCCGGGTTCGAACTCGGCGCCGACGACTACCTCACGAAACCCTTCGAGCTCCGGGAACTCGCGCTCAGGCTCAGAGCGCTCGACCGCAGACGTGCCCACAGCAGGCCGCCCGTACGGGAGATCGCAGGTCTTCGGCTGGACCCGTTCCGCAGAGAGATCTACCGGGACGGTCGCTACGTGGCACTGACCAGGAAGCAGTTCGCCGTGCTCGAAGTCCTCGTCGCCGACGAAGGCGGTGTCGTGAGCGCCGAGGAACTCCTGGAACGCGCGTGGGACGAGAACGCCGACCCGTTCACCAACGCCGTGCGCATCACCGTCTCGGCACTGCGCAAGCGGCTCGGCGAACCCTGGATCATCGCCACCGTGCCAGGCGTCGGCTATCGCATCGACACGCATCCGGAGGCCGGATACGAGGGAGGCGAACGTGGATAGGGCAGCTGGCTTGAGCGTTCGCCTCAAACTCACCCTCAGCTACGCCGGATTTCTCATGCTGGCCGGCATCCTGCTGCTCGCGGCGGTGTGGGTATTCCTCTTGCGTTACGTCCCCGACCAGGCGCTCATCGTTCCCGGCTCCGCCGGCACCCTCACCGGTGGTGTTTTTCCCATCCGGTCCAACCTACTGCGGGTTTTCGCCCCGAGGGCAGCCGCAGTGCTGGCATTCCTGCTGGTGCTTGGCCTCGTGGGAGGGTGGGTCCTCGCGGGCCGAATGCTCGCCCCGCTGACCCGCATCACGGGTGCCGCACGCCTCGCCACGAACGGATCGCTCTCCCACCGAATCCAACTACCAGGCCGCAAGGACGAGTTCCGCGAACTCGCCGACGCCTTCGACGCGATGCTCGCACGGCTCGAAGCGCACGTAGCCGAGCAGCAGCGATTCGCAGCCAACGCCTCTCACGAGTTGCGCACCCCGCTGGCGATCTCGAAGGCGCTTCTCGACCTGGCCCGCACCGATCCGGAGTACGACGCCGACGAGGTCATCGATCGCCTCCACACCGTCAACAGCCGAGCGATCAACCTCACTGAAGCACTGCTCCTTCTGAGCCACGCCAACCAGAAGTCCTTCCCCCGAGAACCTGTCGACCTCTCGCTGTTCGTAGAGGAGGCCACCGAAACCCTCCTCCCCCTCGCGGAAAGGCAGGGCGTCACCATCGAAACCTCCGGCGACATCACCCCCACGATCGGATCGCAAGCGCTCCTGCTCCAGCTGACCACGAATCTCGTGCACAACGCGATCGTCCACAACCTGCCTGAACAGGGCACCGTGTGGGTCAACAGCAGCGTCCGCCCCAAGACTGTGGTGCTCACTGTCGAGAACACCGGCGAGAAGCTCACTCCAGAACGGGCCTCGACACTCACCGAACCATTCCAGCGCGGCACCGCACGCATACACGCCGACCACGCAGGTGTCGGCCTCGGCCTGGCAATCGTCAAAACCATTACCCAGGCACATGACGGAACACTCACCCTCACTCCACGCTCTGCCGGTGGGGTCCGCATCACTGTGGAACTACCCGCGGCAGCTCCACATGCCGACGACAGGTAAGGAATCAGGGAATTGATGTGCCGCCACGATGGTGGGCATGAGCACCGCTCGGTCGAACTCGGGTCAGCCCGGAGAGTCTCGGGCAGGAGCGCGTGGCCGTGCACCCGGCAGCGCGTCAGCGCCTCAGCCGGCCAGCCCAGTCCTCAGATGCCGAGGATGCACGGGTGCAGCAGCCTGCGGCCGGTCCTGCCGCGACAAAGGTGGTGAATACCGAACCGGCGTGCTGTCCTGTCGTAACGGCGACTCAAGCCGAGAAACGGCTCCACCACCGGTCGGGCCCGCGGTCCTCGCCACACTCGTGCAGCGAGGACCCACCCATCCGCTCGGTCCGAGCGGCTCTCGCGGGCAGTGAGACTACGAGGACGACGAGTACGGATTCGTGGGAGCATCTGCCCCTCCAAGCACATGTCCCCCAGGATCCGCTCCAGCCACGCGGGCAGCCCACCAACTCGCCGGTCCCAGCAGGTGCATCACTGACGGGACCAGCACAGTGCGCGCCACGAAGACCAAGCTGCTGTCACGCCGTATGCCGGACGCGATCCAGCGCGCGACGGGACTACGGCCGGAGCCAAGAATAGGCTGCATCTTGACGTGCGGGTCGGCACCGGACTCGTGGGTAAAGAGCGCCTCGCCGTACTTGAGGCGGAATGCGCACGCCTGATCCCCCTCGGCGCGGTACACGTGCGTACGTTGTACGACGGCAATGATTCCCGCATCCCGATGCAGGACATCGAGGGCAACGAGTTCCGTATCGGCTGAACAGCGTGACAGCGTGAACGCCGTCGCCTTTCAGGCGGCAGTCGCGAAGGATCTTCCGTTCGGTCTGGCCGCGTTCACTGCGGTGCGGATGAGCAGGCCAGTGCCCAGCAGTTGACCGTGCCTGGCCCGCAGGGGAGGCCACGACGTGAGGTCGCTGAAAGGGCTGAAGCGCGAGCGACGGTCCGAGGTGGCGCCGATGATGCGGTTACCGGCCGGCTTCGCCACTCCGAACAACGGGGCGAGCGGCCTCAGCGTCAAACCAGCACATCAAGCCAGTGACACCACGGTAACGGAGAGTTCGTTTCCGCAGCCGAAGCCGTAGTCCCCACGATCACAGCCCCACGATCACAGTCGGCGCCAGCGGGCCGAAGCGAAGGAGAAGACGCCGAAGAGGATCAGCCCGATCGCGACGGCGACCAGGAGCCACGGGCCCGCCGGTGTCTGCGCGAAGCTCCGGAGCGTCGCGTCCACGCCCTTGGCCTCGTCCGGGTTGAAGCGGACGGCTGCCACCAGGATGAAGACCCCGGCCGCGGCGAACACCACGCCACGCGCCACGCCTCCGCCCACGCCCAGAGCGGTGACAACCTGCTTCGTCCGACGGCTCATGGCCGCGGTGTCCAGCTGCCGCAGGAAGCGGCGCAGAGCCGCCCGTACGGCGAGTACCGCGCCAACGCCGATCAGGAGACAGCCCGCGGCCCCCACCAACACCTGGCCGTACGACAGTTCGAGCGCCGACGCCGTCCAGTCCTTCGACTGCTCGTTGCTGCTGGAGCCCTGGCCGCCGCCGGCGGCGTACACCGCCGTGGCCCAGCAGACGGAGGCGTAGAAGACCGCCCGGCCCCCGTCGAGGAGCCGCGAACCCATCTTCCGGCGGGGTCCCCTGGTGAGTACGGCACGAGATGCACGCCAGAGGGCCATCGACGCGAAGCCGACCACCAGGGCCCACAGCATCGCCTTCCCGAAGGGCTGCGTCGCGATCTCGTGCAGCGCACCCTGCCGGTCCGCCTGGCCGCCACCGCTCCCGACGGCGATCCGGATGGACAGCAGCCCGATGAGTACGTACACGATGCCACGCGCGACAAAGCCCGCCCGTCCGGCAGCGGTCAGCGTCTCGCGCTCCGTGGAACGGGCCGCGGACTTCGCGGCCTTGCCGCGCCCCTGGGTGTTGGACGACGTCACGATGTCCTCCCGATGCCGTGGGCGCTCGATACGCGCCCACAGCCCCCAAGTGCCCCGGGCCGGGAGCTTGATGCGCGCACCCGGCGAGCGACGGCCGGGCGGTGCGCGGGGTCGACGCTGCGGGCACGTTCGGCGGAGGGCAGTTGCGAGCGGTGTACGGGTGCCAAGATCCAGCCTCCTGGCCCATATTCTCCAGGGCATCTTTGCTGACCGCCAGAGCAAACTCCAGGAGGTGCCCGCCGGTCAGGGTTCGGCCTCGTCCGGCTCGGCGCCTGTGCCCGAGAAACGGGAAGGGCTCCAGCGGCGATGGGCGGGTTCGCCCTGGAGGACCGCCGGCACACGTGCACGGGGCACATGGGGAGCGGGTGGCGGAGGGCAGGCCCGCGACAGCGACAGTCCCCTTCACCCACAGGAACAGGTTCACCGCAGCACACGGAGTAGCCCTCCCGTTCACCGCACCCGCGAAGCTGGCGGTGAAGCCGTCAACGACATCCTCGGCTTCTACTCGAACTGCGCGATCGCCTGGGTCGTCACCGTCGCCACCGACATCGGTATCAACAAGTACCTGCTGAAGCTGTCCCCGCTCCAGCCCGAGTTCCGCCGGGGCATGCTCTACGCCGTCAACCCGGTTGGTGTCGTGGCCTTCGTCGCCGCGTCCGGGCTGTCCATCGCCATGTACTTCCATGCCCTCGGCGACACCTTCCAGCCGTACTCCCCCGTGGCCGCGGCCGTCATCGCCTTCGTCCTCACCCCGCTCATGGCCATCATCACCAAGGGGAAGTACTACCTGCGCCGCACCGACGACGGCATCAACGAGCCGCTTCTGGACGGAGACGGCAATCCCAGCGCGCTGACATACGACTGCCACGTCTGCCGCCAGGAGTTCGAGCGTCCCGACATGACCGCCTGCCTGACCCACGACGCCACCGTCTGCTCCCTCTGCCTGAGCACCGACAAGACCGCCGACCACGTCCTCTCACCGGCTCCCACCACCTGACCCCCGGCCACGCCCGAAGGAGCTGCTGGCGCCATACAGACGCGGGCCCGCCGGGATGGGTGCACGGTCGTTCATCGTGGCTCTCCTGGCGGGAGTGGTCACGCCGCCCGGCCGTGGCCCTGCGCGCCGGGACCGTCGCGGCGCAGCGACCGAAGTCGGCATCCAGGCCGTTGTGGAAGATCACCGCGTCGTGTGCAGTGCCTTCGTGAACAGCGCGTTGAACCTCGCGGTCAACTCCCGCTCGACGGATCGTTGTCGGTGACGACGCGGGCCTCACGTCAAGTGGGAGGTTGTACACACGGTGACATCCGATTCCACACCCGCCGCCAGACCCGCCTCACAGAGTCGGCCCCCCTTCTCGCGCAGGTCGAGATGGAAGCGCGTGGCCTTGCCGTCCTGCTGGAGTCCGTGGATGCGTTCGTCGATGTAGCCGAGGCCGTTCAAGGCCTTGCGGACCTTGGCGGGGGTGGGCTCCGAGACCGACTGCAATGCCTGAAGGATGCGCTGTTCGTGCTGGACACTCGCGCACCCATCGCGGTCGTTCAACTCCGCCTCGGGCTCCGTGGGGGCGCCGGGCTCAATCGGTTCAGACGGGAGAGGCTCGCCGGACGCGAGGCTCTGTTTCCCAGCTGAACCGGTCGGCTTCTTGTCAGTCGGTCCGGGCGCGGACACTGGCGCGTCGGGCGAAGAACAGGGCTGGGCAACCTCGTCGAGCATCGCTGCGAACGCCGTCTTCTCGGCAGCCGACGGTGTGGCACTCACCGTGGAGTCGGCGCCCATACCCCTCTCGTCTTGTGGCCCACTGCCACTCAGCTCGTCGTTTCCGCAGCCGGTAAGCGCCAGGGCAGCGAGAGCGCCACCCGCGAGGATGCGCCCGGCATGGGCGAACGCCCTGATGGAGGCAGAGATCGAAGTCATGCGCGTAGTCTCCGGCCGACACCCCTCGCTCCACATGAGTACACGTACTCATGTACATGGTCAGTAGTCGAGGCGGGCCATTTGAGCGGACTTCACTGACGTGTGTCACCACTCAGAGCCAGGCACCGGTGAAGCAGCTCTCAGCCGCCGCTCGGCCGGTCGGTGCCGACCGGGCGGAAGCACGCGGACACCGTCTTGCCGTGCCGCTGGCACGTCATCTGCAACTCATCAGCGAGCATCCGCACGATCCCCACTCCGCGACCGGATGTCTCGCCCGCCTGCGGGTTTCGTTGGCGCGGCAGTGTCGGGTCGTCGTCGTGGACGCTCACATGGAGGCAGTCGCCGTCCCAGGTCAGGATCAGATGCGCGTCGCTGTGCGCGTGGACATGTGCGTTGGTGAGCAGCTCGGACACTGCCAGTACGACAGCGTCCACCGTCTCGGGCTCGGCAGCTGTCCACGAAAGGGACTCCAACTGCCTTCGCGTCCACCGCCGGCCGGCGCGCACGCCTCCTGACGCGGGAAACGAGTGCGCCCAGCCCATCGCCTTGATCGGCACCGTCTTCCCCTTCCTGCCGTCCGAACCAGACTCGTACCCATCGTGTGCCCACCAGCCGCGCTCGCAGACGTCCCTACGCCCGGTTCCTTGCCGTACAGGGCCGACCGAAGGGGGCCGGTCGGATGCCCCGAGCAGCGGATAAGAAACAGATAAATCTCCGACGTGTACGCAGATCAGGTCGGGGCACACGGCGGGACGGAGGTTGATAACTATGGTTCCCCTGATACTGGTTCTGCTGCTCGCCCTGATCCTCTTCGGCGCCGGGTTCGCCCTCAAGGCCCTGTGGTGGATCGCCGTGATCGTCCTGGTGATCTGGCTGGTCGGATTCCTAGCCCGCTCCACCGGAGCAGGCGGCAAGCGAGGCCGCTGGTACCGCTGGTAGAACGCGTCCATAGACGCCCGACGAGGGGTGGGGGCGCACCGGAGTCCGGTGCGCCCCCACCCCTCTTGGGTCTCTCCGCCGCTGATCGACGTGCCGGCGCACGGTCGCGACTAGGCCACCCGGACGCCCACGATGCAGGTGTCGTCGTCCGTGTCGGACTTGCTGTAGGTGAGCAGACGGTCCAACTGCTGGTCGAGCGTGGGCGGTACCGTGCGCGCGGCCAGCAACAGCTGGGCCAGCGACTCCTCCACGGACCGGTCACGGCGTTCGATCAGGCCGTCCGTGTACATCAGCAGGGTGTCGTCGACAGCCAGTTGGACCTCGAGCTCCTCGTACTTCGCGTCGGGCAGGGCACCGAGCAGCAGGCCCGAGATCAAGGGCAGCGGCGTCGCTTCGTTGCCGCGCACCAGGACGGGCGGCAGATGGCCGGCCCTGGCCCAGCGCAGGGTGCGGCGGTCGGGGTCGTACAGGCCGCAGACGGCCGTGGCGGTGACGGCGCCGTTCAGATGGTGGGCCACCATGTTGAGCCAGGACAGGAGCTGGCCCGGTCCGGCGCCTGTCACGGCGAGACCGCGCAGCGCGTTGCGCAGGACGACCATGCTGGTGGCCGCCTCGATCCCGTGTCCGGCGACGTCTCCCACACACAGCAGCACCAGCCCGGACGGCAGCACCACCGCGTCGTACCAGTCGCCGCCGACCAGGTGCTGGGTCTCCGCGGGCCGGTATCGAACGGCCACGCGCAGTCCGGGGGCCTCCAACGGGGCCTGCGCCGGGGGCATGATCGCGTGCTGGAGCTGGAGGGTGAGGCGGTTGCGTTCGCTCGCCTGCTGCTCCGAGTGGGCGAGTTGGTCGCGGGTGGCGGCGAGTGCGACCTCCGTCCAGTGGTGGGAGGAGATGTCCTGGTAGGCACCCCGGACGACGGACAACCGGCCGTCGGAGTCGAGGACCGGCTCGGCCACCACGCGGATGTGCCGGGTCACACCGTCGGGCCGCTGCAGCCGGAAGGCCGCGGACGCGGGGCGACGGTGGTGCAGCAGGGTGCGCAGGAACCTGCCGATGGCGACGGCGTCATCGGGGTGGGCGTGGGCGGGCAGATCCTCCAGCGGGACCGGGCCGCTGACGGAGGGCTTGCCGTAGAGGCTGAAGAGCTGACCGTTCCAGGTGATCTCGCCGGTGAGAAGGTTCTCCTCGAAACCGCCGATGCGGCCGAGGCGCTGGGCGTGCTGCAGCAGGCTCGCCAGCCGTGCGGTCTCGTCCTCCATGCGCCAGACCAGAAGGACGCTGCCACCGTGCCGGCTGACGCTCATGTCGGCGACCGAGGCCAGCGGGACGTCGTCCACCAGGGCGGTGAGTCGCATGCGGCGGGCACGGAACGGCTCACCCGTGGCAAAGACTCGTTCGATCTGATCGAACAGCTCGCTGTCGCCTGCGGCCATCGGATACGTCTCCAGGAGCAGGGCTCCGTTGACGGCGCCTCGCGGTCGGCCGGCCGGGTCGAGGAAGCAGGTGTTGACGTGGTGGATGCGGAAGTCGACCAGCTGCCCGGTGGCGTCCAGATGCGGAACGAGCACCAGCGCCGGGTCATGGAGGCCGTCGGCCAGATCCATCAGTTCGGCGACGTCCGGCAGGATCCCGGGCCGCGCGTCGCCGTCGCGGTGGTGCGGGGCGTAGGTCTCCAGCGTGTGCGCGCACAGCTCGGCCAGGGCCTCGACCTGGCGGACGATCTGCGGGGGCTGGGCTTCCAGCGGCGTGGGCCAGACGATCTCCAGCACTCCGTGGATCCGGCCGCCCGTGCCCGCGGGTACGGCGACCCGGCCGCCGTCGGGGTGGTGGTACCCGCCGATGGAGGGCAGGCCGGTCTCCGACAGAGAGCCGATCCACTGGCCCGTTCGCTCGCCGAGCCCTCGCCGGGCCACCGTCACCACACCCGGCGGCACATACCGCCAGCGTGCTGCCTCCGTCTCCGCGAATCCGGCGCTGCCCGCCAGGGTGAGGGAGCCGTCGGTGCCCAGCGCCCATATGGCCACGGCTTCCGCGCCGAGCGGCGTCAGAGCGTGTTCCAGCAGGGAGTCGGCCACGGCCTGGGCGTCGTGGGCGGCCAGCGCGCCGCTCTCGGCGGTCCGCAGCCGTACGGCGAAGGAGCCGGTTCCCGGTGGGTCGGCGGTGTCGCTGTGATCCTGCGTGGTCGCGAGGAAGGCGGTCGTCACGTCGGAGAGCCGGTCGCGTGCGGCCTGATTGATGACCTCTACGGCGAATTCAAGAGGTGTCACGCCCGCTTGCTCGGTCAGCTCGGCGAGTTGCCGTGCCGCCTGGGACGGCCCGCACCCGAGGCGCTCGACGAGGATGCCCTTCGCCAGCTCGATCAGGGCACGTCCGTCCGCTTCCGCCTGCGCCATCTGCACCTCGCGGCGCAGGCGCTCCACGGTCGCCGCGAGTCTGCCGACGGGAGAGGGCTGGCCTTCCCTGTCTCCTTCTTTCGTGCCGGCAACGGCCCGACCGTCGCCGTGTGCGACGGTCGTCAGGTCCGACGGGTTGTCGGACAACAGGCCGATGTCCGCCGTCGGATTCCCGGCGGGCGACTCACCCGTCGAGGCCCCGGCGTCCTGCGGCTCGGCCGGTGGATGGGGATTGCTCACGGTTGACCTGTTCCTCGGCTCGGGCGTCCAGGGACACCACGCGGTCGGCTGGTACGCACGGTGGCGTTTCTCCCCGTCATACGGACAGCCAGCGTCGGACGCGGCCGATGAGGTCGTTGGTGTCGACCGGCTTGGTGACGTAGTCGTTCGCGCCCGACGCGAGGCTCTTCTCCTGGTCGCCGGGCATGGCCTTCGCGGTGACGGCGATGATGGGCAGATCGGCGTACTGCGGCATCGAGCGAATCTCCGCGGTGGCGCTGTAGCCGTCCATCTCCGGCATCATCACGTCCATCAGGACCACCGAGATGTCCGGATGGGCGAGCAGCATCTCGATGCCCTTGCGGCCGTTGTCGGCGTGCAGGACGTGGAAGCCGTGGAGCTCCAGCATCCCGCTCAGCGCGAAGAGATTGCGCGCGTCGTCGTCGACCACGAGCACCGTACGGCCGAGGAAGGCGCCGTCGACGACCTGCGCGGCCGGGCGCTGGGACTCCTCGACACGGACCAGTGACAACACGTCCCCCGGCTCCTCGGCGGACAGGTGCAGGGTGATCCGTTCGCGCAGTTCGTCCAGGCTGGAGAGGAAGTCCAGCGGACGCCCGTCCGCACGGGAGCGCAACGTCTGCTCGTGCGCCAGGTCCACACGATGACCGGTGTGGACCAGTACGGGCACGCTGGCCAGCGCCGAGTCACCCTCCATGGCCGCCAGCAGACGCGCGCCCTCGTCGTCGGGCATACCGAGTTCCAGGACGACGCAGTGGCAGGGCTCGGCGGCCAGCGTGCTCGCCGCCTCCTGTGCCCCGATCGCCGTGATGATGTCGATCGTCCCGAGCTGGTCGTGGTCGGGCTCAAGGTCCGCGACCGCGCGTTCGGCGACGAGCGTCAGCAGTCCGCGCGGGCGGTCCTCGACGACGAGCAGGCGGCGTCGGCGCTGCTCGGATGGAGCGGGGGAAGCGGTGTCCGGCTTGGAGGTCGGCAGGAGTTCCCCGCCGGTCGTTTGGGCGTGCTCGATCGGCAGGCCTCCCCCGTCGAGCACTTCCTCGAAGTCGGCGCGTGCCACGGGGAGGTAGAGGGTGAAGGTGCTGCCCTGGCCGGGCGTGCTGTCCACCGTGACGGCGCCGCCCAGCAGATGAGCGATCTCCCGGGTGATCGACAGACCGAGACCGGTGCCGCCGTACTTACGGCTGGTCGTGCCGTCCGCCTGCTGGAAGGCTCCGAAGATCGTCTCCAGCTGCTGCTGGGGGATGCCGATACCGGTGTCCTTCACCCTGAAGGCGACGACCGGACCGCCGCGGAGAACGCCCGGGGGCACCTCCCGGTCCCCGGCGGGTTCGATACGCAGTGCCACGCCGCCCCGTTCGGTGAACTTCACCGCGTTCGACAGGAGGTTGCGCAGGATCTGGCGCAGCCGGGAATCGTCGGTGAGCAGGTCGGCGGGCGTGCCCGGGGCGGTGGCCACCGTGAAGTCCAGACTCTTCTGCGTCGTCATCGGCCGGAACGTCGCCTCGACGTACTCCAGCAGCTTGCGCAGCGGGACACGCTCGGGAGTGACGTCCATCTTGCCCGCCTCGACCTTGGACAGGTCGAGGATGTCGTTGATCAGTTGCAGCAGGTCCGAACCCGCCGAGTGGATGATGCCCGCGTACTCGACCTGCTTGGGCGTGAGGTTGCGGGAGGGGTTCTGGGCCAGCAACTGGGCCAGGATCAGCAGGCTGTTGAGCGGGGTGCGCAGTTCGTGGCTCATGTTCGCCAGGAACTCCGACTTGTACTTCGACGCCAGGGCCAGCTGCTGTGCGCGCGTCTCCAGCTCCTGCCGCGCCTGCTCGATCTCCAGGTTCTTGGCCTCGATGTCGCTGTTCTGCGAGGCGAGCAGGGAGGCCTTCTCCTCCAGTTCGGCGTTGGAGCGCTGGAGTTCGTCCTGCTGCACCTGCAACTCCTCCGACCGCGCCTGGAGTTGGGCGGTGAGCCGCTGGGACTCCCCCAGCAGTTCGTCGGTGCGCGCGTTGGCCACGATGGTGTTGAGGTTGACGCCGATGGTCGGCATCAGCTGGGCGAGGAAGTCCTGGTGGATCTGGGTGAAGGCGCTGACGGAGCCCAGCTCGATGACACCGAGGACCTGGTCCTCGACCACGATGGGCAGCACCACCAGGGCGCTGGGCACGGCCTGACCGAGACCGGAGGAAATGGTCACGTAGCCCGGTGGCAGCTCCTCCACGCTGATGGGACGGCGGTTGCGCGCGGCCTGCCCCACCAGCGAGCGCCCGACGGGGATGCGCTCGGGCCGGTCGGTGTCGTCGGGATAACCGTACGAGCCCACCAGCCGCAGTTCGGGACCGCGCTCGGAGTCCTCGGCGAGGTAGAAGGCGCCGTACTGCGCGGAGGCCAGCGGCGCGAGCTCGTCCATGATGAGTTCAGCGACGACGGGCAGGTCTCGGTGGCCCTGCATCAGGCCGGAGATCCGGGCGAGGTTGGTTTTCAGCCAGTCCTGCTCCTGGTTGGCGCGCGTGGTCTCCCGCAGGGACTCCACCATGGAGTTGATGTTGTCCTTGAGGTCGGCGACCTCGCCCGACGCCTCCACGGTGATCGAGCGGGTCAGGTCGCCCTCGGCGACGGCGCTGGTCACCTCGGCGATGGCGCGGACCTGGCGGGTGAGGTTCCCGGCGAGTTCGTTGACGTTCTCCGTCAGCCGCTTCCAGGTGCCCTCGACGCCCTCCACCTCCGCCTGGCCGCCGAGCCGGCCCTCGCTGCCGACCTCGCGGGCGACACGGGTGACCTCGGCCGCGAACGACGACAGCTGGTCGACCATCGTGTTGATGGTGGTCTTCAGCTCCAGGATCTCGCCGCGGGCGTCGACGTCGATCTTCTTCGACAGGTCGCCGTTGGCCACCGCCGTCGTCACCAGGGCGATGTTGCGGACCTGGCCGGTGAGGTTGTTGGCCATCGAGTTGACGTTGTCGGTCAGGTCCTTCCACGTGCCGGCGACGTTCGGCACGTGGGCCTGGCCCCCGAGGCGTCCCTCGGTTCCGACCTCGCGGGCGACGCGGGTGACCTCGGCCGCGAACGCGGAAAGCGTGTCGACCATCGTGTTGATGACGTCCGCCAGGGCCGCGACCTCGCCCTTGGCCTCGACCGTGATCTTCTGGGACAGGTCGCCGCGCGCGACGGCCGTGGCGACCTGGGCGATCGAGCGGACCTGGCCGGTCAGGTTCGACGCCATAACGTTCACGTTGTCCGTCAGGTCCTTCCAGGTCCCCGACGCCCCCCGGACGATTGCCTGTCCACCCAGATTGCCCTCCGTGCCGACCTCGCGGGCGACGCGGGTGACCTCGTCGGCAAAACCGGACAACTGGTCAACCATCGTATTGATGGTGTTCTTCAACTCCAGAATCTCACCACGGGCATCCACGGTGATCTTCTGCGAGAGATCACCCTGAGCCACCGCCGTGGCCACCTGAGCGACGTTACGGACCTGCGCGGTGAGGTTGCCCCCCATGAAGTTCACGGAGTCCGTGAGGTCGCGCCAAGTGCCCTTCACGCCCTTGACGTCCGCCTGGCCGCCGAGCCGTCCCTCGGTGCCGACCTCGCGGGCCACGCGGGTGACCTCGTCGGCAAAACCGGACAACTGGTCAACCATCGTATTGATGGTGTTCTTCAACTCCAGAATCTCACCACGGGCATCCACGGTGATCTTCTGCGAGAGATCACCCTGAGCCACCGCCGTGGTCACCTGGGCGACATTGCGGACCTGGGAAGTGAGGTTGCCCGCCATGAAGTTGACCGAATCGGTAAGGTCGCGCCAGACGCCACCGACTCCGGGCACCTGGGCCTGGCCGCCGAGCCGGCCTTCGCTGCCGACCTCGCGGGCCACGCGGGTGACCTCGTCGGCGAAGGCGGAGAGCTGGTCGACCATCGTGTTGACGGTCTCCTTCAGCTGCAGGATCTCGCCCCGCGCGGGGACGTCGATCTTCTGCGACAGGTCACCCTTGGCTACCGCGGTCGCCACCTGCGCGATGTCGCGCACCTGAGTGGTCAGATTGCCCGCCATGGCGTTGACCGAGTCGGTCAGGTCGGCCCAGGTGCCCGAGACCCCCGGCACCTCGGCCTGGCCACCGAGCGTGCCCTCGGTACCCACCTCGCGCGCCACCCGCGTCACTTCGGAGGTGAACACGGACAGCTGGTCCACCATGCCGTTGAAAACCGTGGCGATGTCGCCGAGCAGGCCCTCGCCGTCGGACGGCAGCCGGGTGCCGAAGTCACCGTCCCGTACCGCGGTCAGTCCGGCCAGGAGCTGCCGTAGCTCCTGCTCGCCCGGGGCCCGGTCGACAGCCTCGATCGTCTTGCTGCTCATGCGCACCCTCGTTCCGCTCCCCAAGAGCCCTCACCCCGAGGACTCGGAACCCGCGCCGGGCCCGTGAAAGGCCCTCTCACCGACCGCGTTTCCGCAGTTCAATGAACGGCCGAATGAGAAAATCCGGTGAAGATTAACTCAGCTGCCGCCCGACAACCAAAGCCTGGCGCGAAGATCTCGGCCGCCCCGAAAACACCCGCACCCGATGGAATACATGGACGACTGCGGGGCACTCGAAACGATTTCCCTCCACCCCTCCGCACGGCCCAGAGGGCGCCCTCGGCACCTTCTCCTGGCCGCCGCCGGCAGCCTGCGGGTACGGGTGAGCTGACGCCCTCCGGCATCGTTTCGACCGCCCGCACGACGGGGCGCCGGTGGCACTGGCCGTAGCGTCGGCCATGATCGCGTTCCCCACAGGGGCCGCCATGGATGCGCCGTGCCGGACCTGGCTGAGCTCCGGGGCACCGAACCAACCGGACTGCGCGTCGAAACGGTCACAGCAGATACTCACGCTGCTGGAGCCCGACGGATCCGCGTCTCCCCGCACCTGACCACGACGTAGACCCCGGGTCAGGGGATGGACCGAGGCCAACCACGTCGAGTGCGCCTGCATACCCACCACTGCTTCATCTCGGGACAGACCCGCCGCCGACGGACGCCTCCGCGAGATCTCAGGCGGGGCGAACGTTGCCTGCGGCGACACCGGGCCCGCCGGACGCTGCCACTACCGACGACGACTCACCAGTGGCTCCAAATCGCCGTTTGTGGACGAACCAGGCAGTTGTCGACGCTCGACCGGTGAAGGCCGCGCCGTCCATGATCAGGCGGATACGCGCTTCACGAAGGCGAGGGCGGTGTCGGCGACGCGACGGCCACCTGGAAGCACGGTTCCCGGGGGCCGGGGACGGGGCGCGCAGAGCGCAGGGGGAACGCCGGCAGGGGAAGCCCGCCGCGGAAGGGCGCCGGACCAATCGTTACGGAGGCTGCCGAGAGCCCCGGCCCGCGATCATCCGGGCACGGGATCCCCTGCGAAGAGCAAGGCATGGCAGGAGAGGACGGCAGGAGAACCTGGACGCGGTACGAACCCGTCCTGGAACCGTTTCCCGCATGGTCGGCCGACATCCGGCGTCCCCTCGATACGCCCTTGTCCGAGGTCGGGAACACCTGGAACGCCACATGGACGGAGTCGCCGCGAGGTAGGTCGCGGTCAGGCTGCCACGGCGCCGCGAAGGTGGACGCCTGCGTGCGTTCCGAGCGCCGACGGACCGGGGAGAGGGCGCAGCGGCAGTGGACGGCACCCGGCGGTTACGACGTCCACAGCCGGAGCGAAGGCGTGGAAAGCCGCCCCTGCGGTCCAAGTCGCCGCCCTCTCAGGCGTTGGCCCGACGCTGCCAGCCAGTCCTCCGCGGAGCGGCGTGGTGCTGAGGACCACCGGCTCGGGCAGCCTGCTGACGCCACAGCCACAGGGACGTCACGGACAGCAGGCCGATGAAGAGCACCAGGAAGATCACCGACACCCACATCTGCCGGCTTCCGGGGTCGTCCCATCCCACCAGTACGGCCGAAACGGCCCACAAGACGGCGCCCCCGGCGTAGAAAAGTCGGATTCGGCGCAGTTGGCGCACAGCTCGTACGGCTCGTACGGATTCAGCGTGATCAGTTTCCGGTGCCATGCCGACGCAGGTACCCCGATACGCGCCCTCTACCAGCTCCCGGCAAATCTTTGCGAGGCGGTGCCAGGCGGTCTGGTCCGACGAGCCGTTGCACCGCAAGACTGCTCAGCTCAGCGCCGGGCGGTGTCGCTGCTGGGCGTGTCGGACAGGGCGATGCGGGCCGTGATGCGTTTGCCGACCGGTTCCTGCTCGGTGACGAGCGACTCGGTGACGGCCTTGACGATCTCCAGCCCGTGCTGGCCGACCCTGTCGGGATCGGAGGCCCGGGCCGCGGGCTCGGTGGGGTCGCTGTCCCACACGACGACGTCCACGGCGTGGGCGTCGATGCGCAGCTCCATCAGAACAGGACCGGGAGCGTACTTGAGGGCGTTGGTGACCAGCTCGCTGACCACCAGCTGGGTGAGGTCCCGCGCGCGCCCGGACACCGACAGGTTGTGGTCAGTGCCGGCCTGGCGGAGGAAGGCGATGGCATGGTGGCGGGCGTCGGCGATGCAGCCGTCCTCTCCGTCCAGGGCGTAGCCTGCGCACATCAGGTGCTCATTTGTCGGCTCGGTACAACCGTCACCGTCGGCATCGGATCCCACGTGTCGCCCTCACTCCCCCCTTCACGCACGCCAGTACCCGCGACGGCATCATGCATGCCGCAGGGGCTTTCGTTCGGCATTGCCAACTAAGGGCTGTCCCGTAACGATCTTGGAGTTGGGAGGGGCAAGGTCGGCTGCTCCGGCTGG
>NZ_BMMU01000044.1 GCF_014646095.1 Streptomyces lacrimifluminis | reverse complement strand
GCCGACCAAGATCGTCGAGCACAAGACCCGCGACTCAACTCATTCTGAAACGATCAGTAAGACGCTCCCTGGCCTGCAAGGGGAGTTGGGCATCGTCCGCAGATCCTGAGGAAGCACGCGACATACATCCATTCTCCCAGGCCAGGGACCCGCAACACGCACGTTTTGCCAACCGGTGATCTCGCCACCGCGGGGCGGCTGTGCAGTCAGGCGGGCTAGGACAGCGGCTTCTTCATGCTTCGCTGTCCGGATGGTGTGCCATGCGCCTGCTGGTGAACGGCCGAGGTCGGCAGGAGGCGCAGACGGTGACACCAAGCCGTTTGCCGTCGACATCACGCCCAGCTTGGAGGAGGTGGGCACACGACGGGACAGCGCTTACCCCGGTGGCGCCCACTCGCACTCGTCAGCCGCGCCCCGGTGGTGTGGGGGGCCCGAACAGGTCGCCGAAGGAGAACGAGCCCGCGGAATCGCCGGAATGCCCGACGGTCGGCCCACCGGCCGTCGACTCCTCAACGATCTCGGTGATCACGGCATCCCAGCAGGAGCGGCACAAGCAGCCCTCTTCCTGCCGGTGCTCCCCGCCGACACGATCCGCCGCTTCCCGCACGCGATCAGACAGCGCCTCAAACTTCGCCTGCCACTTGGATGCCGACGCCCGCAGCTCCGCGCGGCGACGACGAGCATTGTCCGCCTCGCTCTCGGCACGCTGCTTGGCACGGATCATCGGCCAGTTCGGGCCTCCGCCGTACGACATCGCAGTCCTCTCCGTCCTTCGTCCTGAGCTGGTCTTCCTATAACGACTTGCTGGCCTGCGCGGAACGCCGTCGTGCGGCAGAAGGGGGACACCGAGACAGGCAGGGCAGTACCGACCGGTGTGACCAGCCAGCCTGCGGCGGACTGTCCAGCCGGGAAGCTGCGTGAGGCGTTGTCAGCCGGCAATGCCAGAGGGGTGGCAGCGGCGGGCCTTGCGGCCTGATCCGCAGGGGCAGGGCGCGTTCTTGGCCACACTGCGTCCGGGTCCCTGCGGTGCCGAAGGACCGGGGCGGCGGACCATACTCTGTCCACGGGCCCGCCAGCGTTGTAGCGCGGTGGGGAACTGGCCAGCGCGCTCGAGTACCCAGGGGCCGATGGCACGGTATGCCTCGTCGCCGGAACCGTCGGAGAACTCGCGGATTTCCTGCGCGGTGCCCTTCAGCATCAGACCGGCGACGGCCGGGTAGCTCTTGCCGCGGTACGGGGCGAATCCCTGCACCTCGAAGATGTCCTTGGCGAAGGCGGCTCCTGCCGCCAGCGCCGCACCAGCCACCTCGCCTTCCTCATCCAGCCGGTTGAACAGCCGGATGAGCTCGCCTTCCGGATCGCTGACCGGGAGGTCCTTCTCCCGTTCCAGGGCTTCGGCGAACCGCCCCCGGATTTCGTCCGGAGTGCGGTAGGAGAACTCGTCTGTCTGGCCCCGGTGCTCGAAGTGCAGGGTGTAGATGCCGATCTGCAGCTGCGACTCGTGAGCGGCTACCGCACTGGTGGACTCGAAGCCCACGAACCGCACCACGGGATCGCGCACCACTCCCTTGCGCATCTCGTCCCCCAGACGCGAGCGAGGGGAGAACAAATAGGGGCACACCTGCGCCGCATACAGCGCGCACACCTCGTGCACCGGTGCCTCCCCGCTGACGATGGCAGTCGGCAACGGCCCGTCGCGGAAGACCATCTGCCAGCGCAACTCGTCCGCGAAGGGCATGCCGCACACCGCACACCAGTCGAACGCGGCCAGCGCCAGCTTCCGCCGCTCGCTGATGCCCCCGAAGTTCACCTCCTCCAGACTGCGTTCCACCGTCGCAATCACCGGATAGCCGCGGCGATCGACCTCGAGATGCCTCATCCTGCGGGGTAACGCAACCGTCCCCTGCGGTGTGTGACTCACCCTCATCCCCCTCACCCTCAGCCCGATCCACGCTCAGGCTCTGCGAACAAGAAGCCATCCTGCAGGGCAAACCGGCAGACGTCCTAGAAAGAGACGATGTCCGAACTCTGCCCCTGGTCCCCGCCTGCATCTGACGGACCACGGCCGGCATGCCCCGCCTGGGACCCACAGTGCCTGCGACTGCCTGGTTGCGCGTCTCATCCGTGTAGCTACCGGCTGCAGTAGACGGTGAAGTCGCCCGCGCTGGTGTCCCGGACGAACTTCTCCGCGCCCGCGAGCAGCAGGAGTTGCTCGTCGGTGGCCTTACGGACCTGAAGGCCGGGCTGGACGATGACCGTGTGGAAGCGGGGCCGCAGCAGGCGGGCCTGATCCCGGATGGTGAACAGCTCCCTGGACCCTCCGACTTCGTAGGGCGAGATACTGCCGTTGCGCCGGGCGTACTGCACGGCCCGGCTGTGGAGATGATCCAGCAGGGGCAGGGCGTTCTGGCGCCGCCACTTGGCGCTGCGCATGGCCTGGCCGCACACCTCGTACAGGTCGCCGACCCGTGTGCCGGGAGCGGGCTTGGAGGAGTACTTGCAGTGCACGAGCGTCACATCCAGGTAGCGGCCGTCGACCTTGAGTCCGACCAGGTCGGCCGCCTCGCCGGAGCCGTCGTCGTCGAGGAGGACATCGAAGGAGCCGGTGGCCTGCAGGTGGGCCGACATGTAGTACTGGATGGAGTCGGTGCGGCGCTCCGCCCTCTGCGACTCCTTGCTGAAGTCCACGCCCTGCCACTCCAGCGGCGTGAGCAGGGACGGGTCGTAGGGGCGGCGGGTGTAGCGCGGGGCGATGAGTTTGCCCTCGTCGTCGATGAGGCGGTCGCCCTCCAGGAACAGGTCGGGCCGGTGCGCGTTGAGCCACTCCTCCAGCGGCTGCGGCTCGGCAGTCGGACCGCTGCCCACGATGACGGCGTCCTGCTCGCGGGGACGGTAGACCAGGCCCTTGGTGTCGTAGTCCGCCTGGTAGGCCACGCGCCAGGCGGGGGTCGTCAGAGAGAACAGGAACGGGCCGGTGGGGGAGTAGTCGTCGACCTCGAAGTCGACGTCGGTGAGCGAGTAACTGCGGTCGTCGTAAGTGAGGGTGTACCGGTCACGGGAGCCAAGGTAGACCTGCCAGGGCCACTGAACGCCCAGCAGCGCGTACGGCGGCCGGGCGGTGATGTCCTCGGGGATGATGAACCCGTCGAAGACCCGCTCGAGGTTGATGGTGCTGTCCAGCAGTTTGGTGCCCTGCCGGTCGCACCAGTCGGTCCAGGCCTTCAGGCTCGGGGCGGTGGTGGGGGACCAGAACCGGCCCGAGGCCGCGGCACTGATCGAGACGCTTTCGCCGTCGTCGAAACCGGATGTGGCGATGTGGGTCTGGGTCTTGTGCTCCTGGGCGGTGGTGAAGCCCTGAGAGACGTCACTGCCGACATGCAGAGAAAAACGGGTGAAATAGTCCCGCGCGTCCTTGAGCCCGACGTTGGTCGGCACCAGCCGGTCCAGACCGGCCAACACCCGGTAGGTGCGCGCCCCGTTGATCAGCTCACTGCCCTCGCCCAGCACCGCCTCGGCCAGGTCTTTGTAGGTGCTCGACTTCTCCGAGCCGTGGATGTACAGCAGCCGCCTGGTGGTGTCGAAGTAGAGCACGATCAGTTCGTAGACGACCTGTTCCAGCTCCTGCGGTGCGCCCCAGCGCACGGAAGTGCGCCGTTCGATGACGTACCAGGCGACGGGGGAGTCCTCGCCGCCCAGGGCCATGGCGTCGTCCAGAACACGCTCATTGTCCTTGCAGAGCGTGAGGGCGGCCTCGGGCCGCCATTCGGCGGTGGCCGCGCGGTAGGCGACCGCGCTCATCTTCGGCTGTAGCACGCCGACCGCCACCTCGTCGGGCGCACCGGTGAAGCTGGTGTCGAAGGCGCTGGTCTCCTCGGCGGCCAGGGTGGCGCGGTCGGTGAGGTCGCGCAGTAGGTGATTCCAGTCGGCGTCCTCGCGCAACAGGCGGCGCAGCGGTGAGGCGCCGGCGGTCGGTTCCTGCGCGACGAACACGGTGGCCTCGCCCAGTCCGTCCGCGGCCCGTGTGAACCGGCCGACGAACTGGATCATCGGGCTCAGGCTTTTGCGGGCCGCATGCATGGCCGCGATCTTCAGGGCGGGCTCGTCGAACCCCTCACCGAGCATGTCGACGCAGATGATGATGCGGCACTCACGCTCCCGCAGCGCGGTCACGGCCGCTTTGCGGCGCGTGATGCCCACGTCCTGGTGCACCACGGTGGGATTGAAGCCGGGCGCCAACTCCCGGTAGAGCAGGCCGAGTCCTTCCGCCTTCGGAATGCTCTCGGCCCGTGCCATCAGCAAGTGGTCGTGCCCGGCTTCCAGATCGGCGCGCAACTGACCAACAGCCAGTTCGGCCAGCTCCCGGTCGACGTCCTCGACACCGAACACCGCCCGGTAGTTGATGTGCGTGAAGTACTCCAGCCGCTGGGCCTCCCGCAGAGGGAAACGGAACACGGTACGGCCGGGCAGTCTGCGGCCGTCCTCCCGGAACGGGGTGGCGGTGAACAACAGCACCGGCCGGTCGGAGAAGCCGTCGACCACCCTCGCCCACGTATCCGCGGGGGAGTGGTGCGCCTCGTCCACGATCAGGTGGGAGAACGACGAAAGCAGTGCCATCCGTACGTTCCCCACGCTCCTGCTGAGGATCTGCGGGGTGGCGACGACGACATTGCAGGCCGCGACGAACCTAGCTGCTTCGTCAGGGTCCTTGAACCCGTGCTCGAACCGGCCCACCCGCGGCCGCAAGGCGCCGGCTTTCACGATCTGCTCCTGCTGCAGGATGCCGAGTGTCTCGAACTTCCCCGCGATCTGGTCCCGCAAAGCCGCACTGGGCACCAGTACGAGCAGCCGCTCCATCCGCGCGGCCACCAGCAGCGCCAGCATGGTCTCGGTCTTGCCGGTGCCGGTGGGCATGACCACGATGCCCGGGTCGCCAAGGCCCGAGGCCCAGTGCCCCATCACCGCGTGCAGGGCGCCGATCTGCGGGCGGCGCAGGCTGTGCGGCTCACCGTACGGACGGAAACCGATCGCATTCCGGTACGACTCCACCACCGTCTGCGGCGTACAGGCGCGGCTGCCCTGCCAGCGCACCTCGTGGCCGGACCGGCTGGGCAGCACGGCCGTCAGCTCGTCGACGTCGTCCGCTGCGGTGCGCACGGCGGGCCAGTTGCCGTACACGTTGGAAACCCGCAGCACCCCGTCCTCGTCGGTGACCTCCAAGGTGCTGCCGGGAACCAGCAGTTGGCGGACCTTGTTGCCCGCGATCTTTTCTTCAGCCCACACGGGCTGCGTACTCACGTTCATACCAGGTGCTCTCTGTTGCAGATCTGGGTGACGGCTCGCGATGGTTGGGCAGATGCGCGAGGCGCATGCAAGGAGGACGGGATCGGCTCACGGGCCGGGCCGGGCCGGGGCGACGCGGCTCAGCGGCGGTGCCCGCGCTCGGTAGAGCGCGCAGGGACGTTGAGGAAGCCCTCGAACCAGTTGTCCGGCTGCAGGACGGGCGGGACGGGGGAGGCCCCGGCGCGGTCTGCGTCAGGGGAGTTGTACTTGTTGTCGTACAGCCACAGCACGTCGTGGTCCTGGAAGAAGAAATCCGAGCAGGCGTCGAAGTCGTAGTCGTCACGGTGCGTGGGCAGCGCCGCGTGCGCGCTGTCGCCGGCTTCCAGATGGGCGGGGGCGTCGTCGAGGGCGAGATGCAGGACCATTTCCTCGGCCGCGCAGGTGGGCTGGGGACAGGTGCCGCGCCGGAGCTCGCCTGCCAGATCGTCGCAGGCCCGGGCGAGATTGCGGCGCCACTGCATGCTCTGACGCCACGTCACTTGCGGCAGACGTGAGAAGAAGCCCCATGTACCGTCGTCGTCCTTGGTGACGGGACGCTCACCCAACTCGGCGGCGTCGTCGTAGGCTGCCTCGGCAAGCTCTTTCAGCGCGCTGAACAGCAGATCGGCCGTGCGCGGTGTGAACGTCCAGTGGCACTTCTGGCAGTCTTCGTCCTCGCAGCCGCACACCTCGGGCAGGGCGAAGAGCGCGGCGAAGTCCGGCTGAGGCTCTTCAGGCACAGCCGCAGTGGCACCGGTGTGCCGCAGGTCATCGGCGTAGGGGCTGGAGGCCTGCTGGAGCCGCCAGCCGGTACCGAAGTTGATGCGGACGGGTTCGGTCGACCAGTCGGCGACCTCGTCCTCCCGTACGGACAGCAGGAGTCGGCCTTCCTGGGCATCGGTCAGCCAGTCCATGCCGGGCAGTTCTCCCGTGCTCTCAGCAGCGAACATCACCGCGCCCACGAGGTCGTGCGGATCGTCCTCGCCCAACTCCTCATCCGGCATCGGCTCCCAGCCGCCGGCCGCGGCAGCAGCGAGCATCTTGGCCTGGTCGTACACATGGAACTCACGCAGTTGCACCACCCGGACCACCGGGCCCGGCAAGTCGACCAGCCGGGCATCCTTCGGCGACCGGGTGGCTGAGACGGGAAGCTCGCGCTCGTCCTCCACCGGCCCCTCGAGCGGGTCGTCGGCAGGCCATGAGAACAACGCGGAAGCAGCGCTGGGCCACACGCCGGCACGGGCGCGCTCCAGGGCCTGACGAAAAGACGCCGCCGGGGCGTCCGGCAGCTCCGTGGCGATCTTCCGCGCCGTGATCTCCTGCTGCTCGGTGAGGGCCCCGTCGAGGGCGGCGGACGACAGCAGCCGGGCCGCGTGCTGGGCCACGTGGGCGTCCCGGCAGGTGAAAACGGCCTGCACGCAGGCGGGTCCGTTCGCATGGGCCAGCAGGACAAGGACACGGCTTTTGCTGCTCGCGTGCTCGCACAGAAAACTGCGGGGCACGGCGGAAACCGATGGTGCTGTCACAGGAGCACTCCAACGACCGCGGCCGGCCACGGGCCGACCGCATACGGCAGGGGAAGTTGTTGGTAGGCGCGGTGCAGCCGCATCTCCGGACAGCGTAAGAGTGAAAGGTGACTGGTGTTGTCGATGCGATCGGCAACCCGGGTCCGTCCAAGACCATAGCCGCTCGGTACGTCTGCGTAAGGCCTTTTCGGCATCAATATCCCCGACAGGCCGGAGCAGCACCCACGGGGCGCCGTGTGTCACGGGTGCTTCGGACGGGCACAGGTCTTTCATCCTTGGTCGACTTCGCGACGGCTGTCAGACCCGCCCGCTACCCTCCCCAGACATGACTGCATCTCGCCGTCCGGCACGCGAACTGCCCGGCGACCCGGCCAGGTTGCGCCTGGTCTACACCCATGACCATCCCCTCGAGCCCTACGACTTCGAGGACACCCTGGAGCAGTGGCACGTCTCGGTGCGCCTCTTCCACGCAGAAGAAGAGGAGTGCCCTCAGGGATGCAGTGAGGCCTGCGAGCGGGCCATCGAGGAGGGCACGGAGATCGGCTACCTGCTCCTGTGCCGGCTGCGGGATTACACCGCGGACAACCGGTGGGAGGCCGCCGACGCGGAGTCGGGCGATCTGGAATCCATCGCCTCGACCGTTCTCGACCCCCGGACCGGGCAGTACACGGACGCCTTTGACGAGGCCGTCGAATGCCCGGTCGGTGACCTGCTGATCCTCGACCGGGTCTTCCTGGACAAACCGTGGCGCGGCTTCGGACTCGGTCCGGTCCTTGCGGCCGAGGCAATCCGGCGCCTGTCCGGCGGCTGCTGTGCGGTAGCCGCCGAACCCGGCATGGCCGAATGGCACGATGACCGGGAGGAGGTGTCCGAGTCCTACCGGCAACAAGCACGGCGCAAGATCGCCGCGTTGTGGGAGAGCATCGGGTTCACTCACTTCCGAGAAGGCGTCTACCTGCTGGATCCCGCCTTGCGGAAAGCGAGCGACCTGCTGGCCCAGCGGCGCGAGGAACTGCTCGAGCTCTCGCAGGCCTACCGTTCGCGAGCAGCCTCGCTCACGGTCGTTCCGGAGCCGGAGCCGGAGCCGGAGCCGGAGCCGGAACCGGCAGCGCGGGGAGCAGCTGCGTCGGACCGGCGGCCGCAGGTCCGGGAGGGCTGGCTGGAGACCATCGGGAGCGTGCGCGCCGAGGACTCCTTGCTCTATCTGCAGGGCCGCTGTCAGCAGGCCGGGTGGGACAGCCGCGACAAGCGAACAGCACTGGCCCTGGTCACTGACGTGACGAGCGAAACGGATCTGCGGGAGCTCGGCGAGCAGATCCAGGACCTCCACTTCGGACTGCAGAAGGCTTTTGCCGACGCGGTCACCTTCTCCGCCGATTCCTTCAACGTCGGCCCCTTCCGGGAAAACCCCAGCCGGCTGGGGCCGTTGGCCGGAGTGTGGGTGTACGGGTCGAACCTGCACGGCCGCTACGCAAACCGCTCCCACGGAGTAGGAGACGCCTGCCAACATGCGAGGTCACTGGGGCCTCGCCTGGAACGGATCTCCCTTGCCCAACTGCTGGAGCTGGAGGACTTCTGGCAATGGAACGGGCCCATGTGCTCGTTCTGCAGCGGCTGGTCGGCACAGCGCCTGACCGAGGAGCAGTACGCCCACTACTCGAGCGTGAGGGGCGGCCGGCGAACGGCCTCTGCCGGATGAGTGCGAACGCGGGCTGCTGATCCGCGGCGTACTGGCCGCTGGCTGCCCCTCACCCGCCCGGGTGACGGGTGGCCCACCTGCAGTGCCCGTCCTCTACCATCACCGTCCGTGCCATCTCCTCGCCCTGCCGAAGGCGCCCGGACCATCTACGCGCTGGTCGACCCCCGGGACAACACCCAGCGATACCTGGGCCAGATCCCCGCCCCAACCCAGATGTCTCTCACCCAGGCCGTGCTGAAGAAGCAACCCGCCGCCCGGGCCGTGGCCGGCTGGGTACGCGCACTGGAGGAAGCCGGCCACGCCCCGGCGGTGGAGGTCGTCCGCGACCAGGTGCCGGCCGCCGAGGCGAAACGCGTTCTGCAGGAGGAGCTGACCGAGCGCCTTGCCGCGGGAGTCCCGCTCCTGAACGAACAGGGCGCCGCCAAGGGGCGCAAGCTGCGCCAGGAACGAGTGATGGCCCAGCGCGCAGCCGACGAGGCCACCGCCTGGGCCGAGATGGCGCACGCTCTGCACACCCGCCTGGGCGGGCCCCTCCCACCGAGTTCCACGACGGCGATGCGGCTGCCCGAACCGGTCAAGACTCACATCCCCCTGCTGCCCGACATCGACCGCGACGCCCTGACCTTCTCCGAACGCTGGAGCACCCGGGAACACACCGACCATCTCGAAGACCCCCTGACGGATGCCATCGATGCGCTGTTCTGCGAGCTGCAGGACCTGCACAGCTACGGAGACAAAGAGCCCCGTCAAAAGCTGCACTACCGCATCTGCGCCATCGCGCTGCGCCGACGGCGTACTGACATCGCCCAGCTGGAGCAGATGATCGGGCTCGTGCCCTGGTGCATGTATGCCGTCGCACCCTGGTACCGCATGGCCCAGGCCGGCCGACTGGTCGACAGCCCCGCCCAGTTCATCCGGTGGCTCGGCGACACCCCGGCGGCTCGCGCACTGCACCTGCTGGCCGGTGAAGAACGCCAGCTGCGCCTCATGCTCGAGCACCGCCACGACGACCGGCGGCTGAACCCGGAGACCTGCCTGCTGGCCACCGCCGCCGCCCACTGCCACCTGGACATCCCGGCCCCCCTGCAAGACCGGGTGCGCTACCTGCTGGCCGATCTGCTGCGCGATCCGATGCTCACCCAGCCGATGGCGGATCTGCTGCTGCGGCTGGATCCGCAGGCCCTGCATGCGCTGGGGCCCGACGTGGCCCCCGGGACGGACGAACGGCTGGAGCTGGAGGCGGGCACCACGGCACGGGTCCTGGCCGATCTCGCAGCGCACCGCGCCTTCAGTGGCAACCGCCAGCTGCGGCAGGCCGCCTGGCGCGCATCGGGCAGCCCACCCACGGTGGACGTTCCCGACTTCGGAGGCTGGTCCGGCCCGGCCGTATCGGTCATGCGGGTCGTCTCTGCCAACCTCGTCCACGCCGGTGTCCTGGCCGCGCCCGAGGGACAGACGGCCGCCGAATACGTCACCGGCGTCCAGTGCCTGCTGGCTCCCAACTACGACACCCGCCAAGCACGATGGCTGACCGAGGAGACGGCCGACGGGCGTCAAGGGCCGGCCGGCCGCACTGCCTCTTCCTGACCGGTTCTCCCCGCTGGTCAGGTCGTCTCGGCATCCAGCTGGGCAGGAATGTAGCGGCTGCTGCGGTCCAGACGGATCTCACGCACCCCGGTCAGCGGGCGGGCCAGGGGGTCGTTGACCGCGGCGATGATCTGCATCGGCGTACCGTCCGCATCCGCGACGGCGGCCGCATCGGCGAGCTGCTCCATGAGCCGCTGGGCCATCTGTCCGTCCAGTCCCTGCCCGCCCAGACCGCTTAGCGGCGAGTCGATCATGAAGAACAGCGGGAGCAGCACCGTCGGCACGGAACGCGCCAGATCGCGCAGGCTGAGCATGGCGCAGAGGTTGGCCAGGGTCTGCGGGCCGCCGGCCACCGCCTGGTCGTCGAAGGCCAGCCCGTCCACATGGGGCAGGAATGTCTCCGGGTCGATGTGGGCGTGGCGCACATCAGGGTTGACCGACCGGAGCCGGGCGAGGAAGTGCCGTGACCACTGTTCCACCAGTTGCTTGAGCTCAGTGGCGAGCTTCTTCTCCGCCTCCTTCCACAGCTGGTGCGCCTGGTCCCTGGCCTCCTGCAGCCGGTCCCGCTCGGCCTCCAGCGCCGCCAGGATCCCGACTTCCTTGATGCGCTCCTGGAGCTGTTCCAGGCGTCCGGCGAGGTGAGCGGCCTCCTTCTCGTGCGTCAGGGCGGCCGCGCGGCAGGGGTCAAGGGTGGAACGCGTGAAGTCGCCGATCACCTGCTCTGCCGCCCGTACCGTCTCCCGGGCCGTGTCTTCCGTCTCCTTGGCCCGCGCCAGCTCGGTTTCCAGCCGCCCGCAGGCCTGCCGGGCCGAGGTGAGCGACTCTTCCGCCGCCGCGAGGAGGGCCGCCTGGTCCGCCAGCCGCTGCGCGTGCAGCGCGTCCTTCTGTTTGCACACCCGGCAGTGGTCATCGGGAAGGCCATCCGCCTGCAGCACCTGAATGCACTGCGGACAGTGCTGCGGCACGGACGCCCGCTGCCTAAGCCCTTCCAAGCGGCCTTCCAGGCGCCCCTCATGGCGCAGGGCCTGCCGCAGTCGCTCCTCCACAGCGCCGGTATGGCGGCGCGCCGACTGGTGTGCCGACCTTGCCTGGTCGCGCTGTTTGTCCAGCTCGGCCACGTGCCGCTGATGCCTGCTCAGCTCCGCTTGGGCCTGCTTCGCCCGCTCGGCCGCGGCCGCGTGCTCCTGCTTCCACAGCTGCTCGGTCGCCTCCAGGTCCATCGGGCCGGGCAGCCCGGCTTCCCGGCGCGCTGCGCGCATCGCCGCGGCAGACGCCTTCGCCTGTGAGTGGGCCGACTTGGCCTCCTGGAACCGCTGCTGGAGTCCGTCGATGTGCTCGTCGTGCAGGCCCAGCAGCACCCGCCCCGTCAACCGGCGGACCGCGTCGCTTCCTCCGCCCAGATAGGCGGTGGCAATGGTGGACTGCCGCAGCGCCATCCACCGCTCCACCTCGGCCAGTCCGACCCGGCCCGCGCCGCTGCCCAGGATCGGGATCCCCAGCAACTCCATGACGAACTCGCTGGCACTTTGCTCGCCGCCGCGCCCGCGGGCGACTGGCCGACGCACCTCGCCGAGGGCTGGGTCGCTGAGGTTCTCGAAGGACACATAGCCGCCGCGGTGCACCGCCGGCCGCGTCGCCTGCCACCGCGTATCGCCGACACGGAACACCAGACGGACCTGGGTGCACGACCGCACCGCATGCATGATCTTCCCGCTGTTGAGGCCCAGCGGGTACAGCAGCGACTCAAAGCCCGTCGACTTGCCGGAGCCGGAGCAGCCCACGAGCAAGGTCAACACGCCGGTGAAGACCTGACCCACCCAGTCGCCCTGGACCTGGAATTCGTGCCGCTCGATGATGAAAGACCGCCGACGCACCGCGCACATCTCCCTCCGCCCGGCCCGCATGGCCGAGTGCCCTGGCACCAACGGACAGCGCGCGCCGCACGAGACGGGTGCCGTCGCATCTCATCCGCACGGATGATCAGCGGGCCTGCGTCCCCGGGCGGGACCTTCCGGCCGGGCGGCCTCACGCCGACACCGTTGACAGGGAAGGCCGCCGCCGCGACACCGCTGCCGGCGCACGGCCCCGAAGCACCTGAGGGAAGACATCCACCGGAGGCGATGCAGGAGTCCCCGGAGCGTCAACCCGGCGTCACGGCGGAGAGTTGACCAGACGTCATCACCCCGCAGACGCCCCTGCCCGACAGCACAGGCGGAGCCTGCCCGGGGAGGGCGTCATATGCCTGCCCGCCGGATCGCGTAAATGCTCGACCATCACACGAAGTAGCGAGGAGGTGATCACATCCACTGCTCTTCGTCTCATCGGTCGTTGCCCTGGAGGAGAGACACCGCCGGCCAAACGGGCCCGGCCGTCTCCGTGACGAAGCAGGGGGCATCCCATGGGACGTACGAAGAAGAACAAGCCGCGCCACAAGCTGCGCGGACTGCACGACGCCGGCCAGCGCCGAAGCGCCAGGGCGCGCGCGGCGCATATCGCCTGGACGCCGCTGAGGCAGGCGTGCGGCTGCGTGGTCGACTGGGGATGGAGCAGCCAGAGCGCCGACCCGATGACGTTCACCGAGTGGTACACCAGCCGCCTGACCGTGCCCTGCCCCTGGCACGCCGATCCCGCGGCCGGGGCATCCGGTGCCGCTCTGCCCAACGAGTTGACCATTCAGCCGCACGGCACCAGCGTGCTGTTGCACGCACGCAAGGCCGCCGCCGACCGCCACGAGCTCGGTGGCGAACTCGCCTCCCGCCTCACTCACCTGATGGAGACTGCTGGCCGGGGGAAACTGGCGCTCCTGGACGACGCGCCGGCTGGCTTCCGCAGCTGGCTGATCGCCAACACCGCCGATCCCGCCCAGGCCTGGCTCGACCACGAGCTGTGCGAGATCATCCTCAACCAGGGCCGCTCCGCCCTGCCGCGAGAACTGCTCGAGCACCTGCCCGAACAGCTCCGGACCTCTTCCTCCGAGAGTCCCCAGCCGGAGAGCGCGGCCTGCAACATCTGCTCCTTCTCCGCCGCCCAGGGCGGCATCCTGTGCGCCTGCGGACACGACTGGTCGTGCCACCCCGGCCCGGCGGAGCAGGGCGAACCGTGCTCGCACTGCCCCTGCGTCGACATGCAGCACGTCTGAATGCCCGCACCCGCTCTGCAAAGGACCGTCCCCGTGAACGCCTCTGCCCTGCCTGTCTCCTGTCCGCCCGCCCCCGCCTCCGGCGCATCTCGTGCTGTGTCCGTGTGGGAGTTGCTCCACGAGGCCCTGCACGCGCCCGCCCATCCTTGCCAGGGCGGCACCATGACGTACACCTCCAACCTGCTGGGCGTGCCGGTGGCCCGCGACAGCCTCCTCGCCCTGGCCGACCTGCTGGCTTCCTCCGGCGGTGAACTGGAAGACACATCCCTGCGCCTGGAAGGCCACGACAAGGAGGGCACCGTCCTGGCCGAGACCACGCGGCGTGCCCGGCGCTTCCGGCTGGGCCGCGGCTACTGCTCCGGGGTGCACCGGCTGTGCCGGCAGCCCGGATGCGGCCTTGGGCTCGACCGGCACCGCACGCTGTGCGACCCGCATATGGAGGCCGGCGGCGCGCCGGCGGTGAGGGAAGAGACCTGCCTGGTCGCCGAGGGCCTGAAAATGGACGGTGAACTCGGCTACTTCAGCCGTGACCAGGCCATGCAGCAACTGATGGAGGCCGCAGTCGCCGTCGGTATCCCGGCCGCGGAGCACGCACACTACTTCGCCGTGCGGCTCCAGCTGACCGACGCGGACAGCGCGGAGGAATGGGATTACAACGATCACGAAATCGAGATCAACGAGGACAGGTGGCGCCTGCTGAGCTATGTCGGAGTGCGGCCCGTGAAGGAGCCGGCCCCGACCAGCCGCGGCGCCGCTCGCCAGATCGGGCCTCTGGACCCGCTGCAACTTCCCGGCTCCCCGGACCACTTGATGCTGGACTACAGGTGCACCCTGGACGCTCTGCCGTCCTGGGGGTCCGGGAACAACATCGAGTACTGGCACGTGGGCGTGCACCACCGCCTGCCGGACGGGGCGGAGACAGATGCAGAACGCGAGTTGGGGCAGGTTGGCCGACTGGTGCTGGCGAAGGCCGTCTGGGGACAGGACCCCCAGGTGTTTGACCCCGATGATGTGCTCTGCGTCGGCGTCACCGCGGCCGCCGCCTTCGACGCCGTCGACAACCCACACAGCCCGATTCACCGGCTGGGCGTTGGACAGGACGGCGACCTGCTGCTCCTGCTCCAGGTGGAACTTGACCCGGCGTGGCGGGGCTTCGGGCTCGGCGCCATCCTCACTCGCCAGGCCCTTGACGTCCTCGGCCGGGACTGCCGGGTGGTCGCCACCGAAGTCGACGGCACGGACTCGCCGGCTGGCCGCCTCGCACAGGCCGCCGGATTTCACCGTGTCGGTCCCGGCCTGATGGTGCTCGACCGGTCCCGTCAGGACGAGCAGACGGCGTTGCTGCGCAGGCTCCATTGTTCGCTCCTGGTCTCCCTCTCCAGCCCGTACCGCAATGCCGAGCCGCCCTTTTGACCAAGCCGCACGGCCGGTGCCGCATCCTCGGCACCCGGCCTGTTCATCCGGTGCAGGAGCAGCCCAGTCCGGCCGGCCCGGCTGCTTCCACACCGGCGGGCCGCTGTATCCACGGCAGCGTTCCGAGTTTCCGTCACCAGGCCTGCAGCGGATCGTCGCCGAAGCGGCCCACCAGCTGGCTGTCCAGCAGTTCCTCGGTGATCGCCTCGATGCCGGTCTCGATGGCTTCCTGTGCGCTCTGGCAGACCAGGTAGGACAGCGCCTTCATGTAGCCGCCGGTACGGCGGTGCAGGTGGGCGGCGAGCTTGAGCAGGTCGCCGGGGTGGTGGTGGTGCAGGCACAGGCCCTCGTCGAGGGCCTTGACGACCTGGTGGAACAGCTCGTAGTCGTCGGTGCTGTAGGGGATCGGATTGACTGCCAGGGCGGGGATGCCGCCTGCGCCGCCGTCGGGCGGGCCGGGCCGCCTGCCGCGGCGGGCCTCGTTGACGATCTCCCTGGCACCGATCCCGCAGTAGACGAAGGAGACGTTGCATTCGGCGGAGAGGTAGCCGAAGTAGTCGAAGGCCGTCTTCAGTTCGGAGTTGTCCAGCCGGTCGATGCCGTCGACGAGGACCAGGCGGGTGCCGCGGGTCTTCATGACGTGGCAGACGGGTCCGGTCATGTCGGTGCTGCGCTGGCTGCTCTCGGGGTCTTTGGTGTGCTTGTGGCCCAGGAACTCGGCGAACGGAACCGACATGTCCAGCTTGCCGCCCGGGGCCAGGGGGGTGTTGATGTGGATGACCGGGATCCGCTTGGGGTCGGCGGGCAGCCGGTCGCGGACGAATCCCTCGTAGGTTCGGCCGA
Source organism: Streptomyces lacrimifluminis (assembly GCF_014646095.1). GTDB lineage: Bacteria > Actinomycetota > Actinomycetes > Streptomycetales > Streptomycetaceae > Streptomyces > Streptomyces lacrimifluminis. The sequence goes on along the minus strand of NZ_BMMU01000044.1, from coordinate 24,280 downwards.
TCTGCCGCAGCACTGTGGTCATCCCGGTTTCGCCCGGCCCGTCCACGGCCAGGTGCAGCGGTCCCTCGCTGCGGGGGCCGCCCACCAGCCACAGCCGCCGTGCGACGGCTACCGCCTTCTTCAGCGCCGGAGTCTGCACGGTGCGCATCGTGGCGTGGTAGAGAAGCCGCGGATCGTCGAGTTCGACGGGGTCTTCGGTGAGTGGGAAGGCTGCCAGGTCGGGCGGGTCGATGACCCGGTCGAGCTGGGCTTGCCAGCCCGCGCGGGTCGTCGGTGGCAGGAACCGGTCGGCGGCGTCAGGAGTTTCGGGCAAAGACATGGCAAGCGTCCTCGGGGCAGCCGACGGTGGCCGGTGCGGGGTATCCGCGCCGGCCACCGCTCACAGACGGAAAAAGGAGCTAGGACGGTTCGGCGGGTGCGGAGTCGTGGCTGCGGCCATCGCCCGTCAGGGGCGTGCCCGACGAGCTGCCCGGCAGGGCGAGGCGTACGGCCGGCGCGCACAGCTGGCGCGGGTCGATGTCCATGACGGGCAGGCTGGCCACGTTGTGGAAGGCGGGGGTGGGGATGCCACGGTAGGGGTCCTGCATGGGCGCCGGCCCGACGTGCATGCCGCGCTCGACGGGAGCCGGCTGCGGCGTGGCGGTGCGGGACGGGCCGCGGCCCGCGCGCTCCAGCAGGGAGCGCACCAGCCGGGCGATGGCCGTCTCGTCCCGGGTATGGCCGCCCTTGTCGAGGTGGGCGGCGGTGGCCTGGTCCCAGACGTGCTCGCTCCAGGCGTCGCCGATCAGCCGCTGGTAGACAAAGTCGGCCTCCGCCCACTTGTTGCTGCGGCGGTCCTCGAGCCAGACCTTCTCCGGCTGGTGGGGGTGGTAGCGCACCGGCCACCGCTGGCCCTTGCCCGGCCAGCCCGAGCGGGTGTTGCGGTAGCCGTTCAGGGCGCGGCTGTCGTAGGTGCGGTTGTTCAGGCGGATGCCCTTGTCGGTGACCTGCACCCAGGCGGTGGGCAGCAGCCGCAGCCGGTCCTCGGCGCTCAGTCGGAGGGGGACGTAGCCGCTGCTGGCGACGTGGGCGGCGAACATCTGGTTGGGGGTGCGCGGCGGCATGGACGGCAGGAACGGGTTGCGCAGTTCGCTGTGCGGGCGCTGCTGCCAGCCCAGGGCGATCCACTGCTGCAGGAAGTCGTTGATCTGGTCGATGCGCCACAGCCGTTCTTTGGCGACGTGCTTGCCGCGGTGGGTGAGGTCCTTGCCGGTGTAGCCGGGCAGGAACTGGCTGAAGAGGCTTTTGACCGAGCCGAAGGTCCGCTCGATGATCGCCTTGTGGGTGGGGGAGTAGGCGCAGGCCGGGCGCACGGAGATGCCGAGCTGGGCGCAGGCGTCCATGAAGGCCCGCCCGGCGAACACCTTGCCGTTGTCCATGATGATCATCTCTGGGATGATCACCGGCCGGGCGGCCGCGCCCTCCATCCGTTCGTCGGCCTCCACCAGCTGGGCGTAGGGCAGATCGGAGCCCTTCGCGGCGGCCTTGAGCGACCAGTGCGGGCGCATCGGCTGCGGGGTGCACATCTCGGACAGCAGGAACAGGGCGTCCACCGCCTTGGTGGCCCGCCCGCCGTGACGGCGGGAGGTGGCACCGGTCTTGGTGCCGCTGGACTTGGGCCGGATGACTGCGGCCAGGATCGTCCGGCTGGCCACGTCGATGGCCGCGGTCAACTCCAAGGAGACGACGCGTCCGGTCTCGTCCACGCCCAGCATGTCCAGCGAGGTGGTGTCGATCTGCACCTGCTCGCCCGGCGCCGTGGCCATGGCCAGCGTGAACGGCGGCTCGGGGCGGTGACTGCCGTCGCCGCGCCGGGCGGCGGCCTGCTTTCCGCAGACGATCCCGAGCCGGTCCAGCAGCCGGTAGAACGTCGCCCTGGACGGCAGCAACTGCTGCGCCTTCTTCTTGAATTTCCGCACGCACGCCCTCCTGAGCAGCTCAAATAGTCGTGACCTGGTCCCGATGGACTTCTTCTCCTGCCGCTTGTGCACCTTGTGCACAAGCTTGACGACCTGTTCGTCGACACGGCCGTGCCGGCTTGGGCCGCGCACCCGCCGTTTGTCGACCAGTCCCCACACGCCTTGCTCCAGCCAGGCCAGCCGCTTGCGTTCCACCGTGGCCACCGACACCGGGTGATGCGCCGCGCGCAGTTCGGCGGCCTTGGTCTCATACCGGTCGCGCAGAGTGGTGCGCCCGGGGTCGTAGCAGGGGCGCGGAGCAGTGCCCGGCACGGCGAATCCGGGCAGTCCCGTGTGTACTTCCAGCACATGGTCGAGCCAGAAGTCGACTTCCTGGCGGGCCTTCTCCGACAGCCCGTCCAGCAGGTCTGCGCCGCCCAGGGGCCGGGGCGCGGGGGCCGATGGCGGGACGGGGCCGTCGTCTCCCGCTGGCGTATCCGATCCGTCCAGCACGCGGAAGCCGGGACAGCGGTGCAGTGCGTCCAGCAGCACGACGGCGTCCTCGCCGTCGGGATGATGGCTGAGCAGGTGCACGCTGCTGCCCTGCAGCGCCGTCACCAGATACGTCTCGCCGCGCCAGTGCACGGCGCTGCCCACCGTCATGACCTCTGGCCGGGCCGGTGCGTGCACCGCCATCAGCGCACCTCCTGCGGCGACCACACCAGGGAGCGGGTCGGCAAGAACGGGGTGCTCCAGTCGATGAGCAGCTCGCGCTTCCAGACCAGGTGCAACGCGCGGGCCACCGTGGCCAGTTCGGGCAGGGCGCTTGCCTTCACTCCGTCGGTGAACGGGCGCGGCCGGGCGAACACCTGGTGCAGGACGCGCGCGGTGTCCGCGTCTGCCAGCCGCGCATGCCGGTAGCGGGCCAGCCGCTGCCGATTCGCGGCGGCGGCCGTGTCATCCGTGCCGGGATGCACCCGCACTTCCCAGTCGGCCTGCTCGCCGGCCGCCTTCAAGAGCATCGAGGTCTCCTCCCAGCAGCCCGTGGCCCGCTCCGATGTCTGGCACACCAGCAGCCGCGCGCGCCCGTCGGCCAGCCGGGCGAAGAAGTCCGGCACGTATCCCTCTGCGCTGTCCGCCCAGGCCAGCCGCAGCGGCCAGCCGGTGAACGACACCACCTGGGGATCGAACTCCAAGGACAGTGCCGCCTCCAGGGCGCCGAGGGTGGCGCAGCCCGCGTGCCGGGCCTGCCCCGCCGGCCGCCACCAGGTGGCGATCGCCCGGCGGCCCCGGTACCGCGTCGGTCTCCACACCTCGGCCCGTTCCTCCAGCCGCTCCTGCCGGACCTGGCTCACGGGTTTCTCCAGCAGCCGCCCAGCGGGGGACAGGAACTGCGCCACCACCTCAGCCACGACAACACCCCTCACGACGCCGAAAGCACGGACATCGCCCGTGTGATCGATCCGGGCGATGCCGATCACCGTGGCCGCCCGCCGCGCACGAGGACAGCCATACGGGTCGAACACCCTCGAACGAGCGAGCGCGCGCCACGCCCGCGCGCCGTTCGATCGCACAGGCGAACGGCCCGTTGTGCCAGGTCAACCCGCTGAGCGGAGGCCAAGAAAGGGGGGCGCTGGGCAACCCGGAGCGCGCGCCTCGCCCGATCGGAGCAGATTCCCGGCCCGCTCTCAGGCCATTTACGCAGGTCGACAGCCAACGGAACGTTCTTGCGTGTGACGCATGTGCTTTGCGGATTCCTGCATGCTGCGCTGCCAAGCGCATCTGCTTCGACCGGCAGTGCTGCATCCGAGACCAAGCACCAGCGGGGGAGCCGACCCAACCGTGGACGGACTGTTCGACTTCGACGCCATCTCAGAGCCCAAACCGACGACCGGCGGTATGCCCGCGCCGGAGCAACGGCGCAGACTGCGCCACCACTCCGGCCTCTCCCTGCACCAGATCGCCGACGCCTGCGGCGTGAGCGAGGACACCGTCCGAGCCTGGGAACAGGGCAGCACCACACCGCGCGGCAACACTGCAGCCATCTACGGCCACCTGCTGGCTGCTCTGGACGCCCGGCAGGAGAGCACCGCCGCGCCGGAACCTCCGCCCGCCCAGGCACCCGACTGGGCCGCACTGGGCGCCCTCCGGCATGAGATCCCCACCCGGGCGGCAGCCCACGCACCGTGCCGCCGCTGCCAGCAGCCCACGCAGCACCGCGTCGGCGGCCACCCCCAGCACCTGGGCACCCGCTGCCCCGCACCCGCCCCGGACGCCGGCCGGGCCCTGCAGACCTCGCCCGCCCCTGCACAGCCCGCTGCCAGAAGCCTTGTACTGCCGACGCAGCGGCCGCCGCTCGAGACCGGCCCCACGGTGCGGCTGGCCTATCCGCCGATCAAGGCCCGGGGCATGCCCGACGGACCCTCTGCTGTCCTCGAGGCCGGCCCGTCGGGACTCATCGCCCACCTCGCCGACAGCCGCACCCGGACCTGCCCCGCCGACGACCTGCACGGACTGCTGGCCTGGGCCGTGAACAGGCTCGGCGCCGCCCCCGTCCGCCGCGAAGCCCTGCCGCCCGGCCCGCTGCTGGTGCTCACCCCCACCGCCCGCGCCCGCCTGGCGCTGCCCGCCGACCTGCCCGACCTGCCCGCACGGCACCCGCGCAGCGACCACCCGCTGCTGCAGCAGGCCCGCGCGATCGGCTGGCAGGCCGACGCCGACGGCCTGGGCCCCTGGACACGGCTGCACCCCAGCACCGGCGATCCCGCCTGCGACAGCATCCACCTCGCCGTCACCGACTGGGGCGCCCTGCACCACGACGCCTGGAACCTGCCCGAACGGCTCACCCCCGGCGAACTCGCCGCCGCCCTTGGCCAGTACACCTCGCTCGTGCGCACCCCGCTGGGTCCCCCGGGCGCCTGCGGCCACCAGCTCATGCGTGACCTGCGCCCGCCCGCCCACCGCCACACCGCCACCGGCGCCCTGCTGGCCCTGGGGGTGGGCGGAGCCCTGACCAGGCCGGTCGACCCGGCCCCCTGCGAGGCCCCGCCCGGCCACCAACTGGCCAGCCACCGCGCCGAGAAGGACACCCTCGCCGACACCGACATCGACTGGTGGCGCCATCCCGCTCCCGACGAAGCCGACCGCACATACGTGGTGTGCCTGGCGGTGAACCTGTTCCACCTCGCCGGCATCAGAGAGATCCAGGTCGCCGACGGGCCGGCCCACCACGTCCACCACCGGCCCTTCGACCACAAGCGGCCCGGCAGCTGGCTAGTCGACCTCTCCGCCGTCCCCCAACACCCCCTGCTTCCCCCGGCTTTCACCGGCACGGGACCCGCCTGGCACACCACACCCGCCGTCGCCTACGCCGGGACGCGCGTGGGCACAGCACAGCTGGAACCACCCGCCGAGGGCTGGCTGCGCCCCGGCCCGACCAGCCCCTACCTGGCCCCCTGGTACGAACACCTGCGCCTGGCCCGCCTATCCGTCCTGGAACGCCTCGGGATCACCGCCACCATGGACACCCCCGACCTCCTGGCCGCCCTGGCCGCACTGCCCCAGGCCGACCCCCTGCAGCGGGCCCTGCTGCGCGCCCTGCACGCCACCGGCCAGGACGCCCTGGCCGCCCTCGCCCAGCCGCCCGCCCAGCCCGACCAGACCGCACTGACCGCCTGGCCCAGTCCGAAGGAGCCCACCTGGCGTCCCGATCTGCATGCCGCGGTCATCGCCAACGCCCGCGCCAACCTCCACCGCAAGCTCGCCCGTACATCCCGCAGCGGCTACTGGCCCCTCGCGGTCGCCGGCGGCCACATCGTGTACGCCACCCGCACCCCGCACCTGACCGAGATCACCGACACCCCCACCAGCGACTTCAGGATCGGCATCTCGCCCGGACACGTCCATCCCGTCGCGGTACGCCCCCTGCACTGGTACACGGCCCGCTGCGCCGAGGGCGTAAACCCCGCCCAACTCCTCAAAGACGCCTGCCCGTCATGGTGACCGCCCAGCCCGCCTGCGGCATTTCCTGCCCGCCCCGGGCGGCCTCCTCCGCCTCACTCCAAGGCGGTCACGGGCCGGCCCAGCCGCCAGTCAAGACACGACGCGTCCTCCAGCGCTCCTCGTTCCGGCAGCCCGTGATGCGGGTCCATCACCGGCAGGTGCCCGGCCCGGTAGCCGGGCGGCGGCGCCGGCTGGGCCAGCCGGTCCACCACCGGTGTGGTGATGCGATGCTGCAGCGTCCACTGGCGCAGCATCCGGTAGCCGCCGTGCTCCATCGGACCGGGCATGCCCAGCCGCTCGCCCACGAAGGCGATCCAGCGCTTCGAGACCCAGCCCGGCGCACCGCCTGCGAACTCCCGGCCCCAGTGCCGCTGCCGCTCGTACACGGCCATGGCCTCGGCGACGATGACGGCCTCCGGGTAGACGACCAGCGGCACCGCCCACCGCTGCCGCCCCATACCCAGCACCGCCTCCCGGCCGGCCCAGAGCGTTTCCGAGCCCATCTGGCGGCCCTGCCACCAGGCCGCGGCCACCTGCAGCGCATCGGCCAGCAGCGCCCGCGCATACGGTCCCACCCGCTGCTGCAGCCGCACCCGACGCCGATGCGCCCGCACCACCTCCTCAAGTCCGCTGAGCAGAACCTGGGACGGACCGCCGTCGGCAGTGCTGCGCAGCCACCGGCCGTGGCGCACACACACCTGCCACGGATCGCCACCCGCCAGCACCACGGGTGTCACGAGGTCGTTGTGCCGGGCCATGCACCCCGCGCACGGCTCCAGCGGCGTCCACTGCCCAGGCCAGGGCTCCACCCGCACCGACTGCCGACGCACGCGCCCCGTTGCCCCGGCGGCCAGCGTGGGCAAGGCGCGACACAATTCCTGGGGCGTGCGCCAGGCCATCACCGCCAGCCGCGCGGCGGCCTGTTCACCAAGGAACACCTCCTGCACCCACGGATCCAGCTCCCCCGGCGGCCGGTGTGCTCCCGCCTCCCGCAACACCTCTGCGACAGACAGCTCGTTGAGGTGGGCCAGCCGCCGGACAAAGGAGGCCGCCGCCTCACCCGGCACCGGCTCCACCCCCACCAGCTTCGGCACCGCCTCCGTGTCCATGACCGCCTCCCACATCCCCGGCCCGGGCCCTCCCGGCCAGCCCCTCACCGCGGACAACGACCAGCCCCGCCCCCGGTAACCCCCGGCAGGAGACCACCCCACCGTGCCGCTGCTGAACACATCCATTGCCCACGCGCTCGACCTCGCCGACGCCCGGCACTGGACACGGCAACCCCCCAAGCGCCCCGCCGCCCGCCTGCGCCACCTGCTGCGCCAGACCAGCCACAGTGATTTGGCGCCCTGCCTGTTCGCCTATCCCCACGCCCTGGCCCGGTGGGCCGAAGGCGACCTCAGCGACCTCACGCCCGCCCAGGCCACCCTCATCGAGCGCGAGATATACCGCACCTGGCAGCCGGACGTCCGCCGCCGCGCACATCAGCAGATCCTCGACCACGGAGGCTGCGTCACCGCCGAGCTCCACGCCCGTTTCGCCTACACCACCCTCAGCGGCGAATTCCACGACCCCCGCCTGCTGCGCGTGATCGAGGACCTGCCCACCCTCCACGCCCGCCATCTCTTCGACGCCCGCCACCACGACGCCGCCGAAGACGAACTGCGCCGCATCCTCGCCGACGGCATCGGCGAGGCCTACTTCTTCCGCGCCCTGCCCGCAGACCAGCAGCAGGCCGCCGTGACCATCAGCGACCTGCACCTCATCCAGTTCCACTATTGAGCAAGGAGCCCCATGACCGTCATCTACGCCTTCCAGGACCGCAGCGGACACTGGCACGGCGATCCCGACGCCCCCCTGCTCGACCCCGCCGACCAGCCCGGCCGCGGAATCCTCACCTACCAGCCCGTGCCCGGAACCCCCGAAGCGGCCAGCCCCTTCGCCGGCCAGCGGCTGACCGTCCTGTACGGCGTCACCGACCTCGAGGCCGGTCCCGTCACCTATCAACTCGACACCGGCGGTCGCTTCCTGGCCACCTGGCACATCCACACCCTCCTCGCCTCCCCGATGGGCACCGCTCCTTTGCCTGCACCGTCCGATACGCCGTCCGGCCCCCTACCAGCGCCCTGCCTGGAGTCCGCCTTCACCGAAAACGGCCACCGCTACGTCCTGACCGGCACCCGCTGCGACAACGGACAGCTCACCCTGGAACTCACCATCAGCAGCGAGCGGGGAGACATCCACGGAGAACTCTGCGGCGCCGTCACTGCGGACGACCTCGCGCCCCTGGCCCGGCTCCTGGACGCCGCCTCCCGCACCCGCGCCCCCGCCATCCCCTCGCCCCGGCAGGGCGGAGGGTGGGCACCCGCGGACAGCGCCCGGCTCGCCGCACGCTTCCGCCAGGAACGCGACTTCACCATCCTCACCGCGGAGTTCGGCCGTTCCCGCAGCGTCATCTACGAAGAACTCACACGCCAGGGACTGATCCGGACGCCCGGATCCGACCGCACCACCCCCGTCAGCCGCCCCCTCTCCGAAGCCATGCAGCAACGCCGCCAGGTCCACCGCAACACCCACACCCGCTGGAACAACGAAGAGGAACGGCAGCTGGCCCAGCGCTGCGCCGACGGAGTACTGACCCCCGAACTGAGCAACGAGTTCGGCCGCAGTGAACAGGCCATCGACGCCCGGCTGTTGAAGATCGGAGCAGTCGGACCTGCCGCTGATCAAGCCCGCCTCAACGCGCTGTGACCCCATTACAAGCTTGATCAGATATCTGATCAAGCTTGTAATGGGAGTGTAGTGCCGCTAGTGTCCTGCTGCGGCACCACACACCACCGGGGAGGCGGGCATGGCCGTGCTGCTGACCACGGGTCAGGCCGCCGCCGAACTGGGCTGCGCCATCACCACCTTGCGCCGCCTCATCCGCGCCGACGTCCTGCCCGGCCTTTCCCACCGCGGCGTCCGCGTCATGATCCCTCTCGATGTCGTCCAGGCCATCCAGCAGCGCACGTACGCCCCGCTGCACCGCTTCGATGCCCGGGAGATCGCTGTCCTGCGCGTCGACGCGGCACGCCCCGTCGACGAGGACGACCGCACATGGATCGGCTACGCCCCCCACCTCGGTGCCGGGCATCTCCTCAAGAGCCTGCGCGGCTGGTGGCGCTGTGACCCCGCCAGCATCGCCGCCGCGGGCCTGCTGCCCGTCACCCTGTCCGGCTACGTCGTCGCCGTTCTGACCGGCCTGGACACCTGGCAGCGCAACGACCAGGGCCGCTACGCCTTCCCCGACGCACGCCTGGCCGGCTACATCACCGACCTCGCCGCCCCCGCGATGGAACTGACCTCCGCCCGACACGACGACCGCGCTCTCGCCGCCCTGCTGCTCGGCACCCGCCTTCAATCCCACTCCGGCGGCGCGATCGCCTACGTCACCCCCGACACCACCGCCAGCTGACCGAGCGCCCACGAGGAACCACGATGGATGCACAGACCTACACCAGCGGCCTCGCTGAGCTGCGCACGCTGCGCGACGACATCAAAAAGACCGCGGCCGCCCTATCCCGCCTGGAAACACAACGGGACAAGACCGTCACCGCCCTGGCCGCCCACGACAAGGCCAAGGCCGAGCGGATCGCGCCCGCGGCCGGGCTCAGCATCGCCGACGTCGTCGCTTTGGCCCCCCAACTCGTCCCCCAGGACATGGACACCGCTCCTTCCCCGGCCGCCCCGGGCAACGCCGAACCGGCACAACCCAATCCCCAACCTGCCGCTCCCGCCCCGGATCCGGCGCCCCCTGCGCCGCTGCAGCAGTCGGCCGACCCCGCCACCCCCCGCGAACTGCCCGCCCTGCCCCAGGACACCGATACCGACCGCTGGTTCAACCCCACCTCGGGCCTGGCTTCCCAGTACCCCAACTTCATTCAGCAGCCCCACCCCACCGTCTTCCTGGACGCCGACACCGGGGTCCTCGTCCACCGCGACCACACCGTGCGCCTCGACCTGGGCGACCGGTCGGCCGCAGCCATCCTGACCGCCGTCTTCCATACAGTCCCCGACACCATCCAGCGCATCTACATCACTGCCGGGGCCCCCTGGCACCGCGACGCCGACCGCTACCCCTACCTCCGGGACGCTGTCGCCGCCTGGCTGAACGCGCCCACCCCCGACTGGCGCGTCGACACCGGCCGTGGTCGCGACCGGATGGCCGGACACTTCGTCCACGCCCGCAGCCCCGTCGGCCGCTACCAGCGCAACAACGGCGACCAGCACGTCGAAATCCGCAGCGTGGGGGAGTGGTTCGACCTTGAGACAACCGACCACCCCGGCATCGTCCGCGACGCCTTCCGCCTGCTGTGGGAGGAGCTGCGCCGCCACTTTCCCGACGCCGTCGTCATGGGCTCGCCCTCCCAGACCGGCCGGGACCTGTGGACCCGCACCATCCCCCGCCGGGGCAAGCACGCCGACGGTTTCCCCGTTCTGTCCGAGGAACTGCGCGGTCTGCTGCACGCCACCGCAGGACAGGGCCGCAACGAACTCCTCACCCCGCCGCGCGTCCCTGAGCGACTGCCCGCGCTGATCGAGTACGACCGCACCTTCGCCTACGCCAAACACACCTGGAAATCGCCGGTCGGTGCACCCCGCCGCGTCACGGCCAACGCCTTCGCCGCATGGTCGGCGAAAGAACAGCACGACGCCCTCTACGGCTGCAGCCACTGGCACATCCGCGTCACCGTCCCCGCTGGCTGGAACCACGTCGGCCTGCTGCCCGCTCCCGCCCCCGGCGAGCGCGCCTGGCACTATCCGGCTGCGCCCGGCGCCACCTTCACCACCTGGGCCGGCGGACCCGAAGTCCACACTGCCCTGACCAACTCCCTTGGGTCATGGAGGGTCGAGATCCTCGACGGCATCCTGTGGGAGGCAGGCAAACCCCTCGACGAATGGTCCAAGAAACTCAAGGACACCTGGACCAACCTCTCCGCCCAGGCCCACTTCCAAGGCGATGCCCAGCAGTCCCGCGCCGCCCATCTCGCCTCCCGCGCGGTGCGCTCCATCCTGCTCTACGGCATCGGCTCCTTCGCCCAGCGCCCCCGCATGGTCACCGGCACCACCCCCCGAAGTATGGAACGCGACGTACCCCCGGACGCCGAAATCGTCGGCTTCGACGACGAACTGATCACTTGGCAGAAGCCCACCGGCTTCGCCCGCGACCCCAACGCCCACCCCGAATGGTCCGCCGCCATCTGGTCCGCCGCACGCGCCGCCCTGCTCACCCAGTACCACCGCGACGACGACATCTACGCCGGAGCTCTACACACGCCGCCCGGCACCGTCGTCGCCTTCCGCACCGACGCCGTCTACCTCACTCAACCCCAGAACTGGCCCTACCGTCACCGCCCCGGCGACTACCTCCTCAAAGGCCACCTTTCCGGCCCTACCAGCGCCCCCACCAGCGAAGAAGAACTCCTCACCCTGCGTGACACCGGCCGTCAGGCCCTGAACACCGCACCAGAAGAGGCCTGATGCCGCCCCGCCGCAGAGCCGCTCCCCGGCCCGCACACAACGAAGCCGCCCAACTCGCCGACCAACTCCAGGAAGCGGGCTACACCAAGCGCGACATCGCGCGCGTCATCAACCGTGACCCCTCCCTGGTCTCGCAGTTCTACACCAAGAACAAAGGCGCAGCCTTCGTCACCGCCCTGCGCGAAGTTCTGGCCGCCGTGCAGACCGGCGGCATCACCGACCTGCCCGAACTCACCGCCATCGCCGCCCGCCACATCCAGCGGCGCACCACCACTTCCGGCGCCCGCGCCCGGGTCCGCGGCAAAGCCGTCCTGATCACCCCCACTGGCTCCGGCACCGGCCGCGTCGGCGCCCAGGCGATCGCCTCCGGCTCCGCCCGACTGCGCCCCCTGATCGCCGAAGCAGCCCGTCAAGGTCTGCGCCTGGCCTTCACCGTTCGCCTGGCCAAGACCGCCTATCTGCACTCCTCCGGCAGCCGCACCGACTCACCCGGCATCCGCCGCGACGTCATCCAGCGTGCCGACCACACCGAAGAACGCTCCTACGGCTCCGCCCAGACCGGCGGCTTCGACGCCGCCGACTTCGCCCGCCGTGTCAACGCCGCCAGCGGCGACGTCACCGCAGCTGTGCACCAATGGCTGGTGGAAACCGGACGCATCCACCCGGACGTCCACATCCTCCACCTCGAAATCCGCACCTGGCGCCCGCGCTGACCGACCCGCCACCGCACACCGGCAATCCCCCTGGCACACCGTCGTGCACACGTACCGGCGTGGGACAGCGGTAAGTTGACCATTATGGTGCTGTCGTCGGGGGAACGCGTGAGGGCTGCGATCGCCGCGCTCATGCAGTTGACGAGGGAGACACAGGCCGATCTCGCTGTGGCGCTGGAACTCAGCCAGGCGCAGGTCAGCCGCCGCCAGTCCGGCGCCGCGGCATGGCCCCTGGACGACTGCGACCGGGTGGCGGCCCACTACGCCATCGACGTACTTGATCTCCTGGCAGGCCCCACCCCCGCCTGCGAAAGCCTGCCGCCGACCCGCCGACGCACACCCCAGCGTCAGTAGCCGCACCCCTAGCGCCTCCGTGATCAGTTCGTCTCGGCTTTGTCGTCGGCCGGGGCCGCTACGGGCGTGGTCGGCTTCTGGGTGTCGGTGGTGGTGTAGTAGACGGAGCTGCCCTGCTTGGTGCGCTGGACGTGGCTCTTGGCGACGAGCCCTTCGACTGTGGTGCGTACGACGGTGGTCTTGATATTCCGGTCGGGGTGGGCCTGGCCGAGGGCGGTGGCGATCTCCGCGGCGGAGCGGGGTTCGTTCTGCGCGGTGAGGTGGCGGCGGATCAGCTCGACGAGGGTGGGCTGGGCCGCCTTCGCTGCCGGCGCCTTGGCTGCGGCCTCGGGCTTCTTGGCGGCCGGCTTCTTGACCGCGTCGCCGCCTGGCGCGGCGGCGGTCTTCTTCGCCCGCCCCCGCTTGCCCGGCCCGGGCTGCGCGGTGTTCTTCTGCCGCGGTACTGCGGGCGCTGCGGCCGGCTGGGTGGCAGTGTCCGGGCCGCCGAGCGCTTTTTGCATGTTCGTCAGCAGGGTGTGGTCGTGTTGCAGGGAGCGCAGTTGTTTCTGCAGGGCTTCGATTTCCGCGCCGATGCGGTCCTGTTCCTTGGTGTTGCGGTCAAGGTCGCCTGCCACCTGGGCCGTGTAATGGGATGTCAGTTCGGTGGTGGCGGTCTGGGTGTCAGGCATGATGTTGGCCTTTCCTCGGGGCGCGGCCGCGGGCTGAAGTTAACCCCCAGAGCGGGCGCCTGGGCTGGGCGGTGACTCCGCAGGGCTTGATTGAGTCATGGGTGGCCGCACCTGTGCAGTCTGCTCCCGTGTAGCGATAGTACGGGCGCGTGGAGCGGGTTGTTCCGCTCGGGCGATGTCCTGCGCTCAGCCGCACTTGTCGTCTATGCACCGTAGTCAATGCGTTCGATGCTCACCGGGCTGTCCGGTGGCGTGCTGTGGGGGCAGGTGCCAGAAGACTTCGTCGGTTTCGCGGTTGTGGTGCCAGGCGGTGAGTGTGCGTGATGTGGTCAGGCGGTCGAGGAGTTCGGCGCTCTGGTGGGGGGAGTGTCCGCACAGGCGGGCGAGCACCTCCATGTCGGTGCTGCCGGCGTTTTCCGAGGTGTGCGAGGCCAGGGCCAGTGCGGTCAGCTGCAGAGCCGCAGGTTGTCCGGTTGGCGATGCCAGGGGAGTGGGACGTAGGGCCCAGTGTGCGGCGCGGGCCCGGGCTCGGCTGCCCGGTTGCTGGGAGAGGACTGCCACATCCAGCAACTGTGCCTGTGTGCGCGGGTACTTGTCGGCTGTGCGGCGTAGCCAGTGCGTGTGTTCCAGCTCTTCCCATAGTTCGTTGCGGCCGTGCAGCCGCATGCCGCGCAGCAGGCCATCGGGCAGCCGGACATGGCCGTGGGTGTCGGAGCGTAGGGCGCACTGGAGGGCGAGCAGGCGGGCGGCGGGGGAGGTGAACTGGGGGAGTGCCGCTGCCAGATAGGTGAGCATCTCCCGCACACGCGTGCGTTCGGTTGGGCCGCCCGGCGGCCCGGGCCCGCGCCGGACGCGTCCGGGAGCGCTCGCGGCGAGGAGGGTGGCGGGGACAACGGCCGTGTGACTGGTGGCGGCCGCGCAGGCGGCGCAGGCGTCGGCGAGACGCCAGGTGCGGCCGCTGCGGTCGCGGGTGAGGGCGAGGAGCACCGGTCCTGCGCAGCCGCGGTGGCGGGGATGCCACTGGCAGCCGCGTGCCCTGCACTGGCAGGTACGCAGATGCCCCGGCAGTGCATCGGTGCGGGCGTGCCGGGCCAGATGGGTCAGGGCCGCGGACCGGGCGGAGGCGGCCTGCACGGGGCGGCCGTGCAGCGTGCAGCGAGGACAGGCCAGAGCCGGCCCGCCCGGCTGCGGGCGCAGCTCCACCGTCCAGATGCGCTGCACCGTGGCGTGCGTGCTGGCAAGCCGCATCGGCCCGTTGCCCTCCCATCCGAATCCGTTGCTGTCCAGGTGCCGTGGCCTCCCGGTGAGGAAGAGCGGGAGTCGGCCGCACCGTAGTGCAGATCCCTGCCCTCCCGCAGTGTCGAGCCGCCTGTCGTTCACCTGCATCGATAGTGCAGGAACCCGCACTGACAGGGCAGGGGTCTGCACCTTCGGATGGTGGGGTGACGATCTTGCCGCCCGACCCCGACCTCACTGCGCTGCGCGTGACCATGGCGCGGTTGAGGGACACGCGCGGCTGGACCTTCGACGAACTCGCCGCCCGCAGCGGCCTGGCCCGGCGCACCCTCATCGACCTCGAACACGGCCGCACCACCGGCAGCGTCACCACCTGGCACGCCCTCGCCCACGCCTTCGACGTACCGATCGACCACCTGCTGGGCCCCATCTGCGACAACCACACCCCACCCGGCACCCCGGACTCCTGACCACGCTGCCCCCGCTCGCCCACCGCTCGGCGATTCACCCGAACCGGCGAGCACGCACCGAACCTTCGTACGTCGACTGGCTTGCGTGTTCGATGCTGCTGGGCCGCCCGGGGGACACGGCCCGGTCCGTCCCCGTCATCGCGGGGTGTCGCCTGGCACGGTCCCGCCATGCACCCCAACACCCTCTCCACCGGCTGCCCCTGGGACGGCAGCCCCCGCACCACACCGACGCGCCGTCCGCTGCGCGTGGCCGCCACCAGCCCCAGCCGCCTGCTGCGCGCCGGCCAGAGCGGCCGCTGCCGCCGGTGCGGCAACCGCATCGACTTCTACCAGCGCACCGACCAGCGGCCCATCGCCCTGCACCCCGCCGAACTGACCGCCGCCCACGTCCCCGAGCCCTGCCGCTGGCACCTGAGTGGCGGCATCGCCCACCCCCACGGCGACGGCAGCGCCTGGTGCCGCATCCCGCACACGGTGCTCTGCCCGGACCGCACCCCCACCACCCGGACCGGCCCGCACCTCGAGGCGGTACGCCGCCAACTCGCCGTCCGTACCCGCCGCCTCATCGACGCGGGCGCCTTCACCCCGGCCTCGCCCGCCGTCTGCCAGCCACCCACAGCCTGCGAGCTGCCCGCAGGCAGGGATTGCCCCGCCCGGTCCGTCGTGCAACTGCTGCTGGGCCGCTACCTCGCCGAGACCCCCGTCGAGGGCATCCGGTGTGTGGCCCAGACCCGACACCGACACCGCTGCCCGGAGCCCGTGCTCGCCCCCAACGCCCCCCAAGGCCTATGGACGCTGCTCCCCGCGAGCCCGCAGCGCGGCCAACTCACCCTGCCCGCCACCCTGATGGCCGTCTACGACCTCAGCCGCCTGCCGTACACCGAGCAACTGCGCTGGCGCACCCAGCGCTGCCCTGCCCACGCCGCCCATCCGGGCGCCGCCGACCTCGCCCTCGCCGGATGGCAGGTCTTTGACCCCCTCCTCCACGCGTCACACATCCGCACCCGCCTGCCCCACGCCACGCCCGGCCACCACGGGAAGGCATGACGATGCCGCACCACGCCCTGGACATCACCCTGACCCGGCCCCTCACCTCAGCCGAACTCCACCGGGCCACCCGCACGATGCCGCTCGCCGCCAACCACGACGCCACCCACCTCCTGGCCCTGGTGCCCGCCAAAACCCCGGGAAAGGCCCTCAACCGACTGCGCCACCAGACCGGCGGACTGCTCCCCATCGACGTGATCACCACCCACTACCCCAACGCCGACGGCAAGATCGTCCTCAACGTCGCCTTCCCGCCCGCCGCCCACGCTGACCTCCAGGCCGCCGCCGACAGCGCGGGACAGCCGCTCCGCTTCTTCCTGGAGCTGGCTCTGCAGCGGGCCCTGGCCCAACGTACTGGCGAGGAGGCCGAGCGCCTCGACCGCGCAGTCCAGAACCTGCTCGCCCACACCACCGCACTCCACCTCGTGGCAGCCGTCGGCCGCGCCCTCACCCGTACCTCCGGAGCCGCGCCGTGCTGACCCCCACCGACGAACAGCAAGCCGCAGCCGACGCCTTCCACGCCGGCGACCACCTGGCCCTGCAGGCCGGTGCGGGCACCGGCAAGACCACCACCCTGGCCCAGCTCGCCCACGCCACCCGGCGCCGCGGCCGCTACCTCGCCTACAACCGGGCCATCGCCCAGGACGCCGCCGCGCGCTTCCCGCCCACCGTCACCTGCAAGACCGCCCACGCCCTCGCCTACGCCGCCATCGGCCACCAATACACCCGCCGCCTGGGCGCACCCCGCCGTCCGGCCTGGCAGACCGGACAAGCTCTCGGCATCACCAAAGGCATCCGGATCGGCGAACGCGACCTGTCACAACGAACGCTCTCCAACGCCGCCCTGCGTACGGTGGCCCGCTTCTGCCACACCGCCGACCCCGCCATCACCCGCCACCACGTCCCCCACCTTCGTGGCCTGGACGGCCGCGACCTGCACGCCCAACTCGCCGCCCACATCGTCCCCTTCGCCCGCAAAGCCTGGGCCGACCTCCAGCACCCCGACGACGGCGCGGTTCGCTTCGACCACGACCACTACCTGAAAATCTGGGCCCTCACCGCCCCGAAAATCGCCACCGACTTCCTCCTCCTCGACGAGGCCCAGGACACCAACCCCGTCGTCGAACAGATCTTCCTCGACCAACGCGACCACACCCAGCTGGTCATGGTCGGCGACTCCGCCCAGGCCATCTACGACTGGCGCGGTGCCAAAGACGTCATGACCGGCTTCGACGGCACCCAACTCGCCCTCTCCCAGTCCTTCCGCTTCGGCCCCCGCCTCGCCGACGAGGCCAACCGGTGGCTGGCCATCGCCGACGCCCCCCTCCGCCTCACCGGAACCGAGACCGTGCCCACCGAACTCGGCCCCCTCGGCCAGCCCGACGCGGTGCTGTGCCGCACCAATGTCGGAGCCATCGCCCAGGTCATGGACCTGCTGACCACCGGATACCGCGTGGCCCTGGTCGGGGGAGGAGACAGCCTGCGCGCCCTGGCCCTGGCCGCCCACGACCTGAAGGACGGCCGCCGCACCACCCATCCCGAACTCGTCCTCTTCCCCTCCTGGGGGCAACTGCAGGACTACGCCGCCCACGACCCGGCCGGCCGCGATCTGCAGCCACTCGTCGACCTCGTCGACACCCACGGCACCGACGCCATCCTCTCCGCCGTCGCCCAACTCGTCCCCGAACAACAGGCCGAGATCACCGTCTCCACCGCCCACAAAGCCAAGGGCCGAGAATGGCGCCGCGTGAGAATCGCCGACGACTTCACCCCGCCCAAGGACAGCAACCAACTGGACGACACCGGCCGCGCGGTACCCGGCCCGATCGACGACGGCGAAGCCCGCCTCGCCTACGTCGCCGTCACCCGCACCCGCCACCACCTCGACATCGGAGGCCTGTCCTGGATCGACGATCACCCAGCCGCATCCCTGACCTGCACAAAGGGGCCAGGGAACTGGCGGCGCGCCCACATTCGGACTGATGCCTCGTACAGCGTCACCGCCTCCTCTACCTTCGGCTGAGAAACGGAGGAAGCGGTGATCAGGAAACGCCAGGACATCAGCGCGCTCACTCCGCGCCATTCCGCGCAACTGAACGACAGCCGCAGCCGACGGACCTCGTTACGGAGGTCAGGCTCAAGGACGTCCTGATGGAGGTTTACGGTCAACGTGCGTACACCAGTCTTCGAACTCCATATCCGGCCCATGTTCCGCGCCACCGATCGCGACCATATGAGTGACGCGTTCGACCTCTGGGACTATGACGCCGTCGTCGCCCAAGCCGACGACATCCTCGGCCGCCTGAAAAGCAACATGCCGCCGGGCAGCCACGGCGGACTGTGGCCAGAGGAGTGGATCGAGCTCTTTACACGCTGGAAGGACGGCGCCCGCAAGCGGCTCGAACTCGGCGCGGCGACGTACACCTTCGACCAGACGGCCACCTCGGTGACCATCAAGGCAGCCGGCACCCTTCCCGCCGCGGGCAGCAAAGCCTGGCTGCAACTCGACAGCGAGACGGACACGGCGAAGACCTACGTCCTGTACGTGGAACAGCCGGACGCCCCGGTGGCAGGTACGCCAGCCGCTTTCAACGTCAAGGAGCGCTACAGCGCCACGGACACCCGCTCCGTCTTCGTCCGTGACGCGACGGGTGTCCAGCAACTGCACTGAAGCGGCCATCCGCTGTGATGCGACCGCGCGATGGGAAGGAGTCTCCCTTGACCCAAGCTCTCGCCTATGAGGGCAAGGCGATCGTCGCCTTGATGAGCCAGCCCGAACCGCAGCGAAATCAAAGGTGGTTGCAGGACGCCCTGCAACTAGCGGTCATGCTGGAGCTCGCGACCATCCCTCCGTATCTGTGCGGACTGTGGTCGATCAAGGACCCGGAGAAGGACAAGGCCGTCCACGACGCCATCTTGGCGATCGTCATGGACGAGATGTCTCACATGGGGTTGGCGTGCAACATGCTCACCACCATCGGCGGGTCCCCGCGCATCGCAGACCCCGATCTGGTTCCGAAGTATCCTGGCCCACTGCCCGGGGGAGTACGGCCCAACCTCTCCGTGTTCCTCAGCGGTCTGAGCCGCGCTTCCGTCGACATGTACTGCCAGATCGAACGGCCCGAGGACCCCGTCGCCGAATTCGAGGAACCCAGCACGTCGATCGGGGCCTTCTACAGCGCTGTCCGGCAAGCGTTCAAGCAGAACCCTGACCTGATCAAAGGCCACAGACAGGTCGAGAGGGAGATGACGAACGCCCACGGCATGGGAAACAGCCTCGTCCCGCTCTCCACACCGCAGTCCGTGGACGACGCCATCCAGGTCATCATGGAACAGGGCGAGGGAAGCCACAGCTCACCCAAGAACCGCTACTTCGGCAGGGAGGGCGAACTCGCCCACTACTACGAGTTCCGCCAGATCCTGCAGGGCAAGAAGCTGGTCGAAGTGCCGACGGCTCCCGAGGGGTGGGCCTACCAAGGCGATCCCATCGTGATGCCCGAGGCCCACCGGATGGGGCGCGTGCCCAAGGGAGGCTGGGCACAGGAGCCGATGCACCGTCCCGACGCCGAGGTGCAGGAACTCCTCACAAAATTCAACCAGCGCTACAGCGAACTGCTGCGATGGCTGGAGAAGACGTGGCAGACGGACGATCCGCAGGCAGTGAACGAAGCCTTCGAAGAAGCTGAAGCGACAATGCGGAGCCTGGCGAGTCCCGCCCGTTCACTGATGCGCCACGAGCTGCCGGACGGGAGCGGACAGACATACGGGCCCGAGTTCCTGTACATCCCAGCCTGATCGAACACGCGAAGGCTGCCGCCGAGGTACGGCCTCACGGGCGCGGGCGGAGCGGTAGTAATCGAAGCTGCTCAGGAGCAGGGTGTTGTCGTCGGCTTCGAGTCGCATGCCGGCCAGTACTGGGGCGGGTGGGTTGCCGGGGATGGCGTGCAGCGCCCACTGGGCGGTGTCGGCGACCTTGTCGGTGTCGATGGTGAGTTTCATCCGGGCCTTCGGTCTCGGGCCGGACCCTGTCGGTGCTGGGCCCGCCTGGAGCCGGCCCGGCCCGACCGTTTCGATACACGCCCTAGCTAAGCCAGACGTGTGCTGTCGATGGCACGCTCATTCCGGCGGTGACTGCTCGTACCGAGCGAGGTCGTCGTCCGTCACGAAGTAGTTCTGCCCGCTTTCAGCGTCATATAGCAGAGCACCTCGCAGAATCGGATTGGAAGCATTGAACACGTGCTTCTTGATGAGGACGCTCTCGATTCCGTACATTCCGGGGTCTTTCATCACGAGTGTGCTGCGGGTGACGAAGGTCAGTTCATCCATCATTGTGACCCCTATCTGGTTGCCATTGAGCAAAGCGCCGAGGCGCGAGGAAAGCCCGCACGGCCGGTTTCGCCAAGTTACCGGCACAGAATAGAGATGTTCGCTGCCTACGCCACCGGGCGGGCCCGACACGACAGGAACCGCTGGTTCCCCCAGTCCGGTCGTCCGTGGGGGGCGGTCGGGACGCCGTTCACGCGTAAAGGTAGCCCCTCGGGGCGGTGCCGCCATTGCCGCCGGTGCTACCTCCGCTGGCGTAGATGGTGGCCTCCTTCGCGGTGGCTGCGATGCCGTCGGTGCCGCTGAAAATGCGTTTGCCCCAGTCGGTCAGGAAGTCGGCCTTGAAGTTGTCGACCATGTCCAGGTAGCCGCCAGTGTTGCCGCTCCAGGACCAGCCCAAGTATCCCAGGCTGAGTTCCTCCGCGGTGGCCATGATCGCGTCCTCGTTGGGGTTGCCGTCGGTGTGCCAGTCGCCGAACTCACCTATCAGGATCGGCAATCCGGCGCTGACGAAGAAGTCGAGGTAGTCCCGCACCGTATCGGCGTTTTCGTAGACCCCGTACATGTGGATCGAGAAGATCGTGTTCCGGTTGGGGTCGGCGTCGAAGACCGTGTGGGCGTGGTTGCGCATGGTACCCGAATAGTCCTGGCCCCAGTTTGGGGCGTCGACCATGATGGCGTGGCGGAAGCTGGCGCCTCGCAGCTTCCCGATAGCGGCGCTGGTGTCGCAAGTCCAGCGCTCGTAATCCTTGTTGCCGTGCGGCTCGTTGCCGATGTTGATGACGACGTACTTCTCCTGGCCCTGCAGTGCTCCTCTGACCTTGATCCAGTAATCGGCGGCCTCGGAGAGCGTGGCTGCGCCGCTCACCTCGCCGTAACCGGTGGTGTCGTGCACCTCCAGCACGCAGATCAGCCGGTTCCGCTTGCACAGCCGGACGATGGTAGAGACCTCAGCGGCGCTGGTCATCGGCCAATGATGGCCGCTGGAGAGCACCACGCGGACGGTGTTGGCGTCCTTCGCCTTAATGTCGGCGAGGGAGCCTGTCTGGTCGGTGTACCAAGCGTGAGGATGGTTGACGCCGCGCATCACGAAGTCGTTGCCGTTGGCCTCGACGACGCGTCCGTTGCTGACGCGGATGCCGATGGCGGCCTCGGCCTCATCGGCGGTTCCGGACGTGGACGCCAGCGCCGTGGCCGCTTCCGTGGGCAGCAGATGGTTTGCTCGCTTCTGCATGTCCCCTCCTCAGATTTTTCTTCATGCTCTCTCTCAAGAGTGCCTCTCCTGAGCGGTGCCCGCAGGGAGGCCCTCGGGGGGCTTTCGGCGGGTTGCGGACCAGGGGACAAGCAGTTCCGAGAGTCGGCAGCCTGTGGACGGTGGCTCGGTTGCTGTGCGGAGCGGTGCCGGGGCGTTTTGCGCCGGACTCACCTGGGATGGGCGGCCCTGCGCTCCATGGCAGAGGACGGCACCATCCGCCCCATGCCTACTGGGGTGTTTGATCTTGGACACGCGAAACACTGGATTCTGAGGATCTGAGAACGGACATCTCGTGGTCACGAAGCACTACCCGCCGGAGTTCAAGGCGGATGCGGTCGCGCTGTGCCGGTCGCACCCTGAAGCGACGATCAGGCAGGTCGCGACTGACCCGGGAGTCAACCCGGAGACGTTGCGGAACTGGGTACGGGCGGCCGGGGCGAACCGGCCGAGGGAGCGTCGGACGGAGGCACCCGCGGAGCCGCCCACGCCGCTGGAGGCGGAGAACGCGGCACTGCGCAAGAAAGTCCGCGACCTGGAGGAGGAACGCGAGATCCTGCGCAGGGCGGCGAAGTATTTCCCCGGGGAGACGCACTGGTGATGAGACGTCAACTATCGGTAACTACTGCCCGACTTGAATGTAGCTTTTGTAGTCAGCGATCACGTCTTGGAGGGCGTCGATCGTGTGGGGTGGGCGGGTTCGTCGGCGCTGGGTGATGGCTGCAGTGATGTCGGGGGCGGCGGCGAAGGCCAGCAGGGGCATGGTTCGGTGTGCGTGATAACTCAAGGTGTTGCGGTCCCGGCCGAGCAGTCAGGCCGTCAGGGTAAGGGTGACGGTGTTGCGGCGGCTCAGGACGGCGGCCAGGACGTGGTGGCGGTGGTCGAGGAAGCCGAACCCGGGGTTGTATCCGCGCCGGTTGAGGCCCTTCCTCTCTCCCGCTCCGCCTCGGCCAAGACCCGGCGGCAGGGCTCGAGTTCCTCCACGAGCCGGTCGAACAGCTCGCGGGACATGCCGGTCAGGTCAGGATGCGTGAGCAGGTGGGTGGCTTCGGCCGGGATCGGCGGTGCCCTCGCACGGTCCGGCTCGGGTGGCGGTGCCATCTGACGTGCAGCCCGAGGTCGCCACGATGACGATCGCGGCCAGTACTTCGCGGTCGCCGTGCCGACGCAGGCCACCGCCCTGGGGCAAGATGCAGACGAGGTGCCGCAGTGCGATCCTGATACGGGAGTGCATCGCGAGTATTCACCTTCACGCGCGTGCATGGCCGTCGTGCTCTGCGCCGTCTACGTCAGCCCCGAGCTTGCAAAACGTACGACGCACGCCAGCAGGAGACTGCTGTACCGGAGCTTTCTACCACTCCTCAACCCGCAACTCCGCCAGACGCACTCAAAGGGACGGTTGGTTCCGGCCGAGATGCCATAGCCCTGCAGTATGGCTGGCCCGAACTGTGTGCCATCGGCCACGGCAGCACTTCGATCAGAAATACAGGGCGTGTGCGTCCCGGCCCTGAGCCTGACGCAATCGCGAAACTCAACTAAGCAACGGCAAGGTCCCTATGGCTATCAAAACGATCGACCACCTGGTCCCGCATAAGTCGACCGTCCCCGCGTCGAAGGGCCAGCAGATCGAGCTCTTCGTAAGGGAGCACGACGGCACGCCCCCGGGCCCCCCGGCGGGGCGGAAGGCCGTCCTGATGCTGCATGGCAGGAGTGTTCCTGTACTGGCGGGCTTCGACCTCCAACACAGCACCTACGGGTGGGGCGTGACGCTGGCGAAGGCCGGCTACGACGTCTTCATGATGGACCTGCAGGGGTCGGGCAAGTCGACGCGGCCTCGTATGGAGGATCCGTGCAACGTCAATCCGGCTCTGCACACCAGTCTGCTTATACCCCCACTCTCTGGCCAGAGGACGCCCAGCTACCCGTTCCAACTGAACAACTCCCAGAGCGACTGGGACGAACTGGACGCAGTAGTCGAATACATCCGGACCGAGCGGAACGTCCCGCAGGTCGCGTTCATCGGGTGGTCCGCCGCTGCGTTCCAGATGGGGCCGTACGCGATCGACAACCCCGACAAGGTCGCAAGTCTGTTCCTCGTCGCGCCCATGTTCCCGCCCGCGGGCAGGACGAGCCCGCCGCCCACGCTGCCGGCGCCGGGGTTCCCCACGCATGTGTTCACCAAGCAGGGATTTGCCGATGGGTGGAAAACCCAGGTGCACTGTGCCAGCCAGCGTGCGCCCGACATTGTCGATGCGGTGTGGAAAGCACTGATGGACGTCGATCCGATCGGCCGTAGCTGGGGGAAGATCCAGCCGTCTGGCCAGCCATTGGGTCTCAGCCGGTTCCGAAACGCGCTGTGGTGGGGCTGGAACACCGAGGCTGCGGCGCAGGACGGCGTGCTCGGCGGGAGCGTGCCCGTGCTGATCGCCTACGGGGAGTACGACACAACCGCGAACGCCACACCGGACAGTGGCGATCCTCTGCTCACCTTCTCCGTTCCCGCGCTCTACGACGCCATCACCGGCCCGCACCGGCTGCTAGTGAAGATGGCCTGTGCCGGACACCAGGTGGTCTGGGAAGGCCAGCACAAGAACCTGCACAACTTGTCAAAGCACTGGCTCAAGCACACCAAGGTCGACGGCAAGACCCAGGGCCTCTTCGACATGGCAGAGGACGGCACCATCAGCCCCATGCCTTAGACGGTGTCCTACATGGTCAGTTTGAGGAGGCGTTTGTAGCAGCAGAGAGCGGCTGC
>NZ_BMMU01000043.1 GCF_014646095.1 Streptomyces lacrimifluminis | reverse complement strand
CATGACGTCAATCGCCAAAGCCGTCCTCACCCTGGAGCGGCAACGCTGAAGAAGCTCAGTGAGCTCATAACGTGAGAAGAATGGGGGGATTCGGCCGCCTTCCGGCCTTGTCCGTCTTTCAGGCCGCCGTGACCGCCGGGCTCAGTCGCTGCTGATCCTCGCCCTGGGCAGCTCCCCAAGCGGGACCGGGCCGCGCCGCCGGTGGACTCTTCTGGTGGCGCCCGTCCTTGTCGGCTCCGGAGGCTACATCTCCGCGAACAACTCGTCCGCGTCAGCGGCTGTGAGTGAGCGGTCGAACCAGGTGCCGAGCATGTCCAGGTCGGTGCAGCCGCTGATGCGTTCGCGGGCGGCCTCGGGGATGTCGATGCCGCGGAGGTCGAGGATGCGGAGGATGTCCTGGGCGCGGCCCTCGGCTTCGCCCTTGGCTTTACCTTCGGCTTCACCCTTGGCCCGGCCCTCGGCCTCACCCTTGGCCTTGCCTTCGGCCTCCCCCTGCGTGAAGCCCTTGATCCGGTACTCCTCCACGATGGTGCCGCTGCCCGGGAAGCGGCTGGGACGCATGGCCACGAGGTTCCTCCAGAGTGCGCGGGCCGGGGTGTCACCCAGGCCGATTTCGGTGTATTCCGCCCAGTCGTCCAAGGCGTTGCCGCCGACGTTGGCCAGCGCCGTCGCCAGAGCATCCAGTATCGCAGGGAGGGCCGGGTCCTTGGCGTGGGCGAGCGCGGACAGGACCGCCAGGGGGATGTCCTGTTCCGCCTCGTCCGGGTCGATGATCGTGGGCAGGTTGTCCGGGCCCAGGACCAGGGGGAAGACCGCGATGCTGGTGTGCGCCGGCAGGCCGATACGGATCGGGTTCGCGGCCCAGGACGCGGTGTTCTTGTCCCGGCACAGGACCAGCAGGATCGGGGGCACCTTGTACTTCGCGTACAGGTACGCCAAGTAGTACGTCCAGCTGCTGTGCTTCTTCTCGTCCGGTTGGCCCTGGGACTCGAAGGCGAGCAGATAGCCGTCGTTGTCCGCCGTGCTGATCCGTAACAGGGTGTCCACGCGGCGTTCCACGGGCTTGATCTCGGCGAGATCGGTGTCCAGGAACTGGATCGACGTGGGTTTGGGGAAGGGGATGCCGGCCCTCGGAAGGGCTCGGGCGAACAGCTCCGGGTCCTCCCTGAAGATCTGGTGCATCGCCTCGTGCGGTGAGCTGACCATGCGATGGAACGTAATGGGGTCAATGCGTTTCTATGGCGACAAGGTGATGCGTTCAGCCGTACGAGTGGCTTTTGCTGTTGGAATTTGCCAAAGGGGCATGCATTCAGATCCGTGTAGACCTGCGTAGGTCCATATGGCGCGCCCGGTGGCCGGATTTCGCCGTACTGGCTGCCGCACTGTCCTCGAACTCTCTTGCGAAATATGCCAGTTGCGATCACGCTCTGCGTATCGACGGGGGTCGGGGGTGGGAGCTGGAAGCGGAGGCTGGGGCGGGTATGGGTGCCATGGAGAGGGTCGCTGATGCGGCTGGGGGAGCGGTGGACGCGGTAGCGGACGTGGTGCGGAGCGATGCCGCTCTGCTGGAGGACGACTTGGCCGAGTTTCTCGGTTCGCTCACCGCTCCTGGGGCGGTCGCCTCGCAGTCCGTGTACGAGGCCGCCCTACGGCGCTCCCTCTACGAACCCGTCGCCGATGCCGTCGGGTCCAAGGTGGGCCAGGAGGCGTTGCCCCCGACTGCCGGGGCGCCCGGCGGCAACCGGGCCCCGCTGCGGCCGTCGATGGTGTACTGGGCCTATCGCAACTACCGGGGTTTCCCCGACGAGGCCGGGGGCGGCGATTCCGAGGCCGACCTGGCCGTCGTCCGGCGGGCCGCCGTGGCTGTACGGGTCCTTCTCAAGGCCTTCGTCGCCATCGACGACATCCAGGACGGCAGTGACATCCGCTACGGAGAACCCGCGCTCCACGTCACCCACGGCGTGCCCCTCGCGCTCAACACCGGTTCCTGGCTGATCGCGGCCGTCCTGCGGCACGCGGCCGATCCCGCTGTCGTGGACAGTCTGCTGCGTGCCGTCGAGAGCGGCTTCACCGGGCAGGCCGTCGACCTGTCCACGCGTACGGCCGAGACCCGCGCCGAATTGCTGGCCGCGCCCCTCGAAGAGCGCCTGGCCTACTGGGAGTCACTCGCCGCTCTCAAGACCGGAACGCTCTTCCGGATGCCGCTCGACTCGGCGCTCACGGGTCTGCGTGTCATCGACGACGAGCAGTACGTCCTGGACGCCGCCATGCGCCAACTCGGCCTGGCCAGCCAGCTGTTCAACGACCTCACCGACTTCGTGCCCGAGTTCGGCGGGGGCCGGATCCACGAGGACTACGACGGGCTCAGCAACCGGGTCTTCCTCGAACTGCTCGACCCGGAGTCGTCCGAACGGTCACTCGCAGGGGAGCAGCTCAAGGCGTACGTCCTCGGTCGTCCCGAGCTGGAACCCACCCTCCTCGCGCTCGCCGCCGAAGCCGTCCGGCTGAAGCGTGAGGCCAAGGAGAGCGTGTACCGCGTGTGCCGGTCCGACCGCAGCGCGGCCTATTTCGACCTCACCATCGAACGCAAGGGTCACCTCATCGACCGTCTCCACGAGACGCTCCAGCAGCGGAGCGGCGCGTGACGGCGGCCCCGGTCCCGGTCCCGGCCACGATGGTCGAGCGGCTGCGTACGAGCACCCGCGACTGGCACGACGCCCTGGAGGCCACCCCGTTCGCGAGCGCGATGATCGCCGAAACGCTTCCCGTCGAGCGGTACGTGGGCCAACTCGGCGCCTACCGGGTGGTGTTGGAGACCCTCGAAGGGGAACTCTCCCGCGTCGCGGACTCCTCCGCCGACCCTGTGTGGTCGCCGGACCTCGGCAAACTTCCCCTCATCGAGCGTGACTTGGCCTACTTCGCGAACCTCGGCACCGCGCCCGGCCCTTGGGCGGTCGAAGAGGCCGAGGCGTTCACCGCGGAGATACGGCAGCGGGCCGTCGACGCCGACCTCCGCGCCCTCCTCGGCTTCCTCTATGTCATGGAGGGCTCGACGCTCGGCGCCCTCTTCCTGCACCCGCATGTCACCGCCGCCTACCGCCTGCCGGGCACGGACGGCGTCGCCTACTACACGAGCGGCGACCGCGACCGCTGGGCGCGCTTCGCCTCCCGCATGGACCAGACCCTCACCGACCCCGAGGCGCAGGACCAGGTCCTCGCGGCGGCCCACAGCGCCTACCGGCACGCCGCCGCGATCACCGGGGCACTCTCCGTGGGTCTCAGCCCGCCATTTCCATCCCCAGCCCCAACTCCCGTGCGATGAGCATTCGTTGGACCTCGCTCGTGCCCTCCCCGATCTCCAGGATCTTCGAGTCGCGCCACATCCGGGCCACCGGGTACTCGTTCATGAAGCCGTAGCCGCCGTGGATCTGGGTCGCGTCGCGGGCGTTGTCCACCGCGATCGTGGAGGAGTACAGCTTGGCCAGGGCGGCTTCCTTCTTGAAGGGCTCGCCCGCCACCAGCCGGGAGGCCGCGTCCCGCCAGGCCAGGCGGGACGTGTGGGCCTTCATCTCCATGTCCGCGATCTTGAACTGGATCGCCTGGTTCGCGCCGATCGGACGCCCGAACGCGTGCCGTTCCTTCGCGTACTTCACCGACTCGTCCACGCAGCCCTGGGCAAGTCCGGTCGCCAGCGCGGCGATCGCGATGCGCCCCTCGTCGAGGATGCGCAGGAACTGGGCGTAGCCGCGCCCTTCCTCGCCGACCAGGTTCGCCGCTGGGACGCGCACGTCCGAGAACGACAACTCCCGGGTGTCCGAGGCGTTCCAGCCGACCTTCGAGTACGGTGCCGCGACCGTGAAGCCCGGCGTCCCGGACGGGACCAGGATCGCCGAGATGAGTGGCCTGCCGTCCTCCTTGCGGCCCGTCACCGCCGTCACCGTCACGAAGCCCGTGATGTCCGTACCCGAGTTGGTGATGAAGCACTTCGTCCCGTTGATCACCCACTCACCGGTGTCGGGGTCCAGCCGGGCCGTCGTCCGCGTCGCGCCCGCGTCCGAGCCGCCGTCCGGTTCCGTCAGGCCGAACGCGCCCAGGATCTCGCCGGCGCACAGCCGCGGAAGCCACTCCCGCTTCTGCTCCTCCGTGCCGAACAGGTGGATGGGCATCGCGCCCAGCGACACCCCCGCCTCCAGCGTGATCGCCACCGACGAGTCGACCCGCGCCAGTTCCTCCAGGGCGATACCCAGCGCCAGATAGTCACCGCCCATACCGCCGTACTCCTCGGGGAACGGCAGTCCGAACAGGCCCATCCTGCCCATCTCGCGGACGATCTCGTACGGGAACTCGTGCCGCTCGTAGAAGTCGCCGATCTTCGGGGCCACGACGTCGTGCGCGAACTGCTCGACCGTACGGCGGAGTTCTTCCAGTTCGGGGGAGAGCTTGTGGTCCATGGTCCTTCACTGCTCCTGGGAATCCTGAGAGGCCTGTGAGCCCTGCGAATCCTTGTGGGACAGGGCTCGTACGGTGCGGGACGGGCTCGGTCGGCCCAGTCGGTCGGCCATCCACGTGCTGGTGGCGACGAGGCCGGTGAGGTCGACGCCGGTCTCGATGCCGAGGCCCTGGAGCATCCACACCAGGTCCTCGGTGGCCAGGTTGCCGGTCGCGGACCTGGCGAACGGGCAGCCGCCGAGGCCGCCCGCCGACGCGTCGACCGTCGTGACGCCGTGTTCCAGCGCCGCGTACGTGTTGGCCAGTGCCTGGCCGTAGGTGTCGTGGAAGTGCACGGCGAGCGTCGACGTCGGTACGTCCGTCTCGTTCAACTCCGTCAGCAGGCGCCGCACATGACCCGGCGTCGCGACGCCGATCGTGTCGCCCAGGCTCAACTCGTCGCAGCCCATGTCCAGCAGAGCCCTGCACACCCGGACGACCTGCCCGACCGGCACCGGGCCCTCCCACGGGTCGCCGAAGCACATGGAGAGGTAGCCGCGGACCGAGACGTTCTCCGCCCTGGCCCGGGACACGACCGGCTCGAACATCGCCAGTGCCTCGTCGACCGTCCGGTTGAGGTTGGCCTTCGCGAAGGACTCCGTCGCGCTGGCGAAGACGGCGACCTGCCGAGCGCCGAGGGCCAGGGCCCGGTCCAGGCCACGTTCGTTCGGCACCAGAACCGGGAGCGCCACCCCCAGATCGCTCAGCTCGCTCAGATCCCTGACGAGCGGGAACAACTGCTCCGCGTCCGCGAGTTGGGGCACCCACTTGGGGTGGACGAAGCTGGTCGCCTCGATCGTCGTCAGGCCGGCGGAGGCCAGTCGGCGGACGAACTCCGCCTTCACCGGCGTCGGGACGGTCGTCTTCTCGTTCTGGAGCCCGTCCCGCGCGCCCACCTCGTGGATCCGCACCCGCGCGGGCAGATTCGCCGCCGGTACGGTCATCGGCAGCCCTGGGATCGTCATCGCGTCGTCGCCTCCGTGTCCTTCTCGTCGTGCGGCGTGATCACGGCGAGTACCTGGTCCATGGCGACCGTCGTCCCGGGGGTGACGTCCAGTTCGGCGACCGTGCCCGCGTGCGGGGCGGCGATGACGTGCTCCATCTTCATCGCCTCGACCACCAACAGGCTCTGACCGGCGGCCACTTCGTCCCCGACCGCCACCTTCACCACCGTCACCGTGCCGGGCATCGGGGCGGTCAGCGAGTCGGCTCCCGCGTGGGCGGCGCCGGTGAGCGAGGCCGCCACCGGGTCGTGGTCGCGCACCTGCCAGGCGTCGCCGTCGCGGCCCAGCCAGTCGCCGGCGCGGTGGAAGGTGTGGCGGACGCCGTCGACGACCACGGACACCTGGGCGGTGGTGACCGTGTGCGTGCCCTGCGGGAAGTGGGTGACGGGTTCGAGTCCCGTCACTCGTAGCTCGAAGGGCAGCGGCTCCGGTGTACCGCCCAGTCGCCAACCACTGGGCACGGAGAAGGGATCCGTCCAGCCGTCCCCCGTCGCCTTCGGGCGCAGCGCCTCCAGCCGTACGGCCGCCGCCGCCTCGTAGACCTCCTCCGGCACCCCGTCCGGTACGAGGGAGTCGACCTCGCGCTCCACCAGCCCCGTGTCCAACTCGCCTGCCACGACCGCCGGATGGGCGAGGAGCCGGCGCAGGAAACCGGCGTTCGTCGGCACGCCCAGCGTGACCGTCTCCGCGAGGGCAGCGCGGAGTTTACGGAGCGCGGTCGGCCGGTCGGGGCCGTACGCGATCACCTTGGACAGCATCGGGTCGTACAGCGAACCGACCTCCGTGCCCTCGGTCAGCCCCGAGTCGGTGCGTACGCCGTCACCGGAGGGTTCGCGCAGCGCGAGCACCGTGCCGCCGGACGGCAGGAACCCGCGCGCACCCGCCCGCACGGACACCGTCTCCGCGCAGATCCGCGCCTCCACGGCGTGCCCGGTCAGCCGTACGTCCTCCTGCCCGAAGCCGAGCGGCTCGCCCGCCGCCACCCGCAGCTGCCACTCCACCAGGTCGAGGCCGGTGACCAGCTCCGTCACCGGGTGCTCGACCTGGAGGCGGGTGTTCATCTCCATGAAGTAGTAGGAGGACGGGTCGGTGCCCGGGACGATGAACTCGACCGTGCCGGCGCCCTCGTATGCGCACGAGCGTGCCGCCTGGACCGCCGCCTCGCCCATCGCGGCCCGGGTCCGGTCGTCGAGGAACACGCTGGGCGCCTCCTCGATGAGCTTCTGGTGGCGGCGCTGGAGCGAACACTCGCGTTCGCCCAGGTGCACGACGTTCCCGTGGGCGTCGGCCAGGACCTGGATCTCGATGTGCCGGGGCCGGTCGACCCACCGCTCGACCAGGAGCGTGTCGTCACCGAAGGAGGCGCGGGCCTCGCGCCGCGCGGCGGCGATCTCCTCCTCCAGGGTGGTGAGGTCCCGGACCAGACGCATGCCCTTGCCGCCGCCACCCGCACTGGGCTTCAGCAGTACCGGAGCTCCCAACTCCCGGGCAGCAGCGGCGAGTTCGGGGTCGCGGCCGCCGGGCACCACGGGTACTCCAGCCGCCTTCACGGTCTCCTTGGCGCTGATCTTGTCACCCATCAGGGAGATCGCGTCGGCGGGCGGCCCGATGAAGACGAGCCCGGCATCGACGCACGCCCGTGCGAAGCCCGCGTTCTCCGCGAGGAAGCCGTACCCCGGGTGCACGGCCTGGGCGCCGGTGCGGGCAGCCGCCTCCAGGAGTCGCTCGACGGACAGATAGCTCTCGGCGGCCGGCGCCGGTCCCAGCCGTACTGCGGTGTCGGCCTCCCGGACGTGCCGCGAGTCGGCGTCCGCGTCGGAGAAGACGGCCACCGAACGCACGCCCAGCGCGCGGAGGGTGCGGACGACCCGGACCGCGATCTCGCCCCGGTTGGCGACAAGCACAGTGTCAAACATGAGTCCTCACATCCGGAAGACGCCGAACTGGGGGTCGCCCAGTGGCGCGTTGGCGCAGGCGGTGAGCGCGAGACCCAGTACCTGGCGGGTTTCGAGGGGGTCGATGACGCCGTCGTCCCAGAGCCGGGCGGTCGCGTAGTAGGCGTTGCCCTGACGCTCGTACTGCGCGCGGATCGGGTCCTTGAAGGCGTCCTCGTCCGCCGCAGGCCAGGACTCCCCGCGCCCCTCCAACTGGTCCCGTTTGACGGTCGCGAGGACGGACGCGGCCTGCTCGCCGCCCATGACCGAGATCTTGGCGCCGGGCCACATCCACAGGAAGCGCGGCGAATACGCCCGGCCGCACATGGAGTAGTTCCCCGCGCCGTACGAACCGCCGACCACGACCGTCAGCTTGGGCACGCGTGTGCAGGCCACGGCCGTGACCATCTTGGCGCCGTGCTTGGCGATGCCCCCCGCCTCGTAGTCCCGGCCCACCATGAAGCCGGAGATGTTCTGGAGGAACAGCAGGGGGATGCCGCGCTGGTCGCAGAGCTCGATGAAGTGGGCGCCCTTCTGGGCGGATTCGGAGAACAGGATGCCGTTGTTGCCGATGACCCCGACCGGGTGCCCGTGGATGTGTGCGAAGCCGGTGACGAGGGTCTGCCCGAACTCGGCCTTGAACTCCGAGAAACGGGAACCGTCGACCACGCGCGCGATGATCTCCCGTACGTCGTAGGGCGTGCGGGAATCGGTGGGTACGGCGCCGTAGAGGCCGTGGGGGTCGACCTTGGGCTCGATGGACTGCTGGACGCCCCAGGGCAGCGGCCCGCGAGCGGGGAGGGTGGCGGCGATGTTCCGCACGATGCGCAGGGCGTGCGCGTCGTCCTCGGCGAGATGGTCGGTGACGCCCGACACGCGCGCGTGGACGTCCCCTCCGCCCAGTTCCTCGGCGGTCACCACCTCACCCGTGGCGGCCTTCACCAGCGGGGGACCGCCCAGGAAGATGGTCCCCTGATTGCGGACGATGACCGCTTCGTCGCTCATGGCCGGGACGTAGGCACCCCCCGCGGTGCACGATCCGAGCACGGCGGCGATCTGCGGAATCCCGGCGCCGGACATCCGTGCCTGGTTGAAGAAGATCCGCCCGAAGTGGTCGCGGTCGGGGAAGACCTCGTCCTGCATGGGCAGGAAGGCGCCCCCGGAATCCACCAGGTAGATGCACGGAAGCCGGTTGTCGAGGGCGATCTCCTGCGCGCGCAGATGCTTCTTGACGGTCATCGGGTAGTACGTGCCGCCCTTGACGGTGGCGTCGTTGGCGACGATCACGCACTCGCGCCCGCTGACCCGCCCGATCCCGGCGATGACACCGGCGGCGGGCGCCTGCCCCTCGTACATCCCGTCGGCGGCGAGAGGGGCGATCTCCAGGAAGGGTGACCCGGGGTCGAGGAGCCGGTCGACGCGCTCCCGGGGGAGCAGCTTCCCGCGCGCGGTGTGCCGCTCCCGGGCCTTCTCGCCCCCGCCCAGCCGGGCCGCGGCCAGCTTGCCGTGCAGTTCCCCGACCAGCGCGCGATGAGCCGCCTCGTTGGCCCGCCAGGCCTCCGACGCGGGGTCCGCCGTGCTGTGCAGCTCCGGTGCCTCCTGCATCCTGCGGTCCCCTCACCCGGTGATCGCCCAGTGGTCACCCGGCGGGCGACTGGTTAATGAGCGTTAACGTCATTTCCTTCAGGTTAACGACCGCTAACCTCCGTGTCTAGAATCAATCGCATGGCCACCAGAACCGACGCCCCGACCCGCCGCGAACAGATCCTCAAGGAGGCCGCCAGGCTCTTCGCCGAGCGCGGTTTCCATGGCGTGGGCGTGGACGAGATAGGGGCGGCCGTGGGCATCAGCGGCCCCGGCCTCTACCGCCACTTCCCGGGCAAGGACGCGATGCTCGCCGAGCTGCTGGTGGGCATCAGCGGCCAGCTCCTGACGGGCGGCAAACGGCGGGTGTCCGAGGCCGACGGGGACCCCGGGGCGCTCCTCGACTCCCTCATCGAGGGCCACATCGACTTCGCCCTCGACGACCGCCCCCTGATCACCCTCCACGACCGCGAACTGGACCGCCTGCGCGACAGCGACCGCAAGCTGGTGCGTCAGCTCCAGCGGCAGTACGTCGAGCTGTGGGTGGAGGTGGTCCGGGAGGTCTATCCGGAGCTGACGGAACCGACCGCGCGCTCCGCGGTCCACTCGGTCTTCGGCCTCCTGAACTCGACCCCGCACCTGGGCCGCCCGGGCGCGCTGCCCGGCCGGGGCGTCACCGCGGGCCTGCTGCACCGGATGGCGAGGGGTGCCTTCGCGGCGGCGGGGGCGGGAGAGTGATGAGCGTTACGGCCCAACTCCACTGGACGGGGCTTCGTACTCGCCGGTACGGTTGATCTGAGCAAGCGCTTAGGTGTTCGAGTCGAGGAGGCGGCGGTGCGCCGTACTGTGTTCAATGAGGACCACGAGGCGTTCCGGGAGACCCTTCGCGCCTTCATCGAGGCCGAGGTCGTTCCCGTCTACGACGAGTGGTTCGCCGCCGGCCAGGCGCCGCGCGACTTCTACTACAAGCTCGCCGAGCTGGGCGTCTTCGGCATCCGCGTCGACGAGGAGTACGGCGGCGCCGGCATCGACTCGTACAAGTTCGAGGCCGTCCTGTACGAGGAGACCGCGCGCGCGGGTGTCTCCTTCGGCGGCTCCGGTGTGCACGTGCTGCTCGGTCTGCCGTACGTCAAGCTGCTCGCCACCGACGAGCAGAAGAAGCGCTACCTGCCGAAGTTCGTCTCCGGTGAGGAGATGTGGGCGATCGCGATGACCGAGCCGGGCACCGGCTCCGACCTCGCGGGCATGAAGACCACCGCCAAGCTGAGCGAGGACGGCACCCACTACGTCCTCAACGGCTCCAAGACCTTCATCACCGGTGGTGTCCACGCCGACCAGATGATCGTCTGCGCCCGCACCGACGCGCCCAGCGCCGAGGACCGCCGCCACGGCATATCCCTCCTCGTGGTGGACACCAAGTCCGAGGGCTACTCGATCGGCCGCAAGCTGGACAAGCTCGGCCTGAAGACCTCCGACACCGCCGAGCTGGCGTTCGTCGACGTCAAGGTGCCCGTCGAGAACCTCCTCGGCGAGGAGAACAAGGGCTTCTCCTACCTCGGCCACAACCTCGCCTCCGAGCGCTGGGGCATCGCCTACGGCGCGTACGCGCAGGCCAAGGCGGCTGTGCGGTTCGCCCAGCAGTACGTCCAGGAGCGTGTCGTCTTCGGCAAGCCGGTCGCGCACTTCCAGAACACCAAGTTCGAGCTGGCCGCCTGCAAGGCCGAGGTGGACGCCGCCGAGGCCGTCGCCGACCGTGCCACCGAGGCCCTGGACGCGGGCGAGCTGACCCCGGCCGAGGCCGCCAGCGCCAAGCTGTTCTGCACCGAGGTCGCGCACCGCGTCATCGACCGCTGCCTCCAGCTGCACGGCGGCTACGGCTTCATGAACGAGTACCCGATCGCCCGCCTGTACGCCGACAACCGCGTCAACCGGATCTACGGCGGCACCAGCGAGATCATGAAGTCGATCATCGCCAAGGACATGGGCCTGTAGGTACTTCCGCACGGCCGGGATCGCACGGCTGGGATCTGCGGGCCTGTCAGGACCTGGGCTGCCAGGACATGGGCCCGTAAGGTCCCGGAAATTACTGACCCGTAGAAATGACTGCATGAGTCAGGCACTTCAGTCTCTCCTCGATCTGCTCGACCTTGAGCAGATCGAGGAGAACATCTTCCGCGGCCGGTCCAGGCCCGCCATCGTCCCGCGTGTCTTCGGCGGGCAGGTCGCGGCCCAGGCCCTCGTCGCCGCCGGCCGGACGGTCCCCGCCGACCGCCCCGCCCACTCGCTCCACTCGTACTTCCTGCGCCCCGGCGACCCCGGTGTGCCGATCGTCTACACCGTCGACCGCATCCGGGACGGCCGTTCCTTCACCACCCGCCGCGTAGTCGCGGTCCAGCACGGACAGCCGATCTTCCACCTCTCCGCGTCCTTCCAGCGGCACGAGGACGGCCTCGACCACCAGGCCCCGATGCCCGTCGCCCCCGACCCGGCGACCCTCCCCACGGCCGAGGAACAGCTCCCGCGGTACGCGCACCTGGACCCGGCGGTCGTGGAGAAGTTCCTCCGGTCCCGCGAGGCCGTCGACCTCCGCTACGTCGACGACCCGCCCTACGGCAGGTTCGGCGAGCCCCGCGAACCGCGCTCCCAGGTCTGGTTCCGTACGAACGGCAAGCTCGGCGGCGCCGTCGACGAACCGCTGCTGCACGTCTGCCTCGCCACGTACGTCTCCGACATGACGCTGCTCGACTCCGTCCTGCTCGCGCACGGACGCGGCGGCTGGGCGGTGGGCGATGTGGTCGGCGCCTCCCTGGACCACGCGATGTGGTTCCACCGCCCGTTCCGCGCCGACGAATGGCTGCTGTACGACCAGGAGTCACCGTCCGCGTCCGGCGGCCGTGGCCTCGGCCAGGGCCGCATCTACACGCAGGACGGGCAGCTGGCCATCACGGTCATCCAGGAGGGCGTGATCAGGGTCCCCCGCACGCCCTGACGTGCGTTTCTAGTCGTCGAGCAGCCCGGCCTCGGTCAGCAGGAACGCCGTCAGCGGGTCGTAGAAGCGCGGGCTCGTCACATGGTCGTCGAGCGGAACGGCGACCTGGAGGGTGCCTTCCGCCTCGGCCAGGAACAGCGCCGGATCGTTGCAGTCCGCGTATCCCACGGAGTCGATGCCGTGCTGTGCGGCGTACCCCGCCCAGCCGTGGTCGGCGACGACCAGGTCGGGCAGCGGGCGGCCCTCCCGCTCAAGGCCCGTCAGGATCGCGCGCATCGGCTCGCCGGAGTGCGTGTGCCACAGCGAGGCCCCGTGCTCCAGCACCGCCACGTCCGCGAACTGGAACACGTACCCCTCGTCCGTCGTCAGACCGTCCGGAATGACGACGATCTCGCAGCCGGCGGCCCGCAGCGCGTCGGCCGTGGCGCGGTGCACGTCGAGCAGGCCGCCAGGGTGGCCGGTCGCGAACAGCACCCGCTCGTGCCCGTCGGCCGCCTTGCGCAGCCGGGCAGCCAGCCGCTCCAGCGCGGCGACCGTCAGCTCGGGGTCGATGGTGTCCTGGCCGTAGCGGTGCTCGGGATCGTCGTTGACGCCGACCCGCTCGGCCATCACCGCGAGCACGTCCTGCTCGTCGCTCCAGCGGTCGCCCAGCTCCAGCCCGAGCCAGTAGTGCCGTTCGCCGTTCGCCAGCTTGCGGTAGTGGGAGAGGTTGTTCTCGCGGGGCGTGGCGACATCACCCGCGATACGGGTTTTCACAAGGTGATCGACAAGCTCGGCGCGGCTGGGAATCCCGGGTATCGGCATGCCTCCCATTGTGAGGCAGGCGACACCGCGAGCACCCGGGCGTACCGGCCGCTGGGACGCAGGTCACGCCGCCCGGCCATCGGGGACCGTATGTCCGGATCGTCGAGGTCCGTGGTGAGGAGAGCCCTGTTCAGCGCCCGCCGCACCCGGTCGGGCACCGTCGCCTCCCGGTCACCACCTACGCTGGCGCGAGCGGCTCGTCGGGCGCACCATCGAACTCGTACCGAAACCCGTATCGGCGGATCCGAATCCATATCCAAACCGGCCCCGAGGCGCAGGAAAGAAGGCAGAACAGCATGACCAGCAGTTACGAGGCGTACGAGACGCCCCGCGGCCCCGTCGACTCGTCGCGCATCCCGAGGTACGCCGGTCCCGCGACCTTCGCGCGGCTGCCGCGCCTCGACGAGGTCGGCGGACGTGCGGATGTCGCCGTGGTCGGGGTGCCGTTCGACTCGGGTGTCTCGTACCGGCCGGGCGCCCGCTTCGGCGGCAACGCGATCCGCGAGGCGTCGCGGCTGCTGCGGCCGTACAACCCGGCGCAGGACGCGTCCCCGTTCGCGCTGGCGCAGGTGGCGGACGCCGGAGACATCGCCGTCAACCCGTTCGACATCAACGAGGCGGTGGAGACGGTGGAGGCGGCGGCCGACGAACTGCTGGGGACGGGGGCGAGGATGATGACCCTCGGCGGCGACCACACGATCGCGCTTCCCCTCCTGCGCTCGGTCGCGAAGAAGCACGGCCCGGTGGCCCTGCTCCACTTCGACGCGCACCTCGACACCTGGGACACCTACTTCGGCGCCGAGTACACGCACGGGACGCCGTTCCGGCGGGCGGTGGAGGAAGGCATCCTGGACACCTCCGCCCTCTCGCACGTCGGCACGCGCGGCCCGCTGTACGGCAGGCAGGACCTGGACGACGACGCGAAGATGGGCTTCGGCATCGTGACGTCGGCGGACGTGATGCGGCGCGGCGTCGACGAGGTCGCCGACCAGCTCCGCCAGCGCATCGGGGACCGCCCGCTCTACATCTCCATCGACATCGACTGCCTCGACCCGGCGTTCGCACCCGGCACGGGCACGCCGGAGGCCGGCGGGATGACGTCGAGGGAGCTGCTGGAGATCCTGCGGGGCCTGGCGTCCTGCAACCTGGTCTCGGCGGACGTCGTGGAAGTCGCCCCCGCGTACGATCACGCGGAGATCACCTCGGTCGCGGCGTCGCACACGGCGTACGAACTGACGACGATCATGTCCCGCCAGATCGCCCAGCAGATCGCACAGGCCCGCAGGGACAGGGACGAGAACAAGGACGGCGAAACGCAGTGACCCACGACCACGACCTGGTACTGAAGCCGACCGCCGCCCAGACGGAGGCCGCGCTCAACCCGCCCCCCGGCCGCAACGGCGGAGACCTGGTCGTGGAGACGCTGGCCGGCCTCGGCACGACGACGGTCTTCGGCCTGCCCGGCCAGCACGCCCTGGGTCTGTTCGACGCGCTGCGCCGCTCCGACCTGCGGTACATCGGTCTGCGGGTGGAGAACAACGCGGGGTTCGCGGCGGACGCGTACGGCAGGATCACGGGCGAGGCGGCGCCGCTGCTGCTGTCGACGGGCCCGGGCGCACTCACCTCGCTCGCGGCGCTCCAGGAAGCGGCGGCGGCCTCGGCCCCTGTCCTGGCGATCAGCAGTCAGATCCCGACGGCGGGGCTGGGCGGCGGCAGGCACGGCTACCTCCATGAACTCCCGGACCAGCAGGCGTCGTTCAGGGGTGTGGTGAAATCGGTCCACACGGTCCGTACGCAGTCCCAGATCCCGTCGGTGATCGAGGCGGCCTGGAAGTCGGCGCTCACGGCCCCGCACGGCCCGGTGTGGGTGGAGATCCCGCAGGACGTACTGCTGGCGGAAACCCCGATTCCCGTGGTGACGGGCGGCGACGCCTTCCCCGAGGAACTGCCCCCGCGCCCCGAACTGACGGCGCTGGCAGCCCACTTGCTGTCGAACGCCGAGCGCCCGGCGATCATCGCGGGCGGCGGGGTCGTACGGGCGGACGCCTCGGGCAAGCTGCGGGCGCTGGCGGAACGCCTCCGGGCCCCGGTGGTGACGACGTACGGCGGCAAGGGCGCGTTCCCGTGGACGCACCCGCTGTCGTTGCAGTCCTGGCTGGAGGACCGGCACATGACCGACTTCCTGGAGGACGCGGACGTCCTGCTGGTCGTCGGCTCGGGCCTGGGCGAACTCTCCTCCAACTACCACACGTTCAAGCCGCGCGGCCGGATCGTCCAAGTCGAGGCGGACCTGGGCAAGTTGGAGGCCAACCACCCGGCGCTGGGCATCCATGCGGACGCGCGGCTGGCGTTGCAGGCGCTGCTGGAGACGGTGCCGGCGGTGAGGGAGGACGAGACGGCGGGGGAGACGGCGGGCGACCGGGTCCGGGGGGTACTGGACCGAGTCGCTGCGCGCCTCGCCGACCAGGAACTCACGCTGGAACAGGGCCTGTTGAAGTCGATCAGGGCGGCCTTGCCGTCCCGCTCCCCCTCCTTCTGGGACATGACGATTCTTTCGTACTGGGCATGGTCGGCCTTCGACCCGCGCGGCGCCAACACCATGCACTCGGCCCAGGGCGCGGGCGGCCTCGGCTACGCCTTCCCGGCGGCCCTGGGAGCGGCGGTGGCCGATCCGACGTACCCGGTGCTCGCGGTCTCGGGCGACGGCGGCGCGCTGTACGGGATCGCGGAGCTGGCGACGGCCCGGCAGTACGACCTCAACGTCACCTGGCTGATCGTCGACGACGGCGGCTACGGCATCCTGCGTGAGTACATGACGGACGCGTTCGGGGAGACGACGGGCACGGAGCTGGCGCGGCCGGACTACGTGGCACTGGCGGAGTCGTTCGGGGTGCCGGGGGTGCGGACGTCGGCGCAGAAGCTGGAGACGGACCTCGCGAAGGCGCTGGCGGCGCCGGGGCCGTCGGTGGTGGTGCTTCCGGCGGTGCTGCGGATGTTCGCGGCGACGCACTTGGGCTGACGGACGGGGACTGTCCGGCGCTGGAAGAATGAACGGACCAACAATCAGGCGCCACAACCGCGATCGAACCAGACGACCTCTCGGCGAGTGCACCCCGCGGACGGTCAAGGAAGGCCGTCTTGGTCTCGGTGAGGCGGCCACGCCGGGCCGGCCGCGAGAACGACGGAGACCCTGCGTGCACCCGGCTCCGGCAGACCGTGTCGGGGATGGTCGTACGCGTGAGGCGCGACCGGCAACGATTCCGGTCCCCAGGGGCAACCGACGAACCCGGTTGATCGTCTCCAGGGGCAAGTCGGACGAGAGCCTGCGTGCGAGAGCAAGTGACAAGCGGCAGAAGCGGATCGGACCGAGAACCCAAGGGGAAGAGGGCCGGATGATGAGTGCGGAAGCAGACCGGACCGGGCGACCCGGAACGGTGGACACGGCTTTCTGGGCCCTGGTCGCGGCGATTGCCGTGGACACCGTCATCTGGGTGCTGGACACGTTCGTCATCTCTCCCTCGGGGTTCGCGGAGATGCGTGAGGAGATGGGGCAGGGCGCGATGCGGCAGGTCGCCATGTCTGCGGGATTCCTGGTGGTCACCAGTGCGCTGTTCCTGCTCCTCGCCTTCAAGATGCGCGAGGGCCGTGGATGGGCACGGAACGGGCTCGCCGCCGTCGGTGCTCTGGGCATGCTCTTTTTCGTGGGCAGCATGAACATGAGTGGCTTCGACGAAGAGACGGCCGGCGAGATCGTCTATGCCCTGTTGGTCGGCAGCATCCCGGCCCTGCTCGCCCTCGGCGCCATCCTGTTGATGTTCCTGCCGACGTCCAACTCCTACTTCTCCTCCGCGGCACGCACCGCGTGAGGCTGCGCGAACGGGCGCGGCTGGAGAGCCTGTTGTCCCGTCGCCCGCGGCTCTCCGACTGTGATCCTCTCGGTCTTGGCCACGTGGAGTACGACGACATTCCGAAGATCAGTCCGTGGAGCACACGGTGAAAAGCTTGCTGGCCATCGTGGTCATGGTGGCCCTTGCCGTGCTTTACCTGCTGCCGTCGTACATCGCGTTCGCGCGCGGCGCGAAGGACCGGTGGTTGATCCTCGTCATCAACGTGTTCCTCGGCGGATCGATCATCGGGTTGCGGAACGACAGACGGCCCTGAACTCCCCGTGGGTCACGGCGAGTTCAGGGCAAGGCGGCAATGCGTACGCCCGCTGCCGGACCGGCTACCAGATCGCCTCGACCCACTCCGGGTGGTCGATGAACGGGTTGCGGTTCTTCTGGTAGGTGTCGTAGATCGCCTGGTTGCGCCTCTCCTCGAAGGCGCTCGGCGGGTCCTCGTCGTTCCACTGCTTGAGTACGGACAGCTTGCCCATGTACGGGTTGCTGCCGTTGTTGACCTTCTCGTTGGGCTCCAGGTCGGGCCAGCTGTCGTCGCCCTCGTAGCGCACGGCCATGTAGAGGATGATGCGCGCCACATCGCCCTTGTCCGCGTCGCGCGGCTCGAAGGAGTCGGAGTCCTTGAGGCTGCCTCCGCCGCCCGAGACCGTGCTGCCGCCGTTGTCGAAGTCCAGGTTGCCGCGGATGCTGTTGATCGTCACGTCGCAGGCGCGCAGGTGGTGCAGGTCCGTGCCGGGGCCGGTCGCCTCGCCGAAGTCGCCGTGGGACTTGGCCCAGGTGTGCTCGCGGTTCCAGTCGCCCACGTCGCCGCCGTTGAGGGACTTGCTGCGCGAGGCGCCGCTGTACAGCAGGATCACGTTGCTGCTGTTGTTGGGGTCCTGGTCGGTGACCTTGAGCGCGTTCCAGACCGCGGAGTACGAGATCTTCGTCTGGCTGCTGATGATCGTGTGCAGCGAGGACTTGAGGCTCGTGCCGGTCTTGCCGATCGCGTTCTTGTAGTACGTCGAGTCGTACGCGGTCGTCGTCGCGCCGGCCGGGGTGGCGGTCATCGTGGGGATGGCGAGGGCCGCCAGGACGGTCGAGGTGGCGAGCGCCACGGTCTTCCAACGGCGGGTGCGTATCTGCGTCGCGGGCATCGGGGGTGTCCGTTCTACGCGTGTCGAATGGGGGAGACATCCGGGAGCGTGACATGGACATGCGTTTCGGGCAATGAACTGCACGTGTCTGTTGGGTGACTTAAACCGGCAACTTGGTTG
Organism: Streptomyces lacrimifluminis; assembly: GCF_014646095.1. Taxonomy (GTDB): domain Bacteria; phylum Actinomycetota; class Actinomycetes; order Streptomycetales; family Streptomycetaceae; genus Streptomyces; species Streptomyces lacrimifluminis. Next base: position 26,818 of record NZ_BMMU01000043.1, on the reverse strand, counting down.
ATTCCGCCGTGATTTGACGCGCGTAGAGCCAGGGGGAGGACAAGAGGTGGTCTGGAGAAGGGGGTGGCCCCTGACCGTGGTTTCGGTCAAGGGCCAGTCGGTGTCGGACGGGCTCAGCTGACGTCCGACGCGTCCAGTCGGTAGATCGTCGACGTCGGCGACGTCGACGAGTTCGATGCGTCGGACGACTCCGTCGCCGTGCCGCCGCTGTACTCGCTCTCCTTCACCGCCGTACCGTGCTCCTGCACCCAGGCCGTGACCTCCGAGCTGAGGCTGGAGCCGCCCATACCGCCCCCGCCGCCCATGCCGCCGCCGAGCTGGATGTAGTGCAACTCGCCCTTCTTCACCAGCTCCTTGAGCTTGGCCAGGGTCATCGCCTTGTCGGTGCCGGTCCAGCCCCACATGGAGATCACCGGCTCACCGCTGCTCACGATCAGCTGCGCCGCACCCTGTGAATTGGACACCGCCAGCAGCCACTTGGCGCCGTCCTGGTGCTTCTTCAGGTACGTGATCAGCTCGCTGTCGACACCGCCACCCATACCTCCGCCGCCACCGCCCATACCGCCGGGCTGCCCGTCCTGCTGCTGACCGCCGGCCTCGGCGCTCGTGCCGCCCGGCGGCGTACCCGTACCGCTACCCGGTTGGCCACTGCCCTGCTGACCGCTGCCGTCGGGTGCCCCGCTGGGCATACCGCCACTGGGCGGCGTACCCGTCTGGCCGCCCTGCTGACCGGACTCGGCCTGCCCACCCTGCTGTTGGCCGCTCTGCTGGCCCGGCCCGCCGCTGCCGCCACCGGGGAAACCGCCGCCCGCGCGACCGCCACCGCCGCCCCCGGGACCGCCCATGCCGCCGCCCGTCGAAGGCCCGGCCGTCGGGTTCGTGCCGCCCATGCCGCCACCCGTCGCGGAGGTCTCCGCGAAGGAGTACGCGGCCGGGCCCGCCACCGCCGCGACGATCGCCGCCACCACCGAGGCGGCCAGCAGCCGCACTCGCCGTCCGGTGCGGAAGACCAGCAGACCCGTGATCGCCAGTGCCATGACCACGGCGATCGTCGGCCACAGCCACGCGTTCCAGTCGGCGGTCCGGCGCAGCAGGACGATCGACCAGACGCCGGTGACGCCGAGGGCCGACGGGAGTACCCACACCCACCGCCTGTCGGTGCGGAACGCGCGCAGCAGGAGCACCCCGCCGCCACCGCACAGCGCCGCGATACCGGGCGCGAGGGCGGTCGTGTAGTACGGGTGCATCGTGCCCTCGGCCATGGCGAAGGTGAGGTAGTGGAGCAGTGCCCAGCCGCCCCACATCAGCAGCGCGGCGCGGGTCGCGTCCGTACGCGGGGCCCGGCCGATCAGTACCAGGCCGCCCACCAGCGCGATGCCCGCGAAGGGCAACAGCCAGGAGATCTGGCCGCCGAGGATCTCGTTGAACATCCGGCCGATACCGGCGGTCCCGGAGAAGCCGCCTCCACCGCCTCCACCGCCCCCGCCGTTGCCCTCGCCGCCGAGGACGCGGCCGAGGCCGTTGTAGCCCATGATCAGGTTCCAGGCGCTGCCGTCCGTCGAGCCGCCGATGTACGGGCGTTCGTCGGCCGGTACGAGGGACACGGCCGTGGCCCACCAGAAGCTGGCGACCGCGAGTGCGACGCCCGCGAGCAGCAGGTTCACGATCCGCTTCACGAGGCCCAGGTCGGCCGCGTACAGGTAGACCGCGAAGACGGCGGGCAGCGCGATGTAACCCTGGAGCATCTTCGTGTTGAAGGCGAGGCCGAAGCACACCGCCGAGCCGAGCAGCGGCAGCAGCCTGCCGTCGCGCGTGGCGCGCAGGGCGAGGGCCGCGCCGGCCACCATCAGGCAGACCAGCAGCGTGTCGGGGTTGTTGTCCCGGTTGATGGCCACGGTGATCGGGGTGAGCGCCAGGACCAGCGCGGCCACGGTGGCCGCCGTGTGCCCGAACACCCGCTTCACGGAGGAGTGCAGGATCCAGATGGTGCCGAGCGCGGACGCGATCAGTGGCGCCATCATCTGCCAGGTGCCGTAGCCGAACACACGGCAGGACAGGCCCATGACCATGAGGACGAAGGGCGGCTTGTCGACGGTGAGGAAGTTCCCCGCGTCGAGCGAGCCGAAGAACCACGCCTTCCAGCTCTGCGTGCCGCTCAGTACGGCCGCGCTGTAGAAGCTGTTGAGGCCGGAGGAGGAGAGGTTCCAGGAGTACAGGACCCCGGCCAGCAGCATGATCGCGAGCAGCGCGGGCAGCGACCAGCGCGGCGCCTTCTCGGGAGCGCGGGGCATGCCTGACGGGGCGGGGGCCGGTGGAGTCCCGGGGGCCGCGGGATCGGCGGCGGCGAGGGTCTCCGGGGCGTGGGGGTGTGGGTCGGTGGCAGATGTCACCGTCGAATCGTCCGGACGGTGGGTGGGTGCGCGCTGTGGCATGCCTGGGGGCCACCTGTGAATCAGGGCAACAGTGCGTCACGCGCGGTCCGGGCCTTCCCCAAGCGGGTCTCGACAGCAGTTCCCGAAAAAAAGTGCGACCGACGCACAACCATTCGCAGCGCAAGTGAGTCAGAAGAACACCAGCGTGCCGGGGGCGCGTTGATGTCCTTCACGGGGATGGGAACCTCCATGAATCACCACATATCCAGATCCGCGCGCGCCCGCGTACTCGGCGGCGCCGCAGTCTGTGCCGCGACCGTGCTGTCGCTCGTCGCCACCGCGACACCCGCCGGTGCGGCCACGGCGGCCGTCAGCTGTACGTCCGCCAAGCCCGCCCTCGCCACCAAGCTGAAGCGGGACATCACCACCGCCCTCTCCGGCCGTCGGGGCTCCGTCAGCGTCGGTGTCTTCGACCGGACCACGAAGACGACCTGCGTGTACCGGGCGCAGACCGCCTACGACTCCGCCAGCGTCGTCAAGGTGACCGTCCTGGGGGCCCTGCTCTGGGATGCCCAGAAGCAGAACCGTGCCCTGACGGCCACCGAGAAGAACCTCGCGAAGGCCATGATCACCAAGTCGGACAACGCGTCGACCACGAAGCTGTGGAACCAGCTGGGCCTGACGAAGATCAAGGCCTTCGTCGCGGCTGCCGGTATGACGCAGACCAAACCCGGCGCGAACGGCTACTGGGGTCTCACCCAGATCACCGCCCGTGACGAGCAGAAGCTCCTCGCCCTCACCACCATCACCAACGCCGTCCTGACCGACAACTCCCGTGCTTACATTCAGCAGTTGATGAGCCAGGTTGTCGCGTCCCAGCGCTGGGGCACACCGAAGGGCGCGCCCTCGGGTGTCTCCGTGCACGTCAAGAACGGCTGGCTGCAGCGCGCCACGAACGGCTGGCGCGTGCACAGCGTCGGCACGTTCAAGGGCGGCGGCCACGACTACATGATCACGGTGCTCACCCACGGCAACAGCACCTGGAACTACGGCATCGCGACCATCGAGGGCATCGCCAAGGTCGTCCACCGGGATCTCGCCGCGAGCTGATCGCGAGCTGTTCGCCGGCCGCCCGCGAGTTGGCCGCGAACCGACTTCACCGCAGCGTCTCCCGGCCGTCACCGACCCGATCTACGGTGACCGCCATGCGCCTGCGACCTCTGCGAACCCTGCTCACCACGGTCACCGCCGGCCTGGCGGCGGCCAGCTGTCTGACCGCCGCCGGACCGGCGAACGCCAACTCCCTCGCGCGTGACACCGGTACCGCCGCCAGTAACGCCTGTTCGCCCACCGTCTCCCTCGACCGCTTCTCCGACGCGCTCGACAAGACGACGTACGACGGCACCTTCGTCGGCAACCTCTCCGCGCTCGCGGTGGACCGGGACGGGAACCTCGCCGCCCTCTCCGACCGCTCGTCCCTGTTCACCCTGGACCGGCGGACCCTGAGCCCGACGGGCGTCGTCCCCCTCGCCGACGAGACCGGCGCCGCGCTCGACTCCGAGGGCCTGGTCGTCGACCGGGACAGCACCCGCCTCGTCTCCTCCGAGACGGAACCCTCCGTACGCCGCTACTCCCGCGACGGACGCATCCTCGACCGTCTCCCGGTGCCGGACGCGCTCAAGGTCGCCCCGGCCGGCCGCGCCACCGCCAACCAGACCTTCGAGGGGCTCACCCTCCTCCCCGGCGGCCGTACGCTCCTCGCCTCCATGGAGTACGCGATCTCCGGCGACTCCACCGGCATCGTCCGCTGGCAGACCTGGGAGCGCGGGGGCGGCCGTTTCGCTCTGGGTGCCCAGTACGCCTACCGCACCGACACCGGCCTGGGTGTCCCCGAGGTCGCGGCGACCCCCGACGGCCGGCTCCTCGTCCTGGAGCGAGGTTTCACCGCCGGCGTCGGCAACACCGTCCGCCTCTACCTGGCCGACCCGCGCCACGCCACGGACACGCGCGGTGTCGAGAACCTCACCGGCCAGGGCGGTGTACGTCTCGTCCGGAAGACCCTCCTCGCCGACATCGTGAACTGCCCGTCACTGGGAGCGACCGCCAAGCAGCCCCAGCCCAACCCCCTCCTCGACAACGTCGAGGGCATGGTCGTCACCGGTCGCACCCACGGGGGCCTGCGCGTCCTGCTGGTCAGCGACGACAACCAGAACGCCGTGCAGACGACCCGCTTCTACTTTCTGCGGGTCCGGACGTCGTAACCACGCGTGGCCGGAGGCATTGCGGAGCCATCGCGGAGGGATGAAATCCGCTTCCGCCCGTGTTGGTGCTTACCGGCGGAGTGCGGAATCGCGGATCTACGGAAGGCGCCGGAGTGGCAGAGCAGCGGGGGCGGAAGCCGGTACACGAACCGGAACAGGTGCCGGAAACGGCACCGGCACAGGCACCGGCAGCGGTAGCTGTACCGGGATGGGCACGGCGGCTGGTCGGATACGCCTGGCGGCATCCGAAGGACGTCGTGCTCTCCCTGGGCGCGTCCCTCGGCGGTATGGCCCTCATGGCGCTGGTCCCGCTGATCACCAAGGTGATCATCGACGACGTCATCGGCGACAAGAGCCGCTCCATGGCCCCCTGGGCGGGCGCGCTCGTCGTCGCCGCCGTCCTCGTCTACGTCCTCACGTACATCCGCCGCTACTACGGCGGACGGCTCGCCCTCGACGTCCAGTACGACCTGCGGACGGAGATGTTCGAGACGATCACCCGGCTCGACGGGCGCCGTCAGGACGAGATGTCGACCGGGCAGATCGTCGGCCGGGCCACCAGCGACCTCCAGCTGATCCAGAGCCTCTTCTACATGCTCCCGATGACCCTCGGGAACGTGCTGCTCTTCGTGATCTCCCTCGCGATCATGGCCTGGTTGTCCCTCCCGCTCACCCTGGTCGCGCTCGCCGTCGCCCCCGCCCTCTGGATCGTCGCCAAGCGCAGCCGTACGAAGCTCCACCCGGCCACCTGGTACGCGCAGGCCCAGGCCGCCGCCGTCGCCGGTGTCGTGGACGGCGCCGTGACCGGCGTACGCGTGGTGAAGGGGTTCGGGCAGGAGGACCAGGAGACGGGGAAGCTCAGGGAGGTCGGGCGGCGCCTGTTCGCGGGGCGGCTGCGGACCATCCGGTTCAACTCCGTCTACACCCCGGTACTGCAGGCCGTGCCCGTGCTCGGGCAGGTCGCCATGCTCGCGGTGGGCGGCTGGCTGGCCGTGGGCGGGAACATCACGCTCGGTACGTTCGTCGCCTTCTCCACCTATCTCGCGCAGCTCGTCGGGCCCGTGCGCATGCTCGCCATGGTGCTGACCGTCGCGCAGCAGGCACGGGCCGGCACCGAGCGTGTCCTCGAACTCATCGACACCAAGCCCTCCCTGGCCGACGGGCACAAGGACCTGCCCGCCGACGCCCCCGCCACCGTCGAGTTCGACGACGTCTCGTTCGGGTACGACCCCGAGCACCCCGTCCTCGACGGGCTCAGCTTCGAGATCCGGCCCGGCGAGACCCTCGCCGTCGTCGGCTCCTCCGGCTCCGGCAAGTCGACCGTCTCGCTCCTCCTGCCGCGCTTCTACGACGTGACACGCGGCGCGGTCCTCATCGGCGGCCACGATGTCCGCGAACTCACCCTCGACTCCCTCCGGGCCGCGATCGGGCTCGTCCCCGAGGACTCGTTCCTCTTCTCCGACACCGTCCGCAACAACATCGCGTACGGCCGTCCGGACGCGACCGAGGAACAGATCCTCACCGCCGCGCGCGCCGCCCAGGCGGACCGTTTCATCGCCGACCTGCCCCACGGCTACGACACCAAGGTCGGCGAGCACGGCCTCACCCTCTCCGGCGGCCAGCGGCAGCGCGTCGCACTCGCCCGCGCCATCCTCACCGACCCCCGGCTCCTCGTCCTCGACGACGCCACCTCCGCCGTGGACGCCCGCGTCGAGCACGAGATCCACGAGGCGCTCACCCACGTCATGGAGGGCCGGACGACCCTCCTCATCGCCCACCGCCGCTCCACCCTCGGCCTCGCCGACCGCATCGCCGTCCTCGACGACGGCCGCCTCGCCGACCTCGGCACCCACGAGGAACTCCAGGCCCGCTCCGCCCTGTACCGGCGGCTGCTGACCGACCCGGACGAGCTGGGCGGTGTCTCGCCCGGCCGCGCCCTGCCCTCCTCCGCGCCGCCCGAGGACACCTCCGTACGGGACGAGCTGGACGCCGAGTTCGACGCCGAACGCGGGGTCACCCCCAGGCTGTGGAACGGCGACCGGGAGCCCAAGGACACCGCGTTCGCCGGGATGCCGGCCACGCCCGAACTCCTCGCGCAGGTCGAGGCGTTGCCCCCGGCCGTCGACACCCCGGGCATCGACGAGGCGCGCGCGGTCACGCCCGAGGAGTCGTACGGGCTGAAGCGGCTGCTGCGCGGCTTCGGGAAGCCGTTGCTGCTGAGCCTCGCGCTGGTCGCCGTGGACGCCGGGATGGGACTGCTTCTGCCGATCCTGATCCGGCACGGCATCGACTCGGGCGTCTCCCAACTCGCCCTGGGGGCGGTGTGGGTGGCCGCCGGGCTCGCCCTGGTGTCCGTCGTCGTCCAGTGGGCGGCGCAGATCGCCGAGATGCGGATGACGGGCCGTACCGGCGAACGCGTCCTGTACGCACTCCGGTTGAAGATCTTCGCCCAGCTGCAACGCCTCGGACTCGACTACTACGAGCGGGAGTTGACCGGGCGGATCATGACGAGGATGACGACGGACGTCGACGCCCTCTCCACGTTCCTGCAGACCGGGCTGGTCACCGCCTTCGTCTCCGTCGTCACCTTCTTCGGCATCATGGTCGCCCTGGTGGTGATCGACGTAGAGCTCGCGCTCGTCGTGTTCGTCACCATCCCCGTGCTGGTCGTAGGGACGTTCTACTTCCGCCGGGCGAGCGTGAAGGCGTACGAACTCGCCCGTGAGCGCGTGTCCGTGGTCAACGCCGACCTCCAGGAGTCGGTGGCCGGGCTGCGGATCGTGCAGGCGTTCCGGGGCGAGCGGGCAGGCGCGAAGCGGTTCGCGGAGGGCAGCGACAGTTATCGCCGGGCGCGCGTGCGCGGGCAGTGGCTGATCTCCGTGTACTTCCCCTTCGTGCAGCTGCTGGCCTCGGTCGCGGCTGCGGCGGTGCTGATCGTGGGGGCGGGACGGATCGACGACGGGACGCTGACGACCGGTGCGCTGGTCGCCTACCTCCTCTACATCGACCTGTTCTTCGCGCCCGTGCAACAGCTCTCGCAGGTCTTCGACGGGTACCAGCAGGCGACGGTCTCGCTGGGCCGCATCCAGGAACTCCTCCAGGAACGGACCTCGACCCAGGCCGCCGAGGAACCGCTGGAGGTGCTCTCCCTGCGCGGGGACATCGCCTTCGAGGGCGTGGACTTCGCGTACGGTTCCGGCGACGACGCCGAAGAGGCCCTGAGCGGCGTCCGGTTGACGATTCCGGCCGGGCAGACCGTCGCCTTCGTCGGGGAGACCGGCGCCGGCAAGTCGACGCTCGTGAAGCTGGTCGCCCGCTTCTACGACCCGACCGGCGGCCGGGTCACCGTCGACGGCACCGATCTGCGCGCCCTCGACATCACCTCGTACCGCCATCGCCTCGGGGTCGTGCCGCAGGAGGCGTACCTGTTCCAGGGGACCGTGCGGGACGCCATCGCCTACGGGCGGCCGGACGCCACCGACGCCCAGGTGGAGGCGGCGGCGCGGGCGGTCGGGGCGCACGACATGATCGCCACGCTGGAGGGCGGCTACCTGCACGAGGTCGCCGAGCGCGGACGCAACCTCTCGGCGGGGCAGCGCCAGCTGATCGCGCTGGCCCGCGCGGAACTGGTCGACCCGGACATCCTGCTTCTCGACGAGGCGACGGCGGCACTGGACCTGGCCACCGAGTCCCAGGTCAACCAGGCCACGGACCGCCTCGCAGGCCGCCGTACGACGCTCGTCGTCGCCCACCGCCTCACCACGGCGGCCCGCGCCGACCGGGTCGTCCTCATGGACCACGGCCGGGTCGCGGAGGACGGCACCCACGAGGAACTGCTCCAACTCGACGGCAAGTACGCCGAGTTGTGGCGGACCTTCGTAGGCGCACCGGACCAGGAGGAACCGGTTACGTCGTCATCCCGCTGACTGGACGCGCCCCAAAGGGGCGCGGGGCTGTGTCGATATGCGGCTCCGCCGCGGGGCGCGACCAGCCACAGGCGACCCGCAGGCGAAGTACGACCGACCTTCCCGCGGAGCACCACGCAACCGTTGGCCATGGCCTCTGCGTCCGTACATCAGTACGGTAATGCGCGGCAACGGGAGGGGAGACGGTGAGCGCTGGTTGGGTACGGCGGCGCATGGCACTGGCACTGGCCGTGCTGACCGCGTCCGGGATGCTCTCCCTTGTGAGCCCGGGTACGGCCGAAGCGGCCTCCGCTGCTTCCGCGTGCTCCGGCCGCAAGGCGAAAACGCTGACCTTCTCCACCGGCGTGGTGCGCGTCTACCGGCGCAGCGGCTACGTCTGCGCGGTGACCGTGCCCAAGCGGCCGGGCGTCCGCCAGTGGATGTCGGTGAGCATACGGGCGCGGGGCGGGCGTCCGGTCGTCGACAAGGGGCTGTTCTCGAAGCGGGCCGGCCCGGTGACCGTGCACGCGGGGCGACGGCAGGTGTGGATCCAGGGGGCGGTCGGACGGGGATCGGTCAGCTCTGGCTGGATCCGGTGCTGATCCGCTTCCCCGACCCTATTTCCTGATCCCCTGCCCGAGGGATTTCCCTATCTCCCCTGGTGCGCCGGTAGTTGCTCCGATAGCTTCCGGCGCACAGATGTTTCATAGGGGAGGGTGCATGCGCAAGGCGCTCAGATGGCTGCTCGCGCTCGCCGTGCTGATAGGCACCGTGAGTACGGCGGGGGCGGCGACCGCCGCTCAGCCGGAAGCCATATCCGGCACCAAGAGCAGTACCAGTACCACCAGCACCGCCAGTTCGGACATCAAGGACCGGCTCCTCGCGATCCCGGGCATGAGCCTGATCCAGGAGAAGCCGTACACCGGCTACCGGTACTTCGTCCTCGACTACACCCAGCCGATCGACCACCGGCGACCGTCCAAGGGCACGTTCCAGCAGCGCATCACCGTCCTGCACAAGGACGTCTCACGCCCGACGGTCTTCTTCACCAGCGGGTACTTCGTTAACACGAACCCCAGTCGCAGCGAGCCGACGCGGATCGTCGACGGCAACCAGGTCTCCCTGGAGTACCGCTTCTTCACGCCGTCCCGGCCCGAACCGGCGGACTGGTCCAAGCTGGACATCTGGCAGGCGGCCAGCGACCAGCACCGCGTCTTCAAGGCGCTCAAGCCGATCTACGCCAAGAAGTGGCTGTCCACGGGCGGTTCCAAGGGCGGCATGACCGCCACGTACTACGAGCGCTTCTACCCGCGCGACATGGACGGCGTCGTCGCGTACGTCGCCCCCAACGACGTGGTGAACAACGAGGACTCGGCGTACGACCGGTTCTTCGCACGCGTCGGCACCAAGGAGTGCCGCGACCGGCTGAACGCCGTACAGCGCGAGGCGCTCGTGCGCCGGGAGCCGCTGGAGAAGAAGTACGCGGAGTACGCCGTCGCCGAGGGCTCCACCTTCGACACCATCGGCAGCCTCGACAAGGCGTACGAGGCCACCGTGCTCGACTACGTGTGGGGATTCTGGCAGTACAGCCTGCTCGCCGACTGCGAATCCATCCCGGCGGACGCGAAGAACGCGACCGACGACGACATCTGGACCTCGATCGACACGATCATCGGGTTCTCCGCCTACACCGACCAGGGCCTGGAGCCGTACACGCCGTACTACTACCAGGCGGGCACCCAACTCGGCGCGCCCACCATCAAGTTCCCGCACATCGAGAAGAAGTACATCCGCTACGGCTACCAGCCGCCGCGCAACTTCGTCCCCCGGGACATCTCGATGAGGTTCCAGCCGCAGGCGATGCGTGACGTCGACAACTGGGTGAAGAACCGTGCCCGGCACATGCTGTTCGTGAACGGGCAGAACGACCCGTGGAGCGCCGAGCCGTTCCGTCTCGGCAAGGGCGCGAAGGACTCGTACGTCTTCACCGCCCCCGGCCTGAACCACGGCGCGAAGGTCGAGAGTCTGGTCCCCGAGCAGAAGGCGCTCGCCACGGCCCGCATCCTGGAGTGGGCCGGCGTCGCCTCGACCGCCGTCCGGTCGAACCCATCGGTGGCCAAGCCGCTGGCGACGTACGACGCCAGGCTCGACAAGCGCAACATCGAGCGCGAGCCCACGCTGCGGCCGTAACGACCTTGGAAAGTATGGGCAGTTGATCGCGAGGCGGCCCCCGGTGACAGGTCACCGGGGGCCGCCTCGTCGTACCGTCAGCCGCTGACCGCGGCCGGCGGGCGGCCTGCCATCAGCAGGTTGACCAGGGCCACCAGCAGGTCCCTGCTGTCCAGCCGCTCCCGGAGGTCGCCCATGACGACCGGGATGCCCGGGTCGAGGTCGAGCGCGTCCCGCACCTCGTCCACCGTGCGGTCCCGCAGCCCGTGGAAGCAGTTGACGCCGACCACGAAGGGGACGCCACGGCTCTCGAAGAAGTCGATCGACGCGAAACTGCTCTCCAGCCGCCGGGTGTCCGCGAGGACCACCGCGCCGAGCGCCCCGTGCACCAGGTCGTTCCACATGAACCAGAAGCGTTCCTGGCCCGGCGTCCCGAACAGGTACAGGACGAGCTGGCTGTTCACGGTGATCCGGCCGAAGTCCAGGGCGACGGTCGTCGTGGTCTTCCGCTCGACCCCGTCGAGGTCGTCCACGCCGAGTCCCGCGACGGTCAGCCGCTCCTCGGTGTGCAGGGGCGGGATCTCGCTCACGGAGCCGACCATGGTGGTCTTGCCGACGCCGAAGCCGCCCGCGATCAGTATTTTCACCGCGGCGGGCGTGGTGGACGTCCCGGCCACGCACACCTGTGATCCGGTCTGTTCGTCAGAGTCCGAGTAGGGCATCCTTCACCGCCTGCAGAAGAGTCATGTCGGTTTCCTGGCCGACCGCGACCGCGAGCGGCGGCCGGGCCGTCACCCGGTCGAGCGCGAGGAGATCGCCGACGAGGATCTTCGTCACCGCCACGGGCAGGTTCAGCCCGGCGGCGACCTCCGCGAGGGCCACCGGCGCACGGCACTGCCGGAGGATCATGCGGTGTTCGGGCTGCAGACCCCGGTCGCCGTGCCGTTCGTCGGGCGCGACGGTGGCGATCACCGTGATGAGGGTGAGGTCGTCGCGCGCCGAGGCTGTCCGCCCATGGGTGATCGTGTACGGCCTGACCAGGCTCTCCTCGGCCTCATCGTCCTCCGGCGACCCGTCCGCCCAGTGGCTCACTCACGCCCCCCGCCCTCCAGTCGCTGGACCCGTACCTCGGTGCCCAGCCGCTGCCCCACCTGCTGGACGAGGGTGTCCATCGCCACGGCCATCACCTCGGCGTCGACCTCCTGGTCCGCCACGACCGCCAGATGGGTGCCCCGGCCGGCCGCGCTGACGAACAGCCAGAGTTCGTCGAGCTCGATGATGACCTGGCGGACGGGCCCGCCGCCGAAGACCTCGCCGACGCCACGGGCCAGGCTCTGCTGTCCGGTGGCGATGGCGGCCAGGCGTTCCGCGTCGACCCGGGCGACGCTGCTGGACTGGCTCACCACCAGCCCGTCGTCGGACAGCACGATGGCGTTCCGGGTGCCCGGAACCTGGTCGACGAGACGGTCGAGCAGCCAGTCGAGGTCGGAGTTGGTGGCAGTGGTTCGCAGAGTCATCGTCCGTCTTCCTTCCGGGCCCGGTCGGGTCCCGGTGAGGGATTGGTGGGCTGGGAGCTGGGCTGGTGATCGGCGTCGGGCCTGAGCCGGGCGGCCCTGGACTGACGCTGGAAGGCCCCGACGGTGGCGCCGGAGCGGGTGCCCCCGCGGCGGGGCAGGGGCTGGGCCGAGGCGCTGGGGCCGCTGCCCTGCGGTTCGGTGTCGTACGAGGGAGGAGCCTCCCGGAGTTCGGTGGCGAGACTGGCCTGCCGGACGCGCCGGGGCAGGGGGTTCTGGCTTGCGGTGGGCGCCGGAGCGGGTGCCTGCGCGGAAGGCGGAGTGGGACGGGCAGGCGGTGCAGACGGTGCGGCCCAGGGGCCGATGAGCGGACGTGCGTACGCCTCCTGCTCGACGACGTGCACGGCGCGCGACCGGGGTACGGCGCGACCATCGGCATCCGCCGATCCGGTGTGGGCCACCGTTCCGCGGACGGTGTGCGGGTCCGCGGCGGGTGGCACTGCCGGGGGTGCCGGGCGGGTGGTGGCGTCGGCCGGTCGGGTGTGGGTGGTCGTTCCGTGGAGCGTGTGCGGGTCCGGGGCGGGGACTGCCGGGGTCGCCGGGCGGGCTGAGGTGTCCGTCGGTCCGGTGTGGGTGGTCGTTCCACGGGCGGTGTGTGGGTCCGGGATGCGTACCCCGGGGGTGGCCGGGCGGGTGTTGGCGTCCGCCGGTCCGGTGTGGGCCGCCGTTCCGCGGAGCGTGTGCGGGTCCGGGGCGGGGACCGCCGGGGTGGCCGGGCGGGTGGAGGTGTCCGTCGGTCCGGAGCGGGTGGCCGTCGAGTGCAGCGCGAGCCGGGCCGGGACGGGGGCGGCCGGGGGAGCCAGGGGCTCCGGGGCCGCCGGAAGGGCGGCCGGCCGCCCCCGCACCGGCCCACCGGCGGAGACCAGCTCCGCCGGGACCAGCACGACGACCCGGGTGCCCCCGAACGACGAGGGCCGCAGCTCGACCCGGATACCCAGGTTGGCGGCGAGCCGGGCCACGACGTACAGGCCGAGCCGGGCGTCGTCGGCGCGGGACATCACGTCCATGCGGGGCGGGGCGGCCATCAGCTGGTTGGCCTCGGCGTACTGCTCCGGGTCCATGCCCATGCCGCGGTCCTCGATCTCGATCGCGACCCCGCGCCCCACCCGGGACGCGGTCACCTCGACCGGGTTCGGCGGCCGGGAGAAGGACACCGCGTTCTCCATGAGCTCCGCGAGGAGGTGGACCATGGGGCCGACGGCACGCTCCGACAGCCAGGTCTCGCCGTCGCTGTCGATCCGGATACGCCGGTAGTCCTGCACCTCGCCCTGGGCGGAGCGCAGGATGTCCCGCAGGAGGACGGGCCTGCGCCAGCGCCGCTGCGGTGTCCCGTTGCCGAGGATGACCAGGTTCTCCTCGTAGCGGCGCAGCCGGGCCGTCAGGTGGTCGAGGTCGAAGAGGCCTTCCAGCACCTCGGGGTCCTCGTGCCGCCGCTGCATCTCGCCGAGACGTTTCAGCTGCATGCCGATCAGCAACTGGGTGCGCCGGGCGATGCGCTGCAGCAGCCGCTCGAAACCGCGGTACAGCTCGACCTCCCGCACGGCGGTCTCCAGGGCCGAGCCGCGGGCCTGGTTGAGGGCCTGGCCCAGCTGGCCGAGTTCGTCGTCGCCGTGACAGATCTCGGGCAGCTCGGCGTCGGTGTCGACCTTCTCGCCCCCGCGCAGCCGCTCCACGATGTCGGGCAGCCGCTCCTGGAGTTCGAGTGCCTCGGCGCGCAGGCCGAAGATCCGGCGGCGCAGCGTTCCGGTCAGGCGCAGCGAGAGGAACAGCATCAGCAGCACGACCGAGGCGCTCACGGCGCTGTTGACGATCATGTTGGCCGTCAGGCTGTCGAGTTCGTCATCGGTGGAGGCGGCGAGGTCCTCGGAGTAGGCGTTCCCGGCCCCCAGCAGTTGGGGGGTGATCTCCGCGATGCTCTGCTGCCACGTCTTCCCGAGTGCGGCGGAGACGGCGGTCCGGCCCTTGTCGTCGGCGTCCGTGGTGGTGAGGAGGCTCTGCTCGACCGAGGTCTTCCGCTTCCAGTCGGCGCCGGACAGCACGTCCTGGTACGCCTTGGCCCGGGCCTCGGAAAGTTGCGGAACGACCTTCTCGCCGAAGATGTGTTGCTGGCTGCCGATCAGCTCGGAGATCGCGAAGCGCTGCTCACCGGTGAGCCGGCCGCTCGCCACTCCGGCGATGATGATCGCGTCCTCGCGCGAGATCATCTCCAGGCCCCACTGCGCGTCGAGCGCCGGCCGGGTGAGGACGGCCGTCTCGGCGAAGGAGACGTTGCCGAAGTCCTCGAACAGCTGCATGCTCGACGCGATCACGCCGGTGTAGGCGTCGAACGTCTGCTGCTGGTCGGCGGATCGCCGGTCCACGGCGTCCCGGTAGGCCGGCAGCTTCTTCAGACCGAGGGTGACCTCCTGGAAGGCCTTGGCGAGAGCGGACGGGACGGTGCCGACCGCGTCGAGGCTGCGTACTGACTTGTCGGTGAGCGCGCGCTGGCGTGTCAGTTCGGACCGGCCGGTGTCGGATTCGGCGAGCGCCGCCGCGCTGAGCCGCCGCTCCGCCTGGAGGTTGAAGAAGACGGTGGCCAGCGGGTTGCCGAAGCGTTTCCCCTCCTCGGTGCGGTCATGGACGGCCTGCCAGTCACCGTACAGATGGGACGAGTTGACCGCGCCCAGGGCCACCAGGGCCAGACAGGGCACCAGGGCCAGGACGAGGAGGGTCGACCGGAGCGACAACCGGCGCTTCGGAGCCCGCACTTCCTTCGCTTCTTTCGCAGCCGTCGGAGCCCGGTCCTGCTGCTGTTGCGCCGTGCGTGCGTGGAGTGCCACAGAGGTTCCCGGCCTGTGAGTGCTGACGGACTGTCCGAAAAGATGGGGTCCGCGCCATGACAGGGGGAGCCTACCGATTCACGAAATCATCACAACAGGTGTTCGGGTGAATGGGAGCGACTCGTTATTCGGCCGATGAAACGGAATCCGTCACACCGGCTTCGCGCACCCCACCGGCCGGTCCCCGCCCAGTTGTACGTAAAGGGCGGTGGACGTGGGGCAGTCGGGTCGTTCGGTGACGGCCTCGGTCACCCGGTACTCGGGCTTCTTCTCGCTCTTCCCGTCGCACGCCGTCTCGCGCACCTCCCCGCGCCCCGCGCTGTAGACGCAGTCGCCGACGATCGTGCGCGGGCCTCCGCCGCCGCCGGGGTCGCCGGGGTGCGGGGCCTGGAGCTTGCGCATACAGGCGTAGCCCTGCGGGACGGCACCGTCGCCGTCCTCGTCGGCGGCGGGCCGCTGTTCGCTGATGTGCAGCACGAAGTCGGTGGTCGCCGGGCACGGCGGACTGTCGGTCACCCTGCCGTCGTGCCGGGCCACGACCCGGGCCGCCGCCCGCTCGCTGGTGCAGGGCACCTCGGTGAAACTGGTGATGCCGAACGAGCTGCACTCGTCGATGGAGAGGAAGACGGTGCCGTATCCGGTGGGCCGGGGTGGCGTGGGCCGCTGGTCGACCGCCGTACCCTCGGCGGCCCCTGAGACCGCCCCCTCCGACGGGCCGCCCGCCGAGTCTCCCGCCGAACCGTTCGCCGAGCCGTCCGGCGAACTGTCCGCCGAGCCGTTCGGCGAGAGCTGACATCCGGTCGCCGTGAACACCGCCACCAGGATCAGCAGCGCGCAGGTGATCACCCGCACGTAGACCACTCCCACGGGCCACATGGACCCCATGGGCCCCACAGAACGCACTTCGCGCATCGCATCCCCCCGAGTACCCCGCGCCCAGCGTGGCCCGCGCCACCAGGGCCACGCTGGAAGTTCGGCTGATTTGCGCCTATTGGGGGTGGTGCGCCGGTTGTGCGACGTACGACGCGTACGCCTCCTTACCTCCCGCCTCCGAGCGGTCCTGGTGAAGCCGGGTGAGCGATCGCACCCTGAACGCGGCGCGGGGCTGTGCCGATGTGCGGCACCGCCGTGCGGGCGCGGCCTCCCCCACCGGCCGGTGGGGGACGAACCGCATGTCCCGCGGGGCCGCTCAGTACGACAGTCCATGACCGATCGGGTACATCACCCGCGTCGGATCGTCCGCGCGCAGCACCGGAACCGGCAGCCTTCCGCGCGGCCGGACCCGTCCCGCGATCACCCGTGCGGCGGCCCGGAGTTCGACGTCGGTCCAGGAGTAGGTGGCCAAGTACGCCTGTACGTCGGGCAGTTGGGCCACGTCGTAGGGATTGCGGACGGCGACACACACCACGGGCCTCCCGGTGGCAAGCAGTTGGGTGACGAGGGTCCGCTGACTGCTGGCGCTGCCGAGGTTGTACGTCCCGACGACCACCGCGTCCACCTCAGCGGTGGCGGCGACGGCCCGGGCGATGACGGTGGCGGAGGGGGCGGTGCCGGTCGACAGGGCGGTGGCGGCGAAGCCCAGTTCGGTGAGGGCGCTCGCCAGCACGGTGGTGGGGGGCCCGGTGGTACCGGACGGCGACGCGGGATCGGCCCCGACGACGAGCACCTTCTTCTGCGTCACCCGGGAAAGGGGCAGCAGTTTCCGCTCGTTGACGAGAAGGGTGGTGGTCCGCTCGGCGATCCGGTCGGCGGCCAGCAGATGGCCCCGGACACCGACGGCCCGGTCGACCCCGGCACGGGTGACGTACGGGCGGTCGAGCAGCCCGAGCCGGTTCTTGAGCCGGAGGACGCGCAGGATCGATCCGTCGAGGCGCGCCTCGGTCAACTCCCCCTGCCGCACGGCCGTCAGTACCGCGTTCCAGGCGATGTCGAGCGACGGCGGGTTGAGCAGCTGGTCGACCCCGGCCTTCAGCGCGAGCACCGGAACACGGTCGTCGCCGTACTTCTCCCGTACGCCCTGCATGCCCAGCGAGTCGGTGACCACGACTCCGTCGTAACCGAGTTGCCCGCGCAGGATGCCGGTGAGGATCGGGTGGGAGAGGGTGGCGGGGTCGCCGGAGTCGTCGAGGGCCGGGACCATGATGTGTGCCGTCATGATCGAGTCGATGCCGGCGCGGATCGCGGCGCGGAACGGCGGTGCGTCGACGGTGTCCCACTGCTCGCGCGTGTGCTCGATGACAGGGAAGCCGTAGTGGCTGTCGACGGCGGTGTCCCCGTGCCCCGGGAAGTGTTTGGCGGTGGCGGCGACGGAGGACCGCTGGTACCCCGTCACCTGTGCGGCGACCAGCCCGGCGACGGCCTTCGGATCGGCGCCGAACGACCGGACGCCGATCACCGGATTGGCGGGGTTGACGTTCACGTCGGCCACCGGCGCGTAGTCCTGGCGGATACCGAGGGCGCGCAGTTCGGCGCCGCCGATGCGGCCGGCGGTCAGCGCGTCGGTGCGCGAGCCGTTCGCGCCGAGGGCCATGGCTCCCGGCAGGAGGGTGGCGGGTCGGCCGACGCGGGCGACGATGCCGTGCTCCTGGTCGGTGGAGATGAGGACCGGCAGCCCGCGGGGAAGGGCGAGCGAGGCCCGCTGGATGCCGTTGCTGAGGTCGGCGATCTGATACGGATCGCGGGTGTTGTGCGCCCAGGCGAAGTAGATGATCCCGCCGACCCGGTACTTGGCGACGAGTTCGGCCGCCGTCCGTACGCCGATCTCCGTGAGGTTGGCGTCGATGTCGGCCTGGTCGGGCGCGGTGGCGGAGTGCCCGTACACCCGCATGACGAACAGCTGACCGACCTTCTCCTCAAGGGTCATACGGGAGACGATCCGGCGGAGTCGCGCGTCACTGTCGTACGGCTGTGCCTCACTCCCGAGGGCGAGCGCGGCGCCGGTGCCGGCGGTCGCGGCGAGAAGAGCACGTCTGGTGGTGCCGGAGTCGCGCACGGGGGCGCTCCTTCCCTCATGAAGGAAACTTCCGAGAAGTCACGAATAACCGGGAAGTTTCTTCCAGTCAAGAGTGCGCACGCTAACGCGAGATGGCCGAATGCCCCCGGAAAGGGGGCCGCCACCGGCGCATCGGAGGGGGGCGCACCGGTGACGGCTCGCTGCCGGCCGCAGGCGGTTTGGAGAGGGTGGGTCAGCGATCGCAGCCAGCAGCGAGGCCGACACCGCACAGCGGTGACTCATCCGGCAGTCCTGCCGGTTGGACGGGCCGGGGCGGAGGTGGGTTCCCGGATCGCGGCCGATTCCGGGAAGTCGGTACGGGAGTGAATGATGGGGCAACGCCCCCCAAAGGGGCGCGGGGAACTGCGCGACCAGCCACGACGGCGCCGCAGCGAACAGCCGACCGAAACTCCGTCCCGCTTCCCGCGGAACCCCCCACCGTTCATGGTCCATTTCGCGGACGTTCCGGCGCGTGGGGCGCGGGCCGGGCGAGCATAGGGCCATGGCCGTCGTAGAGATTCCCGGTTCCAAGTCCATCACCGCGCGCGCCCTCTTCCTCGCCGCGGCCGCGGACGGGGTCACCACCCTCGTACGCCCCCTGCGCTCGGACGACTCGGAGGGCTTCGCCGAGGGACTGGTCGCTCTCGGCTACCGGGTCGGACGGACCCCCGCGGCCTGGCAGATCGACGGCCGCCCGCAGGGCCCGGCG
Source organism: Streptomyces lacrimifluminis (assembly GCF_014646095.1). Lineage (GTDB taxonomy): Bacteria > Actinomycetota > Actinomycetes > Streptomycetales > Streptomycetaceae > Streptomyces > Streptomyces lacrimifluminis. The sequence goes on along the minus strand of NZ_BMMU01000043.1, from coordinate 8,017 downwards.
GCCACGGAGGCCGACGTCCACTGCCGCGACGGCGCCACGACCGCCCGCTTCCTCCCGACCCTCGCCGCCACCGGCCACGGCACCTACCGCTTCGACGCCTCCCCCCAGATGCGCCGCCGCCCCCTCGCGCCCCTCACCCGCGCCCTGCGAGACCTGGGCGTGGACCTGCGGCACGAGGAGACCGAGGGACACCACCCGCTGACCGTCGTCGCGGCGGGCGTGAAGGGCGGTGACGTCACCCTCGACGCCGGCCAGTCCTCCCAGTACCTCACCGCGCTCCTCCTCCTGGGCCCCCTGACCCGCAAGGGCCTGCGCATCCACGTCACCGACCTCGTCTCGGCGCCCTATGTGGAGATCACCATCGCGATGATGCGGGCGTTCGGCGCGGAGGTGCGCAAGGAGGGCAACGTCTTCGTGGTCCCGCCGGGCGGCTACCGGGCCACCACCTATGCCGTCGAGCCCGATGCCTCCACCGCCAGTTACTTCTTCGCGGCGGCGGCCCTCACCGGCGGCGAGGTGACGGTTCCCGGCCTCGGCACCGGCGCACTCCAGGGCGACCTGGCCTTCGTCGACGTACTGCGCCGAATGGGTGCGCGGGTGGAGATCGCCGAGGACCGCACCACCGTCACGGGCACCGGCGAACTGCGCGGCCTGACGGTCAACATGCGGGACATCTCCGACACCATGCCCACTCTGGCGGCCCTCGCCCCCTTCGCCTCCGGCCCCGTCCGCATCGAGGACGTGGCCAACACGCGCGTGAAGGAGTGCGACCGTCTGGAGGCCTGTGCGGAGAACCTCCGGCGGCTGGGCGTACGGGTGGAGACCGGGCCCGACTGGATCGAGATCCACCCCTGTCCGCCCGGCACGGCCCCCGCCCAGGACATGGACATCAAGTCGTACGGCGATCACCGCATCGTCATGTCCTTCGCGGTGACCGGCCTGCGCACCCCGGGCATCACCTTCGACGACCCGGGGTGCGTACGGAAGACGTTCCCCGGGTTCCACGAGGCGTTCGGAGAGCTGAGGGAGGTGCTCGGCCCGCTCGGCTAGGCCGACTCGTTGAGCAGCCGGGCGAGGTGTTCGCGGCCGGCGTCCAGCAGGTCCTCCAGGGGTGCGGCGGCCTCGTACCACCGCTTCTCGTACTCCCAGCACAGCCAGCCGTCCCAGCTGTGCCGGGAGAGGATCTCGACGCACTCGCCGAGCGGCAGCACGCCGGCGCCCAGCGCCACCGGGGTGGTGTCCTCGGTCGAGGCGATGTCCTTGACCTGCACGTATCCGAGGTGCGGGGAGAGGGCCGCGAAGCTGTCCATCGGCTGCTCGCCGCCGAGCCAGGTGTGCATGACGTCCCACAGCGCGCCCGCCTGACGGTGACCGACCGGCCCCAGGACGCGGATCGCGTCGGCGCCCGTGCGATGCGAGTCGTGGGTCTCCAGGAGGATGCGTACGCCGTAGTCGGCCGCGAACTCGGCGGCCCTGCCGAGCCTCCGGGCCGCCGTCGCGTCCGCCTCCTCGGGGCTCTGGTCGGTACCGCCGCCCGGGAAGACGCGGACGAAGGGGGCGCCCAGGTCGCGGGCGAGTTCGAGGAGCGCGCGGAGCTCCGTGAGCACGGGTTCGTCGTCGCCGGGCGCGGCGACACGCACGTACCCGGCGAGGCCGAGGATCTCGACGCCGGACGCCTTGAACTCGGCGGCCACATCGGCCCGTTCGGCCAGCGTGAGACCGAGGTGGACGGGTTCTTCGGGGTGCGTGCGCAGTTCGACGCCGTGATAGCCGTGGGTGGACGCGAGCCGCAGGACATCGGGGATGGGGAGACCGGGCACGCCGAGGGTGGAGAACGCCAGTTTCATAAAAGGGACCCTATCCGTCACTCCACCTTTCAGTCGTCTCGATCGATTCCATCGTTTCCGTCGCCGCGTGGAGATCCAGTCGCCAGTCCTGGCCGACCAGATCCCTGCCGAAGGAGCGATGGGGCTTCTCGGTGGCGAGGACGAAACCGTGGCGCCGGTAGATGTGGCGGGCGGCGGTGAGCAGGTCCTGGGTCCACAGGACGAGGTCGCGGTAGCCGACCTCGCGCGCGAATCCGACGACGGCCGCGACGAGCCGGTCACCGATCCCCAGCCCGCGCGCCTGAGGCTCGACGAGCAGCAGCCGCAGCCGGGCCGTCCCGGGCGCCTCGTCCCGTACGCACATCACGCATCCGACGGGCCGTCCGTCCAGCTCGGCGATCCACACCCGTTCGAGGTGCGGGTCGTGGTCCTCGGCGAAGTCGGCGACGATGCGGGCGACCAGTCCCTCGTAGTCGGTGTTGAAGCCGTACTCGGCCGCGTACAGCGCCGCGTTTCGCTGCACGATCCAGCCCAGGTCGCCGGGGACGGGCTCGCGCAGCACGACGTCCTCGCGGCGCGGGGGCCGGCCGTCGGAGAGGAGTGAGCGGACCGTGTGCAGCGCCTCCGTGAGCCGGGGCCGGTCGGCGTCCGGCACGGTGGCGATCAGGGAGGTGATGGCCTCCGTGGAGCGCTCGTCCAACAGGTGGGCGGTCTCGCGCCCGCGCACGGTGAGCGTGACACGCCGCCGCCGGGGATCCCGCTCGGAGGGCGCCCGCTCGATCAGCTCGTCCTGCTCGAACTTGTTGAGGATACGGCTCAAGTACCCGGAGTCCAGGGTGAGTTCGGCGCGCAGATCGGCGGCGTCGGTACGGCTGGAGTGCGCGAGCTCGTAGAGGACGCGGGCCTCGGTGAGGGTGTAGGGGGCGTAGAGGCGGCTGCTGTAGTCGAGGGCGCCGATGACGTTCGTGTAGAAGCGGTTGAAGGAGCGGATGTCCTGGACGGTCATGGTTCCGCCTCGCTGCTGACGACTGGGGGCAGTTGACTCAGTCAGAGATATTGCCGCCTTGAGGGTAGAGGCCGGGTGACGTGTTCCTCAAGACCCGGCAACGGGGCGGCGATGCGCGATTCCGGCATCCCATGGCTTGGCCAACTCCATGCCACCCGTGGCTCACCTGTTCATCGGCCGCTCCCGACACCTCTCGCCGGGCGAGGAGAAGAGCGCCGAGGTGCGAAGCCGGACGGAGGCTAGTCGAGCTGACCAACGCCAGGTGATGGGCGGGATGCCTGGAAGCGCGGGTGGGTACCCTGTGCGGAGGGGGCTCAGCACCGCTTCCCGACCCTGGTGCTCAGGTGTCCAGGTGGTCGACGAAGATGCCGATGAGTATGCGGCCGTCGAGACGAGGATCTGGCAGGCTGAAGTGCACGCGGTTACGGTGCCTTTCCTTTTTGCCGTGCCACTCGCAGCGGTAGATCTCCCCATCGTGCTTGACGTCCCGTTGCTTCATGGCGCCCGACTTCGACCTCGTGTTGGGGCTCTCAGGGGAGAGGTCCAGCCCGAAGTGCCCCAACTCTGCCTGCACAGCGTGCGGTTGTCCCGCGTGCCTGGTGAGGGCATCGGCGAAATGATCGTGCACCACGGACAGGACGCAGACCACCCAGTCACGCATCTCGGAGTAACTGCCGTCGAATTTACGGAAAGAGAGGGAACTGGCGAAGATGAGCTCCGGAAATGCTTCGCGGGCGCGGTCGAAGAAGTCGGGCTCGGTGACACCCTCACGTGCGAAGAGAGCACGCCGGAACTCCAAAAGGGCAGGCGCATCGCCAAGGAAAAAGACCCTCTCTGTCATCGACTCGCCGGTCGACTCATCGCACGCGGAGACCGGAAGCCACCCGCGACGGTCTGGGAAGGCGAAGACCAGGCAGCCGACGTGGTGTCGCTGCCGCGTCTGCCACCACGCGTAGCCGACGGACAGGGCAAGGTCCTGGACAGTCCCGCCCACTTCGACCTGGTCGGGCAGTCCCGAAAGATCCGTGTCCCAGCTGGGACAGCGGTCCATGAGGCGAACCATTCTCAGCCGTGCGTCACGGCCGACCTTCGGAGCTTCGCCCTCGTAGAGGACGTCATACAGCTCCCTCCCTTCCACGCACTCCACTTCGATCCAGTAGGGCGAAACGGCGACCGAGCGCCCTTCAGTCAGCGCCTCAAGCGCGTCGCTGAAGTCGTTCAGCAGGTCCGTCAGTCGTTCCTCCGCAAGCCCCCGAAAATCGAAGGACGATTCGTCCACGACGAACCGGTACGGTTCACCGCCCCCTGCGCCTGGCACGCGCCAGCCTCCCCAAGTCCCGCTCGATCTGGTCGAAGAAGCCATGCGGCCACTCGGTCAACTCGCCCTTCTCCGTGAACCCGATGGGTACGGAGCCGACCTCTTCCTCGCCGAAGTAGTGCACGATCGCGTCCTGCGGCTCCAGAACCCTTTCCTCCGCCACGGCCAGGCGGGCGCCGTTGAGAACGTGGTCACTGTGCGTCTCCACGATGACCTGGGCTCCGGCGCCGGCGACGCGGGCCAGGAAGCGCCCCAGTTTGGACTGACCGCCGGGGTGCAGATGCGCCTCCGGATTCTCGACGATCAGCAGGTCGCCGGGCCGGGTGAGGAGACCGGCCACGATCACCGGCAGAGCGTACGAGAAGCCGAAGCCCATGTTGGTGGGGCGAATCGGCTCGCTTAGCAGGCCTGGCTCCTGGAACCGGATGGTGCTCGCGGTGATGCCCGGCGGCCACTGCGCGGTGATCTTGATGGGCCGAATGATGTCGGAGGCCCAGGTTTCCACCTGCGTGCGGAGGGTGGTGACGTTGTGTGTCTCCTGTGTCGTCGGATGCAGCATCGGTACACGAACGGACCTGGTCTCGTGGAGGGCGAGGACCTGAGCGGTGTACTCGCCCTGCACCCCGACGCCGATCAGTTCGGGGTCCTCAGCCGAGACTCCCAGCTGGTCACGCGGTCCGAGCCGCTCGGCGCACAGGTAAGTGAATGCGCTTCCCTCACCGCAGAGTTCGGGCAGCGGCGGCCCCGCGCCCTCGGCCACCTCAAGATAGAGAGCCTGCTCATCGGGAACGACGAACCGATGGGTGCTCTGTGTGTCAGCGTCGTCACCGCTGACCTCGAACTCGATGATCGAGCCCGGCGCACTGGGGTGAAGTACTTCGTGTGCTTCCCCCAATGCCAGTCCGTAGGGTCCGTTCAACTGGACCACGCGCCTGCCAGGCGCGTCCGCGAGCTGGCGCGTGAGCAGCAGGGTCTGGATGGTGGTGCTCTTGCCGGTGCCGTTGAGGCCGGTGAGCACCGTGAGTGGACGCAGCCGGAAGGATGCCTCGGCGAAGCGCTTGAAGTACCGGATACCCAGCGAAGTGATCACTTACCGGCCTCCGCGGCCTTCGCAGTAGTTTCGAACCGGTACAGCACGCGGCGGACATCGCCGGTGGACGAGGTGATGGCTTCGAGATAGCGGTAGTCGCGGGTCATGAGGGTGCGCGCCCTCGCGACAATCTCAGATTTGCGCCCGTCCAGGTCCTCGGCATCGTACTTGGCGAGCGTGATCGACCAGGTCTCGAACAGTGCCCGATTGATTGGGTTCCGCCAGGAGGAGGTCAGCGGCCACTTCCGGAACGCGTGGTCGCCGAAGACGAGTCGGGCGTTGACCATAGCCTTGCGGAAAGCCGACATGAGTGCGTTGACCCGGGCGTCGTCCACCTCGTTCGCGTCGTCCAGCATGCCTGTGGTGCGCTGGAGGAGCGGGTCCATTGCAGCGTACTTCGCGTAGCCATCCGTGCCCATCAGCCAGAAGGCAGCGAAACGCAGGGCCATCTCCCGGTCGTTCATCCGGATATGGCCGCCCATGCCGTTGGTCGCCGCGTCGAACTCCGCGGTGGAGGTCATGCTCCGAAGGATCGTCCGGCTGCGGTCCTTGCTCATGCAGTGCCGAATCTCCTGCGCGTTCAGGGGCGTACCGCCCGTGTTGATGCGCTTGAAGATGTCGTACATGACGTCCGGGGGGGTCGTGGGGTCGATGACGTGGGTGACGATCTGCGTGTTGAAGATGCGTCGTTTCCACGGTGCGGGAAGGTCCTCGAACCGCTTGCCCTCTACTGTGTTCTGGAGATATTCGAGGCCCTTGAGCGCGAATCCCTGCTCGTCCCCCCCGCGCACGAAGTCATGAATGGTGGACAGGCGCTGCAGACCGTCGACGACCCGCATATAGCCGTCTGTGTCCTCCGCGAAGTAGAAGGCCGGTAGCGGAATCTGCAGGAGTACGGACTCGATGAGCCGGGACTTCTGCACGAGCTTCCAGACCCGGCCTCGCTGGAAGTCCGGGGCGAGCTCCAGCGAGTCGTCCTCGATCATGTCGAGCGCGTTGCGCAGCGAGAACTGCTTGGTGTTGACGCGAATCTGCTCGGGGTTCCACGGGCGGGCGATCTCCGGAGAGGCGCCGTCGTCCTCGGTCTCAGCCTCGATACCGGTACCCGTGTCGAGGAAGTGCTCCTCCGTGATCTTCGGCGGCTCTTGGATGTCCGAGGTCGTCATGAGGTTGATCGTAGCCGGGCAACCACAGCCCAGTACCAACTGATTCGGAAGCGGAAGAATTCACCGCCGTCGCGGGCATCGGGCAATCGGACGGAGCACGGTACCCCTGTCCTCGTGTCGCGATCTCCTGGGACAGCCCGCACCGCGCTCTCTGAACCAAGGCAGAGTCCGGCCCGTCGAGCGGCAAACATGTTCGGGTTCAGTCCGGGGAGAGACACGAATGGCAAGCTTCGGGGCTGAAGCTGATCGGGTGACTCCCAGGGCAAGGAGCCTCGGCATGGCTGATCACGAAGTTGGTCAAAGACAGGCGGGACCGGAGGGGACGCGACGGCAGGCGCGGACTTTCGTAGGAATCTCTGGACTCTGCGCCCACTTGAGCTTGAAAGCTCGCGCCTGCTCTGCGTACCGGACCAACGTCAGGACAAGCCGCTCAGGACCAGAACTCGTTGCTGCGGTCGATGTTCTCGACGCACTCGTCGAGGTCGGTGATCTTGTCCCCGACGATCCGGAAGACGATGCAGCCGACCTCGTCCATCCGCCGCCCCTGGCGCTCGGCGGTGAAACGGTGCACGGCGACCACGTGCCCCCGGCCGTCGACGAGGACGTTCATCAGCGCGACGCGCATCGTCCCGGCCGTCTCCTCGCCGAGCCGCCGGTACATGTCGATGATCGCGTCCTGCCCCTTGAAGTCCCCGGAGAGGGGATGGCTTCCGGGAACGTGGTGTGTGGCGTCCGCCGCCATCATTCCGCGCAGCGTGTCCATGTCCCCGCTGGAGAAGGCGTCGAAGCCCCTGCGTACGAGGACTGCGTGCGGGTGTTCAGCCATGATGATCGCCACCTTTCGGTGTGTGGGCGATGTCCGACCGACGGGGCCCATTGTCCTCGGGTTCGGGGCGGTACGCAGGTCAGGGGCCGGGAGCTCGTGCCTCCCGCCGTTCTACCTGATCCATCCTCACCCTCAGCCGCTGTGCCCTGTAGCACCCCGACCGGCTCCGTACGGAACCGGTCGGGGGCGCCGGACCCGTCCTGGACGGGGAACCAGGACGGGTGTCACAGGAGGTGCCCAGACGCCCGCTGTGGGTTACGCGTGGCCCACGACGGGTCCGTGGCTGGGTGACGTCTGGACGGGCTTGCGGCAGTCCGGCGGGTTCGCGGGCGCCGGGTGGCCGTCGAGGGCGCGGCAGAGGGCCGCGTGCAGGTGCTCGGCCTCGGCCGGCGAGAGTGACAGTTCAGCGTTCAAGCTGATCCGCCCGCACCTGGGCAACAGTGCGGCGCGTGACCTCTATGAACGCGCACGGCTGGCCACGCCGACGTCTCTGCTGCCTTCCAGGTAATCCAAGTAACCCAAGACCCCTTGTCCCTGGAGTCCCGTGGTCGCGGGGTCCTCCCCTTCGTCCACGATGCCGCCGGGCAACTCCCAATCCCACCGCTGGGGGAAAAAGCGGTACCGCCACAGCACGAGCACGCGGTCGTGGTCGGCAGTCCGGCGAGTTCGTGGGCGCCGGGTGGCCGCCAGGGGCGCGGGGGAACGTCCCGGAGTCCCTAAGAGAGCATCTGATCAATGTTCAGGTCGTTCTGTCTGATTCGCCGGTTTCGATTCGCCAGGTTGGT
>NZ_BMMU01000042.1 GCF_014646095.1 Streptomyces lacrimifluminis | reverse complement strand
GTTGCTCAATTGTGTTGAGCGGTAGGTCTGTTCCGTGGGTGGGGTTTACGCGGAGTCGAGTGTCCGGCGCCGGAGGATATGTGGGCTGAGCTGGCTGTTTGGTGCTGCTCAGTGAGCTGAGTGGGGCAGCGGTTTTTGCTCAGTGTGGTTGGCGCGCCTATAGGTACCGGTGCTGGCCGGTCTTGTGGGGCTGGGGCGGCAAGGGGTGTCACGGAACCGCGGACCACCCGGCCGGCCGGACGGACGCGGGCGTGGTCTCGCCCTCGATCACGGTCCTGGTCTGCGGCCGTTCGGTGTTCTCGGCCTTGGGTGTCATTCCCGGTGCCGTGTCAGCGCCTCTCGCACGGCGGTGATGGCGATGCGTTCCTGCTCCAGGCGCAGGTGCGGTCGGTAGGTGCCGGTTCGCAGGTCCTGGTCGAGGCGGGCCTCCTCGGGGGTGAGGTGTGTCAGGCCGCCGTGTGCCTGTGTCTTCTCCTGGCCCCAGTGGGACTCGTGGGCGAGGAGGGTGGCGCGGTCCATGAGCAGTGACGTGGTGTGCGGGAAACGTCCGCGGACCTGGTTGAGGATGGCGAAGCCATGGGTGTCGATGTCGCCCCAGTAACAGAGGTCGACATCGTCGAGCCAGGGCAGATGACGCAGCAGGGCGGCGGCGTATCCGGAGCCGAGGATGGCGACGGCGTCGGGGACCGGCGGCAGTGAGAGGTAGGTGATCTCGTTCTCGAGGACGAAGACGGTGCGCACCCCTGGGGACCAGCCGGCCAGTTCCTCGGCGCGGACGGCGAGTTCGCTGAAGGGCAGGGGAGAGGCGCCGAGGTAGCGCAGGCGGATGTAGACGGGCTTGGTGCGGAAGCCGTACCGCGCGACGAGATCGCTTCTCGGTGCGCTGGTGTCGACGCGGCTCTCGGGGAGCACACAGTCGAGGAGTTCGGCGAGGATTCCCTTGTTGGTCTCGATGAACTTGGTGTCCACGCCGGGGACGTCGATCTCGCGCAGGTAGACAGCCTCGGTGTCGTGGTCGCGGATCCAGCACGTGGTGCGCACGAGCCGGTGCCAGTCTGCGGCGTGGGCGAGGACCTTCATGGGGTGGTCGGCCATCCACCGTGCGATGCCGGGATCCTGGTGGGTGGTCTGTTCGTGCAGGGTGTGGAAGTGGTCGACCTGGGTGGTGACGCGGAGCAGTGTCCAGAGGCGGTCACGGGTGTCGACCCAGGCTCGGGCCGGGACGGTGTTCGAGGGGGTGCCGTTGCGGCCTCCGATGGATTTGGTCTGGATGCGCAGATGCGGGTGTCGGCTGGGGGCCCAGGATTGGGCCCAGGTGAGTGCCTGCTCGTAATGCTGCAGAGCATCGGCCGCGGTCGGGCCCTTCAGTGGCACTCCGATGGGTTCGAAGGGGTGTCCGCCCGCGGCGGCGGTGAGGTAGCGGCCGCTGGTCCACTTGCGGCGCAGGGTTTCCACCACATGCTCGGGGCGGGTCCATTCTGCCGGGGTCACGAGCGCTCCTTCGGGGGCTGGTTCGCCTGCTGGGCTGCTGCCTGCTTGTGGGCGCGGAACTCCTCGATGGTGAGGTTGTTCATGCGGGAGCGGGTCTTGTCGGGGCGGTCGACGTAGCCGACGCGGGTGACGTGGGGTTCGATGACGTGGAGTTTCTGGAGCGGGGTGACGACGAGGAGTTGCAGGCCCAGGCGCTGGAACAGGTCGAGGGCGAAGTGGGCGGAGGGGTCGTCACCGCGTCCGAAGGCCTCGTCGATGGTGACGAAGTGGAAGGTCTTCGGTTTGGGAGCGGTGGGGTCGATGCGGAACTGGTAGGCGAGGGAAGCCGCGAGGATGGTGTAGGCGAGTTTCTCCTTCTGGCCGCCGGACTTGCCGCCGGAGTCGGAGTGGACCTCGTACTCGGCGCCGTCCTCGCGGTTGAGCTCGCTGGCGGAGAAGACGAACCAGCGCCGCACGTCGGTGACCCGGGAGGTCCACTCCTTGTCGAGGCGGGTGTGCTCCGGGCGGCCCTTGAAGCGGTCGAGGAGCGCCTTGACCTGGAGGAACTTCTCTTCGGTGTACACGTCATCGGTGTCGTTCGAGAGCGTTTCGCTGGTGCAGGCGCGCAGGTCGTGCTGGAACTCGCGGACCTCCTTGTTCGGCGTGGGGGCGGCGTTGAGCCGGATGTAGCGGCCCGGGTTGTAGTCGATGCCGCCCAGCGACGTGTTGATCACATCGATACGTTCGCGGATCTGCTGCTCCTGAGCGCCGAGACGGGCCTGGAACGAAGCGATGTCGCGGACGACATTGGTGCGCAGGTACAGGAGGAACTGCTCCTCGAACCGGGGCAGGTCCTCGTCGGTGAGCCGGCTGTGCAACGCGCGGTAGCCGTCGGCGGATTCGACTGTGTTGTCCAGCTCGGCGGTGTGGACCGGGTACCTGCCGCGGAAGGCGGTCATCAGCGCCGCCGCCTGGCTGCCGACGTGGCGCAGGGCGTCGTGGCGGCTGCCGCTGCTGCGGAGCAGACGTGCTTCGGCACGGCGCTCGGCGTCGTCCAGCATCTCCAGGAGTTTGTGCTCGTCGCTGCCAGCTGCGGGCAGGAACTTCCTCAGGGGTTCCTCGTGCTCCGCCATGCCGTCGAGGTCGCACTGCGCGAGGAACGTGGTGGTCCTGCCCAGCAGGCCGGCGATGTGCCGGACGTCTCGGCGCAGACCGCCCAGCTCCTCCTGCCCCGTGGTGAACGTCTTGCTGCTCTGTACGATCTCGTCCTCGGTCCGCCGGAGTTGTGTGGTGAGCTTGTCCAGACCGGCTTCTGCTTCCAGGACGCTCTTCTGCTGCTCGAACTGCTCGATGTCCGCGACGGTGCCCCGCCAGTCGAGTTCCGCATAGGCGTCGACGCTGGCCAGCAGGGTGAGGGCGGCACTGGTTCCGGCGCGGGCCCGCTGCTGCTTCTCGAGTTCCCGGGTGGCTGCGGTGATGTCGGCGCTTTCGCGGGTGAGGCGGGTGGCCTCGGCGAGGAGGGCGTCGAGCTTGGCCTGGTTGCTCCAGCCCAGCACCCAGTTGCGCCGGTCGTCGATGCGGTAGGCGTCGTTCTTCTCGTGGCGGCCTCCGCCGCCCTTGACAAGGCCCTGCCGGGTGACAGCGGGCCGGGTGGCGCGAGTGAACGCCTCCAGGTCTTCGGCGCACAGGTAGTCGGCACGCGAGCGCAGCCGCGTGGCGAGCCAGTCGCGGGCCCAGCTGTCGGACTTGAGCTGCAGTTTGCCGCTCAGCAGGGCGGGGTCGTCCGGCAGCGTGGTGATGGGTGTGTGGGCGGGGACCTGGTAGTAGACCAGTCTGAGGCCCAGGTGACGGCCGTTGACCCAGGCCGAGACGGTGTCGTAGTGGGCGTGGGGGACCAGCAGGGACAGGGCGAACCCGTGCAGTACGCGCTCGGCGGCGCCGGCCCACTCGGCTTCGTCGTCGCGGACCTGGATCAGCTCGCCGGCGAACGGCAGGGCTTCGTCCAAGACGCCCGCGGCGGTGGCGAGTTCGTGGCGCAGGGCCAGCAACCGGGCGGGGATGCTGGAGCGCTGCTGCTGCAGGCTGCTGATCTCGCGCCGCAGCGCTTCGGTCGCGAGGGTGTTGCCGTGGCGCGCGACGGCGAGATCGTCGAGTTTCCTGCGGGCCTGCTGCTCTTGCTCCTCGGCCCGGGAGCGGGCGGTGGAGATCTGGTCGGTCCGCTCACGGAAGGAGGCGGCGTCGGGGACGGGATCCATGTCGGCCTGCGTGAGCCAGGTGCCGTACTCGGTGGCGCGCTTGCGGCGCCGTTCGCGTTCGCGGCCGAGCTCTTCGATCCGGCCGGTCAGGGAGATGAGCTTCTCCCCGCCGACGCCGTCGATACGGCGCCGCAGGCCGTCGGCCGTCCCGCGCAGCTGTTCCAGCTGCCCCTCGCGGGTGGACTGCAGTTCCTCCAGGTCCGCCGCACCGGACATCAGCGCGGTGTGACGTGTCGTGAGAAGCCGGTGGCGGTGCTGGGCGAAGAACGCGGGGACGGCGCTGCGGCGCTTGTCCAGGGTGGTGATCTCTCCCTGGACGGTGTCGTACCGGTCGCATGCCGTCACGATCGGTGTCAGGTCCTCGATCATCCGACGGGCCCGGACGACTTCGTTGTGGCTGGCGGTAAGCGCGTCGAAGTGGGCGACGATCTTGTCGACGGCCGTCTTCGCGTCGAACGGCTCCAGCATCCGCTCGCGGACGAACTCGTCCAGGCTGCCCACGGCCTTCATCGACACCGTCTGGTGGAACAGGTCCAGGGCCTGCGGGCTGGGGATGCCCAGGCCTCTCAGCAGTGCCTTGCCGTACTGGGTGTATGTGCTGCCGTGGATGGTGGCCCCGCGCTGTTTCAGCTGCCGGCGCAGGTCGGTGATGTCGGTGCCGAAGCCGGTGAAGTCGGTGTCGACGGACAGTGGTGCCTCGGCGGTGAGGTAGAACCGCTCGGGCTGCCCGGTGCTGGTCGGGGATGTCCAGTAGAAGACCTGGGCGAGCGTGAGGTGGGTGCCGAGGACGTAGTTGGCGAAGACGCCCAGGATCACGCTGTAGGAGGTGTGGTCGCGCAGCCCCACGGGGCGGGTGGTGTCGGAGGCCTCGACGCGTTCGTTCTTGTGATGGCCGAGGACGTAGGACCGCAGGTCGCGCTCCTTGGCGTCGGCGCCCGCCGCTTTGTTGTAGGCGATCTTGTGGGCGGGCAGAAGCAGCGTGGTGAGCGCGTCGACGAGGGTGGACTTGCCCGATCCCACGCCCCCGGTGAGCAGGGCGCAGTGCCCGTCGATGGTGAAGGTGCAGGTGGTGCGGTGAAAGGTGCCCCAGTTGAGCACTTCCAGACGGGCGAGCCGGTAACCGGGGCCGACGCCGGACGTGCCGGCCGGCTCTGCGGGCGTTGCCTGCCGGGGGATGAGCGCTGCCGGGTCGGTGGTGAGGGTCATGTGTCGTCCTTGGCCGTGGTGGAGGCAGCGTCGCGGTAGGTGGCGAGGAGGTCGTTGAAGTCGTTGAGGGCCTGGGCGTCGACCAGGGCCTTGATGTGGCGGCGGACCTCGTAGGCGCTGGTCTGTTTCGTCTGGCGCAGTGCCTTGAGGTCGACGAGCTTCTTGATGTGGGCGTCGATCTGGTCGACGAGCTGGGCTTCGTTGCTGCGTGGCGGGAGGAAGCCGCGGACCATCTCGACCAGGTCGTCACGGGTGAGTACCAGGCGCGGGTCGGCGGAGTCGGCGTCGCTGTCCGCGAGCCGTCCGCGCAGCAGGACGAGCATCAGGCTGACGGGGAACGAGAGCCGGTGGCGGGTGACCAGCCGCGGCACCGGGGCGCCGTCGTCACGGGAATCGAGCTCCTGCTGCCGGACGTAGGCGTAGCCCTCGGCGCGGTCGACGACGATGTCGAGGCCGATCACGCCGAGGTAGTCGCCGATCGCCGCCTGCTGGCTGACGATCTGCTCCCAGATGGCAGGGGCGTCGCTCTGGTAGAGCACGCCCGCTTTCAGCAGGTGGACCACGGGGACGGTCAGGGCGTCGCTCACTGATGCTCCGTCTTTCCGGCGGCGGTGCCGCCTTCGTCGCGTACGAACGTCACGTGCGGCACTCTCGCCTGCGTGTGCCCGGGCACGTGGACGCGCGGGTAGACCAGGAGGTCGGTGCGGTCCGGGTCCACGATCATGTCCAGGCCGGGGTGCTCCACCTGGAAGTAGGCGAGCAGTTCCGCGAGCCCCAGGGCCAGCGGGTGGTCGTCGACGATGGCGGCCAGGTTCGCCTGGCCGCTCGGGCTTGCGGCGACCGCCTCCAGGACATGGCCGGTCAGCGCCTCGGTGTCGACGTGGACGCCGGAGAAAAGCTCGGAGATGTTCACTTCCGCGTCCTCGGACTCCTCCACCGCGGCGGTGTCCAGCTCGATGCGTTCGACGGGCATGTACAGCCGTCGCTCCATCGGCAGCGTCAGATCCGCCTTGGGTACGTCCAGCGTCATGCCGGGCAGGTCGGCTCGGCCTTCCAGGGCGGTGACGTGACGCTGGATGGAGCGCACCAGCGCCAGTACGCGGCGGTCCTCCGCTCGGCTGCGGTCGACCAGGAAGCGGCGCAGCTGCTCGGTCAGCTGCCGGACCGTGTCCTGGGTGTTCTCGGCTGCCTCCAACCAGGCGAAGGGGACCTTCAGCAGGCTCTGGTTGGCCCTGCCGTCCAGTTGCGGCAGCTGGTTGACCTGTTGCAGCAGCTCCCGCAGTTCCTGCTGGCGGCGGGGGGAGAGGAGGTAGTCGAAGAACGCCTGGAAACTCTGTCCTTGATCGGACCGGGCGATCTCGTCGCGGTCCAACAGGAACGCGGCCAGCTGCTCTCCCTTCCCGCCCTCGGCGGTAGCGACCTGGTGGCGCAGCCGTACGTCCAGTTCCCGAAGATTCGCCTCCACTTCGCGGAAGTCCCGCAGGAGTTCGACCGCGGTGCTCTCCACCTGCTGGTAGCGGTCCAGCAGAGCGAGCGGGGACAGCATGTCGACCTCACCGGCGAGCAGCCGGGCGATCTGGGCGTCGATCGCGTCACGCTCCCGGCGCAGTTCGTCGATGCGTGTCTGCGGATCGGTCTCCGTGCCGAACGCCATCTGCCGCAGGAGCGCGACGATGGTGTTCAGACGGGACTCGGTTCCGATGAACGAACGTGCGGGCAGCTCCCGCACCCAGGCCACCCCCTTCTCGAGCGCCGCAGTCGCGTCGAAATGCGCCTCGTCCTCCCCGGACGGGTAGTACTTGCGCAGCCAGCCGTTCTTCGTCCACTCCGCCAGATAGACGTCGGCGGACCGGGGAAACGAGCCTGGCTTTTCCTCGTTGAGAAGGTAGAGCCGGTCGTCTAGCCGGGACTCCAGCACGGTCTCCGGCACACCGCGCGCGTTCTCGTCGACGAACACCGTGCCGCAGAACGACAGCACCAAAGCGGCATTGTCCGCACGCAGCAGCACCCACGCCGGATGACGCATGAGCTCTGTGACCTGGTCGAAATCCACACAACCCCCCGATCGCATGCAAAGTCTGTCCTGCCCCGGGCACAGCAGGTGACGTCACTCTAGAAACCGGCACTGACAAAACCCGGGAAAACGAATGAATTTGCGAATTCAGCGGGAAAGTCCCGCACCCGGGCGTTGACGTCGCACGGGCATCATGCGGCGACGCGGTGTTGGGCGAGTTTGGCCAGCATGACCTGGTTGGCCTCCCACCCGTCTGGGAATTTGGCGCGCACGGATAGGTGCACCGGGTCCATTGAGGGGTGGCTGTCGAGGAGGTCGGTGATTCCTTCGCGGGCGACGACGATGCATGCCTGCCGGTGACGGGAGGCGAGGACACACAGCCGCCCGGCCTCCAGATGGAAGGCCGTGGCGTCCCGGCGGCCGGACAACGGGTGCACGACGATGACGACTTCGAACTCGCGGCCCTGCAACCGGTTCGCAGTGTCCACCGCCACGCCCCGCGCGGCGGGGTTCCCGGTCCGGGCGAGCGCGGCCCGGACCAGGTCGGCCTGGTCGCGGTGGGCGACGCCGATGGCGATGTCACGGGCGTCCAGGGGCCGTCCGTCCGGGTAGCGCTCGCAGGTGGCGACCGCTCCGCGGATCAGCAGCCGGGCGGCGAGATCGGCGGCGGTCCGGATGGTTTCGTTGTCGGTGCGCGGTACGTGTCTGCGGGGCAGTTCGTGCAGGGCCCAGCCGGTGGTGAACGCCTTGGCGAGGGTCTCGTCCAGGTCGGTGCGGGCGAACCCGGTGGTGCTGAACTCCAGGGCGCGGGTGGCCTCTTCGGTGCCAGCGCTGAAGCGGTTGAAGGGGTAAAACGCCTGGGCGATGGTCGGTGCGGCCGAGGCGGGCAGGCGCCAGGACACCGGCAGCCGGTGCACGGGGATACCGGGGTTGTGTTCCAGCATCACGCTGACGCCGTTCTGCGTCGGGTCGTGCGGCAGCCCGATCCAGCGCTCGGTGCCGACGATCGTGAACGGGTCCAGCTGGCCCGGGTCGCCGACGAACAGACCGCGGTCGAAGTGCTCGACGATCTGCAGCAGCATGTCCGAGCGCATCTGGTAGGCCTCGTCCAGGATCGCCCAGCCGAACGTGGTGGCGTCGTGGACGGTGGCCCACTTGGCGGCGGTGCCGACGACGATCCGGCAGCCGGCCAGATCGGTCAGGGTGCGCCCGATCGTGATGTTCGTCAGCTCGCTCAGGGCCTGCGGCGGGCTGTAGGTGCTCGCGCTCAGACGGCCGAGGGGAAGGTCGGGGTGCTTGTCGGCGAGCCGCT
Source organism: Streptomyces lacrimifluminis (assembly GCF_014646095.1). Lineage (GTDB taxonomy): Bacteria > Actinomycetota > Actinomycetes > Streptomycetales > Streptomycetaceae > Streptomyces > Streptomyces lacrimifluminis. Next base: position 40,300 of record NZ_BMMU01000042.1, on the reverse strand, counting down.
CGATCAGGTCGTCAACCTGGTTGTTGGTCTGGGCGACGATGATCGGGCGTTCGTCGCCCGCCGTGAGTTCCTGGGCGGCGTCGACCACCAGGGTGCTCTTGCCGGCGCCCGGAGGGGAGTCGACGACAACGGCCCTGTGTCGGGAGTCGGCCAGGTCGGCCAGGATTGCTGCGGTGGCGGCGCCCGCAGCCGCGGACGCGTCGAACGCGGTGGTGTCGTCAGTCGTCATTGCCCCACTCCTCTGCGGCGGCGTCCTCGGGTACGGCGGATTCGGTGTCCGGCCCGTCCGGGCCGGCACTGTGCGTCCACGGGGTGTGATCGGACACCGGGAATCGTGGCTCCGGGCGCCACCCCGGGTCGGGCAGGTAGTCGATGCTCTGGCCGGGCTCCGGCACCGTGCCCGGCTTCGGGACGACAGAGCGCCCCATTCCGCCCGTGACCTCCACCATGACCAGTGTGGCGTCCCCGTCGGGAAGGACGGAGACGATCACGGCCTTGTGACCGGCGGACATGGACGGGCTGATCAGCCTCGTGTCGGCGGCCAGCCGCACGGGATCCTCGGTGCGGACGGTGACCCGCGGTCGCGGAACCCGCCTGTTCTTGGCCGTGGTGACCGTCCGGCCGGATTCGGTCTCCACGACCGTCCCGGCGAACGCCTCCCCGGCGCTGCGCCGGTCCGCCCGCACGAACCGGTCGTCGAACGCCGTCTCGGACTCGAAGTCGGCCAGCGCGCGTTCCAGCCGGCTCAGCCTCCGGGCCGCGCCGATCGCGGTGTCCCGCTTGCGCTGCGGAAGGCCCCCGGCGTCCCGGTCGTCGGAGTAGCGGGTGAAGGCCGCGCAATCGCGTTCGAAGCGCCTGGCGGTCTGCGGCGCCTCGGGCACGGGGCGCAGCAGCGATATGGCCTCCCACACCATGCGCCACGTGGGCTGGATCTGCCCCGCGATCAGCTCCCGCAGGTCGGACTCGGCGGTGGCCAGCGCACGCGGGTCACCGAGGGTGCGGGCTGTGTCGAACCGTCTGATCGCCGGCGCCAGGTCACGGTTGTCGAACTCGGGGGAGGTCGTCGGGCCCGCTGGCGGGCACACGTCCGGGTTCTCCGCCTCGGCCATGGCCTGCTCGACGCTCAAGCCCGCCGGGGGAGAGATCCAGGCCATCAGGGAGGCGAGGTTCTGGTCCTCCAGCGTGCTCTGGCCGGTCGCCCAGTGCTCGGCGAGCATCCCGGTGACGGGCAGCAGAAGGGAGGTGCCTGCTTGCTCGGCCCTGTCGACCAGGAACGTCAGCCACATGCCGAACTCGGGGATGACATCCGGCACCGCGTGAGGACCGGACGTCGAGCGGAAGCGGCACATGCGTCCCAGATCGGCCAGGGCCTTGACGCCGCCGGGGTTGGGCACCAGGACCTGCGGCGCGTCGGTGTACAGGGAACGCTCGTCTTCACCGCGGCGGTTGTGACGGAAGGAATTGATGTAGTCCACCACGATCCGGCCGAGACCGGCGGCGAACGCGAACCGCTGGTCCCGGTTGCGGGGCTGCGGCACGACCAGCAGCGTCCCGGTCCTCCTGGAGGAGCCGACCATCGCGGCCAAGGGTGCCCCGGCCTCTCCGGCCATGGCCAGCGGGACGATCACCAGCGGCCGGCCTGACAGACGCCGGTGCCGGTACTCGGTCAGCGGCACCGCCCGCATCGACTCCATCGCCTGAACATGCGCCAACGCCGACAGTATGCTCACGCCGCACCTCCGAGACCTTCCAGTTCGGCGCGCAGCCGTGCTGCGTGCCGCAGGGCGTCGGCCATCTCGGACTGGGCCTCGCTGGGCTGCAGTTCGCCGTGGGCCAGCCCCATCACCATGGTCGTGGTGTCGATACCGCCGAACTGCTCGCGCACCACCGGCCCGAGGACATCCAGCGAGGCCTCCGCGCGGGCACGGCTGCGGCAGTAGAACGCCATCTCACAGTGGTTCAGGCAGTCCGGACGGTAGGTCACGAGGACCCGGTCCAGCGATGCGGCCAGTTCCCCGGCTGGGCGCCGGGACCGTTGCTCCTCATCCAGGTCGAGATCGAAGGTGAGGCCCTCGGGTACCAGGTCCACCAGGTCGCCGATGCGCTCGATGCGCGACAGTTGGCGGCTCAGCGCGGCCACCTGCTTGCGGGCATCGACGAACGCAGCGGTCGGCCGGTTGGTGAAGTCCTTCGGCGCGACCAGCACGACCGTGTCGGACACGGCCTGCCCGTCGATACCGGCCCGCGCGAGCAGGTCGCGCAGCGCGATGATGTACGCGCACGCCTGGGTGGTCGCCGCCCGCACCTGCGTGGGATCGGCCTGCCCGTCGAGGATCGGGAAGCTCTTGATCTCCAGGATGTGAAAGCGCCCGTCGATACGGAAGGCCACCAGGTCCGGCTCCAGGAACGCCTCGTGCCCGCCGACCTGCAGGCGCAGCATCGGATGGTCGAACAAGGTGCTGTCACCGTCACCCCGGGCAGCCTGCAGCAGGACCTGTGCGGTGCGGTCGTGGCGCACCGCGGCGCGGCCGTCGCCGCCGACGTTGTTCAGGTCCTCGTACCCCACCTCCGGCAGCGTCAGCTGCAGGGTCTCGCGCAGGACCCGCACCAGCTCCGCGCAGCCGTTGTCCTTCACCATCGTCTCGAAGGCGTTTCCGCGCGCGAGGGCGAAGACGGACTGGCCGAAGGGCGAGGGGTGGCCGGCGTGCGCGGCGATTGCGGCCTTGTCAGAGCCGGAGGCGTCAAGCAGTGCCCGCAGTGTGCAGCGCGGGTTGTTCTGCAGGGCCGCCAGCGACCGGGCGTTGTAGTCCAGGCGCTTCGCGGATCCGCGAAGCGCGGCGAGGCGTTCGTCGACTGGTGCATTCACGGTCTCGTGGATCCTTGCGGGGGAGTAGGGACTGCTGAGCGTCAGGGGTCAGGCCCGGGCCGTCCGCAGGTGCGTGACGCCCTGCGCGGGCGCGCCGAACAACTGCTGGTCGTCCTTGAGGGACTTGCGTGCCCGCCGGGCGGCCTCCGTCCGGGCGGCGTGGTCGGCGTCGGCATGCACGTCCAACTCGGCCCCGGCGGCGTCGATCACCTGCTGCGGGTCCATCGCGCCCTCGTGACCGGCCGTGCTCCTCGGCAGGGCGTCGGGGATGTTCACCGCGAAGCGCCACAGCAGCCGCAGCGCCTCAGGACCGGGCCTGCCGGCCGTGGACTCGGCCGAGGTGCGCACGGCCTCGGCGATGCGGATCGCGCCGGTGAGGAAGTCCACGCGCGGCGACAGCGGACCGATCATCCGCTGGTCCAGCGTCCAGGTGCTGATGGTGATGAGCGCCCGCACCGGCGTCAGCAGGTCGTGCGCCAGCGCCGGGCACAGGTAGTACGGCCGGGCGCCGGGGCTAGACCGGTAGGAGCGCTCCTCGTCCCGGCGCAGACTGGAGAGCTTGGACGACGACAAATCGCCCGGGAAGAACGCCTCGTGCACGCCGACGATCAGCTTGGGGGCGGCCGGCGTCCCGAGCAGCATCAGGGCACGGTGGACGTGCTCGCGCGCCGGGAGCTGCGACCCCCGCGCGACCGGAGCCGCTGCCAATACGGGGTGAGGCGGGGCGGCCGGTTCGCCGGCGCCGACGAGGGCGTCCCAGGCCCGCTCGGCGCGGCGCAGTTGCATCCGCAGCTCGCCGGCGCGCTCGGTGTCACCGGCGGTGGAAGCGTCGCGGATCGCGCGGCGCAGGGTGCTGATGCTCTTCTCCAAGGCGTCCAGCGGATCACTCATGCCCCAGACGCTACCAGAGTTCCAGAGCTTTCCAGAATTCTTCCTGAGATCCGGTGTACAGTCGGCGCCACCGAACCTCCGGCCGCAGCGGCGCCGCCCGCGCCGCCCCGCAGACCGTTCTCCTGGAGGCACCCCGTGACGGGACGCGTGTTCCACACCTCCGACTGGCACCTAGGCCGCCAGATCGGCCGCTACCGGCGCGACACCGAAGTCGACGCCGTCCTGGACGAGATCATCGACATCGCCGCCGACTTCGCCCCCGACCTGATCGTGCACAGTGGCGACCTGTTCGACAGCTCCCGGCCGGGCCTGGACGACCTACGCCGTGCCGCGCAGGCACTGCGCCGCCTCGGCGAGATCGCGCCCGTGGTCGTCGTCGCCGGCAACCACGACACCACCTACGTCCTGGCGTTCCTGAAGTTCATGCTCAGCGACATGGGAACCCGCGAAGGGGACGAGGTCCGGGTCCGCTTCGCCACCGACGCCCGCCCCGACGGGCTGCTCGTGGCCGAATACCCCACCAGAGGCGGGGAGTCGACACTGCGTATCGGCGCGCTGCCCTACCTGCACCCCAACCGGTTCACCTACGACTTCGCCGACCCCGGCATGACAACCGCGGCCTACACCGAGCGGATACGCATCGTCCAGGCCGACGTGTACCGCCGTCTGGCCGCAGGCCGCGGCGCACGGGACGTCCTGATCTTCGCCACCCACCTGTTCGTCGAAGGGGCCACCCCTTCCCACTCGGAGCGGAAGACCTCCCTCGCCTCCGAATACGCGGCAGCTGCCGCCGACCTGCCCGAGGTCGCCTACGGCGCCCTTGGCCACATCCACAAGCCGCAACGCGTCGACCGCGCCGTATTCCCGGCCTATTACGCGGGCAGCCCACTGCAGATGGACTTCGGCGAGAGGGGCGACACCAAGAGCGTGGTGCTGGCCGAGGTCGGCCCAGGCACCGAGCCCCGCATCGACTTCGAGCCGCTGACCGCCGGCCGCCCTCTGATCTACCTGGAAGGCACCCTGGAGGAGATCACCCAACGCGCCGGCCGTGTCGGAGACGCCTGGGTGAAGGCGGTGGTGAACGTGGAGGTCTCCAACCCGTTCCTGCCGGACACCCTCGCCAAGATGATGCCGCGGGCGGCGTTCGTCGACATCGACGAACGCCGCACCGGGGCAGCCGACCGCGTACTGGACCGCGAGACCTCCACCGGAGAACTCCCCGATGTCGAAGACCTGCTGCGCGACTACCTGCCCGGCCGCGGCACCACCGGCCTGGCCCTGGACCGTGCCATGGCCGCCCTCGCCCATCTGCAGGCCGAACCCGACCCCGACGATCCCGCCCCGTGCTGCGAGGAGAACCTGCTGACCGCGGCCATCGCCGGCCAATCCCTCGACACCATCGACCGCTCAGGCTTGTTGCCCGGCATCGACACTCTCGGTGCGGAGACGACGCGATGAAACCCCTGACACTGTCCCTCATCGGACTGCGCAGCTACCCGACCCCGGTCACCGTCGACTTCACCGGCAAGAACCTGGTCGCCGCCCTCGGCAACACCGGCGCCGGCAAGAGCAGCATGCTCGACGCCATCGTCTACGCCCTGTTCCGCAAAAGCTCCTGGGACGCCAAGGAACCTCGGCAGCTCATCGCCGACGGTGCGCAGGCCATGAGCGTCGAACTCACCTTCCTGCACAACGGACAACGCTGGCACATCCATCGCACCATGCACGCCACCAACCCGAACGCGGCCCGGCACCATCTGAGGAACCTCGACACCGGAGAGGAGATCGACGGCGCCAACGACGTCGACCTCCGCATCAAGGCGATCCTGCAGATGGGCTACGACACGTTCCTGCGTGTCGGGCTGCTCCCGCAAGGCAAGTTCGACCGTCTCCTTGTCGCCGCCCCCAAAGAACGGAGCGCGCGGCTGAGAGAACTCTTCGGCGCCGAGTCCCTGGAGTCGGTCCAGCAGATGGCCGCCCGCCGGCGCGAGGCGCTCAAGGACCTGCTGGTCGACGCGCGGGCCAAACGCGATTCCATGCCGGCCGACCCCGAGCGGGCCGCCGAGGAAGCCGGCGCCGCCGCCGACGCGGCCGAAGCCTGCGCCGAACGCCTCCGCACCGCCGTCGACCGCATCACCGGGCTGCAGAAAGAAATCTCCGAAGCCCGGACCGCCGCCGAAAAGGCAGCCGCCGCCAGAACGACTCTGTCGACGCGCACGGTGACCGGCGCAGACACCGCCCTCGACGCACTCGAAGCCGTTGCCGCCGACATTGCCGCACGACGCGACGCCCTGGACGACCGCGACGCCCAAGCCCGAGCCCAGGAAAGCGAACTGACCGACGAGATCACCGCGGCAGAGGCGGAAGGAGAAGGCTCAAGCGCCCTCACCAAAGCCACAGTGATCCTCCAGACCCTCGCGGAGCACGCCACGGAACACCGCAGCGAGCGCGGCCGGCTCGCCGAACTCACCGGACAACTCGCAGGCGAACGCGAGGACATCACCACGGCCGAAGCGGACCTGGCCGAGCGCGTCGCCCACACGAAACCGCTCACAGAGGCAGCCCGCGCCGCTTCACAGGCGAGCAGAGAGATCCGCATCCGCGCCACCACCGCCCGCACCGCACTGACCGCAGCCCTCTCGACGGCCCGCCGCGTCGCCGACACCGCGGGCGCCGAGGCCACCGCAGTGAGCGAACACCGGTCCGCCCGCGGCGACCTCGGCCCGCGGGAAACGGCAACAGCCGCCGCCGACAAAGCCCTCGCTGCCGCCGAGAAGCATCTGGAAGCACACCGACTGCGCAACAGGGCCACCGCGATCGCCGCCGAACTGCAGCCGGGCGACGACTGCCTCGTATGCCACCGCCAGCTCCCGGCCGACTTCGCACCCGCCTCCACCACCGATACCGTCGAGCTGACTACGGCGAAAACACAGCTCGACGAGGCGAAGACCGCCCGAGAGGCGGTAGCGGGTCGGCTCGCAGAAGCCCGTGCCGCCGTGACCGAGACCGAGAAGACGGTCCTCACCCGCGAGAAAGACCACCGGGACACACAGCAAAAGGCACGCAAGGCCATCGCGGAAGCGGTGAGCGCGTTCGAGGACCTCGAGGCCCTGGCCGCCGGAACCGACCGAGGCTTCGAGGCGGAATCAGCTTCGGCGACACTGACCGCGGCCACCACAGCCCTGTCGACCCCGACCACCGACGGTGCCGCACAACCGCAGGAGCGTCCCGAGCCGAACACCGCACCCATCACCGACGCCATCGCCGCGTGCGAACAGACGGCCGAGGATCACGCCGAGCACCTGAAAACCGAAGAGCGCCGCCTCACCACCGGCCTCGAGGCAGAACACACGGCGCTGGAGAGGCGCAAGGAAGCCCACCGGCGCGCCGTCGACGACGCGGCGACAGCCTCCGCGAGGCATGCCCGCGCCGCGGCCAGGACCACCGCAGACCTCCAAGCGCTTCCCACCCGCATCCGGGCGATGCTGCCGGACGAGGCCATCGACGTCACTGCCGACGAGGCATCCGCTGCCGCCGCTGCGGTCACCGCCCGGCAGGCCGAAGCCCGTGAACTGCTCGACCGGAGAGAAGCGGCCCGAGCGGAGAAGACCTCCGTACTCGCCGAGCAGCGCGCCCTCGACCAGGAGGCCCGCACCGACCTGGAACGCCCGCTGAACGAACTGCGAGGCAACCTGGACGCCTGGGCCCATGCCGCAACCCAGGCGGCTGCCCACCTCGACAACGCGGACAGTCACCGGATGCCCCAGGCCCCCGCCGAGCCGGGAATCGCCGAAGTCCGGCAGTTCGTCGGGGAACTGTCCGCGGTCACCTCGATGCTGGACGACCGACTCACCGAACGCGCCACCACCGCCACCGACCGCGCGGACACTGCGGCGACCAGCCTCGGCGAGCAGGCCGCCGCGCTCCGCGATGTCGAGGACCTCGCCCCCACAGCCGACCTGACAGTGCCATCGGCACTGCATCCCCTCGTCACCGCGGCCGCACACGCCAACAGAGAGAGCGACGAGCAGCGCCGGAAACAGCAGAAGGCGCTGGACACGATCAAACCGGCCGCCGACCTGGACTTCGCCATCGCCGCCGGCAAAGCCCGCTACGAGGCCCTGGAGGTGCTGCGCACCGAACTGGTCGACGCCAAGTTCCTGGGCCATCTCACCACCCTGCGCACCCACGCACTGCTCGGCGTCGCCAGCGACCTGCTCCAGCACATGACCGAGGGACGATTCGGCTTCGCCGACACCTTCGACATCGTCAGCCGCAGCTCCGGAGTCAACCACCACCCGAACCGGCTGTCCGGCGGTGAGAAGTTCCTTGCATCGCTCGCCCTGGCCCTGGCGCTCGCCGAACTGCACTCCCGCAACGGGTCGAGCCTCGGCTCGCTGTTCCTCGACGAGGGCTTCGCAGCCCTCGACACCACCACACTCGACTCCGCCCTCGACGTGCTGCGCGCCCAGGCCGGAGGCAACCGCCTCGTCATGGTGATCAGCCATCTGCACGCCGTCGCCGAAGCGGTCGACGAGGTCCTGTGGGTGGAGCGGACTCCTGCCGGGTCCTCCGCACACTGGCTGACGTCAGCCGAACGAGACGACCTGGTGCAAGCTGATCTGGCCAGCGGCCTACAGGAACTCGCGCGGTAGCGGCGCTGGCGAGTCAGGCGAGACGGTGGTCTCACCGGGCAGCGGGCCGGGCGCGGACGGCCACACGGTGCTGGCCCGGGTTGGTGCGAAGACGGGTCCCGACGAGGAGCAGGTTCTCGCCTGGGTGCGGACTGGGTAGGGCAGTGCTGCTCCCGCCGAACGGCCTCGGGCCTTGCGGGTGTCAGGGGGCCGGGTTCGCGACGGCGCGGGCGGGTTTGATGGAGCTTCCAGGCACCGGTGGTTATGGGCCGGGGTGGACAGCCTGGACGCCGGTGCCCGCGTATGCCTTCGGTGTCAGGGTGAGCAGAAACCGGCCGCTCGGATGGGCGGCCGACGGCCTGGAAGCGTGGATGGCGTGGACGGCGGCCCAGGAGTGCCCGAAGCGCAGCAGCTCGGTGGCGGTGACTGCGGCGTCCGTATCGAACGCCTCGATCCGGATGAACCGCAGCCCTTTGATGTAGCTGAGCAGGGTCAGTGGGTGGTCAGGCGTTTCCAGAGCAGGTCGTGGTCGGCGGGTGCGAGGCGGGGGAGTTGGAGGCGGCCGGCGAGTTGGTGGAGGAAGGCGGTCTGCTGTGTGCGTGTCAGGGGGTGCGGGGGCAGGCGGTCAAGAGCCGCTGCGAGGGTGAGGGTCTCGGGATAGGTGATCAGTTCGCGGCAGGTCAGGGCGGGGGAGGCCGGGCCTGAGGCGAGGTGGGGGTTGGCGGCGGTGAGCCGGTGCAGGCGTGTGTGCCAGCGTTCGTGTACGTGCTGTTGGTGGTCGTACCAGCGTGTCGTGATCGTCGATGCCCAGCTCAGGGAGACCGGTGTCGCCGGGCGGCGCGCGCGAAGGTGGGCTTGGGTGAGTTCGGGGACAGCTCGGATGTCGAGGGGCGCGGGATGCCTGGGGTCGCTTGAGGCCTGCTGGTGGCGGGTGCAGATCATGATCCGGGCCAGGCCCGGCGACGGGTGGATCCACGCGGAGGCTGCCGTGTGCGGGCTGCGGCCGATGGTGCAGGCGGTACACGCCGGTAATGGCTGCAGGGCGGTCTCGACCGTGTGCCAGTGGGCGGTGGCCGTGCCGTGCGCGTCGGTGTGGGCCGACGAGGGTGCGGGCGGGCGCAGGTGGGGCAGGGCGCGGGTGAGGTGTGTGAGGGGGATGCGTGTGAAGCCGGACAGGCGGCGGGCGGCTTCGGCGCTGAGGCGGATCTCGGCGGCGGGCGGGGCGTGCTCGGTGCCGGTGGCAGTGATGCCGTGGCCGTCGAGGAGCTGGGCGGGGCTGAGGCGGTAGGTGGCGGCGAGGCGGGTGAGGTAGGAGGCGGTGGCCTCGCCGGGCAGCGGCCGTACGCGCAGCGGGCCGGGTACGGATGGCCACATGGTGGCGGCCCGTACCGGGGGCGATGGCCTGGTTGCGGCCGGGGAGGTCACCGGCCGTTGGGGCGGGTGTGGCGGCGGGCGGGGTTGCGGGGCCGGTAGTGCTCTTCGGCGAGGTGGTCGAGCGCGATGCCGTCCAGAAGTGTCTTGGTGATGCGTTCGCTGCTGTCGAGGATGGCTTCGATGGCCGCTTGGCGGATCAGGCGGGAGAGGCTGCCGATCCGTCCGGCGGTCCGCTCGTGCAGGTAGGAGGCCAGCTTCGGCAGGCTGCCCGCCCGGTGGGCGTGCAGGTCGAGGGCCTGCTCAAGGGAGGCGATCAGCTCCCGGAACGGCTCCCGCTCGCCGGCCCGCGCGGGCAGCGCCCCGCAGTCGATCAGGGAGGCGCGCCCGGCCAGCTGCGCGCCGCGCACCCCGGTGAACACGGCGCTGTCGGTGACGTCGATGCCCGCGTAGACGAACGTGGCCCGCACGCGTTCGGTGAGGTCTTTGAGCCAGTCGGCGGCCTCGGCGCCGCTGGAGGTGCGCGGGTTGAGCCGGTGGATCTCGTCGATCAGCACGAGCTTGACCCCGGCCGCGGCGTAGGTGTGGCAGACGGCGGTCGTGATCTGCGTGGTGGTCATACGGGTGGTGACGGGGATGCCGAGGTAGCGGGCGAACTCCCCGGCCAGTGTCTTGGCGGTGGCGCCGGGCGGCACCAGCACGTAGGCGACGGGCACGCTGTCGTCGCCCGGGGCGGCGCGGCGGGTGTGGGCCAGGTGGCAGGTGCGGCCCACTTCGAGCAGCGCGGTCGTCTTGCCGGTCGTGGCCGGCCCGGTGACGATCAGGGACGGGCGTGCGGTGACGCTCTGGTGGCGGCCGAGGATCATCAGGGTGCGCACACTGCGCGAGAGGGTTTCGATGGCCGGGGTGCGCACGGTGACGAACTGCGAGTGGTAGGCCAGGCGTTCCTCCGGCGAGCGGGGTGCCTGGCCCGGCTGCGGCGGTGTGGGCGGTGCGGCGTGGGCGAACCGGGCGAAGGCGTCGAAGGTGGTGACTGCCCCTGCGGACGTCTCCTCGGCGGGGGGCGTGGTGTCGGGGCTTCTCACCAGTGTTCGGCCTCCTCGAAGGCGTCGTACAGCGCGAATCGGGCCGGCGGCGGGGACTCTTCACCACCGGCCTGGCTGCCGTCATCGTCATGGGCGCGGGCTTCGGCGGCGTCGAGACTGTCCTCGGGGGCCCGGGCGGGATGCTGAGCCGGCGGTGTCCCCGGCGGGGAGTCCGACGGCTGGGACGGGGTGGCAGCCGCTGCCGCGCTCCCGGTCAGGGGGCGGCTGCGGCGCAGGACCTGGTCGGCGGCCTCCGCGAGGGCGGCCTCGTGTGCCTCGCGGTCGCCGCGCCGGCCCAGGGCGGCGCGGATGTGACGCCAGGCAGTCTCGCCCATCGGGGCGTGGACGTGGTCGCGGTGGATCCACGGGATCTCGTGCAGGAGCCCGTCGGGCAGGCGGATGTAGACCTGCCGCACGTCGTGCGGGTTGAGGTGGACCTCCCACTTGCCGCCGGGGCCGGTGGGGGAGGGGCGGCCGCGGTGTTCATTGAGGCAGGCGTGGTCGTAGGTGCGGTGGTTGATGCGGATGCCGCGGCCGGTTATGGGGTGGAAGCGCACGGGCAGCAGTTCCAGGTAGTCGGCGCCGGCCAGCGGCAGCGGCACGTACCCGGACGCGCCCAGCAGCGCGCCCCACATCTCGTTCGGGGTGAGGGCCTTCTTCGGCAGGACCGGATGGCGCAGGCCCTCGTGGGGGCGGTGCTGCCAGCGGGCGGTGATCCACTCGTCCAGCAGCTCCTGCAACTGGGCCACGGTGAACCGCGCTTCGTCCTCCACCGACCCGCCGCGCTCCAGGATGTGGGAGCCGGTGTAGCCGGCGATGTGCTGGGCGACGAGCGTGTTGATACTGCCGAAGGTCCGCTCGACGGCGCCTTTGGCGGCCGGCGAGCGGGGCGGCGTCGGCTGCACGCTCACCCCCAGGGTCTCGCAGGCGGCCAGGAACGCGGCGGAGACGAAGATGGCCCCGCGGTCGATGACGATCGTCTCCGGCACCACCACCGGCCGCGCCGCCGCCTGCTCCAGCCGGTCGTCCAGGGCGAGCAGCCGGTCGTAGGGGACGGCGGCGTGGGCCAGGCGCAGATGGCCGGGCCAGCCGGGCCGTGCGGGATGGGGCACGGCCATCTCCGCCAGCAGCAGCGCCGCGTCCACGGCCTTGGTGCCCTCCTCACGCAGTACGGCCGCCACCACCGAGCGGGTCGCCACATCGAGAGCGATCGTCAGCTCCGGGCGCACCGGCTTCCCGTCCTCGCCGACGGCCATCACGTCGAGGCGGGTGGTGTCGACCTGTACCAGCTCGCCCGGCCGCAGCGCCACCGTCGGCGTGTACGGCCGTACCGGCGTGGTGGTGGCGGTGCGGGCCGGCCGTCCGGGATGCTCCAGAGGATCGGCGATCACGCGCACCAGCCGGTTGAACGTCGACGGCGCAGGCAACCCGACCGCGCCCGGCCCGTGGGTGTCGGCCAGGATCTGCCCGGTCAGCTCCCGCAGTCCCTTCAGCGTGCCGGTGGAGCGGCCGCGCTGGCGGCGCAGCGCCTCCAGCACGGCGGCCACCACCCGCTCATCGGCCCGCCCTGTCGCACGCGACGGCTTGCGGCGGGGGACCAGCCCGAGCAGGCCGCTCGCGTGGTAGCGGGCGCGCATGCGGCGCACGGTGGCCCGGCTGACCTGCGGCCAGCCCAGCCGGGCGAGTTCTTCGGCCTTGGCCTGCTCCCGCTCGGCCATCGACCGCCGTGCCGGGTCGTATTCGGGCCGGGGCGTCCCGCCGCTTGCCGGCCCGCCGGGCAGCCCGGTCTCGACCTCGCGGATGTGCCGCTGCCAGGCCAGGGCCCGCTCGCGCTCCCGCTCGGGCACCGACTCCAGAAGCCCCCACGGCGGCACCGCGGCGGCGGGAGAGTCCACCACGGCGAAGGCGGGGTCGGCGAACAGGAAGGAGGCGAGCACGGAGGCGGTCTGCCCGCGGGTGTCGACGAGGCGCACCGACGCCCCGGCCACGGCGGCCACCTGCCAGGCGCGGCCCTCGAACGTCACGTACGCCCCCAGCTTCACCTGCCGGTGCCGGGCGCCGGCCACCGGGCGGCCGCCGTGTGCGCTCACCACAGCTCGGCCTCCGCCCGCGGGTCGTACACCCCGCACCCGCCGGTATCCCGGGCAATGTGACCACCGGCACCGCCGCCATCAGCGTCGTGCACCATCATGGCGCCGGAGATCCCCTCCACGGCCCTGACGTCTGCGGTGCGCCCTGTCTCACCGGAACCGTCCCTCGTCTCGCTGCCCGGCTGTGCGTCCGCGCCGCGGCGCGCAAGGACGCCGCCGGTGCGGCGCCGGACCATCTCGTCGAACGGGCGCAGGGTGTGCTCACCCTGCGCCCACCCGACCGCGTGGAGCAGGCCGTCGGGCAGCCGGACGAAGACCTGCCGCGGGTCGTGGGGATGGTGGTGGACCTCCCACCGCTGGCCGCGGCCGCGGTGTTCGTCCAGACACGCATCGTCGTAGCGGTGCCCGCCCAGCCGGATCCCGGAATCGGTGAGGGCGCACCGGCGCGCCGGCAGCAGTTCGCCGTAGTGCTTCCCGGCCAGCGGCAGCGGCACCATCCCGGCCACGCCCAGCAGTACCTCCCACATCTCCTTGGGGGCGAGCCCCGCCCGGGGCAGCAGTGGATGGCGCAGCTGCTCCTGGGGGCGCTGGTGCCACCTGACGGTGATCCATTCGTCCAGCAGGTCCTGCAGCTGCGGCATGCTCCAGTACGCCCCGACCGCCTCTCCCGCTCCGCATGCCTCTTCCGCCGTGGTGGCGTGCCGCGAGAACAGGCCGGCGAGGACCTCCAGCGTGCGGACGGCGCCGCGCTTTGCGCCCGCCGTCCGCAGCGGGGCCGGCTCCAGGCTGATGCCCAGGCTCTCGCACACGGCCAGGACAGCGGAGGTGACGGCGGCTGTGGACTCGACGATGAGCGTCTCGGGCACGGCGGCCGGACGCGCCGCCGTGGCCTCGATCCGTGCGGGCAGTGACACCAGCCGCCGGGCAGGCCCGCCGGCATGGGCCTGCTCCAGCAGGGCCGGCCAGCCCGGGCGCTGCGGCCTGGGCACGGCCATCTCGGCCAGCAGCACCGACAACTGAACCGGCCCGTCCTGCTGCGGGTGCAGCACGGCGGCCAGCACGCAGCCGCTCGCCGCGTCCAGTGCCGCCGTCACCGCCACGGGCACCACACCCCCGTCCTCGCCCACCGCCCGCACACCCAGGCGGGCGCCTGCGATGTGGACCCGCTCGGCGGGCCGCAGCGCAGACGGCGGGCCGCCCGAGCGGGCCGGGCCGGTCGCGGTGCGCGCCGCACTGCCCGGCGGCTCGGCCGGATCCGCCAGCGCCTTCACCAGCCGGTACAGCGACGAGCGGCCGGGCAGCTTCACCCGGGCCGGCCCGTAGGTGTCCGCCACGATCTGCTCGGCCAGCTCGATGACCTGCAGGGTGGTGGTCTTCGACCGGCCGCGGCGCCGGCGCAGGGCCTCCAGCACGGCGGCCACCACCCGCTCGTCGGTACGCCCGGTGGGGGAGAAGGTGCGCAGGTGGCGCTTGTCGACCAGCCCCCACAGCCCCTGCCGCTGGTAGACCAGCCGCATCCGCTGCACCGTGGTCCGGCTGGCCCTGGCCCAGCCCAGCGCGGCCAGTTCACGCGCCTTGACCTCTTCCCGCTCGGCGAGGGTGAAGCGCTGCGGGTCGTATTCAGGCCGGGGCGCGCCGCCGCCTGCCGGGCCGCCGGGCAGCCCGGTCTCGACCTCTCGGATGTGACGCAGCCAGGCCAGGGCCCGCTCCTGCGCGGCCAGCGGCACCGTCTCCCACAGCGCCGGGGCCGGCGGCTCCGAGGCCGCGGCACCGATCACCGAGAAGCCGGGCGCGGACACCAGACGGACGGCCAGCACACACCCGGTGGCCCCGTCCTCGGCGACCAGGTGCACCCGCCCGTCGACCAGACCGGTCACCTGCCAGGCGCGGCCCTCGAACGTGACCTGAGCGCCCACCTCAACACACCGCCCACCAGGGACGGCCACCACGTGCTTGCTCAACTCTCCTGCTGCTCCCGCCGCTTCCCGTCGCCTGCGGCCGGGCCGGGCGAGACAAGTGTCTGCTCACCCAGCGGCCGTGTCAGGTCCGCGGCCAGCCGACCGCTCCACAGCGCGTGGTAGAGCACCGGCAGCGCGGTGAGGACCTCGCCCGCCGCCGCGGCCCCGGCCATCAGCGGCCGTTCGGCGGCGAACGCATCGAGCACCGCCTGCTCAAGGCCGCCCGCGTCACGGTGGCGGGGGTGCCGGTAGCCGGCCAGCCACCGCACGTTCGCCGCCACCACCTTCTCGGGCGGCGCCAGACGCCGGTAGGTGAACCCCACCGCCTCACACGCCGCTTCAAGCACAGCGGCGGCGCGCTCGGCCCGGCCGGCGGCGGGAGCTGTCGCGGCGGGGCAGTCGGCGAGCAGGGCGACCCCGTCGGCGTAGCGGGCGAACAACTGCGGCACCCATGTCAGCACCCGCCCGCTGCCCGGATCCCGCCAGATCAGCCGCACCGGCCGCGCCGACAGGCCCACCACACGCGGATCGCGGTCCAGGAACATCAACTGCGTGCACATCGCCTGCGAACCGTGCATCACATGCCGCCCGGTCGTGGCCGACCACCACCAGCCCGGCCCCCACCGCCGCCCCGGCACCACCGGGAACGCCGCCACCGGCGCCAGCTGCTCGAACTTGACCGCGACGGCGGCCTCCACCCAGCGGCGCTGCACGAGCGTGCCGTCCACTCCGGCGAACTCAGCCTCCACCGCGCCCGGTTCCGGCACCCCGCAGGCGCCGCCCGGGAGGGCGGGCAAGCCGGTCTGCGCGCTGTCCTGGCTGCTGTCGGTGATCACGAACTCCACATAACGCCATGCCTGTCCTGCCGCGCAGGAGAACCGGACGGTAACCCCAACTATGGTGCGCAGTAAGCCCGTTGGGGTGCGCGCGGGGTCAGGATGCCACCCGGATGCACTGGTGTCAGTGCGAACTCCTGCACTTTCCGGCTGCCTGGCCGCCCTCCTTCGGCACCACCCGCCGCACCCAGAGTGGACCGTGGTGCCAGGGCCGTTGTCCGGCCGCCGCCGGGTGCGTCAGTCTTCGCTACGGCCCGCGGCGAGCACCCGGGACAGCTCCTTGGCGGGCAGGCGCGACCACTGGGCCACCTCCTCCAGCGCCACCCCGGCCGCGACAGCCGCTGCGGCGGTATGCAGCACGGCCCGGTCGACCAGCTCGGCACTCTGGCTGAGGTGCTCCAGCAGCGTGCGGGCCACCTCGGCGGTGGTGCCGCTCTGCGCGCCGCGCAGCTGCGCCAGCTCCTCGCGGGCGTCGTCGAGCAACCGCGTGATGTGGAAGCGGTGTTCGGCGGAAACGGTGGCACGCCACCGGGTACCCGAGCCGCCCGCCTGCGCCTCCGCCGCCATCACGCGCAGCTGGCCGGCCATCGTTGCGGGCTGTTGCTCCCGCTTCAGATGCCACGGATCGTCCCGCCATCCCGGCGGCCCGCTGCCGCGGCGGGCGCGCACGATCGCGCCCCTCCAGCCGCTCAGCGGGCCGCCGTAGTCGACCGCGACCAGAGGCCCCAGCCAGTCCCGGTCCACCCGCTCGCCCAGCCGGTGGCAGAACGGGTCGTCCTCGCCCCGCACCCGAGGCCGCGTCCCCCCGCTTGCGCGCCAGGCCAGCTCGGCCATGGCCGGGTCCAGCAGCGCGTCGGCCACGGCCACCACCTCGGGGAAGACGACCGCGTCCCGGCCCACGATCCGCCACCGCTCCAGCTCCGTCCCGGCGTTGCCGCCCGCGACCTGGTGCAGCCGCCCCGGCCAGATGGTCTCCCGCTCCCAGTGCAGGGCCTGCTCCCACCACCGGGCCACCACCGCGTGTGCCAGCGCGAACACCCTCTCCGGCTCTGTTCCGGCCCGTGCTGCCCGCCGCGCCACCCCGGCCCACCGCCGCTGGGCCGCGGCCACTTCCGGCACACCACGCACGTCCAGATACTCAAGAGACTGGTCGGCGTCCGCGTCCAGGAGCCACCGCCGGTGCCGGACACACACCCGCTGCCATCGCGGCGCGTACCGCACCACCCGCACGGCCGTTCCCGTACGCCGGGCGGCGCACAGGCGGCAGCCGAACGCGACCGGCCCGGCGACCGCGCCGCCGGTCCGCCACGCCGCCGCCGGCACCCCGTCCTTTCCGGCCGACAGCTTGGCGTCCTCTTGTCCCCAGGACGGCAACGCCCGCGCCAGCACGTCCTCCTCGACGCCGCACAGGCCTGCCAGGAGCTGCCGTCCGGGCGTGTTCAGCAGCACCTCGGCGTCGGCCCGCGTGCCCCCGCCGTCGTGCCCCGGCGGGTAGTTGCGCCACTGCCAGCACGACCGCAACACCTTCGCTTCCATCCCGTAGCGTCCTGCGATGCGGCAGATCAGCGACGAGGTCGTCTCCCCCTGCAGGGGAGCGATCCGCAGGAGGCCGGGATGACGGGTCACTCCACCACGGTCTCGCGTTCGCCGTCTCCGGCGGGTGCTTTCGCAGTAGCCGTCCGGTCCTGGGCCCGTCGTCTGCTTGCTTCCCCAGATCGTGGGTCTCCCTTTCCTGGAGCCAGCAGGTGTCGGTGTGGCGGGGGATTGACCCGTTCGAGCGCATCGTGATGATCCGATCGCACTAAGCTACGCCTGTGGTGGTTGGCGAAGATGCTCAGGTGAAGGGCTTCTCGGGGGCCCGCAGAGCCAAGCAGTGGCTCGAGGGCACGATGCGCATCTTTGGCACGTACGCGAACACGGACTCGGAGTCCTACGGTCGGCCTGCCTCTGTCCTGGCCGTACGGAGGCCACCTGGTTGGGGTTGCGTGTCAGCCGATGATCGCGTGAAAGAACAGGACGGCGCCTGCGCACGCCGCCCCGCCAGCGAGAAGTGCAGCAGCTGGGCTGCCGCCGTTGCAGGCTGTGAGCACGCCTGCAATGAGCCCGGCAAGTGTGCCCAGAACGAACACGATGGCAGCTCGCTGACTCAGAAGAGGACCCTGCTCTTGGCTGTTCACATCTACTCCGATCGATCGAGGCGGCGGCACAGTGTGTGCATCGCCGGGATACCGGTGTTGATGCTGTAGCCCGTTCGCGGTTCTCTTCCCCCTGTGCTCCACGTCACGAGGTTCTGCCTAGAAACTTTGCTGATTCGCGGGGGGACTTGCCTGCTCGGCCGCTAAGACCGTAGACGTGAGCGAACCACGCCCGTCTCGGCACGCCCTCAGGCGTCACGAGCCAAGGAACAGTCCAGGGATCGATGCAGACCGCTCGGAAGCGGACGGCGGACGCCCATTCCGAGTCGGCCAGGGGCTTGTGCAACACCTCCCGTCCCTGGGGGATGGAGACCTATCCGTTGATGAACGGGTAGCCCGCCTTGCAGCCGATGGCCGTCTTGCTGCGGCACTACGGGGAGACGGATTTGCTGGCCCCCGTTATGACCGATTCGCCCGTCGGTTGATGGAGTATGGGTGGCCGATCATGCTCGCGTGGACACACAGCGGGGAGATCTTTCGCCAGAGCAGACTGGCGGGGCGGCCGATCCGAGTGCGGCATGACGCCAACTGGAGCCAGGACGACCGCTACCTGCTTGCGACGGAGACGGTGCTGGCCGGACTGGAACTCTTCCGCACCTACGGCTTGGTGGGCAGGCGGTGGCAAGAGGCAGGCGGCGCGAGTTTGACCACTTATTACGTGGGGGCCTGCGTCCGGTCGTTCCGTCCGGTGTACGAACAATGGTTCCGAGATCGGTCGCAGAGCATGGCTATGGGAAATGAGTCGCTTGAGGGCGAGCTCGCATACGTGGACCTCGCAGACGAGGGAGCGGTTGCCCCGGATCAGGCTGCTGCCATTCAGGATCAAGTCAGGCGCGCACTCTCTGCCCTTTCGGATCAGTGCGTTGTGGCAAACCGGATCTCGTTCGAAGCCTGCGGTGCGGGTGATCATTCGGACAGAGATGCCAGTGTGGTCGTGGGCATGAAGAAACGGGCCCCTTGGTAGTGACGTGGTTGTTGAGGCCGGTCACGAGCAAGGAGACCCGTTGTCCGACGAGTTGACCATCCCTGCTGTACCCGCGTCCACCACGGTCACCCCGGAGTGTGACTGCTACGTGCACAGGTTCGGTTCGATCGCTTCGGGACAGCGGGCGAGGTGCTATCCGAGTGACATGACGGATGCGGAGTGGGCCGAGGTCCGCTCTGCGGTGCCGGTGCCGGCCTGGCTGCTCAAGCAGGGCGGGCGTCCGGAGGCGTACTGCCACCGCGAGATGCTCGACGCGGTGCGCTACCTGGTCGACAACGGCGTGAAGTGGATGGCCATGCCGGTCGACTTCCCGTACTGGCGGGCGGTCTACGACTTCTTCCGCCGCTGGCGGACCTACGACTACGTGCGTGAACTGCACGAACGCCTGCGCCGCACGGCGAGGGAACGCTCCGGCCGCAACGCCGAGCCCAGCGCGGGAATCATCGACAGTCAGTCGGTGGACGCCTCCGAGACCGTCGGCGAAGACAGTCGCGGATACGACGGCGGCAAGTCACGTGACGGGCGCAAGCGTCACATCCTGACCGACACCGAGGGCCTGTTCCTCGAGGTCACCGTGACCACGGCCGATGTGCACGACTCCAAGGCCGCCCCCGCACTGCTGGAGACGTTCATGGACCAGCCGGGCCGGCTGCTGAAGCTGGTGTGGGTCGACAGTGCCTACCAGGGTCCGGCGCTGGCGAAGGCGTTCGCCCGCCACGGAGTCCGGACCGAGGTCGTGCGCCGCTCCGACGGACAACGCGGATTTGTCGTACTGGCCCGCAGGTGGGTCGTGGAGCGGACGCTGAGCTGGCTGGCCCGCTCACGCCGCCTCAACCGCGACCACGAACGCCGCCCCGACCACCACACCCAGATGGTGTGGTGGGCCGCCGTGATCAGACTGTCCCGGCGCCTGGCCGCAGACGCTCCGCGCTGGCCGGAGAAACGCCCCGCCCGACTGCTCCGGGCACGGGCATGAACCGTCCGTCCTCCGCCCGCACCAGCCAGCCCCGCTTCTCCAGCACATAGGCACGGTGACGGATCTTCTCCACCTCGTTCTTGATCTCCGCTTCCCGGCCCACCGCCCGCGTCAGCTCCACCCCGTTCACCGGCCTCGAAGCGGCCACCACCGCGGCGAACACCTCCCGATACAGGCCGCTGAGCACCTCCTCGCCCACGCCCGACCGCCACACCGGCGGCCGCTCACCACGCCCCGCGCCGGGGCCGCTCGATCCCACGGCGGCAGCCATCTCACCACCGGACGGCACCGGAACCGGCGTATTCACCGGGCCCTCCCCGGCCAGCACCGACACGAGCTCCTCACGCCCCACCCGGGCCCGCTCGACTCGCTCCCGCGCGGCATCCACCTCCGCCTGAGCCTGCTCCAGGACCTCCGTCCAGGACTCCAGATCCTGCCTCGCCCGTGCCTCACGCTGTTCCATCAACCCCAGCACCGACGGCATCGCGACCTCCTCGATCAACAACAAGCCGCCCGCTGCCTGCCCCTACCCCGTCGCGATCATGCCCCGCACACGAAGAAGCCCCTGCTCATCGAACGGGGACTCCCTTTGCCACAACGCACTCAGCAACTGCGTGTTGGGCTGGTAAGGCGAGCGCTGGGATACACCCAACGGGAAGCAGCAGCGTCGGTTGGGCTGTCCGAAAAGGCCATGGAGCGGCGCTTGAGCCGGAGTCGCCAAAAGCTTCGCACCCTGGGGCTCGACGAGCGGATGGGAGGTCAGTAATCATGACCACAACGCACGGTGAGAACATTGCGTCGGCTTCTGATGACTTCGACGCGTTGCTAGACGCATCCAGTCTTGGAACCGAGCACGTTTGCCGGGTCAGGGAGCAGATTCCAGACCGCATCCGCGAGCGGCTGCACGATGCTATGGGTCAGCACTCCACTCCGACGAGTGGTCCTACCTGCACCCTTAACCAATCCAGCTCTGGCTCCCTTGCTGACGAGGCCCGCCAACTATGGGCATGGAGCCCAGTAATGCGCATGGAGCTGCGTAGCACGGTCTTGGAGATCGTCCGTACCTTTGCTGAAGCGACGCTCGACGCCGACGCGCTTGCAGAAGCACTAGACGTAGGTTGGCTGGAGGGGGCTGGCCGGTGGGCACACGCTCTCAGACGCGATCTCGCCTATGGCCTCGCCCGCGTCCGTGCTTTGGCGCATGGCAATGATTGCCTTGGACCGATGACGCGCGCCATGACCGCCAGCTTCTCCTACAAACTTCCTGCCAACACCGTCCGTGCCTGCCAGGAGGTGCTGCGCCTGGCAGGTGATCTGCACTTGGTGCATGAGGCACTCACTGAGATCGTGAGCGACTTCATGGACAGCGACCTTCGCAGTACTGACTTGGAATGGGTGCCCCTCGAAGGAGTGAGATGGAGTGAGGCGACATGCTGGCCTGCCATGTGGGAGGAACGGGTACGCCGCGCCTCGGAACCTGAGGGACCAGGAGTCTTTGTCATCCGTGCCGAGCCAGAGCGCTGTTCATCTGCGCTCACCAGCATGTGATCTCCCAGAACGGCAACTGACCGGCGTGTAGGTGCGGCTGCGACGCCACCGTCCCATAGACCGCACCTTTCAGCCCGCCCTTTCCGACGGGTACTCGTGTACCGGTGACCCTCGGAGGGGGTGCCCCAAGGACGGGTAGTTTTAGTGTGTTTCTGCTGGTGGCAGGGTGGTTGATGGGGTTTTCAGGCTGGCGTAGGTCGCTGGTCCGGTCTTGGTGATGAATCCGTTTGCGGCCATCTGCCGAGCTGGCGGTACATCGTGCTGAGGGTGATATTGCCGAGGTGTCGAGCGAGTTCGCGGGTGCGCCAGTGCCGGCCGGGGTCGGCGTGGAGGAGATCCAGGACCTGCTGTCCGCGGCGGTCGGCTGGTGGGGTGTACCGATCGTCGTGGGAGACGGTGGCCCTCTACGCAACTGGTTCTGTGCTGAGAGAGGTCCGTGCTTCCTGCAAGGTGGCTGCATAGACGAGGTAGGGGCCATCCTGTCCCTCCTCATGAAAGCCGTAGCGTTCCAGGCATCCCCGCGAGGGCTGGTTCTTGGGGTCGACCAGGGCAGTGAGAAGGACGAAGTCGTCGGGGCTATGGCGTGTCGCGATGTCGCTGACGACTGCTCTGAGCAGCACCTTCGATGCGTGCTCGCCAGTGGACAGCTTCTGCCCATGAACCTGCACAGCCGTTGCGTAGGCATCAATCCGGCGCTCGAAAACTGTGCCGGACTCGTCAGCAGGCTCTTCCAGATAATGGACGCCCACTCCGACCAGTACATCTGCGTCGCGCAGCAGGATCAGTCGCTGGTCGTGCGTCCGGGCGCGGCTGTTGGTCGCTGGGATGGCCCGCTGATGGATGTACTTCTGAAGAGAATGCGCCCACCCAGTAACGCACTCACGGTTGTCGTCCGGGTGCCGGACGGTGTCCGCCCGGCACCCGGGACAGCAGTCGAAATCCTGCAGCTCTATCCGGTTGGCCTTCGTTCCCAGCGACCAGGAGACTCGTTCCACCCCGAATCTTACGGGGGATCATTTACTCCGGCCGAAGCCTGGCGAAGAGTGCAGAACGGAACGCATCGTCCAGCGGCCGCTGGATCCTGTCGTCTTCCGCATTAGAACCTGTGATTGCGGCTTCGGAGTCCTCTGCAGAGTCCTCGATCAGGAGCCCAGGCTGCAAGCGGGTGATGATGGTGGCCCCGGTGAACTCGCTCAGCAGCAGAGCAGGGTCACCGACTGAGAGGCCTGCCGCTTCCATCATCGCGTAGGGCAGTTCATGGTCGAGCCCTTCAGGGCCGGACTCGGCAAACCTGACCTTTCGTCCGTCTGTGCTGTGCAAGATGCCAGCGATGCACTCCTCTTCCGGGAGAACGGGAAGCCTTGCCAAGACGGAATCAGTGAGGTTGCACAGAGGCCGCAGGACTTTCCAGGCGTTTTGAGTGGGGGCGGCCAGCGGCTCCAACTCGGAGGCGTCAAGCTGCTGGTTTTTCAACAGCGTCATGAGTTCCTCCTCAATCCTCTGAGCTGCGGAGCAGTATGCGCGAGCGGTTTCCTTGTCGGCTCTCCGGTACAAGACCGCTGCACGTACGTTGAGGCTGCTGTAAAGGGTGCCAACGCCGGCGAGGCGGTGACTGTTGCGCCGGGCGAAGCGGATCCCGCCAGAGAGGACCTCGTTTGTTCGCAAGGTCCTGACCTGGGCCTCACGTGCGGGGTGGTCGGGGCGGTAAGCGTGCACGATGTCCTGCCAGCGCACCACTGGCCATGCCTGTACGTGGAGAGCTGGAGTTTCCATCACCGTCTCGATCCGTCGAAACAACGCTTCGTCCTGACCAGCGTAAATCTGTCAGCATGCACTGTCAACCACTGATGTCAAGCACTGAAGGTCGCAATAGGCCTACCTCGCGACTTCCAGCCACGGACACAGTCCACAACTGTGGAGTGCCTGTCAGCGCAGGGCCTCAGGACGGATACCGATGGCTGTCAGGAGTCCTTGCTGGGGCGGGTCGAGCTGATCCCACAGGACGGTCTGTTTGCATGCCCAGCGTTGAAGCCCGGGTGAGATGGGTTGCCCGGCGACTCGGGTGGTGCGGTATTGGTGGTACTGCTGCTGCCAGGTGAAGAGCCAGGGCGGGTTCCACCACGGGTCCAGGCCGGCCAGGACCCGGGCTTGAGGCGACGTGCCGCTCTTTTTGCGGGCGCGTTGGCGGTGTTCGGCCAGCCAGTACCCGATCGGGAACCCTTCGTGTTCCTCGCTCGAGCGGGCAGCGAGGTGTCCGTACCGGGCCGTGTACGAGCGGGCATGCGCGACGTCGGTGTCGAAGCGCGGAGTGGTGGTCAGTCGGCGGGAGTCACGCGGGCCGACCCGCGTCCGTACCGCTTCGAGGGTGATGCCGATAGCGGCGAGGAGGTGCTGCTGTTCGGGGTGGAGGCTGTCGTAGAGGGTGCACTGTCGCTTGACCCAGATACCCAGAGCGTCCTTCCCGACGGGAAGACCGCCCACGGTGTCGGCTCCACGGCCGGCACGCATGCAGTCGCGGGCGCGGTAGTAGTTGCGCTGCCAGTGCAGGTCCCACGGCGGGTTCCACCACGGATCGATCGCGGCCAGCTGTCCGAGGTGCGGCGAGGCGGGCTTGCCTTTTCGAGCGCGCTGCTTGGCGCGGTTGCGCTGGCTGAACAGCCACATTCCGAGCGTGAATCCGCTCTGCCGTGTATCGCGTGGAACGGCCAGGTGTCCGTGGATGGCGGCCCAGGCCCGGGCGTGCACCAGCGCGCTTTCGAACCGGGCGCGGTGGTCGGGGCGCTGTCCGACCCGGGGAACTCCCAGCGGCCTGTGCAGTGCGGCTGCAGGAAGGCCTCCCACCGCTTCCGCACCTTCCGCGTCGCCTTGTGGGCCCCCCGGGGCCCACACGGGCGCAACAGACGTACTGGCCGTGGCGGCCGGTGCCTCGGCGATGGCCGTCTCAGGCTTCAGACCGAGCCTCTTGAGGAGATCGTGCTGGCCCGGCAGGAGGAGGTGGTAGCGGCGCTGCTGGATGCGCAGCCACTCCTGCGTCGGCCTGTCCATCAGTAGAAAGCCCGCCACCAACTCCCCGCCTCCCACTTGCTGGAGCTGCTGGCACGCGTGCTCGTAGGAACGCTGCCAGCACAAGTGCCAGGGCGGCCGCCACCACGGGTCGATCCGTGTCAAAGCCTCGGCACGGCCTGGCGACAGCACTCCGCGCCCCATCTGACCGCGCCTGTCGGAAAGCCACCTGCCCAATGGGTAGTCCTCATGCACGGTGCTGATCCCGATTGCCGCCAAGCTTCCGTGCTCCAGAGCCCAGGCCCGGGCATGGGCGAGCGCCTCCTGCTCCCCGAAACGCTGACTGCGACGCCGGGGCCGGGCGTCCCGAGCCGCCGCGGCATCGATGCCCAGCCGTGCAAGAAGCCGTTGCTGCTCAGGATGCAGATCCGGATACCGGGTGCACTGCAGGTACAGCCACTCGCCCAGGCTGAGGCCGGTACCGGGAAATCCTCCCCTCGCATCCATCGGGCCCTGTTCCGCGACGTGGCACCTGGCCTGGTGGTAGGTGCGCTGCCACAGGGTCGGCCACGGCGTGTCCCAGTACGGGTCCAGTGCACGCAGCGCGGCGCCGCGCCAGGCAAGCATCCCCAGACGGAGCATGCGCTGGTTGCTCATCCACGTCCCCAGAGGAAAGCCGTCCTGGAGCGTGTCCGCCCGTGTGGCCAGATGCCCCCGCGCAGCCGCGTAGGCCCGGGCACGAGTCAGGCCCGCTTCGAAGGCCCCATCGGCCTGGCGGCTGTGCCCGCGCCGCCGTTTGAGGGCCGGAGCCTCTGCGGCTTCACCGCCGGCCACCTCCTGCAGGTGCTGGGCGAGTTCGTCAGCCAAGGGACGAGGCCTGTGCGCGGGATGGACCTTCCACAGCAACCGCTGCCCGTCGCCATCAGGCGCTTCCGCCGCTTTGCTGCACTTGTGTGCCCAGGCGAACAGCGGTCCGTCCATGCACGTTGTCAGGCGATCAGTGAGCCAAGGCCGCCGCAGACAGCGCACCAGCTCACTGATGAGCACGGGGAGGTCGCCCAGGCAGAAAGGGAGGTGGCCGCGCACCTGGGTTGCGATACGGCGCCTCATCGTCTGGTCTACCAACATCCCGGCAACGGCCACCGTCTCCGGATAGGTGACCAAGCCGCGGGCCAGGACTCGCCACCGCCCGGGCTCTTCACCCTCGGGAACGGTCGCACACAGCCTTGCCGGCCACAGAGTTTCTTCCGGCCACTTCTGCGCCCACCACCAGGCTGTGACCGCTTCCGCAACCTCGAACGCCGAACCAGCGACGGGGGAACGGCGCAGCAGCCTGCGGTGATCCGCCTGCGCCTGGACCACTTCCGGGCATCCGGCCAACCCGATGACACGGCCCCCGCCGCCAGGCACGCTCATCAGCCAGCATCGGTGGCGTGGGCAGACTCGCTGGTGCGCCGCCAGGTACACCCGGGCTGGTGCAACGCGACCGGTCCGCGCAGCCACACAGCCCGGGCACGCCGGACCCCAGGCAGCAACCGTCTCCACCCCGTTGTGGAGCCGCGCCGTCGGGCTCTCCTTCGAGGGGCCCAGCGGCCCCTCCCGCGCCCAGGCCGGCAACGCACGGCGTAAGCCCACCTGCGGCACACGACACAATGCTGCGACCCGGTCCCGGGCCGCAGCGTTCAAGAACACCTCACTGTCGCCCTGTAGAGCCCCGACGACGTCCTGCTGACCAGCCACTTCGGTAACCGACGACAGCAGACTCCCCACCGTCAGGCTGTACCCGTCCGCGATCCGCCCCAGGAACGACAGCGTCATCTCACCCTGCAGAGGAGCCACCCGAAAGGCACCCGCGGCCAGCAACAGCTTCCCCACCCATCCCGTCGCTTGTGACACCTATCGTGCTTCGGCTCATCTCAACAAGCAGGTGCCGGGCCCGTCGGCCGGTGTCAGGTCAGTAGTCGAGGTCGAGGTAGTCGATGTCGTTGAGGGTGACGTCGGAGAGTCCTGTGGCGCGGCCTCCGCCGTCCTGGAAGTAGATCTCTTTGAATCCTTCGGCGATGATCCCCCGCATCTCCTGGTCGCTGGCGCCTGTGTTGCGGGCGTCGAAGAGGCGTTGTGCGTAGGCCGGCGGGAGGTGCACGGTGAGCCGCCGGAAGCGTCCGTCGTCGGTGGTGCCGACGGGTGCGGTGTAGCCGAAGCGGGCCCTTGTCTCCACGGTGATGCCGCCGGAGGTCGCGGCCTGCTTCTGCCGGCGTTTGCGCACCTGGGGCTGCCACCGCTGCCGTACCGCGTCGTCGAGTTTCGCGGCGACGTCGGCGCGGGCGTGCTTGCGGGCGCCGCGCCGGTAGCGGTTGACGGAGCCGGCGGTGACCCCGAGTTCCTGCGCGACAGCCCTGGCACTGCCCAACTGCCGGAGCAGGTAGCCGATCTGACCCTTCAGTGTCTTCGGCGGCTCACGGGTGAAGGCCTCCCGGTCGGCCCGCTCGATCGCGTCATCGATCTCGCCCACCGGTTACTCTCCTTCGTCCAGGACGGCGTCGCCGCCCTTGATGTGGCGGGCCGGGTTGAGGCCCTTCTCCATCAGGTCGACCGCCCACAGCATCGACTGCACGCCCTCCAGCTTCGCCAGGCCCGGCGTGGGCCCGAGACGGAACCCGCCGGGCTGCGGCTTCCCGGATGCCGCGTACGGCAGGAAGTCCAGCGGGCTGTCGCCCGGGCTCGGGTAGACGACGCAGTCGGACAGCACCGCGAGCGGGTACAGGCCCGTCATCCTGACCATGTTGTTGAGCTTGCGGTGCATGTTGACCCGGGCCTTGCTGATGACTGCGGCGCGGATGTCGGGGCGCCAGGTCGGGCGCTGCATGGCCGGCCACGGCTCGCCGTCCTTGTAGTGCTTGCCCTGGGGGCGTTCGCGGAGCTTGCCGACGCCGCCCTTCACGGTCGCCTTGATGGCGCCGAGGACGGCGGCCAGGGCCGGGTCGATCTGCTTGTGCTGCTCCATCGCGGCGAGGAAGGCCCGGTCGTCCAGCTCCTTGGTGACGCCGAGGTCGGCGAGGGTGTCGACGTAGGCGGTCTTGAGGCGGTCGTGCCACGGATCCAGGTAGGCGCCGGTCTCGCGCCGCAGGTACGCCTCGATCGGGTGGACGTCGTGCCCGAGTTCCTGGGCGTAGGCGACGGTGTGCGTCTGGTACCAGGCAGGTCCCGTCGGACGGGTGCCGTCCGGGGTGAACGGGCTGGGAAGGCGCGGGTCCAGCTCGATATGGGACAGGTCGACCAGCCAGGAGCCGGGGATCTTCGGGTTGAACTTCGGGGCGTGGAAGTGGTCGGGGGCGGAGAGGCCGACGACCAGGCGGGCCGCGGCGGCGAGGAAGGCGGTGTTGAGGTCCAGGCCGACCGCGAAGGGCAGCGTGCACTCCTCATCACTGAGCAGGTCCACCGAGCGCACCCACTGGTACGCCTCTTCGCTGAGGAATCCGCCGGTCCAGCCGCTGTTTACGACGACGGGGTGTTCGGGGGTGGCTTCCGGTGGCGCCGGGTCCATCGGCTCTACGCCGAGGGAGCCCGCGTTGTAGCCGGACACCCAGTTCCCGGTTGCCGGGTCCTGCACTGCCTTCGTCGGCGGGCGCAGCGCCGTCATCAGCTCCAGCCCGGACACGGCGGTGGAGCCGCGCGGGGTGATGACCCGCTGGGCGTACACACCCAGGACGCGGGCGATGTCGGCCGCCTCCAACTCGGAGACGCCGGGCCAGGACCGCTGAGGCCGAGCTCCACCAAAGTGTGCCGGTGGGCCTGTTCGAAGCCTGGCTGTCCGGGACGCTGGGACGCCACGCCCGATCAGCGATCCCGCCGCGGCGGCACCGGCAAACGCTGCCCGGTGTGCCACCCGCCGCGCAAAAGCCGCACCCAGCCGTGATCACGGCCCGCGTCTTCTCACCGCGTCACGTCGCCGCCCGCCCCCGCCGAACCGATCGGCGCGGACGGGCCACGTGTGGGTCTCCACCAGCGCCGCTTGTGTTGCTCTCGCCAGCTGCGTAGCCGGTTGTCCACCGAGATTGTGTACGGATGGCGGGGGCCGAATGTCGCCCGGTAGCCGGTGAGGGAATGCTCCAGCAGACCGATGGCGGCTGCCCTATCGCCTTGAGACCAGTGCAGGCGGGCGAGGTTGGCTTGGCCCGTGAGAGTCGCCGGGTGCGCCCAGCCCAACAGCTGTTGCCGCACGGCGACGGTGTCTTCCAGCAGCGCAACGGCGCTGGCGGCCTTCAGACGAGACGCAGTGGGCTGTGGACCTTCAAGAACCAGTGGGTCGTCCTGGTAGGGGAAGTCCTCCTGCAGCACAGCGAAGGCTTCCTTGTGACGATGGTCGTAGAAGCAGACCAAAGCGAGATCACGTCGAGCAATGAGTGTCAGGGGATGCCCGCGACCCAACTGCCGTTCGCTGGTGCCGACCAGTCGCTGCCAGTAGGGGACCGCCGCACCTCGTGCCATCCTGCGCCCGGCCCAGCGCAGGACGTAGTGACCGTCGACCTCCCACAGCAGATCTCCTGCGCACCCGTCGAGGCTGTCGATGTTGGTGAGCAGTGCGGCTGTCGTCTCATGGTCGTACCAGGAGACCTTGTTGCAGAGCTGCGTCAACGCGTCGGCAGCGGTCTTCACCACCTCTGGCACGGCGGCATCAGAGGTGCACTCTCGCACGGCGCGTGCAGTCAGGGCGTGCAGCCGCACCGCCCGGGAGCCGGCCTGCGCGTGATCGGTGAGGAGACCGTAGCGGTGCAGGAGCCGCAGGGCTGCCCGGGCCTCGGCGGGACCGATTGGCGTGGGAACACCGTCTGGGCGAGTGGCGCGCTGAGTGCTGAGGTAGTGGATGACAGCGTCACTGGTCCACAGCGGACGAGGGTGTCCGGCCGGGTCCAGGACGGAGGCCAGACGCATGACTGGAACGGCCAGGCCGACGGGTTCGCTTGCCTGGGCGACATCCAACGAGAGCAGGAGAGCCGCGGCCACCTGCCGCCCGTACCCCTCGGTGTCCGCCGCGCGCGGCAATAGATCGTCCAGGCGCGCGGCACTGTCGTTGAAGCGGCGCAGATACTCCGCACACGCAACGTCCTCGTTGACCATGAAGGCGGCGGCGTGCGACAGCGCCAGCGGCAGGAAACCCAACGTCTCGGCCAGCACGGCGGCCTGTGCGTCCAGGAGATGATCCGCATGTGCCGAGCTGAGCCGCTCTTGCAGATAGGCCTCGGCTTCCTCGGCGCTGTAGGTGTCGATGTCCACCACGGCCCGGCCGCCGCCGGACAGCAGCGCGTCATGGCGGCGAGTCGTCGCCACGACGCGGCCGCACCCGAAAACGGAGGACGGCGGCCACCACGCCTGTATCGCCTCCGGGTCGGTGAGGTCGTCGAGAACGATCAGCCACGAGCGCCGGGTGGTCGCCAGCCACTGAAGGAACAGCCCGGCGTCGGACTCGGCACTCTTGCCGAGAAGACGATCGGAAGCCGCCTCCACGGCGTGCGCGGCGTGCGCATAGCGTGCCAGCACCTGCTCGATGTCGCTGGCGTCGACCCACACCACCAGGTCGACGCCGTCCACCAATGCCTGATGGGCGTAGGCAGCGGCGAGTTGGGTCTTGCCCACGCCCCCGCCGCCGGACAGAACCTGGGCCAGCACCACCGTGGCATGGCCGTCCCTGGCACGATCGATCCGCTCCTGCACGGCAGACCGGGCCTGGAACGCGGACGCCAGCACCGGCACCGAACCCAACCGGATGGGCCAGTCCAACGGCCTGCTCGGCGGCGGAGCGGCCAGCAGCACCTGGCTGACATGGCCGCTGATGGCCACCGCATGGGCGCCCAAGGCGACCGCGTCACCCGACCGTTCCACCCGCACGGCCTCGCCACCCGCCGAGGCCTGACGCCCCGAACCCCGATAGCCGCTCAGCGTATCCCCACCATCCACGGCAGTGGCATCACCGCTCTCACTGACGCTGACGGACGGCACCGCTTCGCCCGTGCCCTCCCGGGCAGCCGACGAACGCCCCTTCCGAATCCGTCTCATCGGCCCTTCCGCCGTCCACCCGCAGCCACGGCAGCCCTAGCCGGTGTAGTCGATGCCGGTGCCAGCACTGCTTCCCTGCCCGCGGGCGACCGCATCCCCGCTCTGCTCAACACGAGCCGCCCCGCTGCCCCCAGCGCCACGACGGCGAATGCCGGTATGGGCTCTCCCACCACCGCTCGCCTCAGCCCGCCCCGTCCGCACGGCGCTGTCCCGCGCCTCGGCGGCCGGCTGGATCCAGGCCCACACCAAAGCACCCACACCCGTGGCAGCCTGTATCGAGGCCCCCACCAACTGCCCGGTATCCGGCCCGTTGAGCAACCAGAAAACCGGAGTCGAAGCGATCACCAACACGGCAGTAACCGTCACCGAAGCTCTCCGCCCACCCGACATGCCCTGCCCTTCCTCTCACAGCGCCGCCACCGCCCAGCAACAGCGCCCACCAACGGCACGCACGAAGTAAGGACGGCTCATGCGATCACGGCAGTTCCCGTCCTCTCCGACCAACAGGATGCCCTCACGGCACAACGGCGGCCCTGGACCGGGCGCCGGCCAAAGGCGCGCCTCGTACCGAACCCGGCAGCGCATGGTGACGCCCTGTCACTCGGGATCCCCGGCCCACGGTACGCCGTACGGAGGGCCGAAGGTGAAGGCGATCATCAGAGGCCTCGGCGGCCTGTACCTGATGTGTCCGCTGCCAGGCTGCGTATCAACTCCCTTTGCCTGTCGTGTAGATGCTGCCATGAGGCCTGTTGCTCGTGCAGCCACTGCCGGGTCTGGTCCTCGTCTGGTCTGCCGGGCCACCACACCACGCCGTCGGGCAGGCCGTGGAGGTGATGGCGGGCGGCCCAGTAGTACCGCTGCCAGTCCAGTGTCCAGGGCGGGTTCCACCAGGTGTCCAGGGCCGTGAGCTGCCGGCCGAGACGCGTGGGCGGGGTGGCGGCGCGCTGGCGGTGGCGCACTTGGTTGAGCCACTTGCCCAGGGCGAACCCGTCGTGGGTGGTGGGCTGGGAGACGGCCAGGTGGCCGTGGCGGGCGGTGTAGGCGCGAGCAGCCTCCAGGCCGTGCATCACGCTGCGGCGTCGCGCGGGCCAGGCGTGGAAGCGGTCGATCTCGGCGGGTGTGAGGCCGAGCTGGTCGAGCAGTTGCTGTTGTTCCGCGGCCAGCTGGGAGTAGTCGGCGATCTGGCGGCGCAACCACCGCTCGAGCCAGCGCGGCAGCCCCGCCAGATTGTCACCACCGCTGAGGGGGCCGTGGGCGAGGGTGTGAGCACGGGCGCGGTGCCAGGCCCGCTGCCAGCTGATCGGCCAGGGCGGGTTCCACCACACGTCCAGCTCTGCCAGCATCCGCACGTGCTCAGGCGGCAAGCCGGCAGAAGCGGCGCGCAGATTCGCCAGCCATCGGCCCAGGTCGAACCCATCTTGCGGGGCGTCGGCGTGCGGGACGGCAAGATGCCCGTGCCGGGCCACATACCCGCGCGCGTGACCAAGGCCCTCCCCGAACCGCTCCTCGGATACGGCCTTCAACCCGGCGCCCTGCCCCACACGCCGAGGCACACACAACTCGGCCCGCCACCCAGCCGCCCCGACGTGCCGCCGGACGGCGACTGGGGGAGTAGTAGCCAACAGACGCAGCCCCGCCCCCACTTCGACAGGCTGGTGGGCCGCCTGCACCCACCACATTCCGCTGTGTGTCGAACAGGCAAGCGACGGTGAGCGCAGCTCGCGGGCCAGACCCCTCATCCATGCCTGCAGAGCGCTCGGCCTCTCCGGCCGCTCCACCTCGCCCAGCCAGCCGCGCTCCAGCCGGCTGCCGAGCGCGGTCACGAAACGGCCATGGTGCCGGGACCGGCGCACAAGCGGCCGTTCATCCGTCACCAGCAGCCGCAGGGCCGGATCCACCAATGCGGCCGCCACCACTACCACCTCGGGGAAGACAACCGCGTCCCGCGCGACCAGCCGCCACCACGCCGCTGGCCACTCCGACGCCGCCTCGTTTTTGCGGCTGGTGTCGAGAGTGACGCGCTCAAGGCGCTGACCCCACACCTGCTCCCGCTGCCAGAACGCTTCCTGCTGCCACCACCCGCACACCACCGCCCGTGCCACCGCGAACACATCACCCAGCTCCGCGCCTGCGCGCACCGCCCGCCGGGCCACCCGAGGCCACCGCGCCTGGGCGGCAGCCAGCTCCCGGCACCCGCCCACGTCCAGATACTCCAGGTCGTGACCATCGCCGACGTCCAGCAACCACCGCCCGTGCCGTGCACACACTCGATCCCACCGTTGCCCGTACCGCCATACCCGCTGCACCCGGCCGCTGCGCCGGGCGGCACACAGCCGGCAGCCGAAAGAAACCGGCCCCCATGCCTGGGCTCCCACCCGCCACCGTGCCCATCCCCGGTCCGCACGCGCCCGCTCACCGAAGGACGCCGGCCCGGCTGTCCATGACGGCAATGCCCGCGCCAGATGCATCACCGGGAATCCGGCCCACGCCGCGACCTGTGCCTGGGCCGTGACGTTCAGGAGTACATCGCCGTCCGGACGGCGGCCGCGGCTCTGGGCGACCGGATTCACCCACTGCCACCACCCCCACGCCAGCAGCTCGCCCACCTCGAGGCCATAGCAGACGGCGACACGATGCAGGAACGACCATGTCGTCTCGCCCTGTACCGGCGCTGCGCCGCCCGGAGCGCACCAGGCGCCGAGCTCGTGCTCCTGGAGGCCCATCTAGGTCTGTTCACGGCGACGATGGCCAGGGCATTCGAGTAATTGGCCCAGGTCTGCGGGGCATCCGATCGGCCGTCTGTTGGGGGAGGGCGCACGCAGCCGTGACCGTATGGCGTTTGGCGGCGTTGACCGGGTGGCCGAAGGGACTCGGGTGAGAAATCGGAACTGACTTGGCGTCACCTCTTGCTGCGGGTTCGTCCGGGAGAGCGTACGGACGGCAGGTCATCGCGCGTGTTGTCCGCTTCGAGGGCGTCGGCGGGCATCTGGCGGTAAGAGTGGAGGAGTTCGGCTATGACGGCGGGACGGACCTCGGCCGCCGTCACGAGTGCGGCCAGAACCTGCGAGCGCGACGTCTGTTCCCCGGCCGCGGCTGCGGCCCGGACCAGGATGTCCAGCCTCGTGTCCACGTCCTCCGGCCAGTCGACCAGCGTCTTGCGTCGTGGACACTGCCACAGCAATTCCACACGTCCCCCTCGCTGACACCAATCTATATTGAATATATATTGGGCCCATGGTGACGGTGCTGCAAGAGCGTGTAGAGCAGAGGGTCTTAGACCGCGGCCCTGCGAGGAAGATCCGTGTGGCAGGCCGCACGCTGACGGTGACGCCGGTGTTCGACACCTACTGGCGTTTCGCGGCGGCGCGCCAAAAGGTCTACGAGGCGCGGCTTGCCGGGGGAGCGGGGCCGTTCACGGACGATCCGATCCTGCAGCGGCACCGTTTCACCAACTGCTTCAGGGCTGCCGACCGAGTCAGCCAGGACCTGATCGGCGGCGTGATCTACCGGGGTGAGCAGGCGTGGGAGGAGGTCTTCTTCCGGACCCTGCTGTTCAAGATCTTCAACAAGACCTCGACGTGGCGGCTGCTGAACGGCGCGCTGGGAGAGGTGCGGTGGGACGCCTATGACTACCGGGCCTTTGACCGGGTGCTCTCACAGGCCTTCGCTGCGGGGCAGCGGTTGTACTCGGCCGCCTACATCGTGCCCCCGCCGCAGTTCGGCGAGGAGCGCAAGCATCAGAACCATCTGCGGTTGCTGGAGATGATGATGAAGGCGGACGCGCCGCAGCGGGTGCTGTCCGCGCCGACGCTGCAGGGCGCCTACCAGGTTCTGCTGGGCTTCCCGGCGATCGGGCCGTTCCTGGCCTACCAGTTCGTGATCGACCTCAACTATGCTGCGGCGATGCCGTTTTCGGAGATGGACTTCGTCGTCCCCGGGCCCGGGGCGCGCGACGGGATCCGCAAGTGCTTCGGGCCGGCGGCCGACGGCATCGAGGCGGACGCCATCCGCTACATGGCCGACACCCAGGACGAGCACTTCGCCCGCCTGGGCCTTGCCTTCACGGGACTGCGCGGACGCCCGCTGCAACTGATCGACTGCCAGAACCTGTTCTGCGAGGTCGACAAGTACGCCCGGGTCGCCCACCCGGACATCGCCGGGATCAGCGGCCGCAGCCGCATCAAACAAACCTACCGGCAGCAGGCCGATGCGATGCCGGCCTGGTTCCCGCCCAAGTGGCAGCTCAACGGCCCGCCCGGACACTGAGGTTGCCGTGCACGCCGCCCGGCCGCCTTGCGGCGGCTGCCGTCATGCTGCGAGGCGGCTGGTGCCGGTCAGCAGAGGGCGCAGTTGCGTGACGGGGCCGTCCAGTCGGGCGTGGCCGGCCACCACGGTCAGGGTCCCGCAGGTCAGTTCGGCCTGCTGGGCGATGTAGGCCAGCAGGCGGCCCAGGCCGAGGTAGTTGCCGTAGGCGCGCTCGAACATGAAGTGGCTGCGGTACAGGACTGCGGCGTGCACCCGCCGGTCGCGGTCCAGTTGGAGGGAGATGTGACTCAGGCAGGGGAAGCCGATGTAGCTGTTGTCCTTCCCGGCGGTGTGGACCAGCAGATCCGCGCCAGCCTCCTCCGCGTCCGTGGCTGCGGCTATGTCGATCTCGTAGGCGGCGGCTATCTTGGTGCCCGCGGCCTGGGCCCGCAGGCGGCTGATGACAGTGCCGAGCTGGTCGACGCCGGTCTTTGACGCCGCAGGGTAGGACACCAGGCGGCCGAAGTATGTGCCGCGGTGATTGCCCGGGTACCGCTTGATCAGTGGATACATCCGTCGGTAGCGCGCGGCGAGGTCATCCGGGCCAGCACTCCGTGCCGCCAGGGCCGCGGGGAACAGAGTGCTGGCCACGGTCTCCAGCGGCCACAGCCCGCGAGCGGTGCGCAGCCGGTCCAGTTCGGCGCGGAACATCGGGTCGTCGCTCGTCGGCTCGGCGATGCGCACCACCGTGTGCAGGCCGGTCCGGTCCGGGTTGTCCTTGCGGTCCAGCTTGTTGCAGGCGGCTACCCAGGCCTGGGTGACGTCGCGTTCGGTCACGGTGAAGGTGTGCATCAGTCCTCCTGACACATACGGATGTGGTCCGGGGGGGGGCGGGCTCAGGCGGGCCAGGTCTCGTCGACCCCGGCACGCGGGGCTTCGCGCACCACCGTCAGCCGCAGCGCGGCGTCGTGCGTCGGCACCGCGACCTCGATCAGGCCCTGCTCGCCCGGCGGGAGTTCGTCGGTCACCACGGCGCTCGCCAGCGGCGTCGTACCATCGCTGGTCCACGGCTCCACTCCCTTGGGCAGGACGTCGAAGAGCGCGTTGTCCAAATGCAGCACCAGCACATCACCCGCGTCGGCGTACACCGTCTGCCCCGCGGAGGCTGCTGTGATCACGTGAACCTGGGCCTGCCCGGGTAGCGAGGCCCCGCCCGCCAGTGAACTGCGCAGGTCGGCAGGAGGGATCTTGGACCACTGGCCGGCCCGGCCGGCATCGAGGAGCCGGAGGTTCACCAGGTGGCGTACCGTCCCGGCGTACGACGTACCCAGTTCGCGCGCCACCCGGTAGACGTGCTCGGGACGCGACGGTCGGCCGCCGCAAATCCGCTCCAGGGCTGCCCGCACCGCCGGCAGGGGCATCAGGAACCACGCCGCGAACGCCTCCGCCGTCTTCTCCTCCTCGGGCCAGCTGCCGTTGCCCCAGCGCAGCGCGGGATCGAGCTCCTCATCGGCCGCGGTGCGATGGCCCAGCCGGTGATGCCCCAGCTCATGCGCGGCCGTGTGCCGCTGGGTGACCGCGTTCAGCGAAGCGTTCAGCATCACGGCCGGCCCCTTGTCGGCAGGGGAGAAGTACACGCCAAACAGCCGGGGCATCGGCTGCGCCATCCCGATCACGTCCGCTGCCCCGAGCGCCCGGTGCACGTGGACGTACTGCGTGCGGTCGATGCCGAGGTCGCGGTGCGCCTGGACGGCGGCGATCGAGGCGATCCGGTGTGCCAGGGCCCAGTTCATGCCGTCGGACTCCCGCCCTCGGCGTTCTGATCCTCGCGTTCTGCCGCGCGCCGGAGCGTGAGGTACTCGGCGAACTCCAGTACGGTCCTGGCGTCCCCGTCGGTGAGCTGGGCCAGCGCTCGCGGCAGACCGGCCAGCGAGTATTCGCTGGCGTCCGCGTCCTTCTCCTCGGCCAGGAAATAGGCGACCGGCTGCCGGTACAGGCGCGCCAGCTTCTTCAGCTCCAGACTGTCCACACGCCGCTCGCCGCGCTCGATGTCGCTGATGGCCGAGCGGGGGATGCCGGTGGAGTCCGAGACGAACTGCTGAGACATGTTCAAGTAGTCGCGGGTCTTCTTCAGCCGTTCACCGAGCCGCACCAGCTCGGGATCGCGGTCACGGTTGTCGGAGGGGGGAGGGGTCATGGCTGCTGCCTTTCTTCGATCGCGTCCAGGACCGCCGCGGCGAATGCCCGCACCGACCCGGTCGCCTGGGCCGCTTCCCGGTCTGCAGGTATGGCGACGTGGTAACGCTCCTCGATGCGCGTGAGGATCTCGACCACCAAGAGGGAATCCACGGGCAACTCCAGCCCGCCCTGCTCCAGTTCGGAGCGGAGCTCGCCGGGGGAGACGCCTTCGTACTCGGCGAGGAAGTCGATGACGACCGAGACGATGTCGTCCATGCTCGGTGTGCCTGTGTTCGACAACTCTCCCCAATCGTCTGCATATCCAACGGCGCTGTCGTAGCATACGACATGCTGTCGGGAAAGCCAACGGGGCTGTCCCAAGATCAGACAGGTGTGCGTGTGGACTTCAAGCGCTACCAGCAAGCGGCCATCAAAACCCTCCAACCCCCTGCGGACGGCACCGACCCCGTCCTCGTCCCTCTCCTCGGTCTCGCCGGCGAAGTCGGATCCCTGACCACCGCCTACAAGAAATTTCTGCGCGACGGGCCCGCCTTCGAACAGGGCAAACACCAGTTACGCGAAGAACTCGGCGACGTCCTGTGGTACATCGCTGCTCTCACCCACCGCTTCGGACTCGACCTCGACGATGTAGCCGCCGCCAACCTGGAGAAGGTCAAAGACCGCTGGCGCACCACCCCTCAAGAGGAGCACGCCCCCTTCGACGTCGGCTTCCCCGCCCACGAACAGCTGCCTCGGCAGACCACACTCACCTTTACGCCCACCAAGGCCGACGACGGCCGCACCGTCATCGTCCTCACCCGCGAAGACGGAACCCCTGCCGGTGACCCGCTCACCAGCGCCTCCCACGTCGAAGACGGCTACCGCTTCCACGACATCTTCCACCTCGCCCACGCCACGGTGCTGGGCTGGTCCCCCGTGACCCGCTTCCTGCTTGGCCGCAAACGCAAAAGCGACCCCCGCGCCGACGAAGCCGAAGACGGCGGCCGAGCCATCGCCATCGAAGAAGGCATCTCCGCCCTTGTCTTCTCCTACGCCGCCCGCCACCGCTACCTCGCCGACATCAAGCACATCGACCAGGAACTCCTCGCCACCATCGGCCACATGACCGCCCACCTCGAGGTCAGCATCTGCCGCGCCGCAGACTGGGAGCGCGCCATCCTCACCGGCTACACTGCCTGGCGCCAGCTGCGCGACCACGACGGCGGCACCGTCCACCTCGACCTCGACCAGCGCACCCTCACCGTCACCCAGCCCTGACAGCTGTGCCGTTGGGGACACTCCTGCCCGGGATGTTCCCCAACGCCCGCAACGGCTGCGCCCGTCCGCACTGCGCTCAGACGGACCTCGCAGGCGGCGGCGTTCAAAGCGGGCAGCGGGCGGAAACGGCGCCGGCGGGCACGATGAGGGCTTGCGCGATCCCCACGACCGGCATGCGACCCCCGCCGCAACTGGCCGGCCTGCTGCGGGCGGTCGAACCGGGCTGGCATCCGCAGCTGCTTACCCACGTCCCCGACTACCGGGTGAAGGAGGACCTGAAGGAGAAGTTCGGCACCGCACGCATCCGCATTGCCCTCACGCCGGCCGCACGTCATCCCAGGCGCAGGCCCTTGTCGCCTCAGCCGAGCAGCAGCCCGCCGCCACCGGCGAGTTCAGCGGAACCTCGGAAGCGCTGGAGCCCCAAGATCCCACGGGGACAGGGCACGCAGTTGGGGGAGACGGCGTACGACTGCTGCCGCCGGGTGGTCCGGCCACACCATGACCGCCAATGGGTCGTGCACTGCCGACCGCACGGACACGGCTAGGACTCTTCGCCCGGATCGAACGCGGACCAGTCGATCCTGCCGATGACCCAGGCCGGCACGGACCACACCCCGTGGTTGCCCGGAAGACCAGCTGCGGAGACCGATACCTGGTACGCCTCGGGGCCCTGGAATCCGTCCCGGCTGCCGCCCCACCACGAGTCCGGGTCGTACGTGCACGCCACATGGACCTGCCCCTTCAGGTCGGGGCCGTCCCCGGACGGGGCGATCCGCAGAGCCACCGTCAGCTCCCAGCTGTCGCTGTCACGCTTGATGTCCGCAGTGACCGTGGCTGGGACTCCGCGGATCTTCGCGCTCAGGTCCGCGCTTTGATCCCAGGCGATGTCGGCGTCGAGGCCGAGACCGGGAACGCAGGTGAGTGCCTCGGCCAGGGCGCCCAGTGCGTCGTCGCCATCATCAAAGGCCCGCTCGACGAGCGTGGCGGTGGCATCCGCCTCCGCCGCTACGGCTGTGATCGCCCCGTCCGTGAAGCGGAAGCTGAGCTGAGCCCGGACCAGAACGTTGTCGTAGGGGACGACGGAGACTTCCGGGTCACCGCCGGCGTCCAACGGCCGGACCGTTACTTCGCCTTCGGCGAGCAGGAAGACTGTGGCGTAGGCGACGTCATGCCTGGCGGAACCGAGCTCGTCGGGGCGTGCCCGATGGGGCTTGTCCTCCGGCACCAGAGAGTCATCCGGCACGTTGTGCTCGACGCTGACGCCTTGAATCCCTGCGAGAGCAACGAGCCTCGTCACGCTGGGGCCGTAGATGTTGAGACTTGGGCCAGTAACAGCGATCTCTCGTCGGACCACGGAGTCCAGCCCGCTGACACGGCCGATGTCGAACCCCGCGCCCGCGCTCTCGCCGTCGAGGTTGTCGGTCGGCAGCCGGTTGAGGAGGTAGCGCACGATGGCTGCCTGAGCATGTCCGTCGTCGACGGTGACATCGAACAGCGTCGGCCGCAGCTTCTCCCTGCTCAGGATCAGTGGCACCGGCTGGCACCACGCCTCGAAGGCTCTCCTCACGTCACCGTCTGAGGAGATGATCACGATCTCCTCGGGAGATACTCGGGTGAGCACGTCGCGCAGCCAGGCGCTGTCACTCGCCCCGGTCTTGACGTCACCCTTGGCCTTGGCAGGTGCTTGCAGGAGAACCTGGTCCTTCAGCGCCGCGGCGGCGCTGTCTCCCGACAACTCGATGACCTTTACATGCGGGATCGCGTTCAGGTTGGCCAGCACGGTGTCGATCACGGTGCCGCGGCTGCTGTAGTGCGTCATGGGGATGTCTACTTGGAGGCCGGCTCGCTTCATCCCCTCGCGTTCTTGCCGTGCGGCATTCTTGACGGTCTGCCAGTCGCGGGCCACATGCTCAGCCCATTCCCAGGAAACAGGTTCGGGTACCCAGGTCTCAATGCCGATCACGGCAAGGCGGCCGGCGAGCCTGGTGAGGTGCTCGAAATCGGGACGGGCCTTGCCGTAGGCGTTGGTGTCGAAGACAACGGCCTTAACTGATCGTTTCAGAATGCTGTCCTGCGGAGACGCTGGCGGCCCCATGGAACAATCTCT
>NZ_BMMU01000041.1 GCF_014646095.1 Streptomyces lacrimifluminis | reverse complement strand
TGGCCGCGCTCGACTGCATCCCGGGGATGAAGGGGCTGACCACCCTCGGCGGACTCGCCAAAGGCATGAAGGCCCTGGGCGCGGGTGGTCTCAAGGCCATGGCCAAGGGGCTGGGAAGACGAGGCCTGCGCAGCGAGGCGGACAATGCCGTCGCCAAGGGGAAACCGGCCGGCGGGCGGTGCAAGAACGGCGATCCGATCGACATGGTTTCCGGCGAGATGCTGATGACCGCGACGGACGTACTGCTTCCCGGAGTGCTGCGGCTGGCCGTCGCGCGCACGCATGTCTCCACCTATCGCTCGGGCCGCTGGTTCGGCCCCTCATGGACCTCCACACTCGACCAACGGCTGGAACTCGACGACGAGGGAGTTCTGTTCGCCACGGCGGACGGCATGGTCCTGGTCTATCCGCCGCCGCAGGGCGACAGCGCTGTCCTGCCGCAGGAAGGGCCGCGCTGGCCGCTGTCCTGGGACGAGGAGCAACCGGGTGCTCTGCGAGTCACTGACCCCGTGTCGGGTATCACCCGGCTTTTCGCTCCCGTGGAGAGTGCCGAGCACGACACCGCGCTCACGCTGCCCATACGGGCGGTCTGGGACCGCAACGGCAACCGTATCGACTTCGATTACGCCACTGACGGCTCGCCGCTCGCCCTGAGGCACTCAGGTGGCTACCACGTGGCCGTCGACTCGGCCGGCGCCCGAGTCACGGGACTACGGCTGCTCGATCCGGACAACGGCCCCGTCCCGCTGGTTCGTTACGGCTACGACAACGGCCGCCTGACCGAGATCCTCAACTCCAGCGACCTGCCGTACAGGCTCACCTACGACGCTGACGACCGAATAACGTCCTGGACCGACCGCACGGGCTCCTGGTACCGCTACACCTATGACGAGGCCCACCGTGTCATCCGCGGCGAGGGCGTCGAGGGCATCCTGGGCTGCACCATCGCGTACGGAGCCGAGAA
This sequence comes from Streptomyces lacrimifluminis, assembly GCF_014646095.1. Classification (GTDB taxonomy): domain Bacteria; phylum Actinomycetota; class Actinomycetes; order Streptomycetales; family Streptomycetaceae; genus Streptomyces; species Streptomyces lacrimifluminis. The sequence continues at coordinate 51,577 of NZ_BMMU01000041.1, read as the reverse complement.
CCGCACCACGCGGTACACCGACTCCCGCGGCCGCACCGCCACGTACCGGCACAACGAGAGGCTCCAGCTCGTCTCGGTGACCAATGCGCTCGGGCAGAGCATCGTCAACGAGTGGGACCGCTTCGACCGCCTTCTCTCCCGGACCGACGCACTGGGCCGCACCACCCGCTACGGCTACGACCCGGCGGGGAATCTCACCACGGTCGTCCGCCCCGACGGTGCCGTGACCGCAGCCGAATACGACGAACTGCGCCGACTTGTGCGGGCGGTGACCCCCGGTGGAGCGGAGTGGCACCACGCGTACGACAGCAGAGGCAACCACCTCGCCACCACCAGCCCGAGCGGGGCGACGACGCGCTACGAGTACGACGGTCACGGCGGCCTCATCGCCGTCACCGATGCTGTGGGGCGCACCAGCACAGCTCGGTGCGACGCGGCCGGGCTGCCCGTGGAGTTCACCGACGCGCGGGGTGCCGTCAGCCGGATCCAGCGGGACGCCCTGGGACAGGTCAGCAGTTTCACCGACCCGCGGGGACGCGTCACGCACCGGCGGACGACGCCCGAGGGCCGGATGGTGTGGCGCCGGACACCGGACGGGGCCCAGGAGTACTGGGTGTGGGACGCCGAGGGCAACCTGGTGTCCCAGACCGACCATTCCGGGCGTACGACCACGTTTGCGGTCGGCCCGTTCGGTCAGGTCGCCGCCCGTCGGCTGGCCGACGGCACCACTCACTCATTCGCCTACGACACCGAGCTGAACCTGGTCGAGGTGACGGACCCGCACGACAACACCTGGCAGTACGGGTACGACGCGGCGAACCGCCTGGTGTCCGAGACCGACTTCGGCGGGCGCTCGCTGGCCTACGAACTGGACGCGGTCGGCCTGCTCGCGTCCCGTGTCAACGGCGCCGGAGAGACGGTCTCGTTCCAGCGCGACGTCCTGGGCCGCACCGTCGAGACACGGTACGACGGTGGGTCCGCCAGTTGCACGTACGACGCCGCCGGCCGTCCGACCCGGGAGGCCGGTCCCGACGCCACAGTCGACCGCACGTACAGCATGGACGGTCTGCTGCTCACGGAGAGCATCGACGGCCGGACGACGACGTTCGAGTACGACATGCTCGGACGGCGCATCAGGCGGTGTACCCCCACGGGCATCGAGTCCACCTGGACGTACGACGACACGGAACGCTCTGCCGTGCTCGAAGCGGACGGTCGCCGCATCGTGTTCGGCTTCGACGAAAGCGATCGCGAGACGAGCCGAGCCCTCCCGGGCGGTGTCCGGCTCAGCCACTCCTGGGACGGCACGGGCAGACTCGCTGCCCAGACGCTGGAGCGAACTTCGGCCCCCGATGGGGAAGAAGCCCTGCTCCAGCAGCGTACCTATCTGTACCGCCCGGATGGTGTCCCCACGTCTGTCGACGAACTCACCACCGGAACACGCCACTTCGCCCTCGACACCAGGGGCCGGGTCACCGCCGTGGACGCGCGAGGGTGGCAGGAGGCGTACCAGTACGACGAGTTGGGGAACATCACTCAGGCGTCGAGCCCCGCTGTCGAGGACGGTGACAGTGATCGTGCCTTCGCGGGAACCCGCATCCGCCGCACCGGGCGCACCAGTTACGAACGGGACGGGGAAGGCCGGATCGTCCGCACGGTGCGGCGGCTGCTCAACGGGCAGCGGCGGATCCGGTCGTACACGTGGAACAGCCGGAGCCAACTCGTCGGCACGACAACACCGGACGGATCCGACTGGCGCTACCGGTACGACCCCGCGGGCCGGCGGGTGGCGAAGCAACTGCTGACCGCGGACGGCGCTGTTGCCGACGAGATCCTCTTTGTGTGGGACGGCACCCGTCTCGTCGAGCAGATAGCGCAGGACGGTTCCGCCACGACCTGGGACTACGTCCCCGGCACTCATCAGCCGATCGCCCAACTCGACCGGGCTGCGCCAGGCATGGACGCACTTTTCCACGCGATCGTCACCGACCTCTCGGGCGCGCCGGCGGAACTCGTCTCGGCGGACGGCGAGGTGGCCTGGCAGCAGCGGACAACTCTCTGGGGCAGCCGTCTGCCCGACACCCCGCATACCGGCGTCACCGACAAGGTCGACTGCCCGCTGCGGTTCCCCGGGCAGTACGCCGACGAGGAGACCGGCTGGCACTACAACTTCCTGCGCCACTACGACCCCCTCGCGGGGCAGTACGTCAGCCCCGACCCGCTCGGCCTCGCACCCGCCGCGAACGACAGCGCGTACGTCCCCAACCCGTACCGATGGAGCGACCCGCTCGGCCTGGCCTGGCAGGACCCGAGCAACGGAATGCGGTTCGGGCGGGATCCGGATCTTCCGGAGGGGGATCGCGCGTACACGCGAGACAACCAGTACCCGTCGGGTTACCGCACGCCCACCCACGACTACATGGTCGAGAACTACACCGACGAAGGCCGGGCGATCAGCGGGGTGCCGCGAGACAGCGACGGCGCGCGGATCCCACGGGACCAGCTCACCTGGCGCAACGGCAACGACGACCTGATCTGGGACCCCCGGGCCAACAATCCTGAACCGTTCCACCGTACGGTGACCTACGAACACCTGGATCCCGTAGTCCAGCACTGGAATCGGGACGGCCGATTCTCCGACCGCGCCACACGCAACGACTTCTACAACAACACGGACCACCTGGAACCGATGGAATGGAGCGAGAACTCCCGGGGCGGCGGGCGTATGACGGACACGTTCATCCAGGAAGTCGGAGACGGATACTCATGCAGCTGAGCACGGAGGATTCATGGACATTCGCGCCGTAGTGACGGGCTTCCGTGACGCGGAGCCGCTTTCCGGCCTGCCCGACAGCTGGCACTGGTCGCCGGCACCCGGCATCGACTTCGCGGGGGCGTTGTCCGCCGACGGTAAGCGGCTGCTCCAGCTGAGCGGCCGTAATTCCTACGATCAGGAACTCGCCGTCAGCACCCTCCGGTTCGCCCGTGAGCACGAGGACACGCTTTTCTCCAGCAATTCCTTCCTGGGCGCGCTTGGCGGATTCGAACCGCCCGCCGGGCATCGTTTCGATGCGGTGGTCGGCATCGCGCCTGAGGTCCACCGCTTCTATCGTGTGGAGAATCCGGACCTGACGCCGCACGTCCGGCTGACCTTTCCGGCGTACTCCTGCGAGTTCTCCGGCGAAGAAACGCTGGACGAGGCCATCACCAGGTACCGCATGCTGCGCCTGAACCATCTCGGCCGCGAACCTCTCCCCTTCCTGAAGATGCGGTACGCCAACACGCGGACCCGAGGCAAGAGCACGAATCCCGGACGGGGCCTCACCGAGCCGGCACGGCTCGTGGAGGAGCTTCGGCTGATGGACGGCGGAACCGGGAGTTTCGTCGAGTTCGAGAACCGGCATGGCGATGTGTGGCGGGCAGAATGGCACGGCTCCTGGTTCGTCGCCGAGTGGAATTCCCAGAACGGCACACCGAGGCAGATCGAGATCGACGAACTTGTCGAGTTCGCCACCGCGAGGCTGCGCGACCGGTAGGGACGAAGGTCGAGCATGGCGTCCGAGTGGGACTGGGAGAGCGGCCAGGGTCTGCTGGGTCTCGATGACCCCAGCGAAATGGGGATGCCGCGTTCGACTGTGGCGAGGTTCGTCTCGGTACAGCGGTGGTCGGGTTGGCCTTCAACTGCTCTCTGGCCGAGGCCTCGCCACGCATCGTCAGGGCGATGCAGTTGCCGGACCGGGATCAACGCGGGTTCGCCCTCACCGCTGCGGGCACCGCGGCGCGGCTCGACGGTGAGCTGACCCCGGAGCTGGACGCCGCACTGCGGGCGGTGGGGCCATCGCGGCCTCGCCGAGACCGCCGTCGACGACACGATGACGTTCGTGCCGTTCCGGGATCTGCCGCCGTGGTTCAAGTGGCGGAAGGTCGCCTCAAGGGTGCTGGACTGGGCGGCACAGCCGATCCGTCTGGGCCTGCCCGGCTGGCACGCGCTCACCGTACGGCCGCTCGTGCTGAGCCCGGAGAACGTGCCGCTCATCGCGGACGAGGCCGAGGCGAAACGGGATGTGTTCCTCGCGGCCTTCTCCGCGATGACGCATGGTAGGGGCCCGGGTGCCGCTGCCATACTGAAACCGCTGGCGGCAGCGCTGGAGACCGCCGACACCGAAGGCGCGGGGATGCTCGCGCAGTTCGTCGAGTCATGCCTGGGGGACGCCCAGGCCAGGAACTGATGATGCCGGTCAACTACTCCTTCCGGCACGAGGTCGCCGAGAAGGTCCGAGAAGAAGGCCGAGAAGAAGGCCGAGAAGAGGGCATCGAGAAGGAACGCGCTTCGATGATCCTCCGGATCGTCGAGTGGCGCGGCATCACGGTTCCGGCCTCCGTACGGGACCGAGTCGAGGCCTGTTCCGACCTGGGTCAGCTTGGGATCTGGGCCCAGCGGGCGGTCAACGCGACGAGCGTGGAGGACCTGTTCGCCGACGGCACGCACTGACTGGTCCGATCCGGCCGCCGGGACCCAGCCTGCGTCGGCGGCCGACCCACCGGATCTCCTGGACGGTGATGTCCTGCGCCGTCTCGGACTGATCTGCCGCCGGGCGACTGTGCGGGGACCGTGAAGAGTGTGCCGTGGCGGTTGTGAACGGTCCGTAGGTGGAGCGGCATTGGCCCTCTTTGTCACTCCCGGCTCGGACCTGGTGGGCCGTATCGGACGAGTTCCATACGCCCGGACACCTCCTCCCCGCCTCGACCCTCCACTGCCCTCTACACCCGAAATAGGTTCCCGATAGGCTCAGCACACCCCCACATCTCCCTCCCACCCCACACGACACGAACCCAGGACACCCGCCATGCCGCGACGCAGCACTTCAAGCCGGACGGGAAGCTCGTCGGGAGACCCGTCGGGGCCCAGGAACCGCACGCCGCAGCCCCTGCCGGGGCGGCGGCGCAGCATCGGCGACTTCGTCAAGGCGTTCCTCGCGTTCGTCGCCCTCGCCGTCCTGCTCGTCGGCGTGCCCTACACCCTCGCCGTGACCATCGGCTGGCCGTTCCCGGACGGGTCACCGTCCCTGGACTGGCTGCAGGAAGAGATCACGGTCAACACGTTCCTCGGTGTCCTCGGGGTCATCGTGTGGGTCGCCTGGGCCCAGTTCACCGCGTGCGTGCTCGTCGAGGTGAAGGCCGCGCTGTCCGGGGTCGGGATGCCGGGGCGGGTGCCCGGGGCCGGGCCGAGTCAGCTGCTCGCGCGGCAGCTCGTCGCCGCGCTGCTGCTGGTCGGAGCCACGGCCGCCTCCCTCACACCTGGCCTCTCGCAGCTCGGGAACAGCTACGACGACAACCAGAGGGGCACCGTCGCCTCCGCCCAGGCCACGCCCGGCGGTTCGCTGAGCGGGATGTTCGCGCAGCAGCAGGAGCAGGCGGCCAGTACCGCCGCCGCGCTCGGCCGGCAGGCCGCGGATGCCGCCAGTCACGCGGAGATCGGGGGACCGTCGGTCAAGGCCGAGGACACCAAGTACTACCGGATTCAGCCTCCCGAGGGGCGTCATCACGACTCCCTCTGGGAGATAGCTGAGCGGCACCTCGGCGACGGGCGCCGGTACGGCGAGATCTACCAGCTCAACAAGGACCGCGTGCAGCCGGACGGTTCGCGGCTCTCCGAGGCCAGTCTGATCCGGCCCGGCTGGATCATGCAGATGCCCGGCGACGCCCGGGGCGGCGACCTCGTCGAGATGCCCAGCACCGGCACAGGCGCAGGAACGAGCACCACCGCTCCCGACGCCGGTGCCACCGTCTCCCCGCAGGTCGCGCAGCAGATCAACCAGTACGCCCAGACCGGCGACCACGCTCAGAAAGCCGGTGGCGGCCGGCAGGGCGGCACCGCCTCCCTGGACACCAACACCACCCGCATCAGCCTCTCCGACCGGCGCGCCGCAACCGGGCCCCAGGCCACCCCGGCCCCGGCCGAGCACCAGGAGCCGCACGCCGAAGCCGCGACCTCGGCCTCCGCGACCTCCGCCGAATCAGATGCCGGCTTCTCCTTCGGTCTCCCCGAAGCCCTCGTCGGAGCCCCTCTCCTCGCCGCCGGTCTCCTCGGCGCCCTCGGCCGTCGGCGCCGGCAGGCCCTGTGGCAGTCGGCGCTCGGTGCGGTCGGCGGGCGGCGCGGTATGGAGCCGCCCACACCGACCGGTGCCGCCGCCGACGCCCAGGACGCGCTCCTCATCGGCGCCGACCCCGAAGCCGTACGCCTGCTCGACCGGTCGCTGCGCGGGCTCGCCGCCTCCCTCGCCGGAGAGTCCCGCCCGCTCCCCACCGTCTACGCCGCCTGGCTCAGCAACGGTGACCTGCACCTCCAGCTCGCCCAGCCCGCCGGAAAGCCCCCGGCCCCGTGGCAGCTCGGCCAGGACCAGACGTTCTGGCTGCTGTCCCGGACCGACGCCGAGCGGTACGAGGATGTCGACACCGCCGCTCCCTACCCGGGCCTCGTCAGCCTCGGCACCATGGACGACTCGCGTCTGCTGCTCAACCTGGAGTCGGTGCCGGGCATCGTCTCGCTGAGCGGGAGCGAGTCCGACCGGGCCGCCGTATTCGCCTCTGTCGCCGCCGAGTTGGCCACCAACGGGTGGTCGGACCGGATGACCATCACCCTCGTCGGATTCGGCGAGGACCTCACCCCCCTCGCCCCCAACCGGCTGCGCCACCTCGACGACATCGAGGCCCTCGTCGAGACGATGGAGGCCGAGACCAGGCAGCGGCGCGGCGCGCTCGGTGCCGCCGGTCACGACTCGGTCCTCACCGGCCGTACCGGGCCCGCCCAGCACACCCGTTGGGCCCCGCACCTCGTCCTCCTGGCCGCCGAACCCTCCGCCGACGACGCCGTCAAGCTCGCCGAACTCGCCGCCGACGCAAGCCGGCTGGGTATCGGATACCTCGTCGGCACCGACAGCGGTGATCTGCCCGGCGCCGCCTGGGAGTTGGAGATCACCAGCGAGGGCAAGCTCCTCGCTCCCCTCCTCGGACTCGAACTCGACGCCCAGGTACTGCCCGTCGCCCAACAGCGGGCGATCGTCGAGCTGTTCGTCAGCGCCGACCCCGAGAGCACTCCGGACGGCCCGACGGCCACGCCTCCCTTCCTCGTCGACATCAGCGAGCAGGGGCGCCCGGCGGTGTACGCGCGGCTCGTGGGCCCGTACGAGATCATCGGCCTCGACACCCCGGACGGCGAGCGCAGCCCGCTCCAACACGAGGCGCTCGCCCTGCTGTTGCTGCACCGCGAGGGCGTCCACCCGCGCGTGCTCGCCTCGGCGCTCTGGCCGCGCGGGGTCACCGACGACGTACGCGAGGCGCTTCTCGACCGGCTGCGCCTCTGGCTCGGCACCGACCCCGACGGCACCCCCCGCCTCGCCACCGACGCGGGCGGGCGGCTCACGCTCGCCAAGTCGGTCGTGTCCGACCTCGATGTGCTGCGCTCCCTCTACCACGAGGCCACGCAGGGCAAGGGCGTCGACAGCCGGGTCGTCCGCGGGCGGCTCCTCACCGACGCGCTCGTGCTGGTGCGCGGGCCGTTGCTCGCCGATCGTCCCGAGGGTCGCTACGGCTGGCTCACGCACGAGATCATCGACGCCCAACTCCCGCTGCTGGTCGCGGACATCGGGCTCGCGCTCGCCGAGTTCCACCTCGTGAAGAACCGCGCCGAGCGGGCCATCGAGGCGCTCACCGCCGCCCTCAACTCCGCCCCCGGCGACGAGCGGCTGTGGCACGAACTCCTGCGCGCCACACACTCCACCGGCGACACGGACAAGCTCCAGCAGGTCGCCGCCGACCTGATCCGCCGCAGCGGCGCGCGCGGTCTGCCGCCCCGCACCGAGGCGCTCCTCGACGAACTGCTGCCGACGTGGCGCGACGGCACGGCGGCCGTGGGATGAGGGCCGTGGAATGAGAGTTGTCGGATGAGAGCTGTGGCATGAGAGCTGTGGGATGAGCATCGACCAGCTGATCGTGGCCGTCTCCGCCCTCTGGGGCGCGGCGGCCGGGACGCTCGTGCCGCGTGCCGCCTACCGGTTCTCCGTCCCGCCCGGGGAGACCTGGCGGGACCGGTGCCCGCAAGGGCATGAACTCGGCGGCTGGCTGGGCCGGGCGCGCTGCGCGACCTGCGCCGGTACGGCAGACAGGTCCGCCGGGGACGCCGGGCACCTCGCGGCGGGCGCGGCCGGCCCCCCGTACGAAGGGAGCGCGAGCGCGTCGTACGGCCCCAGCACCCCTCTCCTCGCCCTGGCCACCGCGCTCGTCTGTGCCGCGCTCGCCGCCGCGACAGGTACCCGGCCCGAGCTCGGGGCCTGGCTGCTGCTGGCGCCCGTCGGGGTGCTGCTCGCGGTCGTGGACTTCCGGGTGCAGCGGCTGCCCGACCCGCTGACCCTGCCGCTGGCCGCCGCCGCCCTCGTCCTGCTGGGCGTGGCCGCGCTGCTGCCCGAGCACGCCGGCGACTGGCTGACCTCGTTGCTGGGTGCCCTGGTGCTCGGGGGCGCGTACTTCGTCCTCTTCCTCATCAGCCCCAACGGCATGGGCTTCGGCGATGTGAAACTCGCCCTCGGGCTCGGGGCCGTCCTGGGCTGGTACGGGTGGGGGAGTGTCGTGCTCGGCACCTTCGCCGGGTTCCTGTTCGGAGGCCTGTACGGGCTCGCGCTCGTCATCGCGCGGCGCGCCGGGCGCCGTACGTCCATCCCGTTCGGGCCGTTCCTGATCGCCGGCGCGTTCGTCGGGCTGCTGATCGGGGCGTACGCGGCCTGACGTGAGGCCACGCGGCCTGACGTGAGGCGTGGCGGGACGCTGACGTAGGCTGGAACGGTCCGCCCCACGCCTTCCGAAGGGACGCCCGGTGACCGAGAACGCCGACCATATGTCGTTTGATGTCACAGCCGTCCTCGAACGTGCGGCGGCGGGCGAGCGGATCACCCCCGAAGAGGCGCTCCACCTCTACCGCGACGCCCCGCTGCACGCTCTCGGCTCGGCCGCCGACGCCGTACGCCGCCGCCGTTACGCGGGTACGGAGCACATCGCGACGTACATCATCGAGCGCAACATCAACTACACCAACGTGTGCGTCACGGCGTGCAAGTTCTGCGCCTTCTACGCCGCCCCCAAGGACAAGGCCAAGGGCTGGACCCGCGATCTCGACGACATCCTGCGCCGCTGCGCGGAGACCGTCGAACTCGGCGGTACGCAGATCATGTTCCAGGGTGGCCACCACCCGGACTACGGCGTCGAGTACTACGAGAAGCACTTCGCCGCGATCAAGGCCGAGTTCCCGCAGCTCGTCATCCACAGCCTGGGTGCGAGCGAGGTCGAGCACATGGCCCGGATCTCGAAGGTGTCGGTCGAGGAGGCGATCACCCGAATCCACGAGGCCGGTCTCGACTCCTTCGCCGGCGCCGGTGCCGAACTCCTGCCCGCGCGCCCCCGCAAGGCCATCGCGCCCCTGAAGGAGTCCGGCGAACGCTGGTTGGAGATCATGGAGACCGCGCACGGGCTGGGTGTCGAATCGACGTCCACCATGCTCATGGGCACCGGCGAGACCAACGCCGAGCGCATCGAGCACCTGCGGATGATCCGTGACGTACAGGACCGGACGGGCGGCTTCCGCGCCTTCATCCCGTACACCTACCAGCCCGAGAACAACCACCTCAAGGGCCGTACGCAGGCCACGATCTTCGAGTACCTCCGCATGATCGCCATCGCCCGCCTCTTCATGGACAACATCGTCCACATCCAGGGCTCGTGGCTCACCACGGGCAAGGAGGCCGGCCAGCTGTCCCTGCACTACGGCGCGGACGACCTCGGCTCGATCATGCTGGAGGAGAACGTCGTCTCCGCCGCGGGCGCCAAGCACCGCTCCAACCGTATGGAGATCATCGACCTGATCCGCAGGGCGGGCCGCGTCCCCGCCCAGCGGACCACGACGTACGAGCACATCGTCGTCCACGACGACCCGGCGAACGACCCGGTCGACGAGCGCGTCATGTCCCACATCTCGTCCACCGCGATCGAGGGCGGCACGGCCCACCCCGAGCTGAAGCTCCTCGCCAGCAACTGACCGAATCACCACCTCACCGACTCACCAACTGGCCTTCCTGTGCTGACGATTCATGCCGCCGACGAGGTCCGGGTCGGCTGGGACGCGGAACCCCTGAAGGACGGTGCCGTCGCGGTCGACGGCAACCGGGTCGCCGCCGTGGGCCCGCTCACCGAGGTCGCGGAGCGGTTCCCGGGCGCGCGGGTGCGTCGCTGGCCCGGTGTCCTGGGACCCGGACTCGTGCACGAGGGCCCACTCCCGGACGCCCCGACGCCACGCGAACGCGTGCATGCCGTGCTGAAGGGGGGTGCGGTGGCGGTGCTGGAGGAGTACGTCACCTCACCCGGCCTCCGATCGGCGGCCGAGCGCAACGAGGTCGTCGTACTGACGCGGACACGGGTTCCGGCGATCGTCGAGGGCGAGCGAGCCGATCTGGCCGTATTCGACGAGAACGAGCAGTGCATCGCGACGGTCTGCGCAGGACGCCTGGTCCACAGACGTAGATAGTGGACAGGGGTCCGGCTTCTGTATGGGGCCTGTGCGAAACGGACCTGCCTTCAGGGGCGCGGGGCTGTATCTGATCTGCGGCTCCGCCGCGTGGGCGCGACAAGCCCCCACGCACCCGCACCCGACAAGCAACCCCACCCCTCTCATCCCGAAAACGCCACTCCGAACGCCCCCGCATCCTGAGAAACCCCACTGCAATTGGTCGCCGCATCATCAGCCGCGACAACCCCCTCCTCGCACTCCTGATCCCGAAACGTCGACCACATCGACACCCACGCAATCCCCTTTTCCTCCGCGAACGCCCGCACCTCCGCCGCGTCCGCCAAGGAGAACGTCTCATTGTCGACGTCATTCACCCCGATCATCGACGTCAACGCCATCCCCTGCCACGCCCTCTCCTCCGACAGCCCGAAGATGTCGGCGAGTTGATCGCGCGTCGCGGCGGCCGAGGCGAGTGCGTAGTCGCCCATGTCGCCGGTGTGCTCGCTGCTGTAGTTCATCGTCATGATGTTGACCGTGGACACCTGTACGGAGTTGTTGTTCGCCGAGTCGAGCAGGGCCACGCTGTCGTCGTCGAGGCCGGTCGGCATGACGGGCAGGGTGAAGGAGACGCTCAGGTCGGTGCGTTCCTTCTGCAGCAGGGCGATCGCCTTCGAACGCAGCTCGACGGAGGCGGAGTCGGTGAGCGTGTCGCCCTCGACGTCGAAGTCGGCCTGGGTCGAACCGGCGGCGTCCAGGGCCGTGCCATAGGCCCTGGCCAGCGCGGACGCACTGCCGCAGACCTCGGCCAGCTCCTTGCCGGAGGCGCCGCCGAAGGAGACACGGACCGTGCTTCCGGTCGCCGTGAGCTTCGCCAGGCGGGACGCGACGGCCGAGTCGCCGATGGCCGTCGTACCGTTCCACTTCGGCGTACAGGTCGTACCGTCCGAGATCACGAACGCCAGGTTGTACGTCGCCGGTGAGCCCGCGCTGTCGTTGCCGGACGCGTCGGTCGCACTGACGTACGGCGCGAAGCCGGTCGTCGAGGCCTGCTCGGAAGGGACCTCGGAGGCGGTGTCGGCGCCGCTGTCCGTATCGCTGTCCGTATCGCTGTTCGTGTTGCTGTCCGAACCGGATGAGCACCCGGCGCAGGTCAGTGCCACCAGACAAGTGAATCCGGCGGCCGACCTCAGAAAACGCCTCATCGCGTATGCACCTGCTCTCGTGATTTCTGTCCCCGGACGGAAACGAAGTGTGTTTCCGGAATGGATCCGAAGCGAATCCGAAGCGGAAATGTCTCACACGACACTGTCCTTCATCAGGGCAGCGGGAGGGCGGGTGGTGCAGGCCGTCGGAGGATCTCTCAGAAGATGCACAGGTTAAGGAGTTTCTCATGGGAGTCTCACATGAGAACCGGAGTTCGGGTCACATAAAGCCCTCCTAACGTCCGGGGAATGCATTCCGAGCCTGACATCGAAAAGCGTGCCGCCGGTCGCGGTCGGCGCCGTAAGAGCGGCAGGGCGTCCGAGCGGCTGGGTGGAGGACGTCGCCGCCAGGAAGAAGCCGAGACTGCTGCCGTAGACGGCGGACCGACCGGTGTGCGACGGGCCCGGCGCTTCAGGTGCGTCCGGCCCGCGCCCGTGCCGCCGGGATGCCGCGACGTACGTACTGCCACAATGGGCACGTGACCCGCGCATCCCTGAACAAGCAGCCGCACGAAGTCGCCTCGATGTTCGACGACGTGGCGGAACGGTACGACCTCACGAACGACGTGCTGTCGCTCGGCCAGGACCGAGTGTGGCGCAAGGAGGTCGCGAAGGCGGTCGACGCGCGCCCGGCGCAGAAGATCCTCGACCTGGCCGCCGGTACGGCCACGTCCTCCCTCCCCTTCGCCCGCACGGGCGCGTACGTCGTCCCCTGCGACTTCTCCCTCGGGATGCTCAGGGTCGGCAAGCGGAACCACCCCTGGCTGCCCTTCACAGCGGGCGACGCCACCAGGTTGCCCTTCAAGGACGACACCTTCGACGCGGTGACGATCTCCTTCGGGCTGCGCAACGTCCAGGACACGGGCGCGGCGCTGCGCGAGCTGTACCGGGTCACGCGCCCCGGCGGACGGGTCGTGATCTGCGAGTTCTCCCACCCGACCTGGGCGCCCTTCCGCACGGTGTACACCGAGTACCTGATGCGCGCCCTGCCCCCGGTCGCCCGCGCGGTCTCCTCGAACCCCGACGCGTACGTCTACCTCGCCGAGTCCATCCGCGCCTGGCCCGACCAGCCGGCCCTGGCCGACCTGCTGCGTGACGCGGGCTGGTCGAAGACGGCTTGGCGCAACCTGACGGGCGGCGTCGTGGCCCTGCACCGAGGCTTCAAGCAGCCGTAGCCGTAGCCGTCGCGGTCCTCTCCCTGTTTCCGTCCTCCGCTGTTCTCCCGTTCCCTTTTCCTTCCCGGTCGGTCACCTGATTACCTGGTCACCTCGAACGCGTCCCCGGGCCGGTCCAGTTCGCGTTCCAGCCCGCCCCGGGGCGGTTTCGGTACGCGCGGCTCGCGCACCCCCGCGCCCCCGCCGCCCTCGCCCTCCCCGAAGTCGAACCACACGGTGACGACGGCACCGCGCGGTATCGCGACGCCGGGCGGCGGATACTGCCGTACGACGTAGTCGACGACGCTGAGCTGGAATTCGGGCCGGTCGGGCGCGCCGAGGAGCACCCCGTGTGCTCTGGCCCTCTCGCGCGCGTCCATGGCCATCAGGCCGACGAGTTTCGGTACGCGCACTTCGGGCGTGTTGGGTGTTCTGTGCACAGACGTCACCCCCAGCGGTACGGGCAGAGTAACCCCGGCCACGCACCGCCCGGAAGCGCTAAGTGTTTTTCTGCGCCAAATTGCTACCGTCTGTAATCAGTTGTGGTCGCAGATCAAGGTGGACACAGATCAAACTGGTGACAGATCAAGCCGATAACAGTGCCCTTCCTGCTTCAGCGTCGGAGTCGTGAAGACGTCGGTGAGCCGCATGCCCAGCCGTCGGGTGACCGCGATGGACCGCTCGTTGCGGGCGTTGACCATCGCGACCACGCTGGACACACCCGCCGCGCGCACCCGCTCCAGGGTCAACCCGGCCGCCGCCGTGGCGTATCCCTGTCCCCAGTAGGCCCGCCCGAGCCGCCAGCCGATCTCGATCTCGCCCTTGGGACCCCAGTCCTGTGGCCACGGCTGGGCGCCCGTGAATCCGATGACCTGGTCCGACTCGTCGAGCATGGTCCACAGGCAGAACCCGTACTCGGCGTCGTGCCGGCGCTGGCGGGCGGTGAGTTCCTCGTAGACGGACAGTTCCGCCGACCTGCCCCCGTGGAACGCCATGACATCGGGGTCGTCGAAGACCCGGTGCCAGGCGAATGCGTCCTCGTCGGTGGGAACACGCAGGCGTACTACGGGGAGCGCTCGGTTCACTGGGCAGCCCTTCAGCCGGGTGATCAGTACTGCTGAATAGACTGCCCATGTCCAGTGCCGGTCGGCACGCAGATTTGAGAGTCTTGGGGAGAACCCGTCGTGACCGAGCCCCTCTCCGAAAACACCGCCGATGTGATCGTCGTCGGGGCCGGGCCAGCCGGTTCCACCACCGCCTACTACCTGGCGAAGGCCGGACTCGACGTACTGCTGCTGGAGAAGACCAGCTTCCCGCGCGAAAAGGTCTGCGGCGACGGCCTCACGCCCCGGGCGACCAAGCAGCTCGTCGCGATGGGCATCGACATCTCCGAGGAGGCCGGCTGGCTGCGGAACAAGGGCCTCCGCATCATCGGCGGCGGCGTCCGCCTCCAGCTCGACTGGCCGGAACTCGCCTCCTTCCCCGACTACGGCCTCGTCCGCAAGCGCGACGACTTCGACGAACAGCTCGCCCGCCAGGCCCAGAAGGCGGGCGCGCGACTGTACGAACGCTGCAACGTCGGCGCCCCGATCACCGACGACCGCACCGGCCGCATCACCGGCGTGCACGCGAAACTCGGTGAGGACAAGCGGGAGGTCACCTTCCACGCCCCGCTGGTGGTCGCGGCCGACGGCAACTCCACCCGCCTGTCCCTGGCGATGGGCCTGCACCGCCGCGAGGACCGCCCGATGGGCGTCGCGGTCCGCACCTACTTCACGTCTCCGCGCCACGAGGACGACTACCTGGAGTCCTGGCTGGAACTCTGGGACCGGCGGGGGGCCGAGGACCGCCTGCTCCCCGGCTACGGCTGGATCTTCGGGATGGGCGACGGTACGTCCAACGTCGGCCTCGGCGTGCTCAACACCTCGGACTCCTTCAAGGAACTGGACTGGCGCGAGGTACTGAAGGCCTGGTGCGCGTCGATGCCGGAGGACTGGGGCTACACCCCCGACAACATGACCGGCCCGATCCGTGGCGCCGCCCTCCCCATGGCCTTCAACCGGCAGCCCCACTACACGAAGGGCCTGCTGCTCGTCGGCGACGCCGGCGGCCTGGTGAACCCCTTCAACGGCGAGGGCATCGCCTACGCCATGGAATCCGGCCAGATCGCCGCCGACGTCATCGTCCAGGCCCACGCCCGGGCCACACCGGCCCAGCGGGAGATCGCGCTCCAGCGCTACCCGCGCGTGCTCAAGGACACCTACGGCGGCTACTACACGCTGGGCCGCGCCTTCGTGAAGCTCATCGGCAACCCGAAGGTCATGAAGATCGCGGCCGAACGCGGCCTGACCCACCCCTTGTTGATGAAGTTCACCCTGAAGATGCTGGCCAACCTGACCGACCCGACGGG
This sequence comes from Streptomyces lacrimifluminis, assembly GCF_014646095.1. Lineage (GTDB taxonomy): Bacteria > Actinomycetota > Actinomycetes > Streptomycetales > Streptomycetaceae > Streptomyces > Streptomyces lacrimifluminis. Next base: position 36,259 of record NZ_BMMU01000041.1, on the reverse strand, counting down.
TGGCGACGCGATGGACCGGATCATCAACGGCCTGAGCAAGGTGGCCCCGAAGGCGTGATCGGCGGAGGCCCTGTCGGCAGGAGGTGAGTGCCTCCTGCTCGACGGCCCGTCGTGCGAACACCGCCTCGGGGCGGGCCGCCACCGGTACCTGAGGAACCCGTTGGCCGGCGCGCCGCCTGCCGCAGCGCGTCCTGCCGGGCCCGCTTCGAGAGCCGGTCCGGATACACACGCCGTTCACCTGGTCGGTCCCGTGCTCCAGCCACCGGGCGAAGTACCCCGTCCCTCGACCGCAAGAGCGTTCCCGCCCTGATCGAGCCCGCGCGCGACGCCACGATCAGGGCCACGATCAGGGCGTTGATACGTCCACCACGGCCCCCGGCACGGACAGGCAGGCAGCCCTCGCTCTCGTCAAAGAGGCGCGGGCCACCGACGTCGGGCGGCTCCAGTACCGGGTTGACGGGTTGTCCGACATGTCGGACAACAGGCTACGGGTCGAGGGTCGTTGCCCACCAGCGGCAACGACCCTCACAGGTGAATCCTCAACCGCCCGCTCAGAGCACGCGTACCGCACCCGACGCCGGGTACCCGGACAGATCCTGGACGACAACACCCTTGGACGGGTTGGCCGCGTCCAGGTACTGGCCGTTCCCCACGTAGACCCCCACGTGGTACGCCGAACCCTTCGCACCCCAGTACAGGATGTCCCCGACCTGGAGGTTCGACAGGGAGACCTCGGTGCCCTGCATCGACTGGTCCTGCGAGACCCGGGGGAGATCCACGCCGACCTGCTTGAACGCGGCCTGGACCAGCGAGGAGCAGTCCCACGCGTTGGGGCCCGTGGCGCCCATGACGTAGGCGTCGCCCAACTGCGCGTTGAGGAAGGCGATGACGGTCGCGACACTGCCGCTCGCGGGAGCGGCCACCTGCGTCGTCTCCGAGCTGGAGACGGAGGTGGAGGTGGAGGCAGCGAGCGTGGCACGCTCGGCGGAGCGGGAGACAGCGGCCTCCGCAGCGGCCTTGCGGGCGGCCTCTGCCTTCTTCTTGGCCTCCGCCTTCTCCTTCGCCTCCGCGAGGTCCTTCCTGGCCTCCTGAGCCGCCTTGGCGGCTGCGGCGTCACGCTCGGCCTGGAGCTCGTAGTTCGCGGCGGCCAGCTGCGTGGCGTCCGCGGACTCGGCGATCTGAGTGGCCAGGTCGGCCGTGAGGGTGGGCAGTTCGATGGTCTGCGTCACAGGCTCGGCGGCGTTCGCCGCGCTGGACGCACCCGCCACTGCCAGGGTGCTGAGAACGCCACCGGCGACTCCGGCACGCATCGCCAGCGACGAGTTGCCGGCACGCCGGGGCTTCCGGTGGCTTCGTATGTGAGCGGTAGCGGTGTGGGACATGGGTACTAGCGGTACCAGCGACTCCTCCATACCTTCAAGAAACGTGTGGTGCGCCACAGTTGTTCAATGGGGCCCACAAATTCCCGGTCCGTCACTCTTTATTGACGCCGTAACGGGCATTGCGGACACGGGTGATCATGCCTGTGATCACGCACTTTCATCGGTACGTCCCAATTGCCCGCTGCCTACCATTGGTTGCGGTCCGTGGCCAACCCCCGATCTTCACAGGCCTTCACAGGTGTGGTGCAGGTCACGGAACGGTCACCACTCGGGGTGCGTCCCGCGCGAAAATCATCGATCGCCGCCGCTCGTGAACGCGTGCACGCACGTTCGTGCGTCCACATTGACCGCATGCATCCCTCCGGGGTGTGAACGCGCTCCACTATCAAGCGGCCCTGCCCATCTCCAATTTGCATGCAAGGGAAGTCTCTTGATATGGAGACGCCGCCTGTGACCAGCAGTAACCGGAGGGGATGTCACCTCCGGTGATGGCGTGGACGCTTCGCGTGTGAAGATCACCGCTCATCCGACTTCATGATCCTTCGTTGGGTGGTGGAGATCACAAAGGTTCGGCAATACCCCGTGTCGCAGATCACAGACCGCCGGGCATAGGATGCGGGGCAGTTGGGCTTGTGACCTGCTTCACATGTTCGCGATCTTCGCCGGGACGGGCGGTGTTCGCGGACGGACGGGGCGGCGCCGGCCCCATGCAATCGCCAGCAGTCAGTGCCGACTGAGAGGAGCGAGGAGCGGTGAACGCGTATGCGCCCATCCTCGTACTGGGAGCCCTCGGGGCAGGCTTTGCGATCTTCTCCGTGATCATGGCTTCGATCATCGGCCCGAAGCGGTACAACCGGGCCAAACTCGAAGCTTATGAATGCGGGATCGAGCCGACCCCCACGCCGGCCGGCGGTGGGCGATTCCCCATCAAGTACTACCTGACGGCGATGCTCTTCATCGTCTTCGACATCGAGATCGTCTTCCTCTACCCCTGGGCCGTCACCTTCGACGCCCTGGGTGTTTTCGGGCTCGTGGAGATGTTGCTCTTCGTGCTCACCGTCTTCGTGGCGTACGCGTACGTATGGCGGCGCGGCGGCCTGGAATGGGACTGAGGGGCCTCTAAGACATGGGACTCGAAGAAAAACTGCCGAGCGGATTCCTGCTGACCACCGTCGAGCAGGCCGCGGGCTGGGTGCGCAAGGCGTCCGTCTTCCCCGCCACGTTCGGACTCGCCTGCTGCGCCATCGAGATGATGACCACCGGCGCAGGACGCTACGACCTCGCGCGCTTCGGCATGGAGGTCTTCCGCGGCTCACCCCGGCAGGCGGACCTGATGATCGTGGCCGGCCGGGTCAGCCAGAAGATGGCGCCGGTGCTGCGGCAGGTCTACGACCAGATGCCCAACCCCAAGTGGGTGATCTCCATGGGGGTCTGCGCCTCGTCGGGCGGCATGTTCAACAACTACGCCATCGTGCAGGGCGTCGACCACATCGTCCCGGTCGACATCTATCTGCCCGGTTGCCCGCCACGGCCCGAGATGCTGATCGACGCGATTCTCAAGCTCCACCAGAAGATCCAGAGCTCCAAGCTCGGCGTGAACGCCGAGGAAGCCGCCCGCGAGGCGGAGGAGGCCGCGCTCAAGGCACTGCCCACGATCGAGATGAAGGGGCTGCTGCGATGAGCGACGCGAACGGCACCGGAGCGGACAGGCGGCCTGCCGAGGGGGTCAACCCCGAGAAGGACCTCGCCGCCTCCAACCTCCCCGGCCAGCGCGGCGACGGCGGCGAGGAGATCCGCGTCCAGCGCGGAATGTTCGGCGCCGACAACGGTGGCGACACCTCCGGTTACGGCGGCCTGGTCCGCTCCGTCCGGCTCCCGGGAGCCTCGGCGCGGCCGTACGGCGGCTGGTTCGACGAGGTCGCCGACGAACTCGAGGGCGCCCTGGAGGAACAGGGGCTGGTCCCGGAGAACGTCATCGAGAAGACGGTCGTCGACCGCGACGAGCTGACGTTCCACGTCGAACGCATGTACCTGCTCGGCGTCGCCCAGACCCTGCGCGACGACCCCGCCCTGCGCTTCGAACTCTGCACGGGAGTGAGCGGAGTCCACTACCCGCAGGACAAGGGACGCGAGCTGCACGCCGTCTACCACCTGCGCTCGATCACCCACAACAGGCTGATCCGCCTCGAAGTCAGCGCCCCGGACAGCGACCCGCACGTCCCGTCCCTGGTCTCCGTCTATCCGACGAACGACTGGCACGAACGCGAGACGTACGACTTCTTCGGGATCGTCTTCGACGGTCACCCGGCCCTGACGCGGATCATGATGCCGGACGACTGGCCGGGCCACCCGCAGCGCAAGGACTATCCCCTCGGCGGCATCCCCGTCGAGTACAAGGGCGCCCAGATCCCGGCTCCGGACCAGCGGAGGTCGTACTCATGAGCACGCAGCACGCAACTCCGCGCGAGACCACCGAGGGCACCGTCTACACGGTCACCGGTGGCGACTGGGACGAGGTCGTCCAGTCCGCGGCCCGTGCCGACGACGAGCGCATCGTCGTCAACATGGGTCCGCAGCACCCGTCCACCCACGGTGTGCTCCGCCTCATCCTGGAGATCGACGGCGAGACGGTCACCGAGGCCCGCTGCGGCATCGGCTATCTGCACACCGGCATCGAGAAGAACCTCGAGTTCCGCACGTGGACGCAGGGCACGACCTTCGTCACGCGCATGGACTATCTGACGTCCTTCTTCAACGAGACCGCCTACTGTCTCGCCGTCGAGAAGCTCCTCGGCATCGAGGACCAGATCCCCGACCGCGCCACCCTCATCCGCGTGCTCCTCATGGAGCTCAACCGGCTGTCCTCGCACCTCGTGTGCATCGCCACCGGCGGTATGGAACTCGGCGCCACCACGATCATGATCTACGGATTCCGTGATCGTGAAATGATTCTCGACATCTACGAGCTCATCACGGGCCTGCGGATGAACCACGCGTACATCCGCCCCGGCGGACTCGCCCAGGACCTGCCGCCCGGCGCGGTGGACCACATCCGCGAGTTCGTGAAGAAGATGAAGAAGAACCTTCCCGAGTACGACAAGCTCGCCACCGGGAACCCCATCTTCAAGGCCCGTATGCAGGACGTCGGTTACCTCGACCTGGCCGGCTGCATGGCCCTCGGCGCCACCGGCCCGGTCCTGCGCTCCACCGGCCTCCCCCACGACCTGCGCAAGTCCCAGCCGTACTGCGGCTACGAGGCGTTCGACTTCGACGTCCCCACCGCCGACTCCTGCGACTCCTACGGCCGCTTCCTGATCCGTCTGGAGGAGATGCGCCAGTCGCTCCGGATCGTCGAACAGTGCCTGGACCGGCTCCAGCCCGGCCCGGTCATGGTCACCGACAAGAAGATCGCCTGGCCCGCCCAGCTCGCCCTGGGACCGGACGGCCTGGGGAACTCCCTGGACCACATCAAGAAGATCATGGGCACCTCCATGGAGGCCCTGATCCACCACTTCAAGCTGGTGACCGAGGGTTTCCGCGTCCCGCCGGGACAGGCGTACGCGGCCGTCGAGTCACCCAAGGGCGAACTCGGGGTGCACGCCGTCTCCGACGGAGGCACCCGGCCCTACCGGGTCCACTTCCGGGACCCGTCCTTCACCAACCTGCAGGCCATGGCGGCGATGTGCGAGGGCGGCCAGGTCGCCGACGTCATCGTCGCCGTCGCGTCCATCGACCCCGTGATGGGAGGCGTCGACCGGTGACCACCACCCCTGAGGGCGTCAGCCTGGGAATGCCCCAACTGCCCGCGCCCGCTTACCCGGACGACGTCCGAGCCCGGCTCGAAGCGGACTCCCGCGAGGTCATCGCCCGCTACCCGGACTCCCGGTCCGCCCTCCTGCCGTTGCTGCATCTCGTGCAGTCGGAGGAGGGCCATGTCACGCGCACCGGGATGCGGTTCTGCGCGGACATGCTGGGCCTGACCACGGCCGAGGTCACCGCGGTCGCCACCTTCTACTCCATGTACCGCCGGGGCCCCTCCGGCGACTACCAGGTGGGCGTCTGCACGAACACCCTGTGCGCGGTGCTGGGCGGCGACGCCATCTTCGAGACCCTCCAGGAGCACCTCGGCGTCGCCAACGGCGGCACCACCGAGGACGGCAAGGTCACCCTGGAGCACATCGAGTGCAACGCGGCCTGCGACTTCGCACCCGTCGTGATGGTCAACTGGGAGTTCTTCGACAACCAGACCCCGGCCAGTGCCAAGCGCCTCGTCGACGACCTCCGCGCGGGCGTGCAGGTCGAACCCACGCGCGGTGCCCCCTTGTGCACGTTCAAGGACACCGCCCGCATCCTGGCGGGCTTCCCCGACACCCGGGACGGGGCCGTCGAGGCGAGCGGCAGCGCGGGCCCTGCCTCGCTCATCGGGCTCAGGCTGGCCAAGGGCGAGAGCCCCGCGCGCGTGGTGCACCCCAGGGGTGGCGCCTCCAAGAGCACGCCGCCGCACGACCCGTCGTCCGCCGAGCACCTCAGTTCGCACGACGCGCCGCAGGACACGGCGGCTTCCGACCCCTCCCACCCGGCGGGGCCCGTCACCGAGGAGGGGGAGTGATGACATTGGCACCCGAGAACGGGGGCACCGCCCGCGCGAGCGAATTCGAGCGTGGGGGAGAAACCAGCCCCGAGAAGCTGCTCGCACCCGTGCTGTCGGCCTTCTGGGACGAGGACCGGTCCTGGAGCCTGGACGTCTACCGGAGGCACGAAGGGTACGAGGGACTCCGCAAGGCCCTCGCCATGACCCCGGACGACCTCATCGCATACGTCAAGGAGTCCGGTCTGCGTGGCCGCGGCGGTGCGGGATTCCCTACAGGAATGAAATGGCAGTTCATTCCTCAGGGCGATGGAAAACCACACTATCTAGTTGTCAACGCCGACGAATCGGAGCCGGGAACCTGTAAGGACATCCCGCTCCTCTTCGCGAACCCGCACAGCCTCATCGAGGGCATTGTGATCGCGTGTTATGCCATCAGGTCTTCGCATGCGTTCATCTATCTGCGCGGTGAAGTCGTGCCAGTGCTGCGGCGGTTGCACGAGGCCGTACGTGAGGCCTACGCGGCGGGCTACCTCGGCAAGGACGCGCTCGGCAGCGGACTCGACCTCGAACTCACCGTGCACGCGGGCGCGGGCGCGTACATCTGTGGTGAAGAGACCGCACTGCTCGACTCGCTCGAAGGCCGCCGGGGTCAACCGCGGCTCCGTCCCCCCTTTCCTGCCGTCGCAGGGCTCTATGCCTGCCCAACTGTTGTAAATAACGTCGAGTCGATCGCGTCGGTTCCCGCGATTCTGCACAAGGGCAAAGAATGGTTCCGGTCGATGGGAAGTGAGAAGTCCCCGGGCTTCACGCTCTACTCACTCAGCGGCCATGTCACCAATCCGGGCCAGTACGAGGCCCCGCTCGGCATCACGCTCCGCCAACTCCTCGACATGAGCGGCGGGATGCGCTCCGGCCACCGGCTGAAGTTCTGGACACCGGGCGGCTCCTCGACACCGATGTTCACCGACGAGCACCTCGACGTCCCTCTTGACTACGAAGGAGTGGGCGCCGCGGGTTCCATGCTCGGCACAAAAGCACTCCAGTGCTTCGACGAGACGACCTGCGTCGTGCGGGCGGTCACCCGCTGGACCGAGTTCTACGCCCACGAGTCCTGCGGCAAGTGCACGCCCTGCCGCGAAGGGACGTACTGGCTCGTGCAGTTGCTGCGCGACATCGAGGCCGGCAAGGGCGTCATGTCCGACCTCGACAAGCTGAACGACATCGCCGACAACATCAACGGCAAGTCGTTCTGCGCCCTCGGTGACGGCGCCGCCTCGCCGATCTTCTCCTCCCTCAAGTACTTCCGCGAGGAGTACGAGGACCACATCACGGGCCGGGGCTGCCCCTTCGACCCGGCCAAGTCCACGGCCTGGGCCGACCGCACGGAGGTGAACGCATGACGGTGACCACGAGCGCTGCCTCCGGAGGAGGCGACGCGGCGGTCCCGCCGGAAGATCTCGTCTCGCTGAAGATCGACGGCATCGACATCAGCGTGCCCAAGGGCACCCTGGTGATCCGAGCCGCCGAACAGCTCGGCATCGAGATCCCGCGCTTCTGCGACCACCCCCTCCTCGACCCGGCCGGCGCCTGCCGCCAGTGCATCGTCGAGGTCGAGGGCCAGCGCAAGCCCATGGCGTCCTGCACGATCACCTGTACGGACGGGATGGTCGTCAAGACTCACCTCACCTCGCCCGTGGCCGAGAAGGCCCAGCACGGTGTGATGGAGCTGCTCCTCATCAACCACCCGCTCGACTGCCCGGTCTGCGACAAGGGCGGCGAGTGCCCCCTGCAGAACCAGGCCATGTCGCACGGCCAGGCCGAGTCCCGCTTCGAGGGCAGGAAGCGGACCTACGAGAAGCCTGTGCCGATCTCCACGCAGGTGCTGCTCGACCGCGAGCGGTGCGTGCTGTGCGCCCGCTGCACCCGCTTCTCCAACCAGATCGCGGGCGACCCGATGATCGAGCTGATCGAGCGCGGCGCGCTCCAGCAGGTCGGCACCGGCGAGGGCGACCCCTTCGAGTCGTACTTCTCCGGGAACACGATCCAGATCTGCCCGGTCGGCGCGCTGACCTCGGCGGCGTATCGCTTCCGCTCCCGCCCCTTCGACCTCGTCTCCTCGCCCTCGGTGTGCGAGCACTGCTCCGGCGGCTGCGCCACCCGCACCGACCACCGGCGCGGCAAGGTCATGCGGCGCCTGGCCGCCCCCGACGCCGAGGTCAACGAGGAGTGGATCTGCGACAAGGGACGCTTCGGCTTCCGGTACGCGCAGAAGCCCGACCGGCTCCGGACGCCCCTGGTGCGCAACGCCGACGGCGTCCTGGAGACCGCCTCCTGGCCCGAGGCGCTGGAGGCGGCGGCACAGGGACTCCTCGCGGCCCGCAGCCGTACGGGCGTTCTCACCGGCGGCCGGCTCACCGTCGAGGACGCCTACGCGTACAGCAAGTTCGCGCGCGTGGCCCTCGACACCAACGACATCGACTTCCGCGCGCGCGTGCACAGCGCCGAGGAGGCCGACTTCCTGGCCGCCCGGGTCGGCGGACGCGGACGCGACCTCGACGGTACGGGTGTCACGTACACATCCCTGGAGCAGGCGCCCGCGGTCCTGCTGGTCGGGTTCGAGTCCGAGGAGGAGGCGCCCGGCGTCTTCCTGCGGCTGCGCAAGGCCTGGCGGGGACACGGACAGAAGGTCTTCTCGCTCGCCACGCACATGACGCGCGGTCTGGAGAAGGCCGGGGGCACGCTGCTGCCCGCCGCCCCCGGCACCGAGACCGAGTGGCTGGACGCGCTCGGCAGCGGGTTCGGGCTGGAGGAGAGCGGGGTGACAGCCGCCGAGGCGCTGCGCACCGAGGGTGCGGTGATCGTCGTGGGAGAGCGCCTGGCCGCTGTTGCAGGCGGCCTCACCGCCGCCGTTCGGGCCGCGTCCACGACCGGCGCCCAGCTGGTGTGGATCCCGCGCAGGGCGGGGGAGCGCGGTGCCGTCGAGGCCGGCGCGCTGCCGTCACTGCTGCCGGGTGGCCGTCCGGCGACCGACCCGCGCGCGCGGGACGAGGTCGCTGCCGCCTGGGGTGTAGCTGAGCTTCCGCACCGCTTCGGCCGCGACACCGGCCAGATCGTCGAGGCCGCCGCCGGGGGCGAGTTGCAGGCACTGGTGGTCGCCGGCGTAGAGGTCGCCGACCTGCCCGATCCGGCACGCGCGCGTGCGGCCCTCCGCGAAGTGGGCTTCCTGGTGTCGCTGGAACTGCGGCCCAGCGAGGTCACCGAGCACGCCGACGTCGTACTGCCGGTCGCCGCGGTCGCCGAGAAGGCGGGCACCTTCCTCAACTGGGAAGGCAGGGGCCGCCCCTTCGAGGCCGCGCTCAAGCCCGACCAGATGACCCGGCGCCTGGCCCCGTCCGACGCCCGCGTGCTCCAGATGCTGGCCGACGCCATGGACGTACACCTGGGGCTGCCGGATCTGCGTACCGCGCGGCAGGAGCTGGACCGACTCGGGTCCTGGGACGGGACGCGGGCCAGCAACCCGCTGGAGATCGGCGCCCAGTTGCCGCGTCCGGCCGCCGGGGAAGCGGTGCTCGCCGGGCACCGGCTGCTGCTCGACCTGGGGCGTCTCCAGGAGGGCGACGACGCGCTCGCCGGGACGCGGCACGCCGCACACGCGCGCGTGTCGGCCGCCACGGCCGCCGAAGCCGGGGTCAAGGAAGGCGATCTGCTCGCCGTGACCGGTGCCACCGGGACGGTCGAACTGCCCCTCATGGTCACCGAGATGCCCGACCGCGTGGTCTGGCTGCCGCTGAACTCCACCGGAGGCGGCGTCGCCTCCGACACCGGGGCGCTGCCCGGCGCACTCGTCCGCATCGGCCCGGCGACCCTCGCCTCCGACGCCCCCAAGGAGGTGGAGGCATGAGCCCGTACCTCGCCGCTGAAGACCTGTCCCTGTTCGGCACCGACCCCTGGTGGCTGGTCGTCGTCAAGGCGGTCTTCTGTTTCGCCTTCCTGATGATCACCGTGCTGTTCTCCATCGTGTGGGAGCGCAAGGTCGTCGCCTGGATGCAGCTGCGCATCGGCCCCAACCGGCACGGCCCCTGGGGCATGCTCCAGTCGCTCGCCGACGGCGTGAAACTGATGCTCAAGGAAGACCTGATCGTCAAGCGCGCGGACAAGGTGGTCTACGTCCTCGCGCCGGTCATCGCGGCCATTCCGGCCTTCATGGCGATCGCCGTCATCCCGTTCGGACCGGCCGGCAACGAGGTCTCGATCTTCGGCACCCGTACGACGATGCAGCTCACCGACCTGCCGATCGCGATGCTCTACATCCTCGCGGTCGCCTCGGTCGGCATCTACGGCATCGTGCTCGCGGGCTGGAGTTCCGGATCCACCTACCCCCTGCTGGGCGGTCTGCGGTCCTGCGCGCAGATGATCTCGTACGAGATCGCCATGGGTGCCGCCTTCGCCTCGGTGTTCCTCTACTCCGGTTCGATGTCGACCTCGACCATCGTCGAACAGCAGCACGACCGCTGGTACATCGTCCTGCTGCCGGTCTCCTTCCTCATCTACGTCGTGACGATGATCGGCGAGACCAACCGCGCCCCCTTCGACATGCCGGAGTCCGAGGGCGACCTGGTCGGCGGCTTCAACACCGAGTACTCGTCCATCAAGTTCGCGCTGTTCATGCTCGCCGAGTACGTCAACATGGTGACCGTCTCGGCCGTGTCGGTGACGCTCTTCCTGGGCGGCTGGCGGGCCCCCTACCCCATCAGCACCTTCTGGGAGGGCGCCAACCACGGCTGGTGGCCGATGCTCTGGTTCGTGGTGAAGGTGCAGCTGCTGCTGTTCTTCTTCATCTGGCTGCGCGGCACCCTGCCGCGCGTGCGCTACGACCAGCTGATGAAGCTCGGCTGGAAGGTCCTCATCCCGGTCTCGCTGGCCTGGCTGATGCTCGTCGCGACCGTACGGACCCTGCGCAACGAGAACTACGACTTCGCCGACATCGCCCTCTACGTCGGCGGCGGTGTCCTCGCCCTGTTGCTGCTCTCCTTCCTGGTCGACATCTTCCGCGAGCGGGGCAAGGCGGAGCAGACGGCCACCACCGAGCCCGTCGCCTTCGACCCGATGGCGGGCGGATTCCCCGTACCGCCACTGCCGGGACAGGAGGCGCCGGCGGTGCCACGCAGGCGCCCGCGATGGGGGTCCCCCCGCGCGAGCGAATTCGAGCGTGGGGGAGAGCGCGAGTTGATTGTCAGTGGTGGACCGGATACTGGCAGTGACGGATCTCTGGATGGAAAGGAGGCGTCCGATGGCTGAGGAGCCAAAGGAGACCGGGCAGACGAAGCCCGGCTTCCAGAACCCCGTGGCCGGCTTCGGCGTGACCTTCAAGGCCATGTTCAAGAAGCGGCTGACCGAGCAGTACCCGGAGCAGCAGAAGACCACCGCTCCCCGGTTCCACGGACGGCACCAGCTCAACCGCCATCCGGACGGCCTGGAGAAGTGCGTCGGCTGCGAACTGTGCGCCTGGGCCTGCCCCGCGGACGCCATCTATGTGGAGGGCGCCGACAACACCGACGAGGAGCGCTACTCGCCGGGTGAGCGGTACGGCGCGGTCTACCAGATCAACTACGCCCGCTGCATCCTGTGCGGGCTGTGCATCGAGGCGTGCCCCACGCGCGCGTTGACGATGACGAACGAGTTCGAGCTGGCCGACAGCAGCCGCGCCAACCTCATCTACACCAAGGAACAGCTCCTCGCCGGACTCGACGAGGGCATGGTCGACTCGCCCCACTCGATCTTCCCGGGCACCGACGAACAGGACTACTACCGGGGGCTGGTCACCGAGGCCGCGCCCGGCACGGTGCGTCAGGTAGCCGTCTCCAAGGGCGAGAAGCCGGAAGAAGAGGGGGTGGGAGCATGAGCGCGCAGCTCGCCGCCGCAGCCACTCTTTCTGCTGGCACCTCCACGGGTGAGGCGTTCCAGTTCTGGGTGCTCGGTACGGTCGCCGTGGCCGGGGCCCTGTGCACCGTCTTCATGAGGCGGGCCGTGCACAGCGCGCTCTGTCTCGCCGGAACCATGATCATCCTTGCGGTGTTCTACCTGGCCAACGGGGCCTACTTCCTGGGCGTCGTCCAGATCGTCGTCTACACCGGCGCGATCATGATGCTGTTCCTCTTCGTGGTCATGCTCGTCGGTGTCACCGCCGCGGACTCCCTCAAGGAGACCATCAAGGGCCAGCGCTGGCTGGCCCTGCTGTGCGGGCTCGGCTTCGGCATCCTCCTGGCCGCGGGCGTCGGGAACGCCTCCCTGAAGGAGTTCACCGGCCTCGGCCAGGCCAACGCGAACGGCAACGTGGAGGGCCTGGCCGCCCTCATCTTCACGAAGTACGTGTTCGCCTTCGAGATCACCGGCGCCCTGCTGATCACGGCCGCCGTCGGCGCCATGGTGCTCACGCACCGCGAGCGCACCGAGCGTGCCAAGACCCAGCGCGAGATGTCCGAAGAGCGTGTGCGGGGCAAGCACCTGCCGCCGCTGCCCGCCCCGGGTGTGTACGCCCGGCACAACGCGGTGGACGTCGCTGGTCTGCTGCCCGACGGCACCCCGGCCGAGCTGTCGGTCATGCAGACACTGCGTCAGCGCGGCCAGATCCGTGATGTGTCCGCCGAGGCCATCAGCGACCTCAAGGCTCTGGAGCAGCGCGCTGAGGACCGCCTGGAGCGCACCAACAGCGGCCCGGGCAAGGGCTCGAACCGTGGGGAGGCGTCGAAGTGAACCCGGTCAACTACCTCTATCTCGCCGCCCTGTTGTTCACGATCGGCGCCACCGGCGTCCTGATCAGGCGCAACGCGATCGTCGTCTTCATGTGCGTCGAGCTGATGCTCAACGCCTGCAACCTCGCGTTCGTCACCTTCTCCCGGATGCACGGCAATCTCGACGGCCAGGTCATCGCCTTCTTCACGATGGTCGTCGCCGCCGCGGAGGTCGTCGTCGGGCTCGCGATCATCGTGTCCCTGTTCCGTTCCCGCCACTCGGCCTCGGTCGACGACGCCAGCCTGATGAAGCTGTAAGGGGTCGCTGAATCGTGGAGAATCTGATTGCGCTGCTGGTGGCGGCGCCTCTGCTCGGAGCGGTCGTACTGCTGTGCGGCGGCCGGCGGCTGGACGCCGTCGGCCACTGGATCGGCACGGCGCTGGCCGCCTGCTCCTTCGTGATCGGCGTGGTCCTCTTCGTCGACATGCTGGGCAAGGACGCCGAGCACCGCGCCCTGATGCAGCACCTGTTCAGCTGGATCCCCGTCGAGGGCTTCCAGGCCGACGTCGCCTTCCAGCTCGACCAGCTGTCGATGACGTTCGTCCTGCTGATCTCCGGTGTCGGCTCGCTGATCCACGTGTACTCGATCGGGTACATGGAGCACGACGAGCGGCGCCGCCGTTTCTTCGGCTATCTGAACCTGTTCCTCGCGGCGATGCTGATGCTCGTCCTCGCCGACAACTACCTTCTGCTGTACGTCGGCTGGGAGGGCGTGGGCCTCGCCTCGTACCTGCTGATCGGCTTCTGGCAGCACAAGCCCAGTGCCGCGACCGCCGCGAAGAAGGCCTTCCTGGTCAACCGCGTCGGCGACATGGGCCTGTCGATCGCCATCATGCTGATGTTCACCACCTTCGGGACCTTCGCCTTCGGGCCGGTCCTCGAAGCCACCGGCGAGACGAGTGAGGGCAAGCTCACCGCCATCGCCCTGATGCTGCTGCTCGCGGCCTGCGGCAAGTCCGCCCAGGTGCCGCTGCAGTCCTGGCTCGGGGACGCGATGGAGGGCCCGACCCCGGTCTCGGCCCTCATCCACGCGGCGACGATGGTGACCGCCGGCGTGTACCTGATCGTCCGCTCCGGGGAGATCTTCAACGCGGCGCCCGACGCCCAGTTGGTGGTCACCGTCGTCGGCGCCGTGACGCTCCTCTTCGGTGCGATCGTCGGTTGCGCGAAGGACGACATCAAGAAGGCGCTGGCCGGCTCGACCATGTCGCAGATCGGCTACATGATCCTCGCGGCCGGCCTCGGCCCCATCGGATACGTCTTCGCGATCATGCACCTGGTGACCCACGGCTTCTTCAAGGCCGGACTGTTCCTCGGCGCCGGCTCGGTCATGCACGGCATGAACGACGAGGTCGACATGCGCAAGTACGGCGGCCTTCGCACGTACATGCCCGTCACCTTCGTGACCTTCGGCCTCGGCTACCTCGCCATCATCGGGTTCCCGGGTCTGTCCGGCTTCTTCTCCAAGGACAAGATCATCGAGGCGGCGTTCGCCAAGGGCGGCACCGAGGGCTGGATCCTCGGGGGCGTCGCTCTGCTCGGCGCGGCCATCACCGCGTACTACATGACGCGCGTGATGCTGATGACGTTCTTCGGCGAGAAGCGCTGGCAGCCCGACGAGAACGGCAACGAGCCGCATCCGCACGAGTCCCCGAGGTCCATGACGATCCCCATGATCGTGCTCGCCTTCGGGTCGGTCTTCGCGGGCGGGATCTTCGCCATCGGCGACCGCTTCCTGCACTGGCTGGAGCCCGTCACCGAACACGCGCACGGACACCCGCCGGTCAGCGCCCTCACGGTCACGCTGGCCACGATGGTCGTGCTCGTCATCGGCGCCGGCACCGCGTACGTCCAGTACGGGCGCCGTCCGATGCCGGTGGTCGCTCCGCGCGGGTCGCTGCTCACCCGGGCCGCCCGGCGCGACCTCCTCCAGGACGACTTCAACCACGTCGTCCTCGTACGCGGCGGCGAGCACCTCACCCGCTCGCTGGTGTACGTCGACCACACCCTGGTGGACGGGGTCGTCAACGGTACGGCGGCCTCCATGGGCGGCCTCTCCGGGCGCCTCCGCAAGCTGCAGAACGGCTATGCCCGCTCGTACGCGGTCTCGATGTTCGGCGGTGTGGCGATCCTCATCGCCGCGACCCTGCTGATGAGGGCGGTCTGATACCGATGTCCTTTCCCCTCCTGACAGCGACGGCGGCACTTCCCGCCCTCGGGGCGATCGCCACGGCGGCCGTACCGGCCGCGCGGCGCACCATGGCCAAGTGGCTGGCGCTGATCGTCTCGCTCGCCACACTGGTGCTCGCCGCGATCGTCCTGGTGCGCTTCGACCCGGCAGGCGACCGCTACCAGCTCACCGAATCCCGCGCCTGGATCGCGGACTTCGGGGTGCGCTACGAACTGGGCGTGGACGGCATCGCCGTCGCGCTCATCGCACTGACCGCGCTGCTGATCCCGTTCGTGATCCTGGCCGGCTGGCACGACGCCGACCCCCTGGAGACCGGAAACACGCGGTGGCGGCCCACCCAGGGCTTCTTCGCGCTGATCCTGGCCGTCGAGGCGATGGTGATCATCTCCTTCGAGGCCACCGACGTCTTCCTCTTCTACATCTTCTTCGAAGCCATGCTCATCCCGATGTACTTCCTCATCGGCGGCTTCGGGGACCGAGCCCACGAGCACGGTGAGGAAACGGCGTCCACTCAACGCTCGTACGCCGCCGTGAAGTTCCTCCTCTACAACCTCGTCGGCGGTCTGATCATGCTGGCGGCCGTGATCGGCCTCTACGTGGTGGCGGGGAACTTCTCGCTCACGGAGATCGCCGAGGCGCGGGCCAACGGTTCGCTGGACATGGCGACGAACACCGAACGCTGGCTGTTCCTGGGCTTCTTCTTCGCCTTCGCGGTGAAGGCGCCCCTGTGGCCGCTGCACACCTGGCTGCCCAACGCCATGGGGGAGGCCACCACGCCGGTCGCCGTGCTGATCACGGCGGTCGTCGACAAGGTGGGCACCTTCGCGATGCTCCGCTTCTGCCTCCAGCTGTTCCCGGAGGCGTCCAAGTGGGCGACGCCCGTCATCCTCGTACTGGCGCTGATCAGCATCATCTACGGGGCGCTGCTCGCGGTCGGCCAGCGGGACATCAAGCGGCTGGTCGCGTACGCGTCGATCTCGCACTTCGGGTTCATCATCCTGGGCATCTTCGCGATGACCAGCCAGGGCCAGTCGGGCGCGACGCTGTACATGGTCAACCACGGGATCTCGACGGCCGCGCTGATGCTGGTGGCCGGCTTCCTGATCTCGCGGCGCGGCTCGCGGCTCATCGCCGACTACGGAGGCGTCCAAAAGGTTGCCCCGGTGCTCGCCGGCACGTTCCTGATCGGTGGGCTCGCGACCCTGTCGCTCCCGGGCCTCGCGCCCTTCGTGAGCGAGTTCCTGGTCCTGGTGGGCACGTACGCGCGCTACCCGGTGGTCGGCATCATCGCCACCTTCGGCATCGTCCTCGCCGCGCTCTACGTTCTCGTCCTCTACCAGAGGACGATGACGGGCCCGGTGAAGCCGGAGGTCGCCGAGATGCCGGACCTCAGGGTGCGTGAGCTCGTGGTGGTGACGCCGCTGATCGTGCTGCTGATCTTCCTGGGTGTCTACCCGAAGCCCTTGACGGACATCGTCAACCCGGCGGTCAAGCAGACCATGTCCGACGTCCAGAAGAAGGACCCCCAGCCCGAGGTGGAGGCGGCCAAGTGAGCGCATCAGCCGTCCACAGCCTGTGGACAACGGCGGCCGACCCGATCTCCAAGATCGACGCGCCGAAGATCGAATACGGGCAATTGTCGCCCACCCTGATCGTCATCGGCGCGGCGATCGTCGGGATCCTGGTCGAGGCGTTCGTGCCCCGCAAATCCCGCTACTACGTACAAATGTTCGTTTCTGTCGTCGCTCTCACCGCCGCGTTCGCCGCGGTCGTGGGGCTCGCGACGAGCGGGTACGGCACCACCAAGGCCGGCATCGCGGCCATGGGCGCGATCGCCGTCGACGGGCCCGCACTGTTCCTGCAGGGCACGATCCTGCTCGCGGGACTCGTCGGACTGTTCACCTTCGCCGAACGGCGCCTCGACCCCGAGGCCCACGGCAACCGCGTCGACTCGTTCGCCGCGCAGGCGGCGTCCGTGCCGGGCAGCGACAGCGAACAGGCCGCGGTGAAAGCCGGGTTCACCACCACCGAGGTGTTCCCGCTGCTGCTGTTCGCGATCGGCGGCATGCTGATCTTCCCCTCGGCCAACGACCTGCTGACCCTGTTCGTGGCCCTGGAAGTCTTCTCGCTCCCGCTGTACCTGCTGTGCGCCCTGGCCCGCCGCAAGCGGCTCATGTCGCAGGAGGCCGCGGTCAAGTACTTCCTGCTCGGAGCCTTCGCCTCCGCGTTCACCCTGTTCGGCATCGCCCTGCTGTACGGCTACGCGGGCTCGGTGTCGTACGGAACGATCGCCCAGGTCGTCGACGGCACCGTCAAGGACGTCAACCCGGCACTCGCCGACACCATGGGCAACGACGTGCTGCTGCTCATCGGTGCCGCGATGATCGTCATGGGCCTGCTCTTCAAGGTGGGCGCCGTTCCGTTCCACATGTGGACACCGGACGTGTACCAGGGCGCGCCCACCCCGGTGACGGGCTTCATGGCGGCGGCGACGAAGGTGGCGGCGTTCGGCGCGCTGCTGCGACTGCTGTACGTCGTGCTGCCGGGTCTGCGCTGGGACTGGCGGCCGGTCATGATGGGCATCGCCGTTGTCACCATGCTGGGCGGCGCGGTCGTCGCGATCACCCAGACCGACATCAAGCGGCTGCTGGCGTACTCGTCCATCGCGCACGCCGGGTTCATCCTCGCGGGTGTCATCGCGATGACACCGGACGGGGTTTCGTCGGTTCTGTTCTATCTGGGCGCGTACTCGTTCGTGACGATCGGGGCGTTCGCGGTGGTCACCCTGGTGCGGGACGCCGGGGGCGAGGCGACCCACCTGTCCAAGTGGGCGGGGCTGGGGCGCCGTTCGCCGCTGGTGGCCGCCGTCTTCGCGGTGTTCCTGCTGGCCTTCGCCGGAATTCCGCTGACCTCCGGGTTCGCCGGGAAGTTCGCCGTGTTCAAGGCGGCGGCCGAGGGCGGCGCGGGGACGCTGGTCGTGGTCGGTGTGATCTCGTCGGCGATCGCCGCGTTCTTCTACATCCGGGTGATCGTCCTGATGTTCTTCAGCGAGCCCCGGCCCGACGGACCCACCGTCGCCGTGCCGTCGCCGCTGACCATGACGGCGATCGGGGTGGGGGTGGCGGTCACCGTGGTACTGGGTGTGGCGCCGCAGTACTTCCTCGACCTGGCGAACCAGGCGGGCGTCTTCGTGCGCTGAGCGGTGAGTTTCACGGATCGCGCCGGGCCCCGGTCTCCTTGTGGGACCGGGGCCCGGCGCGTGTTCACGGCGTCGCACACGTCACCGTGGGGTTCCAGCGGGCGAACGTGCCGCTGGGGTTCTGCTTCCAGACCCAGGCGTGCAGGGCGTAGTGGATCGGCATGCCGGGCTCGTGGCCGAGCATCGGACCGTCGAAGGGGACACCGAACATGCTGGGACGGTCGTCGTCGGTCGCCAGATCCTGGTCCTTGTCCACCACGATCCACTCCGCGGCGACGAGCCTGCGCGACTCGGTGGCGCTCGGGGTGCCGGCAACGGGAACGTCCCCGTCCATCGCGTCGAGGCCTTCGACCCAGCTCGCGTCGGACACCTCGTCCATCCAGTCCTCGTCGGCCCTGTCCTCGTACAGCAGAGCGGCCGGCTTCGCCGGGTCGAGTGAACCGTAGAGCTTCTCGTTGATGTAGTGGAAGCCCGTTCCGCCGAGGGTGGGGTGGGTCGAGCAGAAGGCGGGCCCGTAGCCGTCCGTGACGGCGAACGGCGCGTACTGGTACTTCGCCGTGCCTTCGAGCGTCTTGGCCAGCTCGGTCCAGACCGTGGGGTCGACGGGGTCGCCCGGCGCGGAGTGCGCGGGGGCGATGGCCAGGGAGAGGGATGCGGCGGTCGTGGCGAGGGCGACGGTGACGTTGAGCTGGCGGCGGGACATGGGGGGACTCCTAGAGCGGGAGAGGCGCGTCGAAGAGCGCCGGTCCGAGAGGCGCGGGGCGCCGGTCCGTTGGGCGGGCCTCCCCTGGTCCCGCCCGAGCAGCATGTCCCAGGGCCTTCGGGGACGCCACGCGAAGGGGCCCATTGGGCTGAACACCCCCGGTCCGGCGGAGGGGCCGGTGCCATGGGACGGAGGTGTGGCGGGGCGACCTGTGGATAACTCCGGGGCTGTCGGTGCGGGCCCCTATGGTGGACGCAGTGGTCGAGGCGCGACGTACGGGGGACACGACGATGAGCGCGATGAGCGTGATGGGCGGGTCGGGTGTGATGACGGAAGCCGGCGAGGGTCCGGGAGCGGTCGGGACGGTGGACAGCGAGGCGCTGGCCACGCTGCACCGGGTCTTCGGGTACGACTCCTTCCGCGGCGAGCAGGCAGCCGTCATCGAGCATGTGGTGGCGGGCGGCGACGCCGTCGTCCTCATGCCGACGGGTGGCGGCAAGTCGCTCTGCTACCAGATTCCGTCCCTGGTCAGACCGGGTACGGGGATCGTCGTCTCGCCGCTCATCGCGCTGATGCAGGACCAGGTGGACGCGCTGCGGGCGCTCGGTGTGCGGGCCGGGTTCATGAACTCCACGCAGGACTTCGACGAGCGGCGGGTGGTGGAGGCCGAGTTCCTGGCCGGTGAGCTGGACCTCCTGTACCTGGCTCCGGAGCGGCTGCGGCTGGAGTCGTCCCTGGACCTGCTCTCCCGCGGGAAGATCGCTGTTTTCGCCATCGACGAGGCGCACTGCGTCTCACAGTGGGGGCACGACTTCCGGCCCGACTACCTGGCGCTGTCGCTGCTGGGCGAGCGATGGCCGGACGTCCCGCGGATCGCGCTCACGGCGACGGCCACGCACGCGACACACCAGGAGATCACCCAGCGGCTGGGCATGCCGGACGCCCGTCACTTCGTGGCGAGCTTCGACCGGCCCAACATCCAGTACCGGATCGTGCCCAAGGCCGACCCCAAGAAGCAGTTGCTGTCCTTCCTGAAGGAGGAGCACGCGGGCGACGCCGGCATCGTCTACTGCCTGTCGCGCAACTCCGTGGAGCGCACGGCCGAGTTCCTGTCCGCCAACGGCGTGCAGGCGGTGCCGTACCACGCGGGGCTGGACGCGGGCACGCGTGCGGCGCACCAGTCGCGCTTCCTGCGGGAGGACGGTCTCGTCGTCGTGGCGACGATCGCCTTCGGGATGGGCATCGACAAACCCGATGTCCGGTTCGTCGCCCACTACGACCTGCCCAAGTCCGTCGAGGGCTACTACCAGGAGACGGGCCGTGCGGGGCGCGACGGACTGCCGTCCACGGCCTGGATGGCGTACGGACTGAACGACGTCATACAGCAGCGCAAGATGATCCAGGGCAGTGAGGGCGACGAGGCGCACCGGCGCCGGTCCGCCGCGCACCTGGACGCGATGCTGGCACTGTGCGAGACGGTGCAGTGCCGGCGCAGTCAGCTGCTCGCCTACTTCGGACAGGACCCGGAACCGGGCGGTTGCGGCAACTGCGACACGTGCCTGGTGCCGCCGGACACCTGGGACGGCACGGTCGCCGCGCAGAAGGTGCTGTCGACAGTGTGGCGGCTGGAGCGTGAGCGGCGGCAGAAGTTCGGCGCGGTGCAGATCGTGGACATCCTGCTGGGCCGGCGGACCGCCAAGGTGATCCAGTTCGACCACGACCAGCTCTCCGTGTTCGGCATCGGCGAGGAGCTGACCGAGGGCGAATGGCGCGGGGTCGTACGGCAGATGCTGGCGCAGGGGCTCCTCGCGGTCGAGGGGGAGTACGGGACGCTGGTGCTGACCGAGGAGAGCGGGTCGGTACTGCGGCGCGAGCGGGACGTGCCGATGCGGAAGGAACCGAAGAAGGCGGCGACCGCGCGGTCGGCCGGTGGCAGCGGCCGGGGCGAGCGGAAGGCGAAGGCAGCGGCAGCGATGGCCGAGTTGCCCACGGAACTGCAGCCGGCGTTCGAGGCACTGCGGACCTGGCGTGGTGAGCAGGCCCGTGAGCAGGGGGTCCCGGCGTACGTCATCTTCCACGACGCCACGCTCAGGGAGATCGTCAGCGTCTGGCCCGAGTCGGTCGCCGAGCTGGGCGGGATCAGCGGAGTGGGCGAGAAGAAGCTCGCCACGTACGGGGAGGGCGTGCTGAAGGCGCTCGCGGCCCTGGGCGGGGCGCCGGAGTCCGGGGCGGGGACCCCGCCCGGCTCCACGGACAGTGAGGGCGAGGGCGCGAAATCCGGGCCGGGGCCGGACCGGATGGGGCCGGACGACTGGCCCGAGATGGAGATGGAGCCCGAGCCCGAGGACTGGATGTAGAGGGCTGGAGCCCGCATACAGGGTGTATGGGGTATATGGGAGGGGAGTGTGGGGCGGGACCGGGCGGGCCGGTTCCCTGCCGGCCGGCGCCGGATCACGCGCCCTGTTCTCTGCCCCCGGCGCTCCCCGGCGCTTCGCTCAGCTCGCAGGAGTGATTCTGCCCCTCACCTCGCCCAGGCCTACGCGGGTGCCGTTCGGACCCGGGGCCCAGGCGGTGAGGGTGACCTCGTCGTCGTCCTCCAGGAAGGTGCGCTTGCCGGCGGGGAGGTCGAGGGGGGCGGTGCCGTTCCAGGTGAGTTCGAGGAGGGAGCCGCGCTCGCGTTCGGTCGGGCCGCTGACCGTGCCCGAGCCGTAGAGGTCGCCGGTGCGCAGAGAGGCACCGTTGACGGTCATGTGGGCGAGTTGTTGTGCCGCCGTCCAGTACATGGTGGAGAAAGGGGGCTCGGAGATGGTGTGGCCGTTCACGGCGACGGAGATACGGAGGTCGTAGCCGCCGGGCTCCTCCTCGGCGTCGTCGAGGTAGGGAAGCAGGGGGTGGGTGCGGGCAGGCGGGGCGATCCGGGCATCCTCCAGGGCGTCCAGCGGCGTGATCCACGCCGAGACGGACGTGGCGAAGGACTTGCCGAGGAACGGACCCAGCGGGACGTACTCCCATGCCTGGATGTCGCGGGCGGACCAGTCGTTCAGGAGGCAGAGGCCGAAGACGTGGTCCCGGAAGGCGGACAAGGTCACGGGGCTGCCCATGGACGACGGTGTGCCCACCACGAAGCCGACCTCCGCCTCGATGTCCAGGCGGACCGACGGGCCGAAGAGCGGGACCGGGTCGGTGGGGGCCTTGCGCTGGCCTGACGGTCGTACGACGTCCGTGCCGGAGACCACGACCGTGCCCGAGCGGCCGTGGTAACCGATCGGCAGGTGCTTCCAGTTGGGGGTCAGGGAGTCCGCGGCGTCGGGGCGGAAGATCTGGCCGACGTTCCGGGCGTGGTTCTCGGATGCGTAGAAGTCGACGTAGTCCGCGACCTCGAAGGGAAGGTGCAGCGTCACCGCGGAGAGAGGGTGGAGGAGAGGTGCGACGGTGTCCTGGTGGGACGGGACGGTGACCCAGGCCGTGAGGGCGCGTCGGATGTCGGACCAGGCCGTGCGGCCCGCGGCGAGAAGGGGGTTGAGGGTCGGGCGGGCCAGTACGGAGACATAGGGGGAGCCGAGGGCTGCGGCTGCGGCGCCCGCGTCCAGGACGTGGTCGCCGAGTCGGACACCGACCCGCCGGTCCGTGGAGCCGGCCGGGGAGAACACGCCGTAGGGGAGGTTGTGCGGGCCGAAGGGGTCGCCCTCGGGGACATCGAAGGGGGGCATGGGGTGCTGCCTCGCTCTCGTGTGGCCATGTGGTCGCGCCACAGGTTACGGGTGAGTCGAGGGCTCAGGGCAGTGTTCCCGGCGTCTGAAGAGTTCGCAATGTTCTGATAAGTGTCGTTCGGAGCCGGTGATTCCCGCTTGGCGCCCTTTGGGGGACATGGCGGGGCGCGGGTAGGGCGCGGGTGGGGCGGAGACGGGGCTCCGGTGCTGGTCCGCCCGGTCAACGTGTGCCTTGCTCGATCTTGTGAACCAGGGGTTCGCTGTACGGAGTCGTCGGCCTGCTCGGGTCGTCCTGCGCCGGCACCCGGTGCGGGAACTGGTGCCTGCGCCGGGGCTGTTGCTGAAGGGAGGCGGAACGTCGTCCGGTTCGGACGGAGACCGATGGGCCGAACG
This sequence comes from Streptomyces lacrimifluminis, assembly GCF_014646095.1. Taxonomy (GTDB): domain Bacteria; phylum Actinomycetota; class Actinomycetes; order Streptomycetales; family Streptomycetaceae; genus Streptomyces; species Streptomyces lacrimifluminis. Next base: position 13,298 of record NZ_BMMU01000041.1, on the reverse strand, counting down.
ATCCGTATTCTCTGGATCATGGCCGCTCCCACCGCATACGCACTGATCGCCACGGACCTGGACGGAACGCTCCTGCGTGCCGACGACACGCTCTCCGACCGGTCGCGGGCCGTGCTGGAGCGTGTCACGGCCGCAGGTGCCCGGCATCTGGTCGTGACGGGACGGCCGGCTCCGAGAGTCCGGCCGCTGCTCGACGACCTCGGCGCCGGAGGGCTCGCGGTGTGCGGGCAGGGGGCGCAGCTGTACGACGCCGGCGCCGACCGTCTGCTGTGGTCGGTGACCCTGGACCAGGAGCTGGCGGAGACCGCGCTCGGCAAGATCGAGGCCGAGGTCGGGCAGGTGTACGCCGCAGTCGATCAGGACGGTGTCGACGGGCTCACGCTCATCGAACCCGGCTACCTGATGCCCCACCCGACGCTGCCCGCCGTACGGGTGCCGCACCGGGACGATCTGTGGGCCGAGCCCATCAGCAAGGTGCTGCTGCGCCATCCGTTCCTGTCCGACGACGAGTTGGCGTCGGCGGCGCGCGGAGCGGTCGGTTCCCTCGCGACGGTCACCATGTCGGGGCCGGGCACCGTCGAACTCCAGCCATGCGGCATCACCAAGGCGACGGGGCTCGCGCTGGCAGCCGAGTATCTCGGGCTGACCGCGTCCGCCACCATCGCCTTCGGTGACATGCCCAACGACATCCCGATGTTCGACTGGGCGGCTCACGGGGTGGCCATGGCCAACGCCCATCCCGAACTCAAGGCCGTGGCGGACGAGGTCACCCTCTCGAACGAGGACGACGGGATCGCGGTGGTGCTGGAGCGGCTGTTCGGGGGCGGGACGGGCCGGTAGGAGGCCCGGGTCAGCAGGCCGGCAGGTCGGCCCAGTAGGGCCGGCCCGGCCTGCTGACCCGGGCAGCGCACCGGTCTGGGGCGGCCTAGTAGGCCCCGTACACGTTGTCTATCGATCCGTATCGTGCCGCCGCGTAGTTGCAGGCCGCGGTGATGTTCGCGATCGGGTCGTAGGGGTCGTACGAGGTGCCGGTGACGTGGTAGGCGGCGAAGGTCGGGTCGATGACCTGGAGGAGCCCCTTGGAGGGGGTGCCGGCTGCCGCGTTGGAGTCCCAGTTGTTGATGGCGTAGGGGTTGCCCGACGACTCGCGGATGATGTTGCGGTAGATGCCGTCGTACGTTCCGGGGATTCCGTTCTGCGCCATGATGTCGAGCGATTCGCGGATCCAGCCGTCCAGGTTGTTCGCGTAGTACGTCGTCGTCGACGACGACGCGGCCGGTGCGGCCGAAGCCGTTGTCGCGGTCAGGAAGGGGATGACCAGGGCTGCGGCGGCCGTCCCGGTGATGGCGAGTGTGCGGGTGAGCGCGAGCGGGCGGCGGGGGGTTCTCGCGTGGTGGTGCCGACCTCGTACGGGCATGGTGAGTCCTCTCCGGCGCCTGCGAGGTGAGCTGTCGGGTTCGGGCGGGAGATGCCCGGCCGGGCGCGTTGTCGGCGCGCGGCTTCACCCCTAGCCGCTCCGGCGTGAAAGCCCGGACCGGCGGCCTACCTGGGTCCCCCGCTCCTGCCTGCGTGAGTCACGTGTGGGTGGGTGGGTTGTCTGCTCTGCGGGCGGTGGCAGGATTCGGCGGTCCGCCCGGTGTGGCGCGAAACGTATGCGAGAGCACACGGATGGAACAAGGGGCAGAAATGCAGGACTTGCCTATTTGGGATACCCATTGGGAATAAAACGGGCAAATAGCAAAAGGGGAGTGGAGGGCAACTTGCCTTTTGTGAATGGGGAGTTTGCGGGGTGGGGGTGGTGAGGGTCGCCTGTGGGAGTGACTCGAATCACGGAGCGGGGGTAGTCGTGGTCCAGGTGGAGTCGATGGGGTTTTGGGGTGCTTCATGACTATTGGGTGTTTGTGTCCGTTACGAGGGTGGAACCTCTCGCGCGATGCGCGACGTTGTCTCGGTGACGGCCGCGGGATGTTTATAAATGTCCATGCTTTGGACTGATCAAAAACATTCCGGTCGTGATCCGATACCGCCTGGCCTGGACGGGCGGGCGCTCGCGGTGATCGAAACATGACCGGATACGCTGACTTGAGTGATGGCAGCGACCTATCGACACACCGTGTGACCGCCAGTAGACACCAGCAGACAGGAGATCCCTCGTGACCGTCGTCGGGCCGTTCGGGCTGAGCGTGCGGGACCAGGCTCTCGAAGCCGATGTCCAGGCCGGATTGGCGGCTGTCGAGGAAGGGTTGCTCGAAGCCACCAAGAGCGAGGTCCCCTTCATCACGGAGGCCGCGCAGCATCTCGTACGGGCCGGCGGGAAGCGGTTCCGGCCCTTGCTCGTGATGCTCGCGGCGCAGTTCGGGGACCGCCATGCGCCGGGGATCGTGCCGTCCGCGGTGGTGGTGGAGCTGACCCACCTCGCGACGCTGTATCACGACGACGTCATGGACGAGGCCGAGGTGCGGCGCGGGGTGCCCAGCGCCAACACGCGCTGGGGCAACTCCGTCGCGGTCCTCACCGGGGACTTCCTGTTCGCGCGCGCCTCCCACATCCTCGCCGACCTCGGGCCCGAGGCGGTCCGGGTGCAGGCGGAGGCGTTCGAGCGGCTGGTGACCGGGCAGATCCTGGAGACGGCGGGGCCGTCGGACGGGCGGGACCCCGTCGAGCACTATCTGGACGTGCTGGGCGGGAAGACCGGGTCGCTGGTGGCCGTGGCCTGCCGCTTCGGGGCGATGATGTCCGGGGCCGACGACACTGTCGTGGATGTGCTCACCCAGTACGGGGAGCGGCTCGGGGTCGCCTTCCAGCTCGCGGACGACGTGCTGGACATCGCGTCCGACTCCCACGAGTCGGGGAAGACGCCGGGGACGGATCTGCGGGAGGGCATTCCCACGATGCCCGTGCTGCGGCTGCGGGAGCGGGTGGCCCGGCTGGGGCTGGCCGAGGATGTCGCGTTGTGCGAGTTGCTGGACTCCGACCTGAGTGACGACGCCCGGCACGCGGAGGCGTTGGCTCGGCTGCGGGTGCATCCGGCGTTGGAGCAGGCTCGGCGGGACACGGTGCGGTATGCGGAGGAGGCGCGGGCCGCGCTGGTGCCGTTGGCGGAGTGCGATGCGAAGGCCGCGCTGGTGGAGATGTGTGACGCGGTGGTGCATCGGGCGGGGTGAGGGGTTTCGCCCCCGCCGCCCTTACCCGTCCCGCCCCTCCCCCAGAGGGGGACCCTCGGACGGGCTGCATGCGCGAACCTCGGCCCCAGGCACCGGACGGGCTGGAGATGTCGGCCTCGGCCGCCAGGCACCGGATGGGCTGGAGGGTTGGGCCCTGGCATCGAGGTGCCGGATGGGTGGGGTGACCCCTACGGGTCAGGGGAAGCTGGGGCTCCTCATGTCATCCCGTAGCAGTACACGGAGTTGAGCCCAAGGTCTGACGATTCCCCGTCGCCGATTTGGTGAGATGGAAACCACCACTCCTCACCGGTTCGGGTGAGAATGGCGGCTCAGGGTGGACAGTGTGGGACGGACAGCCGCCGCCGACGACGGAGGTAAGGCACACATGGCACCGTACGAAGAGGCCAAGGCGGGGAACCGGATCGAGGCCGGGAACGAGGCCGAGGACGCGCCGTCCCGGGGCCGCAAGGCCGCGCGGTACGCCGCTCCGGCCGTGGTGATCGGTCTGACGGTCGCGACGATCGGCCTGGTACCGGCGTTCGCCGGCTCCGGTGACCCCGATCTGCCGAAGATCAGTGCGCAGGAACTCATCGAGAAGATCGCCGCGTCGGACGTACAGCAACTGTCCGGCACGGTGAAGATCAGTACGGATCTGGGGCTGCCCGATCTCGGCGGTCTGGAGAGCGGACTCCTGTCCGGCGGACTCGGAGGGGGCTCCGACGACTCGGGGTCGGCCGCCGATCCGAGCGCCAAGCTCCTTGAGCTGGCCACCGGCACGCACACCGTGCGGGTCGCCGTCGACGGCCCCGACAAGCAGAAGCTGTCGCTGCTGGAGAAGGCCGCCGAGTACAGCGTGATCCACAACGGCGACGAGGTGTGGGCGTACGACAGTGCGTCGAACGAGGCGTACCACGCGACGGCCCCCGCGTCCGAGAGCGGCAAGGGTGAGGACAAGGGTGAGGACAAGGACCGGATCCTGCCCGGTGACGACGCGTCCGCCACGCCGGGGCAGCTCGCCGAGGAAGCTCTGAAGGCGGTCGACGACACGACCTCCGTGACCGTCGACGGCACCGCCCAGGTGGCCGGCCGGGACGCGTACAAGCTGGTCATCACGCCGAAGGCGTCCGGGTCCACGGTCGGGGCGATCAGTATCGCGGTCGACTCGAAGACGGGGACGCCCCTGAAGTTCACGCTCACCCCGGCGAGCGGCGGTGCCGCCGTCGTGGACGTCGGCTTCGTCGACGTCGACTTCGGCAAGCCCGCCGCCTCGACCTTCGACTTCACCCCGCCCAAGGGAACGAAGGTCACCGAGGAGGGCGGGACGAAGGCCTCGGAGGACACTGACAAGGCCGAGAACAAGGCCGGGGAGGACTTCGCCAAGGACTTCGACAAGGAGTTCGGCGAGGATCTCAAGGGACTTGAGGGTCACGAGGGTGCACCGGACGGGCTCGAAGACGATGGCGTCAAGGTCATCGGCGAGGGCTGGAACTCCATCGCCATGTTCGACTCGGGGATGGAGGGCGGTGTCCCGTCGGCCGAGAGCTCGCCCGACGCCGGTGCGTTCGGCGGGTTCCTGGACTCCTTCGGCGACAAGGCCTCCGGCGACTTCGGCTCCGGCACGGTCTTCAAGACCCGCCTGATCAACGCCCTGATGACGGACGACGGCAAGCTCTACGTCGGCGCCGTCACGAAGGACGCCCTGGTCAAGGCGGCCAACGCCCAGCAGTAACCGCCCACGGGATTTCCCGTACGGGAAATCCCTCACGGGTACGACGAATGAGGGAGCCCATGGAGGAACCGTCCGCCACGGCGTGGCAGAAGGTGAACCGGGGTGACGACGCCGTCATCGTCACCCGTGCCCTCACCAAGCGCTACCGTGGCGGACAACTCGCCGTCGACGCTCTCGATCTCACCGTCCCGGCGGGCAGCGTCTTCGGTTTCCTCGGCCCCAACGGCTCCGGCAAGACGACGACCATCCGCATGCTGATGGGCCTGATCGAGCCGACGTCGGGCACGGCGCGGGTGCTGGGGCAGTCGATGCCCCGGGCCACCCGCGCCGTCCTGCCCCACGTCGGCGCGCTCATCGAGGGGCCCGCGCTGTACGGCTTCCTCTCGGGCCGCGACAACCTCGCACGGTACGACGCCGCCGACCCGACCGCCGATCCGCGCACCCGGCGTATCCGCGTCGCGGCGGCGCTGGACCGGGTGGGCCTGACGGCCGCCGCAGGCAAGAAGGCGAAGGCGTACTCGCTGGGCATGAAACAGCGGCTCGGCCTCGCGGCGGCGCTGCTCCAGCCGCGCCGGCTGCTCGTCCTCGATGAGCCGACCAACGGGCTCGATCCCCAGGGGATGCGCGAAATCCGTTCTCTGGTACGGGAGTTGGCATCGGACGGCACCACCGTCTTCCTCTCCTCCCACCTCCTCGACGAGATCGAGCAGGTCTGTACGCATGCGGCAGTGATGGCGCAGGGGCGGCTGATCACCCAGGGCCCGGTGGCCGAGTTGGCCGCCGGGGCCCGCGGCCTGCTGGTCGTGACGACGCCCGACGCGGCGGACGCGGCCCGCGTGCTCAAGGAACAGGGCGTCGCCGACGTGGTCGTCACCGAGGACCGGGACCGGGTGACCGGCGAGGTGCCGGAAGACGACCGCGAACTGGCCGATCTGAACGCCGCGTTGGTCGGCGCGGGTGTCCGCGTCCGGGGCTTCGGTATCGAACGGGCGTCCCTGGAGGACGCGTTCGTGGCGCTGACGGGGGAGGGCTTCGATGTCGCAGGCTGAGCAGGCTGAGACCGAGGCGGCGCCTCCCCGGACGCAGAAGGCGCCACCCAGGCCCAACCCCCTCTGGACCCTGAGCCTTTTCCGCAGCGAGCTCGCCATCACCTTCCGGCGCTGGCGGACCCTCGCGCTGCTCGCCGTGCTGGCCGCCGTACCGATCGTCGTCGGCATCGCCGTGAAGATCGAGACGAGCGACGGTTCGTCAGCCGCCGGGGGAGGTCCCGGGGGCGGGGGCGGGGGCGGCGGGGGACCGGCGTTCATCTCGCAGATCAGCAACAACGGTCTGTTCCTGGTGTTCACGGCCTTGGCCGCGACCCTCCCCTTCTTCCTCCCGATGGCCATCGGCGTCATCGCGGGCGACGCGATCGCCGGCGAGTCGAGCGCGGGCACGCTCCGCTATCTGCTGGTCGCCCCGGCCGGCCGTACCCGGCTGCTCCTCACCAAGTACGCGACCACGCTGACGTTCTGCCTGGTGGCGACGCTGGTGGTGGCGATATCGGCGCTCACGGTCGGCGCGTTCCTCTTCCCGCTCGGCGACCTGATGACGATCTCCGGTACGAGCATCAGCTTCGCCGAGGGCCTCGGGCGGGCGCTGTTGATCGCGCTGGTCGTCGCCGCGTCACTGATCGGGGTGGCGGCGCTCGGCCTGTTCATCTCCACCCTGACGAGCAGCGGCATCGCGGCGATGGCGACGACCGTCGGGCTGCTCATCACCGTCCAGATCCTCGACCAGATCCCCCAACTGAGCGCGCTCCAGCCGTACTTCTTCTCCCACTACTGGTTGTCCTTCGCCGACCTGATGCGCGAACCGGTCTACTGGGACGACCTGGTGAAAAACCTCGGCATCCAGGCCCTGTACGCGGCGGTGTTCGGCGCGGCGGCCTGGGCGCGGTTCACGACGAAGGACATCACGGCCTGAACTCCTGGCCGAAGAACGTCTTCGCGCGGGTGAGCGCGTCGGTGTCGTTCAGTACGTCACCGGGCTTGCTCCCGTTGCCGAGGAGCACCCCGCCGAACCGCATCTCCATGTAGGCGGCCGAGTTGCTGAGCGTGCCGACCAGCGGGTCGGCGTACGCCTGCTCCGGGGCCGCGAGGACGGTGACGCCCCACAGGGTGCGCCCGGCGAGGGTGTCCTTGAAGTCGAGGCCGGGCGTGCGCAGCCAGCCCGACCAGTGGTCGAGGTAGCGCTTCACGGAGGCGGACACCGAGTACCAGTACAGCGGCGAGGCGATCACGATGTCCGTGGCCGCGAGTGTGGCGTCGAGCAGGAGAGCCGCGTTGTTCCCGGTGGGCCGGACGTGGTCCGTGTCGTGGCGCAGGTCCTCGAAGTCCGGCAGCGGGTGGTCGGCGAGACTCAGCCAGCGCTGCTCGACATCGGCGGGCAGTTGTTCGGCGGCCCGGCGGGCGAGCGCCTCGGTGTTGCCGTCGCTGCGGCTGCTGCCCAGCAGGAAGAGAAAGCTGCGGTTCATGATCTGCCCCCGGTGCGGTCGGCGTACGGCGGGTGCACGTGCTGGGATTGCGCGCGCACCGCCATTGCATGCGTACGCAGTATATGCACATGCATTGATTTCTGGCCAGTCCCCATTACCGGGCCCGGGGTGCCCGCAGGCCCGCCCGTTCCTCCGCCGCCGTCATGACCCGGAGCAGCGCCTCCTCCTCGCCGTGCCGGGCCACCACCTGGAGCCCGACCGGGCAGCCGTCCGGGCCGAAGCCCGCGGGGATGCTCGCAGCCGGGTGCCCGCTGAGGTTGAACGCCCAGGTGAGCGCGGTCGAGTACCGGTCCCCCGGGCCCTCGTGGCCGTGCGGCGGGTTCGGGGTGGTGGGGGTCAGGAGCAGGTCGGCCCGGCTGAACAACTCCGCCAGCCGCCGGTCGTTGACCACTCGCAGCCGGTGCGCCGGCGCGGTGTCGCCGCGTGAATCACCGTCCCTGGCCGTACTCGTACCCGTACCCGTATCTGGACCCGCGCCCGGTGCCCGCAGCGCCAGCCAGGCCGGCCCCGGGTCGTCGAGGCGTACGGGGGCGTCCTCCGGCGGCAGCAGCCGTACGACCCCGGCACCGTCGAGCCGCAATGCGGCGCCGTGCGCGACGAGGGCGGGCCCGGGATCGGTGCGGGCGAAACCGAGGGAGTCGGACCAGACGGCGGTGAGGGGTCGCCGCGCGTACTCCTGGTCGCTGACGCTGACGCCGTGGTCGCCGACGCCGGTCATGTCGCCCCTGCCGCCTGCCGCATCCACCGCGTGTCCGTCGGCTCCGGTCACGCACCGCCAGTACGTCCGCAGGTCCGCCGCCCGCCGGGCGACCGCACCGGGCACGCTCAGCCCCGTCCGGTCGGGATGCGGCAGGCGCCCGTTCGTCGACTTGAGGCCGAACACCCCGCACCAGGCGGCCGGGATGCGGATGGACCCCGCCCCGTCGGCGCCGGTCGCGAGCGGCACCAGGCCGGCCGCCACCGCCGCCGCGGCCCCGGCCGACGAACCGCCCGGCACGCGGTCCGCCCGCCACGGGTTGACCGTCCGCCCACCGGCCCCAAGTCCCCAGGTCTGCCAGGGAGTTCCGGCACCGGGCGCGGGTACGGACGTGGTGCCCAACGGCACACACCCGGCGGCCGTCAGTCGTATCGCGTCCGCCGCCCGCTCCCCGTACCGGCCCTTCACCGCGATCGGGACGCCCGCGAGCGGCAACCGCTCACCCGCGGCGACCCGTGCGTCGACCTCGCGTGCCCGCCGTACGGCCGCCTCGTGCCACACCTCCGTGAACGCGCACAACTCCGGTTCCACGGCGGCGATCCGCGCGAGCGCTGCCGTGACGACGTCGACGGCGGTCACTTCCCGCGCCAGTACGGCGGCGGCGACTTCCGAGATCAGGAGATCGGTCATGCCGCATTCTCCTGCGCCCGGCCGCGGTGGACGGCGGGGACGGTCAACTCGGCCGCCAAGGCGACCGGTTGACCGTCCCCGGGGTGGGCGGTGTGCGTGGACGATGGTCCGACGCGCGTTACTCCGACAGCTCCCACACGGCGTACGCGGCGGCGTCACTGTTGCGGTCGAGCGCGGTGTCGTTGATGTTGGCCGTGGTGTCGCAGGACGAGTGGTAGCAGCGGTCGAACGCCTGGCCCGACGTACCGCCCCACTTGGCCGCCTGTGCCGCCGACTTGGTGTTGCTGGCACCGGTGAACAGGCCTCCGACGGGGACGCCCACGTTCTTGAAGGGCGCGTGGTCGGAACGGCCGTCGCCCTCGGTCTCGATCTCCGTCGGGACGCCGAGACCGGAGAAGTAGTCCTTGAAGGTCTGCTCGATGGTCGGGTCGTCGTCGTAGACGAAGTAGCCGGGGTTCGGCGAGCCGATCATGTCGAAGTTGAGATAGCCGTCGATGCGCGCACGGTTCGCGGAGGAGAGGTTGTTGACGTAGTACCTGGACCCGACCAGGCCCAGTTCCTCCGCTCCCCACCAGGCGAATCGCAGGTGCTTTGTGGGCTGGTACTGGGCGCGCGAGACGGCGAGCGCGATCTCCAGGACGGCGGCCGAGCCGCTGCCGTTGTCGTTGATACCGGCGCCGGAGGAAACACTGTCGAGGTGCGAGCCCGCCATGATCACCTGGTTGGTGTCGCCGCCGGGCCAGTCGGCGATCAGGTTGTAGCCGGTACGGCTGGACGCGGTGAACTGCTGGATGGTCGTGGTGAATCCGGCCGCGTCCAGCTTTGCCTTCACATAGTCGAGCGAGGCACGGTAGCCGGTTCTGCCGTGCGCCCGGTTGCCGCCGTTGGCGGTGGCTATGGACTGCAGCTGGGTCAGGTGCGCCTTGACGTTGGCCAGGGGCAGGTCGGGCGCGGCGGCCAGCTTGACGGCCGGCGCGGAGTTGGGAGAGGGGGCCGCGCCTGCTGCCGCGCCCGTGGTGAGGAGCGCGGTGGAGGCGAGCACGGTGACGGCCACAGCGGTGGCTGTGGCGCGTCCGGGAACCGAGAGCTTCATGTGGGGGGCTCCGAATTCCTGGGGAATCACAGGGATTCCGCGACGGATGGGTGCCTGGATGGTGAAGCTCTGGCTAACGGTTCGTCAAGAGCGCTATATGGACAGCGAGTTCGCATTCCGGATGAACATGGACATGATCAGTAGCTGATGCCGAAGCGCCTCCGCCTCCGCGTCCGGGCACTGGCCCTGGCCCTGGCCCTGGGGCAGGGCCAGGGCCAGGGGTAGGGGGCAGGGCTAGTGCAGACAGAACTCGTTCCCCTCCGGATCCGCCATCACCACCCACTCGCCTCCGGCCTCCCGCACCTCCCGCAGCACACTCGCCCCCAGCCCCGTCAGCCGCTCGACCTCGGCCGACCGCAGGTCCGGACCCGGGTGCAGATCGAGATGAAGCCTGTTCTTGCCCGCCTTCGGCTCCGGTACGCGCTGGAAGAGCAGCCGCCGCCCGAGCCCGGTCCCGCTCTCCTCCTCGTACGGGTCACCGGGATGCCGTACGGCGGCCAGGTCCCGCCACGCGCGGCGCCCGTGCGACTCGACGGTCAGCTCGGCCGGCACGGCACCGAGGCCCAGCAGACGTTCGACCAGCGCGCTGTGGTCCTCGACCGTGTACGCGAGCGCGGCGGCCCAGAAGCCGGCCTGCGCATGCGGGTCCACGCAGTCGATGACCAGCTTCCAGTGCACGGGGGTGGGGGCGTCCTGTGCGGGTGTGTGTGTCATGGAGACCACTTATAACGTGCCGGACTGACAACGGCTCGCTGTACGCCCGCTGTCAGTGGCGTACGTCCTGCGTGGCCTCCACCGTCGGAGGAACGAGGACCGGGTCTGCCGCCGCCCGTACCGCCCGCGCCCCCCGCCGCGCCGCCCGCAGCGCGTCCCATGTCAGCAGGGCCAGGGCGAGCCACACCAGGGCGAACCCGGCCCAGCGTTCCGGCGGCATGGCCTCGTGGAAGTAGAAGATGCCGAGGAGGAACTGGAAGACGGGAGCCAGGTACTGGAGCAGGCCCAGCGTCGACAACGGCACCCGTATCGCCGCCGCGCCGAAGCAGACCAGCGGGAGCGCGGTCACGACGCCGGTCGCCGCGAGCAGGGCCGCGTGCCCGGCGCCGTGCGCACCGAAGGTCGCCTGGCCCTGGCCGCCCAGCCACAGCAGATACGCCAGCGCGGGCAGGAACTGGACCGCGGTCTCGGCGGCCAGCGACTCCACTCCGCCCAGGTTGACCTTCTTCTTCACCAGGCCGTAGGTGGCGAAGGAGAAGGCCAGGCAGAGGGAGATCCAGGGCGGCCGGCCGTACCCGATCGTCAGGACGAGTACGGCGGCCAGGCAGACGCCGACCGCCGTCCACTGCACCGGCCGCAGCCGCTCCTTCAGCAGGAGGACACCCATGGCGATGGTGACGAGCGGGTTGATGAAGTAGCCGAGCGAGGCCTCGACCACGTGCCCGCTGTTCACGGCCCAGATGTAGACGCCCCAGTTGACCGTGATGAACGCCGCGGCGACCGTGATCAGGGCCAGTCGGCGCGGTTGCCGCAGCAACTCGCCCGCCCAGGCCCAGCGGCGCAGCGCCAGCAGGGCGATGCCGACGAAGGCGAGGGACCACACCATTCGGTGGGCCAGGATCTCCACCGCCCCGGCCGGCTTCAGCAGCGGCCAGAACAGTGGGACGAGGCCCCACATCCCGTATGCCGCGAAGCCGTTCAGCAGACCTTTGCGCTGCTCGCTCGTCGGCTTGCCGGCCACCGGCGTCTCCCCTCGTACCAGCACATGACCATATGGACGTGCGTTCACGACGGTAACGCCGGGCGCCCCCGGCTGTCATGTTCGTATCGGCATACGGTCATGACAGGCGGGGGCGGACGTCCTCAGGGGCGTGACGGGGGAGTGCGCGCCCCTGAGGGGTATGGGGGTCAGGCCTTGAGCGCGGCGGCGATCGACTCGGCGATCGGCGTGGTCGGGCGGCCGGTCAGGCGGGACAGGTCGCCCGGGGTGCCGGCCAGCTCGCCCTTCTCGATGGACGCGTCCACGCCCGCGAGGATGGTGGCGAGGCCCTCGGGCAGACCGACGCCGGTCAGGATGCCGATCAGGACCTCGACGGAGACGGCGTTGTAGGCGACGTCCTTGCCGGACTGCTTGGACACCTCGGCCGCGTACTCGGCGAAGCTCCAGCTGGTGTCGCCGCTCAGCTCGTACGTCGTGTTCTCGTGGCCCTCGCCGGTCAGCACCGCGACAGCGGCGGCGGCGTAGTCGGCGCGCGCGGCGGAGGCGACCCTGCCTTCACCGGCGGCCTGGGTGACGCCGTGCTCAAGGGCGACGGCGAGCTGCTCGGTGTAGTTCTCGTTGTACCAGCCGTTGCGCAGCAGCGAGTACGGGACGCCGGACGCGAGGATCGCCGCCTCGGTGCCCTTGTGGTCGTCGGCGAGCGCGGCCTTCAGGGTGCCCGGGGCGCTGGTGTACGCGAGCAGCGCGGCGCCCGCGGCCTTGGCGGCGTCGAGGACGACCTTGTGCTGGCCGACGCGACCCTTGTCGAACTCGTTGCCGGAGATGAGCAGCACCTTGTCGCCGGCGGCTATGACACCGTCGAAGGTCTCCGGCCGGTTGTAGTCGGCGACCGCGATCTTCACACCGCGAGCCGCGAAGCCGGAGGCCTTGTCCGCGTCGCGCACGACGGCGGTGATCTGGTCGGCCGGGACCTTCTCCAGCAGCTGCTCGACTACGTGACGACCGAGGTGGCCGGTGGCTCCGGTGACGACGATGCTCATGGCGAATCTCCTTGTGGGGTGCGGACTGGCACTAACCCTAGGGGAAGCGCTAACTTCGGGAAAGTGCCCACTTTGAAGTAAGGTACTTACATGACGGTAAGTGGCAAGGTCGAAGTCGTGGGCAGGTCCGAGACGGTCGACGCCGTCGATGTCGAGGGGATGTGTCCGTACCGCCTCGTCCTGGAGCACGTCACCAGTCGCTGGGGTGTGCTCGTCCTCATGGAACTGCTGGTGCGCCCGTACCGCTTCAGCGAGCTGCGCCGGGCCATCGGCAGGGTCAGCGAGAAGATGCTGACGCAGACCCTCCAGACACTGGAGCGCGACGGCCTGGTCCACCGGGACGCGAAGCCGGTCATCCCGCCCCGCGTCGACTACTCGCTCACCGACCTCGGCCGTGAGGCAGCCGCTCAGGTCAAGGCCCTGGCCGACTGGACGGCGGAGCGCATGCCGGACGTGGACCGGGCCCGCCGGACCTACGACAAGGCCCGGGCCGAAAGGACCCGGGCCCAGTAGCCGCTCGTACTGTCTACGTAGCCACGCGTACCGCTTATCCGACGACGGTCCAGGTGTCCCCGCCGGCGAGGAGGGCGGCGAGGTCGCCCTTGCCGTTCTGGACGATCGCGGTGTCGAGCTGG
>NZ_BMMU01000040.1 GCF_014646095.1 Streptomyces lacrimifluminis | reverse complement strand
TGGAGGTGACTGGTACTAATAGGCCGAGGGCTTGTCCTCAGTTGCTCGCGTCCACTGTGTTAGTTCTGAGACAACGACCGTTGTCGGCTTTCGAGCTAGAACATCTAACTGAAGAGTGTGCTTGTTCGCTCGAAACCAATAGGGTTTCGGTGGTCATAGCGTAAGGGAAACGCCCGGTTACATTCCGAACCCGGAAGCTAAGCCTTTCAGCGCCGATGGTACTGCAGGGGGGACCCTGTGGGAGAGTAGGACGCCGCCGAACAATCTTTGGAGGACCCCTGGTCCCAGCGTTCACGCTGGGACCAGGGGTCCTTTTGTTTTTAACAAGCGCACTGCCCGGAGCGCGCCGGATAGACGGCTGCGCGAGAATGACTTGCGGTACCGAAGACAGGAGTCACCCATCATGTCCACCAACTCTCCCGACGAGCGCCCGGAGCGCGACCAGCGCCGCCGGGACAGTGGTGACCGCGGCGATCGCGGCGGGTACCGAGGGGCCCCGCGTCGTGACAACGACCGCCGCGACGACCGTGGTGCTTCCGACCGTGGCGGCCGACCGACGGGCGGTTATGGTCGCCGTGACGACCGGCCGGCGACCCCTCGTCGTGAAGACCGCGCTGATCGGCCCGCCGGTAGTGGTTTCCGCCGCGACGACAACCGCGGTGAGCGCGGCGGGCCCGTGCGCCGTGACGACCGGCGCGACGGAGACCGTGGGGGTCGTCCCGCTTTCCAGCGTGACAACAGTTCGGACCGGCCGGAGCGCTCGGACCGTCCGGCGGGACCTCGTCGTGACGACCGAGGGGACCGTCCCACTTTCCGTCGGGATGACAACCGCGGTGGTGGCGGTGACCGTGGCGGGTTTGTCCGTCGGGATGATGATCGTGGTGGGTTCCGTGGGCGGAGTGACGACCGTGGTGGTCGTCCTGCCGGGGGTGGCTTTGCCCGTCGGGACGAGCGTCAGGATGACCGTGGTGGTCGTCCGGCCGGTGGTGGTGGCGGGTTCCGTCGCGATGACAGCCGTGGCCGGGACGACAACCGTGGTGACCGTGGCGGGTTTGTCCGTCGGGATGATGATCGTGGTGGGTTCCGTGGGCGGAGTGACGACCGTGGTGGCCGTCCCTCTGGTGGTGGCTTTGCCCGTCGGGATGACCGTCAGGATGATCGTGGTGGTCGTCCGGCCGCCGGTGGTGGTTTCCGCCGCGACGACAACCGCGGTGACCGTGGCGGGTTTGTCCGTCGGGATGACGACCGTGGTGGGTTCCGTGGGCGGAGTGACGACCGCGGTGGCCGTCCCGCCGGCGGTGGCTTCCGTGGGCGGGACGACCGGTCGGCAGCCCCCCGTCGCGATGACCGACGAGATGACCGACGGGACGGAGAGCGTTCCGGCTTCCGTCGGGATGATGATCGTGGTGGGTTCCGTGGGCGGAGTGACGACCGTGGTGGTCGTCCTGCCGGGGGTGGCTTTGCCCGTCGGGATGACCGTCCGGATGACCGTGGTGGCCGTCCGGCCGGTGGTGGTGGCGGGTTCCGCCGCGACGACAGCCGTGGCCGGGACGACAACCGCGGTGACCGTGGCGGCTTTGTCCGTCGGGACGACGACCGCGGTGGCAGCCCCGCCGGAAGTGGCGGCGGGTTCCGTGGGCGTGATGACAACCGCGGGGACCGCGGTGGCTTCCGTCGTGATGACGACCGCCGTGAAGGCGGTGGTGACCGTGGTGGCTTCCGTCGGGACGACAGCCGTGGCCGCGACGACAACCGTGGTGATCGCGGTGGGTTTGTCCGTCGGGATGATGATCGTGGTGGGTTCCGTGGGCGGAGCGATGACCGTGGCGGTCGTCCTGCCGGCGGTGGCTTCCGTGGGCGTGACGACCGTGGAGGTCGGCCCTCAGGTGGCGGCGGTTACCGGGGACGGGACGACAGCCGGGGCGATGACCGGCGCGGTGGCGGGTTCCGTGACGAGCGTGACCGGGACCGGGAGCCGATCAAGCGGCTGCCGATCCACGAGGACGTCACGGGCGACGAGATCGACAAGGACGTACGCCAGGAGCTGATGAGCCTGCCCAAGGGGCTGGCGGAAGAGGTCTCCAAGAACCTGGTGATGGTCGCCCGGCTCATCGACGAGGACCCCGAGGGTGCCTATGGGTACTCCCGGGTGGCTCTGCGACTGGCTTCGCGTGTGGCCGCCGTACGAGAGGCGGCCGGGTTCGCCGCGTACGCGAACCAGAAGTACAGCGAGGCCCTGGCCGAGTTCCGTGCGGCTCGGCGGATGACCGGGAACGTCGAACTGTGGCCCGTCATGGCCGACTGCGAGCGTGGGCTCGGGCGGCCCGAGAAGGCGCTCGAGATGGCCGGGGCGCCCGAGGTGCACAAGCTGGACAAGGCAGGGCAGGTCGAGATGCGGCTCGTCGCGGCCGGCGCCCGGCGTGACATGGACCAGCTCGACGCGGCCATCGTGACCCTGCAGAGTCCTGAGCTGGCCTCCAACTCCGTACAGCCGTGGACCGCGCGCCTGCGGTACGCGTACGCCGACGCTCTGCTCGCCGCAGGGCGTGAGGACGAGGCACGGGAGTGGTTCGCCAAGGCCGTCGAGTCCGACAAGGACGGCAGCACGGACGCCTCCGACCGGCTCGCCGAGCTGGACGGCGTGGAGTTCGTGGACGCCTTCGACGAGAGCGAGGACGCGGACGAGGGCGAAGGCGACCTTGACGACAAGGGCGTCGAGCCCGTCGAGACGGTCGAGTTCCCTGAGGCCGAGTCTGTCGAAACCGTCGGGTCTGTCGAGGCTGCCGAGACGGTTGCAGCGGTTGAATCCGCCGATGACAGCGATGACAGTGCTTCGGGTGACGTCGAGGGCGGCAAGCGCTGACCTGCGGTAACTGGTGAAGGGCGGGATCCCGGTAAAGGGGTCCCGCCCTTTTGCGTTTCAGTGCGACAGGGTGCGCAGGACCAGGCCCGAGGCCGGCTTGGGGCCGAAGGATGTCGACTTGCGGGGCATCGTGACGCCCTGGCGGGCCAGGTCCCGTACGACCTCTTCGCGGACCGGGTGCATCAGGACGGCCGTACCGCCGTCCTGTTCCGCCTTCTCCACGGTGGCCGCCGTGTCGTGGATGTACGCGATGCGTGCCGGTGAGTCCTCGGGGATGTGCCAGATGTGGTCGAGGAGCGTGGCGTGCAGGACCGTCGCGTCCAGGGTGCGCCAGGCCTGCGGGCGGTCGGCAGGGATCGTACGGGCCAGGAGGGACGGGTCCGGGCGGTCCACGAGGTGGAAGTCGCCGTCGCCGGCCAGGAGGAAGGCGTTGCCCGCGGTGGCCGCCTCCGCGAGGGCGGTGAGGGCCTCGGGGAGCGGGGTCGCCAGGTGACGTACCCGGAAGTGGCCTTCCAGGGCCGCCAGGGCGTCGGAGACCGGGAGGCCGTGCAGGAGGCGGTGGATCGCGCGGACGCGCAGGGGATAGTGGGCGGTGTCCACGAGGAGTACCAGGCCGTGGTCCCAGGGGCTGGGGGACGGGTGCTCCGCGCGTAGACGCAGATACGTGGCCCAGCGGTGGTGGCCGTCGGCGATCAGGGCCTGGTGGTGTGTCAGGTCCGTCTGGATCCCGGCGAGTTCGGCGGGGTCGGTGATCGCCCAGAGGCGGTGGCCGAAACCGTCCTCCGTGGTCGTCGAGAGCAGCGGGGGGCGGTCGGCTGTGCGTTCGACCACCGCGCTCGTTGTGTACGGCGACGCGGTGGCGGAGTCGTCGCTCCGGTAGGTCAGGAGGAGGGGCTCCAGGTTCGCGTAGGTGGCGCGCATCAGGGCCGCCCGTTCCGCCACCACGTGCGGCATGACGTCCTCGTGCGGCAGGACGACGCCCTCCGACGGCTCCGACAGGCGCAGGGCGCCGATGACCCCGCGTTGGAGGTGGCCGGTCGTGTCGCGCTGTTCGTAGACGTACAGGGCGGGCTCGGCGTCGGCGGTCAGGATGCCCTCGGCGAGCCAGTCGTCCAGGGTGTCCGCCGCCTGCTCGTTACGGATGGACGGGGTGGCCGCCTGGGGGAGGATCAGCCGGACGATGTTGTGCGGGTCGGCGGATTCGAGGTGTATCAGCCCGTCCGGGCGCACGATCACGTCGTACGGCGGAGAGGTCACGGCGGCCAGGCTGCCGACCCGGTCGGGATCGTAGCGCAGGCCCCGGAAAGGGGTCAGTTGAAGGCCCATGCGAGCCGGTACGTCCGCGGGACCTGCAGTGTTCATTGGTGCATCGTAGGGCTGTCAGTGGCATGGGGGATGATCGGGGGAAAGCCGGTCGAACGAGGAGCGATGCGCAATGAGCCAGACCGTCAGGACGCGGCCCGAGGGCAGCGCGCGGGCCCTCAGCGAGGCGTACGACACGGCGCTGCTCGACCTCGACGGGGTGGTGTACGCGGGGGGCAACGCGATCGTGCACGCCGTGGAGTCGCTCGGTGTCGCGCGGGACGGCGGAATGCGGCTCGCCTATGTCACCAACAACGCGTTGCGGACGCCGGACGCCGTGGCCGCGCACCTCACCGAGCTGGGCATAGCGACGGAGGGCTCGGACGTCATCACCTCGGCGCAGGCGGTGGCCCGGCTGATCGCCGACCAGGTGCCGGCGGGGGCGCGTGTGCTGGTGATCGGTGGTGAGGGGCTGCGGGTCGCGCTGCGCGAGCGCGGGCTGGAGCCCGTCGAGTCGGCCGAGGACGAGCCGTTGGCGGTCGTGCAGGGGTACGGCGGGCCCGAGTTGCCCTGGGGGCGGTTCGCGGAGGCGTGCTACGCCATCGCGCGCGGGGTGCCCTGGTTCGCGTCCAACACCGACCTGACGATTCCCGGCGCACGCGGGATCGCGCCGGGCAACGGGGCGGCGGTGGAGGTCGTGCGCATCGCGACCGGGGCCGAACCCCAGGTGGCGGGCAAGCCGTTGCCGCCGATGCACCGGGAGACGGTGCTGCGGACCGGGGCGGAGCGGCCACTGGTCGTCGGGGACCGGCTGGACACGGACATCGAGGGCGCGTTCAACGGGGAGGTCGACTCGCTGCTGGTGCTGACCGGAGTGGCCGACGGCGCGCAGTTGCTGGCCGCGCCGCCGCAGCACCGGCCCACCTATGTCGACGCCGACCTCAGGGGGCTCCTGGCCGGGCAGCCTGAGGTGACGGAGACGGACGCCGGCGGCGGTTTCCGGTGCGGGGGTTGGACAGCTACCGCGGGGGAGGAGCGGCTGGAGCTGACGGGGGACGGAGAGGCGCTCGACGGGCTTCGCGCGCTGTGCGCGGCGGCCTGGACGGCGGCGGGGGACGGCGTATGCGGGTTGGACGGGGGGAAGGCCCTGGCGCGGCTGGGGTTGTAGTACCGCGCTCGGGGGCGCTCCCTGGGCAGGCACAGGCAGGTTGGGGAGGGTAGGCTAACCTAACCTCGTGTTTGTCGACAGCCCTCCTGAGCCGCGCGCGGAGACCGCCCCCGCGCCCCCGAAGCGTCAGGCGATACGAGCGGTCGGGCTCCTCGTCTCCCTGGGGATCCTGCTTCTCGTCGCCCTGGCGAGCATCGCGATCGGTGCGAAAGAGCTGTCCCTGGAGCAGGTCTGGCACGGGCTGTTCCAGGACTCGGGGACCTACGGGGACGTCGTCGTAGGCGAGCGCGTCTCGCGCACCCTCCTCGGGCTGCTCGCCGGTGCCGCGCTCGGGCTGTCCGGCGCCGTTCTCCAGGCGCTGACCCGTAATCCGCTGGCCGATCCCGGGCTGCTCGGCATCAACGCGGGTGCGTCGGCGGCTGTCGTCACCGCCATCACCTTCTTCGGCGTCACCTCGCTGGGCGGCTATGTGTGGTTCGCCTTCCTCGGGGCCGCCGCGGTCGGAGCGCTGGTCTGGTTCCTCGGCGGCAGCCGTGGTGCGACGCCGGTGCGGCTCGCCCTCGCGGGCACCGCGATCAGCGCCGCGCTCTACGGCTATCTCCAGGCCGTGATGATCACTGACGACGCCGCGCTCAGCAGGATGCGCTTCTGGACGGTCGGCTCGCTGGCCTCGGCCACCGACGACACCGTCACGCAGGTCCTGCCGTTCATTGTGGCCGGCACGGTCCTCGCGCTGCTGCTCGCCCGGCCGCTCAACGCCGTGGCGATGGGCGACGACACCGCCCGCGCCCTCGGCGCCGACCTGAAGCGCACCCGCGCGCTGTCCATGGCCGCCGCGACCGTGCTGTGCGGGGCCGCGACCGCCGCCTGCGGCCCGATCGTCTTCGTCGGGCTGATGGTCCCGCACGTCGTACGGTCCTTCACCGGGCCCGACCTGCGCTGGATCCTGCCGTATGCGACCGTCCTGTCGCCGGTGCTGCTGCTCGGCGCCGATGTCATCGGGCGGATCGTGGCCAGGCCCGCCGAACTCCAGGTCGGTATCGTCACGGCGGTCATCGGCGGCCCGGTCTTCATCTTTCTCGTACGACGGCGGAGGACGGCGCAGCTGTGAAGAGCAACCTTGTCCGGTCCGCCCCTGGATCGAGCCGCGTGGCCCGTTTCGTACGGGCGCCGGGTGGCCTCTCCCTCCGGCTGGAGGTGCGCGCGCTGGTGGTCGTCGTGGCGCTGCTGCTGACCGTGCTCACCGCGAGCGTGGTGCTGATCGGTACCGGTGACTTCCCGATCCCGGTCGGGGACGTCCTCAAAACCCTGCTCGGCGACGGGAACGCGGGCCAGGAGTTCATCGTCAACGAGCTGCGGCTGCCCCGGGTGCTGGTCGGGCTGCTGGTCGGGGCCTCGCTCGGGCTGGGCGGCGCGCTGTTCCAGTCCATCTCCCGCAATCCGCTGGGCAGTCCGGACGTACTCGGCCTCAGTCAGGGCTCGACGGCCGGCGCGCTGGTCATGATCGTGCTGTTCTCCGGGAGCGCCGCCCAGGTCACCGCCGGGGCGCTGGTGGGCGGGCTGGTGACCGGGCTCGCCATCTATCTGCTGGCCTGGAAGCAGGGCGTGCACGGGTACCGGCTGGTGCTCGTCGGTATCGGGGTCTCGGCGGTCGTCACGGCGGTCAACGGTTACCTGATCACCAAGGCGGACCTCGTCGACGCGACCCGCGCGGTCGTATGGATGACCGGTTCCCTCAACGGGCGGGACTGGGACCAGGTCTGGCCGCTGCTGTGGCTGTGCGCGATCCTCGTACCCGTGGTGCTCGCGAACGCGCGCGGGCTGCGGATGACGGAGATGGGCGACGACGTGTCGTACGCCCTCGGGGTGCGCGTCGAGCGCGTACGGCTGGTGCTGATGCTGGCCGCCGTGCTGCTCACCGCGGCTGCCACGGCCGCCGCCGGGCCAGTGGGTTTCGTCGCGCTGACCGCGCCGCAGCTCGCCCGGCGGCTGACCCGCTCGCCGGGCCCCAACCTGGTGCCGTCCATGTGCATGGGCGCCACCCTGCTGATCGTCGCCGACTGGGCCTCGCAGCGGCTCTTCGGCGCCGATCAGTTGCCCGTGGGTGTGGTGACCGGGGTGCTCGGCGGGGTGTATCTGCTGTGGCTGCTGGTCACCGAGCGGAAGGCGGGCCGGATATGAGTGGCCCGGCGAACGAGACCGAGCCGGTCATGAGCGGCTCCGTGAACGAGAACGTCGAGAAGGGCACCAACACCGTGAACCGCCTGTCCGCCGAGAGCGTGACCCTCGCCTACGACCAGCGTGTGATCGCCGAGCAGTTGTCGGTGGAGATCCCCGACAACTCCTTCACGGTCATCGTCGGCCCGAACGCCTGCGGCAAGTCCACGCTGCTGCGGGCCCTGTCGCGGATGCTGAAGCCGAGCGAGGGCCGGGTGCTGCTCGACGGGCAGGTCATCCAGTCGATGCCCGCGAAGAAGGTCGCGCGGACGCTCGGTCTGCTGCCGCAGTCGTCGATCGCGCCCGACGGGATCACCGTCGCCGACCTGGTGGGCCGGGGTCGCTACCCGCACCAGGGCCTCCTGCGCCAGTGGTCCCACGACGACGAGCGGATCGTGCGGGAGTCCATGGAGTCGACCGGCGTCGCCGAACTCGCCGAGCGCTACGTCGACGAACTGTCCGGCGGCCAGCGGCAGCGCGTGTGGATCGCGATGGCGCTCGCCCAGCAGACACCGCTGCTGCTGCTCGACGAGCCGACGACCTATCTCGACATCCAGCACCAGATCGACGTCCTCGACCTCTGCGCCGAGCTGCACGAGGAACAGGGGCGGACCCTGGTCGCCGTCCTGCACGACCTGAACCACGCGGCCCGGTACGCCACGCACCTCATCGCGCTGCGCGACGGCTCGGTCGTCGCCGAGGGCGCGCCGGGCGACATCGTCACGGCCGGGCTGGTCGAGGAGGTGTTCGGGCTGCGCTGCCAGGTCATCGACGATCCGGAGACGGGGACGCCGCTGGTGGTCCCGGCCGCGCGCAAGGCCCGGACGAAGGTCGCCGCAGAAGCTTCCTGAGTCCTGAGGGCGGTCAGAGGAGCTTTCTGAGGCGGAACAGGTCCCGCAGGCCCGCCTCCAGCTTCACCCGGCCCGAGCTCCACGCCTTCGCGAAGTTCAGCTCGCCGGCGACCATCGCCACCAGGTCGTCGCCGGACATGGCGAGCCGGATCTCGGCCTTCTCCGGGGGCGGGCCCTGGAGGGTTTCCTGGACCTCGATACGGCCGCCTCGCAGCCGTCCCACGAAGGTGATGTCCAGATCGGTGATACGGCAGCTCAGCGAGCGGTCCAGGGCCGCCGCCTCGCGTACGTCCCCGCTCGCGCCCGCCATGTTGTCCGAGAGCTTGTCGAGTGCGCTGCGGCACTCCTCTGTCGTCGCCATCGCGCACGACGGTACCTCAGCCGTTCGCGGTAGCGTCAGGGCATGAACGACTCAGTGCCCCTGGCCGAGGGCCCGGAGGAGACACCGGTTCCGGGTCCGGCTCCGGACGGGGTTCCGGCGGAGGCAGGCGAATCCGAGGCGGAACCCGGCGCCCCGGCCCCGCTGGACGTCCCCCGCGCCCCCACGGGCAACGCCGACGTCGACGCCCTGCTCGACCGGCTCGACGACGCCGACCACCTCGCCACCGACGGACACGTCCAGGTGTACGAGGATGTACACCGGGGGCTGCGCGACACGCTCACCGCGCTCGACGCCCGCCCGGGACCTCCGGCGCCCCCATCGACGTACGAACCCAGGAGCTGAACCGAACGTGGCAGGAGTGGCACGCCGCCGCCTTGACGCCGAGCTGGTGCGGCGGAAACTCGCCCGCTCGCGCGAACACGCGAGCCAGCTGATCGCCGCCGGGCGAGTCACCGTCGGCAGGACCGTCGCGACCAAGCCCGCCACCCAGGTGGAGACCGCCGCCGCGATCGTCGTCGTGGCCGACGACAACGACCCCGAGTACGTCTCCCGGGGCGGCCACAAGCTCGCGGGTGCCCTGGAGGTCTTCGTACCGCAGGGGCTGAAGGTCGGCGGACGGCGGGCGCTGGACGCCGGCGCGTCCACCGGCGGGTTCACCGACGTACTGCTGCGCGCGGGTGCCGCACACGTGGTCGCCGTCGACGTGGGGTACGGACAACTCGCCTGGTCTCTCCAAAGCGATGAACGCGTCACCGTCAAGGACCGTACGAACGTACGCGAGTTGACGCTCGAAGCGATCGATGGGGAACCAGTGGATCTTGTCGTGGGGGATCTGTCCTTCATCCCGCTCGGTCTCGTGCTGCCCGCCCTTGCGCGGTGCGCGGCACCCGATGCCGACCTGGTGATGATGGTCAAGCCACAGTTCGAGGTGGGGAAGGAACGGCTGGGCAGTGGAGGAGTCGTACGCAGTCCCGAACTGCGTGCCGAGGCGGTACGCGGAGTCGCCACCCGCGCCGGGCAGTTGGGGCTGGGTGTGCAGGGCGTGACCGCCAGCCCGCTGCCCGGGCCTTCGGGTAACGTCGAGTACTTTCTGTGGCTGCGGGCCGGCGCACCCGAACTCAACCCGGCCGACGTTGACCGTGCAGTGGCGGAGGGGCCTCGTTGACTCAGACCCGAGATCGTACTGTTTTCCTGCTTGCCCACACCGGACGGCCGGCCGCGATCAGAAGCGCCGAGCTCGTGGTCCAGGGGCTGGTGCGCTCCGGACTCGGGGTGCGGGTGCTCGCGGCGGAGGCGGCCAACCTGCCGCTGCCGCCGGAGGTGGAGCTGATCGAGGAGGCCACGGCGCAGTGCCTCGACGGGTGCGAGCTGCTCATCGTGCTGGGCGGCGACGGGACGCTGCTGCGTGGCGCCGAGTTCGCCCGGGCGTCCGGGGTGCCGATGCTCGGCGTCAACCTCGGTAGTGTCGGCTTCCTCGCCGAGGCCGAGCGCGACGACCTCGACAAGGTTGTCGACCGGGTGGTGACGAAGTCGTACGAGGTCGAGGAACGGATGACCATCGACGTCGTCGTGCACCAGAACGGGAACATCGTGCACACCGACTGGGCGCTGAACGAGGCGGCCGTGCAGAAGGTGTCCGCGGAGAAGTTGCTGGAGGTCGTGCTGGAGATCGACGGGCGGCCGGTGACCGGGTTCGGGTGTGACGGGATCTGTCTGTCCACGCCTACCGGGTCGACCGCCTACGCCTTCTCGGCCGGTGGGCCGGTGGTGTGGCCCGAGGTGGAGGCGCTGCTGATGGTGCCGATCAGTGCGCACGCCCTGTTCGCGAAGCCGTTGGTGACGTCGCCGGATTCCGTGCTGGCTGTGGAGGTTCTGCCTCATATTCCGCCGGGTGTGTTGTGGTGTGACGGGCGGCGGACTGTGGAGTTGCCTCCGGGGGCGCGGGTGGAGGTTCGGCGGGGGGCTGTGCCTGTGAGGTTGGCTCGGCTGCATCATGCTTCGTTCACCGATCGGCTTGTGGCGAAGTTCGCGTTGCCGGTGTCCGGGTGGCGGGGAGCGCCTCACTAGCGCTCTGTAGGGGGTGGTGGGGATCTGTGCGCGTGTGCAGGTTCGCTGTGGCTTGTCGCGCAGTTCCCCGCGCCCCTGAGTCGGGCCACTCCCCTGGGTGACAAGTGAGGTGGATCTCCTTTCGTTACCTGCGGGTTCTCTCATTCGAGGTGGGTGGCGTCGCACATGGGGTGGCTGACCTCGTATGGTCGTGTTCGTGTTGGAGGAGATGCGGATACGGTCGCTCGGCGTCATCGACGATGCGGTCGTCGAGCTGTCGCCAGGCTTTACCGCCGTCACCGGTGAGACCGGTGCGGGTAAGACCATGGTCGTGACCAGCCTGGGGCTGCTGCTCGGTGGCCGGGCTGATGCGGCGTTGGTGCGGATCGGGGCCAGGAACGCGGTCGTGGAGGGGCGGATCACCGTGCCCCCGGGCGGTGCTGCCGTCGTGCGGGCCGAGGAGGCCGGCGCCGAGCTGGACGACGGGGCGCTGCTCATCAGCCGTACCGTTTCCGCCGAGGGGCGTTCGCGGGCGCATCTGGGCGGGCGGTCCGTGCCCGTGGGTGTGCTGGCCGAGCTGGCCGACGAGCTCGTGGCCGTGCACGGGCAGACCGACCAGCAGGGGCTGCTCAAGCTGTCCCGGCAGCGGGCGGCGCTCGACCGGTACGCGGGGGACGCGGTCGCCGCGCCGCTCACCAAGTACGGGGAGGCGTACCGGAGGCTGCGGGCCGTCTCCGTCGAGCTGGACGAGATCACCACGCGCGCGCGTGAGCGGGCCCAGGAAGCCGACATGCTGCGGTACGGGCTCGACGAGATCGCCGCCGTGGAGCCGCGCGCCGGTGAGGACGCCGAGCTCGCCGAGGAGGCGGAGCGCCTCGGGCACGCGGAGGCGCTGGCCTCGGCCGCGACCGTCGCCCACGCCGCCCTCGCAGGCAACCCGGAGGACCCCGAGGGCATCGACGCCACCACGCTCGTCGCGGGCGCCCACCGGGCCCTGGAGGCCGTACGGTCGCACGACTCCGCCCTGGCCGCGCTCTCCGACCGGATCGGTGAGGTCGGCATCCTGCTCGGGGACGTCGCCGGGGAGCTGGCAGGGTACGCCGACGACCTGGACGCCGATCCGCTGCGGCTGGCGGCCGTCGAGGAACGGCGGGCCGCGCTCACCGCGCTGACACGGAAGTACGGCTCCGACGTGGCCGGAGTGCTCACCTGGGCCGAGGAGGGCGTCGCGCGGCTGCTCGAACTCGACGGTGACGACGAGCGGATCGGTGAGCTGACCGCCGAGCGCGATGCGCTGCGCGGCGAACTGGGCGGGATGGCACAGGCGTTGACGGACGCGCGGACGGAGGCCGCCTCGCGGTTCGCGGACGCCGTGACCGCCGAGCTGGCCTCGCTGGCCATGCCCCACGCGCGCGTGTCGTTCGAGATCCGGCAGACCGAGGACCCGGAGGGCGTCGAGGTCGACGGACGTACGGTCGCCTGCGGGCCGTCCGGCGCCGACGAGGTCGAACTGCTGCTCGCCCCGCATCCCGGCGCACCCGCCCGGCCGATCGCCAAGGGGGCGTCCGGGGGTGAGCTGTCCCGCGTGATGCTGGCCGTGGAGGTCGTGTTCGCGGGGACCGACCCGGTGCCCACCTATCTGTTCGACGAGGTCGACGCCGGTGTGGGCGGCAAGGCGGCCGTGGAGATCGGGCGGCGGCTTGCCCGGCTCGCCAAGAGCGCGCAGGTCGTCGTCGTGACGCACCTGCCGCAGGTCGCCGCGTTCGCCGACCGGCAGCTGCTGGTGGAGAAGACCAACGACGGGTCGGTGACCCGGTCGGGCGTGAAGGTGCTGGAGGGTGAGGACCGGGTCCGGGAGCTGTCGCGGATGCTGGCCGGGCAGGAGGACTCGGAGACGGCGCGGGCGCATGCGGAGGAGTTGCTTGCGGCGGCCCGGGCGGACGGCTGACGTTCGAACGGTCGATGTTCGAACGGTCGGTGTCCGGTGGGGTCCCTCTCACCCGTGTGAGTGACCGGCCCCACCCCTCCGTGGTTCGGAACACCCGTACGTACTGGCATCCTTGAAGGAGCACGGAATACCCCCGTACACGGAGGAAGCAGCGCGGTACACCCCTTCCGCCCAAACCTTCTGTACGTTTCTCCGTGTCCTTTTCTTCGTGACCGCCCGATGCCGAACCAGGAGCCCCCGGCCACGTGAGCCCCGCGAGCAGCCACTCACCGCACGGTCAGTCGCCGCTGCGCACCGTGCAGGTGCTCGGCGGCGGCAACGCCGGCAGCAGCCAGCACGTGCGCTCGCTGGCCGCGGGGCTGGTCGCGAGAGGCGTGCGTGTCACCGTGTGCGCCCCCACCGACGCCGACAGCGCGTACGACTTCACGGGCGCCGGTGCCGAACACGTGCCCATCCCGCGCAGCAGCGACCCCGGCTCGGTGGCGGCGCTGCGCGCGGCCTGTTCGAACGCCGACCTCGTGCACGCGCACGGGCTGCACGCCTCCTTCCGGGCCGCCCTCGCGCTCAGTGGGCGCCGCACTCCGCTGATCGTCACCTGGCACAACCGCGCGTACGCCGAGGGGCCGCGCGCCCAGCTGCTGAGGGTGCTGGAGCGGCGGGTCGTGAAGGCCGCCGCCGTCGTCCTCGGGACCTCCTCCGACCTCGTGGACCGGGCCCGGCGGCGCGGGGCCCGGGACGCCCGGCTGTCCGCCGTGGCGCTGCCCGCCCCGCGCGGGACCCTGGGGCGGGACGAGTCGGACCGGTGCAAGACGCGGGCCGAACTCGGTGCCACGGACCGCCCGTTGCTCATGGCCGTCGGCAATCTGTACCGGCACCGGGGGTACGACGTCCTGCTGGACGCCGTACGCGCGTGGCGCGGTCTCGATCCCGAGCCGCTCCTCGTGATCGCGGGGGAGGGGCCGCTGCGGGCGGAGTTGCAGGGCCGCATCGAGAACGAGGGGCTGCCGGTCCGGCTCATCGGGCGGCGTGACGACGTGGACGAACTGCTGCTCGCCGCCGATCTCGCGCTTCTGCCCAGCCGTTGGGAGTCGCGCTCCGTTCTCGCCCAGGAGGCCCTCCACGCGCGCGTGCCGCTGATCGCGACCGCCGTGGGAGGTGTTCCGGAGCTGGTCGGGGACGCGGCCGAACTCGTCCCCTACGGCGACGCGGTGGCGCTCGGCAGGGCTGTCGTACGGCTGCTCGGGGATCCGGAGCGCCGGGAGGCCCTCCGGGAGCGGGGTGTCCGGCAGCTCGCCACCTGGCCCACCGAGGACGAGACCGTCGCCCAAGTGTTGAGTGTCTACGACGAGTTCACACGGCCCCGGCCGCTGACCTGAAGCCGCGGAGGTTCACGCCACGTGCCTGCGGGCCCGTAGCGCCAGGCTCAACGCCAGTACCGTCTGCGGGTCGTCGAGGTCCGTGCCCAGCAACTCCCCGATCCGGGCGAGGCGGTTGTAGAGGGTCTGGCGGTTGAGGTGGAGTTCACGGGCCGTCTCCGCCTTGCGGCCCGCATGGGCCAGATACGTCTCCAGGGTGGGCAGCAGCGGCGGCTTGGAGCGATGGTCGTGGGTGCGCAGCGGGCCGATCGCGCGGTCCACGAAGGCCGCCAGGTCCGGCTGGTCGCGCAGGCGCCACAGCAGCAGGTCGATGTCCAGACGGCGGGCGTCGTACCAGGGGCGGTCCGGCAGCCCCTGGGCCGCCGTCGCCGTCTCCGCCGCGTGACGCAGACCCGCCGAGGCCGCCGCCCAGCCACCGGCGACCCCGACCACGACCACCGGCGGCTGCGCGCCCGGGCGTTGCATCCCGGCGCGCTCCACACCCGCCCGAAGCGCTGCCGCGACCCGGTCGGCGACCGCCGGGCGCTCGGACTCCGTACGCAGGCCCACCAGCAGCGGCACGCGCCCCTCGACCGGCCGTACGCCCAGCAGCACCGGCACGCCCACCGACGCCAGCTCCTCCGTGACCGCCCGTGCCAGCACCGCCCAGCCGCCGCCCGGGGACAGGGTGTCGCCGAGCCGCATCACCATCGGCAGCAGTGGGCCGGCGCCGGGCTTGAAGCCGAGGACGCGGGCCTGGGCGGGCGCGGCCTCCGCGTCGACGCGGCCCTCGGCGAGGTCGGTGAGGAAGTCGCCGCGGCCACGCGCCGCCAGCTCCTCCTCCTGGCGGGCCTGCATCAGGACGACGGCCAGGATGCCCGCGGCCCGCTCGGCGGCCATCCGGTGCACGGGCGCAAGGGGTTCGAGGACGGGGAGCAGGACCAGACGTGCGCGGACCGAGCCGGTGCCGGGGCCGCCCCCGGGGACATCGACGACGGCGGAACCGGCGGGCGGCGGCGCGTCCTTGTGCTGGGCGCGCAGGCCCTCCCACACCTGGAGCGGGTCGGCGCCCTCGGGGCCGGCTCCGGCGGCGTACAGGAGCCGTCCGTCCGTCGTCTCCAGGAAGACCGGGTTGCCGCAGAAGTCGGCCAGGATGCCCAGGACCTGCGGAATGCCGCCGCCGCCCAGCAGGGCCTCCGTGCAGCGCCGGTGAACCTCCTCGGCCCGCTGGAGCAGCGCGTAGTGGCCGTTGACGATCTCGGTGTGGATCTCCTCGGTGACGGCCACGAAAGGCACCTCACGGTGCAGCTGGACCAGGGGGAGACCGGTCGAGCGGGCCGTCTCGACGAGGGCCGCGGGCAGCCGGGTGAAGCGGGGGCCCAGCTCCACGACGAGCGCCGCGATGCCCCGCTCGGCGAGGGTGCGGACGAACGCGCGCTGCTCGGCGGGGCGGGTGCCGAGCCCGTACCCGGTCGTCAGCAGCAGTTCGCCGCCCTTCAGCAGCGAGGCGATGTGCGGGACCTCGCCCGCGTGCACCCACCGCACGGTCCGCCCCAGCCGGTCGCCGCCCGCCAGGATCTCCGGCAGCCCGCTGCGCAGCCCGGGCAGCTCCAGCGCCCGCCGCACGGTGATGCCGGCGCCCCGGGTCTCGAAACGGCTGTCCGTACGGCTGTCCATGCAGCGGACGCTACCCGCACCCGCGTACGGCTGACGAGCTGCGACCTGCGCATCGGCGGCACGAGTGGCTCGTCTACGCCGGAACGATGTTGTGGTTGAAGCGGAACACGTTGTCCGGGTCGTACTGCCGCTTCACCGACGCCAGCCGGCGCGTGTTCTCGGCGCCGAGGCCCGCGATCACGCGCTCCGCGCCCTCGTCCCCGATGAAGTTGAGGTAGACCGCGCCGGTGCTCCACGGCCGGACGGCGGTACGGACGTCGTGGACCCACTGGACGCAGCGCTCGTCGTCGGCCGGGTCCTCCCAGATGCCGAAGGGGTGGACCGCCCACCGGGCGTCGCGGTAGGGGACGGGGTACTCGGACGGCCCGTCGGCGATGGCGCCGCCGAGCGGGAACAGCGCGCTCTGGGTTCCGGTGGGCACGGGAAGGGCGTCCCCGAGAGCGCAGAAGACGTCCACGAGCTCGTCGGGCGCGCCCGACAGGTACTCGGCCGACCAGTAGTTCCGCAGCCCCGGCGGGTCGTCGAGCATGCACTGGAAGTCGGCGTACGGGATCGCGGTGACGATCTCCGCCTCGTGCGGCAGTGCCAGCAGCGGCTCGACGAGCTTGCGCATGTCGTCCTCGGTACCCGCGTACGTCAGCAGCGCACCGCACAGCAGGTGTCCGACCAGATGAGGCGGGACGAACTCCTCCGGCGGGCCGGTGAGATGGATGATCCCGCCGCTCGCCTCGACCGGGCCTGCCTCGATCACGTCACGGTAGGTGCGGGTGACCTCGCGGCCGAACTCGGGGAGGTAGAGCAGCAGCGCGACGGAGAACGCGGGCAGTTCGTGCAGTCCCAGGGTGAGCGAGGTGGCGACGCCGAAGTTTCCGCCGCCGCCGTGCAGGGCCCAGAACAGCTCAGGGTTCTGCTCGGCGCTCGCGTGGACCGGGGTGCCGTCGCAGGTGACCAGGTCGACACTCAGGAGGTTGTCGACGGCGAGGCCATGGGTCCGGTCGAGCCAGCCGCTGCCGCCGCCGAGGACGAAGCCGGCCACCCCGGTCGTGGAGACCCGGCCGCCGGTGGTCGCCAGCCCGTGCGGCTGGGTCGCCCGGTCCAGGTGACTCATCAGGGCCCCGCCCTGGACCCGTACCGACTGCGCCGCCCGTTGGACGGTCACCTCGCACATCCGGCGCAGATCGATCACCAGACCGCCGTCGTTGAGGCCCATGCCCGCCACGCTGTGGCCGCCGCCGCGCACCGCGATCGGCAGGTCCAGGTCCCGGGCGAAGCGCACGGATCGGGCCACGTCGGCTTCGTCCGCGCACCGCGCGATCACCGCCGGACGCCGGTCGATCATGGCGTTGAAGACGGTCCGGGCGTCGTCGTATCCCGGATCCCCCGGGGCGAGCACGTCGCCGGTGAGATCTTCGCGCAGCGCGGTCAGGGCTGCGCCTGCCTTTGAGGGGGAAGCCATGGTGATCCCCTTCCGATAAGGGGCATTTGCGTGGTTCCAGCGTAGACGCTCGGACGGGAGGGCGCCGTTTTCGGGTGCGGCGCCGTTGTGGCTGGTCGCGCAGTTCCCCACGCCCCTAAAAGCAGTTCCCCGCGCCCCTGGAAAAGGGGCGCGGGGAACTGGTCGTCGGTTTTCAGCCGCCGTACGCCCCCGAAGCCGTCAGCCTCAGTGCCGTGTCGATCAGCGGGACGTGGCTGAAGGCCTGCGGGAAGTTGCCCACCTGGCGCTTGAGGCGCGGGTCCCACTCCTCGGCCAGCAGGCCCAGGTCGTTGCGGAGGGCGAGGAGCTTCTCGAAGAGCTTGCGGGCCTCGTCGACCCGGCCGATCATCGCCAGGTCGTCCGCCATCCAGAACGAACAGGCGAGGAACGCGCCCTCGTCGCCCGGCAGACCGTCGAGGTTCTCGTCGCCGCCCGAGGTCGTCGGGTAGCGCAGGATGAAGCCGTCCTCGGTGGACAGTTCGCGCTGGATGGCCTCGATCGTGCCGATGACCCGCTTGTCGTCGGGAGGCAGGAAACCCATCTGCGGGATCAGCAGCAGGGAGGCGTCCAGCTCCTTCGAGCCGTACGACTGGGTGAAGGTGTTGCGCTCCTTGTCGTAACCCTTCTCACACACGTCCCGGTGGATGTCGTCGCGCAGGTCGCGCCACTTCTCCAGCGGGCCGTCCGCGTCGCCGGACTCGATGAGCTTGATCGTGCGGTCCACCGCGACCCAGGCCATGACCTTGGAGTGCACGAAGTGCCGGCGCGGGCCGCGCACCTCCCAGATGCCCTCGTCGGGCTCGTCCCAGTGCTGCTCCAGATAGCGGATCAGCTTCAGCTGGAGCAGGGAGGCGTAGTCGTTGCGGGCCAGACCCGTCATGTGGGCCAGGTGCAGGGCCTCGGTGACCTCGCCGTACACATCCAGCTGGAGCTGGTGCGCCGCGCCGTTGCCGACGCGGACGGGGCCCGAGTTCTCGTAGCCGGGCAGCCAGTCCAACTCGGCCTCGCCCAGCTCCCGTTCGCCCGCGATGCCGTACATGATCTGCAGGTTCTCCGGGTCGCCGGCGACCGCGCGCAGCAGCCACTCGCGCCAGGCGCGGGCCTCGTCGCGGTAGCCGGTGCGCAGGAGGGAGGAGAGGGTGATGGCCGCGTCGCGCAGCCATGTGTAGCGGTAGTCCCAGTTGCGCACGCCGCCGATGTCCTCCGGGAGGGAGGTGGTCGGGGCGGCCACGATGCCGCCGGTCGGCGCGTACGTCAGTGCCTTCAGCGTGATGAGCGAG
Organism: Streptomyces lacrimifluminis; assembly: GCF_014646095.1. Classification (GTDB taxonomy): domain Bacteria; phylum Actinomycetota; class Actinomycetes; order Streptomycetales; family Streptomycetaceae; genus Streptomyces; species Streptomyces lacrimifluminis. Next base: position 38,487 of record NZ_BMMU01000040.1, on the reverse strand, counting down.
CGGACGACCGCCTCCCGGTAGGGGCCGTGGTACGTGCACTGCTCGACCCACTCGCGCCAGAAGTCCTCGGTGGCGTCGAGGGACTGCTCCGGCTCGGGCAGCGCGGGCGGCTGCTTGTGCGAGGGCTCCCAGGAGATCGTGAAGGCGATCCGGTCGCCCGGCGCCACCGTGAAGTCGGCGTACGTCGTCAGGGACTTGCCGTACGTCTCGGCGGTGGTGTCGAACCACACCGAGTCGGGGCCGGCGACGGCGACCGTCCGCCCCTCGTGCTTGTGCACCCACGGCACGACACGACCGTACGAGAACCGCATGCGCAGGGCCGAGCGCATCGGCACCCGGCCGCTGACGCCCTCCACGATGCGGATCAGCTGCGGGGCGCCGTCGCGAGGAGGCATGAAATCGGTCACTCTGACCGTGCCGCGCGGGGTGTCCCACTCGGATTCGAGGATCAGCGAGTCGCCCCGGTAGCGGCGGCGGGCCGCTACGGGCGGTTCTGCGTCCGCCGCGTGCGCGGGACCGAGGCGCCAGAAGCCGTGCTCCTCGGTGCCGAGCAGTCCCGCGAAGACGGCGTGGGAGTCGAAGCGGGGAAGGCACAGCCAGTCGACTGTGCCGTCCCGGCAGACCAGAGCGGCGGTCTGCATGTCCCCGATGAGTGCGTAGTCCTCGATGAGCCCGGCCACGTGCAACTCCAGTCGAACGGCCACGTCGCCCCCAAAAGGAAAAAGGGGGTCTCGATCTTGCGGTCAGGGGTTCGTTGTCCAGCATCGTTGAGCGGTGAAGCAAACACCAATCTTTGCTCAACGGGCTGACGAGCGCTCGTTTTTCCGGGGTTACGGGCGGGGTGGTGCCGTGTTGCCGGCCGGGCTCGGCAGCGAGTGTCCGAGGAGCATACGACGCACTCAGATGATCCGCGTGCCGCTCCGGACAACCCGGGTCCGCTGAATGAGTGAAGCTCGGGTGAGCGGACGCTGTTTCGGGTGAGCGCAGGACAGGGTGATGGTGACTCGTGTATGGGATGCGTGTCCGGGCGTGCGCGGAGCGTGGCCGGGAGTCATCTCCTCGGGTCGCTGATACCCTGGTAGCCCGTGGACCGGTGGGCAGGAAACCCCCGAACCGCAGCGACGGCTCCCCCAGTGAAAACCCGGAAAACTCCGGGCCGGGCGGCCGTACCGCACCCCAGACCGCGACCACGGGAGCCCCGCCTTGGCCATGACACCCGCTTCGTTTCGAAACGGCACAGCTCGAAACAGCTCAGCCACGACGACCAAGCACATCTTCGTCACCGGGGGTGTCGCCTCGTCGCTCGGCAAGGGACTGACCGCCTCCAGCCTCGGCATGCTCCTCAAGGCGCGCGGACTGCGGGTCGTCATGCAGAAGCTCGACCCGTACCTCAACGTCGACCCCGGCACGATGAACCCCTTCCAGCACGGTGAGGTGTTCGTCACCCACGACGGTGCCGAGACCGACCTGGACATCGGCCACTACGAACGCTTCCTCGACCGCGACCTCGACGGCTCGGCCAACGTCACCACCGGCCAGATCTACTCGACGGTGATCGCGAAGGAGCGGCGCGGCGAGTACCTGGGCGACACCGTCCAGGTCATCCCGCACATCACCAACGAGATCAAGCACCGGATCCGCCGGATGGCCACCGACGAGGTCGACGTCGTCATCACCGAGGTCGGTGGCACGGTCGGCGACATCGAGTCGCTGCCCTTCCTGGAGACCGTGCGTCAGGTCCGCCACGAGGTCGGCCGCGACAACGTGTTCGTCGTCCACATCTCGCTGCTGCCCTACATCGGCCCCTCCGGCGAGCTGAAGACCAAGCCGACCCAGCACAGCGTGGCGGCCCTGCGGAACATCGGTATCCAGCCGGACGCGATCGTGCTGCGCTGCGACCGCGAGGTCCCCATCGCGATCAAGCGCAAGATCTCGCTGATGTGCGACGTCGACGAGGCCGCGGTGGTCGCCTGTCCGGACGCCCGCTCGATCTACGACATCCCCAAGACCGTGCACCGCGAGGGCCTGGACGCCTATGTCGTCCGCAAGCTGGACCTGCCCTTCCGGGACGTGGACTGGACGACGTGGGACGACCTCCTGGACCGCGTCCACAACCCCGCCCACGAGATCAACCTGGCCCTGGTCGGCAAGTACATCGACCTGCCCGACGCCTACCTCTCGGTCACCGAGGCGCTGCGCGCGGGCGGCTTCGCGAACCACGCGCGCGTGAAGATCAAGTGGGTCACCTCGGACGACTGCAAGACCCCCGCGGGTGCCAAGAAGCAGCTGGAGGACGTGGACGCGATCTGCATCCCGGGCGGCTTCGGCGACCGCGGTGTGTCCGGCAAGGTCGGCGCGATCCAGTACGCCCGCGAGCACAAGATCCCGCTGCTGGGGCTGTGCCTGGGCCTCCAGTGCATCGTCATCGAGGCGGCCCGCAACCTGGCCGGCATCGAGGACGCCAACTCCACCGAGTTCGACCCCGCCACCGCCAACCCGGTCATCTCGACGATGGCCGAACAGCTCGACATCGTCGCGGGCGACGGCGACATGGGCGGAACGATGCGCCTGGGCATGTACCCGGCCAAGCTCGCCGAGGGCTCCATCGTGCGCGACGTGTACGGCGGCAAGGAGTACGTCGAGGAGCGCCACCGGCACCGCTACGAGGTCAACAACAGCTACCGCGCCGAACTGGAGAAGGTCGGCCTCCAGTTCTCCGGCACCTCCCCGGACGGCAAGCTGGTGGAGTACGTCGAGTACCCGCGCGAGGTCCACCCCTACCTGGTGGCCACGCAGGCCCACCCGGAGCTGCGCTCCCGCCCCACTCGCCCCCACCCGCTCTTCGCCGGCCTCGTCAAGGCCGCCGTCCAGCGCAAGACGGGCAAGTAGCGCAAGGGCTGTACGGTGACCGGGGTGCGCGCCTTTGGGGGTGCGTGCCCCGGTTTTCTGTGCCGGTTTCTGGGCCGGTTTCTTGTGTTCGGGCGGGATGCGGGATGTGGGATGTGGGAGGACAAGTCGGCATGACGACCATCAAGGACACTCCGGAGGAGTGGGAGACCCGGGCGACCCGGACCCCCTTCGTGGGCAACAAGACCTCCGTGCGCACCGACGAGGTGGTCATGCCCGACGGCTCGGTCGTGGGCCGCGACTACCAGGTCCACCCCGGCTCCGTGGGCGTCCTCGCCCTCGACGCCGAAGGCCGCGTCCTGCTGATCCGGCAGTACCGCCACCCCGTCCGGCAGCGGCTCTGGGAGATCCCGGCCGGCCTGCTCGACGTACCTGGCGAGAATCCGCTGCGCGCCGCACAGCGCGAGCTGTACGAGGAGGCGCACGTCAAGGCCGAGGACTGGCGGGTGCTGACCGACGTCTACCCCACGGCGGGCGGCTGCGACGAGGCCGTACGGATCTTCCTGGCCCGGAATCTGTCCGAGGCCGAGGGGGAGCGCTTCGAGGTCGAGGACGAGGAGGCCGACATGGAGCACGCGCGCGTGCCCGTCGACGAGCTCGTGCGGGGTGTCCTCGCCGGCGAGGTGCACAGCAACTGCTTGGTCGTGGGCGTCCTTTCGCTGGTGGCGGCCGAGAAGGGCGACGGACTCGACGCACTGCGCCCGGCCGAGGCGCCGTGGCCGGCCAGGCCCTTCGAGGCCTGAGGCGCCCGCAGGGGCCGCCTGCCGCGTCCGGTGTGACCATCGGCTGATCCGATCGGGCGACCTGCCCGCCGCGCTCCGCACAGATCGTTGCAGAGCGTGAACTAGGCTCTGGAAACGCCCGAACCGGAGTCCCGGCGGGCTTGCGCGTGCAGGTGGACGGGAGTGTGGCCCGTGACGGATCAGGCGGTGGACACGGACGGCGTGAAGCTGTCCGGAAACGATCGCTCGCCCGTTCCTACGGACAGTCAGTTCCTCGGCAGGACAAGAGAGTTGAAGGAGCTGCGCGCCGACATCGAGCGCGCCGGACTCGACACTCTCGCGGGCCGGAAGGTGCCCCGCGCGCGCGTGCTCCTCATCGCCGGCAAGCCCGGCTCGGGCCGCAGCGCGCTCGCCGAGGAGCTGGCCCGGCAGGTCGCGGACAGTTACCCGGACGGTGTGCTGCGCGCCCGGCTCGCCGAACCCGACGGCGCGCGCGTGCCGACCGAACGCACCGCCCGTGAACTGCTGACGGCCCTGGAGCTGCCCACTCCGCCCGGCGCCGACGAGGACGAGCTGTCCGAGGCGTTGCGCGAGGCGCTGGCCGACCGGCGGATGCTGCTCCTGCTCGACGACGCGGCCGACGCCGAGCAGGTCGACGCGCTGCTGCCGGACAACCCCGACTGCCTCGCCGTCGCCGTCTCCGGGGGCCCGCTGACCGGGATCTCCGACGTCCGCCCGTGCACCCTGGGCGGACTCGACACCAAGTCCGCCGTGGAACTGCTGGAGCGCTTCACCGGGTCGGTGCGCGTCACGGTGGACCCGCGCGCCGCCGAAGGGCTCGCCGAGGTGTGCCAGGGCCAGCCCGCCGCGCTGATGCTGGCCGGCGGCTGGCTCGCGGCCCGGCCCCAGGCGGCCGTCTCCGACCTCGCCAAGCAACTGCACGCCGAGGGCGACGAGGGCACCGCCCTGAGCCGCGTCTTCCGCCTCGTGTACGCCTCGCTGCCCACCCCGGCCGCTCGGATACTGCGACTGCTCGCGCTGGCCCCCGGCGGCCTGGTCGACCCGCAGACCGCCTCGGCGCTGGCCGGCTGTTCGGTCGGTGGCGCCCGCGCCACCCTGGACGACTTCGTCGCCCTGAGCCTTCTGACGGCCGTGGAGTCGCCGCTGCCGCAGTACGAGGTCCCCGGCTGCCTGCTGCCCCTCCTGCGCCCTCTCGCCGAGTCCCAGGACCGCCCGGCCGAACTCCAGCTCGCCCGGGCCCGGATGCTGGAGCGGACCGTACGGCTGCTGGTGTCCTGCCGGGCGATCACCGAGACCGACAGCCCGCTGGCCCGCGAGAAACTCCTCGGCACGCCCAGCTCGCTGCGCTTCCCGAACCCGAGGGCGGCGGCCGACTGGCTCACCATCCGCCGGCCCGCGCTGCTCGCCGCGGCCCGGCTGGCGGTGGCCGACGGGGAGCTGGACACGCTGGCCCGCCGCCTGATGTCCGCCCTGGTCAAGGCGATGGTCGCGCACATCGGTACCCAGGCGGCCGCACCCGACCTGTACGGCATCCACCGCCTGGTCCTCGATGTCGCCGAGCGGCGCGAACTGCCCCGGGAGCGGGCCGCCGCCCTGCTGAACCTCGCCGACCTGGACGCGCAGACCGGCCGTACGAACGAGGCGCTGGCCCGCTACCGGGCCGCCCTGGACGCCGGACGTGAGGCGAACGACCCGTATGCGACCGGGCGCGCGATGGAATCCGTAGGGGGCGCGCACCAGGAGCTCGGGGACTACGACCGCGCCGCCGACTGGTACGGGCGTGCGCTCGCCCAGCGCCTGGCGCGCGACGAGCGCGAGGACGCCGCCCGGCTGTACGGCCGTATCGCCGCCGCGCACACCTACGCGGGCCGTTACGGCGAGGCGCTGCGCAACTGGCGTGCCGCGGTGGCCGGCTACCGCAAGAACGGCGATGTGGCCGCGCACGCACGGGCGTTGAACGAGCTGGCGCGGGTCCAGGAGTACGCGGGGCGGCCCGAGGAGTCGCTGCGCACCTGCCAGGAGGCGGTGGAGTGGGCGCGTCGCGCCGACGACGTACGGCTGCAGGCGGCGCTCCATCTGCGGCTGGCGGACACGATGGAGCACCTCGGCGATCCGGCGGCGGCCGGGCTGCACCGGAGCACGGCCGAGCGGTTGCTGAGCGACGAGCCGGACGCCCCGGAGAGCGAGCCGGACCTGCCCGAAGGTGATCCCGATCCGGAACATGACGCTAACGCCTGCGAAATCCGTAGTACATCAGTCGAAGATTGATGCATTGAAAGGCTAGACACCGAGAACGCCTTCATTAGACTGGCTCTACCGCGCCTTCTCCTGCGGTCTCCTGGTGTGCCCCTGCACGTCCGGGTATGTATTGCTATGCCCCCACATCCTCTGAGCCAAGGACCGTGATCGACGTGAAGGTCGGCATCCCCCGCGAGGTCAAGAACAACGAGTTCCGCGTGGCCATCACCCCCGCCGGCGTGCACGAACTGGTGCGCCACGGCCACCAGGTCGTCATCGAGCGGAACGCCGGCGTCGGCTCCTCGATCACGGACGACGAGTTCGTGGCCGCCGGTGCGCGCATCCTTCCCACGGCCGACGAGGTGTGGGCCACCGCCGACCTGCTGCTGAAGGTCAAGGAGCCCATCGCCGAGGAGTACCACCGCCTCCGCAAGGACCAGACGCTCTTCACCTACCTGCACCTGGCCGCGTCCAAGGCGTGCACGGACGCGCTCGTCGAGTCCGGAACCACGGCGATCGCCTACGAGACCGTCGAGCTGCCCGGCCGCGCCCTGCCGCTGCTCGCCCCGATGTCGGAGGTCGCCGGCCGGCTGGCTCCGCAGGTCGGCGCCTACCACCTGATGCGCTCGGTCGGCGGACGCGGCGTGCTCCCCGGCGGCGTCCCCGGCACGCAGCCCGCGCGGGCCGTCGTCATCGGCGGCGGCGTCTCCGGCTGGAACGCCACGCAGATCGCCGTCGGTATGGGCTTTCACGTCACGCTGCTCGACCGCGACATCAACAAGCTCCGCGAGGCCGACAAGGTCTTCGGCACCAAGGTCCGGGCCATCATGTCCAACTCCTTCGAGCTGGAGAAGGCCGTCCTGGACGCCGACCTCGTGATCGGTGCCGTGCTGATTCCCGGCGCCAAGGCACCGAAACTGGTCACCAACGAGCTGGTGTCCCGGATGAAGCCGGGCAGCGTTCTCGTCGACATCGCGATCGACCAGGGCGGCTGCTTCGAGGACTCGCGACCCACGACCCACGCCGAACCGACCTTCCCGGTCCATGGGTCGGTCTTCTACTGCGTCGCCAACATGCCCGGCGCGGTTCCCAACACCTCGACCTACGCGCTCACCAACGCCACGCTGCCGTACATCGTGGAACTCGCCGACCGCGGCTGGGTGGCCGCGCTGCGCCGCGATCCCGCGCTCGCCAGGGGCCTCAACACCCATGACGGCAGGGTTGTCTACCGAGAAGTCGCGGAGGCGCACGGGCTGGAGCACGCCGAGTTGGACACGCTGCTCAGCTGACCTTCCCGGCCGCTCCGCAGGTGCTCCCGGTCGACTAAACGACCAAGTCATCGGCGAGTAAAAGGCGATACGTCAACAGAGATCGTCAACGCCCCGCACCCCGCCGGACCTTGCCCGACAAGGTCCGGCCGGATGTGTGTATGGTCACTTTGCGAAACTCGTTCAACTCGCCTCGAACGTAACGCTTCAACCGATTCGCGCACCGGTGAACCCTGCCGTGCGACGGCCGTACGCCCTTGACAGAGGGATGTTTCATTGCCGACACATCGGGCCGGGTCCGGCGGATTGTGTTGCTGCGAACGGCCGACACGCCATAGAGTCGCCAACCGTCGGCATGGTGCCACGCTGACCTATCGAGAAGTTTCCTGGTCACCAAGGAGGTAAGACGACTTGTGAATGAGTCGACATTTACTCCCGGGGGTGGTCAACCAGGAATGCCGGCGCGGGAATCGGGCCCCGCGGGGCTCGCGGCGGTCGGCTCCGTCGCGGTCCGCACCTTCGCAGCCCATCAGGGTCACCAGATGTCCGGGGTGACCCAGCCAGGACACATGAGCATGGATGGCCATCACGTGAACGCCATGGCCGGCGACGGTAGTGGCGGGGTCCACAACCACTTCGCCGACTACGACGAACTGCCCGACGGGCACTTCTACGACCCCGACGCCGAGTACGAGCCCGATCCGGAGTACGCGGCCACGCTCGCGCCCGACGCGGCCCGTCAGCGCCGTGAGCGCATCGGTCCCACCGGACGCCCGCTGCCGTACTTCCCGATCCCGGGTCCGCTGACCAGTCACGGCCCCGCGACGATCGTCGCGATGTGCAACCAGAAGGGCGGCGTCGGCAAGACGACGTCGACCATCAACCTGGGTGCCGCTCTCGCGGAGTACGGACGCCGGGTCCTGCTGGTCGACTTCGACCCGCAGGGCGCTCTCTCCGTGGGCCTCGGTGTGAATCCGATGGAACTCGACCTGACGGTCTACAACCTGCTCATGGAGCGGGGGATGTCCGCGGACGAGGTCCTGCTCAAGACGGCGGTCCCGAACATGGACCTGCTGCCGAGCAACATCGACCTGTCCGCGGCCGAGGTGCAGCTGGTGTCGGAGGTCGCGCGCGAGTCGACGCTCCAGCGTGCCCTGAAGCCGCTCATGGCCGACTACGACTACATCGTGATCGACTGTCAGCCCTCGCTCGGCCTGCTCACCGTGAACGCCCTGACGGCGGCCCACAAGGTGATAGTGCCTCTGGAGTGCGAGTTCTTCGCGCTGCGCGGTGTCGCGCTGCTGACGGAGACCATCGAGAAGGTCCAGGAGCGGCTGAACCCGGAGCTGGAGCTCGACGGGATCCTCGCCACGATGTACGACTCGCGCACGGTGCACAGCCGTGAGGTGCTCGCACGTGTCGTCGAGGCATTCGACGACCACGTCTACCACACGGTCATCGGACGCACGGTCCGCTTCCCGGAGACCACGGTCGCCGGCGAGCCGATCACCACGTACGCCTCGAACTCCGTCGGTGCCGCCGCCTATCGCCAGCTCGCCAGGGAGGTGCTCGCCCGGTGTCACGCCGAGTGAGTCTGCCGGGGGCCGACGAACTGTTCCGTACCACCGGGGGCATGGCGCTCCAGTCGTCCACTCCCAGGCGCCAGGCCAACGGTGAGGCCCGGGTGCCGGGTCCCGCCGGGGAGAGCGACGGGGCCGCCGCGGAGGACGCGCCGCACTCGGTGCCCGTCCAGGGCGGTGACGGTGCCGGTGACGAGCATGTCGCCACCGGCGCGGACCCGGCCGACGCCGGCGAGTCGCGCAGCCGGGGGGCCACCGCGGAGCGTTCGATGCGGCGCCCGGGCGAGCAGGAAGGTTCTGCCTCCGGACAGGGGCCGCAGTCGGTGTCGGCGTCCCGCAAGCGCGGCCGGGCCCCCTCGCGGCGGCCCAGCGGGCGCGAGCGGCACGACGAGAAGATCACGGTGTACGTCTCCGCCGAGGAACTGATGGACCTGGAGCACGCGCGTCTCGTACTGCGGGGCGAGCACGGGCTCGCGGTCGACCGCGGGCGGATCGTGCGCGAGGCGGTCGCGGTGGTGCTCGCGGATCTCGAGTCCCGTGGGGACGCGAGCATTCTCGTACGACGGTTGCGCGGCCGCTAGCGGTAGCCTGCGTGGGCCATGACCTCGAACGACGCCCCTGCACCCGGCCCCGGCTCCGCCGGTCGTCGGCGTGTGCTGGGGCGGGGTCCGGGAGGCGCGCCACCGGTTCCGGTCGCACCCTCGCCCGAAGAGGTGGCGGAAGTACCGGAGGCCCCGGTTCCCTCGGCGGAACCGGAACCGGAACCCGAGCCGGAGTCGCCCGCCGGGCCTGTCGAGCCCACACCGTCGGACGAACCCGATGACGGTGTCTTCAAGGTCCGGCTCGCCAACTTCGAGGGACCGTTCGATCTCCTCCTCCAGCTGATCTCCAGGCACAGGCTCGACGTCACCGAGGTCGCCCTCTCCAAGGTGACCGACGAGTTCATGGCGCACATCAGGGCGATGGGGCCGGACTGGGATCTCGACCAGACGACCGAGTTCCTGGTCGTCGCGGCCACTCTGCTGGACCTGAAGGCCGCGCGGCTGCTGCCCGCCGCCGAGGTCGAGGACGAGGCCGACCTGGCCCTGCTGGAGGCGCGCGACCTGCTGTTCGCGCGGCTGCTCCAGTACCGCGCGTACAAGCAGGTCGCCGACATCTTCAGCCGCCGCCTCGACGACGAGGCCCGCCGCTATCCCCGTACCGTCGGACTGGAGCCGCACCACGCCGAACTGCTGCCCGAGGTCGTCATCAGCATCGGGGCGGAGGGGTTCGCGAAGCTCGCCGTGAAGGCGATGCAGCCGCGGCCCAGGCCGCAGGTGTACGTCGACCACATCCACGCGCCCCTGGTGAGCGTGCAGGAACAGGCCCAGATCGTGGTCGCGCGGCTGCGGGAACTCGGTGAGGCGACCTTCCAGGACCTCGTCGAGGACACCGACGACACGCTGACCGTCGTGGCGCGCTTCCTCGCCCTGCTGGAGCTGTACCGGGAGAAGGCCGTCGCCCTGGACCAGGAGACCGCGCTCGGGGAGCTGGTGGTGCGCTGGACGGGCGGGGAGGGCGATCGGGAGCCGACGGTCACCGACGAGTTCGACCGGCCGCCGGAGCCGCCGAAGGAGGAGAGGAAGGCGTGAGCGAGGAGACCACCGAGGTGCCGGCCGGGCCGCCGACCGTCGCCGATCTCGATCTCAGGCCCGCTCTGGAGGCCGTCCTCATGGTCGTGGACGAACCCGCGACCGAGGAACACCTCGCGAAGATCCTCCAGCGGCCCCGGCGGCAGATCGCGGACGCCCTGCGCGCTCTGGCCGACGAGTACACCGTCCAGGGACGCGGTTTCGAGCTGCGGCTCATCGCCGGCGGCTGGCGTTTCTACTCCCGGCCCGAGTACGCGGCGGCCGTCGAGGGCTTCGTGCTGGACGGGCAGCAGGCCCGGCTCACCCAGGCGGCGCTGGAGACTCTGGCGGTGGTCGCGTACCGGCAGCCGGTCAGCCGCAGCCGGGTCTCGGCCGTCCGCGGAGTCAACTGTGACGGGGTCATGCGGACCCTGTTGCAGCGCGGTCTGGTCCAGGAGGCGGGCACGGAACCCGAAACAGGTGCGATCCTGTACACGACGACGAACTACTTCCTGGAGCGGATGGGCCTGCGAGGCCTGGACGAACTCCCGGAGCTCGCACCCTTCCTTCCGGAGGCGGACGCGATCGAGGCCGAGACGCAGGAAGGTGTTCCGTCGTTCGATCCGGATGCTCCCGATGCTCCGGGTGCAGACGACGCAGACGACCAGACGGAATTTTGATGCGAAGCAGTAGCGGTAGCGGTGGCGGCAAGAGCGGTGGCGGGCGCGGTAACTCTCGCGGCGCCGGCAACGGCGGGGGCGACAGGCGGGGCCAGGGCCAGGGCCAAGGGCGCGGTCAGGGGCAGGGGCGCGGCCAGGCTCAGGGCCGAGGCCAGGGGCAGGGCCCAGGTCAGAAGCAGGGTCAGGGCCAGGGTCAGGCCCAGGGGCGTCCCAGTAAGCCGCGTCCCGAGGAGCGCCGCTACGACGTGGGGCCGGCCGCGACTCCGGACGGCCCGAAGTCAGGGCGCGGTGCCTCCGCGCGTGGCGGTGCCAAGGGCGGGCCCAGGCAGGGCCACAACAGCACCGGACGCGGGCGGTGGGTCCCGGCGACCTCTCGCGAGTACGACGCGCGGGCCGAGGAGCGCAACCGGGAGCGGTACGCGGACAAGAAGGACGTCCAGCTGCCCAAGACGTTCCCGGGCGCCGAGCAGGAGGGCGAGCGGCTCCAGAAGATCCTCGCGCGGGCGGGCTACGGTTCCCGGCGGACCTGCGAGGAGCTGATCGAGCACGCGCGCGTGGAGGTCAACGGCGAGATCGTGGTGGAGCAGGGTCTGCGTGTCGACCCCGAGCACGACGAGATCAAGGTCGACGGGCTGACCGTGGCCACGCAGTCGTACCAGTTCTTCTCGCTGAACAAGCCCGCGGGCGTCGTCTCGACGATGGAGGACAACGAGGGCCGACAGTGCCTCGGCGACTACGTGACGAACCGCGAGACGCGGCTCTTCCACGTCGGTCGGCTCGACACCGAGACCGAGGGCGTCATCCTGCTCACCAACCACGGTGAGCTGGCGCACCGGCTGACCCACCCCAAGTACGGCGTGAAGAAGGTCTATCTCGCGCACATCGTGGGCCCGATCCCGCGCGACCTGGGCAAGCAGCTCAAGGACGGCATCCAGCTGGAGGACGGGTACGCGCGTGCGGACCACTTCCGGGTCGTCGAGCAGACCGGCAAGAACTACCTCGTGGAGGTCACGCTCCACGAGGGCCGCAAGCACATCGTGCGCCGCATGCTCGCGGAGGCCGGCTTCCCGGTCGACAAGCTGGTGCGCGTCTCCTTCGGCCCGATCACCCTCGGCGACCAGAAGTCGGGCTGGCTGCGGCGTCTGTCCAACACCGAGGTCGGCATGCTGATGCAGGAAGTCGATCTGTAGGCACTGGGTTCTCGTTGCAGGCGGCCGGTTCCGGAGCTCTCCGGGGTCGGCCGCTCTTGTTTGTCAGGAGGGTCACCAGGGGGCGCCTGGGCGCGCTGGAGGGGATTCGACACCCTCCTCGGCCTTCCCGGTATCACGATCCCTCCTGGGCGCTTGGGGGGCTACTGAGGGGCTTTTGGCGTATGGGAGTCGTCAAGAAGGGTTGTGCGGTCGGCTCGGGCTCTTTATAGTCAGGATGACTATTGGTCATGGTGACCATAAATAGTGATCGTGAAGGGGGTGGGCGGGCATGACCGCACCCGTGAACGGATCGGCGCGGGGCCGGGCTCCCGAGGGATACGACAAGTACGCCTTCGAACCCTTCGCCGTCACCGTCGATCTGGCGGTCCTGACCCTGCGCGCGGGCACGCTGCACGTGCTGCTCGTCGAGCGCGGTCATGAGCCGTACGCCGGCCGCTGGGCACTGCCCGGAGGCTTTGTCCTTCCCGACGAGTCCGCGGAGAGGGCGGCCCGGCGCGAACTCGCCGAGGAGACCGGCCTGTCGGACGTGTCCGGGCTGCACCTGGAGCAGTTGCGCACGTACAGCGAACCCGACCGCGACCCGAGGATGCGGGTCGTGTCCGTGGCCTTCGCCGCGCTGCTGCCGCACGCGCCGGAGCCGCACGGCGGCGGGGACGCGGCGCAGGCCCAGTGGCTGCGGTACAACGCGCTCGGGCCGCTCGCCTTCGACCACGACCGCATCCTGGCCGACGCCCACGACCGGGTCGGCGCCAAGCTGGAGTACTCCTGCATCGCGACCGCCTTCTGCCCGCCCGAGTTCACCCTCGGCGAGCTGCGGCAGGTCTACGAGACCGTGTGGGGCACCGCTCTCGACCCGCCCAACTTCCGCCGCAAGGTGCTCGCCACTCCGGGCTTCGTCGAACCCGTACCGGGCGCGGCGCGCCTCACCGGAGGCCGGGGCAAGCCCGCCGCGCTGTACCGCGCGGGTACCGCGGACACCCTGCATCCGCCGCTGCTGCGCCCGACCACGTCGGTGTCGCCGGCCTCGCCTCCCTCCTCACCGTCCCCTTCGTCACCGACCCCTTCGTCACCGTCTCAGTCACCACCGTCTCCGTCGTCACCGGAAGGACGCCCCGCATGACCACCACGACCGTCAGGAAGCGCGCCGCAAGTGGGGCGTTGATCGGGCTCGCCCTCGGCGACGCCCTGGGCTTCCCGACCGAGTTCAAGGACATCCCGTCGATCCTCGCCACGCACGGCCCCTGGCGGCAGATGGAGCTCCCCACGCCCGCGATCGTCACCGACGACACACAGATGACACTGGCGCTCGCCCACGGTCTGCGCGCGGCGATGGACCGGGGGCTGCTCGCCCCGGCGGGGATGGAACGGCCGGTCCGCGAGGAGTTCGTGAAGTGGTTCCGGTCGCCGGACAACAACCGGGCACCCGGCCGCACCTGCCTGGTCGCCTGCGAACTGCTGGAGAACGAGCGGCTGCCCTGGCAGGAGGCCAGCCAGATCGGTTCGAAGGGCTGCGGTGCCAACATGCGCGTGGCGCCCCTCGGCCTGGTCGCGGCCCTGAGTGACGAACAGCGCGCGGGCGCCGCCCAGTTGCAGGCCGCGCTCACCCACGGACACCCGACGGCGCTGGCCGCGTCCGACCTCACCGCCTACGCCGTCCGGCTGCTGGCCCAGGGCGCAGGCCCGGCCGAACTCGTGACCCTGCTCCGTACGCACGCGCACGAGAGCCGTAGCCGCTACTACCACCGCTGGCTGGGCGACCTGTGGACGCACAGCCACGATCCCAGCCCCGAGCACTTCATCGCCCGCGGCTGGGACGAGTGCCTGGCGATCCTGGACCGGCTGCGGCTCGCCGTCCGCACCGCCTCGCCCGAGGACGACCCCTGCCTGGCCACCGGCGCCGGCTGGACGGCCGAAGAGGCCCTGGCGACCGGTCTGCTGTGTTTCCTGCTCTTTCCCGACGAGCCCCTCACGGCCCTGCGCCGCGCCGCCTGCACCTCCGGCGACTCGGACTCGATCGCCTGCCTGACCGGAGCCTTCGCCGGCGCCCACCACGGCACCGACGCCTGGCCGACCCCCTGGGCGGACCGCATCGAGTACGGGGGTGACCTGCAGACGCTGGGGGCGCTCTGGGACGCTTGACGGATGAACGATGTACTGCGCCTCACGGAGTTCCCGGAACTCGACCTGGCGTCCGTGGCCGCGGAGCAGCCCGACCCGGTGCTCTTCGCCACCGTTTCGGGCGCCCACCTCTACGGCTTCCCGTCCCGAGACTCGGACGTGGACCTCCGGGGCGTCCATCTGCTGCCGGCCGCCGACCTGGTCGGGCTCCGGGAGCCGGCCGAGACCCGGTCGCGGATGTGGGTGCGGGACGGTGTCGAACTGGACCTCGTCACCCACGATCTGCGTAAGTTCGTACGGCTGATGCTGCGACGCAACGGCTATGTGCTGGAGCAGTTGCTGTCCCCGCTGGTCGTGCACACGACCGACACCCATCGCGAACTCGCCGCGCTCGCCCCCGGAGTTCTCACCAGCCACCATGCCCACCACTACCGGGGCTTCGCGGTCACACAGTGGCGGCTCTTCGAGAAGAGCGGTGAACTCAAGCCGCTGCTCTACACGTTCCGTGTGCTGCTCACCGGGATCAGGCTGATGCGCGCCGGCGAGGTGCAGGCCCATCTGCCCACGCTCGTCGGGGAGATCGGCGAGGCCCCGGCGTATCTGCCGGAGCTGGTCGCGGCCAAGGCGGAGCGGGAGCACGGGCCCGCCGACATCGACCACGCGCGCGTGGAGGCCGATGTGGAGAGGTTGCACCGGGTGCTGGACGAGGCGCAGGCCGTCTCAGGGCTGCCGGACGCCCCCGCCGCGCACGACGCCCTGCACGACTTGGTCGTACGGGTCCGGCTGACGGGCTGAGGCGCGACGGGTGCGGACGAGGAAGTCCTCGACGCGTCGGTGGTCCGGCTCCTCGGGGAGCGGGCTGTGGTGGGACGCCGCCTCGGCCTCCGCGGCGAGGCGGTTCATCCAGGACTCGACCTCCGGCCACGGCACCTCGCCCCGCTTCACCGCCAGCAGCGGCTCGCGCTCGTCGCCGACGTCGATCGTGAGCGTGCCCGTGCGCAGCAGGTCGCGGCAGCTCATCAGCAGGCGCAGCAGGTGCATCGCGTGCTTCCAGCGCGGGGCGCCGTGGACGCGGACGTCGGCCTCCAGCTTCTTGTGCTGGCCGAGCGCGTAGCGCGCGAACGTCTCGTGCGCCTGGCGGGAGAGGAACGCCCCGCGCAGGGCGAGAAGTTCGCGGCCCGTGTCGTCGGCGTACTCGACGAGAGGGGAGTGGAGGCACTCCAGGATGTTCGGGTTGGCCCGCAGAGCCAGTGTGCAGAAGCGTTCCAGCTCCCAGCTGAACTGCTCCTGGGCCGGGCCCTCCACATGCGTGGGCGGTTTCTCGAAGCGCCAGAACAGGGGAGTGGGCGCGAGGAACACCCCGCGCCGGTCCGTGTCGCTGCCGTCCGTCGCCAGGCCGAAGGCGCGCGAGCCCATCACACAGGCGTAGACCGTGTGGTCGCGTACCAGGTTCTCGGGGCTCTCGGGGTCGGAATGCCGGCGCATTCCGGGAGCGTACGCGGGAACCTCACGCCAGGCGGATCGAATTTCCCGCCACCGTGATCTTCTTCTCGGCCAGCGGCCGCGTCGCCGGCGGGTTGGTCACCGAACCGTCCGTGATGTCGAACTTGCTGCCGTGGCAGGTGCAGTTGATGGTGCCGTCCTGGACATTGGCCACGGGGCACTGCTGGTGCGTGCAGATCGACGTGAAGGCCTTGAACTCGCCCTCCCTGGGCTGCGTCACGACAACCTGCTCGTCCTTGAAGATCCTGCCGCCGCCGACCGGGATGTCGGCCGTGGTGGCCAGTTCCTGTCCGGGGGAGCCCGCGGAGGACTCGGGGGACGCGGATTCGTCGCCGTACTCGCTGCATCCCGCGGTGAGCGCCGCGGCGCCCGTCGCGAGGAGGATCGTGCGTCGCGTCGGGCCTTGCGTCATGTCGTCACTCCGAAGTTGCGGAAGAACCAGAGGGCGGAAGTGAGCCAGACGATCGTCAGCGCGGTGAAGACCAGTCCGCCGACGACCGGCAGCAGCCAGCCGGGCAGCCGGTCCCAGCGAAGCAGCAGCATCTTTGCACTGAAAACGCCGAAGACGAAGCAACCCAGGAGGGAGTGCCACATCACGCGGGAATCGTATGTTTGATATCCGAACGCGTACAGACAGTGCACGGCCACCGGAACCGCCACCAGGAACGCGATCCGCCCCGACCAGCGGTGCAGCTTCGCCGACCAGCCCGGGCCCGGCAGCTTGCCGTACACCATCAGTGCCGACACGACCTGGACGAGCGCGAAGCCGAACGCCGTCGTCGCCAGCCAGGACTTCACCGCGCTCGTGCTGCTGAACCCGGCCAGGTTGAAGGCGGTGCCCTCCGGGTCGTGGACCTTGCCGTACGCCCCGAGGCCCACCGCCACAGCGGCGGCGACGAGCGCCGGGACGAGGTAGCGGGCAGCGTTCGGGCCGCTGGGGGCCGGCGGACGCGGCGGGAAGCTCTGGGTGGCGGCGTTCGGGTCCACGGTCATGTTCGGCTCCCTGCGAGGAGTGGGATGTCAGGGTGTGACCGGGCGGGCCGTCAGCCGCTGGCCGTCGATCGTCACCGCGCCGGTCTCCGGGTCGATCCGGGGCGCGGGGGCGGGTTTGCCGTCGCGCTTGAGGATGCCGACCTGCTCCCCGGTGGACAGCACGATCCAGCCGCCGTCGACCTCGGCGTTCCGCACGGTCGCGGTCGCCCGGTAGAGCCCGGACGGCTTGACCGCCTTGTCCGCGGTGAAGGCGTAGTGCCCGCCCTCGATGTCGACCGTGCCGCGGAGGCTCCCGCCCTTGAGGGTGCCGTTCAGTACGGAGCCGCCGTCGCCGGTGAGCTTCATGGAACCGTCGGCCCCGACATCGCCCTTGAGCCACGACTCCTTGTCACGGCCGTCGCAGAAGTAGGCGATCGCCCTGCCGTCGCGCAGCGAGACCGACACCGCGGACGAGTCGTCGTCCGTACGGCCCGCGTAGTCGGCGTTCGGTGCGGAAACCCTGGTGGGCGACGGGGACGGGGTCGCGGACGGGGAAGGCGATGGGGACGCCTTCGAGGCGGTGGGTGCCGGCGAAGGTGACACCTTGTCGGCGGGTGAGTCGGCCTGGGACGTGGATGCGGGCTTCGTCCCGGTCGTCGCGTTGAGCGACAGCATGAACAGGGCCAGCAACAGTCCCGCGAGCAGTGTGAAAAGCGGTCCGGTGCGCTTCATCGGGCCTCCCCCGAGGCGAGCTTCCTGCTATGAGAGCGGACCCGAGCCCCCACGTCCAGAGCGCACGGGCGTGTCCGCACTCCAACTCGCGGATCGGGGCGAATCGGGTGACATTGGCAAAGCCGGGTCCGGGCCGTTCGGCGCGTCTCAGGGGGCGGGCGCCACGGAGCCGTCGCACACGGGCTGACTAGGCTGTGGACCGAAATCCCTACATCGGCTCAGCAAGGAGCATCACCGTGGCGGTACGAGCGGTCCGGGGCGCCGTCCAACTGGATCGGGACGAGGCCGGACACATGGACGAGCGGGTCAGCGAACTGCTCACCGCGGTCCTGGAGCGCAACAGCCTCACCGCGGACGACCTGATCAGCGTCTGGTTCACGGCCACCCCCGACCTGCACAGCGACTTCCCGGCCGCCGCCGCCCGCAAGCTCGGCATCGTCGACGTACCGCTGATCTGTGCCCAGGAGCTGGACATCGAGGGCGCGATGCCACGGGTGGTCCGGATCCTCGCGCACATCGAGTCGGACCTGCCCCGCGCGGACATCGCGCACGTCTACCTCGGTGCCGCGGGTGCCCTGCGCAAGGACATCGCCCAGTGAGAACCGCACTCGTCATCGGCACGGGCCTCATCGGTACGTCCGCCGCGCTCGCCCTCGCCTCGCGCGGTGTCGTCGTCCACCTCGCCGACCACGACCCCGAGCAGGCCCGTACGGCGTCCGCGCTGGGCGCCGGTACGGACGCGGCGCCGGAGGGGCCGGTCGACCTCGCGATCATCGCAGTTCCGCCCGCGCACGTGGCCGGCGCCCTCGCCGACGCCATGCGCCGGGGTGTCGCGCGCGGCTACCTCGACGTGGCCAGCGTCAAGGGCGGCCCGCGCCGCGAGCTGGAGGCGCTGGACCTCGACCTGGCGACGTACATCGGCTCGCACCCCATGTCGGGCCGGGAGAAGTCCGGTCCCCTGGCCGCGACCGGCGACCTCTTCGAGGGCCGGCCCTGGGTGCTGACGCCGACCCGCGACACGGACACCGAGGTCCTGAACCTCGCCCTCGAACTGGTCTCGCACTGCCGTGCGGTCCCCGTCGTCATGGACGCGGACGCCCACGACCGTGCCGTGGCCCTCGTCTCCCACATGCCCCACCTGGTCTCCAGCATGGTCGCCGCGCGGCTGGAGAACGCGGAGGAGGCGGCCGTACGGCTGTGCGGGCAGGGCATCCGGGACGTGACCCGGATCGCCGCGTCCGATCCCGGCATGTGGATCGACATCCTCTCCGCCAACCCCGGGCCGGTCGCCGACCTCCTCACGGACGTCGCCGCCGACCTGGGGGAGACGGTTCAGGCGCTGCGGTCCCTCCAGTCGTCCGACGAGGCGAAGCGCCGCGAGGGCGTGTCCGGGGTCGAGGACGTCCTGCGGCGCGGGAACGCCGGGCAGGTTCGGGTGCCCGGGAAGCACGGGTCCGCTCCGCGGGCCTATGAGGTGGTGGCGGTTCTCATCGACGACCAGCCGGGGCAGCTGGCCCGGATCTTCGCCGACGCGGGGCGTGCGGGGGTCAATGTCGAGGATGTGCGGATCGAGCACGCCACGGGGCAGCAGGCGGGGCTGGTGCAGTTGATGGTGGAGCCGAAGGCCGCGCCTGTGCTTTCGGCTTCGCTGCGGGAGCGGGGCTGGGCGCTTCGGCAGTAGGGGGTGGGCCGTCGCTGCTGGGGGCTCCGCCCCCAGACCCCCGGTCGGCCCTGAACGGGCCTCGTCCTCAAACGCCGGACGGGCTGATGGGGCGCGGCCTCGTCCTCAAGCGCCGGACGGGCTGAAGGTGCCGGGGCCGGTGCCGACCAGGCACCGAGCGGGTTGGGGACGTGAGGGCCGGTGTCGATCAGGCACCGAGAGAGGCACCGGACGGGCTGGAGGTGCCCGGGCCGAAGGCGTGCGGCCGGATGAGTGACCCGCACCCAGTAACCTTGTCCGGGGCACCAAGCGCCCCCGCCCCACCACCCCGGACCAGGAAAGGTGCCTCCACAGTGGATCGCGCCGCAGTGATTGTCGCCATTGACGGGCCCTCCGGCACAGGCAAGTCGAGCACGTCGAAGGCTGTCGCCGCGCAGCTCGGGCTGAGTTACCTGGACACCGGGGCCCAGTACCGGGCGATCACCTGGTGGATGGTGACCAACGGGATCGACATCACGGACCCCTCCGCGATCGCCGCCGTGGCGGGCAAGGCCGAGATCGTCTCCGGCACGGATCCGGAGAACCCGACGATCGCGGTGGACGGCACCGACGTCGGCGGCCCGATCCGTACCCAGGAGGTCACCTCCAAGGTCAGCGCGGTGAGCGCCGTCCCGGAGGTGCGGGCCCTGATCACCGGGTTGCAGCGTTCCATCGCCGCGTCCGCCGAGAAGGGGATCGTCGTCGAGGGGCGGGACATCGGGACGACCGTGCTGCCCGACGCCGACCTGAAGATCTTCCTCACTGCCTCCCCGGAGGCGCGTGCGGCCCGCCGCAGCGGTGAGCTGAAGGGTGCCGACGTCAACGCCACCCGTGAGGCGCTGCTGAAGCGGGACGCGGCCGACTCCAGCCGTAAGACCTCGCCGCTCGCCAAGGCGGACGACGCGGTGGAGGTCGACACCTCCGAGCTGACCCTGCAGCAGGTCATCGAGTGCGTGGTCACCCTCGTCGAGGAGAAGCGGGACGCGAAGTGAGCGTTCCGTCGAAGGAGAGGAAGGCTCCGTCCGCGCGGGGTGCCGAGGTCGGGCGGCGCATCGGCGTCGGCCTGATGTACGGGCTGTGGAAGCCGCGCGTGCTCGGTTCCTGGAAGGTGCCCGCGACCGGTCCGGTGATCCTCGCCGTCAATCACTCGCACAACCTCGACGGCCCGATGGTCATCGGCGTGGCTCCCCGGGCCTCGCACTTCCTGGTCAAGAAGGAGGCGTTCATCGGCCCGATCGCCACCTTCATGCGCGCCACCGGCCAGCTGGAGGTGGACCGCTCGACGGCGGACCGCACGGCGATCACCCACGCCCTGGGTGTGCTGTCGAGTGGTGGGGTACTCGGGATCTTTCCCGAGGGCAGCCGCGGTGACGGCGACTTCGCCTCACTGCGTGCCGGGCTCGCGTACTTCGCGGTCCGCAGTGGTGCGCCGGTCGTTCCCGTGGCCGTCCTGGGAAGCACCGACCGGCGTGGACGGTTGATAAAGGGGCTGCCTCCGCTGCGCAGCCGCGTCGACGTGGTCTTCGGTGACCCGTTCGAGGCGGGCGACGGCACCGGGCGGCGTACGCGCGCGGCGCTGGACGAGGCGACCGTACGCATTCAGAAGCAGCTCACCGCGCACCTGGAGAACGCCAGACGGCTCACCGGCCGTCAGGAAAACGCCGGGCGCCCCGCTGAGCACTGAGCGACACTTGAGTACTTGAGCGGTTTCAGTAGTGGATCACCCGATACCGGGAGGTTCCACCGATCACCACGATGAACGAGGTACGGACTTCATGAACGACCACATTCCCTCCGAGGGCTCGGGAGAGTACGAGCACGGAGAGCTTGGCGATGCCGAGTACGCGGAGTTCATGGAGCTCGCCGCGGTCGAGGGCTTCGACGCCGAGGAGATCGAGGGCGCGCTCGACGAGGCGGGGCACGGGCCGCTGCCCGTTCTCGCCGTGGTGGGGCGGCCGAACGTCGGCAAGTCGACGCTCGTCAACCGCATCATCGGGCGCCGCGAAGCCGTCGTCGAGGACAAGCCGGGCGTCACCCGCGACCGCGTCACCTACGAGGCCGAATGGGCCGGGCGCCGCTTCAAGATCGTCGACACCGGCGGCTGGGAGCAGGACGTCCTCGGTATCGACGCCTCCGTGGCCGCGCAGGCCGAGTACGCGATCGAGGCGGCCGACGCGGTCGTCTTCGTCGTCGACGCCAAGGTGGGCGCGACCGACACCGACGAGGCGGTCGTCCGGCTGCTGCGCAAGGCCGGCAAACCCGTCGTCCTGTGCGCCAACAAGGTCGACGGGCCGAGCGGCGAGGCCGACGCCACATCCCTGTGGGCCCTCGGGCTCGGCGAGCCGCACCCCGTCTCCTCGCTGCACGGCCGCGGCACCGGCGACATGCTGGACGCCGTCCTGGAGGCGCTGCCCGAGGCGCCCGCGCAGACCTTCGGCGCCGGGGTGGGCGGCCCGCGCCGCATCGCCCTCATCGGCCGCCCGAACGTCGGCAAGTCCTCGCTGCTGAACAAGGTGGCGGGCCAGGAGCGCGTCGTCGTCAACGAGATCGCGGGCACCACCCGTGACCCGGTCGACGAGCTCATCGAACTCGGCGGCGTCACCTGGAAGTTCATCGACACGGCGGGCATCCGCAAGCGCGTCCACCTCCAGCAGGGCGCCGACTACTACGCCTCGCTGCGCACGGCCGCCGCCGTGGAGAAGGCCGAGGTCGCGGTCATCCTGATCGACGGCTCCGAGAACATCTCCATCCAGGACCAGCGGATCGTCACCATGGCCGTCGACGCGGGCCGTGCGATCGTCCTCGCGTACAACAAGTGGGACACGCTCGACGAGGAGCGCCGTTACTACCTGGAGCGGGAGATCGAGACCGAGCTCGCCCAGGTGGCGTGGGCGCCCCGCGTCAACGTCTCGGCGCGCACCGGCCGCCACATGGAGAAGCTGGTCCCCGCGATCGAGGCCGCCCTCGCGGGCTGGGAGACCCGGGTCCCCACGGGCCGGCTGAACGCCTTCCTCGGCGAACTGGTCGCCGCCCACCCGCACCCGATCCGGGGCGGCAAGCAGCCGCGCATCCTGTTCGGCACCCAGGCGGGCACCAAGCCGCCGCGGTTCGTGCTCTTCGCCTCCGGCTTCATCGAGGCCGGCTACCGCCGCTTCATCGAGCGCCGTCTGCGTGAGGAGTTCGGCTTCGAGGGCACGCCGATCCACATCTCGGTCAGGGTCCGCGAGAAGCGCGGCCGGAAGAAGTAGAGGAAGTAGCAGTCGTACGTCTCGTACATGGCTGAGGGCGGCTCCGGATGGGAGCCGCCCTCAGCCATGTGCAGGTGGGGGTCACGCACCCCGTCGGGGGCCCGGTGGCAGCGCCGCCGGGATGTGGGTCATCCCGGTGTAGTGCTGCCGTCCGCCCGTCGGCCATACGGCGGTCGGGGGCCCCGCCTGCCCCTGCTGCGTGTCGAGTTGGCCGACCCGCTGCCACACGGACTGCTGCCCGCCGCCCTGGCTGCCCTGGCCGCCGTTGCGCGCGCTGAACGCACCCGCGCTGTAGGCGCTGTACGAGCCCGTGCCCGAGCCGTACGAGCCGCCGTACGGGGGGAGGCCGTTCGGGCCGGCCCCGAAGGCCGAGAAGTCCAGCTCGTCCTCGCCGCTGCGGTCGCCCGGCAGGGAGCGGAAGGACTTGCCGTACTCGGAGTAGAGCGCGTCGTAGATCGGCGTGGCCGATGGGCCGCTGGAGTAGTCCTGGGTCGACCGCGCGGACGGGATCGGCTGATAGGACTGGCGGCGGGGGACGTCATAGGTGTGCACGTACCTCCAAACGACCCCACCGCCCAACGGATGCGGTCAATGCCCGGACATTGCAAGGCCGCGAAGCGCCTTGCAAGGGGCGCGGGGCTGTGACATTTGCGGCTCCGCCGCGTGGGCGCGACCAGCCATACTCGACCGGCAGCCGCCAACTCACCGGAGTGCCCGCGGCCTATGGCGCTCAGGTACCCGCCAGAGGCAACGCGCTGGCGACCAGCTTGCCGATGCCCGCCGCCTTGTCCAGCGCGTCCCGCAGCAGGTCCTCGCGGGGCTGGCGGCCGATGGAGCCGACCGGAGCCGCGAACATCAGCACCTGCTGGTGCTTGTTGGCGGCGGCGCGCCAGCTCTCGGTGACCTGGAGCGGCTGGTGCGCCTGCCACCAGGCCACCGCGGAGCCGCCGTTCGGGCCGGGCTGGAGTACGGCGTGCAGCTGGCCCGCCGCGAGCAGCACCGACCAGCCGTGCAGCACGGGCGGTACCTCCGTCAGCTCGGTCAGCGGCATGAAGCCCTGCTCGATGAGGAGCGGCAGGAAG
Source organism: Streptomyces lacrimifluminis (assembly GCF_014646095.1). GTDB lineage: Bacteria > Actinomycetota > Actinomycetes > Streptomycetales > Streptomycetaceae > Streptomyces > Streptomyces lacrimifluminis. The sequence continues at coordinate 14,896 of NZ_BMMU01000040.1, read as the reverse complement.
TCGTCGCCGGCGCCGGTCGCGCCGGGGCGGACGATCGGAGCGGTCGGCTCGACGACGAGGGCGGGGTGCAACTCGCCCTCGATCAGGACCAGTCCGCTGGTGACGCCCAGTACGGCCTGCTCGGGTGCGGCCATCGGGGCCTCCTCGTCGGCGTTGATGGAGCGGACCGCGCCCTGGAGCTGCTCCTCGGTGACCTGGACTACCTGCGACGGCAGGCAGCCCGCGTGGGCGAAGGCGAGGACGGCGGTCTCGTCCCCGATGAAGAGGACGGTGCTGGTGCGCTCCTGGGCGGAGTCGCCCGGCGTGCGGCAGGACGTGCAGTCGTAACTGCCTGGGGCGTTGTCGCCGGCGAGCAGGCGGTCGGCTTCTTCGTCGCCGATCTCGGCGCGGACCTCGTCGCTGACATCGAGCATGCGCGGCACGGGTGGCTCCCTCGGGATGCGGTGCGTGGCGAGACCGGGTCGCCCCCGGCCGGTGAGCCCGGACAGTCCGGGCTCATGAAGAGGACAACGGCGATCTGTGTCAGGGGTCACGCTGCACGGCGAACGTAATCGAACCATCCCGCACGCTCGGTCACACTGAGTACGGAATTGGACACACCATGTCAAGTAACGGGCAGGTCACAGATGTTGGTTCGGTGAACTGACTCACAGTTTGCCCGAGTAGGTGGTCGGCAAATCAGGAAATGACGGGATGAAGTGGGTGGCCGGAATTCGCCGATACCTGCGGTAACCATGAACTGGCCTGGGGCAACGGGGAGTTGGTTGATAACGGGTCGTCAGGGTCCATAGATTCCTCCGCCGTGTGCACCTAGCACCGCTCGGGTAGGTCCGCCGGCAGCGCAGAACCAGACATCGCGCAGCACCATCGACGGCGGACGGGGCGGAGTGTGCCGGCCGCGTCAGTACGGGGTCGGCGTGTTCCGGTCAGGGGGAGTCCGGGTCTGTGGAGAGGGATCTACATGTCCGAATGTGCCGATAGTTACACCCGCAAGACGCGCAAGACGGCGGTCCTCGCCGGAGCTGCACTGCTCGCTCCGCTCGGTCTACTGGCCGCGACCGGCAACGCCGCGGCGGCGGACAGCGGGGTGTGGGACCGCATCGCCCAGTGCGAGAGCGGCGGAAACTGGCACATCAACACCGGCAACGGCTACTACGGAGGACTCCAGTTCTCCGCGAGCACCTGGCGCGCCTACGGCGGCACGGCCTACGCGGCCACCGCCGACGGGGCCAGCAGGTCCCAGCAGATCGCCGTCGCCACCAAGGTCCAGGGCGCCCAGGGCTGGGGCGCGTGGCCGACCTGTTCGGCGCGCGCCGGTGCCTCCGGGAGCGCTCCCGCCACATCGGGCTCCGACCCGGGCTCCGGTTCGGCCACCACCAGGTCGACGAAGAAGTCGGCCGAGCCGTCCACCGAGCGGTCGGCCGGAAAGGCGACCGGTTCCGGCGGGTCCGCCGCGTCCGAGACCCCGTCGAAGGCACCGGAGCGTTCACCGGCCCACGTCGGTCGCAGCTCGTCCCGCGGTGACTACACCGTCCGCGCGGGCGACACCCTGAGCGGCATCGCCGCCCGGTACACGACCACCTGGCAGCACGTCTACGCCGCCAACAAGGCTGTCATCGGCGACAGTCCCGACCTGATCGTGCCCGGACAGAGGCTCGACTTCTGAGCCGCTCCCCCTGATCCGGGCACGGTGCTCCCCCCGGTCCTCGGACCGGGGGGAGCACCGGCGTCCTACGACGGCCGTCCTGCCGGCAGTGCCGCGGCAGCCGGTTACCGGTACCTCGCGGGGGAGCACGGCGCCCGGACGGCCGCCGGCGTCTCGTACAGCCCGGCGGCCTCGGCCGCGTACGCCCGGCTGGTCGTCCGGGGACTGAAGGCCGAGGGCTACCACGTGGTCACCGAACAGGTCGACTTCGCGCTGCCCAACTTCCGCGCGGAGGCGGCCGATCTGAGGGAACAGGGCGCCGGCCTCGTCTTCGACTACGAGGGCACGGAACAGGCGGCCGTACGGGAGTTCCGGGAGGCCATCGAGGAGCTCGGTTCGCGTTCGTAGTGGCAGCTGGAGGGGAGGGTGGCGGCCAGGTGGTTCACGGAGGCCGCCCGGGCCTGTGCGGAAACCGGACGGGCGTCACGCGCGCGTGTCGACGACTTCATGAACCGCGGCGACGGATACCCAGCGGGCGGTCTGCTGATTCCGGTGCGTTTCGAGGGGCTCGGCGAGCCTCCCGGACGTGCCGGACGTGTCTGTCGGTGGCCCGGTGGCCCGGTGGAAGGTCGGCCAGGGCTGGTTCTCGCATGGGGACGGGGACGCCGACCGCTTCGGCGTACCGCGGATCGCCTACCGGCCTCGCCCCTTGAGGACAGCGGCTGTCCGCGACCGCTGGCAGACTCGCTCCCATGTTGGAGACCTCGGCACGCCTACTGCGTCTGCTCTCGCTGCTCCAGGCACACCGCGAATGGTCCGGCGCCGACCTGGCCGGCCGCCTCGGTGTGACCCCGCGTACCGTCCGCCGGGACGTGGACCGGTTGCGCGAACTGGGCTATCCCGTGGACGCGAGTCCGGGCACCGGTGGCGGCTACCGGCTCGGCGCCGGTGCCGAGCTGCCGCCGCTGCTGCTGGACGACGACGAGGCGGTCGCCGTGGCCGTCGGGCTGCGGACCGCCGCCGGGCAGGGCATTGAGGGCATCGGCGAGACCTCCGTACGGGCCCTGGCCAAGCTCGAACAGGTGCTGCCCGACCGGCTTCGCCGCCGGGTCGGGGCTCTGAACGCCTTCACCGTGCCGATGCTGCGCGGGCCGCAGCCCTCCGCCGTCGACCCGGCCGTCCTCACCGAACTCGCCCACCTCTGCCGGGACACGGAGCGGCTGCGCTTCGAGTACCGGGGACACGAGGGATCCGTGTCCCGCCGTACCGTCGAACCGCACCGCCTGGTGTGCACCGAGCGGCGCTGGTACCTGGTCGCCTGGGACGTCGACCGCGCCGACTGGCGTACGTTCCGCGTGGACCGCATCACGCCGAAGCCGCCGCACGGACCGCGCTTCGCCCCGCGTACGCCCCCTGCCGACGATCTCGCCGCCTATGTCTCCCGAGGTGTCTCCACGCGCGCGTACGCCGCGCACGCCGTCGTGCGGCTGCTGGTGCCCCTCGCGGAGGCCGCCGAGCGGATCTCGCCCTCCGCCGGGACGCTGGAGCCGGACGGCGAGCAGGCCTGTCTGCTGCGCACCGGGGCCGCGAGCCTCGACGTGATGGTCGTCCACGTCATGCTGATGGGCTTCGAGTTCGAGGTGCTGGAGCCCGCGGAACTCGTCGACGTGATCAAAGCCTCCCGGGACCGGTTGTCTCGCGCGGTGGAGCGGTCGCCGCGTACGCGGAGCAGTTCGGAGGGGATGCCGTGAAGATGTGATGCGGAGATTATGTGGGGAAGTCATGGGTGTTTTATACGTTCTGTCGTCGAGGCGGCGACCGAGACGCGTGGCATCAGCACGTATGGCGCGTGTATGGGGCGCGTAAGGCGCCGGGGTGGGGGCGCCGGTGAAATTCACCGTCCCCGAGTTGCTCTTCCGGCGATCACGAACGGGGTTTATGGGGGCGCACGGAGAGTAGGCGAATTACGTTCGAATGGCTGTCGGAAGTATGGGTGACCAGCCATGTGTATGTCGTGCGCGTGATGATTGTCGCGCGAAGCGAATGGCGTGATCTTGTGACAGAAGCGTGACCGCGGCCGGCCGAGTGACGCGTGGTGCCGGGGGCCCGGGCTTCCCCGGCCGCCGGTGGGCGCCTACCGTGGCGGGCATGTCATCGATTCCCAGGCCCGAAGAACCCCAGGACAGCCCGGACACCTATGTCGGCCTCGACGCGGCGGAGGCCGAGCGGCGCGCCCGGGAGCGCGGCTGGTCCGCGGTGCGGTCGCTGCCGCCCGGGGCGATCATCACCATGGAGTACCGGTCGGGGCGGCTCAACTTCGAGGTCGGCGGCGGCAGGGTGACGCGCTGCTGGAAGGGCTGAGGCCGGCCGGTGCGCCGCCGGAGGCTCAGCCGCTGCCGGGCAGGGGGTGGGCCGAAGGGTTGCCGGCGGCGTGCGGGGCGCGGTCCGCGTGCGGCGGGCGGCGGCTGCCGGCCGGGGTGACCGGGCTGCGCTCCGCACGGCTCGCGTGCGAGCCCGGGGCCAGATGTACGGGGTGGTGCGGAGCGTGCGCGGGCGCCCGGGACGAACGGGCCGCCGGGGTGGTGTTCTCGCGGACCGTTACCTCTTCCTCGGCGGTCGCGTGCGGCTTGAGCAACGCCGGCGAGCCGACCCGGGCCGGGACGGGCGCGGTGCCGGGGCCACGGGCGCGGACGCGGTCGCGCAGGTCCAGGATCCAGGTCTCGGCGCGAGTGATCAGCGGCTCGCACCACGGCAGCGCCAGCAGGACCAGCAGACCCGCGACCCAGCCGAGGATGACATCGCTCAGCCAGTGCGTCCCCAGATAGACCGTGGTGAGGCCGACGCCGAGCGACATCAGCGCCGAACCCGCGGACAGCCAGCGCCTGGTCCACGGAGTCGAGGCCAGATAGGCCAGGATGCCCCAGGTCACCACGGCGTTCGCGGTGTGACCGCTGGGAAATATATCCCCGCCCATTCCCATCTCGTTCGAGCCGATGGTGGTCGCGTAGTGCGGTCCGAGGCGGCCCATGCCGATCTTGGCGGCACCGACCGTGACGTTGAGCAGCAGCAGCGCGGCACCGAACACGAGCAGCGGGCGCAGGGTGTGCTGACGCCAGGCACGCCAGCCCAGCCAGGCCGAGATCATCACGGCGGTGGGGCCGCGCTGACCGAGCACCACGTAGTAGTCGAGGAACGCGTGGATCTCCGGCCACTGCTGGTAGGGCCGGAAGAACATGACCTGCCAGTCGAGCCGGACCAGCCACGAGGTGATCACGACGGCCCACACGGTGGCGAGATAGAAGGCCAGGGTCGCGACAAGAAGCGCGATCCTGTGCCGGCTCATCTTCGGCACATCGATGTGGGTCGGCCGTTCCGGTTCACGGTCCAGCCTCGCGAACACCCGGTCCAGACGGGCGAGGTTTCCTTCAGTACGCACGCAATCGACGTTACAGCGAGTGAGCGCGGATCTCCGCCCAATCCTCGGCTTTGTAATGACGATGTGATGTGGGATTCCTCTCAGGAGGCATGTTTAATTCCCTGGAATCCCTATTCGGCGGGCCGTCTTCCCTTGATTTCCATTGATCATGCGGCCGTGCTGTTAAATGGCTCTTTCGAATTGGTTCACCAAGTGGTTGTTCGGAATTCGCCGAGAGGTCGCTCAGGGCGGGCCGGAGCCGTTCAGCCAGAACGCCCCGTAGATCGCCGAGGCCACCGCGACCACGCCCGTCACCAGCGCCGACCTGGAGGTGCGCGACCGGGCCAGGACCTGGGCGAGCGGCAGCAGAAGAGGGAACGCGGGCAGCAACAGACGTGGTTTCGAGCCGAAGTAGCTCGACGCGCACAGGGCGAGCACGGTGACGACGCCCGCGTACACCAGCAGGGGCAGCGGCTGGTGCTGCCGTACGCAACGGACGAACAGCCAGATCAGCAGGCCCACACCGACGATCAGCCCGACCCCGGCGAGCGCCGACGGGAACGACGTGAACTTGTCGGCGACGAAGCGGGCGAACGCGGCACCGCCGTCGAAACCGTTGCGCCAGCCGGCCTGGACGTCCAGGTAGCCCAGGGGGCCCTTGCCGGTGTGGTGGCCGACCCACAGGACATAGCCGGCGGCGCCGAGCGGCGCGATCAGCATGCCGAGGGCGCGCCGCCAGGCGGGTGCGCCGTGCGAGTCGGGCGCGCTTCGGTCCCGTTCGAACGAGCTACTGGACCAGCCACTGGACGAGGTGCTGAACGAGGCGATGGCCGTCACCCACACCGCCGCCACCACCGCGAGTCCCACCGGGCGGGTCAGGCCCGCCAGCAGGGCCAGGGTGCCCGCCGTCAGCCAGCGGCCGGTGAGGACCGCGTACAGGGACCAGGCGGCCAGGGCGGTGAACAGTGACTCGCTGTACGCCATCGACTGGACGATCCCGACCGGCAGCACCGCCCACAGCAGCACGGCACAGACGCCGACCCGACGGTCGTACACATGATCCGCGACCGCGAAGATGCCCCAGGCGGCGGCGAGTGACGCTACGGCGCCGACCGCGAAGCCCGCGTCGGCGTACGACATCGGGGTGACCGCCGCCAGGAGCCGCTCCAGCCAGGGCAGCAGCGGGAAGAAGGCGAGGTTCGAGTGCACGTCGCCGTTGGGGAGGCGCACCTCATAGCCGTAGCCGAGTTCGGCGACCCGGGTGTACCAGAGCGAATCCCAGCGGGCGGTGAGGAGTGTGTACGCGCTCTTGTCCCGCGCCGCGCTCCACAGCGCCAGCGCGACCAGACCCAGGAGCCGGACGACCGCGTACCCGAGGAGGGCGGGCGCCGCTCGGCGGAGCGTGGGAAGCGCGGGGAGCACGGGGAGCGGGCGGGTTCCAAGGTCTGTCACCGGTCGATTATCGACGGGGTGCGCGACGAGGGCGGGTACGGAGGCGGGCGGCCCGCCGGATGCGTGGTGTACGCCACACGGGTTCCGTGGGCGGGTGAGAGGTCCGCCACTTTTCGCCGCTGCGAACTCGCGTACGCTGTCTGACCACTCGCTTTTCGCCGCGCGGACCGAGGACACCGCTCCTCCTCGGTCGAAGCCGAAGCCCCCGGGGAGTCCCCACCCCGCGGACCGTCGAACGCGAGGGAATCTTGGAGGTACGTACATGTCCGGGACGACCACGGCTGCGGCTGCGCTGCGCCGTCGGGCGGCCGGGGCGAGTGCCAACCGCTGGGTCGTCCTCCTCGTCCTCTGTACGAGCCTGCTGCTCGTCGCGGTCGACGCGACCGTGCTGCACGTGGCGGTGCCCGCCGTCAGCGAGGATCTCCGGCCCGGCGCGATGGAGCTGCTCTGGATCGTCGACATCTATCCGCTGGTCTGCGCCTCGCTGCTGATCCTGTTCGGCACGCTGGGCGACCGGGTCGGCCGCAGACGGATCCTGCTCCTCGGGTACGGGCTGTTCGGCGTCGCCTCCGGTATGGCCGCCCTCGCCGACAGCGCCCCGGTACTGGTCCTGGCGCGGGCGCTGCTGGGTGTCGGCGGCGCGATGATCATGCCGGCGACGCTCTCGATCCTGCGCCAGGTCTTTCCCGAACGGCGCGAACGGGCGCTGGCGATCGGCGTCTGGAGCGCGGTGGCCGCGGTGGGCGCGGCGGTCGGCCCGCTGCTCGGGGGCTTTCTGCTGGAGCACTTCTGGTGGGGTTCGGTCTTCCTCGTCAACATCCCCCTGATGCTGGTCAGCCTGCCGATCGGCCGGCTGCTGCTGCCCGAGTCGCGGGGCGAGGGGGGCGACGGCCCGTGGGACGTGGTCGGCGCGCTGACGGCGGCGGGCGGGCTGTTCGGTGTCGTGCTGGGCGTGAAGCGGCTGGGCGGCGGGGAAGGGGCCGGGAACTTCCTGACGGTCGTGCCGCTGGTGGCGGGCGTGGCGCTGCTGGTTGTCTTCGTCCGGCGGCAGCGGCGGCGCAAGCATCCGCTGGTGGACCTGGGGATGTTCGCGCGGCCCGCGTTCAGTACGTCCGTCGGGTGCATCGTGCTGGCGATGCTCGCGCTCGTCGGGCTTGAGCTGATCGCGGCGCAGTATCTCCAACTGGTGCTGGAGCTTTCGCCGTTGCAGACGGGGCTACGACTGCTGCCGCTGACGGTGGCGGCGATGGCGGCCGGGCTCGCGGGTGCGCGGCTGCTGCGGACGTTCGGGCCGCGGACGATGGTGTGCGCCGGTTTCTGCCTGACCGCGGCGGCGGTCGTGCTGCTGACGGCGATGGGCGGCGAGGACAACGCGGGGTTGTTGCTGTGCGGGTTCGTGTTGTTGGGCTTCGGCCTGGAGACGACGCTCTTCGGGGCGTACGAATCGATGCTGAGCGAGGCTCCGGCGGCGCAGGCGGGTGGGGCGGCGGCGATCGGCGAGACGTCGTACCAGCTGGGCGCGGGGATCGGGATCGCGCTCCTGGGAAGCGTGATGAACGCGGCGTACGCGCCGGGGGTGGGGTCGGTGCCGGGGGTCCCGGAGTCGGCGTCGGCTGCGGCGGGGCGTTCACTGGGCGAGGCGTACGAGGTTGCCGGGCGGCTCGGGGGGTCGCCCGGTGCGGACCTGCGGGCGGCGGCTCGGGACGCGTTCGTGCACGGGCTGCATGTGACGTTGCTGGTGAGTGCGGGGTTGTTGCTGCTGGGCGCGGTGATGGCGTTGCGGTTGCCGCGGGCAATGCAGGGGGGCGGCGCCGCTGAGCCGGCCGGGGTGCCTGGTCCTCGGGAGGTGGCGGGGTCCCGTGTGTCGGTGTGAACGTCCCACGGATCTCCTACCCACGCACCACCCGTGACGGCCATCTGAAGGGGTGGACGTCTCTTGTGGGGGTGCGGGTGCGTCGGCGGGTGACGGGTGACGGGTGACGGGTGAAGGTGAGGGGTGGCCGGTCACTGGGTGCGGGTGCGGGTGCGGGTGCAAGGTGATGGCGGGCGGACGGGGTGGGCCATTGTCCTGGGTGGGCGGACCGCTGGGCCCGGCCGCCGCCGACGAGGCAGGTACCCCACGGGAGAGGCCGACCTCGTCAGGTGACAGCCACGGATGGGCGGGTGGGAAAAGCTGTCGGGCAGGCGTCGACGGTGGGTTCGCCCCGCGGGTGACGCGAGCCTGTCGGCTGGGTCGCACGGGCTGGCGGGGTGGGAAAAGCTGTGGGTGAACGTCGGCTGGACGTACGGCACACTCCGTCGTACCGTCAGCCGCGTCACTAGCGGTGCTAGTTTAAGTTGCCGGAGGCTCCCGTGGCCGAGTTCGCGAAGCTGCCCGCTTTCGACCCCGCCGACCCGCTCGGCCTCGACGACCAGTTGGACGCGGAGGACCTGGCGATCAGGGACACCGTGCGGACCTGGGCGGCGGACCGCGTGCTGCCCCATGTCGCCGGATGGTTCGAGGAGGGCGAGCTGCCGGACATCAGAGGGCTCGCCCGTGAGCTGGGCGGCATCGGAGCCCTCGGGATGTCGCTCACCGGGTACGGCTGCGCCGGCGCGTCGGCCGTGCAGTACGGCCTCGCCTGCCTGGAGCTGGAGGCCGCCGACTCGGGAATCCGCTCCCTCGTCTCCGTACAGGGCTCGCTCGCCATGTACGCCATCCACAGTTTCGGCAGCGAGGAGCAGAAGCAGCACTGGCTGCCGCGTATGGCCTCCGGCGACGTCATCGGCTGTTTCGGGCTGACCGAGCCCGACCACGGCTCCGACCCCGCCGGCATGCGTACGTACGCCAAACGCGACGGCAGCGGCGGCGACTGGGTGCTCAACGGCCGGAAGATGTGGATCACCAACGGGTCCGTCGCCGGCGTGGCCGTCGTGTGGGCGCAGACCGACGACGGCATCCGCGGCTTTGTCGTCCCCACCGACACCCCCGGCTTCTCGGCGCCCGAGATCAAGCACAAGTGGTCACTGCGCGCCTCCGTCACCAGCGAACTGGTGCTCGACGACGTGAGGTTGCCCGCAGATGCCGTACTGCCCGAGGCCACCGGCCTCCGCGGCCCTCTCGGCTGTCTCTCCCACGCCCGCTACGGGATCGTCTGGGGTGCCATGGGCGCGGCCCGGTCCTGTTTCGAGGCCGCTGTCGACTACGCGAAGACGCGCGAGCAGTTCGGGCGGCCCATCGGCGGGTTCCAGCTCACCCAGGCCAAGCTCGCCGACATGGCGGTCGAGCTGCACAAGGGGATTCTGCTCGCCCACCATCTGGGGCGACGCATGGACGCCGGCCGCCTGCGTCCCGAGCAGGTCAGCTTCGGCAAACTGAACAACGTACGAGAGGCCATCGACATCTGTCGTACGGCCCGGACGATCCTCGGTGCCAACGGGATCTCGCTCGAATACCCCGTGATGCGGCACGCGACGAACCTCGAGTCGGTGCTCACGTACGAAGGCACCGTCGAGATGCACCAGCTCGTGCTGGGCAAGGCGCTCACCGGACTTGACGCCTTCCGCTGACCTGAACAACGGCCGGCGGGGCCGGTGAGCTGCCTTGCTCAGCTCTGGTTGAAGAAACCGTCCGCCCGGTGCGGCTGGGCCTCCCCGCTGACGATCTCCGTGTCGGCGGGGGTCAGCAGGAACACGCGGTTGGACACCCGCTCGATGGAGCCGCGCAGACCGAAGATGAGGCCTGCGGCGAAGTCGACGACGCGCTTGGCGTCGGCGGCCTCCATGGCGGTGAGGTTCATGATGACCGGAACGCCGTCCCGGAAGAGCTCGCCGATGGCGCGGGCGTCCCGGAAGCTGTCCGGGGTGACCGTGCCGATCCGGCGGCCCTTCTCCTCGGCCACCTCGCCTGCGACCTTGACCCGGGGGTCCGTGACCCAGGCATCCCCGGGCTGCTCGGTCCCCTCGGAGTAGTCGTCGTCGTAGTAACGCTCGTCATCGTTGTTGTCGTCGACGAGGCCAAGCCAGGCACTCGCCTTGCGTACCGATCCCATGGACGCCTCCTCTCACAGCGGTCTCTCATGCTTTCCGCATCCCTATGGTCATCCATGATGCGGATGGCGCGCCAAGTGAATAGACGCCGCGCGGGGGTTTCGTGACGGTACTGGTGCACAACCATTTCGTCGAGAGGCCCCGCGCCGCAAGGGTCTTACTGTGTCCGACTGCTGACTGAGAGTGAAATATGATTCTTCGTGGCGTATGGGTGAGCGTTGGGACGTATGGGTGAATGGGCGTCCTGCCCGCTTTCCTGACGAAGACTCAGTCACGGTCGGCAAGTGCCCAGTCAGGCCCGGATCACACCTGACGGCAGGTCAGTCCCTGAGCTCCGGAGGGGAGATCCGCGATGTCGCGATCGCCGAGCCCGTCGTGCCCCACGTCCTGAGAATCCTGTCGTACGTCCCGTCGGTGATGAGTTTGTTCACCGTGGCCTGGAAAGCGGGGGCCGGTTTTGTGCCCTTCTTGAAGGCGAAGCCGACGTCGAGGCGGCGGAACTCGTTCAGGGACTTCACACCTTTCTGCTGGGTGACCGCGTATCGAAGGCCGTTGATCGTGGACATCACGATGTCGCTGCGGTCCTGCTGGAGCGAGGACCGGATGGCGCCCTGTTCGCTGTAGGTCTGCACCTTGTACGTTTTTTCCCGCGTCCGGGCGAATCTGCGCGTTCTCCTCCAGCGTCGCCTCGAAGGTCGTGCCCGCGCCGGTCTCCACGTTCGGGCCGCACAGCTGGGCAAGGTCCGTGATCTTCGTCAGCTCGCTGTCCGCGCGCCTGGCGAAGCCCTGGCCGTCGTTGAGGTAGGCGACGAAGTCGATCGTCCTGCGGCGCTCGTCCGTGACGCCGAAGTTGCTCGCCCCGAAGTCGTACTCGCCGCTGTCCAACGCGGGCAGGATCGCCTCGGAGCCGGCCGACTCCTGCTTCAGCTCGATGCCGAGCACCTTGGCGACGGCGTCCGCGAAGTCGACCTCCTGGCCGGCCAGCGTTCTGCCGTCGTCCAGGTGCGAGGTGCCTGGCCGTTCTGGCGCCCGGCATCCGTGTCCAGCACCACGTCGGGCGCGCCCTGCGGGTCGGCGGGCCGCGCGAGGGGCGCCAGCAGGGGTGGCTGGAAGGGCACGCCCGGCCGCTGCTCGCCGACCTCGTCGTACTGACGCTCGGGCATCTCGATGCCGAACTCGACGACGAGCGGAGCGAGTTGGCCGCCTGCGCGCAGGCCAGCGGACTGGTTCATCTGCCGCCCGACTTCACCGCCGACAGCGACCTGTCCGCGCTACGGCCCGGAAAGCCCGTCCTCGTGCGGGGTTTCGGGCTCGCCTTCGTCGACCTGATGGTGCTCCTCACGGAGGGGCGCGGCGGGAGCTGTGAAGACGATGGCGAGTGGAGTTGGTCTACCGGCCGTCGGGGCGGGAACCCGTCCTGTACGTAGGCTCCCGACGCGGGGTGCCGTACCACTCGAAGATCGGCTACGACTGGACCGGTGAACGGCCGCCCCTGCCACGGTTCTTCGGGCAGGGCGAGGCGGACGCCCTGCTCGCGCGGCCGGACGGCTTCGACTTCCGGCGGGACGTATGGCCGCTGGTGGAGAAGGAGTTGGGGTTCGCCCTCTACCGCCGGCTGTTCACCCCCGAGCGCACCAACGGCGCCTGGACGGACTTCGAGGAGAAGTGCGCCGCCGCGGACCGGGCGGAGCGGGAGGTGCTGGTCGCCTCCACCGTGCCCGATCCGGCCGGCCGGCTCACCTCGGCGCCCTCGCTGGACCGGGTCGAGACGCTGCCCCAGGAACGTGGCGCGTTCCGTACGCAGGACGCGGGGGCCACGTTGCGCTCACACCTCGGGCTGGGCGAACCCGGATGGACGGGCTGACTGAGCGCCGTACTGACAAAGATGACATACAGGTTGTGTACGGGCCGCGCACAGAACGCGTGGTCCGGGGCGTGTGCCGAAGGCGGCGCACGGTGGGTTCCCGGGAGTGAGCTGGCGTGGGTTCTGGAGTGGGTTCATGACGGCGGCCGGAGCCGAGGCGTGGCAGAAGTGGCACGAACGGCGCGTCGAGACGGTGTCGGCGCCCTACGGGCCCCTCGCACTCGTCGGTACGCACTGGCTCAAGGACTTTCCGGACGGTCGACTTCCGGCCATCCCCGGACGGTGGACGGCCGACGGCGACGCGGTCGCCCTGGCCGCCGGCGCCGCGGACGGGCTGACGCTCGACGGCGGGCCCTTCGCCGGGGAGATCCGGCTGACCGCGGACCAGGGCCCGGCGGGCGCGGCGCGGGTCGGTCTCGGCGAGAGACGCCTGGTCGTACTGGTGCGCGAGAGTAGCTGGGGTGTGCGCGACTTCGACCCCGACGCGAAGGCGCGCACGGCGTTCAGGGGTGTGGAGGCGACCCCGTACAACCCACGCTGGTCGGTGCCCGGTCGGTTCGCGCCGTACGACGGGCGGCGGACCGTGCGCGTCGCGAACGCGGACGGCCGGGAGTGCGGGCTCGGGCTCGGCGGCGGACTGACTTTCTCGCTCGACGGGCAGGAGCAGACGCTGCGCGTGACCGTCGAGGAGGACGGCACGTTGTGGGCTGTCTTCGCCGACTCGACCAGCGGCGACGGCAGTTACCGCTTCCGGTTCCCGCGTCCTGCGGCCCCGGACGCCGAGGGGCGCACAACGGTGGACTTCGACCGGGCCCTGCTCCCACCGTGTGCGTTCGCCGACCACTTCGTCTGCCCCTTTCCGCCGCCCGGGAATACGCTGGGTGTCGCCATAGCCGCAGGGGAGCGCGACCTTCGTCAGAACACCGTGGTTCCTTGATCAACCCCTGCGGGCTGTACGGGGGTTGAACAACGTGAGGCCGAAAGGCGCCCTTGCGTCGGCCGGTCGAACGGTCGAATACTCCCACCCAGCGCTTGTCAGGGTCACGGCATGTCCGGAATCCGGGCATAACGGCTCCGACTGCGCCTCACGGGCCCCGACCCCACGCGGGCCCCCGACTTCCCATGTGGAGGAACGACAAGTGAGGATCAAGCGCACCACCCCCCGCAGTGGCATCACGAGACGGACCCGGCTGATCGCCGTCAGTACCGGACTTGTGGCCGCTGCCGCCGTCGCGATCCCCAATGCGACCGCCGCGGACGTCACCACCTTCAGTGCCGCCCAGCTCAGCAAGGCGAGCGGCTCGGTGCTCAAGGCCGACATCCCGGGCACCGCCTGGGCGGTCGACGCCAAGGCGAACCGTCTCGTCGTCACCGTCGACAGTACGGTCTCCAAAGCGGAGATCGCGAAGATCAAGCGCCAGGCGGGCACCACCGCCGACGCCATCACCATCAAGAAGACCCCGGGCAAGTTCAGCAAACTGATCTCCGGCGGCGACGCAATCTATGCGAGTAGCTGGCGCTGCTCCCTGGGCTTCAACGTCCGCAGCGGCTCCACCTACTACTTCCTGACCGCCGGTCACTGCACCGATGGCGCGGGCAACTGGTGGTCCAACTCAGGCCGTACGACACTGCTCGGCGCGACCTCGGGCTCCAGCTTCCCGACGAACGACTACGGGATCGTCAGGTACGCGAGCAGCTACCCCGTGAGCTCGATCTCGGGCACCGTCGGCAGCGTCGACATCACCAGCGCCGCCACCCCGTCCGTGGGCACCACCGTCTACCGTCGCGGCTCCACCACCGGCACGCACAGCGGCCGGGTCACCGCGTTGAACGCGACTGTCAACTACGGCGGCGGCGACGTCGTCTACGGCATGATCCAGACCACGGTCTGCGCCCAGCCCGGCGACTCCGGTGGCCCGCTCTACTCCAACGGCGGCGTCGCCTACGGTCTGACCTCGGGCGGCAGCGGCAACTGCTCCTCCGGTGGTACGACCTTCTTCCAGCCCGTCACGGAGGCCCTGAGCGCCTATGGCGTCAGCGTCTTCTAGGGCAGCCCACGGCATCATCGTTTTCCGCACGGCCTGACCTGCAGCCGGCAGCAGCAGGAGAGCCCCCGTACGCAACTCGCGTGCGGGGGCTCGCCCTTGCCCGCCCGACGGAGTTACCTTCGGAGGACAGGAAGAAGTACGGGAAGTATCGGCAGAACGAGAAGTGCCCGCAGTGCGGCAAGTCTCCCCTGCGTACGCCCACTTCGGACCCTGGGGGGCCGGCATGGTCGAGGAGCTGGTGACGGCGGGAGTCGCTGTCGCGTCCGCCGGAGTGCTGTACGTGACGGCTGCGGCGCGGGTCGTCAAACAGTACGAGCGGGGTGTGGTGTTCCGGCTCGGGCGGCTCTCGTCGAATGTGCGTGGGCCGGGGTTCACCGTGATCGTCCCGTTCGTGGACCGGTTGCAGAAGGTCAACATGCAGATCGTCACGCTGCCGGTGCCGG
>NZ_BMMU01000039.1 GCF_014646095.1 Streptomyces lacrimifluminis | reverse complement strand
GCACACGCCCCCGGCGCACTCCCTCACCTTGATCGGCTACACCACGTCAAGGGACGCCATCGTCTTCGGTCGGCGGGAGTTCCTGGCGTATCGAGTACGAGCCGTGCTTGCGGCTGGAGAGCTTGGGGCAGTTCTTGCCGAGCGGCTTGCCGGTCTCGGGGTCACGGCAGTAGCAGCGGCGGTGGGTGGAGCCCTTCAAAGGCGTTCCTCCGGGGTGGTGTTGGGGCTGGGTTCGGGTGGGTCGACGTCGCCCAGGGCGGGTGGCAGGTGGGGTGGGGTGGCGCCTTCGTCGCGGATGTCGCGGCGGAGGTAGCGGAGGTTGTACTTGGCGGAGACGGCCTCGTCGGCATACTTGCTCCGCCTGCGCTCGGCTTCTTCCTGCTGGGCGCGGTTGGTCGCCGTCTTGACTGCGAACCGCGCCCGTTCTTCCTCTTCGAGGGCGGCCAGTGCGGTGCGTACGAGGCTGGCGTGCGCTTCGAAGTCGGGGACCAGCCCCGCGTCGTACAAGGGAATGTCCTCGTCGCCGGTGAAGCGCCGTAGGGCGTCCCAGGTGGGCACGAGGCCCTGGAAGGGGAGCTCCTGGGTCCTCTCGACGTAGCCGACCGGGAAGATCAGGCAGACCGGGTACGTCTCCAGGGCGGCGGCCAGGACCATGACGTCCACCAGGGGAAGGCTGGCCCGGCGGCCGGACTCCATGTTGGCGATGACGTTGCGAGGGATGGGATGCCCGAGCTGCTCGCACGCGTCGGCCAAGTCCTGCGCGCTCCATCCCATCTCCTTTCTTCTGCGCCGGACTTCGCCGGCGACGTTGGCCTTGACCCGGTCCGCCCACTCCGGAACGTCGTCCTCATCAGGATCCACACCGCGTTGTGTCATGGAGACACATTAGCTTGACCATCCTGGTAGATAGACGCCTGGAGCCGGACGTGACGGTCGCGTTCGCCGAGGGCTGTACCGAAAGGGGCGCGCTGTATGCGCGAAGACGCGACGGCCGGGCGGATGACGGGCGCGAAAGGGATGAGCCGGGAAGAGCTGCTTGCCCTCCCTGTGTCGGTTGACCTGGAAACAGGCAACCGCGCTCTGGGGCTCGGGCGGAGCAAGGGGTACGAGCTGGCGAAGCGCGGCGAGTACCCGTGCAAGGTGCTGAGGCTCGGCAACGCCTACCGGGTCGTGACCGCGGATCTGCTCGATCTGTTGGGCCTGGCGGCGTGATGGGGCGGCAGAGTAGCAAACCATTCTGCGCTGAGCTGACACAGAATCGCTGGACTGTTGCCGGGTGTGGACGTACCGTCCGTGTTCCCTCGCGATGGCCTGGTGCCCGCGAGAAGGGGGCGGGTCTCCGGCGATGCAACGCCGGAGACCCCAGCAACCCCGACCGGCCCTGGAAGAACCAACCCGGCGGCAAGGGCCCACAAGCCCGCCACCGCCAGACGAGGAGCTGCCCCGTGGAACATGCGGGAGCCGAGCCCTATTCCGACTCCGACACGCCCTCGTGGCCGCCCGTCACCGTCCCCGGCCAACTCGGCCACCACGCCAGTGAAGACCCGACGTCCGCCAACGACGTTGCGCCTGACGCCACTTCGGTGGATCAGCACGCCGAGGAAGCGGCGCCGGATCCGGAGCCGACCCCTGGCTCGGCGTTGCTGGACGAACTGCGTGCGCGGATAGCCAAGTTCGTGATCCTGCCCTCGCCGGAGGCGCTGGACGCGGTCACGCTGTGGGCGGCGGCGACACATCTGCAGCCCGCATGGCAGCACGCGCCCCGTCTGGCGGTGGTGGGGCCGGCGAAACGGTGCGGCAAGTCACGGCTGCTGGACGTGCTGACCGAGACGGTCCACGAGCCGATGCTCACCATCAACACCACCCCGGCCGCGGTCTTCCGGTCGATCACTGAGGAACCGCCCACGCTCCTGGTGGACGAGGCGGACACCATCTTCGGCACGCCGAAGCAGGCGGAGAAGAACGAGGAGATGCGCGGCCTACTCAACGCCGGCCACCAGCGCAACCGGTACGTCACCCGGGTCGTCGGCAACGACCACACCCCGCACCGGTTCGCCACCTTCGCCATGGCCGCGCTCGCGGGCATCGGTGACCTGCCCGACACGATCATGGACCGGTCGATCGTGGTCCGCATGCGCCGTCGCGCCCAGGGGGAGCACGTCAAGCCCTTCCGCTCCCGCCGCGACATCCCCGGGCTCCATGAACTGCGGGACCGCATCGCCGCATGGGCCCGGCCGTTGCTGGACGAGGCGGCGGAGGTGGAACCGGTCCTGCCGGTGGAGGACCGGGCCGCCGATACCTGGGAACCCTTGGTCATCATCGCCGACCTTGCTGCCGGGTCCTGGCCCCGCCGGGCCCGTACGACGTGTGCGCGGATGGTGGCCGCGGAGGTCGAGGCGGAGGAGGAGCGGCCCGGCGGAGCCCGGATTCTCGCCGACATCCGCAGGGTCTTCGCCGCCCAGCGCGAGGTGGACAGCCTCTCCACGGACGAGCTGCTGTACCACCTGCGCCAGGACGTCGAGGCGCCCTGGGCGGAGTGGGGGCGCAACGGACTGGATGCCCGCGAACTGGCCAGGATGCTGAGCCCGTACGTCATCAAGCCCGGCAACGTCCGCCTCGTCGACGGGACCCAGCGCAAGGGCTACATGCGCAACAAGTTCCTCGACGCGTGGCGGCGCTACTGCCCCGCCGTCCACCCGGTGGACGCCGAGCCCGTCGCCCCCGCCTCGGGCTGAGTCCCGCACCCCCGGGTGACCGTCCCTGCCGTCCCTGCCGTGATCTCGCAGGTCAAACGGCATGCGGGCAAGACGGCAACCGGGGCCAAGACGGCAACGCGATCATGATGAGCGCGCTGCCTGGCCGGGACCACGTCCCGATCCGTCTTGTGCCGTCCCGCGCGTCCCCGCCGTATCGCCGCAGGTCAGGGCGTCAGTCGCCGGGACGGCACCACACCACTACGCCGTCCCGGCCGAACAGGTCGGAGAACGCCTCCGGCATCGGCCGGGACGGCAGACCGAACCCCATGCCGTACCTGCCCTGACCTGCGCCTGCAACGGCCAAGACGGCAAAGACGGACCACACCGCCAACGCCCAGGAGCACCCCGCTTGACCAGGCTCACCACCTCCAGCCGCCAGGACAACCGCCTCGACGAGGGACGGCCGATACTGACCAAGCAGGCTGCCGAGCAATTCACGCTCGTCTCAGCGGGCGTGGTCATCGTGGCCCTCACGGCCGGCGGGTTCTGGCTCTCGTACGCGCATCTCGCCGAGGTCGCCGGACAACATGGCCTCAAGAGCTCCCCGGCCCGCCAGTGGGCCTGGCCGGCGACCCTGGACGCGTTCATCGTCGCGGGCGAACTGCTCATGCTCCGCGCGGGACTGCGCCGGGTGACCGACAAGGGGGCGATCGCACTCACGGCCACCGGATCGGTCGGCTCCATCGCGCTCAACGTGGCCGGTGTCAGCGGCACGGGTGGCACCGGCGCCGTGCCCCTGCTCGACTACGTGGTCGCCGCGGTTCCCCCGACCGCCGCGCTGCTGGCCTTCGGTGTCCTGATGCGGCAGATCCACCAGCTCGTCGGTCAACCCGCAGGCCATGCGGACACCCCTTCCCCACAGCCCGCCGACATGGTAACGATCACGTCCGCCGGGCCGCCGGAACCACCGGTCCGGGTTTCGGAGAGCAAGCCGCGCGGTGGCCGTCCTGCAAGCGCCACGGTTGAGGAACTTGTGGAGATCGGCCGGATCGCTATCGCTGAGCACGGCACGCTCAGCCGGTCCCTTCTCCGGAAGGCCGTCAAGGACAGGGAATTGACGATCGGCAGTGAGCGGCAGACCGAGGTGATGGAGATCCTCCGGCCCGAAATCGAAGCTGCTGGATCAGGTCCGGACAGCAACTGACCGGAATCCATACGGGGTGGCCGGAACGGCTTCCGGTCACCCCTGCCCGTCGGCCACCGCCCCACCCGCCCTCCGTTTATCCACACCTGTGGATGGGGCGCCGATCACCAACACCCTGCCGACCCCTCCCCGGCGCCCCACCTGCCCTTGCGACCACTTCCGGAGAACAGCTCGTGACGCACCACCCGAACCACCCCGACCGCACTCCCGAGGATCCCCTGCCTCAGGTGAAGTCCCCTACGCTGCTGGGGCGTTTGCGGCAGTCGTTCGGACGGGCTGCCCCTGGCGGAGCCAGTAGTACCCCGAGTCCGACTCATGGCCGGACTTCAGGGGTCTCCGCCCCGGGGGTGGCGGAGACGGCCCGGCGCCAGGGGGCGCCGGACCAGGGGGTCGGGGCCGAGGGCGGCTCCGACCTGGACACGCTTCACTCCGTCCAGCAAGCCGTCCTGCGCCCCGCCGACACCGCAGCTGCTGCGGCCGGCGAGCCTGCCGTGCAGAGCGTGCAGCCCACGATCCGTCGCTTCACCGGCACCAAGCGGGTCGTGCGCGTCGGCCCGCTGCGTTTCACCGGCGATGAGCACACCCAGCTCCAGGAGGCATCCGCCGAGCACGGCTACAAGGGCGACTCCGGCTTCGCCGCCGACATCGTCCTCGCCTTCGTCACCGGCCGGTTCACCGCCAATCTGCCCCTATCCGAGGACCGTCGCCGCACCCACATGTTCCGCGCCCAGGTGCTGCGTCAGCTCAACCGGATCGGCGTCAACGTCAACCAGATCGCCCGCGCCCTCAACAGCGACCACACCCCACCCGACATACGTCAGCGCCTGGACGAGCTCCACGACCTGCTGGAGCTGATCGCCGAGGCCCTGCGCGAGCCCACCGACCTGCGGGAGGTCTGACCAGCGTGATCGCCGCCATCAAGCCAGCCGGGGCCAACACCCGGGGCCTGCTCGCGTACCTCTACGGCCGCGGAACTCACGACGAGCACTTCGACCCGCACATCGTGGCGGGTTTCGCGATGCTCGGCATGCCCGACCCCGGCCGCGACGAGAACGCCACCCTCACCGAACTCGGCCACTACCTCGACGAGCCGGTCTCTTTGCGCAACAGCGAGTTCGGCAAGCCGGTCACCGACCACGTCTGGCACTGCCCGGTCCGCGCCGCCCCCGAGGACCGCCACCTCTCCGACGCAGAGTGGGGCGAGATCGCCCAGCGCATCGTCGAGGCGGCCGGCATCGCCCCCGCCGGCGACGACCTGGGCTGCCGCTGGATCGCCGTACGCCACGCCGACGACCACATCCACATCCTCGCCACCACCGTCCGCGAAGACGGACGGCGTCCCAAGCTCCACGACAGCGGCCTCCGCGTCGGCGACGCCTGCCGTGAGATTGAGAAGGACTATGGGCTGCGCCGCTTGAAGAAGGGCGACCGCACTGCCGCCCGGCGCCCCACTCAGGCCGAGATGCACAAAGCCGAACGCCTCGGCTGGGAAGAGCCCAGCCCCGAGTGGCTCCAGGACCGCGTCCGCGCGGCCATCACTCACGTGACCAACGCCGAGGAATTCATCGCCTACCTCGAAGCCAGCGGCATCGAGGTCCAGGTCCGGCGCGGCCCGTCAGGGGACCTCCTCGGGTATGCCGTCGGCCGCCCCGGCGACGTCAACGAGGCCGGCGAGCAGATCTACCACCCCGGAAGCAAGATTTCTCCCGACCTTTCCCTGCCTAAAATCAAGGCCCGCCTCGAATCCAGCCGGTCCGAAGAACACCCCACCGCCCGTCGCAACCGACCCAGCACTCCCTGGCAGCGGGCCACCGACGCCCTCGACATTCTCCACACCGAGATCACGGACACCGGCACCGGCGACGCTGGTGACGCGCGCGCCCAGGCCCACATCACCGCCCTCGGGGAACTGATGGAAGCCACCGCCCAGAAGGCCCCCTCAGACCTGCGCGTCCAACTGCAGACGGCCAGCAAGGCATTCGCTCGTGCCCAGCGCTCTCAGATCAGGGCGGAAGACCGCGCCGCCCATGCCCTGCGGGCCGCAGCCCGCGACATCGTCAACACCGCCACCGGCCCCGACGGCAGCGCCCTCGCCGCCCTCATCGCCGCCATGGTCTGGGCCGCCATCCTCGCCGGCCGCTGGCACGAAGCGAAGGGCCACGCCCACCAGACCGACGCCGCCCGGCAAGCCGTCCAGCACCTTCAGATAACCGCCGACCGCGCCCTCGCCCCCACGCTTGCCGAACTCGAAACCCGCCGACCGAACGAAGAGACCCGTCGCACCCTGGCCAGCGACGTACGCGCGGCCGTTCCCGAACACGCTGACCGGATTCTCGCCGACCCTGGCTGGCCCGCCCTCGCCACCGTCCTCGCCGATGCCGAAGCAGGCGGCCACAAGCCCCACCGACTCCTCAAAGAGGCCGCCACCCAACGCGAGCTGACCACCGCTCGCCAACCCGCCCGCGTCCTGATCACCCGAATCCAGCACACCAGCCGCAATCCCGCACCCAACCGCCGCGCTGAAGCAGCCCGCCGACGCTCGAACATCACGACCTCAGTCAGCGTCCAGCAGGCCCGAAAGCCTCAGCCCCCAGCGGCAGCCAAAACATCCGCAGAACAGCAGCACCGACAGCGCCGGTAGACCCCGTCAGAACCACAGGGCGGAGTGTGCTTCTGCCGCAGGGGCCCAATGGGCAAGTCGCAGCCGAAGGTTGATCTGTACGCCGAGACGAGATACGTCGTGACCATCACCACACCGGATCTGAGCCGACGGGCCTGCACTGGCTACGGCGACGTCATTTGGGACTACGGAGGTGTCTCGAAGCGGCCCCAATCTGTGAAGGTCGCCTCTCGTGAAGGTTGCCTGGAATGGCTCCACTTGGCCCTTCTGGCTAGTCACTCGTGGGTACAGTTCACATCGCCGCGATACAGGCTTGGGGCCCGCCGGAGGCGCCTCGGTGGAACCGGAAGAGCACGCCGCAGCCAAGCAGGGCGCCGTCCAGTGCGAATTCCGTACGGCGTCACCGCAGCGAGAGCAGACCGCCGGGGTCCAGAGGTCGGCCTACTTGGATGACACGCGCTCAACGTAGTCAAGAGACCACGGCCACAACATTCGGTGAGGTCGAGGCCAAGGGTGAGGACATGGTCATCGACATGTATTGCGATGTGTCGCGGAACCGGCACATAGGGTCACTGCGTCATAGCCGTGGGCAAACCCGTCCCGTCCGGATGGTCGTTGGCTGGGGGTGTTGTTGTGCAAGCCGAAGTCGTGGTTGCGCTCATCGCTGGCGGAGCGGGTCTCGCGGTTGCAGTCGCGAGCGTTCCGCTCAACTATGCACTCGCTCGCAGAGTGCGACGTGAGGACGAGCAAGACCTCATGGCTCGCTACCGAGATCCTTTCCTCTGGGCTATGCATGATCTACGAAGTCGAATACGAACCATCCTCGATGACGAGTTCCTGACCAGATTCTTAATCAATGGCGAAGATGCTATTCCAACCAGCGTCGATTTCATGAATGTGTATGCTCGTAGGCATACTGTGTTTGTGCTGGCAGAGTACTTAGGGTGGGTGGAGATAGTTCGGCGCACTGTAGGATTTCTGGATCTCGGAGACCAGCGCATGAACCGCAGCCTACTTGAATATCTGACCACTATTCGGCGGGTTCTATTTGCTGTTGACCTGGATCCGATATTTCATGTTCCTACAGGTCAGCAGCGAGCTATCGGTGAGTTGATGATTGTTCCGGAGCGTGATGGTGAGCGCCGGAACTGGCGCTGCATAGGCTTCGCTGAGTTCTGTGCACGGCTGGATAGGGATGAGTATTTCGCAGGATGGTTCAAGAGGGTAGACCAGGGCGTCGTAAACTTCGCTTCACAGGCACCCGGGAGTAATCGTCTTGTGGAACTCAACATGCGCTTGACGGAGCTTATTGATTTCCTTGACCCGAGCCAGACGCGGTTCCCGCTCAGAGACCAAGAGCG
Source organism: Streptomyces lacrimifluminis (assembly GCF_014646095.1). Taxonomy (GTDB): domain Bacteria; phylum Actinomycetota; class Actinomycetes; order Streptomycetales; family Streptomycetaceae; genus Streptomyces; species Streptomyces lacrimifluminis. Next base: position 52,532 of record NZ_BMMU01000039.1, on the reverse strand, counting down.
GCCGCACTATCGGTCGCAGGAATGAGCCAGACCGTCGCTGGCCTAGCTGCGATCTTTCGTGACGGTCTGCCGACACGCAGTCGGCGGACCGTTTTGCGTTCCGTGGCTGTTGGCGGGCAGGCCGGTGGCCCGACTGACGTGTCGGGTGGGCGCGGGGTTCCACTGCTCCGGAGACGTGGTGCTGCTTGCAGGGACGCGAAAGCTACTGGTCAGGCTGGGTTGGGTAGTTGGTCGAGCCGTCGGAGGGCGCTGGTGACGACATGGGTCCAGGGCCAGTGGCGGGCGAGGCGGAGGATCCGGCGGCCAGTGGTGATGAGCTGGCCGACCGGGCTGAACAGGCGGCTGGGCTCCCAGAGTCGGGCCTGGTCATTCAGTGCAAGCATCGGCATCCAGGTCGGCAGGTCGAGTGACCTGCAGTATCCGGGCGGGTCACCGTGAAGGTTGTTTTGTGCGGGGATGGAACGCGTATCCTGCGCCGGGTGACCGACCTCGCAGCAGTGGATGACGCCCGGGAGACCTCCCTCAGCAGGGATCTTGCGGCGATTACCAACGCCTTCGATCTCGGTGAACTCACGGAGCCGCCTCAGTACCTGGCGGACGGCCTGATGAACCGCAACTGGCGGATCGGTACCACCCGGGGCCGCTTCGCGGTGAAGCAGATCATCGACGTGCCGCTGGAGGCGGCCCGCCGCAATCTCGGGACGCTGTCGGCGCTGGCCGCAGACGGGATCCCGGTCTGCACACCGCTGGTCAGCGGTAGCGGCGACACCGTCGCCGAGGTCGAAGACCACGGGTACTGCGTCATCGAGTGGGTGGACGGCGAGCACGTACGCGGCAGCGACCTGCCCCTGGACCATGTGTCCGATCTGGGTGAGCGGCTCGGCCTCATTCACCGCGCGTTGGTTGCGAACGCCCCCGCACCGGTGCCTGCCGTTCCACCGTCGGCAGAGGTTGCCTCGGTGGCGAAGGCTTTGGAGGCGGCGGACCGCTATCTGGCCACCGTCGCTGCCCTGGATTCCCCTTCCGCGTTCGACCGGTCCGTTGCCGAGGCGATGGAACAGCGCAAGCAGCTGCTCGGGAAGTACGGCGATCTGTACCCGAAGGGCGATGTACCAGCGGGCCCGTACGGCTGGACGCACGGTGACTTCCAGTACCGCAACATCCTGTGGCAGGGCGGCCAGGTGGCAGCGGTTTTGGACTGGGACCGGTTGCGGGTGCGTCCGTATGCCGAGGAGGTCGCGCGGACGGCGCAGGTGCAGTTCGGTGTCGAAGGACGGTTCGATCTGGAGCGGGTGAGCGCGTTCGTCGGGGGCTACCGACGTGTGGTCGACCTGTCCGTCGAGGATCTGGCCGACGGGGTACGCCGACTGTGGTGGAAGCGGATGACCGATTTCTGGCAGTTGAGCTTCCACTACAAGCACGGCGATCACGGCTTCGACGATCTGTTCCTGGACGATGAGGCACTCTTGCACTGGTGGACGGATCGCCTGGATGAGGTCCGGGCCGCTATGACGGGATAACCCCGGCCGCCTTGAGCTCGGGCAGGCGTGGTCGGGTGAACGGCAAGGACTGCTCGCGCGCCCGCTTGCCCAGCAGTGGATCGGGGGCTGCCCTGATCGCTGCGGCCCACGCCTCCGTACCAGCGTCGCCGGGGATGATCACGCCGCCGTCACCGATCGCTTCGCGGATGCCGCCGCGGTCGGCGCCCAGGCTTGGCAGGCCGTGCAGACCGGCTTCGATGATTACGCGAGGGAAGGCGTCCTCGACAGTGGAAGGCACCAGGAGCAGCCGGTGAGCTGCGTAGAGCGGGCTCATGTCGTAGGTGCGGCTCGCATAGGTGACGTTCGGGTACGTGGCGAAGTCGCCGGAGGTGTCCCACCAACCCTCGACCAGCGTGAACCGCTGACCGGGCAGCCGGTCGATGAGCTGGTGCAGCAGGGCGGCGCCCTTCTGCGGCACTGGGTTGACCATGAGGATCGCGTCCCCGGACGGCTCGGGGCCCGGCGCCGGACGGGTGAAGGGCGGATACAGCAGCACAGCCCGCGTTCCTGACTGCACGCGCGCCCGGGACAGGACGAACCGGGAGACGGCCAGGGCGGTTTGCGGGCTGCCGTGGAGAACGTTCAGGCTGGTCGGTGAGACGGAGTGCAGCCAGGCGGCCACCTGTGTGGTGTGGCGTGCCTGGGCGGCGAGGTCGGCTGCGCCTTCCTGCGAGGTGATCACCAGGTCGGGTGCGAGTTCGGCGAGGGCGGCGGCGAGGGCGGAGTGGATCCAGTCCTGAGCTACGGCCCGGCAGCGCACGCCGTTCCACTCGTAGCGCACCTCCTGCTGGCGCACCTCGTACGGGACGTCGTGGGCGCCCAAGTGCCCGTGCAAGGCGGGCAGTTCGCTGACGCGATTCCATGGCGCCTCGTGGGAGCCGAGGTAGGTCACCTGCCAGCCCGAGGCGGCGAACTCCTCGGCTAGGAGCTGCTGGGATACCTCGGCCCCGCCGATCAGCAGCGGCGGCGGGGTGCGGCGCCAGGCGAACAGTACGGTCGGCATGGTCACCGGCTCCAGGCTTCGACCAGGTCCTGCACGGTTTTCGCGATGTGGCCCGGTGGTGCGTCGGCGGGGAGCACGGTGATCTGGCGGGTGATCGGCGGCCGGGGCTTGTCGAGGAAGTAGGCGCGAGCCTGGGCGAGGAATGCTGCGTCGTGGAGGAAGTACTCGCTCTCGGCCAGGGAGCCGGCCTCGGTCCGGCGACGGCGCCGCAGCGTCTCGGCAGACACATCGAGGTAGATGGTGTGGTCCGGCCGCAGATGTGGCAGCTCCTCAAGGCGTCGACGGACCTGGGCATGCACCCGGAAGCCGTAGAGCTGATCCATGGCGTAGGCATGGGCCATGAGGGTGTCCACCGAGCGGTCCAGGATGACCAGGCGGCCTGGGTTCTCGGTGGCCTGGGCAACTCGGTCGATCTCAGCGGTCATGAATGTCTCGAACGCGGCGAACTGTTCGGAGGCCGAGTAGGTCCGAGCCGGAGGGATCGGATGGGTACGCCGGAGGTGGCGGACGTAGCAACCGAGGAACACTGCACTGTCGGCCAGTTCGGGGGTGGTGCGCAGGTGTCCGATCGCGGTGGTCTTGCCGCCGTAGGAGGGGCCTTCGAGGCAGATGATCGTCACGACGTCTCCTGGCGGTAGAAGCGTTCGGCGTACGCGGGACCGGCCCGGTTCGGGGTGCCGGGGCGGTCCTCGGCCACGGTCCAGGCATGGCGGATGGGGCGGTACATCTTGGCCGCGGGGTGCATCTGGGAGCCGTGCAGGTGTAGCAGCGTGACCTTGTCGAGCAACACGTCTGTGATGTCGGCGAGTTCGGGTGCCAGGCTGGTGCCGGTGCGGACACGGAACAGGTGCTGGTCGCAGCCGGTGAGGGCGTAGGTGGACCAGAATGCGAGGTCCTCGAAGAACCAGCGGCAGCCCAGGCGACGGGCGGCCTCGTGGACCAGCAGGTGGTCGGGATGGCGGGTCACTGCGGCCGGCGCCAGTAGTTCCGCATCCGGATGCCCGGCCAACAGCGAGCGCAGTTCCTCGGTGATCTTCTCAAGGCGCAGCGGGTCGTATGCCCGGTAGGGAGGGGCGGCGTCCTTGTGGCCCAGCAGATGCTGCGCCGCGCCGAAGGGACGCAGGGTCTCGGCGCCTTCCCGCTCCCGCAGGGTGGAGACCGCCTCCACGGTGGGGTAGGCGGCTTCGAGTGCCGGGTGGACGCTCAAGGAGCGGCTGAAGACCGTGATCACTGTCAGCGGGCGGGGCCGGGTCAGGAACAGACCGGAGGCGGAGAGCGCGAAGTCGTCGTGGTTCGGTTCGATCACCACCACCGGGCGGCCGGCGGGACGGCGCTCTTCGATGACGTAGTGGGTGCCGCTGTGCGGCGCCGTCACCTCCAGCACCGGGGCCTTGGCTTTGCGGGTGGCCGTCTCTTCCTGCCAGTTGAGGTGGGCGGTCATCAGGTCGGTGGGGAAGGTGTAGATCCCCTGGGCGTCTGGTGCGGGCAGCATCGGCACGCGGGTCGCCTCCAGGTCAGCGGACGGTGGACTGGTACCAGTGCCGCCAAAAGGTGGCGGATGCCGGCAGGAGACGCGCTGTGATCGGGTTTTGCCACCACACCATTCGCCACGTCGGCCACTGGTCGTAGCGGCGGGTGGAGGGCCGAACGCGCAGTTCGTCGACGAGGACAACGGGCCGGCGGGTGGCGTCGCCGAGCTGGCGCAGTCGGGCGAAGAACTCCACGTCCTCGCTCATGAACCAGTCGGTGCGGTACCCGCCGAGCGTGCGGAAGGCCGCGATGGTGCAGAACTGGTCCACGCCCTGGGCGCCACGGTGCCTGCGTCGGTAGGCGTCCCAGTACCGGCACAGCAGTCGGGCACCGAGCCGCTTGGGCGTGTAGAGCGCGGGGATCGCTCCGCCGACGTGCAGGCCGGAGACGAGCAGACGCATCACAGTGGTGATGCCCTCGACCGGGACGGCGACGTCAGCGTCGATGAAGAAGAGGTACTGGCCCCGGGCGGCTTCCGCGCCGGTGTTGCGGACCTGCCCGATGTTGCGGACGTCTTCGTGCACGACGCGGGCGCCGAGGGAGGCGGCGACCTTGGCGGTGTCGTCCACGCTGGCGTTGTCCACGACGAGGATCTCGCCGCTCTCGCCGGTCGCCTCCTCCCACATCTGGAGGGACTTGATGACGGTCGGTAGATACCGCGGCAGGTAGGCGCCTTCGTTGAATGCCGGGATCACGATCGACAGAGTCGGAGTACTCACCGCCTGCTCCTTTCGTTCATGGGGGTGGGGGTGCGGAACAGGTGCGGGGTGCGTTCTGCCGCGCGATGGAGTCGGGCTGCCCACCGGGCGCGGCTGGGCTCGTCGCCGGACGCGACGGCATGGGTCCAGCAGCGCACGGTGTGGAAGGCGACGGACGCTTCTACGAGCGCCTCGTCCAAACTGCGGCCGTAGGCGGCGGTGACGTACTGCCGCTCTTCCGGCTCCACGGCGCTGGTGACGGTCAGGGTCTGGGCGACGTCGAACTCCGGTACGCACAGCGTGGTCTGCGCGAAGTCGATGACGTGGAGGAGACCGGCGTCCGGGCCGTGCTCGGGGATGACGATGTTGTCGCCGTGCAGGTCGCCGTGGCCCAGCACCATCCGGTCCTGCTCCGCGCACGGGTCCGCCATGGCGTCCAGGGCCGGTTCGAGCCGGTCCATCACCTCGCGCGAACAGCGGCGGGCCAGCCACGCGACATGCTCGGTAAACGGCCGCACCGGGAGTCCGGCCCGTCTGTCGGGGATCTGGTGGAAGCGGGCCAGCAGGATGCCGAGGTGCTCCAGAGCCTGCCGGCGTGTGATGCGGCCCGCCTTGATGGCCCCGTCCAGCGTGAGATCGCCGAGATCCGCGGTGACGAGCGCGGTCGCCGGGTGCCCGGGGACCAGGCCGCAGCCCAGTACCGCGGGGACGGGGACGATGCCCGCTGCGGCCTCGATCACTCGGCCTTCGCTGATTGCGTTTCGGCTGGCAGTATCCGAGAACACCTTCACGATCACCCGGCGCCCGTCGGCCAGGGCCACGCGGTAGACGGCCGAGCGCGATCCCGCCTTCAACCGCCGGGAGGAGACCGCGCCGACCGACAGCAGTCCCGAGCAGGCCCGGGCGACAACGGGCTCCACCGCCGCCCCTGTCATCGGGCACCGCCGGCAGCTTCGATGCCCAGTTCACCCATGCCGTTGACGTGGCGGACAGTGGCCCGCAGATGGGCCCGGTACTCGCGGACGTCCTCCGTCGCCGGGCAGTTGGCCAGCCACGGCTTCTCGGGCCCGACGAAGTGCACCAGGACCGCATCCGGGTCCGAGCGCACCGGCCGGTCCACCACCCGCCGCACCCAGTTCCCGCGCTCCCCAAAGCGCCCCAGCTCGAACCGGTTGAACACCGCGTTGACCGGACGCACGGCTTGGGAGGACAGCAGCCACAGGTTCAGCGCGTCCTGGTCGTTGTGAAGGATGTGCCGCCGGCAGCGGACGAGTGCCTCCTCGACTCCGGCGCGGATGGACGCCAGCATCGCCACCGGCATCCACAGCACGCCCGCGTTGAAGTAGACGCGGTCCCGCAGCTGCGGCCACCGCTCGGCCACTCCAGGCAGCGCGTGCCCTGTTCCGCCGACCTGCGGGATGAACTCGTCCTGCACGGCACCCATTTGCCCGTCCGGCAGGTCGTGGAGCGGGACCGAAAGGTCCCCTCGCGCCAGGATGTCCGAGTCGACGTAAATCAGGTAGGGACGGCCGACGAACGCCGGGCTGAACTGAAACCTCAGGTAGGTGGTGATGCTGATGTACTCGGCGTCCACCAGACGGGACGCGGCCGGCGGGGCACACCACCGGATGTCGAACGATCCGAAACCGAGCCGCCGGGCGAACTGCGCCAGCGTCACGGCATGCGCGGCCGTGAGGTCCAAGGCCAGAACGCGCAGCGCCACTTCTTTGCGCTCTCGTGGCGCCAGCCCGTTCGCCAGTGAGGACACCGTGGCCAGCGCCGGAAGCATGTACCGCTCGTCGATGCATAAGCCGATCGCGTACACCGAAGTCCTCCAAGGGACGAGCCAAGACAGCGACGGGTGATCACCGCACGGCACCCGTGCATGGTCCGGAGGCCATACGAGGGTGCGAATTACAGGTGCTGCAGGTGGCGTTGGAGCCCTCGCTCACCCCGCGGATTTGTTGGGGGCGGGGGGCGCCGTGCGGAAGGGGAAGGTGCGCCGTGGCCGGGGTCTTCACGAGCCGTCCTCGATACGGAGTTCGGCCCAGACTTCTTTGCCCCATGGGCGCCCGCCCGAGCTGCGCAGGTCGTATCCCCAGCGGTCAGCGACTGCGTCGATGAGGAGCAGCCCGCGGCCCGACTCGTCATCGGCATCGGCCTGGCTGAGAGTCGGCAAGCGCGCCGGCTCCCGGTCCAACACACCCACACGTAGCCGTGTCGCGCTCGGCCGCTCGACCAACAGGCGAATCTCGTGGCACGGGGTGTGCCTGGTGGCGTTCGCGATCAGCTCTGTGACGATCAGCGCGGCGTGGTCGGCGAGGTTGTCGAGGCGCCATATGCCGAGGACGTCCCGGAGGAGCCGGCGGCCGATCTCGGCCGTGGACGGCTCGCAGGGGAAGGTCTGGCTGTAGGCGGGGTGGCCGACGGAGACGACGTGAACTGGCGTAGTGAGTCTCGTCATTGGGGGGAGCCTTCGGGTTGTCTCGGCGCCCGGCCCACCCCCGCGGGGGAACCTCAGGGGCGGGCCGGGCCGTCAACAGCCGCCCGCACGGTGGGGCGTGGCGAGCGACCGACAACAAGACAACTCCCTTTCTGAGCAAGGTGATTAGGGCGATCAGCCCTCCTTGCGCTGGAAGGAACTAGGGCGATTTGACCTTCCCTTTACCTGGTGGGTGATGGGGCGTGAGAGCTACCGTGCGGACATGGACACCACGCGCAACGCCGTTCTTGAGGCGTGGATGGCCGAACACGGCTACAGCTCCAACGGCCTTGCTGAGGCTGTGAACAGGGCTTTAGAGCAGCTGACTGGGAGACACGGCGGCCTCGACGGCTCATCGGTCCGGGACTGGAAAGCAGGCCGGGTCGCGTGGCCCAAATCGGCTACCCGCACGGCACTTGAGGACGTCAGCGGCCTGCCCGCCGTCGCTCTAGGGTTCGTGCCACGGGGTCGGACTCCGTCCACCCCGGCCCCACCGCAGCAGGAGGACCCCGACATGAAGCGCCGTACCCTCGTCGGCGGGATCGCGGCGGCTGCCGCTGCGGCAGCCGCCGCTCCCGGCACCGCATCCCCACGCCGCATCGGCATGAGCGACGTCGACCGTCTACAGAAGCGCTTCGCCGAGATCATCGCCAGCGACCACCGCCACGGCGGCCAACTCGGCATCGAGAAACGGGCCGCCGCGCTCGCCGACGAGGCCCTGAACCTCCAGAACGCCGGCAGCGCCAGCCAGCGTGTACGCAGCAACCTCTACGCCTCCGCAGCCGCGTTCCGTTCCTCGGCGATGTGGGCGGCCATCGACGGCCGCCGCTACGACGTCGCGAAGGCGCACATGCGTGAGGCGCAGGCTCTCGCCGAGATGTCCGGCGACCAGTCGATCAAGTTCCGCATCTGGAGTCACGCGGGGACCATGTACCGCCACATGGGCCGACCCGCCGACGCGTTCGCAGCCAACGACGTCGCCCGCAACCTGCACCTCACCCGCCGAGACCCCCTGTTCGCATCCCTCGGACTGGCCCGCCAGGGCGCCATCCACGGCGCGGCACACGACCGCACCGGCACCCGCCGCGCCTTCGAGCAGGCGCAGGAGGCCATGCTGCGCGCCGACCCCGCCGACTACCGGCCGGTGTGGATGCTCGCCTTCTACGACCAGGCCGAGCTGGACTCCCTGGCTCTGTCAGCACACTTGGCGCTCGGCGACTACTCGACCGCCGAGTACCACGCCCACCGCTGCCTGTACGCCCTCCGGCCCCACATGGTCCGGTCCCGGGCCATCACCACGACCCGGCTCGCACATGCCCAGCTCGCCCAAGGTGCGCCCGAAACCGCGACGGCCACTGCCATGAAGGTCCCGGCCGACGCCGCTACCCAGCATGCCCGGGTGACGCGCATGCTGCAGGAGTTCGGGGCCGCGCTACGCGCCACCGCACCGGACACCACCACCGCGCAGACCTGGACCGAGCACGCCGCCACCTGGAGGATTGCCGCATGACCACGGCGCCCGCCATCGAACTGCGCACCTTCACCACCCTCGACACCGCCCGAGGCGATCTCCTCGATGTGTACGCCGACGTGCGCGCCCCGCTGCTCCACCTGCCGAACTACGCGGTCACCGCATTCGGCGAGCGCCTGGACCGGCACAGCACCGAGCCGGGGTTCACGGCCGTCCTCGCATACGCGGACGGGCATCCGGTCGGCTACGCCTACGGCAACACCATCGAGCACGGCGACCGCTACTGGCAGCGCACCACACCCGCGCCGGCGGACAAGTACACCGAGCGTCCGGCCGTAGCCCTGAAGGAGATCGGCGTCCGCCCCATCTGGCGGAAGACCGGCACGGCCCGGCGCATCCATGACGCCCTCCTCGCCGCACGAGACGAGCCGTTCGTCACGCTCATGGTCAACCCGGCCGCCGGCGACGGAAAGGTCCACGCGCTCTACGAGTCGTGGGGGTACGAGGACATCGGGCAGAGCCAGCCGTCGCCAGCCTCGCCGGTCCTTACCGTGATGATCCGGGTCAGCCGCTGACCGCCCCGCACGACTGCCCGCCGTCTTCGAGCAGCACGGCGTGAACGTGGTGGCCCCGGCAGCATGGTGACGAGTCGCACGGAAATCAAAAAGGATGCTAGATGCGTTCTCTGTGACGTAAAGGTGCGGCCTGCCGAAGTTCTCTCTGTGGCAGGCCGCACCTGCAAATCAGTCAACCAGGCGAAGAACGGGCCGAGTCTCTCGTGCTCCCAGAATTTCCTGGACTCGCTCCGCTCTCCAAGCGAGCTCCTTCGCCAATTCGCGAATCGTTAGCCCTTGATTTTTCTGTGCGAGCTCGAATGCCCTTTGGAGCATGATTGGCTGCTCGCCAGGAAAGCGCTCCACAGGTTCCGGAGAGAAACCTGGCTGGCCAGTCAAAGCATTCAGCCTCTGGTAAGCGCGGCTCGCGGTGGCGTCTGATGCCAGTCCGAGCTCACGGCATCTATAGATCAGAGACTTGACCGAGACGCCCCACGTGCGCGACAGGTCAGCAAGTTGCGCCAGGTCCATGCGGCGTGGAAGGAAAGGAAGGATGCTCGTTCGCGGCGTGAGGAATTCGGCCGCAAAAGCATCAGCTTCCCGCTCTTGTTGACTATCTCCGGCAGAAGAGGAATGTAGGACCAAGTGCCCCAACTCGTGCGCTGCGCTGAATCGATGTCTGTACACGTCATCTGCTCGGTTACGGGTCAGTACCATGAGCGGGCGAGGCAAGCCCGAAGTCGCAAACGCATCAATTTTGGATGCGGCTTCATCGGCTTCGGGCGGGACAGAAACCACGATTCCGTGAGTCTCCAGTTGTCGCACCAAGTGCTTGACGGGACCTCGACCGAGTTTCCAATAAGCGCGAAGATCTTGCGCAGCTTCCCTAGCGTCTGAAGGCAATTCGGTGCCTGGATGTACTTCGCCGCCAGTGAATCCAGGAAGGTTAACAAGAGGAAGCTGAACGCGACGCTCTAGGGCAAAAGTCAACTCCCACACCTGCCCTGCGAAACCGAGCGCACGGCTCCTCTGTGCCCCGCTCGTAGATCGCAACGAGCGGAAATAGGCCATTGACGTGTCCAGCTTCCCAATCGGCCTCCCTGCGAGGAAGAACTCGAGCGGGACCCCCAAGACATCAGCCAATCGAGGGAGAAGGTCCGGCCTCGGCTTACTGCTGCCTGTTTCATACTGTCCGACAGCAGCGGGAGAGACGCCGATATCCTGGGCAACCTCCTTCTTGGTCATGCCTGCTAGATGGCGGGCTTGTGTGAGGCGAGGCGGGTGAAACGCATCCCAGACGGCCTTGGGGGATACTCCACCAAGGCCGGGGATCGTTGGATGGTCAGCTCTCATCACTCTCTACGGCGTCGTCGTCGGTCTCGTCTGCTCGCTCGGTGGGCAGAGGCTGTTCAGAGTGTTGCTCCTCTTCGGACCTGTCGGCGATCGGCAGGTCTGGCAGGTCGCCCGAGTCGAACCGATCATCTCCTGCCTCGTCTGCCACAGGGGCAAGAGGGGTAGCGAGTGGCGCTACGAGCGGCGAACGCTCGGTCAGCCATCGAATGGCGCCCGTTTCATCCCGTAGTTCGGCCTCACCCCACCATGTGCGCTTCAGTCCGGAACGATCCAACTCATAGACAACAAGCACCAACCGAGGTCTCGGATCGCGCCCCGCGAGCTCGGCTAGCGAAGCACGGAGCTCTTCGTCGGCATCGAAGCCAGTGATGGGATCGGCTACCCATCTCCTGCCAGCCGCTGTCGAAGCGAAAATCTCCTTCATTAGCTTCGACAGCCTCCGACGAGGCCAGCGGTCCACGTGCTCGTCTCCGTTTTGCGTGTGGACCGGGTAGATGAGCGTGTTCAGCACGAGGGGCAAGCCATACCAGGAGCCCGTGCTGACCACCTCGGTTCCCTCGATCGCGAGCTCCTCCAGTTCGGCGACCAGGAGCTCGAACTGGTCGACGGCGCGTTCACCCCCAGGGGCGAACCCCTTCTTGTTGCGCGACACTGCCCGGATATCGGCAACCCCCTGGGCCGTCTCGTTGAGGGCGCGCCATATGGCGCCTTGGATCGTCGCGGCATGTTCGCCGAACCGCGACTGAGCCCAGGCGGGGATGGAACCGTCCATGTGTCACTCCAGTCCGCTGCTAGTGTTCCATGCGCAATGGTACACGTAGTGCTTCAGTTCCACACGTAAAACTTGCATTTCTGCTTCAGTCGCCTGCCTCTCAAAGTGTTGTCGCAGGTGGATCTGCCCAGCGGCAGGTGCGGGCGTTGGAGATCGGGTCCCAGAGATCAGGGCGTGGATCTCCTGAGTGGAGAGCGCCATGCACAGCAGCATGTGAGCGAAGGCGGCGTCCACCGAGGCATCCGGGAGCGGGAACGGCTTGCGGACATCCGGCAGTTGAGTGGTGCCCGTTCGGCGACGACTTGACCGTGAGGGGCCCTCCCTCAGCTGTTCACTCTCAGTTCCAGCGCCTCTGCTCCGTGCGACAGGCCGTGGCTACGACGCCTTCAGCCCCGCTGGGGCTGCCGTCGCTTAGGCCCGCGAGGCAGCGCGCGATGTCCAGGGTCGCTGCGCAGCCACTACCGGCGGCGGCGATGACCTGGCGGTAGATGTGGTCAACGACGCGGCTGGCGGCGAAGAGGCCGGGGACGTTCGAACCGCTTTGGGTTCAGACGTCCTGGCCGAGTCGGCAGGCCGTGCGGTACCGCCACTGCCACGATCGGCACCGCAGACTCGACGTTCCTGCTGCCGGATTCCGCGGCAGCGGCATGCGGGAGGCACCACGGCTGACAGTTATCGGCGCTGGTCGGCGATCAGCTCAAGGTAGCGGGCGTACTGGGTGTCGGCGATCTGGCGGTTGCGGACGAGACTTCCTTCCTCCATGCGGTAGGTGCGCTCGGGGTCACCCTTGAAAGAGAGCCAGTTGAAGGACGTGGTCACCCAGACATCGTCGTAGACGAGAACCTTGGCGTGGGTGCTCTTCAGGCGCGTGAAGCTGAGTTTGTCGCGGTAGCGGTCGGCGAGGTTGGTGAGTTTGCGGACGGAGGCTGGGTCGGTCTTGGTGTCGTTCTCCTCGTAGCCGTAGGCAATGTCCACTTTGACGCCCTGTTTGACCCGACGTTCGAGTTTGCTGAGGAAGTCGGTGGTGATGATCGCGTTCTTGATCCACGGTGAGATGATCAGGATCCGGCGGCGGGCGTTGGTGAGTGCGTCGTCGAGGACATCCGGGTGCTCGAAGACGCCGATGGCTCGGATCTCGTCTGCCTGTGGCTGCTGAACTGCTGGCGGACCGGGCGTGGGGGCGTGAGCGCCGAGCTGGAATGCGGCCTGTTCTGCACGCTGCTGGGTGACCTCGTGCAGCGGCACGCGGGCCTTTTCAAGGTCGGGGTCCAGGAGAGGGCGTTCGGGGGGCGGCGCGACGGTGATGCCGAGGGCCTTGGCACCACCGTGGCCGATGAGGGCGAGTTCGTGGGCCTGACTGAGTTCGCCGTCGACGACGATGCCGACTTCGACGTCGGTACGTTCCGCGTCGGCGTACACCAGGAGTTTGACCGGCAGAACACGGCGGGCCGGGGCCTGGGAGATGCCTTTGACCTGGAGGACTTCGCGCTTGTTGTTGCCGTTCTCGCGGAGCAGAGTGGTGATTTCGGCTGCGGTGATGTCGCCGTCGTTGACGGGCCCGGACTGTGCCACTGGCAGCATGAGCAGGCCGTTTTCCTCGGCCTGTCCGCGCGGGATGGTGGTGCGGCGGTCGTAGGGGGCTACTTTCCACAGCATCTGGTCGTAGACGAGAGGCTGGTTGACCCGCACGGGCGCTATCGCGGCGGCCCTCTGAGCGGTGAGATGACCCTTGTCGGTGAGACGTAGCCCGGGGGCCCGGCCTACGTCTGCGGCGGTGGGGCGGGCCCATTTGAGGTCGTCCGAACCGAACAGCACGGCGACGGTCCGCTCGACCATGTTTTCGGGCAGGCCGAGCAGGCCGGCGATGCCACGCGCGCTGCTCACGTTGTGCTCGACCAGCCGCAGTACGAATTCCTCCATGAGCGGGAGGTCCTTGCTGTCCTGGGCGAGGACCTCGGCGGTGATCCGGGCGACGGGCAGCGCGGCGTCGGCGATCTGGATAAGTTCGAGTCCGGGACGGGTGTTGTGGAAGCGGAGGGCCAGGAGGCTGTCGTCGCCGAAGGCGGGACTAGAGGTAGGCATTGCGGATCTCGCAGTCTTCCGGGTGGCCGCTCATGTAGTCGAGGACGTCGCGTAGGGCGCCTGGCTTGCTGCGGCAGAAGCCGGCGTCGCCGACGATGATCAGGCCGTAGCGGGCGCGCGAGAGTGCGACGTTGATGCGGCGCCAGTAGGGCTGGCCGAGGAATCCGAAGCGGCCGCTGACGTTGCTGCGGGTCACGGAGAACACGACGAGATCGCATTCTCGGCCCTGTACCGCGTCGACGGAGAGCACTTCTGGAGCGATGTGCTTGAGCCTCAGGGAGGCTAGGCGCTTGGTGAGTTCGTCGACCTGGCGGCCGTAGGGGGCGATCAGTAGGACGTCGAGGCGCTTGCCGTCGGGAGTCTTGATCACCCCCTTGTCGATGGCCCGGTCGATGACTTCCAGGCGTCGCATCGCGAGCTGGCCCTCAAGACGGTTGGAGATGCTGGTCTGCGCAGCGGACTGCTCGTCCTCGCGGCGGTTCGGCAGGGCGCTGGTGTCCAGCCAGAGGACGGGTTTGTTAACCGTGCTGTAGCCGGGAAGGACATGGTCGTTCGGCGAGATCAGTTTGTTGTCGTAGAAGCAACTGCTGATCATGTTGCCGATAGCCGGGGTCATCCGGTACTGCTCGCGCAGCAGGTGCTTGACGGGTGCCTTGGTGGAGTTGGCGAAGTACTGGAACAGGGTGGTCTTCACCAATTCGGGGATGAGCTGGTGGTCGGCCATGATCTTTTCGTCGCGCAGCAAATCCTCATCGATGGGGGGCAGCTGGTTGGTGTCACCGACCAGCACCCACCGCTTGGCCCTGGCCATCGGCACCAGCGCCTCGGTCGCAGTTGCCTTGGACGCCTCGTCGAAGATGCACAAGTCGAATTCGAGATCCCGGGCCGCCGGGTGGCCGAGGAAGCCGAGCGCGGTCCCGCCGATAACGCGCCGGGTGCGCAGGAAGCCAGCGATCAGGTTCTGGTCGGTGCCGATACGCTGGAGCCATTCGCCCTGCAGGCTCAGCAGGTGCATCAGTTCCCGGCCGGGCCCGGCCGGGCCAAGGAGTACCTCGACGACGTCGCGGGCGTCTGCGGCGCTCATTTCCTCGCGGAGGGTGAGTTCGCCGGCGAGCATGGTCTGCACGTCAGCGAACAGCTCCGCTCTCTGTTCGAGGAGCTGTTCTCGGCGGGCCCGGGTGGTGACGACTTCCTCGCCGAGTTCCCTGGCGGAGGTGGTGCGCTCAGGCACAGGCTGGTTCGCCAGCTCGTCGAGTCGGGTTGTCACGTGGGCGAGGTTGGCGGCCACCGCGGCGAGCTCTTCCAGAGCCAAGGCCGCCTTGAGGTGGCTGGGCTGCTGGCCGCTCTTGGCGGCCACGTTCTCCAGATGTCGTTCTGCGCGCGTGCGGACGCCCTGGGTCCACTTCTTGACTTGCCGATCGAGCAGTAGCGGCTGGGCGCTTTCGGCGACGCGCGGATCGTCGACGCGGCCGAGGCGGACGAGTTCGGTGATGCCGGCGTCTTCAAGGCGCTTGAGGGCGTTATCGATGGCGATGTGGGTCTGGCTGACGATGAGGATGCGGGCGGTGGGGTGCCGGCTGAGGGTTTGCTCGACGATCTCAGCGATCACGGTGGTCTTGCCAGTACCGGGTGGTCCCTCGACGAGCAGCAGGTCCTGAGTGCCCAGGGCGTGGGCGACGACGTCTCGTTTGCTCTGGTCGAGATCGGCGCGGACCCAGGTGGTGACTTCGGTGGGCGGGCCGACCTCAAGGACCGTGGGGTTGTCGATGATCTGCCGCAGGTCGGGATTGGCGGTCTGGCCGGCGGCGACCGCGGTGAGCGCGTCGCGCTGCCGGTTAATCGCATTCTGGCTGGGTCCGAGGAAGGGCAGCAGCACACCCCGAGCGGGCAGGACGGCCTGGGGACGCGTCATCCGCAGGACGACGGTGTCGTCGGTGCGGTTGGTGATCTCGCCACGGTCGATGGGCCGGCTGTAGGGGTACTCCGAGACTGACCACTCTTCGCCAATTTCTGCGGTGGTGTCGGGCGCGGCCAGATGGAAGACCCGGGTACGGCCGCCGCCTTCCATCCGCTCGTACTGGATCGGCTGCCGTCCGTTGGCCGCCGCCTCCTCACGGGCTTCCAGGACGCGGCGCCAGCCGTCGAACAGGTCGCCGAGCTGCTGGCGCTTGCCCTCCTTAGCCAGGGTCTCGCGCGCGTCCAGTTCCGCGTTGAGGCTGTCCAGCAGCAGGTTCAGGCCGTCGTACGCCGGGTCCTCGCCCGGGTCGTTGAACGTCCAAGTGAGGATGGGGCCGAGTTTGAGGGCGGACGCACGGCGCTTGGCCATCCATTCCTCTGCTCGTTCCTCAGCCGAGACGACTACGCACCGGTCGCGTTGATCCTCGTCGTTGACCAGGCGCAGAAACAGACTCTGACCGAACACCCGCACCGTGCCGGTGTCGACCTCGTCGCTCTGCGCGTTGTAGCCGTAGTCGACGTGAACGGTGCCGGAGATGTCCGCCAGCACCGTGTTCTTCACCGCATCCCAGTCGATCTCTTCTCCGGCCGGGGTGGTGCTGAGGCTTTCGGCCGCGCGACGGGTCATCTTCAGCCAGAGCGCGTTGCGTTGGCGGGCATCACGGTTCTCGCAGACCCGCTCGGCCTCCAGGAGCCGGTGTTCTAGGACGATGGCGTTGGCTGGCCGCTTCTTCGGGTCGAAGTCGATGCAGGTTCTGAGGACGTTGCGGATCTCGGTGTCGAGTTCCAGACCGTCGAGTACCGTCGCCAGATCGTGGTAGTCACGTGCCTGGCTGCGGGAGAGGACCTGAATGGCCAGGACCGCGTAGGCGTATACGTCACGCACGTACGGGACCGTCTCGCTCTGCTCAGGCGGCGAATACAGTGCGGACCGGAAGTCCGCGACCGTCTCGTCGGTCACGGCCGCGGCCTTGGATAAGATCTTGGCGATCCCGAAGTCGGCGAGCTTGACCGTGCCGTCACTGGCCAGCAGTACATTTCCCGGCTTCAGATCACGGTGCTCGATCTCCTTCTCGTGGGCATACGCGAGAGCGGAAGCTAGCGGTCCGCCTATACGCGTGAAGTAGGCCGGCCAGTCAAGGGGACGGCCGTCCGCCATCTCGTCCTTGAGGCTGCGGTCAATCCACTCCAGGGTGATGAAGTACCGCTCCAGCCCTTGATCCCAGCCAGAGTCGAGCATCCGCACGATGTGGGGGTGGTTCAGTGCCTTGAGCGCAGAGGTCTCCCGTTCCAGGAAGATCCGAGTGATCGTGTCGTCCTCGCGCTGTTTGAGCAGCTTCACAGCGACGTGGTCACCGCCAGCGCTCTTGATGTCCACGGCCTTGCGGACCTCGGACAAACCCCCCGGGCGGGCTTCCTGAGGGAGCAACAGAAACCGGCCGTTAATCGTCGTCCCCACCCACTGCTCCTTGCTCCCCCGGCTGCCGCGCAGCCCACACAAGCGGCCATCTTGCCAGCGGTCTCCCCTCGGATCAGCAGTTTGTACCGAGACGGTGCGGACTTGGCGAGTAATGATCCTCGCGGAGTGGTTCTGCGAGAGGACGCTTCCCTTGGCCTACGCAACCGAGTTCTGTGAGGCCCTGGCCGATGCCCTGTGGGGGCGGATGGCGGCCGACGGCGGAGCTTTCGCCCGGGACAGCGACCTGGATGCCGGGCAGCGGATCCCGGGAGGGGCCGCAGACGCCGTGACCTGTCGGATTGAGTCCGGGTACTCAGCCGCCGCCGTCCGCCTGGATGACAGAGTTGCTCCATGCCCACTTCAACGTCCGTCCAGCGCGCGGTACTTGTCGGTGCGGTCCTCATTCTGACGCTCGGCGCCTGCGGTCAGCAGAGGGCCTCGCACTCGGCGGCCGGAGCCGGAGCCGGTTCCAGCGCCTCGCCCAGCGTCCCGGGAGCCTCTCCGTATGTGGAGCCGGGGGCCGGTGACGGTGCTCCGCACTACAACGAGAACAACGCCTACCGGCGAACGGGCGAGATGTCCCCCGCCCACGAGCGGGATGCCGAGCGGGAGGCCGCCCGTATCGAGCCGGTGCTCAAGCGGCTGTGGGAGCAGGGGAAGTGGGACCCCGCGACCGTGCGCGCGGCGCTGCTCGAGCTCGGGTACGAGGAGGGGGACGACGCGCTGACTGTCCGGGATATGTTCCGGCGTTTCAAGAACAACGAGTACTACACCCCCGAGGGGGCCATGGTCGGCCTGCGCGTCCACCCCGACGCCTGCGTCACCGCGTTCGTGCAGAAGTCCAACTACGGCGTACATACCAACGGCCCATACCTGGAGACAGGCTGCTTCGAGCCTCCCTACGGGCACTGAACGGACCGAAGAAGGGATTGGCCTGCTCCGGCTGCGCCAGTTCGACGTGCGAAGCAACCGCCTCACGCGGCTGCCGGACTGGGTCGTCGACATGCCCGCGCTGGAGAAGCTGGACGTGCGCTGGAACGCCTGCGAGCCCTCGCCGTCGCTGCTGACCGAACTGGAGCGGCGAGGCTGCGTCGTTCGTTCTCGTGTAGGCCGAAAAGCTGCTGCTCAGTGGCCCGCAGTGCGTGAGCGATGCGTGAGCGGATGATGTGGCAGAGGCCATCACGGCGTGGACTGAGCGAGGAGTGGCACCTGCTCTGACCAGGTGGTTCCGGACGCCGAAGAACCGTCCGGAACCACCCGGCAAGCTTTGGCCAGGACTTTTAATCCATTGGTTGTGGGTTCGAGTCCCACAGGGTCTACGGTCAGCCCCAGTTCAGAGGACATCTGAGCTGGGGCTTTCATCGTTTCCGGGGGCTGAGTGATCGTTGGCTCGGTCGGTGCTCGGGCGGCGGACGCGAGGACGGCACCCTGAACCCCCTGGCACACGAGGGGTATCGGGTCACGCTTGCGGGACCGGTCACTCCGCCGGAGTCTTCAGCGTCGTCGACGCCGTTCTTCAGGCACGCCTTGATCTCGACGGCCGCCCACGTGTACCCGGTCGTGCCGAACTCCTCGTCGGCGGACTGCTGCGGGTGGAACCGCCCCTGCTCGTACGCGAGCACGGTCCTCACCATCGTCGCCCCGTCGGCCGCGCAGGCGAACGGCTTGCCGAGCGCGCGGGGCGCCGCACGTCTCGCGCTCGGCTTCGCCGCGGTGTTCTCCTTCGCGGTCTTCGTCGTGCCGGGCTTCGCCACCGGCTTCTCGGCGTCGCTACTCCCGGAGCAGGCCGTGGCCGCGGCCAGCAGCAGAGCGACGGTGAAGGTGTTGGTGTTGATGTCGGTGCGGATGGTTTCCCCTGGACGTGCGTGTGGAGGTGGGCATCATGCTCGGCGAGCGGCGAGCGGCGAGCGGCGAGCGGCGAGCGGCGAGCGGCGAGCGGCGAGCGGCGAGCGAGTGGCCGCTGTGGCCGTGTCGTGACCAGCGCGGGTGACGGCAACCGCACAGGGGCCGACTGGCGCGTACAGAGGACGTGCAAGCCCGTTGAGGAGGGGGGCAGGATCAACCGTCGGTACCGCTCCCGGTTCCGGTCAGCGGGGGATGTCAGCAGGTCTCGTCCTCCTTCACGGCGTACAG
The DNA here is from genome assembly GCF_014646095.1 of Streptomyces lacrimifluminis. Taxonomy (GTDB): domain Bacteria; phylum Actinomycetota; class Actinomycetes; order Streptomycetales; family Streptomycetaceae; genus Streptomyces; species Streptomyces lacrimifluminis. Next base: position 33,498 of record NZ_BMMU01000039.1, on the reverse strand, counting down.
GGTGACGGGGGTGTCCGTGGGGTGCGTGCCGGGCTCGGGGTCCTGGCTGCAGACCGTCCAGTTGCGGTCGAAGACCTGCAAGCGGTTCTCGCCGCTGGCGTCCTGGTCGTCGAGGACACGGAAACCGGCGGCCTGCGCCTCGTCCTGGGCGGCCTGGAGGTTCTGGCCGACGAGGTCGGGCAGCGTTGCCGTTTCGGAGCCTGCGTCGGTGGCGCTGCCGGGCGTTTCCGTGGGGGCCCTGGTGGGGGTCTCGGGGGTGCCGGTGTCCTGTTGTGTCCGGTCGTCGGTGTCCTGGGTCGAGGTGTCCGGCTTGCCGGGGCCGGTGTCGTCGGGGCTCGCGCAGGCGGTGAGCGTGAGCAGTGCCGCGGCGGCGAGTGCGGCTGCGACGGTCCGGGTGCGCATGCTGGTTTCCCCCAGGGACGGTGCGTGAGTCGGGGGAGCATCATGCGTCGTGCGTGGGGGGCTGTGCGGGCGGAGTGGCGCTGCTGTGACACGAACGGGTACCGGGTGCGACGAGGGCCCGCGCGGTGGTGGGCGCGGCTTCCGTGGCCGAGGGCGGGTCGGCGGTCGGTCGGCCGGCGGAGCGGGGTGCCGGCCGGGCCCTCCGTCTGACACGCCCCAATATCTGTGGCCGCAAGCTGAGATATTGACGGAACGCACGGGCAGGTTATTTGCCGTAATAAATAGCTGAGAGTTATTCAACGCTCGTCGGCGGTCGCAGTGTGCTACTGTCGATCTAAGTTGCAGTTGTGGTTCCCGAAGTTTTAATGCCGGTTTTTTCCGGACGGGGTAATCATCGCGGCGACACGGAGTCTGCGTTGTGTGGACCCGTAATCACTGCCCCTGAAGGAGATTTGACATGGCTGCTGGTACCGTGAAGTGGTTCAACGCGGAAAAGGGTTTCGGATTCATCGAGCAGGATGGTGGCGGCCCTGACGTGTTCGCCCACTACTCGAACATCTCCGCCCAGGGCTTCCGCGAGCTGCTCGAAGGCCAGAAGGTCAACTTTGACATCGCGCAGGGCCAGAAGGGCCCGACGGCCGAGAACATCGTTCTTGTCTGACGCTGACGCGTAGTGTGCAGCTGGGTCCCGCATCCCTCGGGGTGCGGGCCCCAGCTGCATGCATTTTCCGCAATCGTTTCACCTGTCTTCACCCGTCTTCGCCTGCTTCAAGTTGCTTCACGTGTGAGGCGACGGACTCCGAGTGAGTCCGCGAGCGGGAAGAACGCCCCGGACATCGCTCCGTATCGAGTCACCCAATTCATTACCTGAGCCCGCGTGAATTCCCTGCCGGCCCAGATTCGCTTTCGCATTCTTTCGGCCCATTCTTGCAATTCCCGCGCCGCTCTTCGCTGCGGAAATTCCTAGATGTGAGCCGCATCGAGGAAGGTTCCGCATGAACCGCACACGTACGAACGACCGCTTCTCCCGCACCCGCAACGGTGGTGCCGCCTCCGGACGGAGTGGTGGCCGATCCGGTTCGCCGACCGCCGGCCGGTCCGGCGGGCAGGGCCGATCCGGTGGGCAGGGTCGCTCCGGCGGCGGCGGTTACGGCCGTCGACCCGCAGCGGTCCAGGGTGAGTTCGCTCTCCCCGAGACGATCACCCCCGCGCTTCCCGCCGTTGAGGGCTTCGCCGATCTCGACATGCCCAAGGAATTGCTGACCGCGCTCGGCACGCATGGCATGGTCGTGCCCTTCCCGATCCAGGCCGCGACCCTGCCGAACTCCCTCGCCGGCCGGGACGTACTGGGCCGCGGGCGCACCGGCTCCGGCAAGACCCTCGCCTTCGGGCTGGCGCTGCTGGCCCGTACGGCCGGGCGGCGCGCCGAGGCCAGGCAGCCGCTGGGCCTGGTCCTCGTACCGACGCGTGAGCTGGCGCAGCAGGTCACCGACGCCCTCACCCCGTACGCCCGCGCCGTGCGGCTGAGGCTGGCCACGGTGGTGGGCGGGATGCCGATCGGCAGGCAGGCCAGCGCGCTGCGCGGCGGAGCCGAGATCGTCGTCGCCACCCCCGGACGCCTCAAGGACCTCATCGACCGCGGCGACTGCCGGCTGGACCAGGTCTCCATCACCGTCCTCGACGAGGCCGACCAGATGGCCGACATGGGCTTCATGCCGCAGGTCACCGCCCTGCTCGACCAGGTCCGTCCCGAGGGTCAGCGCATGCTGTTCTCCGCGACCCTCGACCGCAACGTCGACCTGCTCGTGCGCCGCTACCTCAGCGACCCGGTCGTGCACTCCGTCGACCCCTCGGCCGGCGCGGTCACGACGATGGAGCACCACGTGCTGCAGGTCCACGGCGCCGACAAGCACTCGGCCACCGTCGAGATCGCGGCCCGCGACGGTCGCGTGATCATGTTCCTCGACACCAAGCACGCCGTCGACCGCCTCACCGAGCAGCTCCTGAACAGTGGGGTACGGGCCGCCGCGCTGCACGGCGGGAAGTCGCAGCCGCAGCGCACCCGCACCCTGACGCAGTTCAAGAGCGGGCACGTCAACGTGCTGGTGGCGACCAACGTCGCGGCGCGCGGCATCCACGTCGACAACCTCGACCTCGTCGTCAACGTCGACCCGCCGACCGACCACAAGGACTACCTCCACCGCGGCGGCCGGACCGCCCGCGCCGGTGAGTCCGGCAGCGTCGTCACCCTGGTCACCCCGAACCAGCGCCGTGACATGACCCGCCTGATGGTGGCGGCCGGCATCGTCCCGCAGACCACCCAGGTCCGCGCCGGCGAAGAGGCCCTGCACCGCATCACCGGCGCCCAGACCCCGTCGGGCATCCCGGTCGTCATCAAGGCGCCGGTGGTCGAGCGCCCCAAGCGCGGTGCCGCCTCACGAGGCCGCCGTCGCCCCGCCTCGGCGGCCGGCCGCGCGCCCTCACGCCGGCCCAACGTCGCCGCGGCGGCGTAGCACCTTCTTGCTCAGGAAGCCGTCCCATCTCCGCAGGAGGCACTCTTTGCCGCTGGTCCAGATGCAGCCCCGCCCGACAACCGCCGACCCCGTGCCCCGCACGGCGGCCGACGCCACGGACATGACCGGACCGCAGGTCTGGCACGACATGACCGTGGAGGTGGCGCTGTCCGTCACGGCCGCCGCCGGGGCGGGGCATCTGGTCCTGCGCGACGAGGACGGCCAGTACGTGGGCCTGGTGACCCAGGCCCGGCTCGCCGCGGTCCGGGACGGCTTCGGCTACACGGACCGCATCCGCCTGAGTGACATCACCGACAGCAGTGGGCCCGCCGAACACGGCGGCGCCCCGGGTGTCCTCGGCCTGGCGGGCTGAACCGCTTCACGGCGGTCGGCCCCGTGTCGCGGTCCGCTCGCCATCTCCACCTCAGTCTCTCCGTCTCTCCTTCTCCCTGTGAGGCATCATGCGCTGTGTCATCGCACGCTTCCCGTTCGACCTGACCAAGAGCGGTGTGCTGGAGTCGATGAAGGGCATCAAGCCCGAGTCGGTCACCGGTGAGACCGTGATCGTCGGACGGCGCCGCTACCCCGTCAAGCAGGTCGGCCAGGTCGTCACCCGCCAGGACCCCCGCGATTTCAGCGCGGGCGAAGTGGTGCGGGCCATGACCCGGCTCGGCTTCACCTGCGGCACCGTCGCCCCGGCGGAACCGGTGCGGACCGAGAACCCGTTCGAGCGGGCCTCGGCGCTGCTCGGCACTCCGGTGTCCGTCTGACCGACCGGCCGGCGCGAGCCGGACAAGCAACTGAGGGCCCTACCGGCGCGCGCCGGTAGGGCCCTCAGTGCGTGCCGTGCCGTTCAGACGCGGCGGTGGGTCGACGGTCGGTGGATATCAGTGGTCCGAGTAGCGGAAGTCGCCCACGGTCCAGGCGCTGACGTCCTCGATGGCGATGCGGTACATCCCGCCCGTCTCCGGGATCCCCACCGTGCCCTGCAGGATGCGGGCCACGTGGAAGTGCAGATGCGTGGGCGGCCCGTCCCTCTTGGCGGGGGTCTTGAAGACGGCGGAGAAGTCCCCCAGTTGGGCGGAGTCCGTCAGGACCTCCGACACCCTCTGCCGCCACACGGCTTCGGGCGCCAGTCGACCGGTGATGACAGCACCACCGGTGACCACGGTCAGGGACATCTGGTTGCTCCGCCCGGATTCCACAAGGGCGGCGATGTCAACGATCAGGTCGTCAGGCTTCGGCATGACACCGGATTCTATGCAACGGCACGTCCGGCGGCTGGGGCGGTGGTGTCCCTGTCGGGACGGGCGGCGTCCGCAGACCGGCCCAGGAGGATTACCTCATCGTCCAGCTCGCCAAAATCTATGCTTGCCGGAGTAGACATTGGTGGCTCGGATCATTATTGTTTCTCTCGTAGACGAGATCAGCAGCGAGGCCCTGGCAGACACGAACTGCCGGGCGGCAGTACACGTAGGACGGTGCGGTGGTGGAGTTTCGAAGCCAGGCATGTGCAGGACGGCGACGGAACTGACGACCGGACCGGGTGGCCCGCAGTGATCAGGGGCCGCCGTGAGCAGGGCCGCGGTTGACGCGGTGGTAGTACCAGCAGTACCAGCAGTACCAGCAGTACCAGCAGTACCAGCAGTACCAGCAGTACCAGCAGTTCGCAGTACCTGTTCGATAGGTTGTTGTTGGTTCAGAGGGAAAGAACGGAGGAGTCGAGCGCCATCAGGATCGCCCGGGCGGAGTCTGAGCCCGGGTACCGCAGGACATCGATAGGTAGGTGGTCTCCGGTCGTAAATCCGCGATCCCCGCGCCCCCGTCGGCGTTATCGGACGGCAGTGCGGAAAAAGTAGGCCGGTGCAGCAGTAGGGCCGGCAGATGGTGTTTGCAGTTCCTTCGGGGCCTTGGTGCCGTTACGGCACCAAGGCCCCTCGACGCGTTCCATGAGAGAGGTGAGATGACAGCAGACGAGTCGCTGGGCCGTCTTGACGACGACGACTACCCCGCCTACACGATGGGCCGGGCCGCCGAGATGCTCGGTACCACTCCCGGTTTCCTGCGGGCCCTCGGCGAAGCGCGACTGATCACGCCGCTGCGCTCCGAGGGCGGACACCGCCGCTACTCCCGCTACCAACTGCGCATTGCGGCGCGCGCACGTGAGCTCGTCGACCGAGGCACCCCGATCGACGCCGCCTGCCGGATCATCATCCTTGAGGACCAGCTGGAAGAAGCCCAGCGCATCAACGCCGAGTACCGTCGCACCGACAAATCGTCCAAACCATCGACAACGACCTGAAGTGAGCGTGCCCGCCGGGTCGGCGGGCCATCACCCACGAGCATGGCCGGAATACTGAGCGGCGTTTTTTGTGGTGATGGCGCGTGCGGACGGGTAGCGTCTGTGGGAGCTGTCGTGGTTCGGATTTCCCCTTGCCCACGCCTTTGGTGTGGGCGCTTTGCTGTGCTGTGCCGCAGGGACCAGGGCGATCACCTCCGTCTGCCTCACGAAGGGGCAGACGTTTCATCGACTGGAAGGCATGACTGTGGCAACTGGAACTGTGAAGTGGTTCAACGCGGAGAAGGGCTTCGGCTTCATCGCCCAGGACGGCGGCGGCCCGGACGTCTTCGCGCACTACTCCGCGATCAACTCCTCGGGCTTCCGTGAGCTCCAGGAGGGCCAGGCCGTGACGTTCGACGTCGTCCAGGGCCAGAAGGGCCCCCAGGCGGAGAACATCACCACCGCCTGATTTTCTTCGGTGAACGTACTGGGCCGCGCGGCACACGCCGCGCGGCCCAGTCGTTGTCCCGAGTTCGCTCAGCCCGGCCAGGTACCCGTCAGGCGCCGGATGGCGGTGGCGCCGCCGCGGTCGACAGCGGCCCTGACCCCGGCGAAGATCGCTCCCTGCACGACGGCTGCCCCGAGCACCTCGCGCCAGCTGCGGAACTCGTCCGTGGCGTCGGGGGCCTCGTCCTCGTGCGCGAGCCGCTTCCAGGCCTGCTTGAACACCGCCCCGGCCAGCAGACCACCGAGGATGCCCATCGCCATGCCGACCGGCTTGTAGGCGGCCTTCGAGGTCTTCATCGGTTCCTCCTCGACCGGCGGACCATGAGCAGCGCGACGATCACCCCGACGGCGAGCAGCGGGACACGATTGTCGCGGGCCGCCCGCATGCCCTGGCCGGCCTTCTCCCGTACCGGCTCCGGGGTCTTGTCCCGGGCCAGTTCGGCGACGTGCACGGCCTTCTCGTGGACCTGCCCGGTAGCCGCGGCGGCCTTGGCGCGCACCGGCTCGGGGGTCCTGTCCTGCACCGCGTGGGCCGCGGTCGTCGCCTTGTCCCGAAGCTGGGCGCCGACCTGGGCGGTCTTCTCGGCGACCTGCTGCTTGACGGCCGTCGTCTTCTCCTGGGCCCGGGCCTTGACATCGGCCTTCGCCGCGAGCGCCTCGACCGTCACGCCGAGTTCCTCACGGGTCGCCGCCACCCGCATCCGCAGTTCCTCGGGGGACGGTGCCGCCTCGGCACCCGGCTGCGACTTGTCCTCGTTCATCGCTGTGCACTCTCCTTGATCGTGGCCACATCGGCCTTGACGCTGTCCACCGTCCGCTCGGGCGTGGGCGGGGAAGCCTTGCTGAACTGCTTCTTGCCGAGCGCCGCCATCACCGCGGTGACCACGGCCAGGACGCCGGTGACGATCAGCGCCGCCACCCACACGTCCACGGCGAGCGACAGGGCGGCGATCACGGTGGCCACCAGTGCCTGCAGCGTGAGCACACCCAGCACGCCGGCACCGCCGAACAGGCCACCGCCCTTGCCGTACCGCCTGCCCTTCTCGGTCATCTCCGCCTGCGCCAGCCGCATCTCGTCGCGGACCAGCTGTGACAACTGCTGCGAGGCACGCTGGACCAGGTCGCCCACCGGTTCCTGCGCTCCGCTGTCCGTTCGGTGGGAGCCCTGTGTTGTCATGGGTGCTCACCCGTCCTTCGTCGGCGTTCGTCGGTGTGCGTGGCAGGCCCGGCCGGCGTTCGTTGACACCCGTACGACCCTGCCCTGCGCGTTTGTCGGATCCGTAGGCTGTGCGAGTACCCCCGCATCGCCGTGTCACCCCGGCGGATCACGCGCCGCTCGGCCGGCTCAGGACTCGAAGCGTCGGCGGTCCTCCGCGTCCCACTTCCGGGTGTCCCGCGGCCGTACGTAGGGCTCCTCGTCGGCCGGGTGGCCGCCCGCGACGGCCCGCTGGCGGGCGAGTTCCGCGTCGCACTCCAGGCCCAGCAGGATCGCCAGATTCGTGATCCACAGCCACACCAGGAAGATGATCACGCCGGCGAAGGTGCCGTACGTCTTGTTGTACGAGGCGAAGTTGGCCAGGTACACGGCGAACCCGGCGGAGGCGGCCATCCAGATCAGCAGCGCCAGGAAACTGCCCGGCGTGATCCAGCGGAATCCGCGGATCTTCGCGTTCGGTGTCGCCCAGTACAGGATCGCGATCATGATCGTGACCAGGACCACCAGCACCGGCCACTTCGCGATGGACCACACCGTGAGTGCCGTGTCGCCGATTCCCAGCGCGCTCCCGACCTTCTCGGCGAGGCCGCCGGTGAACACGACGATCATGGCGCTGACCACGGCCAGGACCATCAGAACCACCGTCAGGCCGACGCGGACGGGCAGCACCTTCCACACCGGGCGGCCCTCCGGGATGTCGTAGACCGCGTTGGCGCTCCTGATGAACGCGGCGACATAACCGGAGGCCGACCACACCGCGAGCACCAGACCCACGACGGCCAGGACCGAGCCGATTCCGGCGGTGCCCTGCATCTGCTGCACCATGTTGCGCAGGACGTCCCGCACCGCGCCGGGGGCCAGGTCCTGGATGTTGTCCAGGACCCGCTGTGTCGTCGACCGTCCCATGATCCCGAGCATCGAGATCAGCACCAGCAGGGCAGGGAACAGCGCCAGGATCCCGTAGTAGGTCAGCGCGGCGGCCCGGTCGGTCAGCTCGTCCTTCTTGAACTCCTTCGCGGTGCCTTTCAGTACCGCCCACCAGGAGCTTTTGGGCAGGTCGGTGGGGGTGTCGGGTGACTGCCGCTCCACCTGTTCGGTCGGTCCGGCCTCGGGTGCCCGAGCCCTCTCGGCCGTCCGGTCGGCCGTGTCGTGCCCGCCGTGTCCGTCGGGCTCGTCGTCGTGTCCTTGGCGTCTCAGTATGCGTGGCATGCCGCCCGAGTATCCGGTCGGGCGGCAATCCAACCGTTCCTGCGGACCGCGCCTGGACGAGTCTCTTCAGCCGCCTGCCACCGTCGCGTGACAGCCCTGGCGGACGCGTCAGCCGACGCTCAGCTCCGTGAGGCCGGTGTGCCCGCCGACGCCGCCCAACTCGCCCAGCGGCAGCGTGTGGTGGGTCTGCAGGACCTTCGCGCGGAGGTAGCGGACGTTGGCCGGGGTGGTGAACACGCCGGTGGGGACGCGGTCGTGGACGTCCGTGCCCAGGGCCCGGAGCTGGTTGGCCTTGTCCGGGTTGTTGGAGAGCAGGTCCACCGAGGTGATCCCCAGGGCCTGGAGCATCTGGGCCGCCGCCGTGTAGTCGCGGGCGTCCTCCGGGAGGCCCAGCGCGGCGTTCGCGGCGTAGGTGTCGAGGCCCTCGTCCTGGAGGGCGTACGCGTCGAGCTTGTTGTAGAGGCCGATGCCCCGGCCCTCCTGGCGGAGATAGAGCAGGACGCCGCCGCGCTCGGCGATGCGCTCGACGGCCTCGCGCAGCTGGGGGCCGCAGTCGCAGCGGGCCGAGCCGAAGACGTCGCCCGTGAGGCACTCGGAGTGCAGCCGGACCAACGGGGTGGTGCCGGGCGCCGGTTCACCGAGGACCATCGCCACGTGTTCCTGACCGTCGGCCAGGCCATGGAAGGTGACCAGGTCGGTGTCGACGCTGTAGCCGTCGTGGAAGCGCAGCGGTACGCGGACGCGGGAGCGCTGGGTGGCGGCGGGGAAGTCGGGCATGCGGGTCTCCCGGGTCGGTCGTGATCGATCCTCGGATCTGCTTCAGTTTTGAAGCAGATCCTCACTCGAAGGGTGACCCTACCTCATGTTTCAAAGTTAAAGCAACGGGTTCATGGGCTGCGTCACGGGCTGCCTCATGCGCCGGCGTCGCCCGACTCTCCGGCGTTGCACGAGGTCGACGACCTGCGCAGCCACGGCAGACTCTCCGGCGCCGGCTCCGCCCCGTCCCCCTGGAGCGCCCGCTCGATCCGGGTGCCGATCTCCTCCAGCTGGCCCACCTGCTCCGGGGTCAGATGGTCGAAGAGGGACGCGCGGACCGTGGCGACATGACCCGGGGCGCTGCGCTCCAGCACCGCCATGCCCTCCTCGGTCAGCGCGGCGACGGTGCCCCGCTTGTCCCACCGGCAGGCCTCGCGCCGGACGTGACCGTCCTTCTCCAGCCGGGCCACCGCGTACGTCAGCCGACTGCGCGTGATCTTCAGCTTCTCGGCGAGATCGGTCATCCGCAGCCGCCGCTCGGGCGTCTCGGAGAGGTAGGCCAGGATCGTGTAATAGAGGTGCGGCATCCCGGCGTCCTGCTGGAGCTGCCGGTCGAGCGCGTCCTCCAGGAGCAGCGAGGCCGCGACGTACGCGCGCCACGCGCGCTGCTCCTCGGGGGTGAGCCAGCGGGTCGTCATGCGACCAGTGTAGGTTTGTTTAAAACTTGAACCAAGCTCGCCCGGTCAAGACCGCCTCCAAGGCGCCGAAAGCCCCGAAGCCCGAAGCCTCGAAGTCCCGATGTCCTGGAAGCGCTGGAAGAGAGTGTTGCCATGCCCCTCCCGCACGTCCTGTTGTCCGCCGCAGTCTCCCTCGACGGCTACCTGGACGACACCGGCCCCGAGCGGCTGCTGCTCTCCAGCCCCGCCGACTTCGACCGGGTCGACGAGGTACGGGCTGCCAGTGACGCGATCCTCATCGGCGCCGGCACCATCCGCGCCGACAACCCGCGGCTCCTGGTCAACTCGCCCGAGCGGCGGGCCGCGCGGCTGGCGGCCGGAAAACCCGCGTACCCGCTCAAGGTGACGGTGAGCGGATCGGGCGTGCTGGACCCGGCCGCCAACTTCTGGCACACGGGCGGCGAGAAGCTCGTGTACACGACGGACCAGGGCGCCGAACGGGCCCGGCGGGCGGACCTCGGTGCCGGTGTGGACATCGTCTCCCTGGGGCCGGGCTCCCTCGGCTGGCGGGCCCTCCTCGAACACCTCCACGACGTACGGGGCGTCCAGCGCCTCATGGTCGAGGGCGGCGGCACCGTCCACACCCAGCTCCTCCAGCAGCACCTCGCCGACGAACTCCAGCTCGTCCTCGCGCCCCTCTTCGTCGGCGACCCGGGCGCCCCCCGCCTCTTCGGCCCCGGCGCCTACCAGGGCGGCCGGCTCCGGCTCACGGAGACCCGGCGTATCGAGGACGTCGTCCTCATGCGGTACGAGCCCACCGCACCCGGCACCGGCCCGCTCGCCTCCGGCGCCGACCGGCACTGGCTGGCCCTGGCGTGCGAACTGGCGGAGCGGTGTCCGCCGTCGCGCACGGCGTTCAGCGTCGGGGCGGTGGTGGTGGCCGCAGACGGCACGGAACTGGCGCGCGGACACTCACGGGAGGGCGGCGACCCGGTCGTGCACGCGGAGGAGGCGGCGCTCGCCAGGCTCGACCCGGCCGACCCCCGGCTCCCGACGGCCACCGTCTACAGCAGCCTCGAACCCTGCGCCCGGCGCGCGTCCCGCCCGGCACCGTGCGCCCGGCTGATCCTCGACGCGGGCGTCCGCCGGGTGGTGACCGCCTGGCGCGAGCCGGACACCTTCGTGGTGGCGGCGGACGGGAACGGGCTGCTCAGGGGGGCGGGCACCGAGGTCGTCGTGCTCCCCGAGTACGAGGAGCGCGCCAAGGCTCCCAACGCCCATCTGTCCGGCTGACGTCCCGCGCCCGGGAGCCCGCCGAATCAAACGTGGTGATCGACGTCCCGCGGATGGCGTATAGTTGCATTCAACGGCGCGGGGTGGAGCAGCTCGGTAGCTCGCTGGGCTCATAACCCAGAGGTCGCAGGTTCAAATCCTGTCCCCGCTACTAAAGGCCAAGGGCCGGAAACCAGGAAACTGGTTTCCGGCCCTTGGCCGTTTTCCTGAGCCGTTTCCCTGCCCTCTTAGCCCGGTCGGTCCACCTGGCTCGCCCGCCGCTCCCGCCCCCGGAAACCTGGACGGGACGGACGGGCCGTGGTGATCCGGCGGGAGACGAGACGAGTGGGACGGTCGGGACACTTCCTGGACCCGCCAGCGGGCGAGCCGGAGGAAGAGGTCATCTCGCGGGTGCGGGCCCTCGTCCGCGTCCTGCCCGCGCTCCTGATCCTCGCCGGGATCGTCTACGACTACGCCGCCCCGCGCCCCTTCACCGCGATCCCCTTCTTCACGGCCGCCCCGCTCATCGCCGCCCCGCTCTCCTCGCTGCGCACCACGGTGGTCACCGGCGCCGCCGCCCTCTTCGCCGGGTACGTCGTCCACCTCCGCTACGGATTCACCGCGGACGTCGACTCGGTCACCGAGACGGTCACCGTGGCCACGGTCGCGGTCCTGGCCGTCGTCATCAACCGGGTCGTGCGCCGGGGTGACCGGCGCCTAGCCTCGGCCCGCGAGATCGCCGAGGCGGTGCAGCGCGCCGTACTGCCCGAACCGGAGGCGCGCATCGGCGGATTCGAGATCGCCGCGCGGTACGAGGCCGCCCATGAGGGCGCCTTCATCGGCGGAGACCTGTACGCGGTGCAGGACACCGTGTACGGCGTGCGGCTCGTCCTCGGGGACGTGCGGGGCAAGGGCATGGGGGCGGTGGCGGCCGTCGCCGTGGTCATCGGGGCGTTCCGGGAGGCCGCAGAACAGGAGGCGACCCTGGAGGGGGTCGCCCAGCGGCTGGAGCGGGCCCTCGCGCGTGAGGGTGCCCGGCGCGACGGGCTCGAAGCCGCGGAGGGGTTCACCACCGCGGTCTTCGCCGAAATCCCGCACGGCGACGGGACCGTACGCATCCTCAACCGAGGTCACCCCCCGCCCCTGCTCCTCAGCGCCGACGGCACCCTGCGCACCCTCGACCCGGCCGAGCCCGCGCTGCCGCTCGGCATGGGCGACCTCGGCGCCTGGCCCGACCGCGTGGAGGAGGCCCCTCTCCCCGCCGGCGCGACGCTGCTCCTGCACACCGACGGGCTGTCCGAGGCCCGTGACGAGCACGGCGCCTTCTTCGACCCGGCCGCCCGGCTCACGGGTCGCGTCTTCCGGTCCCCGGTCACCCTGCTCGCCACCCTCGCGGACGAGGTGCGCCGGCACTCGGGCGGCGGGACCACGGACGACATGGCGCTGCTCGCCGTACGACGGCCGTGATGCCGGTACCGGAATCAGTCCTGACATCGGTCCTGACATCAGTCCTGACATCGGTTCTGACGCCAGTCGTGACATCCGGTCCGACTCGGTTCTCATCGGTTGTCACCGAAGGTGAGTGCGCGATCTCTCTCCGCGCAACATCTGACACACAGTCAATACTCAGGAGTCACTTGTGACATGGTCAACTCGCCCGATTTTCACCGGTGGTGACCCAGAAAGTCCTCGGGAAAAGGGTTAACGATCACTGGGAACAGCTTGGAAACAGGTGGCCGGGTCTATTAACGTTCGATAACGCAGCGCGGTTGTCCCAGCCGTCACAAGAGACGGCTACGTGCGCACGCGCCGAATCCCGCAAGGGAACCGGGGAACCACCACCTTGGGGTGAATCGCTCGTCCGCCTCCGTGGCCACACGGCAGGTATACGCGCGTAGGAGACCTTCCTGCTCCGAACCCGTCAGCTAACCCGGTAGGCGAGAGGGAAGGAAAGGAGCACGCCCACGTGGCGTCAAACCCGGCTGCCCCAGAGGCCCCGTTCGTGCCGAGTCAGCGCAGCAGCGAGACCGAGGCCGGCAAGATCCCGACCTTCGGCTTCGGCGGCAACCGCACCGACGAGGGCCCCTGGGAAGAGTGGAATCCCACCGCGGAATCCACCCGCCCTGTCCGCGGCCGGCACCGCGTCAGCAAGCAGCGCGGCGGAGGGCTCGCCCGCAGCTCCACCGTTCTCGGCGTCGGTGTCATAGCCGCCGTCGGCGCGGGTGGCATGGCCAGCGCGCAGACCGGCAAGCCGCCGGTCTCCATCTCCATCCCCGACCTGCCCTCGGTCGGCTCGCCCTTCACACAGGACGACTCGGACAACGAGCCCCAGGGCTCCGCCACCGCGCTCAGCAGTGTCGGCGTGACCTCCGAGGAGACGCAGCAGGGCACCAGCGACGCGGGCGAGGCCCTGCGCGCCCGCATCATCCTCCAGGCCGAGCAGCAGAAGGACCAGGCCGAGGCCAAGGTCCAGCAGGCCGCCCAGGACGCCGCCGCGAAGAAGGCCGCCGCCGAGGCCGCCAAGGTGAAGCGCGAGGCCGCCGCGAAGGTCGCCGCCGAGAAGAAGAAGGTCGCCGAGGAGGCCAAGGCGAAGCTGGAGGCCGCGCGCCTCGCCGAGCTCGCCAAGCAGTACACGCTGCCGACCTCCTCGTACACGATCACCTCGTCGTTCGGCCAGGCCGGCTCGCTGTGGTCCTCCGGCTACCACACCGGCCTCGACTTCGCCGCACCCACCGGTACCCCGCTCAAGGCCGTCCACACCGGCACGATCACCGAGGCGGGCTGGAGCGGCTCGTACGGCTACCGGACGATCCTCACCCTTGAGGACGGCACCGAGATCTGGTACGCCCACCAGTCGTCGATCAACGTCAGTGTCGGCCAGAAGGTCAACACGGGTGACGTGATCGGCCGTGTCGGCGCCACCGGCAACGTCACCGGGGCCCACCTCCACATGGAGGTGCACACCAGCAGCTCGGACAGCGCGGGCATCGACCCGATGGCCTGGCTGCGGAGCATGGGCCTGAACCCGTAGGAGACGCTTTCCCCGGTCTCGCTCCGGTAGTCCCGCGGTCTCTCCCCGGCAGTCCTGGCGCTCGCTCGTCGACGTCAGGACCGCCGGGCGTTGACGACGAGCATGACTGCTCTTCGCCAGCTCGGATCATCGGACCTAGAGGTCTTCCCGCTCGCCCTCGGCGGCAACGTCTTCGGCTGGACCGCCGACGAGACGCAATCCTTCGAGGACTCCCTGGACCTCTCCGACCGCGAGGGCCTGGCCAGGTACGTGGCCGTCCAGCCCTACTACAACCTGGTCTCACGCGACACCTACGAGGGCTCGCGGCGGGACATCGCCTCCCGCACGGGCCTCGCCGCCGACCCGTACTACGCCCTGGCCTCCGGCTTCCTCACGGGCAAGTACCGCGCCGGTACGGCGGTCGACAGCCCGCGTGCGCAGGGCGCCGCCCGGCCGACGGTGGCGGCCCCGATCGCGTCCGCCCGCACGGTCGACCAGCTCCCGCCGCTGCTCGCGGTCGCGGAACTGGAACTGACGGAGGCGGAGGTCGCGAGCCTTACGGTGGCTTCGGCCTGAGACTCCGCAGAGTGCGCGGCGAGTGCGGCGGCGTGGCTACGAGCGGTACGGGTTGTAGGCCGGGTACGGGTCGTGGGCGGGGCGCTGGTGGCCGTGGCCGGGGTTGCCGGTGTGTCCGTGGACATGGCTGTACGGGGGGTACGGCGTCATCTGGCCGCCGTACCCCTGTCGGCCGTACGGCGGCCAGATGACCGGCAGGACGGGAGCCGGGGCCGGGGCGATGGCGCGCGCCGCGTGGTCCAGGGCCGGGCGGGCCACCGCCCTGCGCTGCCACAGCTCGCCCAGCAGCTCACGCTCCCGGACGACGAAGTCGGCGCCCGCCCGGCCGAGGCGCCCCCGGTGGCGGAGGAACGCGAGTGAGGTGGCGTACGCCTCGTACTGCGCCACCGCGCGGGCCGCAGGCCTGCCCAGGTGACGGCGGGCGTACTCGCGGGCCAGGCGGCGGGCGCGCATCGAGCCGAGGGCGTACGGCTCGGCCGGGGTCAGCCAGCCGGCCACCGCGTACGCGGGCAGCTCGGCGCGCACGGTGCGCAGTTCGCGCTGCCGGGTCCAGATGACCAGCCAGGTCAGCAGGCCGAACGCGGGCACCATGAACGCGGCGTACACCGCGAAGAACCCGTACTCCCCGAACGTCGACGAGGCGTTCCAAAAGGCGTGCATGCTCATCGCGAGCAACAGCCCGGCCAGCGGCAGCAGCACCTTGCGGACGCGCCGGCGCTCGCCCGACAGCGCGGCGATCCCGAACCCGATGCCGGTGAGCACCGTGAACAGGGGGTGCGCGAACGGTGACATGACGATGCGTACGAAGAAGGTCGCCGCGGTGACCGAGGCGATTCCACTGTCCCCGGTGAGCTGGTCGGTGCCGAAGGCGGTGCCCAGATAGAGGATGTTCTCGGTGAAGGCGAAGCCGGTGGCGGTGACCCCGGCGATGACGACCCCGTCGACGATCCCGGTGAAGTCGCGCCGCCGGAAGAGGTAGATGAGCAGTACGGCGGCTGCCTTGGCCGACTCCTCGACGATCGGCGCTATGACGGTCGCCCCGAGGGTGTCCGCGCTGGACGGATCGGCGGTGGCCGTCGCTATCCATCTGGTCGCGAAGCTGTTGGCGACGATCGCTATCAGGGCCGCCGCGCAGGCACCCCAGGCGAAGGCGAAGAGCAGGTTCCGCCAGGGCCCCGGCTCCACCCGGTCCAGCCACCGGAACGCGGCGACGAGCAACGGCACGGGAAACACGGCGAGTCCGAGCCCGACCAGGAAGCCCTCGGTGCCGGTCTGTTCGCGGACCAGGGCGAGGATGACGAGCCCGGAGAGCGCGAGCAGGCTGGTGAGGGCGCCGTAACGCACCCATGACCGCTGCCACCAGTGAGCGTGCCGCAGCGCCCCGCCCACGGGACCGTCGGTGGGACCGCTCGGGTGCGTCGGGTACGGAGGAAAGGTGGCCACGGCATTGACCCTAACGAGGGAGGGGCGCGGCCCGCGACGATGCGGGAGGTTATGTGGTGTTCTACGCATGCTGCGAGCCCGTTCCGTGCGGGCTCCGCGCCCGTTCCGTGCGGGCTCCGTGCGTGCTTTACGAGTGCTGTACGCGGCGGAACAGCAGGTCGTTCACGACATGACCCTTCTCAAGTCCCTGGCCTTCGAAACGGGTCAGCGGCCGGAACTCCGGACGGGGCGCGTAACCGCCCTCGGGACGGGTGTTCTCGAACTCCGGGTGCGTGCTCAGTACATCGAGCATCTGCTCGGCGTACGGCTCCCAGTCGGTCGCGCAGTGCACGAGTCCGCCGGGGCGCAGCCGGTCGGCGACAAGGTCGAGGAACTCGGCCTGGATCAGCCGTCTCTTGTGGTGCCGCTTCTTGGGCCAGGGGTCGGGGAAGTAGACGCGCAGGCCGTCGAGGGCGTCGGGGGTGAGCATCTCGCGGAGCAGGATGATGGCGTCACCGTTGGCCACGCGGATGTTGGTCAGTCCGTGCTGGTCGGCGAGGTTGAGCAGATTGCCCTGCCCCGGGGTGTGCACGTCGACGGCGAGGATATTGGTACCGGGATCGTCGGCAGCCATCCTCGCGGTGGCCTCGCCCATCCCGAAGCCGATCTCGAGTACGACGGGCCGGTCGTCCCCGAACAGCTCGCCGAGCCGGAGAGCGCGCCCGTCGATGTCGAGGCCCCACTTGGGCCACAGCCGGCGCAACGCGTCACCCTGCCCGGCGGTGACCCGGCTGCGCCGGGGCTGGAAGCTCCTGATCCGCCGCTCGAAGTGCGACCCGGCGGGATCGGCCTGCGGCCCACCGGGAAACCTGGGCGCACCCTTGGGCCGGACGGCAGCGGGCGTCGGGTCGGGGGAGGAGGCGGAGTCAATGGAGTCAGACACAGTGGGGCCGATTTTACCGCCGCGGCAGCGTGCTCATCCCGTACCTCTCCCGCGCCGGCCGGCACCCTCCAGCCCGTCCGGGGGTCCCCCGCTGGGGGAGTTTGCGGACGAGGCCCGTTCAGGGCCGTGGCGGGGGTCTGGGGGCGCAGCCCTGAGGGACAGGGTGGGACGGGTAGGGGCGGCGGGGGCGAAAGGACCCTCGCGTCACGCACCCAGCGCACCCAACGCCCGCCGAGCCACCTCCCGCCCGATAGGCAGCGACGCGGTCGCCGCCGGCGACGGCGCGTTCAGGACATGCACCGCCCTCGCCCCCTCCCGGATGAGGAAGTCGTCCACCAGCGTCCCGTCCCGCAGCACCGCCTGCGCCCGCACCCCCGCCGCCGCAGGCACCAGATCCCCCTCCGACACCACCGGCAACAACCTCCGCACCGCCCGGGTGAACGCCTTCTTGGACACCGACCGCCGCAGCTCTCCGCCCCCGTACCGCCAGTGCCGCGCCGCTATCCGCCACGACCCCGGCCACGCCATCGTCGCCCCCAGCTCCCGCATCCGCACGGTCCCCCACCCGTACCCCTCGCGGGCCAGCGCCGGCACGGCATTGGGGCCGATGTGGACGCCCCCGTCGATCCCCCGGGTGAGATGCACCCCGAGGAACGGGAACGCCGGATCCGGCACCGGATACACCAGCCCCCGCACCAGCTCGGGCCGCGCCAGCGTGAAGTACTCGCCCCTGAACGGCACGATCCGCATCCCTGGGTCGTCGCCGGTCAGCCGGGCCACCTCGTCGCAGTACAGCCCGGCGCAGTTGACCAGCACCCGGCCCCGCACGACCTCGCCGCCCCCGGGCCCCGCCGTCAGCACGGCCACCCCGAGTTCCGGGCGCCGGTCGATCCTGACGACCTCCGCTCCGTACCGGATCTCCGCCCCGGAGGACTCGGCGAGCTGCCGGGCGACCGCCACGTAGTCGCAGACCCCGGTCGTCCCCACGTGTATGCCGGCGAGTCCCCGCACCTCCGGCTCGTACTCCCCGATCTGGGAGGGGCCCAGCTCACGCACCGGAATGCCGTTCTCCCGGCCGCGCTGGACCAGGGCGTGCAGGCGGGGCAGCTCCTCCCGCTCCGTCGCGACGATCAGCTTGCCGGTGACGGCGTGCGCGATGCCGTACTCCGCGCAGAACTTGACCATCTCGGCGGCGCCCCGCACCGCGTACTCGGCCTTGAGCGAGCCCGGCCGGTAGTAGATACCGCTGTGGATGACACCGCTGTTGCGGCCCGTCTGGTGCCGGGCGGGGCCCGACTCCTTCTCCAGCACCGTCACCCGGGTGCCCGGGGCGGCGCGCGTGATGGCATACGCCGTCGACAGACCGACGATCCCCCCACCGATCACCAGCACGTCACAGTCGTAAGCGATCCCACGCGTCAGCTCCACCGCGCTCCACCTCCTGCTTTCGATAGTGCACTGCGCCACTGACAGTCACTTCAAACGCAGGAAGCGGACACACGTCGTAGCGTCTGTGGACGCTGTGGAATCTACGCCGGGGTCATCAGCAGCGGCCGGGCCCGTTCCCGCAACTCCACCACCCGCGGCTCGTCGCCGTACGGCTCAAGGCGGTGCAGAAGATCCCTCACGTACTCGGTGGTGCGCACCGAGGAGATGCGCCCCGCGACCTCCACCGCCCGTACGCCCTGCTCGCATGCCGCGTCCAGATTGCCCGACTCGAGCTCGGCGACCGCCGAGACGACCAGCCGCAGTCCGTGCGAGCGCACGAACTCCTCCGTCGGCTTCGACAGTGCCTGCTCCGTGAAACGGCGGACCTGACGCGGTGCCTTCAGATCGCGGTAGCACTCGGCGGCGTCGGCGGCGAAGCGGTCGTAGCCGTAGAAACCCAGCCAGGACGGGTCGTTGTCGCCGTCGCGGGCCCGCTCCAGCCAGCCCTCCGCGGAGCGCAGTGCCGCGCCGGCCGCGTGGGCGTCACTCGCGCGTGCGTGGGCCCGTGCCTCGACCAGCCGGAAGAAACTCATCGTGCGGGCCGTCGCGAGGCCCCGGTTGCGCTCCAGGGCGGCCTGGGCGAGGTCGACGCCCTCGTCACCGAAGCCCCGGTAGGTCGCCTGCAAGGACATCGAAGCGAGGACATAGCCCCCCAGCGGGACATCCGCCGCCGCCCGCGCGAGGCGCAGCGCCTGGATGTAGTACCGCTGTGCCGCCTCCTGTTGGCCCGTGTCGAAGGCCATCCACCCGGCGAGGCGCGTGAGTTCGGCGGACGCCCCGAAGAGCGCGCGTCCCACCTCGTCCGAGTACGACCCCAGCAGCAGAGGCGCCGCCTCCACCCTTAAGCACTCGGGCACCATCGACGAACGCCAGTCGCCGCCCCCGTACTTGGAGTCCCAGCGCCTGGCGTCCTCCGCGGCCTCCCGCAGTTTCAGCACGTCGCTGTGGCCGACTTTCAGCGGTGCGCCGGAGCCCTCGGAGGGGTTCGCGTCGCGTGCCACCGAGCTGTCGGCCGGGGTTATCAGCCATCGTGAGGCGGGCGTTGCGTATGCGCTCACCGCGAACGATCCGGCGAGCGACTGCCAGATGCCGCCGGAGCCGGCGCGGCGCCCCGCGAGGTCGAGCCGGTAGAGGTCGGTGGCCGAGCGGACGGCCTGTCCGACGTCCCTGGGGAAGGCGAGGCCCACTTCGGGTGCGGGATCCGCGTCCGCCAGGCCGATCTCGTGGAGCGGCACCGGGCGGCCGAGCTTCTGGCCGATGGCCGCCGCGATGAGGTGCGGCGCGGCACCCTGCGGCACCATGCCCTTCGACACCCAGCGCGCCACCGACGTCTTGTCGTAGCGAAGAGTCAACCCGCGTTGGGCGCCAAGGTCGTTGACGCGACGCGCGAGTCCTGCGTTGCTGATTCCCGCGAGGGCGAGAACGGCGCCGAGTTTTTCGTTCGGCCCGCGTTGCTCCCTGGACATGCGCCACCCCTCGACACAGACGGCTGCCGCGCTGGCATAACCATGCGGCATTCGTAAACCCAGCGTAGTTCGCCGCATCCCAAGCGTTAAGGGGCATTGTTCCGGATGGCGGGATTGTGGTCCGTACGGAAGTTCTGGGGATGTACGCACCGTTGCGACGTGCTCCCGACGTGTGGCCGTGCGCCTGGCCGTGCGCTCTTCTCCGGCCATGGCGGGAGCGCTTCCATGGATCCTGCGTGGGTCGGCCCGCTGTACTGGATCCAGTGGGCTGGGGGACACCGCCGCCTACATCCCCGCGGGCGGCGGACCGGTCCGGGAGGCGAACTCCGCCTCCCGGACTGTGCGTGGGCGCTGCGCTCCGCAGAGCCTGTACGGAGCGTGCGCGAGCCTGCCTCCGCTTCGCCAACTTGGCCGAAAACAGCCCCCTCCATTCCGGGCCGATTACCCCTCCCACCATGGAAGTTGAGGGCGCGTGGGGCGTCTTGGGGGAGCGTAACGGGGGCGCATTCAGGTCGCAGCCGTGCTGGAGATGTGTCGGGAACTCCCTGCCCGACGGGGTGTGAACTTTCCGCCGGTGTCCGGCGATCCCCTGGTCCGAACGTCGAAGTCCCGTGTTCCGAGCCTCGAAGTCCCTTGACCCGCGCGTGCGTTCGGGCCCGGGCGGGCATGTTCCAAGGGGTGCACAGGAGTTCGCAGGGGCGCACTTCGGGGAGCACGAGCGGCTCCGCCGTCCCTCCGAGGCGCGTCCTTCATGGCAGCATGGTGCCGAGTTCGTACGGTGCACTGGTTGTCCACAGCCTGTGGAGGCGTCGATGCGGTGGTTGGTGGGATGGAGCAGCACCGCAGCTGTGGCCGCCAAGTATGCGACAGGACCCGGCGGTTACGCGGCCGACAGCGCCGGAGCCGGGACCGGCGCCGGTGCCGGATACGCGGCGGGGGCGACGGGCTACGACGGCGAGTCCGTCCACCCGGTGGGCTCCCAACTTCTCTGGGGGGACCCCGACCCCCTCTGGGCGGTCGGCGACTGGCGCCCCGACGAGGTGCGCGTCGTGAGCGCCGACGCACAGACCCGCATCGCGGTCCTCGGTATCTGCGGAGCCACCGACGAGCAGCTGCGGGTCGCGCTGTTCGCCGCGCGCGGAGGGGCACTTCGCCATCTGACGGCCTGGCCGGGCAGCTACACGGCGATCGTCCAGGTGGGCCGACGGCTCATGGTCTGCGGCGACCTGGCGGGCGCGCGCCCGGTGTTCTACACCCCCTGGTCGGGCGGCACGGCCTACGCGACGGCGGCCCTCCCGCTCGCCGACCTCATCGAGGCCAACCTCGACTTCGGCCACCTCGCCGCGCTCCTCGCGGCCCCGGACGTACCGGCCGCGCTGCACGACTCGACCCCCTACGACGGAGTACGGCGCATTCCGCCCGGGCACGCGCTGATCCTGCGCGCCGGCGCACGGGAGATCGCCGGGTACGAACCGGTCGCCTCCCTCGCGGTCGCGGCGGCCTCGGTGGATGCCGACAGCGCGGTGGACGGCGTACGGGACGCGCTGGTGGAGGCGGTACGCGCCCGGCTGTCCGCCCCTCGCCATGTGCCCGACGCCACCATGGATCCCGGGCCCGTGCCCGGCATGGGCCCTGCGGAACGGCGTGCCGCGCGCGGAATGCCCGTACCGGGGATAGGGGCCGACCTGTCCGGCGGCCCGGCCTCGGGAACGCTCGCGCTCCTGGCGGCAGGTCTGCCGGGCATGCCGGGAACGGTCCTCGGCCACGGCACGGGCGCGGGGGAGCGGCTCGTGGCGGTGACGTTCAACGACCTGGTGGTGGGCGGGCGCGAGGCGGAACTGGAGCGGGCGGGGAACCTGGCGGCCAACCCGCGCCTGCACCACGTGGTGGTGGCGGGCGGCGAGGACGTCCTCCCGTACGCCGACCTGGAGGGCCCGCTGACCGACGAGCCGGGCCCGTCCCTGGTGACGGCGGCCAGACACCGGGCCCGACTGGCGTCGGGCAGCGCGGACCACTTCACCGGCTACGGCGCCCGGCAGGTGCTGGACGCCCACCCCGCCCGCCTCGCCGACCTCCTGATGGACCGCAAACGGCGCCACCTGGTCCGCCCGGTGGCGGCGCTCGCGAAGGCCGACGGTTCGGTGATGGTCCCCGCGCGCGTGTACGGCGCCGCCCGCAAGCTCTCCCGTACGCCCTACCGGGCCGGCATCGAGAACCTCGCCGACCGCCTGATGCAGCGCCGTTTCGACGAGCCGGGCGGCGCGGTGGGAGCCTCCCTGGCCGCGCTCACCTGGGCCAGACCCGGCCCGGCCGCGCGCTGGCTGACCGGTGAGGCGCTGGCTGAAGTATCGGTTCGCCTGAACTGGACGACGGACCGCGCGGGCGTCGGCGTGGGCCCCGGCCAACGCCCCGGACACTTCCGCGCGCGGGCGGCACTGACCCGCCAGGCGGCCGACGTACGCGTCCTGGAACAGGCCGCGGAGATCCGCTTCCAGCGCCTGCACACCCCCTTCCTGGACAACCAGGTGGTACGCGCGTGCCAGGCCCTCCCGGAGGCCCTGCGCGTCCAGCCCGGGGCCCGGGCGTCCATCCTCCGTACGGTCCTGGAAGGCGCCGGCGTCGCCGACCTGCCCCCCGGCTGGGGCGCACCGTCCCACGCGTCGGCGACCGCGGCCTCACGGACGGGCCTGCGTGTGTCGGTGGACTCCCTGATGACCCTGTTCGACACGCCGCTGCTCGCGGAGGCGGGCCTGGTGGAGGCGAGGGTGGTCCGCAAGGCCCTGCGAGGCGCCGCGGAGGGCGAACCCCTCCCCCTGGACGGCCTGGCCGACCTGGTCTCCCTGGAGGTGTGGCTACGCCGCCTCCTCTCCCGCCGAGGCACCTGCTGGACCGGAACCCCGGCCCGCCAACGAGCCGTACCGTCGGGAATCACCCCCCAGAGGGGCGCGTTGGGAGCGGGGGCGGGGGCACACCGGGGGTGAGGTCTGGCCTTACGGGGCTTTGTTTCCCACCCACCCGCCCGTTCGCCGTCTGTGTCCAGCGCGGGCCCGGGACATCCAGCCCGTCTGGGGGTCCCCCCTCTGGGGGATTTTGAGGACGAGGCCCGTTCAGGGCCGACAGCGGGCGTCCGGGCACGGCAGCCCCCAGGAACGGGATGGGACGGGTTGGGGCGGCGGGGCGAGAATGGGCCGGTGCGGTACAGAATCCTGATCGCCGAGGTCTGGGCGGACACCCCGCCCAAGGACGCCCCCGCAGCCCTCCAGGCCCTCATCGGCCGCCTACGCCGCACCCTCGGCAGGGACACGATCACCTCGGACCCCGGCGGGTACCGCCTGACGGCACCCCAGGACCACATCGACCTCCACCTCTTCGAACGCCTCGTACGACAGGGCAAGGCGGCCCTGGACCGCGCCGACCCCACGACCGCCGCCCGCAGCCTCCCGAGCCCTCGCCCTGTGGCGCGGCCCCGCCCTGGCCGACCTCGGCGACCTGCCCCACGCGGCCCGCCTCCTCGCCGCCTCCGACAGCTGGCGTGGCGGCCACCCCCGCCCGATGCCGGACCGCGCGCGGGCCGAGGAGACGGAGACCACGGCCCGCAGGGCCCCGGGACCGCAACGGTACGAGTCCGAACGTACGACGGGATCGGACCTCACCCCGGCCGACGTGCTCGACCTCCTCGACGAACTCGCCCACCGGTAGCCACGCGCCACCACCGGGCGCACCCCACACCACCTACCTCGCCACAGGCACCATCTACCCCGGCACAGGCACCACCTGCCCTGGCACCGGCACCCCGGTCACCGGCACATGAACTTCGACTCCGCCCAGTCCGCGAGTGCCACCGAGTCGAACGGCGAGTGAGGTTCCACGACCAGGCGGATCGTCTTGCGCCCGGTGAGATCGACGTGGACGGGTACGGCCTCCTGGCCGCCCTGGATCAGCTCGGACTGCCACATGCGCTGTCCGTCGGCGAACACCGAGAAGCGGACCTGGCCGAGGCCCAGCGCCATGTCGTCGACGCCGACCAGGGCGTCGTACGAGGCGCATTCGCGGTGGAGATCGATGGTGACCGAGGACTCCCCGTGGACGGTCACCCCGTGCTCGTACTGTTTGTCCCCGATCGACACCCCCCACCGCTGCCACACCCAACTGCTCTCGCCGAGCCGCATCTCGGGCTTGGTGCCGTCGCCGGTGATGCCGTACTCCAGCTCGTTCCACTGGTAGTCGGCCGGGGCGGGCGGCGGCGGGGAAGGGGGAGGCGGCGTCGGGGTGGGAGTCGGGGCAGGCGTCGGGGTCGGGCTGGGGGTCGGAGTGGGGGTCGGGCTCGGGGTGGGCGTGGGCGCCAGGGCCGGGACCACGGCCGGAGGTGCCTGCTCCGGCTCCTGCTCCGGCGGCGTCGGGCTCGGTGTCGGCGCCGCCGGCCGCCCCACCGGCGCGGACGGAGCGGACGGCGCAGGCTGGGCCACCGGTTTCTTCGGGACCTCGTCACCGGCCAGCGCGAACACCACCGCCGCGACCCCTACGGCGACGACTCCCGCCGCGATCCCCGCCTTCAGCGGCGCTCCCAGCCCCTCCGAGGCCACCGCGCCGCCCCCGGCCCCGCCGGACGACGAGCCGCTCGCCGCAGCCGCCGCGCCACCGACGCCCACCGCACCCGCTCCGGCGCCCCCGGCGACCAGCGCGGCCACCTTGGCGTACCCGGCGGCGCCGAACCAGCCGATGACCGCGATCGGTACGACTGCGGGGATACCGTTCGCGACCTCCTTGATCTGGCCCGCGGCCAGCCGGCACCTGGCGCACTCCTCCAGGTGCTTGCGCAGCCCGCGTTCGGCCCGGCTGCGCAGCCCGCCGCGGGCGTAGGCGCCGAGCCGGTCGGCGTAGCGGGAGCACTCCTCGTCGGTGGTGAGGGTGGAGCTGACGTGGGCCTGGAGGTAGGCCTGCTTGAGCCCTTCGCGGGCCCGGCTGGCGAGTACGCGCGTGCCGTTGGCGTCGAGCCCGAAGAGCGTGGCGACCTCGCTCGGCGACTCGTCCTCGACCTCCGTGTGCCACAGCACGGCCTGCCACCGCTCGGGCAGCGACCGGAACGCCTGCATGGCCATGGACCGCTCGGCCTCGTGCATCGCGCGCACGTCGGCGCCCAGGTCCAGCGTGTCGTTGTCGGCGGACACCATGGACCTGGCGGACATGTCCGAGCCGCGCGCCGCCTGCGCCGCGAACACCGCGAAGTCGTCGACCAGTTGCTCACGTCTCGCCGACGTCGTCCAGTTCGCGGCGACCCGGCGGACGGTGGTGAGCAGATAGGCGCGTACGGCGTACTCGGGGCCGGAGCCGCCACGCACCGCCTGGAGCATGCGGGCGAAGACCTCGGCGGTGAGGTCGTCGGCGGTGTGGCCGTCACGGCAGCAGGTGCGCGCGTACCGGCGTACGGCGTCGGCGTGGCGCCGGTACAGCTCCTCGTACGCCGTGTCGTCGCCCGAGCGCATCCGCCCGATCAGGTCGGTGTCGGAGGGTGGCAGTTCGATGGGCGGCGGCAGCACGCTGTCCGCGCGGGGCGGCAGCAGGCTGCCCCCGCGCTGCGCCGGGACGCTCCCCTCCATGAGGTCGTCGAGGTACTCGGGGTACTCCGCGTCGTCCACCGAGCCGCCCAGGTACTGAACGCCCCCCGGCCCGCCCTGGTTCGGCACCTGTGGCGAGGTCAGCCCTCCGCCGGTCTCCGGGTCGCCGTCACCCGGTGACTCGTCCCGCCCGTCAAAACTCATCGCGGAAAGCCCCCGCCGCCTGCACAGCTGCCTGCACATCCAGTCCCGAACACCGGGTCAGAGTGCCATATTGGCTTTTGTTCAGGACACCTGGAACGAACCAACCACTCGTCCGTGGGGACTTCCCGCACCGAGGTACTAGCGTTCACCCGAACGGGGAATGCTCAACCGACTCTCCCCGCAGGAAAGTTGGCCACCCCGCCCGAAAATGTTCGAGTTCGTTGCCTTCGGGTTCGTTCGATCACAGGGGCCGTGACCGCAACCCCTCCAACAGGATGTCCAGCAGCCGTGAAGAGGCCGCCGCCTGCTGCGCGGCATCCGGCAGCGAGGGCGCCGCCGTCGCGATCACCAGCAGGACGTCCGACACCGACACGTCCGGCCGAAGTGCGCCCGCCTCGCGCGCCCGCTCCACGAGCCGGCCCACCACGTCCAGCAGTGCCACCGCGCCCGCGTCGTCCGCAGGCGCAGCCGCCGCGGAGTCGTCGGACACCAGTCGCAGCTCCCCGCCACCGAAGCCGGCACCCGCCGGCTGGGTCCGCTGCTGCGGCACCCGCGCCTCATCGAGGCCGAGGCCACCGGAGCCACCGAGACCACCGGAGCCGTCGGCACGATCGGAAGCGTCGTCGTCGGCGACACCGACCCGCAGTATCTGCGGCGGCAGCAGCCGCCCGGCGCCCGAGGCCACCGACGTCCGCAGGAAGCGCGACAGCGCCGACCACGGTTCGTCCTCCTGCCCGAGCGCCGCACGGGCCTGGTCGGTCAGCCGGGAGGTCTCCTCCTCGGCTATCCGCCGGACCAGGACGTCCTTGCTCGGGAAGCGCCGGTACACCGTGCCGACACCCACCCGCGCGCGCCGTGCCACGTCCTCCATCGGCGCGCCGTATCCCAGCTCGCCGAAGACCTCACGTGCCGCGCGCAGCACGTGCTCCAGATTGCGCTGTGCGTCCACACGCAACGGCGCCGTACGCGATCCCTCACCGCGTCCGTTGCCCGCCGCCGCGCTGACCGGTCCGCCTGGTGCGATGGCGGACGCGGATGACCAACGAGAATCCTGAATGTGCATAATGTTCCCCCGGTAATGACGTCTCCCCCCGGAGACCCCGCCATTGGCAGCCGGAGCGCGCGGAACAAGCACTGAACCACGGGTCCCCCGTCGCGGAGCGGACCCGAAAGAGCGCATCCCCCTACACCCCGTCGACCTACGAACATAGTTGAGCGAGGGTCAATTCAGAAGGGGCACGTTCCGCACGGGGTGCCGCCCGATCGGAGTATGCGTCGCTTACGTCCCGGTTGCGCCCCCTCGTGCCACCCGGCTCACACCAGCTGACCTGCGGTTCTGCCCCGCACGCCGACGATTCGGGCAACGTTGCGGCCCATTGGTCGAAGGTCACACAAATTGCCGGGCCTGTGGACAAACGCGAGCGGTGGGTGCGTCATGGGACGGTGAAGGAACGTGCGCGCATTCTCGTTGTCGGCGGCGGTTACGTCGGTATGTACACGGCCCTGAGCCTCCAGCGGAAGCTCCAGCAGGAGCTGAAACGGGGCCAGGTCGACATCACCGTCGTCACTCCCGACCCGTACATGACCTATCAACCGTTCCTCCCGGAGGCGGCGGCGGGCTCCATCTCGCCCCGCCATGTCGTCGTACCACTGCGCCGGGTCCTCGGCCAGTGCCGGATCGTCGTCGGCGAGGTCACGGCGATCGACCACGCCAAGCGCACCGCGACCGTCACCACCCTCGCCACCGCGGAAGAGGGAACGGGCGCCCAGCAACTGACGTACGACGAACTCGTCCTCGCCCCCGGCTCCGTCTCCCGCACCCTGCCGATCCCCGGCCTCGCCGAACACGCCATCGGCTTCAAGACGGTCGAGGAGGCCATCGGCCTGCGCAACCACGTCATCGAACAGATGGACATCGCCTCCTCCACCCGCGACCCCGCGATCCGCGACGCGGCCCTGACCTTCGTCTTCGTGGGCGGCGGCTACGCCGGCGTCGAGGCGCTCGGCGAGCTGGAGGACATGGCCCGCTACGCCGCGCGGTACTACCACAACGTCAAGGCCGAGGACATGAAGTGGATCCTCGTCGAGGCCTCGAACCGCATCCTGCCCGAGGTCGGCGAGGAGATGGGCAAGTACACCGTCACCCAGCTGCGCCGCCGCAACATCGACGTGCGCCTGGAGACCCGCCTCGACTCCTGCGCGGACCGGATCGCCGTCCTCAGCGACGGCGCCCGCTTCCCCACCCGTACGGTCGTGTGGACCGCCGGCGTCAAACCCCACCCCCTGCTCGCCGCCACCGACCTGCCGCTGAACGAGCGCGGACGCCTCAAGTGCACCGCCGAACTGCGGATCGAGGGCACCACGCACGCGTGGGCCGCGGGTGACGCCGCCGCCGTGCCCGACGTCACGGCCGCGGAACCCGGCAAGGAGACGGCCCCCAACGCCCAGCACGCGGTACGCCAGGCCAAGGTCCTCGGCGACAACATCGCCCGCTCGCTGCGGGGCGAGCCGCTCGAAACGTACTCCCACAAGTACGTCGGTTCAGTAGCCTCGCTGGGACTCCACAAGGGTGTCGCACACGTCTACGGACGCAAGCTGAAGGGCTACCCTGCCTGGTTCATGCACCGCGTCTACCACCTGAGCCGTGTGCCCACCTTCAACCGCAAGGCCCGGGTGCTCGCCGAGTGGGTTCTGTCGGGACTCTTCAAGCGGGAGATCGTCTCCCTCGGTTCACTCGAACATCCCCGTGCGGAGTTCGAACTCGCGGCCGGTGGGAAGCATCCTCAGAACCTGAACCAGGACCCGAAGGGGTCGTCCTGACCGGATCCAGGAACTCCACCGACGCGGCCGGCGTCTGAAGGATGTCGGCCGGGTCGGCCACCCTGCCAGACTGGTTCTCCACGCTCTTGCCGCACACGCCTTCTCCACCCCTCTCTACCCGCGAGGCATTCCGTAAGTGCTGTATCTCCCGGGGAACGCCCCCCGTACCTCCGGCCGACCCGCTGCCGGCCTGTGCCGACAAACACGAGGCAAGGTTTCGTGAACTTCACGCGCTGGAGCGCCCGACTTCCCGGAACGCAGCGCCGCGCCGCAGCGCGGACGGATCACCCGATCACTCCGGACCGGCTGCCGGACCGACTCGGTGAGGGCTCCGGCCCCGGCCCCGGCTCCGTACCCGCCGCCCGCGCCGAGCAGCTCGCCGACGGGGCGCCCTGCCTCCCCGCGGTCGACGACCTGCCCACCCGCGAGGTCCTCGACCGCATCCCGGCCCTGGTCGCCATCGTCCACGGCCCGGACCACCGCATCGCGTACGCCAACGACGCCTACACGGCGGCCTTCGGCGTACGCGCGGAGGGCGCCCCCGCGCGGGACGTGGCCCCCGAGCTCGACGAACTGGGCCTGCTGCCCCTCCTGGACCAGGTCCTGCGCAGCGCCAAGCCCCGCACGCTCAAGTCCCGCAAGGCGCACAGCGGGCGCTCGTACACGATCACGTGCACCCCGGTCGAGGCCACGGCCACTCCCGAAGGGAGTGGCGGCGTCCTCATCTTCGCCGCCGACGTCACCGACCACGCCGAGGCCGCCGAACGCCTGCGCGCCAGCGAACGCAGCCAGCGCGAGACCGCTGTGACCCTCCAGCGCTCCCTCCTCCCCCAGGAACTGGAGGAACCGGACGACCTCCGCGTCGCCGCCACCTACCACCCCGGCGGCACGGAAGCGGCCGTGGGTGGCGACTGGTACGACGTCATCACCCTCGGCGGAGGCCGCACAGCCCTCGTCATCGGCGACGTCATGGGCCGCGGAGTGCGCGCGGCAGCGGTCATGGGCCAACTCCGTACGGCGGTCCGCGCGTACGCCCGCCTGGACCTCCCCCCGCACGAGGTCCTCCAGCTCCTCGACGGCCTCGCCACGGAGATCGACGCCAACCAGATCGCCACCTGCGTGTACGCCGTCCACGACCCGAACGAGGGCAAGCTGGTGTACGCCTCCGCGGGCCACCTCCCGATCCTCGTCCGTGACGAGAGCGGAGTCGTCCAGCGCGCCGACGAACCCACGGGCCCACCCCTCGGCACGGGCGACTGGATGCACGCCTCGGGCTCGATCCCGCTCACTCCCGGCTCCACGGCGGTCCTCTACACCGACGGCCTGGTGGAACGCCGCAACGAGGACCTCGACGAGGGCATCGCCGCCCTGGAGCGCGCCCTGTCCGGCGCCACGGGCAGCCCCCAGGTCATCTGCGACCGCCTGGTCCGCTCGGCGGGCGTCACCGCGGACCACGACGACGACGTGGCGGTCCTGGTCCTCCAGCACCCGGCCCGCACCGGCCCCGACAGCGACCTGTTCCGCAACGCGGCCCTGGAACTGCTGGGCGGCATCGAGGCGGCCCCACGCGCGCGTGCCTTCGCCTCCGGGGTCCTGACGAGCTGGCGCTTCCCCACCGAACTGCACGACGTGGGCGTCCTGGCGGCCAGCGAACTTGTCGCGAACTCCCTCCAGCACGGCACACCCCCGATGCGCCTGCGCCTGCGCCGCACCGACCGCCGCCTCATCGTCGAGGTGACGGACGGCGACGACCACCTCCCCCTGCGCCGCACCGCGGAACCCGGCGACGAATCGGGCCGCGGCATCGCCATCGTCGCGACGGTCGCCACCAGCTGGGGCTCACGCCGGACACCGGGAGGCGGCAAGGCGGTGTGGTGCGAGTTCGTGCTGCCGGTGGGCAAGTGATCCGGCACACCGAGAGCACGCACCAGACGCCGCCCGGCCCGCCCTCCGGGCGGACGACGGGAATGTGACGACAGGACCTAGGCGAACCGGCCGGCGCCTGCTAGTAGCTCCTCCATGGCAGATCTCACAGGCTTCCCCCTCAAAGACAACGCCACCCACACCGCCACGGAGCACTACGAGCGCTACAGCGCCCCCCTGATGGCGCCCTTCGTCGCCGCGGCCCTGGAGGCCGTCGACCTCTTCCCGGGCGCCCACGTCCTCGATCTGGCCTGCGGCACCGGCTTCGTCGCCCGCTCGGCCGCCGCCCAGGTCGGCCCCACGGGCCACGTGGCCGCCGTCGACCTCCTCGAGGGCATGCTCAGAATCGCCGCCCGCAAGGCACCGCGGATGTACCCGGACATCGAGTTCACCCAGGCCCCGGCCGACAAACTCCCGTATCCGGACGACTCGTTCGACGCGGTCGTCTGCCAACAGGGCCTCCAGTTCTTCCCCGACCTGGAGGCCGCACTCACCGAAGCGGCCCGCGTCACCCGTCCGGGCGGTCGTTTCACGGCCACGGCCTGGACCCCACCCGTGGACCGCTCCCCGTACTTCGCCGCCCACTTCAAGGCGGTCGCCGAACACGGCACCCCGGAGGCGGAGGCACGTTTCGCCGCCTCCCTCTCCTGCCCCGCCGACCGCCTCACCGCCGCCCTGACCACCGCCGGCTTCCACGACGTCACGACCCGCGAGGTCACCTTCGCCGTCGCGTTCCCCGACTTCGCGGACTTCGCCTCCGGCCACCTCGCGGCCGTCCCCTGGGGCCAGTCGATCGAGGAGACGGGCGGCCCGGCCCGCTTCACCGAAGCGGCGGAAACGATCCGCGAAGCCCTGGCCCCCCACACGTCCCCCGACGGCTCGGCAACCCTCCCCTTCACCTCGACCCTGGCCACAGCCACCCGCTGACAACAGGACGCCACCGAGCCGGTGCCTACTCCTACGGAGTAGGCACCACGGCCTCCACCGGAGCCCCACCCTGCGCGACCACCCGACTCCGCCGCGCCAGTGACGGCTGATTCTGTACGGGAGTCAGCTCCCGCCCCAGCCGTACGGCGAGGACGCTGATCCCCAGCGAGAACAGCAGGAACATCACGATGTACGGCCCGTGCAGCGAAGCCCCGAGCGGACCGCCCACCGCCGGACCGACAGCCAGCGCGAGCTGCTTCACCAGGGCGAACGCCGAGTTGTACTGCCCCGCCATCCCGTCCGGCGCCAGATCGGCCACCAGCGGCGCGACGGTCGGCGACAACATCGCCTCCCCGAGCCCGAACAGCGCGTACGTCGACACGAACGCGGCGGTCGCCATGGCCTGGCTGCCGTGCCCGAGCCCCGCATACCCCGCCACGCCCCACGCGACGGCCCACAGGATTCCCACGGCCGCGATCACCCGGGACCGCTTCTGCCGCTCGACGAATCGGAGCACCGCGAACTGCGCGACCACGATCACCGCGGTGTTCGCCGCCAGCGCCGAACCGAGCGCGGACGTCGAGATCCCGGCCGCCTCGACCCCGTACGCACTCAACCCCGACTCGAACTGCCCATAACAGGCGAAGAAAAGAACAAACCCCAGCACACACAGCTGCACCATCGCCCGATTCCCGAGCAACTGCTTCCAGCTGCCCTTGGCCTGAGCAGGAGCACCGTCGATCCTCGGCGAACGAGGCATGCGTACGGCCGTCATGATCACGGCGAGCAGCAGGAACATCGCCGCCTCGATGGCGAACAGCAGGGTGAACGAGCCGACCCGGGTCGTGTCCACGAGATGCCCGCCGATGAGCCCACCGACGCCGAGCCCGAGGTTCTGCAGAAAGAACTGGGTGGCGAAGGCCCGCGACCGCGTCTCCGCCGACGAGAAGTCCACGATCATCGTCGCGAGCGCCGGCTGCATCACGGCCTGCCCGGCCCCCAGCGCCACAGCGGCAAGAAGTACGGCGGTCGCGTTGGCGGCGAGCCCGAGGTGCAGCGCGCCGACAGCGGCGGTGACCAGGGCGACGAGCAGCACCGGCAGCGGGCCGCGCCGGACGATGGCCCGCCCGGCGAACGGCAGCACGACCAGCGCGGCCACGGCAAAGACGGCAAGTACGAGACCCGCCGTCATCGCTCCCAGTCCCCGCACCTGCGCCACATAGACGTACAGATAGGGGACGGTGAAGCCGAGCCCGAACGCGCTGAGTGCGTTGCCCACATGGATCCGGCGCATCGCTGCGCCCATCGCCCTGGTCACTTTCACCTGCCTTGATTGTGAAGTCGTACGCCTACCGAATTGATTAGATGTGAAGACTTCGAAGCTAAAGTTAAGGCCTGAACAGTACACCTCGAAGGGCTTCGACACCAAGCGCGCGCATGGGACACTGCGCCCATGGGTGACACCCCCGCCGTCGGTGAGCCGACGCTCGATGAGCAGATCGCCGCCTACCAGCGCGAGTTCAGAGATCTGGACCCCCAGGTCGAGAAGATCGTCGCGGCCCTGGGCCGACTGAACCGCAGGATGAACGTGGCCTACGGCCGCCAGACCGCCACGCTCGGCATCAGCAACGCCGAGTGGGAGGTCCTCAAGGCGCTGGTCCTCTCCGGCGCCCCGTACCGCATGGGCCCGAGCGACCTGGCGAAGCGGCTGGGCCTGACGCCGGCCGCGATGACGCACCGGATCGACCGGATGGTGACGGAGGGACTGGTCACCAGGGAGCGTGACGAGGCCAACCGGGTCCGCGTGATCGTGGAGCTGACGGACGAGGGCCGCGAGAAGTGGCTGGAGGCGATGCGCCTGGCCACCGTCTTCGAGGAAGACCTCCTCCAGGACCTCTCCCAGGACGAACGCGGCAGGCTCGGCGACGTTCTCACCCGTCTCCTGCGCCGCGTGGAGCACGCCCAGCCGGACGCCGGCGGGCGACTCACCGACCTGGACTAAAGATCTTGACAGGCGTGGACAGGGGTGCTTGACATCCCCCTGCTCGATCCGTAATGTTCTCCGGGTTGCCACGGGGCCGTAACGGTTCTGCGGTGGCAACCCGCCGCAGCAGCGGCAACCCAAACCATCAGCACGATCTCCCAGCCGGGTTGATTTCGGCACGCCCGAATTCAATTCGAATGGGGCTCGATGGAGCTCAGCGGCCCGATTGGGAATCGCCGAGAGGATCCGCTAAGGTTTGAAACGTCGGAACGGCCCAACAGCCGGGAGGACAAGCCCCGCTGACTGGGAATCAGGCCCGAAAGGATCTGATAGAGTCGGAGTCGCCG
>NZ_BMMU01000038.1 GCF_014646095.1 Streptomyces lacrimifluminis | reverse complement strand
CGCCGCCACAGTCACTACGAACGCCCCAAATCACCTGTAAACCAGATCAGTTGCTCTCTAAGACCGACATCGAACTGGCGCGAGGGCGTAGCCCAAGAGGCCGCGGAGCTTGCCGCCGGCACCCTGGATCCCGACTGCGCGTGCATGGGAGCCGCCCACCCCTCACCTTGTCCGGTGCCCCGACTGGGCGCGTGCCGACGCCGAGGGCGCCGAGGATCCCGAGGTTGCCGGTTTCGCCCAGGTCCTTCGCCCGCAGGAGCGCGCCAGCCGGGTGGTTCTTCACTTCGGAAGGCCCTGCGGGCATGAGGTTGTGACGCTATTGGCGGTGACGGGGCGACGCCTGCCGCGGCGGCAGAGTCAATGTGATTTGTCGAACGAGTTGCTGAAAGCATGCCAGGGACGCGAGGGCGGGTAGGGCGGCTCCGGCGATACCGGTGAATGTCCGGTCGGCCTGAGCCACGCACAGCGTGACAGCGACGGAGGAGAACAGCAGAACGATGAACCACGAGTGCAAAGCTCGGCGCCGATACAAGGCAGTTCGGAGGATGGAGAGAGACGCCACCATCCAGGGGCCATACACAAGAAGAGGCCACTGAGGGAAGATCCCGCTCTTCGTACCGGACGAAATGTTCTGCAGAGGCCCGTATGCCACCATGGCGCCGAAGACGCTGACCATCGCCACGATGACGGCAACGAATGCGACGATTACGAAGCTGCCAGTCTGTAACCACTTGGGTCGGAGTTTTCGGGCTTGAGTCTTCCGATGCCCGGCAGAAGAGCGTCGGAAGGGCGGAAGCTGCACGGTGATCTGCGCCTGGTGCTCCATCGGGTCGGTGAAGTTGACGCCGTACGGAGACTCGCTGCGAGGTGGCGGCACCGCGGCCGCCTGCTCCGCCGGAACGGCCTCCTGCAAGAGATAGGCAAGTTCCTCAACGGGGTCCCAGCCCGACTCGGGGGGTACCAACGAAGCCCCTGAGTGAAAGGCATCGGCAGGACTACCGTGCCACTCAGTACCCGACCCATATGGAGATGCGTCGGTATGCCATTCACGCCGCACAGAGGAGGGATCCGCATAGTAGTGATTCATGTAAATCCACCCCCGTCATGCGCGGTCCGCGTGACATCCGGACTTTTCCTGGTCGTTCCACCGCTGATTGAGTTCCTCCTGGGCCGCCTCCAGCAGCGTGAGGAACTCGCGGAGCAGGGAGTCGGTAACCTGGAGTTCGACCTGCGCACCGTCCCCGTGCAAGGTGCCACACGACTCAAGCGCCGAGTGTGTCAGACCATGCACGTAAGTGTATTTACTCACTGTCACATCACGGTTCACAGGCAGTTCATCCTTACCCGTGCCGCGGTGGGGCAAGCCATGGGACCTTGCTTTCGTCATATGTCGCTAACGCCACTCCCTCTCCTCCAGATGCGCAGCAAATGAGTGACTTCGGCGCAGGAGAAATATCAAGGAGAGCGTTTCTTAATTAATTCCATCCGCGTCTCGGTCCGCATTTTATGAGTCGAGCGGTTTGTCTTTTCGCATCTCCTTGAGCAAAAAATAGGATTCGTCTCCATCAACTGGCCCGAACAGCGGCCCGGGGTCGACCTCCCACCCAAGCCAATTCGGGACGAATCGGTCATCGCCGAGGCCTCACCACCACGCTTCCGCCGGCGCGGCTTGCTCTGCCGAACGTCACCGGACAGCGTGGCTGACTTGCGAAGGGCCGGATGAACGGCCTGGGCAACGGAAGACGGCAGTTCAGGCTTGGCCTTGCGGCCGAAACAGTTACTCGGATGCGGCTGGTTGGTGGCGACCACGAGTGTCGTCCCCGGGGCGTCCGCATGCTCGACCGCGAACGTGCACGGCTTACCGGACCAGGACCAGGCCCTGGAAGCAGGTCGGCCGTCGTCGCAGCCGCCAGCGGTAGTCCGTACCGTCGACAACGATGCGCCCTTGCGACCCAGTGCCATGACTCCCCCTCGACACCGGGGATGCTGGCGAGACAGGCCCCGAAGGCCGTCTCATTTTCCGTCTCGTTCAGCACAGTTCACGCCGTACAGACGAGACCGAAGCCGATATCCGCTCCCACGGCCGAACGCCCATGAACGCAGGTGATCGGCCCCGTTCGAAGCCCCGACCCCCACCACCACAGTTGGAAAGCGTGTTGGGGCATTGAGGTTGGGCGTGCGACGCACCAAAGCTGGCGCCGCGTGATCAGCTTGGGGTGTGGAGACCATCATCGCCAGCGCCATAGCCGTTCTGGGAACTCTGCTCGGTTCGGGGGTCACTCTGGCGTTCCAGCAGCGCACCACCGACAGGAGCCACCAGTTCACTCGACGCGAGAAGCTCCGACAGGAGCGACTCGACGCCTACTCCGCCTACGCCGGCACGTTGATCAACTATCGCCGCTGCCTGGTCCACCTCTGGTTTTGCGAACACGAGCAGCCGCCACCGGAAGATGCCGACACGGTGCGTATCCGCGCCTACGACTTGCGCTCCAGCGCCCAGGAGGCCCTGTTCCGGGTGCAGATGCTCACGGATGACGAGACGTTGAGCCGGACCGCGGAGGAAGTGCTCGCCGACATCACGGCGCTGCCCAAGGCCAGTAGCAGAGTCGAGCTCGACACTCTCAGAGTGCAGACTCGTGACGACATCAGCCAGCTGGTCAGCACGGGCAAGCAGCACCTCTGAGCCGCTTGCAGAGGCACTGGCCTGCAGGGCCACCAGACCGACCCGAACGCCAACGATGACCGCACCATAAGCGCACCAGTTGGAGCGGGGAACAGCGGGGAATCACGGTGAAAGCCGGCGAGGCCGTCGAGGCCGCGTCCCGATCGTTCGCCCAGGTCAACGCCCGAACCACGCGCAAACGCCCGCAGCTTCCCAAGCTGAGAGTGCGAGTTCGATTCTCGTCACCCGCTCCACGATGAAACCCCAGGTCAGCGACCTGGGGTTTGTTTCTTGTCTAGTCCAATTCGGGGGTTGCGTGCCCTCCGCGTGCCCTCAGGAGGGACGGATTGGCGACCCGGAAGAAACGCCCTAACCGCGCCGCGCGATCAGCGCCGCCACCCCGTCGAGCACGACCCCGAGTCCGAACTCGAAGTCCGCGTCCGGCTCGTCCGCCTGGTCCAGGGCATCGGATTCGAGGACGCGTGTGACGGCAGGGTGGCGTTCGGGGTCGGTAAGGACGGCGAGGGTTCGCTGGTAGCGCCGCAGGACCTCGTCGGGGGCGTGGCCGCTCGCCGTGTACGCGGCATCCAGGTCGGACATCAGCGTCGCCTCGTTGCGCACATAGCCGCTGACCAGCATGATCACGCCGAGTTTCGTGCCCTCGTCGAGCCCGGTGCCGTCGAGGGTCGCGAGGCCGTACTCCATCCACGCCACCGACCTCGGGCTTGCGGGCGGCCCGGAGAC
This sequence comes from Streptomyces lacrimifluminis, assembly GCF_014646095.1. GTDB lineage: Bacteria > Actinomycetota > Actinomycetes > Streptomycetales > Streptomycetaceae > Streptomyces > Streptomyces lacrimifluminis. Next base: position 61,236 of record NZ_BMMU01000038.1, on the reverse strand, counting down.
AGGGATCCGCAGGAGCCACAGGTTCTCGTGGAAGAACCCGCGCTGCGCCCGCGCCCACCGGGTCAGCCCCGCGCGCCACCCGGCCCCGTCGGGCAGCGGTTCGGGGGGTGCGGGCGTGACCGCCTCCTGCATCAGGATGTAGAGCTCGTCCTTTGCGCCGACGTACCGGTAGAGCGACATGGGCGAGACGGCGAGCTCCTTGGCGACGCGTCCCATCGACACGGCCCCGATGCCCTCGGTGGCCGCGACACCCACCGCTGCGGCCACGATGCGGTCCAGGCTGAGGCCCGGCTTCGGCCCTTTCGAGGGGCGGGCCCTGAAACCCCAGGCCGTCGCGAGGCTCGCGGGCAGGCCGGTGTCCTCGTCCGCCGCCATCCGCGTCGCCTCCCTCTGCGCCCCGGGATCGTTCCTCGGGCCTCCGGCTTGACGCACATTCTAGTTCTGCGTAACCCTTACACGATAACGCGTAAGGGTTACGCAGTAAGTAGTCGTGGAGAGGCGAGGCCATGCCCGACGCACCCGCCATCGAGGCCACCGGCCTTCGCAAGACCTACGGAAAGGTCGAGGTCCTGCGCGGTCTCGACCTGGCGGTGCCGCGCGGCACCGTGCACGCCCTGCTCGGCCCGAACGGCGCGGGCAAGACCACCACCGTCCGCATCCTGGCCACACTCACCGAGGCCGACGCGGGCAGCGCCAGGGTCGCCGGGCACGACCTGCGCACCGAGCGGGCCCGGGCCCGCCGCGCGATCAGCCTCACCGGCCAGTTCGCGGCGCTCGACGAGATGCAGACCGGTGCGGAGAACCTGCGGATGATGGCCCGGCTCACCCGCACCCACGGTGGTGCCCGCACCTCCCGCGCCGCCGCACGCACCCGGGCTGCCGAACTCCTCGACCGCTTCGACCTCGCCGACGCCGCCGACCGCCTGGTCAGGACGTACTCGGGAGGCATGCGACGGCGCCTCGACCTGGCCGCGTCCCTGGTGGGCCAACCCGAAGTGATCTTCCTGGACGAGCCGACCGCGGGCCTCGACCCGCGCAGCCGCCAGGAGCTGTGGAGCGTGGTGCGCGAACTGTCGGCGCGGGGCACGACGGTCTTCCTGACCACCCAGTACCTGGAGGAAGCCGACCGGTTGGCGGACCGTATCGCCGTGCTCCATGGCGGCGAACTGGTCGCCGAGGGCACCTCCGAGGAGCTGAAGCGGCGCGTCGCGGGCCAGCGCCTCGACGTCGTCCTGACCGACCCGGCCGCCTATCTGCGCCTGGTGTCGCAGGCGGTGTACAGCGAGCCCGAGACCCGCACCCTGGGCTTCCTCACCGACGGCGGTGCGCCCCAGGTTCGGGCTCTGCTCGACGCGTTGGACCCCGACGGCACGGTCATCGAACGGTTCTCGCTGCACACGGCGACCCTCGACGACGTCTTCCTGACCCTCACGAAGCCCGCACACCAGGAGCCCAGTCATGTCTGACACACTCATCATGACCGGCCGCTCCGTCCGGCTCAGCCGCCGCAACGTCGACGCCCTGATCATGGCCATGGCGCTCCCGGTGATGCTGCTCCTGATCTTCGTGTACTTCTTCGGCGGAGCCATCAACACCGGTACGGAATACGTCACTTACGTCGTCCCCGGCGTCCTGCTGCTGTGCGCCGGCTTCGGTTCGGCGAGCACCGCCGTGGCCGTCACCGAGGACCTCAAGGGCGGCGTCATCGACCGCTTCCGGTCCCTCGACATCGGCGGCACCCCCATCCTGGCGGGCCACGTCCTCGCCTCCACGGCCCGGAACCTGATCGCCACCGCCCTGGTCTTCGCGCTCGCCTTCGCGATCGGCTTCCGCCCCTCGGCCGGCCCGGGCGGCTGGCTCGCCGCGATCGGCCTCCTGGTGGCCTACATCGCGGCGCTCTCCTGGCTGTCCGCCACGGTCGGCCTGCTCGTCAAGTCCCCCGAGGCAGCCGGGGGTTTCACCTTCTTCGTGAGCTTCCTGCCCTACCCGAGCAGCGCCTTCGTGCCGACCGACACCATGCCGTCCTGGCTCCAGGGCTTCGCCGCCCACCAGCCCGTCACCCATGTCATCGAGGCGGTACGCGGACTGCTGCTCGGGCAGCCGGTGGGCTCGACGGGGTGGGTGGCGCTCGCCTGGTGCACGGGCATCCTCGCCGCCTCGGTGGCCGCTTCGGGAGCGCTGTTCAAGCGGCGTACGGCCTAGGTGTGCTGTCGGGATCGCCGACCCGGCGTCCTCAACGGCAACGGGTGAAGGCAAGCCGGCCTGACAGTTCTCACGGCACCTCGCAGCGACAGGACAGCGCCATTTTCGAGCCTTCAGGAAACCCGCAGGGCACTGAGCCGAGTGGACGTCTGCGTGGAATCCGGCTCGAAGCCGCGCTCACCAAGCGAGCATTGGCCGGCAGTCCCGGCCGGCACGAGTCGAAGTGTTCGCGCTTCGAGAGCGGCACGCGTCCGCTCTCGAAGCGCGACCTTCGTGCGTGGGCCGCTGCTTGTGGCGCACAGAGCACAGCACGGCCGGAGGATCTCGTCTCGACGGCCCGGGGCATCGAGGGCACGTACGTCGAGCGTCGCCGGATGGAGCGCACCGGTCTGAAGCAGGCCCGGAGTCGTCCTCCCCCTGTGTGCCGGTGGCGGACAGAGGCATCCGCCACCGGTCCAGGCCGGCGGTCATCGCCGCGTTGTCGATGTCGTTACCGGGCCGGGGAATGCCTGTGCCTGGGGTCCAGCCGAAAGTCGGGGCAGTCGCGGTTCTGGCATGCACCCGGGCCCCACACGGGAACGAATACGCCGAGGGTCTTGTGGCGGTGGACTGTGACCGGCACGGACTGCTTGCAGGCCGGACACACGTACGCTTCGGGCTTGCGCTTTACTTTGACCATATTTTTACGATATGCCGGTATTGGTGTGCGGGGAAGTGCACCGCCTCCTCGCCGTGAGCGCGGGCGGGGTCAGGCGTCCCGGCCTGGTGAACCGGTGGGGGGCTCCGGGTCATCCACGACAGGCGGTGGGCTGGGCTGCTCGGTGGTCGCGGAGGCGGCCCGCTGTTCGTCGGTCTGTTCCACCACGCCTGTCGGGGTGGGCCTTCTGAGGCTGAGCACCACGGACCCTGCCAGGACGACGACGATGACCGCGAGGCTGATCGGTGAGGGGATTTCCGGGATGCCGGTGCTGATCATCTTGTGGGATGCCTGGAGGATGAGCTTGACGCCGATGAAGGCGAGGATGATCGCCAGGCCCTTGCTCAGGTAGTGGAAGCGGTCCAGGAGGCCGGCGAGCATGAAGTAGAGGGCCCGCAGGCCGAGGATGGCGAACGCGTTGCTGGTGTAGACGATGAAGGCGTCATCACTGACCGCGAGGACGGCCGGGACGCTGTCGACGGCGAAGATCAGGTCGGCTGCCTCGATCGCCGCGACCACCGCGAGCAGCGGGGTCGCCATCCGCTTGCCCGCTTCCTTGACGAAGAACTTCGCCCCGGCGTACTCGTCCCGCACCGGGATGATCTTGCGGAGCATCCGTACGGCGAAGCTCCTGCCCGGGTCGAAGCTCTCCTGCTCGTCCTTGAGGAGTTTGTAGGCGCTGTAGAAGAGGACCGCCGCGAAGGCGAACAGCACAGCGGTGAAGCGGCTGACCACGGCCACGCCGAGGGAGAGGAAGATCCCGCGGAAGACGAGCGCGCCGATGACGCCGAAGAACAGCACGCGGTGCTGGTAGGCGCGGGGCACCTTGAAATACGCGAAGATCACGGCGAAGACGAAGAGGTTGTCGACCGACAGGCTCTTCTCCAGCAGCCAGGCCGTCGTGTACTCGGTGCCGGCCGTGGTGCCGAGGACGAGGAAGACCACCGCGCCGAAGATCAGGGCGAGGCTCACCCACAGGCCGCTCCAGGCGGCTGCCTCCTTGAAGCCGATGACGTGCGCGGTGCGGTGGGACAGCAGGTCCACCGCCAGCGACACGACCACCGTCGCGGCGAACGCCACCCACAGCCAGAGCGGGACCTCGAGCACGCCGAACACCTTCACCATGGCCCGCGCGAAATACGCCGGCCTCTACACAGGAGTGTCCGGCATCGCGCCCCCGGGAGCATGCGGAGCGGGTGAGACCCGGCACAGCCGTACCGCAACCAGCCCTCCGCGCACCCGCTCATCGACCTTCCCGGAAGGTCATCGGCGGGGCTGTCCGCCGGCACCGACGGTCCGGGACTGGAAGACGTCACGGCAGTGCCCGGCAGGTGCTGCTGGACGGCGACGAGCCGACCATGGTGGTCGCCCACAGCACGGCGGCACCATCACCGCGGAAGCCGTGGTGAGCCGTGGCTACGGGTGGAGGCCGGCCTCACCCACGACGCGGACGCCCGTCTCCTCCCCCGGGCGGACGGACAGGGGGCCCGCGACGCGGATGCCGACCGGGGTGTCATGGCCCTGGACGGCCACGGTGACCATGGCGTCGTGGCCGTAGTACGAGACATCGGTGACCGTGCCCCTGACCGAGCCGTCGGAGTCCGTGTCGGTCAGCCTGAGCTGTTCCGGGCGGAGGAGGACTGTGCCGGCGCGGAGCCCGTCGGGCGGGGCGGCGAGGGGCACGGCGCCCAGGGCGGTCAGGGCCGTGCCGGCGCCTTCGACGGTGCCGGGGAGCAGGACGGCGTCGCCGACGAAGCCGGCGATCCAGGGGTCGGCGGGGCGCCGGTAGAGGTCCTGCGGGGTGGCGCACTGCGCGACCCTGCCGTCTCGTACGACGGCGACGAGGTCGGCGGTGGACAGGGCTTCCTGCTGGTCGTGGGTGACGAGGACGGCCGTGGCGCCGGTCGCCCGCAGTGCGGACCGCACGTCCGCCCGTACTCCCGCCCGCAGTGCGCTGTCGAGGGCGTTGAACGGCTCGTCGAGCAGCACGAGCCCGGGTCGCGGGGCGAGCGCGCGGGCCAGGGCGACGCGCTGTTGCTGGCCGCCGGACAGCTCGTGCGGCATGCGGTCGCCGTATCCGGCGAGGCCGACCAGTTCGAGCATCTCGTCCGTGACGCGCCGTCGTTCGGAGCGGTCCGCGCCGGTCAGTCCGAAGGCGACGTTGCGGGCCACGCTCAGGTGTGGGAAGAGGGCGCCTTCCTGGGGCACGATGCCGATGCGGCGCCGCTCCGGCGGGAGGTGGACGCCGGGCCCGCTCAGGAGCCGGTCGCCGAGTCGGACGGTGCCCTCGTCTGCGCGCAGGAATCCGGCGACGATGCGCAGCATGGTGGTCTTGCCGCAGCCGGAGGGGCCGAGGACCGCCGCCAACGCGCCTGCGGGGACGGTGAGTTCGAGGCCGCGCAGGATCGGCTCCCCGGCTCCGTAGGACTTGGTGAGCCCCTCGACGTGCAGTGCGTTCATGTCGTTCATGTCCGGTGCCTGCCTAGGAGGTACGAGGGGACGGCGGCCAGCAGGATCAGCACGGCGGCGTACGGGGCGGCTGCCGCGAAGGATCCGGCGCCGGTCTCGGTCCACAGCCGGGTGGCCAGGGTGTCCATGCCGGTGGGGCGCAGGAGGAGGGTGGCGGGCAGCTCCTTCATGCAGACCACGAAGGTGAGCGCGGCCCCGGCAGCCACGCCCGGGGCGGCCAGCGGCACGGTCACCTCGCGCAGCACCTGCCACGGCCTGCGCCCGAGCGACCGGGCCACGTCCTCCATGACGGGCGCCGACTGGAGCACGGCCGCGCGGGTCGCGGCCACCGCGACGGGGAGGAAGAGGACCGCGTACGCGCAGATCAGCAGCGGGAGTTGCTGGTAGAGCGGGTAGGCGTAGCGCACGGCGAAGAACACCAGGGCGAGCGCGACGGTGATGCCGGGCAGCGCGTGCCCCGCGTACGCCGCCTGCTCCAGCAGACGGGCGCCGCGCCCCCGGTGCCGGGCGGCGATCACCCCGACCGGCAGGGCGAGGACCGTGGTGAGACCGGCGCCCGCCGCCGCGACCCCGAGCGTCGCCCAAGCCGTCTCGGCGAGTCCGCCGAGGTCCCAGGTGGCCGAGGAGCCGACGGCCAGCCAGTACCCGAGGGTGCCCAGCGGGAAGGCGACGGCCACGGCCACCACCGCCGCGCACCACAGCAGGGCGAGCGTCCGCCACCGGCCGAGGGCGAACGGGACCGCCGGGCGTGCGGTGCCCGTACCGGTCCTGGCGTGCCCGGCGCGTCCGCGCGTACGGGCTTCGGCGGCCACCAGCGCGACGGTCATCACGACCAGGACCACGCTGAGGGCGGCGGCCGGTGTCCGGTCGAAGGAGGCGCGGTACGAGGTGTGGATGGCCCGGGTGAAGGTGTCGTACCGCATCAGTGACACCGCGCCGAAGTCGGAGAGTACGTACAGCGCGACGAGCAGCGCCCCGCCCGCGGCAGCCGGGCGCAACTGCGGGAGCGTGACCCGGAGGAAGGTCCGCAGCGGCCCGTGGCCGAGGGAGCGGGCCGCCTCCTCCTGCGCCGGGTCGATGCCTCGCAGCGCGGCGGCGACCGGCAGCTGGACGTAGGGAAAGCTGACCAGCGTCAGGGCGAGCGCGGCGCCGCCGAACCCGGCGAGGTCCGGCTCGGCCGACAGCCAGGCGAACGCGGCGACGTAGCTGGGCACGGCCAGCGGCAGCGTGGCCAGCACCGACCAGGCCCGGGCTCCGGGCAGTGCGGTACGCACGGTCAGCCAGGCCAGTGAGATCCCCAGGACGAGGCAGGCTGCCACGACCGCGACGGTCAGGCCGAGGCTGCGGCCGAGGAGGTCGAGGGTGCGTTTGTCGGCGACGACGTCCCAGGCGAAGGCCGGGCCGCGTTCCAGGGCGCGGACGGCCAGGTAGCCGAGGGGCAGCAGGGCGAACAGGGCGGCCACGCAGGCGGGGACGAGCAGGACCAGGGGTGGCCTGCTGTCGGCCGTACGTGGTTTCCGTGGTGGGCGGGACGGCGTACGTGTCCTTCCGGCCATGGACGGCGATGTGCGCACGGCGGGTCAGACCAGTCCGGCGTCCTGGAGCATGGCCAGTGTCTCCTGGAGGGACTCCAGCCTGCCGAGGTCGATGTCGGGCGACTGGAGCGACTCGAACGGCGGCAGGCCCTCGACGGTGCTGGTGACGCCCGCGGCCAGCGGGTACTCCTTGGTCGTGTCCGCGAAGTAGGTCTGCGCGTCCTTCGACAGCAGGTAGTCCACGGCCTTCTGGGCGGTCTCGCTCTGCCCGCCGTCCTTGAGGATGCCCGCGCCGGCGACGTTGATGAGTGCGCCGGGGTCCTTGCCGGGCAGGAAGTGCAGCTTGGAGTTGACCTTGTCCTCACCCTTCTCGGCGACCCGCTCGTACCAGTAGTAGTGGTTGACCAGGCCGAGGGAGACCTCGCCGGCCTCGACGGCGTCCAGGGTGGCGAGGTTGTGGGCGTAGGTCTTGGAGCCGTTCGCCTTGAGGTCCTCCAGCCACTGGCGGGTGGTGTCGTCGCCCTTGAGGACGCGCATACCGGTGACGAACGCCTGGAAGGAGGCGTTGGTCGGCGCGAAGCCGACCTTGCCCTTCCACTCCGGCTTCACCACGTCGAAGACGCTGTCCGGGACCTCGCCCTCGGTGACTTCGTCCGGGTTGTACGCGATGACGCGGACACGTCCCGAGAGGCCGACCCAGTCACCGTCGGATCCCCGGTACACCTCGTCGACCTGGTCGAGGGTGGCTGCGGGCAGCTTCCGCAGCATGCCCTCCTTGGACAGGGCGCCCAGCGCGCCGGCGTCCTGGGAGAAGAACAGCCCGGCCTTGGTGCGGGCGCCCTCCTCCAGGATCTGGGCGGCGAGTTCCGCGCTGTCGCCGTACCGCACCTCGACCTCGGTACCGACGGCTTTCTCCAACTTGTCCAGAAGTGGCTTGACCAGCTTCTCGTTGCGGCCGGAGTAGATGACGAGGGAGGAGCCGGAGCCGTCGTCCCCGCCGTCCTTGTCGTCGGAGCCGCACGCCGCGAGGGCGGGGAGCAGCAGACCGGCCGCGACCAGCGCGGTCATCCGGCGAACCGAGGGGCGTCGCATGGTGTGCCTTCCTGCGGGGCTCGCCTGAACGCCACCGTGGTCATGTCGGTGGAGAGCTAAGGACGAAGCGATCCTGTGTGTTTGCCATGGCTTGATTATGACCATGTTATGAATAAGGTAAAGCTTACCTAATCGTCAAGGGTTCAGTGCTTAGCGGACGTTGCCGCAGAAAGGGCGCGCCCCGTGCCTTACCCATCCAAGTTCCTCTCGATTCCATCCCCCGGGCGCGCGCCGGTTCCGGCTCCCCACCCGACGGCGACGCCTCGCCCGTCCACTGTCCCGAGCGCGCCTCCGGTGCCGCACGAAGACCCGAACCGCGTACCGTTCGCGCGTGGACTCGCTGCGTACGGCGACCGCGTCGCGCTCATCACGCCGACGGGACAGCTGTCGTACCGCGAGTTGGCCGAGCGGGTGGCCGCGACCGCCGAGCGCCTCGGGCCCGTACGGCGGCTGGTGCTGCTGGCGGGGGCCAATCAGGCCGATGCCCTCATCACCTATCTGGCCGCTCTGTCCGCCGGTCACCCCGCCCTGCTCGTCCCCGGCGACAACGAGAGCACCCTCCGCTCACTGACGGAGGCGTACTCCCCCGACGTGGTGGCACGACCGGATGCCCGCGGGACATGGACCCTCGACGAAAGGCATCCCGAGAGCGCCCACGTCCTCCACCCGGACCTCGCCCTGCTGCTCAGCACCTCCGGCTCCACCGGCTCACCCAAACTGGTCCGCCTCTCGCACGAGAACGTCCAGGCCAACGCCGAGTCCATCGCCGCCTACCTCGACATCACCGACACCGACCGCGCGGCCACCACCCTCCCCATGCACTACTGCTACGGCCTCTCCGTCCTCCACAGCCATCTGCTGCGCGGCGCGGGGCTGATCCTCACCGAACGGTCGGTGTCCGAAGCCGCCTTCTGGGAAGAGTTCCGCGCCGGGCGCGGCACCTCACTGGCAGGAGTGCCGTACACCTTCGACCTGCTCGACCGGGTCGGCTTCGAGCGGATGGAACTGCCGCACCTGCGCCGTGTCACCCAGGCCGGGGGGCGGCTGGCGCCGCAACGCGTGGCCCGGTACGCCGAGTTGGGGCGCAGTTCGGGCTGGCAGCTCTTCGTCATGTACGGCCAGACCGAGGCCACGGCCCGCATGGCCTACCTCCCACCGCACCTGGCCGCCGAGCGTCCCGAGGCCGTCGGCGTGCCGATACCCGGCGGCTCCTTCCGGCTGCGGCCGGTCGACGGACACGGCCCGGACACCGGTGAGCTGGTCTACTCGGGGCCGAACGTGATGCTCGGATACGCCGAGAGCCCGGCCGACCTCGCCCTCGGCCGGACCGTGGAGGAACTGCGCACCGGGGACATCGCCCGGCGCGCGCCCGACGGGCTCTACGAGATCGTGGGCCGCCGCAGCCGCTTCGCGAAGATCCTCGGGCTGCGCATCGACCCCCAGCGCGTCGAGTCCCTCCTGGAGCAGCGCGGGGTCACGGCGTACTGCGCCGGGGACGGGGAGGCGCTCGCGGTCGCCGCACTCGGAGAAACCGGCGACCAGGCACGGATCCGGCGGCTGGTGGCGCAGGAGTGCGGGCTTCCGCCCCGCGCCGTACGGGTCCGGGTCCTCGCCCGGCTCCCTCGCCTGGCCACGGGCAAGCCCGACTACGAGGCCGTTCGGCGACTGACACGCCCGGCGGACGAGGAGGCCCCCTGCCCGGGCCAGGACCTCCGCCGTCTCTACGCGGAGATCCTCGACCACGCCGACGTCACCGAGGACAGCAGCTTCGTCGGCCTCGGCGGTGACTCCCTGTGCTACGTCGAGATGTCCCTGCGCCTGGAGGAGGCCCTGGGCCACCTGCCCGCCGACTGGCACAGGAGGACGATCCGCGAACTGCGAGCCGTGGCGGCGCCCGCCACCGAAGGAACTCAAGGGGCCGCGGACGGCGAGGGCGGGCGGGAACCGCGGCGGGCCCCGCCACCCCCGGGACTCCGCAGGACGCTGCGCGCCTGGACCAGCCCGGAGTCGTGGCGGACCCGCCGCACGCTGGAGACCGGCATCGCGCTGCGCGCCATCGGGATCGTCCTCATCGTCGGCTCGCACATCCAGCTCTTCGAGATCAAGGGCTTCGCCCACGTCCTCATCTGCGCCGCCGGCTACAACTTCGCCCGCTTCCAGCTGACCGACGCCGTACGCCGGGAACGCGTCCGGCACATGTGGCGCGGCATCGCCCGCATCGCGGTACCGAGCATGGCGTGGATCACGGGAGCGGTGCTCCTGACCGACTTCTACGACCCGGCCAACGCCGTACTGCTCAACAGCCTGCTCTCCCCGGGAAACGACCGCTTCGACCGGGCCTACTGGTTCGTGGAGGCCCTGGTCCACTTCCTCGTCGTCCTCGCCGCCCTCATGGCCGTGCCACTGCTGGACCGGCTGGAGCGGCGGTACGCGTTCGGCGTCCCGCTGGCACTCACGGCCATCGGCCTCGTCGGCCGCTACGACCTGCTGGACCTGGCGCCCGCGCGCCCCCACCTGAGCCCGACAGTGGTCTTCTGGTTGTTCACGCTGGGATGGGCGGCCGCCCGAGCCGGCACCGTACGGCAGCGGGCGCTGCTGACGGCGGTGCCGCTGCTCACCGTGCCCGGTCTGTTCCAGGACCAGCCCCTGCGCACCGGCATCGTGATCGTCGGTCTGGGGCTGCTGATCTGGGTACCGGTCCTGCCCAGCCTCCGCCCGCTCAACGCCCTCGCGGGTGTCCTGGCGAGCAGTTCCCTCTACATCTACCTGACGCACTATCAGGTCTATCCCTACCTCCAGGAGGACTTTCCGCTCACCGCCCTGTTCGCCTCCCTCCTGGTCGGCATCGGCTACTCGACGGTCGTGACCCGGGTGACGAGGAGGGTCCGGTGGCTGTGACCGCGACGCTCCGCCACCAGGGGCAGACATGCGCGATCGCGACCGCACATCGAGGTAGCAGCCTGCGGGCCGGGCACCCCGGACACGCCACGAGCTGCGTCGGCGGCCGGCCGCCCTTGCGGTCTCGTCGTGCCCGCCGCGTGCCCGCAAGTCGGCGGTGCAGCTTCCTGGGGTGCCGTGCGTACGGTCGCCCGGACCAGGGACCGCGCCGGCCCGGTTACCGCGTCCGATGAGCGGCGTCGCAGTGGGCAGCGTGGCGGTGCCGTCGGCCTTCCCGCCGGGAGCGGGAGGGCCGACGGCACCTCATGGAGCCTCGGACGGTACGGGGGCTCCGCTAGGAGGCGTCACGCACCGTGCCGGTGAACTCCGGGCCCTCGACCGCCTCCCCGTCCTCGTCGTAGGTCCACAGGCGCAGCCGCAGCGACTCCGTGTCCTCGCTCAGTTCATCGGTGACGGTGGGCACGGACATGTCGATGCTCAGGCTGCCCGCGGGCACTTCGGACATGAGCAGCGTGCCGTCCGGCAGTGCCGCGGACAGGGGGCGCTCGGGATCCGGCGAGGCCCCGAAGTGCTCGTCCAGCCACGTCGCGGGGACGTCCGTCGTGGACAGTTCGGTGCCGTCGGAGACGGGGAGCAGCTGCAGGTCCGTCCACAGGACCACGTCGGCGGTGGCGGAGAGGGTGATCCGCCAGACCAGCGGTTGCCCCTCGGTGACCTGGTCCGCGACCGGTGTCATGGTCACCGTGGGCTGGGGGTCGTCGTTCTGCGCGGTGACGCCGCCCAAGTAGGAGCCGACCACCGCGCCGCGTACGGTCTTGACGGCCACCCGGTGAAGATCGTCGGAGCTATAGCGGGTGTTGCCCTCGACCGTCACCGGCACGTCGACGCGGGTGCCCGCCCTGACCTTCACCGTACGTGCGACCGGGCGGTCGCTGCCCGGCTCGTCCACGAACAGCCGGACCTCGCCGCCGCCCGACCCGGAGACCTGTACCGGCACCTGGTAGGTGCGCGTGCCGGAGTCGCCTTCCATGACGGTCAGGTGGCCGACGTCCACGCGCGCCAGCTGCGCGGGCTCGACGACGGGGGTGCCGGGGCGCCAGCCCTGGGCGTCCACCAGCCATGCCGTCCCGGACTCGGTACGCGGGGTCAGGTGCAGGGTTTTGACGTGGCCGAGGTCGATGCGCTCCCGGATCTCGGCGGACAGCGGTACGCGGACCTCACGCGCCCAGTAGGAGGAGGTGCGGGAGGTGCCCGGCACGCCGTCGACGCGGACCCTGCCGAGGTCCGCCCGCTTGCCGGAGGTGTCGGTGAGGGCGACGTCCAGGTCGGTGCCGGTGGTGTTCGGCGGGACGATCACGCGCAGGCTCAGCGACGTCGCGCCGGGCAGGGAGACCGGGTGAGCGGGGCTGAGTTCGGTGGCGGTGCCGGAGCGGCTCCAGTTCATGGCCAGCGCGTACCGGTCCGGCTCCTCGCCGGGGGTCACCCTGCGCCACTGGGCGAAGTGCGGGGAAGCGGTCAGGAGGTCGGGGTCCAGACAGGAGACGCTCGGGTCCGGGTCCACCTGGGCGCACAGCCGGCCGCCGCTGACCGTGGCGGAGGAGGCGGGAAGGAACACCCCCGAGCGGGCGGCGCCGACGGCGTGGGTGAGGACGCGGGCGGGTCCGGCGGAGGCGGCACGCGCGGGGGACCCGTCGAGCAGCGGGCGGGCCCTGTCATCACCGGCGACGAACAGCCGGGCCGCGGTGGCTATGTACGTCGAGCCCGCCTTCTGCTGCTGCTCGGCGGTGAGCCGGGTGGCGGTGCCGGGAGAACACAGCGGGTCGTGCTCGTCGCCGCCGTAGGAGAAGTCGTCGGAGGCCGGTGCCGTGGCCTGGCCGGGGGTCCACTCGCTGTTGAAGTAGTTGTGGTTCGCGCCCGTCATGTAGACCGCGCTGTGCAGGGCCTTGCCGCGGCTGACCCCTCGGGTGCCGTCGACGTAGAGCTCGCCCTGGAGGTCGATGACGTCTCCGTCGCAGCCCGGCAGGATCGTCACCGACGGCACGTCGGGTGCGGGGTTCTGGCCGAAGATCGTGGGGCCTATGAGGACGGTTCCGCGTATCGTCCAGCGGGTTTTGCCGTGGTAGCCGTCCTGGTCGGCGGGCGGCGGGGTGAGGCTGTCCAGCGCGGCCCGGTCGGCGCCCTCACCGCCACGGGAGTGGCCCACCAGGAGCACACGGCCGAGGTCGGCGCGGGGCACCCGTCGTACGACCTCGGGGGCCGTGGACGGGTCGGCGGCCCAGTCCGCCCAGTGGGCCAGGTGCAGCCGTATCAGCGAGGAGCGGGCCTGGGCGCCGGCGTCGTCGGCCTGCCAGTCCTGGGCGTTGACGGAGTTGGCCGAGATCGAGACCGTCACATAGCCCTGGGAGGCCAGGAGTCGCTGGTCGTGCAGGTAACCGCGGTAGCTCGGCACCGACTCGTAGTCGGCCGGGCACGGCCACTCCAGGGTTGCGTCGTCGCCCTTGAAGCAGGTCACGTGGCGCCCGTGGAGGAACAGTGCCAGCGGGCGGCTGCCGGTGGCGTCCTCCGGCGCGACCACCACGGCCTTCATCTCCACCTCGGTGTCGTAGCCGGGCAGGTGGACCGATGGCAGGGAGTACTCACCGCTGGTCGTACGGAACGAGCCGGGCACGCCGGGGTCGACCTTGTTCACGGTCCCCGCCTGGGGCAGGCGCGACGGACTTGACGATCTGTCGGGTCTCCGGCGCTCACGGGCCGCGTCGTTCGCTCCGGCCGCGTCCAGACGGCGGCCCGCGGCCTCGACCCGCAGGTCGTCCGTCCTTCCGAGGCGCACCCCGTCGAGCGGTAGCCGGAAGGTGCGCCCGTCCGCGGCGGGTCTGGGGATGCCCAACAGGCGTTCCCCGCTGCGGAACTCGACCTGGGCATCGCCCACCGGCACCTTCTCGGGCGAGCGCCACACCAGCTCTGCCGACTCACCGGAGCCGGTGGTCAGCCAGCCTTCGGGAAGTCCCGGAGACGCGGGAGCGGACGGCTGCCCGGACTCCGGTTCCGGCGCCGCCAACGCCGCCCCCGGCGCCGCCAGCGCCAGCGCGAGGGCCGCTGCCACAGCGGCCGTCACGCGCGAGACACGGATCACTTCTGTTCCTCCTCATGTTCAGCGCCCCGAGAACCCCACGGGCTCCGGGCTCCCCCGACGCACCAAATGCAACACATCCGATCACCCTGTCGCCTCCTCGCACAGCATTCGCACAACTTCCGTCCCTTTCGGGCAACAGAGCACGTGTAACCAGGGGCAGTTGGTCAGTCGGCGCGCCAACGTCCGTGCACGTGAAGGGTGTTCACTGATCCCCAGTCGCGGGGGTGCGGCGGCGTGCCCGCGCGCTAGGTGGCGCAGGGTCTGGGCTTGCTGATGGTGGGCCCACCACACCCGAGTTGCAGGGGCTCACTCCGCTGCACCGCGACCGGGACTTCGAGCGCGTCGCCGCCGTCACCGGCCAGGCACTCCCGTGGTACTGCCAGGGAGTCGGCAAGCAAACCAGGACGGGCAAGGGCTGCGGCGGAGGGCTGTGCGCCGGCGGAGCGCTCGCCGAACTGGGCAGCCGCACCAGCCGAGCCAAGCGCGGGGCCCCTCCGCTCAGGCACCCTGCCCCCTGCGCTTCGAAGCCGTGCCCACAGCGTGCCCAACAGACCGGACGACCACGGTCAGCAACGGTGCCACCGCGCCCGGGCGACGACACCGGTGCGATGAATCTCCGCAGATCACCTAGTACTCGGCAGGTCGGTGACGCGCGGTACACACGGCAAGTGGCCAAGGCTCGAAACCTGGTGCAACACCTCAGGACCGAGCAGAGGAGCGGCTACCTCGCAACTGTTCGGCGTGGCATCGCCGAAGGGGACCAGCAGACGTGGGAGCAACTCATCGATGTCAGTCCCGAGCCGGCGATCCCGCCCGGGACGGATACCTGGAGGCCGCGACGACCGACACGTACCTCGCAGTCGAGGAGGCCGCCCTCGATCTGGAAGAGGTATGAAGCGTCACCGCCCTGGGTCTCACCGAGGCTGGCAGCACCGCTCCTCAGGTCAGTGGTCCCGGGGTCAGGCCACCGCGTTCAGCAGGCCGGCCAGCACGTCGGGCCGTTCCAGGGCGATGAAGTGGCCTGCTCCCGACACCTGCGTGAAGTCGGCGGCCGGCAACAGCTCCTTGTCGGCTTGCCGGTCCGAAGGACGGGACCAGTCCTTCTCGCCGTAGACGAGGTGGACGGGCGCCTTGACCTCGCGGTAGCGCGAGCGGGCGGCGATGAGGCTGGGCAGGCTCTGGTACACGGCCCGGGCGACGCTCGGGTAGCCGGAGCGGCTGCCCACCTGGAGGAGCTCGTCGACGTAGTCCTCCCGCAGCGCGCTCTTGTCGACCAGCCCGCCCTGCAGGATCCTGCGGAGGGCGGCCTTGGGCTCCACCCCGGCGACCACCGGGCCCACCCCCGGAGTGAGGACACCGCCGACCACCACGCGGGCGAGGAGGCTGGACCGGGCGATTCCGCCGGGGAAGTCGTAGGTGTTGGACGCGACGACGCGCCGGACCCGCTCCGGGAGATCGGCCGCTGTGGTCAGGGCGAGCACCGCCCCCATGGACTCCCCGACCAACGTCACGTCGTGGAGGTCGAGTTCGGTCAGGAGCCGCTCGACGCCCGCGCGCATGGCCGGCTCGTCGTACGACGCCCCGGGCACGATCTCCGAGTAGCCCATCCCCGGCAGGTCGAGGGCATACACGGTGTACTGGTCCGCGATCAGCGGGATGAGGTCGCGGAAGTGCTCGGCCTGCGTGCGCACGGTGTGCAGCAGGACCAGGGGGGCGCCGGTGCCCGCCTTGAGGTAACGCAGGGTTCCCTCGCGGCCGTCGAGCGCCGCGCGCGGGGCGAGGGTGTGGCTGGTGGTTCCCGGAATGTGGATCGTGGGACGTGACTCGTGGCTGGGCATCTCGCCGACTCCTCGGGCGTAAAAGGGGGGTGTTACTTCGCCAGCTGGGTGTACAGGCCGGCCAGTTCGCCGGCCAGGCCGGCCTTGACCTGCCGCGAGATGTCATCGGCGAGCACCTCGTACGCGCCCGTCTCGACGCCGTCGAGGGCGAGTGCGGCGACGTCACGCGGGTCGGACTTGGGCGCCTCGACCTCCGCCGCCAGGTCCGTGTCGACGTAGCCGACGTGAAGTCCGGTGACGGCGATGCCACGCGGCTGCAGCTCCAGGCGCAGGGAGTTGGTCTGCGACCACAGAGCGGCCTTGGACGCGCTGTAGGAGCCGCCGAGGGCCAGCCAGGAGAGCACGGAGTGCACGTTGAGGAGGTGGCCGCCGCCGTTGCGCTCGATGAGGGGCACGAAGGCGCGGGTGAGAAGCAGCGGACCGTAGAAGTTGGTCTCGAACTCCCGGCGTACGTCGTCGACCGGGGCATCCAGGAAAGACGCGCCGACCGAGGCACCGGCGTTGTTGATCAGCACGGTCACGTCTTGCGCCTGAGCGGCGGCGGCCGCCACGGAGGCCGGGTCGGTGACCTCCAGCGCCACCGGGACCGCGTCGGGGTGCGTCACCGTGCGCGGGTCGCGGGCCGTGGCATAGACCTTGCCGGCACCGCGTGCGTACAGCTCTTCCACCAGGGCCTTGCCAATGCCTCGGCTGCCGCCGGTGACGAAGACGTTGGCGCCCTTGAGTGCGGTCATGACTGCCTCCACAGAATGAGAAACCGATCGGTTTCCAGCACTGTAAACCGATCGGTTTCCCGACACAAGCCCAACAGGCCCCCCGGCTTCACCGGGGCGCTCCGTGCCCGTGCATCCCGGCCGGACTCATCGCACCCACCGCGACCGCCCTGCCCCCCCCCGATGCGGCGCACGGCGGCCGGCCTCGCGGCGGCCACACTGTTCGGCTTCGGCGTACCGCGGTGGTACGACCGCAAGGGACAGCCCTTCCCCAGGCCGTCGCCGAGCCCCTTCCCCCGGGACCCCGTGGAAACCGATCGGTTTTTATTTCGTCCGTTTCGGGTTAACCTCGCGGTATGACCACCGAAGTGAAGCTGAGCCCCAGGGAGCGGTTGCTGGAGGCGGCGGCCACGCTCACCTATCGAGACGGCGTCAGCATCGGCGTCGAGGCGCTGTGCAAGGCGGCGGGGGTGTCGAAGCGCTCCATGTATCAACTGTTCGAGAGCAAGGACGAACTCCTGGCAGCAAGCCTGAAGGAGCGCGCCTCCGCCTACGGGGCGACTCTCCTGCCTGCGGCGGACGACGGCCGGTCACCCCGCGAGCAGATCCTGTACGTCTTCGCACAGGTGGAATCACAGGTCGGCGCCCCCGAGTTCCGCGGCTGCCGGTACCTGGCCGTGCAGATCGAACTCAAGGACCAGAGTCACCCCGCGAGCCGGGTCGCCCATCAGGTCAAGGCGAACCTGACCGCCTTCTTCCGCGCCGAGGCCGAGCAGGGCGGGGCGGGTGATCCCGATCTGCTGGCCCGACAGCTCAGCCTGGTCTTCGACGGCGCCAGCGCCCGCGCGGGAATCCAGGCCGACAACCTGACCGGACTCATCGTGCCCACGGTGACCACCTTGCTCGACGCGGCAGGCGTACGCTGACGCGTCGCCCGTCCAGAAGACTCCCTCAGCTCCCTCACCTCCCGGTGCTCGCGGGAAGCCCGATGGCCGTAAGCGTGTTGCCGAGCCTGCGGCACGCGAAGAAGCTTGCGGTCCCGTCGGCATCGGCGCCCCGCGACAGGTGCACGGTTTCCCGGATCGTCATCAAGCCGGCCCGGACGACCTCACCGATCAGGTCATCGCCCTGCGCCTCGGCGGGCCGCCACGGCGGCATATCCCTGCCGCATGGCACACCGCGGATGTCCGCAGGGGACAGGGCGGTGGGCAGGAACCGCCGGGGGGAGCGGGGAGCATGCGATGTCGGTGAAGGGTGATGCGGTGCCGGGCAAGGCGGTTCCTCTCCGTGGCGCGCAGGCATCTGCCATGCAGCGCTGCACGGAGGCCGCCGCGACCGCGGACGCACCCTGCGGGTGCCGGCAGGCTTGCGGATGCTCGCAGGCAACGGCGTGCCGAGGCCGCAGGTCGCAGCGCGGGGGACTGTGCGCTCTTCGTGTTCGTCTTGTGTGGTCGTGGGCTGCCGGCGCTGCCGCTCTCGTGCCGTTGGGTGCACGAGTACCGTGTCGGGTGACTCAGCGGTGGGCGGCGCGGTTCATCTCGACGACGTCGTCGACGGTGGGGTTGGCACCGAGGGCGGCGATGCGTTCCGGGAGGCTGTCGCGGATGGCCGCGTCCTTGACGCGGTCGGCCGCGGCCAGGGCCGCCGGCAGCTCGTCGAGGGTCAGCTCGGTGCAGTAGGCGGGGCTGTTCGGCTGCTGGCGCCAGGAGTCGGCCAGTGTGCCGGTGTCGTAGGGGTCGAAGCCGGTGTCGTCCACCAGGCTCATGGCCACCTTCCGCGCCTCCTCGAAGTCGCCGGCGACGGGGATGGCGAGGCGGCCGGGAGTTCCGGCCGGGATGCCCTTGGTCCGCTGGGTTTCGGCCAGCGCGGCGTTCCACGCCTTGACCACGGGGCGGCCGAGCAGCTCGGCTGTGTACACGCTCTCCACCTGGCCGTTGTCCACCGCCTCGATCGGCTCGCTGAGCATGCCGGGGTAGTAGTTCGAGGTGTCGATGACCACCGTCTCGGCGGGGACCGAGGCGAACAGGTCGGCCAGCTTCCCCGCCACCCCGAAGGGGATGGCCAGGACGATGACGTCCCGGCCCTGGACGGCGTCGGCGAGGTCCGTCGCGCGGGCCCCGGACTCCAGCACCTCGGCCCGGACAGCCCCGGGGCCACGGGCATCGGCCACCTGGACGTCATGCCCGGCCGTGCTGAGCTTGGCAGCGAGGTTGCCGCCGATGGCACCGGCGCCTATGACAGTAATTTTCATGATTTGTTCCTTGAGAGGTTGTGCCGCCCCTGAGGGCAGCGCGATGTGATGGCCGTGCGGTGGTGCCGCCTGGCGTTGCGGGAGGGACGGGCCAGGTGCCTGGCGGTTTACGCCTGGGTGTCCTGGCGGCGGTAGCCGCTCGCGATGAGCGTGCGGAGCCGGTCGAGCGACTCTCCTTCGGTGCCGGTGCCCTTGATCCAGGCGACGGAGCAGGCCGCGAGGAACAGGTCGCGCCCCCGCACCGACGCGCGCACGTGCCCCGCGAGCTGCGCGGCTCGCACGTACTGGTCGGTGGCGGTGATGAGGATGCCGCAGGGGATGGTGAGCGGGTTGTCCGGCTCCTGCGCCCGGGCCGCGGCCATGAGCGGGTCCGGCAGCCCGTTGAAGGCGCTGAAGTAGTCCTCCATCGCCCGTAGCCACTGTTCCAACGCCTGGGCGGCGTCGTCGAGTTGCTCGATGTCCGCCTGGCGGGCCACGAGCTCCTCGGAGCGGGTCTGCAGCACGGCCGCCAGCAGCGCCTCCCGGGTGGGGAAGTGCCGGTACAGGGTGCCGGGCCCGACGCCCGCCTCCTTGGCCACCGCTTCGAGGGAGGTGCCGACCCCGTGTTGCAGGAAGTGACGCTGAGCGGTCTCCAGAAGGGCCGTGCGGTTGCGCTGAACGTCCGCGCGGGGCTTGCGTCCCCGCTGCTCACCGGTGCTCATGCGTCCTCCTGCCTGCCGTGATCTGGCGACCACATCAAAACGGATGCTGCCTCCACACTTGGTCGAGAGTAAAACGGAGGCAGCGTCCGGTCAAGTCGGCGGCCTGAGCGCCGAGCCCGGCCCGCCCCGGTCCAGGGCGTCAGGGCGTGAGCTGCTGGTGCCCTATGACGGAGAGCAGTTCGAGCTTGCTGTGGCTCTCCGTGCCGGGGCGGGTGGTCAGCACCACCAGGGTCTGGGCGCGGTACTCGGTGTACAGGACCTGGGTGTCGACATCGATGCGGCCGAGTTCGGGATGGAGGATGGTCTTGCAGTCGTCGTACTTCTGTGCGACCTCCTGAAGTTCCCACATGCGGACGAACTCGGGGCTGTGTTCCTGGAGTTCGGCGACGATCCGGGCGGCTCGGGGGGTGTCGTTGCCGGCCGTCAGCGCGGCCCGCAGGCGTGCTGCCTGGGCGCGGCCGTGGCGTTCGTGGGTTTCCTCGGGAACCATCAGACGCTCGGCCGGGTCCATGAACCAGCGGTAGTAGCCGCTGCGGGCCAGATCGGTGATGAGGGTCCCCTCACTCGAACCAAGTTGAGAGTGGGGGAGGGTCTGGTCGCCGAGCAGCGCGACGGCCAGCGGGTTCATCGCGAGGGTGTCGGCCAGGTCGGTCTGCACCATGGCCGGGGAGTCGTTCAGGCGGTCCAGGACCCGCATCAGCGTGGGGCAGACATGTTCGGAGGGGCGGTGGAAGCGGGCGGGGCGTTGTGGCCGATGAGGACGAAGAGATGGTCGCGTTCGTCCAGGGTCAGCCGCAGCGCCCGGGCGAGGGCCGTGGTGATCTGGACGGAGGGCTGCGGAGCACGCTGCTGTTCCAGCCGGGCGTAGTAGTCGGTGGACATGCCGGCGAGCTGCGCGACCTCCTCGCGGCGCAGCCCCCGCGTACGCCTGCGCGGCCCCTCGACCAGCCCGACGTCGCGGGGGCGCAGCGCCTCACGCCGTTGGCGCAGGAATGCCGCCAGTTCCTTCTTGTCCATGCCGTCCATCCTCGCCGTAACCCGCCCGGCTATCCAGAGACCGCTGATCCATGGCTGAGCAGTCCTTTCCCCCTCGCGAGAAGCCGCTCGTACGGCCGACGCCGACGCCGAGGGCGCTCGCAGCGAGACGATCCGATGGTCCCTTGACCCACATGACCCACATGACCCACATGACCCGCTGGGAAATCGCTGACCGTCGGCGGTACGCCGCAGGGGCCGCAGGCGGTACGCCGCAGGGGCCGCCGGTACGGAAGGCGGCCCGCGGTGTTCGCGTTCGTTCATGATGTGGCCCGACAGGAGCTGCCCGCGTGCTGATGTACCGCGTCGGTCACTACAGGTCGGTCAGCTGCCGCTGATCATGGCGAGGACGTCGTCGTAGGAGCCGTTGACCTGCGCGTCACGGATGAAACTGGCGCGCTCGACGACCAGCTCCTTCGCGTCGGGCTTCTCGCGCAGCAGATCGAGGGTCTCGGTGAGGAAGTCGTCCAACGGCATGGACTGGTCGCTGTCCTGCTGGCCCAGCAGGGTCGTGCGCACGCCCGGCGGGACCACCTCGATCACCTGGACGCCGGCGTCGGCACCGGCGAGCTGGATACGCAGGCTCTCGGAGAAGGAGTGCAGCGCGGCCTTGGTCGCGCTGTAGGTCGGGGTGCTCTGGTACGGGACGAACGCCAGCGCCGAGGTGACGTTCATGACGACCGCGTCGTCCTTGCCCGCGAGCAGGGGCAGGAAGGCGTACGTCATCCGGATCGTGCCGAGCAGGTTGACCGTGACGTGGTCCTCGGCGATCGGGAGTTCGGCCGGGTCGAGGAGGTTCTCCCGCAGCATGATGCCGGCGTTGTTGACCAGGACGTTCAGCTCGGGGTGGCTCGCCGCCACGGTCTCGCGGGCCCGGGCGATCGAGTCGGGGTCGGCGACGTCGAGGACGAGCGCGTCGATGCCGGGGTGCTCGGTCGTGATCGCGTCGAGGAGTGCCTTGCGCCGTCCGGCGACGATCACCTTGTTGCCGGCCTCGTGCAGCCGCAGGGCCAGACCGAGGCCGATGCCCGAGGTGCCGCCGGTGATCAGGATCGTGTTGCCGGTGATCTTCATGGGGGTTCTGCTCCTTGGGTACGACGGGCTGGTGAGCGCCCGCAGCCTCGACCGTAGGGGCGCCCGCGCAGGGGCGGGAGAGGACCGTTCATCCATGGACCGGCGGTCCCTGGCTGGTGGAGTGGCCCCCCACATAGCGGATCCGGTGTCGCTACGGCGTCACGGCATCCGAGGCCGGCCCTGGCCGCGCCCACACTGGCTTCCCTTTCTCTGACACGCGGTCCGTCGCACCCGGCCAGTGGCTGTGGGTGCGTCCCGGGCACGCGCACAGCTGGCATCCGCCCGGCACGGCCCGCGGCCCGTTCATCCTCGTCAGCGGAAGCAGCGAGGCGAAGTCACGTGCCGTCGCGTTGTCGTCGAGGGTTGCGTCAAGGACGGTTTCTCCAGCGGTCAGGCGGATTCTCATAGGGGTTCTGTCCTCCGGGGCGCTGTTGGAGTGATCGGCTCGAAGTCGGACGACGGCAGACGCGACACCTGTCGTGCGCTCCTGCCGCATTGCGGCCTTTCAGCCCCGCGGTGCGACGCGGTGCGACGCGGATACGGTTCCCGTCAGGATCGGCTGCGAGGAAGGTCAGCCCGAACCCCGCATCATGAGGCTCGCGCAGGATCGTGACCCCCTGGGAATTCCACTGCTCAAACGGTAACGGGTGAGTCCTGGGCGGATAGTTCTTCAACCAGTTCCATACAGCGCAGGCGGGCTGGGGAGAAGTCGTAGGGCATCTTGCCGATGGCTTCGAACGCGCTCATGGAGTCGGCCTCCCGCCTGCCGGAGTCGAGGTCGGCCTCGTCCTCGCCGTCATCGGCGGTGGCAGGGTGCAAAGTGTCCCAGGCGTCGAAGAGGGCATCGTCGTCCTTCTCCAGGCCGGACTCCTCGATGACGGCCTGCAGGGCGCTTTCGAAGGCGTGCCGCTCGACGGCCACTCGAGCCACCCGTGGATCATCGACGGCGACGCTGTCATCGAGTGCCTCCTCGGCGTCATCGATGCGGTCGGAGTCCTCCCGCAGAGTGGGATGCGTGGCCAGGGCGACGAAGCGGGTGGCCTGGACGGCCGCGCCGAGCGGGCCGAAGATCCGCTCCATGACCAGCAGACTGTCCAGGTCCGCCTGACGCAGGGAGCCCTCGGGCAGGCTCTTGAGACGGTCGGTGACGAAGTCGGAGAGCAGGCCCATCCGGCTGCCTTCGGTGCGCATCCGCTGCACAGCGGTCCGCTGCCGCCGCAATTCCGCCTCCTGCTCGGCGAGGGTTTCCTCCAACCGCTCCAGGATTCCCGCGATACCGTCTCCGCTGTCCGCACCGGCGGAAGCCGTACCGGTGATAAAGGCGTCACGGATGTCGTCCAGGGCGATCCCGGCGTCGGCCATCTTGCGAATCCACAGCAGTCGGATCATGTCCTTGTACCCGTAGCGGCGGCGGTCATCGCCGCCGCGCTCGGGCTCGGGGAGCAGGCCGATCTCGTGGTAGTGGCGAATCGCCCGCGGCGTGGTGCCGGCGAAGGCCGCCGCGTCACCGATCTTGACCTGGCGGGGTGGCATGAAGGACGAATGCATGAGCAGGGACCTTTCCTCAAGGGGCCGGGACGCAAGTCCACCGGACCACATGCCGCTACGGAAGGTGCAACCCCATGCACACCGCCCCGCGCCAATGCCAGGAAACGCGCCCTTCCTCCGTAACGACCGCAGGCCCGTCGTTTCCTGTCGGGGCATCCGCACGACGGCAGGCTGAGGGTCCACAGCCACTGATGAAAGCGATGAGCACGCAGGGGCCGCGAACCGGCCGTTCGAGTAGATCAGCGACTACAACACGGCTACAACCGCCCCTCGATACCCGCAGCTTCCCAAGCTGAGAGTGCGCGTTCGATTCTCGTCACCCGCTCCACAGTGACAACCCAGGTAACCGGCCTGGGGTTTGTTTGTTGTCCAGTCCGATTCGAGGGCAGTGCGCCCTCCGCATGTGCTGACTAGTCCGGGCGATCGCCGCGACGCAGCGCGCGGGTGCACCAGCCGATGATCGCGGTGTTGACCGCTGCCCCGAGAGCGACGGCGATGACGGCCATGACGATGTTGTCCGGCAACGCGAGGAGCACAAGGCTGGCGGGGGCGGTGGCAAGGAGTGGGATGACGCCGGCCATGGACTCGTCCGAGCTGTCGCCGATGGTCACCACCAGGGCCCACGCGAGCAGGACGGCACAGACGACGAGGTAGCCGAGGCCTACGACGCCGACGTGGTCGCGCAGTCGGCGGAGGACGGATCGGCCGGAATCGGAATCGGTGTCGGTGTCGGTACCGGTCATGGGGAAACTCCTCGGTTGCGTCTGGGTGGTCAGAGGTGGGTGCCCGGTGGGTTCGGGCGGGCGAGGCCGAGGTCGTACGCGAGGATCGTCGCCTGTACGCGGTCGCGCAGGCCGAGCTTGCGGAGCAGCGCGTTCACGTGGGACTTCACGGTGCCCACGGTGATGCCGAGTTGCTCGGCGATCTCCGTGTTGGTGAGTCCGGCCGCGACCAGGGTGAGGACGCCCCGCTGGCTGCCGGTCAGGCTGTCCAGTTCGGGGGAGCTCCCGGCCGGGACCGCGGCGGGTGGTCCGGACGCGTAGTGGCCGATGAGGCGGCGGGTCGCGGACGGGGCGAGTACGCTCTCGCCGGCCGCCACCTCCCGGATGCCCTGCAGCAGTTGGGAGGGGAGAACGTCCTTGAGGAGGAAGCCCGAGGCGCCGGCGCGCAGCGCGTCGAAGACGTACGCGTCGAGGTCGAAGGTGGTCAGGACGAGGACGCGGGGCGCGTTCTCCCGTCCGGTGATGATGCGGGTGGCGGCGATGCCGTCCAGTTCGGGCATGCGTACGTCCATGACGACGACGTCGGGAGCCAGCTCCTGGGCCAGCCGCACCGCGGCGGCGCCGTCGGCGGCCTCGCCGACGACCGTCATGTCCTCCTCGGCGTCGATCACGGCGGCGAACCCCGCCCGTACGATGCCCTGGTCGTCGACGACCAGCACCTTGAGGCTCATCGGTGTCTCTCCTCGTTGTCCTGGTTGTCCTGGTTGTCCTGCGCGGCGGCGAGTGGCAGCCGGAGGCGGACCGTCCCCTGCGGGCCGGTGGACACGGTGCCGCCGAGCGCCGCGACCCGCGTGGTCAGCCGCTCTCGTACGGCCGAGGCGGCGGCGCGGGGCACCCCGGTGGCTGTGAGCGTCAACGTATCGTTGTCCACGTCGAGTTCGAGCATCGCAGGCTCCTCGCCGCCGGCCGCGAGCAGCGTCTCGGCGGCGCGGTAGGCGGCCAGGTCGACGGCGGTGGGCAGCCGTTCCGGTACACGGTCGGTCAGCCGTATCTCGATGTCCCGGCCGGTGGCCCGGAGTTGGTGGGCGAGCAGGTCGAGGGCCTGAAGGGTGGGCTGCGGCCGTAGTTCGGCCTCCGTCCCGCCCTCCCGGACGGTGTCGAGCAGGGTGCGCATCGCGGCCAGGGCCTCCCGGGCACGGGTCGCTGTCGCGTCGAGTCGGCCTGCCTGCGCCTCGGTGACCATGTCGGCGGCGCGGGCCAACACCGTGGTTTCGAGACCGGCGGCGATGCGGCGGCGCTCGGTCCAGGCGTCCCGGACGGCCTCCTCGGTCCAGGCGGCGAGGCGTTCGTCGTGGGCGCGGCGGTCGGCCTGTCGGCGCCGGGTGCGGAGGCGTCCGGTCAGGTGAGCCGCGGTGACGATGAGGGTTGCGCCGACCGTGGTTCCCACGATGACCGTCCAGAGGGAAGCGGCCGTACCTCGGTCCAGAACCGCGCTGGTGGCGGCCACGGCGTGCACCAGCACCGTGAGGACCGTGAGCAGAACGGTCGTGACGTGGCCGCGGGCCGGTGAGGGCTGGTCGCTCCCCCGCTCATGAGGGATCCCCTTCGCGGCGGAGCCGCCTTTCGAGACAACTCCGCGCCTCTTTCGGGGCGTTGCGGATCGGGTCGGTTCCCTCGCGAGGGCCGCGCACGTGGCCAACAGGCTCAGCGCGGGCGGGAGGAGGACGGGACCGCCGTAGTTCCCCACCGCCATCGCCACCGGCCACAACAGCGCCAGCCCCAGCAGCATCCCGTACGCCGTCCGCGGAGCCCGCCGCAGCCACAGCAGGGCCACCGCCTGGCCCGCCGCCAGCAGGGCGAAGAAGACACCCGCGGATACCCGCGTCGCGCTCGACGCCTCCTCGGCCCGGATGACCAGCACGGGCAGCAGCGGCTGCAGGACCAGGCCGGCCGCCGCCACCACCTGCGCCACGCGGTAGGTCCTCGGCGCCGACGGTTCCACCGTCGTGGCCGTCCGGCCCGGCAGTACCGCCCGTACCTCCCAACCGCCCTCCGCCGTCGGGCCGCTGTGCACCGTGCCGCCCGCCTCCCGTGCCCGGGAGCGCAGGAAGCCCTGCCCGCGGCCACCGCCGAGTCCCGCACCGTGCGCCACCGCACCGGCCTGCGGGGGCGTGCTCGTGACCGCGACGTCGGTGCGGGTGTCGCCGTACCGGCACAGCACCCTCGTATGCGCGCCGGGGGCATACCGTGCCACGTTGGTCAGCGCCTCGCGCACGATGCCGTACGCCGCCTCCGCGACGGCGCCGTCCGGCAGGGGGCCGATCTCGCAGTCCACCCGCTGGTCCAGGCGCCGGAACCCGGCGACCAGGTCCAGCAGGCGTTCCTCCGGTGACGGCACCTCCCCGCGGGAGGGCGCCGGCGCTCGTGCCGCGCCGAGCGCACGGGTGACCTCGCGGCCGGTCTCGACCGCGAACTCCAGTGCCTCCGCGGCCAGTTCGGGACGGCGGTCGCGCAACCCGAGGGCCGCTCCCGCCGTGACCACCACGGCTGTCAGATGGTGGGCGCTGATGTCGTGCAACTCCCGTTCCATACGGCGCCGTTCGACCGCCGGGAGCCGGTGGCGCTCGGACTCGGCCCGCTTCAGCAGTTGTTCGGCGGCTCGCCGTGCGCGACGGGTTCGCCGTACGCGAAGGCCGGCGCCGCACACGGCGGCGTACAGCAGAGCGGTCAGGACGAGGTCGAGCCCGTCGCGGTCGCTGAGCCCGTGCAGGGTGATGCCCTGGAGGAACTGCCAGGCGGCGAGCGCCACCACGCACAGCACGGCGGTGAAGGTGTCGCGTTCGGTCGCCACGGCGAACAGGGCCAGCGTGACACCCGCGGTCCCGAGCACCGCCATCGCCCCGGCGGGCAGCGGTCCGGCACCCAGCGCGCAGGCTGCGGCGACCACGACGAGGGTGGCCACCGGGCGGGTACGGCGCAGGGCGAGCGCGGCCGTCACCACTCCGGCGACCAGGGCCGCCACGAGAAGGGCGGACACGGGAGGGACGGCCCCGCGCATCAGCGGTGCCCCGGGCCACACCACGGCCTGGGCGCAGATCAGCAGGACCGGGAACAGCCGGTCGTCGGTTCGATTCATGGCGGATCAAGGCTATGGCCGCAGGTGAGCGGCCCGACTCCGGCTGGAGGCGGATTCCGGTCTCTTACCTGGGTTGCAGAGTCTCTACCTGTGGTTCGACGCGCCA
This sequence comes from Streptomyces lacrimifluminis, assembly GCF_014646095.1. Lineage (GTDB taxonomy): Bacteria > Actinomycetota > Actinomycetes > Streptomycetales > Streptomycetaceae > Streptomyces > Streptomyces lacrimifluminis. Next base: position 34,086 of record NZ_BMMU01000038.1, on the reverse strand, counting down.
ATCGTCCCGCAGCGCGAGGACGGCCCCATGCCCCCGGCCATAGGCTCGATCACATCGAGAACGCGGTCGGCCACCGCTTCTACGACCACTTCCGAGACCCGGCTCTGCCAGCGGTTCTTCCAGTTGCTCTGCCAGCGGTTCTTCATTTTCTTCCACGTTCTTCCGGGCATCCAGCCCAACTCAGCCACCCATTCAAGGGGATCACCCATGTCCAAGCGCGTTGTCTTCTCGTCGCTCATCGGCGCCGTCGTCCTCGGCGGAGTGGCCGCCGGCGGTCTCGCCCTGGCCGCCGCCCCCACGGAGCCCACCCTGGAGCACGGCTCGGCTCGCTACACGGCTCCGTCCGACGGCAGCGCGGGCTCGCTCACCTACACCGTGGACGTGAGCGACGACTCAGGCATCCGGAGCCTCAAGGTCCTTGCCTGGCCCGCGAGTTCGAAGCTCGACCCGACCGCCGCGGAGCTTCGCTCGGCGGATGAGAGCGCCAAGTGCCGGAGCACCTCGGACGAGACCGTCCGCTGCACCTACGGGGAGAAGGTCACGAAGCAGGAGGCCGCCGACCTGGCCAAGGGCACCTGGTACGTCTCGGTACTCGCGACGGCCAAGGACGGGGACACGGCGTTCGTGCCCCGCGCCGCCACGTTCGACGTCGCACGCTGACACGCCGGTCGAACCGTCGTTCAGTGAGGCGGTCTGCCGGAAGCGCGGCTTCCGGCAGACCGATCCTGCTTTCTGGGCCGATTCCGGGTACCGGCCGACGACCGGGCCCACAACCCGGCGGAGAGGTCCAGGAGATGCTTCCTTGCCGTCCCGGATACCCCAGGCCGGACTGATGGCCACAGGTCACCCGCGCGAGCCACCTGGCTGACAGCTGATCAGAACGGCGAACGTCGAGGAGAATCGGAGTATGGCGAGATGCAGCAAGTGCGGTGTGCGAAAGCGCCGTTGGCCCCGTTCCTGTCCAGGGTGCCGTGCCGGGTCGGCCCGGGCGGACGTGGCCATGGCCGGGGCCGATGTGACCGGGGCGGCAGGACTGTTCGGGTGGATCAGCCGGGCGGTCACGGGAGTAGTGCGACGGATTCTCGACTGGACCTGACCCGGCGGGCGCGATCCTGCTCCCGAAGTCGTCGGCATCGATCACACCGGCCGCCACAGGAAGCATCGGCGGGTCCCTCACCGCAGGCGACATGAACACCGCTGGTGCTTCCTTGCCGTCCGCCCACTCAGCCGGGCTGATGGCCACAGGTCACCGGTGCGAGTCATCTGGCTGACGGTTGCTCAGAACGGCGTTGTCCAGTCCAATTCGGGGGTGGTGGGTTGGGCTGGACGGTCGGGATCCGCCCAGCCCTGCGAAGAGCGGGGCCCGGACAGGCCGGAGGGGGCGCACGATCTCTCGTCCAGCGTGCTTACGGCTTGTCGAGCACCGTCCCCGTCAGCACCGGCCTGTCGGGCAGCGGCTTGGCGTTGCGATCGGCCAGCGCGAGACGCATCGACTCGGTCGGCGGTCACCACGTCTTGCAGACGAACCTGATGACCAGGCGGGAGGACCTTGTCCCCGGCCCCGGCGGACGACAGCCCCGGGCTCGTGTCGCTCTCCCTCAACTGGTCATCGGCACGGCGCACTCCCCTGGCCTTCTCGTTCCAGGGGCGGACGGCTGCTGGAGGCCCGGAAGACCAAGTGGCCGCGTCGGGAACAGCCGGTCCGGTCGGCGCGGTTGCATCGAGCGAGGGACCGGCGTCGTACGGCGGGGAACGCGGAGGCCAAAGTCCGTGGGCCCACCAGGATCCGGCCCCCGGGAGCGCGGTGCGCCCGCCGCGCTCCCTGGACCAAGACGTATGTCCGCAGGAGGACTGTTCCATGGCTGACCGGCCCTTGACTCTCATGGCAGTACACGCCCACCCCGACGACGAGGCCACCGGAACCGGAGGGGTCCTCGCGCGGTACGCGGCGGAAGGCTTCCGCACGGTTCTCGTGACGTGTACCGACGGCGGTTGCGGTGACGGACCGGGGGGTGTCAAGCCGGGTGATCCCGGGCACGATCCGGCGGCGGTCGCCTTGCTGCGCCGTCAGGAACTCGAGGCGAGCTGTGAGGTCCTGAAGATCAGCGATCTGGAGATGCTGGACTACGCCGACTCCGGGATGACGGGCTGGCCGAGCAACGACGCCCCCGGATCCTTCTGGCAGACCCCCGTACAGGAAGGCGCGGCCCGACTCGCGGAACTCATGCGGCACTACCGACCCGATGTGGTCGTCACCTATGACGAGAACGGCTTCTACGGTCACCCCGACCACATCCAGGCCCACCGCATCACGATGGCGGCGCTGGAGATGACCGCGCTGACACCGAAGGTGTACTGGACCACGATGCCCCGCTCGATGATGCAGCGGTTCGGCGAGATCATGCGCGAGTTCCATGAGGACATGCCGGAGCCGGATCCTGCCGAGGCCGCCGCGATGGCCGAGATCGGTCTCCCCGACGACGAGATCACCACGTGGGTGGACACCACCGCGTTCAGCGGTCAGAAGTTCGACGCGTTGGCCGCGCACGCCAGTCAGGGCGAGAACATCTTCTTCCTCAGGATGGGCAAGGAGAGGTTCGGCGAGTTGATGGGCATGGAGACCTTCGTACGGGTCCAGGACACCACCGGCGCGGCCGTACCCGAGAAGGATCTCTTCGCCGGACTGCGCTGATCCGCCCGTCCGATCGCCGGTGCGGGAAAGCTCATCGACCGCACGGCGCCCCGGACAGCGGGAGCGGCTGGTCGACTGGGCGGCTGGTGCAAGGCGGCGGGGATGCGTCCGGCTCCCTGGTCGAGTACGACACCGTGCTCAACCAGATGCTGATCCATCTGCACATGTGGCAGACCAGCCAGGACAGTCCCTTCTCCGTACGGCTGCGGGCGGCGTCCCAGGCGGCGTACGGCCGCCGGAGCCGCCCGTCAGCCTGCCCCGGACGCGCCGGCCGAGCAGTCCTCGTAGAACCGTCGAGGGCAGTAGAGCCGTACGCGGCTGGCGTCGGGTTTCAGCCTCTCTGGAAGAACTCCACCTCCGCCAGGGCCAGTTGACGGCCCGACGTCAGGCCGACGGGTGAGCGCAGGGTCAGGCGTACTGTCTTCACGTCGCTGATTCCGGTGGGGTTCGGCTGGTCGCCCGGTTTGTCGCTGAGGGTGAACTGCTTGGTGTGCCGCTCGCCGTCCGACGTCGTCACCTCCAGGTCCACCTGGAGTGCGCGTGCCTGACTGCGGTAGTCCTCCGGGTTCTTGGACGGGCCGTTGGTGATAAGGATGTCGATCATCCGGAACGGCTTGCCGAAGGTGTAGGTCACCGAGGCGCCGGGCGCGGGCGCACCCCAGTAGCTGTTGCTCAGTCCGTCCGTGGTGTTCGTCGCCGGGTGCCCGGCGACCTCGGCGCTCGCCCTGATGGTCACCGGGGTCACGGGCTTGGGCTTGCCCAGTTTGTCCCGGGTGTCCTCGAACAGGGCGCGTCCGGCGGGGAGCAGCAGGAGAGCACCGGCGCACAGCGCCACCACCACGGCCAGGATCACCAGGAGGCGCACCGCCCTGCCCGAACTCGCCCGCACACGGCGGCGGAACGGCCACACCGTCCGCCACCACGGCAGCGGTTCGGGCTTCGCGGCGGGGTTCAGCGCGGTCGCGCAACGTCGGCAGAACCGACGGCCCGGCGGATTGGTGGTGCCGCAGGAGGGACAGGGGGCGCCTGCCACCTCGTCGGGGGCCTCTACGGGGCGTACGACCGGGCGGGGAGCCACCGGCTTCGCGGGGCGTACGGGCTGGATGGGGGCGGGAGTCGACGTGTCGGGGGCGGGGCCGGCCGGGGGCCGGGGGCCGGGCGAGTTCCGCCCAGTGCCCGGTGGGTTCCGGGGGGCCGGAGCGGGTGGAGTGGCCGGAGCGGGTGGAGTGGCCGGAGCCGGGTGGGTGACAGGGGGCGCGGACGCCGTGCTCGTGGGGGCGGCCTCTTCTGTGCGGGAGGCCGCCTCGCGGGTGGTGGTCGGGCGGGGGGTGGGAGCGGAGGGCTCGGAGGTGTCGGGGCCTGGCCGGGGTGCGGCGGGACTTGCCGTCTCCCCGCGGCCGGAGATCGGCCCGGAGCCCTCGCCCTCGGCGTCCCCCTCGCGTGAGCCCTCGGGCGGCGCCGTGCTCGCCCTCCGCTCCTCTCCCCGGCCGCGCCCCGTCAGCCGGGCGCGCAACGACGAACCGCGGGCGGGCGCGGCGGACACCGGCTCCTCGGCCGGTGACGACGAGGGTGCCGGCGCGGTGGGCGGTGGGGCGGCGTCGGCCTGGACGGCCTCGGGCCGGGCGGCATCCGGTGTGGCCGGGGACTCGGTCGGCGTACCCGAGGACGACGGCTCCACGGGCGTACCCGAGGACACCGCGCTCGAAGACGCCGTACCCGAGGACCCCGTCGCCGGAGTCGACGTACTCGAAGAGGCCGCGCCCGAGGGCGACGTACTGTCCGACCACCCCAAGTACGCCCCGCAGTTGCCGCAGAAGTCGTCCGTGGGGCCGTTGGACGCCCCGCAGGCGGGACAGGCGCGCATGGCGTCACCTCCCTTCGTCGGTGGGCGGGCCGGGCAGGATCTCCACCCGGCAGACGGTGTGCACCGGGCACATGGCCCGGACGACCTCGTGGATCCTGGCCGGGTCCACCTGGGCCTCGCCGTCCGGCCACACCCGGACCAGGACCTCGGCGGAGGGCTCCGGCGGCAGGTCCGCTCCGGGGGTGCTCGACCACGCCGCGCCGCCGTCCCCGGAGACCTCGGCGTGGACGCCGAGCGCGAGCCGCAGCGCCTCGACCAGGCCATGCCTGGTGCCGCGCCACCGGTGCAGCTCCACCGCGCGGAAGACCGCCTCGCGGCGCCGCTCCACCGGCCACTGCGGGTCGTCGGCGGCGCCCACCCAGGACGCCAGCCAGGCCAGGAAGTCGCTCGGAGCCACCCGGGGGTCGAGGTAGGCGGGCAGGTTGTCGAGGGTCGCGAACACCGGGGCGAGGACGGTGTCGAGGCCGGCCGTGAACCGCTGCGCGAAGTCGTCGTCGGCGTACAGGGCGGGGAGTTGCCCGCCGATCGGGTACTGGCTCGGCAGGCCGGGTACGGCGGCTCGGCTGCTCATCCCCGGGCCTCCGGCTGCTCCACGGCCGTGACGACCACCTGGTGCTGGTAGGAGAAGACCAGCGCCCCCGCGGCCACGTCGATGCGGTCCGACGGTGCTCCGCGCCGCCCGGTGATCGGGTCCGCGGCGAACAGCAGGATCTCCTCCACCAGCGCGTTGCCGGTGGCGCGTTGGAGGACGCCGAAGACGTCGCCGTACTGCACCGGCCGCCCGAAGGGCCACCCGGTGCCGTCCGGACCGCCGTGCAGCGGGTTGAGGTGCCGGAACAGCGCGGCGAGCGCCGCGGCGCGCACCCGGTCGGTGTCGCCCGGCGCCGCCGTGAGCCGGGCCACCACGGTGACGCCCTGGTAGGCCGGCGGCTCCACGACGAGGCGGGTGCCGATCAGGCGCCGTTCGTCGAGGCTCGCGGTGATCGCTTCGAGCACCTGGTCGGAGGGGATCAACTGCTCGAAGCGGAGCCGGTCGTCGCCCTCGTCGGCCACCGCGTCGGGCACCACCAGGACCCGTACCGCGCCCGCGCCTTCGGCGGCGTGCAGACAGCGGACCCGGCGTACCGAGGGTGCCGCCTGGCGGGCGATGATCTCGTGGTCCTCGGCGGTCACGGCGCGTTCCTGCATCCGCAGCGCGTCCGGTGCCCGCAGCTTGGCGTTGTCGATGGTCTCGCCGGCCACGCCGCCGCGCGCCGCCTCCCGGTTGACGACCCGGGCGACGTAGGGAACGGAGCTGCGGAGGACCGAGATCGCCCCGCGGGCGACGTTGCCCGCCGGTCCGCCGCCGGTGCGGTAGCGGGCCACCCGTATCCGGGCGCCCTTGGGCGGCACGGCACCGCACTGCCGTAGCGTGCCGTCCGGCTCGCGCAGCACCGGCGGGAAGGCGAACTCGCCGGTGGTGGCGTCGACGCGGACGTGCCGGTCGGCGGGGCCGGAGCGGCCGAAGTGCTCCACCACCTCCCAGCGCTGCCAGCCCTCCTCCGAGGACACCTCCACCACGGGGGGCTCGCCGTCGAGGAGGACCGGCGGGCGGCCGAGCCGGAACGTCTGCCCGGAGACCCCCTCCGAGGTGCCGAGCGGTACGTCGGTCTCGGTCTCGGCATGCTCGACGGACATGGTGCCGCCCACGGTGAACACCACGGCCTCGCGCACCGTCGGGGACTCCGAGTAGAACGGCTGGCCCGGTTCCGGCTCGGTGACGCGGCAGCGCAGCCAGCCGGCCCGGGTGCCGCCGATCACCGACGCCGTGTGCCCGGCCGGCACGTACACGATGACCTCGCCGGGCCGGTTCAGGCCGCCGGTGGTGTCCTCGCCGGTCTCGCACACCTGCCAGCCGCCGCCTGCCCACGCCTCCCACACCAGCGGGGGCTGGCGCGGGTCCACGCCGATGCCCTCCGTGCGGCTGTCCAGCTGTACGGCGACCACGCAGCGCGGTACCGCCGTCGGCAGGCCGAACAGCAGCGCGTCGCCCGGCTCCGGTACGGACTGGAAGCACGGTACGTCGCCGGCCTCGGCGAGCGTCCTGGTCCGGTCGGTCTGCTCACCGGTCCGGGGCGCGGTCACCAGCCGTATCAACTCGCTGGGCAGGATGCGCAGTTCGTCCACGGTGGTGAACACCACGGCCTCGTCGCCCTCGCCGCCCGCGGTGGTCACCTCGGTGCCCGGGGGCAGCGTCACCGGGTCGGACTGCGGCGCCGACAGCCAGAAGTCGACCTCGGCGCCGGCCGCGGCCGGCGGGAACAGCCGGATGCCCAACAGGTCGAGGAAAGCGGTGTAGTTCTTGTCCGGGACCCGGTTCAGCCGGTACAGCAGCTGGTCCACGAGGTAGGCGAACGTCTCGATCAGGGTGACGCCCGGGTCGGAGACGTTGTGGTCGGTCCACTCCGGGGCGCGCTGCTGCACGTACCGCTTCGCCTCGTCGACGAGTTGCTGGAACCGCCGGTCGTCCAGGTTGGGGGAGGGCAGGGCCATCAGTCGGCGACCAATTCCTCGGCCCCCTCCTCGGAGGGGATCGTGTAGAAGGGAAAGACCAGGTTGCGCCGGTCGTTGGTGGAACGGACGGTGTAGTGCACGTCGATGTAGAGGGTTCCGGCCTCGACGGCGTCGTAGGCGACCACCACGTCGTCCAACGCGATGCGCGGCTCCCACCGCTCCAGGGCCTCGCGCACCTGCTGGGCGATGAGTCCGGCGGTGGCGCCGTCGCCGGGGGCGAAGACGTAGTCGTGGATGCCGCAGCCGAACTCGGGGCGCATCGGGCGCTCGCCGGGTGCGGTGCCGAGGACCAGGCGGATCGCCTCCTCGATCTCCCGCTCCCGTTCGACCATGCCGATCCCGCCGGTCGGCCCGACGCGCAGCGGGAACGCCCAGCCGCGCCCGATGAACCGGTCGCTCATGACACCCTCCCGATCCGGACACCCGGGGCGCCGGGCAGCACCACGCCACCGCACGCGGGGCGCCCGGCCCGCGACGGGAGCGGCCTGCCACTCCGGCAGCCACTCCCCCGGTCGCGCCGACAGTCGTGCCGACAGCCACGCCGATCGAGCCGCTCGCTCATCACACGCCCCCGATCAGGACGTTGGGGGCGCCGGCGATGATCATCGCGCCGCATGTCGTCTGGTCGCGCATCCGCGCGGCCGGCAGCCCGCCGATGAGGACCTGGCCCCTGGCGAGCGCGGCCGGGTTGGGCATGACCACGTTGCCCGGTCCCAGGGCCGCGTGCGGCGGCATCGGGCAGGTGTGCACACTGCCCGGGCCGCCGAGGCCGGTGGTCACGGCAGCGGGACGGCCGCCGATCAGCACCCGCGCCACCGCCTGGGCGGCGCGGCCGGGCGGCGGCATGGCGATCACGCCGCCGTGGTTGGTGGGGTCACCGGTACGGGCTGCGGCTGGCATGCGGTGCTCCTTGCGGATGTCGGGGGCAGCGGACAGGGGGTCAGTTGATCTCGATGATCGCGGCCTTGAAGACACCCCGCCCACCACCGTTGACGGTGACGTTCGCGGTGCCCTCGACGCCCACCGTGGCGCCGCCGATCCGCACCCCGGCCGTGGCCTGGATGTCCACCTTCCCGCCCGAGATGGTCACGTCACCGCTTCCCGCGTCCAGGGTGATGCCCTTCGCGTCGAGCAGGACGGAGGAGAGGGGCTGTCGGCTGGTCCTCCGGGCGTACACGGACAACTGGATGCTGTTCCGCCGGTCGTCCACGAACACTACGAGGCGCTCGTCGGCGCTCGTCAGCCGCACCCCGGAGAGACCGGGTGCCCTCTGGTCCAGCAGCTCCACCCGGTGCCCCGAACGCGACACGATGGAACGGCGGTTGACCTTCCCGGTGGCCTTGTCGATCAGCGGGACCTCGTGGGGCGACGGCTTGTCGACGCCGTTGTAGAGCCCGCCGATGACGTACGGGCTGTCCAGCAGGCCCTGTTCGAACCCGACCAGGACCTCGTCGTTGACCTCGGGGCTGAACACGCCTCCACCGCCCTTGCCGCCCCACTGCACGGTACGGACCCAGTCGGTGGTGTAAGTGTCGTCCAGCCAGGGGAACTTCAGCTTCACCGATCCGCTCTCGGCGCCGGTCTCGTGTACGTCCGTCACCACGCCGATCGCCAGACCCGGCATGCGCGAGCCGCGGCCGGGCGCGCCCGCTCCGATCACCAGGCCGGTCAGGGAGCGGTCCGGGCTGGCGCTCACCCACACCGTCGTCCGGTACCCGCCGTGCGGTTCGAGGACGTGCCGCACCGCCGTCGCCGTGTACTTGCCGGAGAACGCCTGCCCGACGTTGCCGAGCGCCACGGGCTTGCCCGCCCGCAGCTGCGGGTTGCCCTCGGCCACCGCCTCCAACTCGGCGAATCCACTGCTGACGTGATCGGCCACCGCGTCCGCGACCGCCGTCGTCTCGGCCAGGGTGCGGTACGGGGTGTCCGTGACGGTCAGCTTCGACTTGCCGAACCGGGCGGCGAACGCCGGGCTCAGCCCCGGCAGCACCGTTTCGCTGTTCACCGACGCCTTCGGGGACACCAGCGGCTTCTTGGTGGTGACGTCCCAGCCGCGCACCTCCACCTGCGACGCCCCGTCCGCCGCCGACAGCGAGGCCCGCAGCGCGAGCAGGTTCGCCCCGTACTCCAGGACCATCGGGTTGCGGGACGACGAGGTCGACGGCGCGGGCGCGCCGGACGCCTTGACCGGCTTGGTGAACTGGAGCAGCCCCTTGTCGTCGACGCGCACCAGCGCGCCGCTCTCCGCGGCCAGGAACTGGAGGAAGTCCCAGTCGGACACGTTCGCCTGCGAGAGCTGCTTGTAGGTGATCTTCCCGGCGTCCACGGTGCCACAGGCCAGCCCGGCCCCGGCGGCCACCTTGCGGACGATCGCCGACGCGGTCATGTTCTGGTACGCCACCACCTTCCGGCCCCGCTGGAGGCGGTGCGCCTTGGAGTAGGCGCGCACCACGGTGAACGCACCCGTGCTGTCCCGGTCCAGTTCGAGGGCCGTCACCTCGCCGTTGAACAGCCGCTCACGCGCCTTCCCGGACACGGTCACCACCGACACGTTGAGCGGGGTGCCGATGGTGATGCCGGTCGCCCTGAGGAACTCGTGGTCGGGGTCGCGGAAGGTGAGCTGTGCCGCGTCGGGCAGGCCCACGTTCTCGTCCACCACGCAGCTCACCAACTGGGCGGCCCAGACCTGCGGAAGTTCGGCGGGCGTCCCCACCACGGGGTCCGCCGCGAACAGCCGGCCCCTTGCCTCGGTGGTCATCGCTCCTCCTCACCGCCCGCGTCCGGCAGCCCCGGCACCACCAGTTCGGTGCCGGGCGCGAGCGCCATCGGGTCGTCGATTCCGTTCGCCTCCGCGATGACCCGCCAGGCCGTCGCGTCCCCGTACTCCCGCCAGGCCAGCATCGCCAGGCTGTCGCCCGCCACCACGGTGTGCGTACTGCGGGCGGTGCGCGCGCCGGACGTCGGGTTCTGGCCCGCCGGGCCGACGCTCGCCTCCTCGATCGACAGCGCGCAGGTGGCCCGCAGCGGTCTGCCGTCGACGTCGAACAGGGTGTACGACACCGACAGGCTGGAGAGCACCCCGTCGAACGCGGTCGTCCGGGCGGTGCCCCAGGTGAACCGCACCCACGGGCTGGCCGGCTTCTTGCGGCCCAGGCTGGCCGGGGTCGGCACGCACGCCTTCATCAGCTTCTCCACCGCCCGCTCCACGGAGTTGTCGTGCTTGGCGGTGGCGTCCAGGAACACCTCCAGGCTCAGCGTGCGCGGGCCGCTGCCGACGAACTCGGGGAGCGCCGACTCCCCCGCCATCCGGGACGGGGAGCGCCGCCACTCGGTGCTCTTGCTCAGCTGGAGGGTGGAGGGGTTGAACTGGAGGTCGAGCTGTGTGATGGTCCCGCCCGGCTTCGCGCCGACCGACGCCGGGGGCTCCTTCAGGGTCAGCTTGGCCCTGGCCCGGCTGGTGCGCGCTGGTGACATGGCGGGACCTCCTTTCCGGGGGCCGATACGTGGTCGTTATGTGGTCAATACGTGCGGGAAAACCTGTTGCTGAGGGTGTGTCAGGACGGGTCGGGACGTGTGTGTCTGGACGTGTGTGTCAGGACGGGCGCAGCCCCTCGTGGGCGATCTCCAGGGTCTCCACCGCGGCCTGTGAACTGGCGGGGTCGAAGGACGGCCCCTGCCAGCGCACCGGGACGATCCCGAACACCTGCCAGCTGATGATCTTCGTCAGGTCCGGTTTCAGGGCCACGATCTCGCCGTCCTTGGGCTCCACCCGCTTCAGCGTGTCGTCGAGCCAGCGGGCGATCTTCGCCGTGTCGGCGGTGACCGGCCGGGTGAGTGTGATGTTCGACCAGGTCACGCGGCCGGGCAGTTGCCAGGTGAAGCCGTTGTTGCCGCCCTCGGCGTACGTCTCCATCTCGACCTCGGCGCCCATGCCGGAGCAGGTGTGGAAGGCGCCCAGGTCGTTGCCGCCGATCGCGAGCCGGAAGAACACGCTCGTCGCGAAGATGCTGTCCGTCATTCGTCCGTCATCCGTTCTGGCTCTCAGCGGCGTCCGTCGTAGGGGCGGCCCGTGCGGTCCCGGCCACGGCGCAGTTCGGTGCGCAGCAGCCGGGCCACCGGGTCGAGCAGACGGCGCGCCAGGTCGTCCAGGTCGACGCCGGGGTCGTCCTGGGGTGTCTTCGTGTGCAGCAGCCGGCCCACCGGGCCGAGCAGACGGCGCGCCAGGTCGTCCAGGTCGAGGTCGTCCTGGGATGTCCTGGTGCGGCGGGCCGCGTTCTTGCCGGAAGCGTCGGACGTCGTGGCTGACGCGGAGGCCGCGGACGCCGACCGCTTCCGGCCGGCTGCCTGAACCTCCTTGGCCGGTACGCCTGTTGGCGACGCCAGGGGCGCGGAGGGCGCGGAGGACGATCGCGGGCGGCCTGGTGCGGCGCGCTGCACCGCGAGTGCCGCGTCGCCGGTCCCGCCGGCCACCGTGACGGTCCTCGGCCGGACCACGGGAACGGCTCCCCCCGGTGCCGTGGCGGCCGACGGGCGGGCCGCGAGCGGCGGTGCCTGCGGGGCGGTCACCGGCAGGGGCTTCGCCGGTACGGCGGCGGCCTGGGCGATCGTCCCCTGGCGGGGCGGCGCGGGCCGGACGGCCGGGACGCGCTGAACGGAGGCCGGGGCGCTGCTCGTCGGTCCGCCCGAACCCTCCGGTCCGGGGTACGGGGCTGCTGCTGCCCGTTGGACATGCGGCCCGGCAGGGGCGGACGGGCCGGGCGTCGGGCGCGCGAGGGTCCCGGGGCCACCCGGCGAGTGCGCCGAGGGCACCGAGGGAGCTGATGTGCCGGACCGGCGCGGGGGCGCCCCGGTGGGCGGCGCGGTGTCGCCCTGGGAGGCGGACAGTGCACCGGGCCAGCGCGCCGCCACCACGGGACGGCTGCCGGAGCGGGCGGCGGCGGCCGGGGCCGCCCCTTCCGGGGTCCGGGTGCTCAGGACGAGCGGGCGGGCGGCCAGCAGCGAGAGGGTGCGGGGTGCCGCCGTGGCGGAGTACGCCGCCGAGCCGGTCACGGTGAGAGGGCTCGGGCCTGCCGAGCCGGCGGACCGGGTGCCTGGGCCGCCTGCGCTGCCTGGAGTGCTTGCCGTGCCTGGAGTGCTTGGGGCCACGGCCCTGGCCACGACGACCGGGCCCGGGGCGGCGGGGCGCCCGGGCCTTGGCCGGCCGGAGCCCGGGCCGCCCGCCTGGAAGCTGCCGGAGGTCGATCCATCAGCGCGCGATCCGCCCGAGCCCTGCCCGCTTGCGCCCGGCCCGCTTGCGCCCGCCCCACCGGACGCCGTGCCGGGGCGTCGCGCTCTTCCTGCCGCGCCTTCCGCGGGTACGGCGCTTGCCGGTTCCGGGCGGTTGGAGGCGAGCGCCGGGGAGGGCGTCACCAACGGCGTGGCGGGCCCGTTTCCGTGGTCCGCGGGAGTGGCCCGGGTGGTCCCCCCGGTGGTGGGGTGGTCCGCGATGCTGCGCTGGACGTCGGCCGTCCCCAGCAGCGGGACATCCGCTCCGGGGGCGAGGGGCGCGGCCCCGGTGGGCGGCACCGGAGCGGCTGGGGAGCTCTGGCCCTGACGTACGGGAGCCCGCTGGACGTCCGGGCCGGGCGTCGTACGAGACGCCTGGGACGCACGGGACGCGGTGGAACCGGGCAGTTCGGCGCTCGGCGGCAGCGCGGGCAGCGGAACTCCGAGGCCACCGCGCGCGCGGGCGCCCGTGCTTCCGGGGGCGTGGGTCCGGCGCGGGGCGCCGGCGTCGGCCGGGGCAGCGGGTGCCGTCCCCTTTGCCCCGCCCGTACCCCGCGCACCGCCCGTACCGCTCGCACCGCCCGTACCGCTCGCACCGCTGTCGTACGGCCCCGGTGTGTCGGCCTGGCGCTGGACGACGGGCAGTGTCGGACCGGACGCTGATGCGGATGCGGATCCGGACGTGGCGCCGGACGCGGGGGTGTTCTGCGCCAACGATGTTGCTGTGGAGGGGAGTTCGCTCAGCGGGGCGCCGAGGGGTGCGCGGCTTCGCGCGGGCACGGCGGTGCGCTGTACCGGGGCGCTGGATCCCACGCCCGTACTGGCCGGCGTGGTGGTGCCGGCGGCGTCGGGCGTCGGGGCGGTGCCGGACACCGGAGGGTTGGCGGACCGCACGGCCGTGACCCGGCGCACAGGTCCGGCCGGGCGCCGGGCGACGGTCAGGCGCGGTCCCGACGGGCCGAGCCGGACGGCCGGTTGGGCCCCGTCGGCCCCGGACGTACGGGATGTCTCCGTCGCGGCACGCTGCACGGCCGGGCGGGACCGCTCGGCGCCGGAGCGGGCGGGCCGGGCTGCCGTCGTCCCGTCCGCGGCACGCTGGACGGCCGGGCCCGACGGTGTACGGCCCCCGGAATCAGTCCTGGGCCCGGCCGTACGACCGGAGTTCGTCCCGGAGGCAGATCGGGGCGCGGCCCCGTCGGCGGCTGCGGGCGGCACGACCGCCACACGTCGTACGAGCGGAGTCCTGGGAACCGGCTGCCTGCCGGTGTCGGCGGGGACCACGGCCGGGCTCTCGACGGCCCGTTGGACGGTGCCAGGCGACGAGGTGAGCACCGAGGGTGAATCCGTGAACGCGAGGCCACGGGACTCAGGAGCGCCGTCCCTCGAACTCACCTTCCCCACAGGGCTGTTACCACCGGCATCGGCACCGGAGGGCCGTACGGCGGACGGTCCCGCACCGGAGGGCCGTACGGCGGACGGTCCCGCACCGGATTTCGTCGACCCGGGCTTCCGCCCGCCCGGATCCTTTTGGCGGGCAGTCTCCGCTGCCCGAACGACCGTTGCCCCCTCCGAGCCCCCGTCCCCGTCCCCCGGACCGCCCGCCCCCTCCGGCCGCAACGCCCTCAGCAGCAGCGGCCCTCCGGCGGTGTGCGTGGGCCGCGGGGCGGCCGGGCGGGTGACACCGCGTACCAGGCCGGTCGGAGCGGCGGGCAGCAGCGCATGCCCGAGGCCGCTGTCGAAGGACGGGTTCTGCCAGGCGGCCAGGCCCGCGCGGAAGGCGAGGCCGTCGCTGACTCCCAACGGGGCACGGGACACGGTGAGTTCCGGCGCGGCGGTGCGACGCCAGCCGCCGTCCCAGTCACCCGGCAGGGAGGAAGCCGGCGCACCGGAGGAACCCGGGGCACCGGACGCGGACGGCGCCGGGCCGTCGGGCGCGCCACGGTCCGGGCCCGCGCCGGACGGGCCGTCCCCCGAGACTCCGGAGCGGTCCGCGGCGGCCCGGCGGCGCAGCCTGTCCCGCCATGCCATGTGCTCAACCGCCTTCGTTCACACGGGTGTTGATACGGGCGATCTCGGCCACCCACTGCCGGCGTTCGTCGTGGGTCAGGTCGAGGATCTCCTCGCGCCGCCAGTGGAAGTGGTAGGCGATGTACGCGATCTCCTCCCGGAGCCGGGGAAGGGCGTACGTCACGATTCCCCCAGGCGCCCACCCGAGAGGTCGACCTCGAAGCCGCCCTCGCAGTGCGGGCAGGTCACCGCGGCGCGGGTGTGGCCCTCGCTGTTGACCCGGCGGTAGAAGTCCTGGAGGAAGGCGACGTCGGTGGCGTACATCCGCTCCACGATCCCGGCGTGCACATCGCTGATCGAGCCGATCCGGGTGATCACCTGGCTCAGCAGGACCACGCTCAGGTACGCCGGGTTCTCCTTGACCCGCAGGTCGATCTGGGGCCGCAGTTCGTCACGGGCCGTGGCCAGGCGCATCGAGCCGTGGCGGTGCACCGTGCCCGCCTCGTCGACGTACCCTCGCGGCAGCTCGAACTCGAACTCGGTGCGCAGCCCGTGGTCCTCGCGGCGCGGCGGGGCGGCGGCGGGAGGTGGAGCCGCCTGCTCCGACGCCTGGGCGGGCTCCGTCACCTGGAGGAGCTCCTCCAGGTTGCCCGCCGTCACCGTACGACGCCTCATTCGACGATGATCTCCTCGAACACGATCGTGACCGACTCGGTGGCCGGAGACGACTCGCCCGCCTTCAGGGACGGGCCCTCCCACTTGGAGGCCCAGCCCTGCATCAGCTGGATACGGCGCACCGTGTTGCCCTCGGTGTCCTTGATCTCGATGGTGAGGTTCTGCCGCGCGGAGTTCACGGCCCCGTTGTTCAGGGTCTCCTTGATCCACTTGGTGAACTCGCTGCTCTGGTCGAGTCCCCGGGTGATCGTGATCTCACCTGCCTGGCGGGCGCCGGGCTGCTTGCGGATGATCTGCTTGCCCTCCGCGCTGACCTGCTTGACCTCGACGACCTCCTCTTCGACGGTCAGTCCGCTGATCTCCTGGATCGACTCGACCAGATAGCCGCCGAGTTGCACGCCGAAGACGTGGGTGGAAAGAGCATCGCCCGTTGCCATGACTGTCTGTCACCTTTCCTTGCGGGTCTTTTTCTCTGCTTCGCTGCCGACCCGCAGGTCACTCGTCGATGAGGCTGGTGCTGTCGGAGAACTGGGCCAGCCGGAACACCACGAACTCCGCGGGCTTGACCGGCGAGACACCGATCTCGCAGATGACACGGCCCTGGTCGATGGACTCCGACGGGTTGTTGTCGCGGTCGCACTTGACGTAGAACGCCTCCTCGGCCGTACGGCCGAACAGCGCGCCCCGGCGCCATTCCTCGGTGAGGAACGCGGTGACGTTGCGCCGGATGCTGGACCACAGCCGGTCGTCGTTCGGCTCGAAGACCACCCACTGGGTGCCCAACAGGATGGACTCTTCGAGGTAGTTGAAGAGGCGGCGCACGTTCAGGTAGCGCCAGGCCGGGTCGGAGGAGAGGGTGCGGGCGCCCCAGATGCGGATGCCGCGGCCGGGGAAGGCCCGTACGCAGTTGACACCGATCGGGTTGAGCAGGTCCTGCTCGCCCTTGCTGAGCCGGAGCTCCAGGTCCACCGCGCCGCGGATGACCTCGTTGGCGGGCGCCTTGTGCACACCGCGCTCACCGTCGCTGCGCGCCCAGACGCCGGCGATGTGACCGCTCGGCGGGACGGTGGTGTTGCGTCCGGTGGCCGGGTCGAAGACACGGACCCAGGGGTAGTAGAGGGTGGCGTACCGGGAGTCGTAGCCGGCCTCGTCGTTGCGCCAGGTGCGCACCTGCTGGGCGCCCAGGCCGGGCGGGGTGTCCAGGACGGCGACGCGGTCGCCCATCTGCTCGCAGTGCGAGATCACCGCGAGCTGCACGGTGCGCACGCCCTCGGAGTCGATGTCGCCGCGCTGGTAGGCGCTCATCAGGTCCGGCACCGCGACCATGGTGATCTCGTCGATGGTCTCCAGGCCGCCGAACCCGGTGCGGGCGGCGGCGTCGCCGACGTACTCCGCCGGGTTGAGGCGGGCCACCTCGCCGGAGCCGTTCGAGGCGGGCGCGGCCGGGGCGTCGGGCACGGCCAGGGTCTGGCTGGCGGGCCTGGTCTGGGCGGCGGCCTGCTGCTCGGTGACCTGGATCAGCTTGGAGGCGCGGGCCTGGTTGACCAGGTAGCCCTTGACGTTCTTGCGGGTGGAGGCCTCGTACGTCTCCGCGACCTGGTCGCCCTGGCGGACCAGGACCTTGAAGCGGTCCTCGGGCGGGTTCTCGCCGTCCGCGTCGGCGACCTCGACCGACACCCCGGTCACGCCCGGCCTGGCCGCGACGAGGAAGCCGCCGAGGGCCACCGGCTCCGCGGCCTTGTCGCCACGCCGGCCGCCGTCGACCGCCGGGGCGGAGGCGTCCTCGGCCTGGCCGCCGATCCGCACGATGTACGCGGCGCCCCCGCCGTTGGCGAAGTAGCCGTGCACCGAGAGGGGCAGGTAGGCGCCTTCGGTGAAGCCGCCGAACGTCTGGGTGTACTGGTCCCAGCTGGTGACCAGCGTCGGCGTGTGGAACGGCCCGGTCTCGGCGAATCCCACGAACGCGGCGACGGCGGTGCCGACCCCTTCGATAGGTCGGGCACCGGACTGCACCTCCTCCACGTACACGCCCGGGGTGAGGTACGTCGGCATGCTCGCTCCTTCGCGTCCTGCGGGTTGGTCACCTGTGTCCAGGGCGATTCTGCGCGGGGGTCCGCGGGGACGACAGGGCCGTGGGGACCTGGTGAGGGGCAGGATCGCTGCCTTTGCCCGCACGTGCCACCGGTCCGGTCGCCGCCCGGACTTGCCCTCGTTCTGCCCGTGCGGGCCTGGACATCGCGTTCGTCCGGGCGGTCCACTGGGGGTCGCACGAGGGCTGCGCCGACGAGGAGGCAATGCATTGCGGACGTCCGGGGCGCACGCCGAGCAGCATGAGAACCGGCAGGCCACGCGCGGCCCGGCCAGGGCTCCCCAAAAGGCCTCCGGCAGCCCCGCCGTACCGCCGCCGCTCAGCGCCGACGGCCTCCGGGTGGCACAGCGCGCCGTGGGCAACGCCGCGGTGACCGCGATGATCGCGCGCCGCGTCCGCCCCGCACCCGCGATGGAGCGGCCGGACCACGGGGTGGACCAGGTCCTGGGCTCCGCCGGCAAACCCCTCGCCACGCCGGTGCGCCAGGACATGGAGTCCCGGTTCGGCACCGACTTCTCCGACGTACGGCTGCACACCGGCGCCGCCGCCACCCGCTCGGCCCGCGCCATCGGGGCCCGCGCCTACACCTCCGGCAGCCATGTCGTCCTCGGCGCCGGCGGCGGCGACAAGCACACCCTCGCCCACGAACTCACCCACGTCGTCCAGCAGCGCAACGGTCCGGTGTCGGGCACCGACCACGGCAACGGGCTGCGGGTCAGCGACCCCCGTGACAGCTTCGAGCGCGAGGCCGAGTCCACCGCCCGGCGCGTGCTCACCGGGCCCACGCCGGTGGCCCGTGCCGTCGACGAGCACGCGGGGGCGCACGGCTGCACCGCGGCCGACGGAGCCGCCGAGATCCAGCGGAAGGTCGGGTTCGAGTTCGAGACCAACATGTTGGTGCGGGCCGACGAGAAGCCGGTGATCTCCAAGGACGAGAAGATCTTCGAGGCCGCTTCGGGCGACTGGTACATCACTCCCGATGCCAGCGCGATGGAATTCGTGACGGTTCCCTTCGAGGAGGAGGGAGACGCCCCGGAGCTGGTGAGGATGGCGACAGCGGTCCGCGAAATGGCCGAGGCGTTCGGGCTGTTGCACACCTCGGCGAAGATGGCGAGTCTCATGGACGGGAACGCGGAGCTTCACGAGGTTCTGTCGGGACAGGGCACGACCCATCAGCACAACGGGAACAACGTCTACGTGCCCGGCGCGGACCGCCTGTACCCGCCTCTGGCCAAACCGCAGGCGACCGGTGGCGTCAGCCTCGAGAAGGTGCTCGCCCTGTTCAAGGCGGTGGTGAGCCAGGAACTCCCTCTCACCTCCCCGTCGAACCCCGAGGACGTGCACATCCTGGACGAAGAACCGGAGGAGCGCACCAACACGACCGCGCTCGGCGGCGCCAACCCGAAGCGGGACGCCGCGATCCTCACGGATGCCCAGGTCCTCACCGACAAGTACGTCACGGACCTGCCGACAGCCGAAACACGGGAACTCAAGGGGCTGCTGGCTCTGGTGTTCTCGTATCTGCTGGCCGGCGCCCAGCAGTCCGGCCGACAGGATCAGGCGAAGTACTTCCTGCCCCTGATGAGCCGGATGAGCTTCTCCGCCATGTACGCCGCGCTGCCCGCGGAAGCGCAGTCCGCCTTCGACCCTGCCCGCGTTCTCGAAGTGGCCGCTCTCGCCCCGGGTGATCCCGTCTACAAGGTGGGCTTCGCCGACCATGGCGCGGGCGACAGTACGAAGTCGCAGGGCCCGCAGCGCAAGCAGTGGCTGGACAGCATCGCCTCCGGTGGCCCGGACCTGATGTCCGCGGGTGGTGGCAGCACGGTGACCGAGGGGATGAAAGCCAGCTCCCCGGCCATGGGCCAGCACCACCGGCTCGACCCCGGGCACGCGCCCGGTGCGGCCGATCTGCTCCAGGTCGAGCTCCGCCGCCTGCCCGGCCAGGTCCCCCCGGAGGAGTGGCTGCCAGTCGCAACGGCCCTCTTCGAGATGTTCAGGCAGGTCCAGGGAACAAAGCCCTGACCTCTCCCCCACTCAGGCGCCGGTGGCCTCCGCCAGATACGGCCCGAACTCGCCCTCCAGGACCAGCCGTCCGAGTTTGCGGTACTCCTGCGCGACGGACGTCACCAGCTGCCCCATGGTGAGCGGGGTGCCGGACTCCGCCGCGAGGTAGGCCGCGGTCACCGCGCAGGCGCGGATGGAGCCGCCGGCGAGTTCGAAGCGGTCGGCGCAGAACGCGAGGTCGAGGTCGGCGGCGCGGGGCAGGCGGTCGCCCAGGCAGCGTTCCCACAGGGCGAGCCGCTGGCCGGAGTCGGGCACCGGGAAGTCGGCCACCACGTCGAGGCGCCGTGTGAACGCCTCGTCCAGGTTGGCCCGCAGGTTGGTGGTCAGCACGGCGATCCCGTCGAACGACTCCATGCGCTGCAGCAGGTACGCCGACTCGATGTTGGCGTGCCGGTCGTGCGCGCCCTTCACCTCCGAGCGCTTGCCGAAGATCGCGTCGGCCTCGTCGAAGAGCAGCACCGCGTTGACCGCGGAGGCCTCGGTGAAGATCCGCTCCAGGTTCTTCTCGGTCTCCCCGATGTACTTGTCCACAACTGTGGACAGGTCCACCACGTACAGGTCCATGCCCAGGTCGGCGGCGACCACCTCGGCGGACATGGTCTTGCCGGTGCCCGACTCACCGGCGAACAGCGCGATCACGCCGCGCCCCCGGCCGCCGCCGGGCCGCATCCCCCACTGCCCGAGGACCTGCTCGCGATGGCGGGCGCGCAGCGCGAGTTCACGCAGTTGCCGGTCCGTGGTGGGCGGCAGCACCAGGTCGTCCCAGCCGACGCCCGGCTCCACCCGGCGGGCGAGCCGGTCGAGCCCCGCGCCGTTCTGGGCCCGTACGGCGGTGCGCAGGTCGTCGGGGCGGACCGGGCGGCCCGCGAGGGCGGCCGTGCGCACCGCGACGTCGGCGGCGCGACGCAACTGCCCGGAGTCCAGGCGGTGCGCGGCGACCGCGTCGGCGAGCGCGTCGACGTCGCCGATCGCAACGCCGTCACCCGCGGCATCGTCGAGGGCGTACCGCCAGCGCGCGGCCTGCCGTTCGGGCGAGGGCGCCGGCACGGGCAGGACGACGGGGGTGTCGGCCGCCCACTCCGGGGCCCAGCCGACGGTGCCGTGCGTGAACAGGGGGATGCCTCGCAGCGCCGCGCACAACACCCCGAGCGTGCGGGCCCGTTCGGCGGGTTCGCCGGGCAGCGCCTCCAGCGGGCCGAGGACGACTCCGGCGCCGGTCAGACGGGCTTCGAGGGCGGCGATCCGGGCGAGTTCCGGTACGTCGCCGGGGCGGCGGGCTAGCACCACCGCGTCCAGGACGAGGGGGCGCAGCCCGGCCGCGCGCAGGGCGGCGGTGGCCAGCCCCGCCGCGTCACCGCCCCGGCTGCGCAGATGGACGAGGCCGGTACCGGTCCCGGCGGCGGACGCCGTCCGGCGGACGTCGGACATCTCGGCGGTGGGGTCCTCGCGAGCCTCGCCGAGCACCCCGGCGAGCCGGGCGTCGGGCCGGGCGCTGCCCAGCAGATGCCCGGTGACCCGGTCGGGCACCACCAACACCCGTGACAGCGGCGGCCGTTCGGGCTCGGTGACCTCCACCAGACCGCCCTCGACCAGCGGCGCTCCGGGAGCGAGCCGGAACCGCGCGGAGGCCGCTCCGGCGAGCCCGCACAGCTCCAGGGCGAGCCCGACCGTGGGCCGACGGCGGGTCAGATCGTCGTTGAGGTAGCCGTAGAGCTGCTCGAACCGCGCGTCGAGGTCGGGTGCCACCGCGACCAGGAGGAGGTCCAGGTCCAGCGGGGACAGCCCGAACCGCCGGGCGAGGCCGTCGAGGACGGACCCGGCGGGCGGCTGCCAGGGCTCGTGCGCGGGTACGCCGAGGCCACCCGGCTCGTCCAGGATGCGGGCGACAGCCTCGGGGCTGAGGTACTGGCCGCGGTACGGGTCGTCGGGATCGGGATCAGCCGCACGCCGGACGGCCACGGCATGCCGCACCCGCGCCTCCACCAACTGAAGCCGCGCCCACAGGACTTCCACCCCGGAGGACACCGAATCGGCATCGACGGACACCGATCCGCCGACGACATCAGGTTCAACGGTGTACGTCACAGCCGGCGGTCCCTCTCGACGACAACGGTGAGCCGCACCCGCTCCACCACCAACTGGAGCCGCTTCCACAGATGTTCCACGGCAACGGGAACAGGGTGGCCGTCGGCGGACACGGATTCGGTGTCGCTGGACACACCGTCGGCCCCGACGACGGGTTCGGCGGTCTGCGTCACGGCTGGCGGTCCCCCCGGCGGCGGCGACGGGCGGGGGCGGGGCCCCGTTCGCGTGGGCCGGCGAGGCCGCCGGCCGGGCCCGGGTCGGTCGCCTCCCTGTAGCGCAGTCGGCGGCCCGGCGTCGCCTCCCCGTCCTCGCTCAGGGTGGCCGAGCGCACGACGAGGCCTTCGGTGACCGGCGGCGCGGTCTCCGTGGTCACACCGGCGAGCGGCGCGCTCACCCGTATCTGGAGCGAGGCCTTCAGCTCGCCGCCGAGCGCCGACCACACGTC
Organism: Streptomyces lacrimifluminis; assembly: GCF_014646095.1. Lineage (GTDB taxonomy): Bacteria > Actinomycetota > Actinomycetes > Streptomycetales > Streptomycetaceae > Streptomyces > Streptomyces lacrimifluminis. The sequence continues at coordinate 12,347 of NZ_BMMU01000038.1, read as the reverse complement.
GGCGGCGGCCGGTGCGTCGAGCCGGGTCCCGCCGGCGTCCAGTCCCACCGCCAGGCCGAGGCCGGCGAGCGTGCCGGTGAGCAGCCGGGCGGGCAGGGTGTCGCCGGCCACCAGGGTCGCCAACACCTGGGAGAGCAGGCGGTGTTCGTCCTGCGGGCGGCTCGCCCACGCCGTGACCAGGTACGTGAGGTCGAACCAGCGCGGCGGGGTGCGCCGCGCCACCAGGTGGCCGTCGGCGTCGTACACCTCACCGGCGCCGCTGCCGCGCCGGACGGCGTCCTCCCGGATGTCGTAGAGGAAGACGCAGACGGTGGGGGCGCTGCGGCGCGCGGCCCAGTCCCGGGTGGGGGCGTCGAAGACGACGTCGACGCCCGACGCCTCCAGGCCGGACTCGCCGAGCAGCCTGCGCAGTCCCTCGTCGACCTCGTGGATCACCGGCGGATCACCTCGCCGGGCGGCTGCACGGTCCCGCTGACCACCAGGAAGTCGGTCGTCACCGGCGAGAACCCGCGGCCCCTGGCGGTGATGACGCGCGGTCCGGTCTGATCCTTGGCGAGGATGAGCAGCTGGCCGATGAACGTGCCGTCGGCACCGGGGACGGTCGGCGCCGCCGCCGCGGTGATCCCCGGCTTCCAGACGAACCTCACCGGCGTGCCCGGCGGGAAGTCCTTGCCGCGTACGGAGGTGACGAAGCCGGGCTTGCCGACGTTCGGCACGGCGACGATGCGCGGCTGGAGGATCCGCAGTCGCTGCCGGGCGGTGTTGTCGCCCGTGTCGGCGTCCGTGCCGGTGGTGGTGAGCCGGCCGGTGACGTTGCCGGTCAGCGCCTTGTCCGGGCTGAGGACGACCCGGACCACGGTGCTCGCGCCCGGCTCCAGGTCCGGCAGCGCACACACCCAGGACGTGTCGCAGCCCGCCGGCTGCCCGTTGTTCGGGATGCCACTGGGCAGGCCGATGCGCAGCCGCAGCCCGGTCGCCAGCGCGTTGCGGCCGTTGCGGACGGTGTAGGTCACCACGACGCGTCCGCCGACGTAGCCCGGGTTGGGCTGGGCGGTGACCCGCACCCCGGGTCCGGCGTCGGGCGCGGGCGGCTCGGCGGGCACCGTGGGCACGGGCGGCGGCACGGTGGGCACGGTCATCGTGGGCGTCGGGGTCGGGGTCGGGGTCGGCGGGGCCTCGCGCACCGGGACCACGGTCCGGCCGGAGTTGTCGCTGGGCTCGGGGTCCAGGACCGTGCCGGTGACCGACCAGTCGACGGGCTGGTCCCCCTCGGTGAGGCCGGTGAGGGTGACGCTCACCGTGACGGTGGTGCCGGGCTGCACCACGCCGACGACGCACTGGAGGGAGGCCGCGTCGCAGGTACCGCCGGGCCAGGTCACCCTGGTGACCTGTACGCCGCCCGGCGGCGCGATGGTCAGCGTGGTGCCGGGGGAGGCGGCGGGCCCGTTGTTCACGACATCGACCCGGACCGTCGTGGACCTGCCGACGGTGACCTCGGGCGTGGTCCCGGGCGCCTGCACCGCGAGGTTCACCGACTGCTGGACGCTGGGTTCCTTCTGGCGTCCCGGGAGCGTGCTGGTGAGCGGGGTGAGGTCGCCGGAGTCGACGTCCAACAGGCTGAGTTTTTCCGGGCTGTTGGCGGCCACGGCGGCCCGCGAGCTGATGACCAGGCCCGTGCCGTCGGCCGTCCAGGCGGCGTCGCGCGGCTGGAAGGGTCCGGTGGTGGAGGTGTCCGGCAGCTGCCGGCCGCAGGCGCCTGGCAGGTCGCGGGCGGCTGCGGGGCTCAGCACCCGGCAGTCGTCGCCCGACAGGGATGTCAGCAGGATGCCGCCGCCCTCGTCGACCGCGCCGCCGCCGCTCTTGCGGTTGAAGGCGATGCCGGTACCGTCCGGCGAGAACGCCGGGCTGTCGTCGATGACCTCGCAGTCGCCCGGGCAGATCGTGGCACTCAGGTCACGCTGCTGGTCCAGACTGCCCACGGGCACGGTCCAGATGTGCTTGTTGCCGCCGTTCCCGTCGATCACCTCGCTGCGGGTGAAGGCCAGGGTGGTGCCGTCGGAGGACCAGGTGGGCTGGGCGTCGCCGCCCGTCTGCTCCCCGGCGGGCGGGGTGATCTGCCCGGTGATCGCGCCGGTGGCCACGTCCGCGACGAGGATGCGGCTGGGACCCGCGGCCTCACCGACGCCGCCCGGCGAAGTCCGGGTGAAGGCGAGGGACTTGCCGTCCGGGGAGAACGTCGGGTCGGTGTCCCAGTCCGTCGCGGCGCGTCCCGCGAGCGGCAGCGGCGCCGCGTTGGCGCCGTCGGCGTCCGCCATCCAGATCCGCTCGACACGTCCCTCGGAGCCGTCCTCGAAACGGGTCAGCACGATCCGGCGGCCGTCGGGCGTGTAGTTCTGCCGCTCGGTCCACGGGTCGTACCCGGCGGCGGGCTGGAACAGCGGGTCCTTGGCGGGATCGGTGTTGGTGTCGGCCGCCGGGTCCTCCTTGAGGATGGTCAGCCCCAGGTCTCGCGGGTCGGACCCGTCCACCCGGGCGTCCTGGAGGGTCACCACGTGCGGGCCGGCCGCCGAGGTGCGCTCGACCACCGCGCCGCCGCCGTCGAGCGAACCGGACCAGGTGACCGAGGAGACCTCCCGGTCCTCGTTCAGTACGAGCGAGGGGACCTGGGGATCGTGGGCGATCGTCCGGAACACGTGGTCCCAGTCGCCCTCGCACTCACAGGTGATCTCGGGGCTCAGGAACACCACACCGTCCCCGTCGGGCAGCCAGGTTGCCCCGTGGGCCCGCCACTGTGCCTGCGCGCCCCCGAGCAGTGGCTCGTCACCGTTCGCGTTCGCGTTCGCCACCCGCAGCCGGGGCACGCTCTGCCCGTCGACGGTGGTCGTGGCGGTGTACGCGATCCAGTCCCGGTTCTCGTCGTCGTCGACCGGGTTCCACACGGGTTCGGTGCCCGTGCCGTTCGCGGGGGAGGTGATCCGGGTGGCCGTGCCGCCCGCCAGCGCCCGTACGTAGACCTGCTCCCCGGTCAGTACGTCGCTGTCGCTCACGTACGCCAGCCGCTGCCCGTCGGGGGAGACCGTCGGGCTCTCCTCGTTCGCGGGGGTGTCGGTGAGCCGCGTCAGGCCGGTGCCGTCGGTGCGCACCAGCCACAGGTCGCGCTGCGTCCCGTCGCCCAGGCCCCCGGCCTCGGCCGCGTCGAACACCACGGACGTGCCGTCCGGTGTCAGCCGGGGGTGCGCCGCGTCCATACCGCTGGTCAGACGCCGTACGGCACCGTCGGCGGACCGCAGATAGATCTGCGGGGTCTCCTCGTCACGCAGGCTCGCGAAGACCAGCTGGTCGCCGAGGGCGGACGGCTGGACGTCGTAGTGGGCCGGTCCCGCACCGAACAGCGGGGTGCTGGAGGTCGTGGTGGCCACCTGGCCGAGACTGCGGTGCCGGGTGCCGGCGTAGGCCATCCGGGTGTTCGTGGTGTCGGCGACCGCGGCCCGTGTCTCGGTTTCGGCGCTGCCCTGCCCGGAGGCCACCGTCACCCCGAGCAGTGGGACGAGCAGCAGCAACGCCATGCCGAGTCGTCCCGGGCGGTACCGCCCGCCGGGGCCAGCGGTTCGCATTGGGGGTCTCCCTCGCGGTCTGGTGCGGCACGTGGATGTGCCCCCACCACTCTGCGACGACCGCGCACGACGCGACAGGGGGACGGGGCCGTACCTGGGGGAAACGTGCGGTGCGCTTTCGGGCAGCACCGACGTACCCCACCGTCGTCAGAGCTGTCGTCAGAGCTGTCGTCAGATGAGTCCGTTCCGCAGCGCGTAGCCCACCGCATGGGTCCGGTTGCGCAGTTGGAGGCGCGTGATGATCTCGTGCAGGACGTTCTTGACGGTCCGTTCGGAGTACGCGGTCTTGCGGGCTATCTCCGCGGTGTCCAGTCCCTCCGACACCAGGCGCAGCATGTCCGCCTCCCGTGTGGTCAGCGTGGACAGGGACAGTCCCTGCGGATCGAGGGCCGAGCGCTGCAGGCTGCCGACGTGCGAGAGCAGCTTGCCGAGCAGGTCACCGGGCAGCACACCCTCGCCGTTGGCCGTCGCGAGGACCAGGTGGACGAGCCGGTCCTGGTCGGCCTCGGCGCGCCGCAGCACCGCCGAGACACCGCACTCGATGACGCGCTGCAGCGCGCCGGAGCCGAGGGTGCCGACCACGAGGCCCACGCGGGTGGCGGAGTTGAGCCGCAGCCGGTGCAGCAGGGCGGCGACGTCGTCCTCGACGTTGTCCACGACCACCAGGGACACCTGGGCCCCCTCGGCGTCGGTGTCGGCGAGCAGGTCGACCTCGGGGCGGTGGCGCAACTGCTGGACGACACCGACACGCAGGATCGGATCGGCGGCGTAGACGGCCACGGTCACCCGCTCCGGCCGGCCACTGGGAGAGACCCAGCGCCCGGAACCGACGGTGGCGTGCTCGTAGGACGTGGAGGCAGACATGGCAGGGGTGTTCTCCTCTGCGCAGGGCATGGGGGGGTACCTGTTCGTGAGTTCGTGGGGAGGATCGCTGGGGCGGGACGAACACCGGAAGGCGGCGCGCGGGAGCCGTCGAATAGCATCAACAACCCACCGCTGAGGGCGAGTTGACGGTGCCTTCGCGGGCACCACGACTGCCCGGATGTTGCCCTCGCGCCCCTCGGCGAATCCCGGTGGGTGCTTCTACCGTGGTGGCGTGACGCCTTCTACAGCCTCTTCCGGTCCCGGTGCGCCCGGACTCGACATCCCGGTCGTGACAGTGGCCCCTGGCGGCACCGCCACGACCAGTCTGACCGTCCGCAACGACAGCGACATCGTCGAGGCCTACAGCCTGGAGGCCGTCGGGGACTGTGCCCCCTGGACCACCGTGGAACCCGCGCGGGTCTCCCTCTACCCCGGCACCTCCGAGACGGTGACGATCCGTCTGGAGCCGCCGCGCTCCCCGGAGATCCGGGCCGGCGAACTGCCCCTCGCGATACGGGTCCTGCCGACCGAGCACCCCGACGCGGTGCGGGTTCCCGAAACCATCGTGCACATCGAGGCGTTCCACGAGCTGCGCACCGAGTTGCGGCCCCGCCGCCGGCGCGGCTGGCTGCGCGGCCGGTATCGGCTGGCGGTGCGCAACGAGGGCAACACCCCGGTGCGGGTGGGCTTCACCCCCGGCCAGGCGGGCGAGGAGCTGGCGTTCACCTTCAACCCGGCCGAGCCGAAGCTGGAGCCCGGCGAGTCGGTCGAGGTCGGGCTGCGGGTTCGTACGGGCAAGCCCGTGTGGTTCGGCTCCCCGGTGGTGTGGCCCTTCACCCTGGCCACCGCCGAGACCCGCGACCAGGACGAGACCCAGCCGGACGAGACCGCCGAACGGCCTCCGCAGGACGCGGAGTTCGTCCAGATTCCCATCTTCCCGATATGGCTGCTCGCCGTGCTCGCGGCGCTGCTCGCGCTGCTCCTCGCCTGGTTCACCCTGGTCCGCCCCGCGGTGCGCAGCGCCGCGAAGGAGGCGGCCAACGAGGTGGTCCAGCCCCGTCCCACGCCCGCGGGAGAGCAGGGCGGCAGCGGACAGGCACCCGGCACCGGTTCCGGCGGCCCGAGCGCCTCGCCCGACGGTCAGGACAACAAGGGCAACGGTCCCGCGGCGGGCGGGGAAGGCACCTCGCCCGGGAACGGCACCACACCCGGGGACGGCACCACGGTCGGCGGCGGTCAGCAGAGCTCGGCGACCATCGACCTGAAGACCTCCAGCGGGGAGACCGGACCGGGTACCTACCAGGTGCCCGAGAAGCACGTCTTCGGCGTGACGGACATCGTCGTCGCCAACTTCCAGGGTGACGAAGGGGTTCTGACGATCAGCTTCGGCGATCGCAAGATCACCACGATCGCCCTGGAAACCTTCCGCAACCAGGACTACCACTGGGTCACCCCCATCAGAATCCCCGCGAACGACACCGTGACCATGGAAGTGACCTGCACGAAGCCGGGCACTCCGGCCACCGGCCGCCGGGCGCAGGGGTGTCACGAGGTCCTGAACGTGAGCGGTGTGCTCATCCGCACCGAGCAGTGAACGGACCTAAAGTCTCCGATCATTTTTGATCAGTGCCGACTACATCTGTAAAGAGTGGGCACTAGTTCTGTCCAGAAATCGATAACCCTGGACTCAAAACCGGCATCCTGCCGCAGACGTCACACCCACGAGCCATCACCCCACGCTTCGGCGCCCTCGTCACGGAGCCGAAGCGTGGGCGGCCATGTCCTGGCCGCGACCGGAGCACGCTGGGCCGGGTGGCCGTGATACTCGGGTACCGCCGCGTCATCACTCCTATCGTGAGACGGCACGACGACGCTCAGTACCGAGTCAGACGGGGCAGGACATGAGGAAACCGCAGATCGACTACGCGGCGGTCTTCCGGGCCCTGCCCGGCATGGTGGCCCTGCTCACCCCCGACCTGGTGTACGCCGACGCCAACGACGACTTCCTGCGGCTCGCCGGGCGCACCCGCGAGCAGCTGCTGGGCCGCTACATCTTCGACGTCTTCCCCGAGAACCCGGACGAACCGGCCGCGGCCGGCATGCGGGAAACCCGGGAGTCGATGCTGCGGGTGGTCGACACCGGCGACCGCGACACGATGGCACTGCTCCGCTACGACATCGAGGACCCCCAGCGGCCCGGCCACTGGCAGGAGCACTACTGGAGCCCGGTGAACGCGCCCGTCCTCGGCCCCGGGGGCCAGGTGGCGCTGATCGTGCACCGGGTGGAAGAGGTCACCGAACTCATCCACGCCCGCGGCGGCGCGAACGGCGACAGCCGGGCCCGCGTGCTGGAGGCGGAGCTGTACGCCCGGGCGCGTGAACTGCAGGAGGTCAACGAACGGCTCCGCCAGGCGCACGCCCACGAACGCGAGGTCGCCCTCGCCCTTCAGGCGGCGATGCTGCCCGCTCCCGGCCCGACCGGGCCCCACGAGGCAGCCGTGCGCTACCAGCCGGCCATCGGCGCGCTGAACGTGTGCGGCGACTGGTACGACCTGGTCGAACTGCCCGGCGACAACCTCGCGGTCGCCGTCGGCGACGTGGTCGGGCACGGCCTCACGGCCGCCGGTGTGATGGGGCAGCTGCGCAGCGCCCTGAGCGCGGCCTGCCGGGTCGCCGACGGCCCGGCCCTGGCCCTGGAGGCGCTCGGCCTGTACGCCCGCTTCGTCGACGGCGCCGAGGCGACCACCGTCGTGACGACCTTCGTCGACTGGGACAGCCACACCATCACCTACAGCTGCGCCGGCCACCTGCCGCCCGCCCTCGTGCACCCCGACGGCACCATCACCTTCCTGGACCGGGCCACCGACCCGCCGCTCGACGCCCGCCCCGAACACCTCCCCCGCCCCCAGGCCCGCACCCCCTTCACCGAAGGCGCCACCCTCGTCCTGTACACCGACGGACTGATCGAGCGCCGCGACGAGGACATCGACACCGGCCTGGCCCGCCTCGCCGACTCCCTCACCCGCCACCGGAAGTCCGCCCCCGAGACCCTGGCCGACGCCCTCCTGGCCGACCTCCTTCCCCCCACCGGCACCACCGACGACACCGCCCTGATCGTCCTGCGCCTCTGACCGCCTCGCAGATCACGCCGTGAAGCCATCAAGCCGAATGGACGGCGGCACCATTCGGCCCATTAATCACTTGTGCAGATATCACAGGGAATTATTCCATTCCAGCTACCTCGCGAGGATGAACCGTAAGCGGATCACTTTCCTGCGTAATATTCCCGCCGCAGAATCAGGCGGTTCTGCGCGGCCGAGAATCGCCAAGATCATCCCCTCAAAGGAGTTGGCCCCTCGATGACGCTGAATATCCATGACGCGCCCGTACGGCGCACGATGTCGGTGTGGATCGCGGCGGTGGCGGCCGTGGTGGCCGCTGCTGTCGTCCTCGCTCTGATGCCTACACGCGCGCACGCCGTCGCCACCCCCGTGCCGCTGGGCACGGCGGCCGACTACGGAGTACTCGCCGGTGCGACGGTCACCAACACCGGTCCGACGGTGGTCGAAGGTCTCAACGTCGGCGTGAGCCCCGGGACAGCCATCACCGGGTTCTTCGCGTCCGACGGAGGACCCGGCATCGTGACCCCGCCCGGGACCCTGCACTCCGCCGACGCCGCCGCGGGTCAGGCCAAGGTCGACCTGACCACGGCGTACAACCAGGCCGCCGGACAGACTATGACGAACGCCGTGTACAACGACGATCCCCACGAGTTCGGTGGCCAGACGCTGACGGCGGGCCTCTACAGGGCGAACAGCCGCGCGCAGATCACCGGCACCCTCACCCTGGACGCCCAGGGCGACCCCAGCGCCGTCTGGGTGTTCCAGATCGGTTCGACGCTCACGACGGCAGCCGAGAACAGCTCGGTGAGTCTCGTCAACGGCGCCTCGCCGTGCAACGTGTACTGGCAGGTCGGCAGCTCGGCCACGCTCGGTACCAACACCTCGTTCGTGGGCACCATCCTGGCCGACACGTCGATCACCGCCACCACGGGAGCGACCATCAACGGCCGGCTGCTGGCCGACGCCGGCGCACGCGGTGACGGCGCCGTGACGCTGGACAGCAACAGGATCTTCCTGGGGCCGTGCGGGACCGGCGGGACCACGGGCGGGCTGATCAGCGGCGGTGTCATCGCCGGAGCCACGACCGGCGGCACGACGACGGGCACCACCACGGGCACCACGGGCAGCACCACCGTCGGCGCCATCGGCGGCGTACCGACGGGCGGCGGAACCGGTGGCGCCCTGGGTGGTCTCCTCGGCGGCGTCCTGACGACGGGCGGCACCACGGGCGGAGCGCTCGGCGGCCTTGTCGCCGGCACCACGACGAGCGGGACCACAGGCGCCACCACTGGCGGCGGCGTCAACGGCGGCGGAATCGGCGGCGGACACGGCGGCGGGACCGGCGGCGGACACGACCATGGCGGGCAGCCGGGCAAGCCGGGTGACCACGACCACGGCGGGAAGCCCGGAGAGCACGGCGGTGGCGACCACGGAGAGAAGCCCGAAGAGCACGGCGGACACGGCGGGCACGACGGGCACGACGGCGAGCCCGGTAAGGACGACGGTTTCGCCGACGCTCGTCACTGAGTCGTACGTGCGTCCCTGAACGGACGGACGGCGCGCGGCGGATCGTTGTCGATTCCGCCGCGCGCCGGGCGCCGAAAGCTCAGGAGAAACAGCGAGAGAATCCGGGATCGAAAGGCCGGTGGAGCCGTGCTGAGTGGCACCGCATCGACGGATGCGAACGAATCGGTGGACGGATCTGCGGACGGATCTGCGGACGAATTCACGCGGGAATCGGCGCATCGACCGACCGAAGTACCGCCCGAAGTGTCCACGGAAAAGCCTGCGGAAAGACCTGTGGAAAGACCAGTGGAAGGTTCCGCGGAACAATCGGATCCTCCGCCCGTCCTCCTGCGAGCCGCGACGAGTGCGGCCGTGTTCCTCTGCCTGGCGACGGCCCTGGTCCATGTGCTCCTGGTGTTCCTGCACGTGGCGCCCCCGAATCCGCTCTCCCAGCAGTACAGCCGGCAGGTCGACGCGTGGGTCTTCCCGCTGTTCGAGCAGAACTGGCGGCTGTTCGCCCCGGATCCGGAGTCCGTCAACCGGCAGATCTCAGCGAGGACCACGCACACGACGCCGGACGGCACCGTGCGGGTGAGCGGCTGGTTCGATCTGACCGCCGTGGACAGTTCCGCGGTGAGGCACAACGCCTTCCCGAGCCACACGGCGCAGAACATGCTGCGCCGGGCCTGGAGTTCCTACCTCGAGAACCACGCCACCGACGACCAGTCGCGCTCGCAGCGGGCACTGATGACCCAGCGTTACCTGACCAACATCGCGTCGGACCGCGTCGCCGCGCACCGCGGCGGAAGTTTCGAGGCGATCCAGCTACGGGTGGTCACCGTGCCCATCACCGCACCCACCCCGGCGGGCGGCCCGGGCGTGGCCCCAGTCGCGCGGGGAGCGGGCGACACGCGGTATCTGCCCTGGTGGAAGGTGGAGGCGGACTCCCATGGAAACTGAGCCGGTACCCGCACCGCACCCTCGTACCGTCCAGCGGGCGGAGGCCGACGCTCCGCGCCGCGCACCCGACCATGTCCGTGCGACTCTCGCCTCCCTGACCGAGCGGCCGGTCTCCCTGTACGCCGCCGCGGTCCTGCGCATCGGATACGGGCTTCTCTACCTCGTCTTCCTGCTGCGCGAGTTCCCGCACCGCCACCAGATCTGGGGTCCGGGATCACCCTGGACACCGGAGTTGGCGAGGCAACTGTTCGACCAGACGGGATGGGTCAGCATCCTCACCCTGTCCGACAGCCGGGCCTACTTCGAGGCCTGTTACGCGCTGGCCGTCGTCGTATCGGCACTGTTCGCCCTCGGCTGGCGGACCAGAGCGGTGTCCGTGCTGTTCGCGGTCGTCGTCGCGTCGTTCCACGGCAGGGCGATCTTCATGACCGACGGAGGAGACAACCTCATCCTCCTCATGGCCGTCTACCTGGTCCTGACCGCCTGCGGTCGCCGCTGGTCCCTGGACGCGCGCAGAACCCGGCTTCGCACCTGCGCGGGTACCGCGGAGAGCATGCCGGTGGACCGGATCGCGGGCGGGCTCCGGCCTCATCTCCGTACCTCCCGGCGGACCCTGACCGCCGTACTGCACAACTGCGGGATGTTCGTCATCGCGGCCCAGGTCTGTTTCCTCTACGGGTCCGCGGGTCTGTACAAGGTGCAGGGCGGATCCTGGGGCAACGGCACCGCCCTCCACTACGTCCTGAACCTCGACCTGTTCCGGCCCTGGCCCGGGCTCTCCCTCATGGTGGACGAGCACGACGTACTGATCTCCGTCGCCTGCTACCTGACGGTGCTGTTGCAGGTCGCCTTCCCGTTCGTCCTGTTCGGGCGGCTCAAGTACCCGGTCCTGACCATGCTGTTGGGCATGCACCTGGGGATCGCGGTACTCATGGGACTGCCTCTCTTCTCCGGCGCGATGATCATCGCCGACGCCGTCTTCCTGCCGGACCGCTTCTACCGGGCTCTGGGACGGCTGTGGCAGCGCACGGCTCAGGGGGCGGGTTCCGGAAAGACGGCGGAGGCGGACCGCCCACTCCGTGCACCGGTGCCTGCGCAGAGCGAACCGGCCGGCTGAGGCGGGGCCCCGGCCGACGGCACTCAGGGCCGGGTCGGGGCGTCGATGTACGTCTTGGTGGTGTCGGTGATGAGATCGCGGCTGCTGTCCGGGGTGAGGGCCAGGGTCCGGAGGTGGTCGTGGATCACGCCGTAGTTCTCCACGTCGGACGGCTTCTCCAGATAGAGGTCGCTGGCGAACCGTTCCAGGTACACCACCCCTGCCTCGGGACCGTCGGCGAACCGCAGGATGGAGAACTGTCCTGACAGGCCCGGGTGAGCGCCCGCCGTATGGGGAAGGACCTGCACCCTCACATGCGGCTCCGCGCTGAGCGCCTTCAGATGCTCCAGTTGCTCACGCATGACGTCCGGGCCGCCGACGACACGGCGCAGTACCGATTCGTCGAGGACGGCCCACAAGCGCAGCGGACAGGCCGGGGCGTAGATCCGGTGCTGGCGGCGCAGCCGCACCTTGAGGCGTGTGGCGGCCTGTTCGGCAGTGAGCCGAGGGATCGTTTCCTCGATGACAGCCTGGGCGTACGCGGGGGTCTGCAGCAGATCGGGCACCACCATGGGTGCGTGAGTGTGCAGGGAAGCGGCGTCTGTCTCCAGGCCGATGTAGACACTGTCGGAGAGGTCGCCGTAGGTGTGCCACCAGCCCCGCCCGCCGGATTCCCTGGCCATCTCGGTCAGGGAGTCGATGACCTGCTGGTCCGTCACTTCGTAGATCGCGCACAGGTCGCGCACGTCTCGGGGGCTGATGGCACGGTTGCCGTTCTCCAGATGACTGATCTTGGGCTGGGAGACCATGAGCCGCTCAGCCACTTCCACGCTCTTCAGCCCACTGGCCACACGCAGCCGGCGAAGCTCGGCCCCGAGCCGGCGTCTCCTGACGGTGGGATTGCTCTTCGCCGCCACGGGCGGTGTACCTCCGGCTCCAAAAGGCTGTGTCAGCACGCAGGTTGCCATGACACGAGGGTTGTTGATCACGCGCAATGCCGCCGTCCGAGCCGACAACCGAATCGGACTCTTACGTTGGCAATTGCCATGGTCCGCACGGAGCACACGGAGCACACTACGATCATCGGCCATGGACTGGCTCGAACGCACCGCGACGCTGAGACAGTGAGGGTTTTCAGCGGTGCCGCTCCAGGGTGAGGACGGCCTTGGCGATTGACGTCATGCG